>CAVPQU010000024.1:0-180296 GCA_963707665.1 uncultured beta proteobacterium | reverse complement strand
ATTTCATATGCTCATGAAATATTGATCATCTATCTATGATTTGATCAATTCGCAATTCCTGTCTTGACCACAATACTTTTATAAGGGTGTAACTGCGTTTCTTCGGCGAAAAAATTTTCCAATAGGAACTGTTTCCACACGTCAAAGTCAGATGAACTCGAAGCGTGGCAAACAACGGGTTTCCCCCGATGTTTGTTTTTCATCAGGCATTTTTTGAATTGAGGAAACTGTTTTGTTTAAGTCAATTGACCGATTGCGCGTGCATGCCATGCTCTGTTCCAGTGTAGTTGTACTACTTGCAGCGTGCGGAGGTGGCGCAGGTGGAATAGAAAACAGCCAAACGGATCCGGGCACCCACGTATCCGGACTAGAAGGCGCTAATCCTATACCAAATCCAATCCCCGATCCTTCGCCGAATCCGGTACCTGATCCAACACCAAATCCGACGCCAAACCCGACGAGCCAACTCCGACTCCGAAGCCAACTCCGACTCCGACTCCGACTCCGACTCCGACTCCGACTCCGACTCCGACTCCGACTCCGACTCCGACTCCGACTCCGACTCCGACTCCGACTCCGACTCCGACACCGACACCGACACCGACACCGACTCCGACTCCGACTCCGACACCGACTCCGACTCCGACTCCGACTCCGACCCCGACTCCGACCCCAACCCCGACTCCAACTCCGGCTCCGACCCCGACCCCCGCGCCCACGGCCGGGAAGCGTGATCCATTGAAGCAGCCATTTGCCAGCAACAGCATCTGGAACATGCCGATCGGCAGCGGCGCCGTGTATGTTCCGGCGAACTTGTCCGCCAACTTTGGCAATGGTGCCGGGATGCCGCAAATCGACGACGAGCGCATTGTCTTGAAACCGACGGCGCCGCTGACCACCATCAATTACAGCAGTGTCGGCTGGGACGGTGGCAACCGTTGCAACGCAACCGGCGGCTGCGCTGGTCAGTGTCCCGATGCCGAGCAACTATGTGGTTCCAAACGGGATCGACAATAGCTCTGCGACCTTCCTGGCGGCGGATGGACGCACCATCATTCAGACCCAGCCATTCACGCGCTGTGCCGCAGGCGGCCCGGCAACCAGCCTGGTGACATTCCCTTCGGTCGATCTGTACGGCGACGGGATCAAAGGCTCCCACGGTGGCTCCGGCCTGTCGGCGATCGGCGGCTCCATCCGGGTAGGCGAACTGCGTCCGGGGCAGCAAGGACCGCGCCACGCCCTGAAGGTGAATGTGTACGCGAAAGAGGCGCTCTACAAGTGCACGAACCGTGCCGATTGCTTCCGCTGGCCGGCGACAACGGCGGACGGCTATGCGGTCGGGTTTTATGGCACGAACGGCAATAACTCCAATACCGCGATGAAAATGGGAGCGCTGCTGGCCATCCCGGCATCGGCGAACTGTCGGGGCACTGGGGCTGGAGACCGAGCCCGGCAGGCAGCTCGCGTGGACCTTGCAAAACTACGGTGCGTACATCGTCGACGACACCTGGGGACCGAACTTCGCCTTCAATGCGGAGCACGGTCCGGATGGCTCGGTACGCACCCAGTTCCAGGCCGACTATGGCATGCCGATCGAGACCTGGAGTCCCGGCAGCACGCGCATGGTCGCGCGACATACAAAAACTGGTCCAGGCGCTCTATGTCGTGAACAACAACAGTCCGACCAGCATCGGCGGCGGCGGTACCCCGCGGCAACCTCTGGCTGCGCCTATCCAATAACCGTCTCCCGGTTGTCGGCCTCGCGGCCGTCCATCGCAGGATTGCAGGCCCGCCACGTCTTCGAGTCGTGGCGGGCCTTGTGTTATTGGTCACCTCGAATGCTCACTGGCGTGAGCACAAGGGCCAGACGGCGCTGGCATACACCATTGGCATGAGTGCATGCCAGCGTGATGCTGCTTCACGGTCGGCGTATTAGTTGCCAGCCAACGATGTGATCGAGTGGCAATTGCCGCTCGATCATCAGTACTTTTCCCATTAGTCTTTCCGTAAGTATTTATTTCCGGCTGTAAGTCTTTTCACCCGGAACTGTTTCCACACGTCAAAGTCAGACGGTCACGAAGCGTGGCAAACGTCGGGCTTTTCAAGCCTTTGACTTTCATCAAATATTTTTTGAATTAAGGAAACAGTTTTGTTTAAATCAATGATTCGATTACGTACGCACGCCCTGCTGGGCGCCAGCATGACCGTCTTGCTCGCTTCCTGTGGCGGCGGTGGCTCAGGGACAGATGGGATTTCCGCTGATTCTGCTCTTTCGCCTGAATTGGTTTCTGCCAGCGTCGATCAAGCCGCACTAGACGCGGAGCTGGAAGAAAAGCGGAGACGCGGAACGCTCGACGCCGACTCCGGCTCCAGCTCCAGCTCCAGCCCCGACGCCAGCGCCCTCGGCCGGGAAGCGTGATCCATTGAAGCAGCCCTTTGCCAGCAACAGCATCTGGAACATGCCAATCGGCAGCGGCGCCGTGTATGTTCCGGCGAACTTGTCGGCCAACTTTGGCAATGGTGCCGGGATGCCGCAAATCGATGACGAGCGCATTGTCTTGAAACCGACGGCGCCGCTGACCACCATCAATTACAGCAGTGTCGGCTGGGATGGTGGCAACCGTTGCAACGCAACCGGTGGTTCGCTGGTCAGTGTCCCGATTCCGAGCAACTACGTGGTTCCAAACGGGATCGACAATAGCTCTGCGACATTCCTGGCGGCGGATGGACGCACCTCATTCAGACGCAGCCATTCACGCGCTGTGCCGCCGGTGGCCCGGCAACCAGCCTGGTGACATTCCCTTCGGTCGATCTGTACGGAGATGGGATCAAAGGCTCCCACGGTGGCTCCGGCCTGTCGGCGATCGGCGGCTCCATCCGGGTAGGCGAACTGCGTCCGGGGCAGCAAGGACCTAAGCATGCCCTGAAGGTGAATGTGTACGCGAAAGAGGCGCTCTACAAGTGCACGAACCGTGCCGATTGCTTCCGCTGGCCGGCGACAACGGCGGACGGCTATGCGGTCGGGTTTTATGGCACGAACAGCAATAACTCCAATACCGCGATGAAAATGGGAGCACTGCTGGCCATTCCGGCATCGGTGAATGTAGGGACACTGGGGCTGGAGACCGAGCCTGGCAGGCAACTCGCGTGGACCTTGCAAAACTACGGTGCGTACATCGTCGACGACACATGGGGACCGAACTTCGCCTTCAATGCCGAGCACGGTCCGGATGGCTCGGTACGCGCCCAGTTCCAGGCCGACTATGGCACGCCGATCGAGACCTGGAGTCCCGGTAGCACCGCATGGTCGCGCGACATACAAAAATTGGTCAAGGCACTCTATGTCGTGAACAACAACAGTCCGACCAGCATCGGCGGCGGCGGTACCCCGCGGCAACCTCTGGCTGCGCCTATCCAATAACCGTTTCCCGGTGTCGGCCTCGCGGCCGTTCATCGCAGTATTGCAGGCCCGCCACGTCTTCGAGTCGTGGCGGGCCTTGTGTTATTGGTCACCTCGAATCGGCATGAGCACAAGGGTCAGACAGCGGGCGAGATAGACTCAAGGGCGGGGCGGTCTTTTCAGAAAAAATGCTGCTTTCTGTGCAAGCTGCGTTGAATTGTCACTATTAGAAATTGGCTGCTCTTCTGGCCCAAGAAAGAGGCATTCGCCCTTCCTGTCCCGATGTCCCGACGCCTCTGACGTTCAGCTGACAAGTCATTCTTGACGCAACGCATAAAACGCCTACATCGGGTCGCTCCGGAAGAAAACCGAAGCCGTAAGTCCGCCATACGCCGGCCTGCGGCGAACCTTCCCAGAATGGCGCTCAGCACTCTGCTTAGGGTCACCGTCGATCTTGCTCGCTTATTTCTTTTGCACACTAAACTCACTTGTTAAATCGACAAATATAGAACTGCCATTGGTTTTTCGAAAGCTTTGGGGAATCAAATATTTTCATGACATTTAACAAGTCGCCATATTTTCCGAACGGTAGGCTGGACGCATAGAAAGTATCGGATCGGAATCAGGTCATTGCTAAATTTCAGAAACGCCGATTGGGATGAGGATTCTTGCAAAAGACCGGTTAAATCCCTTGGCTTTCCCTGTAGTTAAGCCGTATTGCTTGACTGCTCAGAGTCGTCTTCAGGAAAAGCAAACCAGGTCAACCTAGCTTGCGGCTCGTGTGTCGGTAGGGCAGTGTCTAGCATGGTCTTGATGCCCGCATTGTTAAGTAGTTTCGCGGTAACAACATGAGCGACACGTCAGGAAGTCAAAAAGCTCTGATCGGCGACCAGGCGCCATTCATGATCTCCGTGACACCCAATTTTGTGCGGGATCACGCTGTATTTTCCGCGCAATAAATTTTCTCGACTCCCTCTGGAGTAAACATTGATCTTGAAGCCGGAATTTGATGGGCGGCATGTTCCACCGTCGCGCATGAATAAAGGGTGCGATTTTTCTACGTTGACAAACTCTAATGAAAAGTTCTACGTGACACTCCAAAAATCTTCAATTCATAAGCGGGGCTGGATGTACGACTGCGATAGGCCAGTATGTCGGACCCGACGGTGGTTGCCCAGAAGGACTCGCGTGGTCGGAAAGATGCGAAACAGGCTATGCCTCCAGCATATCGCCATTTCGAACGGCGATTTTCCGACCGAGTATGCCGGTGACTTCGGCCTGGAGCATCCGTTCAATACAACACCATTGATAGTCGCATGCATTGAGGGGAAGCCCTTCTAGGATCGGGGCGAAAAAAAATTCAAACAAGTGAACTTGGCCGGCAGACGTGGTAATGGAGCAGGGTACCAGCAGGTTGTACCCCATGGTTTTCAGTGGAAAAAACTGTCGTCTGCGGATTGATTGTGAATTCCGGGTTATAGGCCATCAGCAAGATCTTATAAGCAGACGAGATCTGGAAATGGAACACACTATCCTAGCCGAAAGTAATCAACGAAGCCGCGCGTCGGTTGTTGAACATGGCGCAGACCGAACGAGGGATTCTCAAGAAATTATCATTTCGCTTTACGAAAATGAGGTTCCCCCTTTCGTTGAAGCCGAGATGGAGCGCTTGTATGAAAACGTCTATACCTCGCTGGCCCGGTTCCACATTTACGGCGAAGCTGCAAATGCCAGTGCGTATGTGGTGCGCAAGGGCGGCAAGGTGATCACGGCCCTCGTGTTTCGGCGCGAGCAGAACGAAGTGAAGGTGTTAAACCAGCAGATCAGGATCGAGGAGGCTGAGATTCGGCGCTTCGCGAATGCTATTTTTGCCCGGTTCAAGTCGGTCACGGCCATTTCCTTCTGGGCCATCGAGACTGCGATCCGTCGGTTTCCGTTTCCATACCAAGAATGTAAATGCTTGTCAGATATTGTCCTGACCTTGCCGGCCACGACGCAAGAGTATCTAGGCCACCTCGGAAAGAGTACACGCACGAACATCAAGAACCACATGAAAAAATTCCTGGCGCGCTTCCCTTCGCATTGCTACCGCGTTTATGTGAAAGAGGAAATAAGCGAGCAGCATATCCGGGACATCATCCGACTCAGCGGCGCCAGGATGGCCGTCAAAAACAAGCAGGCGTACATCAACGAAGAAGAGACCGAGCGGATCATCCGTCTTGCCAAGGTATATGGCTTTGTCGGTGTCGCCACGATCGAGGGCCGAGTCTGTGCCGGCACCATCTCTTACTGCGTCGGCTCCCATTATTTCATGCATGTGATCGCCCACGATCCCGCGTATGACGACTATCGATTGGGCACGCTTTGCAACTACCTGACGATTTGTGAATGCATCACCCGCGGCGGCACCGAGTTCCGTTTCATGGAGTCATCGCATCGATACAAATTCGATTTTCTGGGCGCCTGGCTGGATTTCGACTATCTGGCGGTCTACCGCTCGCGCGCGCATTTTCTGCTGGATGGCGGCAGAGTCATCCACATGGCATGCAAAACCGCCGTGCGCCGGATCAGGCTGTGGTTCCTGCACGCCGAACGCCGGACTGGCTTTGCATCACGGATCGCCGCCTGGTGTGTGCGCTCTGTGCGGCATTTGAAACGCTCCAGCGACCGCTTCCTGGCCGCTCGCAAGTAGAGATTCCAGGATCATTCACTGGAACGATGCAACGAAATCATAATGCACGGGACCGGCGGCACAAGACGGACTGTTGAAGTACACAGCGGAAAGGAGTCGACGTTATCGCGTGAACGTATGCCATTGATATCGTCGCTTGATTCATTGATAGATGCGTTTGTTAATAATTTGCATCAAAACGATAAGTTTTCCATACCGCAAATTCGAACGGTCTATCGCCTTACGAGGAGAATATGGATACATCGACTGTAACTGCAAGAAGCCAAAAACACCATGCCTTGCCCATCGCTCATGGTGCGGGAAAACCGATGGCAGCGGACGACATTGCCATTTCATTTTATGAACAAGAAGTGCCACCATTCGTCGAAGCCGAGATGGAGCGCTTGTATGAAAACGTCTATACCTCGCTGGCCCGGTTCCACATTTACGGCGAAGCTGCAAATGCCAGTGCGTATGTGGTGCGCAAGGGCGGCAAGGTGATCACGGCCTTCGTGTTTCGGCGCGAGCAGAACGAAGTGAAGGTGTTAAACCAGCAGATCAAGATCGAGGAGGCCGAGATTCGGCGCTTCGCGAATGCTATTTTTGCCCGGTTCAAGTCGGTCACGGTCATTTCCTTCTGGGCCATCGAGACTGCGATTCGTCGGTTCCCGTTTCCATATCAAGCATGCTACTGCCTGGGCGAAATCGTAGTGACTTTGCCGGAAACGACCGACGAGTATCTGGCCAGGCTCGGCAAGCATATGCGCCATGACGTGAAGTATTACAGGAAAAAAATCCAGCGAAATTGTCCTTCGTTTTGTTTCCAAATCTACGTAGGGGAGGACGTGAGCGAGCAGCATATCCGGGACATCATCCGACTCAGCGGTGCCAGGATGGCCGTCAAGAACAAGCAGGCGTACATCAACGAAGAAGAAACGAGCGGATCATCCGTCTTGCCAAGGTATATGGCTTTGTCGGTGTCGCCACGATCGAGGGCCGCGTCTGTGCCGGCACCATCTCTTACTGCGTCGGCTCCCATTATTTCATGCATGTGATCGCCCACGATCCCGCGTATGACGACTATCGATTGGGCACGCTTTGCAACTACCTGACGATTTGCGAATGCATCACCCGCGGCGGCACCGAGTGCCGCCTCATGGGGTCGTCGCATCAATACAAATTCGACTTTCTGGGCGCGCGGCTGGATTTCGACTATCTGGCGGTTTACCGCTCGCGCGCGCATTTTCTGCTGGATGGCGGCAGAGTCATCCAAATGGCATGCAAAACCGCCGTGCGCCGGATCAGGCTGTGGTTCCTGGACGCCGAACGCCGGACTGACTTTGCATCACGGATCGCCGCCCGGTGCGTGCAGCATCTGCGACGCTTGAAGCGCTCCAGATATGTCGTATTGCTTGGAGGAAGAAAGGACGTTCCGGCGGCAGGCTCCAGCAAGAGGGGATCGACTGCACCCTAAAGCAGTCTGGAAAAATTTGGACTTGGTGATGGGAGAGAGGATGGCACCAGATGCACCCGTAGCGCAGACCCGCCATGGGCAGTCTGCAGAGGATACAGAATCAATGGCAACCGTCAGGCGAAAACGGGCAATAGGTGAGCCATGCGCCGAGGTGGGGAACCCAATAGAAGTGGCAGATATTGCCATTTCATTTTATGAAAATGCCGTGCCTTCCTTCGTTGAAGTAGAGATGGAGCGGCTTTACGAAAACATTTTTTCTTCAATTGCCAAGTTCACAGCTGACGGAGCGACTGAGCCGGTAAGTACGTATGTGGTGCGCAAGGATGGCCAGGTGAGTACCGTTTTTTTATTTCGACGTAGGAATCAAAAAGTGGAGGTCATCAACGAAGCGATCAGGATTGACGAAGAAGAAATCTGGCGTTTTGCCGACGCAGTATTCACCGAGTTTTCGGCCGTCACCGTCATATCGTTCCATGCTATCCAGGCGGCCATCAGCCGGCACCCGTTTCCTTATCAACGATTCAATTGTTTGGAAGATATTGTATTGAGCTTGCCGACGACGGCAGAAACGTATCTCGCCAGTCTCGGGAAAAATATGCGCGCGCACATTAAGCGTTATATGAAGAAACTCGAGCGCGATTTCCCGTCGTTTCACTACCAAATTTATGTGAAAGAGGATGTGAGCGCGCAGCACATCCGTGAGATTATCGGGCTGAGCAACGCCCGGATGGCTGTCAAGAATAAGATTTCATTACACGATGAGAAAAAGACGGAACAGCTT
This sequence comes from uncultured beta proteobacterium, assembly GCA_963707665.1. GTDB lineage: Bacteria > Pseudomonadota > Gammaproteobacteria > Burkholderiales > Burkholderiaceae_D > DATJCV01. The sequence goes on along the minus strand of CAVPQU010000024.1, from coordinate 171,970 downwards.
ATTCGCCTTGTGAAAAAATGCGGTTTGGTAGTCATTGCAACAATCGGCGGCCGCATCTGTGCCGGCGTGATCTGTAGCCGCTATGGGCCAAATTACTTCATGCATGTCATTGCCCATGATCCCGCATACGACGACTATAGGCTAGGCAAGCTTTGCTGTTACCGAACTATTTGTGAATGTATTGATCGAGCCGGCAAAGAATTTCACTTCCTGTGGGGACGGTATGAATATAAATACAAGCTGCTGGGAGTACAGCAGGAACTTGACCATATCGCGATATACCGTTCTCGATCCCACTTGTTAATTAACGGCGATATGGCGTTGAAGGTCGCATTCAAGGGTTATGGCCGTCAAGTAAAACGGTGGCTGCTGGACCCAAAGCGCTCGGATAACTTCATAGCGCAGTTCGCGCTAAAGTTCGTGGACAGTGTTCGAAACTGGAAGGGACTCAGCCCCGGTACAGTGCCAAGAGAAAAATAAGCGCTTCAGCGAAGGTCGAACTGAGTCTATCTTCCTTTTCTCATATAAGAAAAACCTTCAAAGAATCCGCGAATCGCCGGCATAAAAAATGGCCGGCCCAGTTTGATGGCACGGAACAAGTCAACCGATCGCATCAGCACGAAAAACACTCTTTCAGATAAAGATGGGCGCAGATTCATATAATCGCAGGCATCGCGGAATAGATAGAATTTATTTCTTATCATGTAATAAATTTTCCATGCACCAACCACTCCGATTGGAATTAGCTTACGCATAACGGCGCTCGAGACGTAAGCCACATTGGTATGTATCGATGCCTTGATTCCAAACAGCGTATCATCGTCTGAAATAAAATATTTCGAATCTGGCAGGCCAATTTCTTCGACAATCCGGCGGGAAACCAACATTCCTTCAAAGCAGGCAACATTTGTAAAGACAATAGATTTTCCATTTTCAAAAGATTTGTTCGTTAATATGGTTTTCCCACCAGTCAGAATGTCAATGTGATGCTCCCAGACATCATCTTTTCCATTTTTTAATATTTTTCTTGGATGAATGCATTCAGAGATGTGTTTGTATTTCAGGAGCTCCTGAAGGCAGTCAGAATTTGGCGCGACGTCATCGTCCATCACCCATAGCCAATCGGGATAACTTTCCAATGCCAAACCCATTCCCTTATTAAATCCGCCGGCTCCTCCCGTATTTTCTTCTAGATGAAAATAACGAAAGCGGGAATCATCCAATATCCCGGAATCTCTAATAAACTGTTGCGTTCCATCCGTCGATGCATTGTCTATTATAATTATTTTGGTTATTCCGTAAGTTTGCGTTTTAAGTGCTTTCAAGCACTCAATTAAATATTTTTTACGATTAAATGTAACGACGACGGCTGTCACTGAATCACTCATATATACCTCCTCAGCAGAGCAAGTGCTCGTGCCACCGCCTGATCCATGTTGTAATAGGTATAATCCGCCAGGCGTCCGCAGAATATAACTTTGTCACGCAACATTTCCGCTTCTGCCTCATACAGGGAATATTTCTGACGATTTATTTCGATTGGGATTGGATAATAAGGAACGGTTTTTCCTGCAACATGCGGCATTGGATATTCGGTCAATGTTGTCGTATGGGTATGGCGCTGCCCGGTTAGCCATTTTTGTTCAGTGACACGGGTGTAGTCATACTCATTTGGATAGTTGATCACGGCGGCCGATTGATAACGTTCGACAAGATGCGTCTCGACATCAAAGCGTAGGCTGCGGTAGGGCAATTCCCCGCGTTTATATTCGAAAAATTCGTCTATTGGGCCGGTGAAGACCATTCGGTTGAACGCCACTTCAGTCTTGATGTCCTGCCAACGGGTATTGAGCATCACTCGGATACGTTTGTTGGCCAGCATGCGGCGGACCATTGCGCCATAGCCGTACAATGGCATCGCTTGATAAATATCCTGGAAATAACGATCATCGCGAGAAACAAGAATGGGAACCCGTGCGGTCACGCTCGGAGAAAGCTCTTCCGGCTTCAATCCCCACTGTTTTCGCGTGTATTGCTCGAAAACATTTTTATAAACATAATCAGCAAGGAAACGTAAATCTACGTCCTCGGTTTTTCGGAGTTGCAGGATAGGGACGCGACTACCGAAGCCATAGCTTTCCACCAATTTCCGGGACAGTCGCTCTGCCATGCTGGTGGGAAACAGTTGATCAAGGCTGTTTAAGTTAAATGGCAGTGGTACGAGCCTGCCATCAATCGAGCCCAGAACCTTGTGAAAATACGCTCTCCACTGAGTGAAATTTGATAGGTAGTTCCACACGTCATTACTGTTTGTATGAAAAATGTGTGGACCGTATTTGTGTTCAAGTATCCCCTGTTCATTGTATTCATCCCATGCATTTCCACCAATGTGGTCGCGTTGGTCGACGAGCAAAACGGTTTCGCCGCGCAGGTTTGCAATGCGTTCAGCAAAGGTAGCGCCGGTTAGGCCTGCACCTACCACTAGCCAATCCACTTTCATGATTTATTCCAATTGTTGGTTATCAAGCCAAGCTGTCTAGAGGTCAGGCGCCATCATTCCGTGACTAAATGCTTTGTAAATTCGTTGAGAAATCTTGACTAGAATTAGGCGGCTCACCAAAGAAGGCTAATCTGCAATACATCGATATCATGAAGGTGTAAATGCTGTCCGCTTCGTGCACAGTTAAAGCCGCCATCCAATCATTAAGCTGAGTTGTTTTCTACCTCCTGTCAAGAGGAAGCAGGGTGTGAACAAGAGAAGATAAGTCAATGCTTTAACCAGCAGGTTGGAAAAGTCACTTCCTTTCATGATGCCTCCTACTACTGTCACCCCTGCAATGGCAAGCGCGGTGCTCGATATCGTCGGCAACAACGCACTCCACGCTAATAACTTGGAAACGCGCATGCCGAGGGCGCGCGCAACAACGGCCAACGCCCAAAGCTCGCCGAGCGCGAAGGTCACCACGCTGCCAATAGCAGCGCCAATCAAGCCAAAATAGCTGACGCCCACAATACTGAGGATGACAGAGACGGCCAGGCTGAAAGCACTGATGATTGCGGCCAAACGTCCCTCATTAAGAGCGGACAAAACATGCCCAACTGCGAAGGCGTTCATCATCATGCCTATCAAATAAACCTGCATGATAGGGGTGGCCTCTTGATAGCGGCTGGTATATACGATTGTGACCAATTCCGGGGCGACGGCAAACAACCCTCCGGCAATAGGTATCAGCAAGAGTGCGGTGGCGCCGTTGCTTTTTGCAATCAAACGAGCAATTTCCCGCAGGTCGCCGCGCGCGTGTGCGCGATTAAGATGCGGCATCATGGCGTTGTAAACAGGCATACGGATCAGTGTTGCTATCGGTGTCAAGGCGGCAGCAATGGAAAATATCCCGTAGAGTTCCGGAGTCAGCATGGTAGCCACGACCCATTGATCTGCTTGTATGCGTAGGAGAAACAGGGCATTGCCGAATGCAAACGGCAACGAATACCCTAGTTGATTTTTCAGGGTGCTGATTTGCCAGTTAAGGTTGCTGCCTTCGCCATGCGTGCGAATGTAATAGGCCAGCAGCGTTATCTTTACGATGGCGACCATCAGGAGCGCAATCACAATCCATACGATGGTGCCTGAAAGCAGCGCTGCGGCTGCCAGCGCCGTGGTTCTAAAAATGGAAAGGCCAATGTTTGACTTCGCTTGCCATTGCGCCCGGCCATCTGCTGTCGGCAGTACATCCAGCATTGATGCCACTACCCAAAGGCCCAGAAAGACTGCGGAGCCTCCATGAACCTGAAAAAATAGGTCCACTGCCATTTTTGGCATTAACGGATTCCATCCACTGGTCGCGATACTGACAACGCATCCCGCCGCAAATAGATAGACCAGGATATTTCCGATAATCCTGGGCTTTTCTCCATGCGCTGCGCGCGGTAGAAAGTAGAACAGGGATTGAGGCATGAAGGCAGGTGCGATTGCCAGTACAGTCCCGGCGAGCAACCACAGAAAGCGATACTGGCCAAAAGCAACAACATCGAGGTGGCGCACCAGGACAATCGGTATCGCCATCTGAAGTCCATACTCGATGCCTCCCGCCACAGCGAGCATGATGGCACTTTGGCGCAGACTGCTGTCGTACGACATGCTCGCCAGAGACGACCTAGGCATGCGATTCTGCCAGTCGGACAAAAAGCCGGTCGTAGGCATCGACCATGACGGCAAGAGAGAAATTTTTCAGCCACCGTAGCACGCGCATGATGACCCATCTGGCCGCGGCGTTTTGATTCCATCAGTTGATGCAGCGCGTCGGCAAGAGCAGTGATATCGCCTCGCTTATAAAGGTATCCATTTTCCCCATGGATGATTTGCTCGGCGGCGCCTCCAATCTTGGTCATGACCATGGGTTTTTCCAATGCCATTGCCTCTAATGCAGCGATTGAAAAAGTTTCAATGTGATGGGAAACCAGCGCCATCACATCACAGGAAGCGATGGCTGCGCGTACGTCTGTGATCAAGCCGGTAATTCCGACATGAGGCGCCAATCCCATTGCCTCAATTTCTGCTTCAATATTCGTCCGTTCCGGTCCATCGCCGATGAATAGGCATTTGACGTCCAACTGTGCGACTCTCAGGTTAGCGATTGCCTGAAGCAGATCGCCATGCGCTTTTTCTGGCCGCATGTTGGCGCATAGACCAACCACGTAGTCGTCTCTGGAAAATCCATAATTATTCCGGAACGTATTTTTTACCTCCGCTGTATATCGGTCTGTGAAGTACTCCACATCAATGCCATTGTGAATGACGGTATCTTGCTTGGCCCTAAGCGCTCTCGATCGCCAATACTTCTTCTGACTTTCACAGACATAGACCAGCATGTCGCTGATAAGAAATAGTGGCCGATAGAACAGCATCTGCAGTTTGTCCTTCATTGTGTCCAATTCGGTAGAGTGAAAAACTTCCACTATGCGGCAACGGCGTCCTGCCACAATGCGAGAAAGCCAACCGTAAAGCAAGGAGTAAGGGTTGGTACAAACCACTATATCCACCGCATCTTCATGGATATGCCTAGCTAATTGACGGATGCGCGCACATCGACTTTACTTAAAGCGTTGCAACAAAATACGCCGCCATCTAATTGCTTGGTATCAAGTTCAGGTAGCAACTCTTCCTCATTTTTTAGATAAGCGAGCGAGAGCCTAAACCGTGTCGTATCAAGCTGGTTAACTAATGTGATTACTTGTTTTTCCGCGCCACCGAAGGAAAGCGAATTCACGATGAATAGCAGGTTGATGCGTCTGTTCTCCATTCACGCGACCTTTTGAAGCATTTCTAGATAAGGAGACATGATGCGATTCTCCCCATATGCATGAGCCATGTAAGCCTTGCAGCGCTTGCTTACGTCAGTCCAGGCCCGCGGGTTGTTCACAAGCTTCGTAACAGCATTCGCCATTTCATCCAGGGACAAGACCGCAAACCCTAGATTTTCGCGTCGAATCACGTTGTCGGGGTCAAAAAAAGATACGACCGGGGTGCCGCGAATCCACGCCTGGAGGTAGGAATTCGGGAAGCCCTCAGTATCGGACGTATTGACGAACACGCGCGCACTCGCGTACTTTTTGTCCATCTGATGGTAGGGGACACGGCCGTGGAACGTGAAATTGGGGAGATGGGATGCCTCCCGCTTGATCTTCTCGAACAAGTTGCCAAAGCCAGGTTGGGGGCCACCTACCATGTGGAACGTCAGTTGGGGAAGTTTTTTTGCTAGCGCCAAGAACAGGTCCGGCCGCTTGAACTGCCGCAGGTTATTAACCCAAAGCACATCCACATTTCGGGCGACGTCGTTCTCGGGAGGATCCACCAGCATTTCGGCTACCTGGCTATGCAAGCCGTAATTGGTGAGCATGGCGTGCTGTTGGCGGAGGCTCTGGACCAGGATGCCGTCAGCACGTCGAAGTCCATACTCGTACAGTTTCTTGTCGCGCCAATACTTGATCAGCAGCTTGTCCGGTTCGCAATCCGTATCATGAGCGACCCTGAACACAGTACTTGCCTCCGTGGCGTTTGCAAAACAATGCGAGCATTCCTAGGTGCATGCCCGCGCAACTGGCATAGTAGACATCTGCATTCACTCTGCGCAGCGCTGACCAGACGCTGGTCCAGCGTGGATGGATAAAACGGAAGATCGGGATACCGGCATCTTCACGATAGGTCTTGTAGGTTGTAATGCCATTCCAGCAGGCGCGGTCAGCCTGCCCATAGTCATGCACTACCATGCTGACCGCATGCTTGCGTCGTGCCAGAGCCCTCGCCAGCAGGGTATGCTGAACCTGTTCCCCGCCGATGCCGTGTTGATTGAATTCAGGTGCCAAAACCGGCAGGTTTTCCAGGCCCAGGAAGCAAATTTTCATTTTTAATCTATAGAAGACGAGGCGCTATTTGGTTTTGCATCTGTCGCCTCGATTTCACTCGATGTGCTCTTGCGGTCAACCCGATTGCCATCCCATATGCAAGCCAGAGGAAGGGCTGAGTCCGAGACGGCGTAAAGCTGTCATCGGTCAGGCCTTGGACCAGCAAGAGCAAAATGCAAGCCATTCCCCCACTGAAAAAGCCACGCCAGATCGGCTCGGAAGCATGCTTGGCAAGCGTCATGAAAACGTGCCACATATGTCGAAAGAAAAGGAAAATGATTATTGAGCCAAAAAAACCGAAATCCAGAAGCGCGCCGAGATAGGCGCTGTGAGGGTGACCCACGGGAAGGATTGCTCGGTGCTGTGCCGCCCCCGACCAAAGAATTGAATTAAGTCCATGGCCGACCAGCGGACTTGAAAAAAAATCCGGTAGGAGGGGTAGCCAAATATTATCCACGCGCCCCGCACTGATCCCATCAATGTTTCCACTTGCCAGGCCGGTTGCAGCGCGCTCGGTTACTGCATCCGGCATCAAAAACACGGCCACCGTGGCCAGTAACAAGACAACCAACATCGTGCGAAATCTTCTTTGGGTAAATAGGAGATATCCGACCACAGCAAGATATCCCAGGTATGCGCCACGCGAGAAGGTAAGCGCGATGGCCGCCGTCAAGATGATCGTGGCAACTCCGAGCGTCCATTTTTCCAAGAAGCCAGAAGCGCTAAAAAAACAGAACAGTGACAAGGCAAACGCCGTATTGAACATGAGCCCTAGTTCGTTCGCGTGCATACCTATCACGGAAAGAAAACCCCTCGCCGTGGCGTTGCTTGAAGCCAAATAGGATAGCGGTTCCCCTGACATGGTGACATATGTAATTACCGCAATCGGTAACACGATCGTAGAGAAGAAGAGCGGTATCAGATACAAAGTCGGACGACGGGAATTTCGGATGACGATGGACAGCATGAATGCAGTAAAAACCATAATCATCGGCTTGAGAAAGCTGTCCAGAAAGTATCCGTTGATAGTGTCGAAGTTTATAACTTCGAGGGTTTTGAAATAGCTTGGAATTGATGAAACATAAAATGTGCCGTGGAACGCGGCAAGTACCAGGGCCGCTACATAAATCCAGAAAAAGCGCGGCCACTTTGGAAAATATATTTTTCGTGATTGAACCGACCATAAAAGAAAAAGTGACATCACCGAAAAAAGCAAGGTTATATTCAGCGGATTGATGCCAGTCACTCCAAACATCTCTCGTGGGATTAGATTTGTGGAGCTAAGTGGCAAAAGAACGATGGCAATCAAAACTCCATATCGGTAATTTCCGATGGCAATTACGGTGAAGAAAAACAACAAAAGCGCAAGGAGAGCCGCCATTTCTCCAAACAATTCGGCAACAACCACGGTTAGCAGGGCAATGAGGGTCGCTCCGACCAGCAGGAAGACGGGGCGCCTGTCATGGCCATAGGCAGAAAGCGTAAAGCGTCGTTCTTCTTTGACAGAGTACATGGCGGGATTCCGTTGAGTCTGTGTTTCCTGACTCTTGTTTACGAGATTATTGGGGGTCGGAAAGTGCCGCGGCGCCAAGTCGGCCGGTTGGAGAAAAATGCAATTCGATAAGGAAGCTATCCAGCGCGTTTGCTGGGTTGTGGTTGTATTCGTTTCTGGTATCAGGTGGGTCCAACTACCGTGGAAACCGAAAAGCCCCTCTGTGTTGTGCTGAAAGTGACCATAAAATTTTCAAACTGCTCTCTGAAAGCCCGCACATCCCCTCCTGTCCAATTTTTCAAAAATTTAAGTCACCAGATTGTCATCCCTTGCTTTGGGTAATCCAGAGTAATGTTCGGAAAAAACGACGACTTGCTAAATGTCAAAGGAGTATCGATATTGGATTTCGATTTTTGAATCCTTGTGGAAACTGACTGCGCTATGTTTGTTGGTTCGCAAGTCAAGCCGTTGCAACCGATGATATTTTTTAGCCATGGAGCAGGCTTTGGCCCTCCCTGCCAGCCCTACTGGCAGGCAAATTGTGCGTGAGGTACGACTACCGTGACCGCCTTGGGACAGGAAAAATAGATCGCATGAAGAAGCATTCTTCGGAGCAAAACGTGTCACATACCCCGAGAGTGCTGCACGGCCGAAGGCAATCGAACTGCGACGAAGATGGATGTCGTTGATTTGAACAGATGCGGGCCGCTGCCAATTAATATGAGCCTGCCCGGGATTGGAGCAGGCAGCCCAGCTCCATCCGTACCCGGGTACGGGACGACGAGGATGCATGAAGCGTTGAAGCAAGTAACTTGTGGTGGCCTGTCAATCGCGTTGACCAATGCCACTGTGGCGACGGCATTATCTAACAGCATTGGTGATAACCGAATGAGTGCATTAAAAATCGGGTTGCTATTGGACGACAAATTTTCCAGTAAATATGTGTATGAACTGGTTGATTGGGCACAACAGCAGCCGAATTTGGAAATCTCTCATCTCATCATTTATCCGTCTCCAGCAATTTCAATATTTAAAAAAATCGGCGCCACGATAGATAGCGGAGGGATCAGCTATTGGGCGACGATCCTGTTATTTCATATAATAATTTCGGCTGAAAAAATGCTGCTCAAGTTCAGCCGTTTACATAAGCGTCACTTCGGTGCCTTTGATTTAAGCGGAAAAGTTAAGGAAAAAATAATCATAACGCCGATTATTTCGCGTCCTGGGCTTTGTTATCAGTTTTCATCAGATGATGTGGGCCATGTAAAGGCCCTTCACCTTGATCTACTCATACGATGTGGGGCTGAAGAATTGCGTGGCGATATTCTCACAGCATCTCGACTGGGCGTGGTTGCTCTCAATTGTGGAAATAATGAAATTTATGGGGGAAAGCTAGCGTGCTTTTGGGAGTGCTATTACAGACGGCCCAAGACCGGCTTCATCATTCACAAGCTTGCTGGCGATCTTGGCGCAAGTCACGTGCTGCGTAGTGGATTTTTCTCAACTCAATACGCATTCTCTTTAAATCAGGCAAATTTATACAGAAAAGCAAGCCCACATTTTCAGAATTTTCTTCAAGAGATAGCTGCTACCGGGCGGCTTCCAGAAGGGGAAATTGTGCGCCCATATTCCGAGAAGCCGTTGCGGCTGCCAAGGTTTCATCAAGGAATTGCCTATATATTTAAAATTATTGGCAGAATAAGCGTAAAAGTCCTCTTTCGATCTATCAAGTTTAGAAAGAGGTGGAGTGTATCGTTTGTTCGATCCAATTGGAAAAATGCTGTTCTGTGGAAAAGCATTAGTGCGCACGTACCGAGAGGCCATTTTTGGGCTGATCCGTTTGTGTATGCACACGGCGAAAAAACATATTGCTTTGTCGAGGACTATGTATACAAGACAAAAAGAGGACATATTTCAGTGCTAGAGATCACCAATCGTTCTGTTGTTGAGCTTGGTGAGTGCATAAAGGAACCGTTTCATTTATCGTTCCCATTTTTATTTCACTACGAGGGCCAATTATATATGTGCCCAGAATGTTCGGAATCCAACCAAATCAGAGTTTATCGCTGCACCGATTTTCCATTTTCCTGGGAATTGTCGAACGTCATTATGGACGGCGTATCGGCGGCTGATACGATGTTGTTTGAGCACGACGGAATGTGGTGGATGCTAACAAGCATAGATAAATCAAGGTCGAATGATTTCTGCTCGGAGTTATATCTTTTTTACTCGAGTTCTCCGTTGAAAGCGGACTGGACGGCCCACCCAAAAAATCCGATTCGTATTGACCCGGACGGCGGGCGGAACGCCGGTTTAATCTTGGAAGATGGAAAAATATTTAGGCTTGCCCAGCGCCATGGGTATGATCAATATGGGGAAAGTCTATTAATGTACGAGATTACCGAACTTTCCACATCGACCTATGCTGAGCAGTTATTTTCAGAAGTGACACCCTCTTTTAAAAGCAGATTGCTTGGAATTCATCATCTCTCGACGACCGGAGCCATAACGGTTTTTGACCATAAGTCATATTCCTTTTTTTAAATGTGATTTTGGATCAATTCGTCATGCCGAAACTGTTCAGTTATTTTCTATATTGACAGCTACACGGTAGGCCCCTCAAGTCATAACGGCTCTCATGCGGCATTTCATTGTCGTCGGCGTAATCAAGCCACTCGTGGCAGAGGTGCTGTTGGCCATACACACCTTTGCTGATGCAAGCTGCAGCGTCGTGGGTGGCAGCCAGGAGATGCGCATCTTGCGTCTTTCCAGCCTATGTTCCTCATATCTGCAAGCGGACTTTAACGGAGCGGACGACGACCGCTTGATTGAGAAGATTAATTTCCTTGCAGACAACATGCCCGATGTGGTGCTGGTGCCGGCTGACACGCAAAGCATAAGGATGCTGAATCGGATACGCAGCCGCTTGAAAGCAAGGATTGTTGCCGCGCCGGAATCGCCCGCGCTTGAACTATTCGACAACAAATGGAATTTTTACCAATTTTGTAGGGAGAACGGACTAAACGTACCATTCGCGTATTTGATCGGCTCCAAATTCGAGTTCGACTTCGCCTTGGCGGCAAAACAACTTGGAGTCCCGTTCGTGGTAAAGCCCTTGTGTGAGGCAGCCTCAAATGGCGTTCATGCGATTTTTAGCGAAGCAGACTACAACAAAAAAATTCAGAATAACGATGCTTACCAGTTTGCGCCGCTGATGGTCCAGCGCTTCATATCCGGAACGGATGTCGGCCTCAATCTGTTGGCGGCCCACGGCAAGGTTACTGCGATCGCAGTTCAGCAGCGGGTGGTGCAGCAGCGGGTTGGCTCAAAGATACAATTTATATTGAATGACTATCTGGTAAATGCGGCTCACATCCTCGCCAGGGAAAGCGGCTATGACGGAGTGATGAATGTCGACGCACGCATTGAAGGCAACACTGGGCGGGTCTTCCTGTTCGAATCCAATCCTCGCTTCTGGCGTTCTTTGTCAGCGTCGGTGTGGTGCGGCTTGAATTTTCTGGCTGAGAGCGTGGATCCATCGCCACAGGGGGATAACATACGCATGTTGACGTCAGGGACTGCAGACACCTATTACCATCCACTATTCCGTCCACTCCTCTGGCCCTACGCAGTCTTGGATAGAGGCTGGCGAGGGCGCATGCTGCGAGTCAAGATATCTCGACTGGTACACACTGGCGAGTTCAACCAAGACGCTCTTGCTGACAGGTATGGCACATCGTAGCCAAGTGATGGCGCTATGCGATAGTCGGTCATCTTGAGCAACCGAGGAAATTTTGCCTCCTTCGAAGAGCCGTCGGTCCGGTTTATTACTATTCGGGTATCGCGTTGGCATTATCCGGTACCGAACGTGATGGGACGGCGGACCGTGCCAGGTGCTTGGATATTCTGCGGGACGTGAAGTCCGCTCCTACCGCGAAACGCATTACGGGGCCGAAAGTGGTGGCAGCAATCGCGCCGACAAAGTACAGACCGGGAACGGAGGATTCAAAGTAAGTTGATAGCCGAGGAGCTCCCCCTATCAATCGCAGCCGCTTGATAATATCCAGATTTAAGAAAGGCAGGCGATGCACGTCGCTTTTATACCCGGTAGCAGCAATGACATGGTCGGTTGCCACACGTCGGCTGCTGCCGTCAGTGGAAGTCGAGTTGCAGGTGTACGCGACTGCCCGAGACACTGGCCTGCTGTACGGTGTGTCCTAACAGACAGGGAACGAGCGCCGCGCGTTCTTTCATGAACCATCCGCCCGACGGGCCGAGAAATCTTTTTGCCGTGCGAATGCGAAGGTAGTCTGGGAAATACCGATACAGTCCAGGCAGATCCGTGAAAAGCCGGTTCCGCCATCCTGGACCGATACCTGACATCGGTTCGCGCAGGCGGACCAGGAGGGGGCGCGAAGGCGGCTGCTCGCCACCAAAGTTGATTTCCGGCTTGCGCACGATGAGTTGAACGTTCGCCCGCGCTTCATGCAGCAAGACTGCGATGTCGATTGCGGATGCACCGCTTCCGAGCACCGTGACGTCGTGGTCGCGGAATCTTTGGAGATCCGGGTGCTCGGCACTATGGGTGGCCAGTTCCTTGGGTAAGTGCGCAAGCGGCTCTGGCATATGTCGGAAATAATCTATACCGACTGCAAGTATCACCTTGTGTGTCTTGAATACCTTGCCGCTCTCCATCCGCAGTTCGAACCCTTCCGGGCATCGACTTAGGGCTACGAGCTGGTCATCCTCCAGATCCGGTACAAGTTGCTTTTGGAATGCGACGCCGTATGAAGAGAACGTCTCAAGCGGGACTGGCAGCCCCACATCCTGATAGGGAATACCTTTTTCCTGGCAAAATCGGTGGAGCGTAAAAATCCGACCCGGATCATACAGTGTCGACGCGAACCCTTCCGATTTCAAGAGCATACCTTTCGGCATCTTGGTCAGCCAACTCTGCATGGGGCTACCAAAGATACGAAAATCCAGATGGCGCTCATGCAAGTGAGCCGCGATTGAAAGTCCGAAGGGGCCGGCTCCAACAATGGTGATATCAGTCGCGACGGTCATGTTGCGTCCTTTCTGTTTCAAGGTTTTTCGAGTTTTGCGGAAGGTGTCACCCGAGGCGAAATGGAGCCGCTATCGGCCTGCAGCCTACATGCCTGCTGATAGCACTGTCTCCCTACTTCAGATAGTGTAAAGAGCGATTCACAATCGCGTTTGCAGATAATCAAGAGTTCCCCGAACTCATAAGTTGCTTCATGGAGCGGAGAAAATATTGCGATCACTGCCAAGGCTCACCTGTGCAACCGTATACAACGGGCTGGCGAGCTTCGTCGTGTCGTAGTCAAGCTGCGCTTCCCTTCGGATTTTGGCCGGGAATGCTCTCACCTGAATTTTGAGCGACTGCGCCCGGCACAAGCGCGAGTCGGGACACGGCAGTCTGACCGACTGTAGCCGCGGCCTGCGCTGATTCATGCAGGGCTGGGCTATCGCGGCCGAATTGTCTATAAGAAGAAGTCAGTCCATCGGGAGAGTTCGGCATCTCGCGATAGATGGTTTGTGCTTAATCAGAATCAATGTGGGAGACAGCGGAAAAGATACACTTTCTGTCTAGCTTCCAACGGATTTTTCGCATGAATACTGTGATGCTACTTGGACCCTCGTTAAGTGCGGTGAGCGGCGTCAGCACGCATTTGAACCAGCTCTTTCATTCCCGCCTTGCCGAAGAATTTCATCTACTGCATTTTCAGGTTGGCAGCCAGGGCCGCAGCGAATCGACCACGCAAAAAGTAGTGCGCTGCCTGTTCAGCCCGGCTCAATTTCTCTGGCAATTGATCCGGTATAACCCGCAAATCGTTCACTTGAATACCACCATGGATTTCAAGGGCTACTGGCGTGATTTGGCTTATTTGATCATTGCCCGGGCCCTGCGGAAAAAAATCGTCTACCAGGTGCATGGCGGAGCGATGCCGCAAAAATTCTTCGCAAACAACAGGTTGATGAACATACTTCTTAGATTGGTCTTGCGTTCGGCTGACGTGGTGGTGGTGCTGGGACAAGAGTCGTTGCGTGCATACCGCAATTTTTCCGCCGACCTGAAGCTGAAAGTGATTCCTAACGCTATCGAACTGGGTGTCGATCCGGCATGGAAGGGAAACGCTTTGTCCAACGAAAGGTCTTTGTGCTTGGCCTATGTCGGACGGCTGGCGGAGAGCAAGGGCATTTTCGAAATTGTGGAAGCGCTCGGAATATTGCATCAGCAAGGGAAAAACATGCAACTGGTTATCGCCGGCAGCGGGCCGGACGAGGTAAGGTTGCGCACCCGTGTAGACGCTCTGGGCCTTCAGGGTCGGGTGAAATTTTTGGGTGTGGTGTATGGCCCAGAAAAAGACCGGGTCTGGTGTGAGTCTGACCTGTTCGTCTTCCCTACGTATCAGGAAGCCTTGCCCTATGCCTTACTGGAAAGCATGGCAGCTCGCACGCCGCCCGTGGTCAGTTGTGTCGGCGCTATTCCAGACGTGATGGAAGACGGCGTACACGGCTTTTTCGTCCCCCTTCGGAATCCGCAAGCGTTGGCCGAGGCCATTGGCCGGCTCGATGATGATCGAGAGCTGATTCGCCGCATGGGCGAATCGAGCCGCCAGCGAATTGTCAGCTTTTACACGATCGATCGGCTGGCGGGTGATTTCGGTCGAACCTATCTAGAGGTCCTGAGCTAGGGCAAGGAAACATGCTGACAACGAGGCGCACGCGAGCGAAACAAAAATGCTAACCCAGATATATCAGGAGACACTCAAGGCGACAGAAGGATATCGACATGGTACGTAAAGGAATGCCCGTACTAGGCGCTTTCATTGATGCGCTGTCCTGGGACGATGCAATCGAAAAAATCGTGGCATGGGGGGCAGCGTACGAGTCGCGTTATATCTGTATCTGTAATGTGCACTCGGTGGTGACCACGACCCTGGATCCGGAGTTGAAGAAGGCGGTCAACCAGGCGGATATGTCAACGCCGGATGGCGCACCCGTTGCCTGGGCACTGCGCCGGTTGGGATTTTCATCTCAAGAGCGGATTAACGGTCCGGATTTGATGTGGAGATATCTGGCCGCGGCCGAGAGACTTGGTCAAACGGTTTTTTTCTACGGCAGTACGCAAGCCACATTGGAAAAATTGCGCGGAGCGGTGGCCACGAGCTTTCCGCGTCTGACCGTGGCCGGAATGCACTCGCCGCCGTATCGTCAGTTATCAGAAATAGAGGCCGAGGAAGAGCTACGGCTCATCAACAACTCCGGGGCAAATGTCTTATTTGTCGGTTTGGGGTGCCCCAAGCAGGAAAAATGGATGGCGGCACACCGCGGCAAGGTGTCCGCATTGATGATTGGCGTTGGTGCCGCCTTCGACTATCACTCCGGTACCACCAGGCGCGCGCCACTATGGATGCAGCACAGGGGGCTTGAATGGCTTTATCGTCTCTGCACGGAACCGCGTCGACTATTTAAGCGCTATCTGATCACCAATACACTTTTTATTATTGGCGTAGCAAGACAGTTGGCCTCCAGGATGTAGTCGGGCAGCAGAGAGCGGTAAGGAAGATGGGGCGCTGCAAAACCATGCAATGGAACCTGGATGCACGGCGGTTGCAAATGCGCTTCGGTCATCGTCTTCGTGTAACTCACCAGCAGCCGGCGTCATGCACGCTTGTGTTCTTTCTGACGACTCTCATCGTCGCCACCGATGAGCTGATACGCCGGTGTTTCGGAATATGCTGCCGCGCAAATCATCGCAGCACCATTGTCGGCGAAAGCAGTCCTTCCTGAAGCAAGCATCTTGGGCGCCGATCTCAGTTCGGACTTGTGACGCGGGTCCCGCTCTCGGGCCGGATGAAGCCCATGTACTTCTTTGTCAGCGCTATCGCTTCGCGACAAGCGGCGAGCACGTAAAAAATTTCAGGCTGGCCAGGCAGCGCCCGTTTTGGGCTCATCAAGGCTGAGTCGAAAAAATCGGCGCACTGTTTCCCGTGTTGTGTCCGCATAACGAACGGGCTTATTACATTAGTACGCATGATCGCCCGTCCAGCCCTTGAATGCGGTCCAGACGATTATTTGCAAATCCATCCAGAGTGACCAGTTCCTGATGTAGTAAAGGTCGAACTGTACGCGCTTGGCCATTTTGTCCAGCGTATCCGTTTCTCCGCGATAGCCATGAATTTGCGCCCAGCCGGTAATGCCCGGCTTGACGCGGTGGCGCAGCATGTAGGTCTCGACCTGGTCCTTGTACAGGTCGTTGTGCTGCAGCGCATGCGGACGTGGGCCGACCACCGACATGTCGCCGATCAGTACATTGAAAAATTGCGGCAGTTCGTCCAGGCTGGTGCGGCGCAGGAAGCGCCCAAAGCGCGTGATGCGGTCATCGTGCTGCGTCGCCTGGATCACGATCCCATGTTCCTCATGCAGCTTCATGGTGCGGAATTTGTAAACGTTGAATTTTCTGCCGTTCAAGCCATGGCGCGGCTGGCGAAAAAATACCGGCCCCGGCGACGACCACTTGATGCCGATCGCGATGGCGACGAACAGCGGTGTCATCAAGATCAGCATCACCAACGAAAACATCTTGTCGAACGCATCCTTGATGACCCCGTTCAGGCCACTGGATATCGGCCGGTTCAGGTCCACCGCCGGGAAGCCCAGAAAATCGATCATCGTGTTGCTCAGAATTTGCATGCTGAGCGTGTCCGGTATCCAGCGAATATCGACCAGTTCGTTGCGCAGCAGGTATTGCAGCCGTTGCAGCTTGTCCGATGCGCTGACCGGCAAGGTGAGCCAAATCTCATCGACATGTTGGGCCAGTACATAACCGTGAATTTCCTCCAGCGTGCCGATTTTCACGATGGACGGATCGATCAAGCAGGCATCTTCCGGTGCGGCATGCACCGCCTTTACTTCATAGCCGAGCCAGTCCTGCTGCAAGGTGCGGCTATGCATTTCCTGGCCGATCCGGCCGTAGCCGACAATCACTACGCGTTTTCTATTCCAGCCTTTTTGCCGCAGGTAATGCAGAGTCGAGTAGACGATGACCCGCGTCAACACCAGCAAGCCGACGCCAATCGCGTACCAGTAAAACACCCACAGGCGGGAAACCGCACCGACGTGATGGATCAGGAAACTGAAAAACAGACTGATCAGCAGCACCAGCGCCCAGGAGGCGACGATGCGGCCAAACATGACTCCCATTGAACGGCCGCGCCAGGAATTGTAAAGAGCCCAATTGTGGGAAGATCATGAATGCCAGCGCACAACTGAGAAAAACCAGACCTGTATGAATTGACGAGGTTTCCGCCAACGGGGCGTTGAAATGCAGGAAGCTGGCCAACTGGCTCGCCACCTCGATCGCCAGTACATCGAGCAGACGCAGCGACAATTCCAGTTGTGAAGAATTCCTGCCTATCATGCTTTGCATATGGCACTCGGTTTTTTATAGGGACAGCGACTACCTGGTGCCAGGTAAGAACGGCACGGTGCTACGGCGGCGTTTTTGCCGCCGGCGGTACAACAGCAGGCCGCTGCGGGATTATTTGGGACGGATCGGCATCTCGTTGATTAACGATATTACCCATCAAGCCGGGCGAGAAAATTATAGAAGTGTCTATGTTTGCGGGCGCTCAAACTTCGCCTTGGACGAGAATGGTCAGCCTAGCCCGGTTTGCGAAAGCTCAAATCAACCGCTTGTGGTTTGCAAAAAAGCAGCTTGTGCTGAAGCCGCTCTCGCCGACTTGAAAGTTCCGATGTTTGTTATAGAATGCAACGATATTTTTGCTATTCGTGGTGTGTGAGCCGCTGGTGGCATGAGGTGAACGGCTCCCAATTCTCATGTGTAAATCTGTTGCAGAAGGGGGCCCATGAAAGTCGCAGTGATAGGAGCCGGTATCGGCGGCTTGAGTCTGGCGCTGATGCTGCACGAGCGCGGCATCGAAGTGGAAGTATGGGAAGCGGTCCAACAGATGCGGCCGCTCGGTGTCGGCATCAATTTGTTGCCGCACGCGGTCAAGGAATTGACTGAAATTGGCCTGCAGGAAACGCTTGCGGCCAGCGCCATCGAGACTTCAGCGCTGGCCTACTACAACAAGTTCGGGCAATCGATCTGGAACGAACCGCGCGGCCGTGCCGCGGGCTACGAATGGCCGCAGTTCTCGATTCACCGAGGCGAATTCCAAATGGCGCTGTATCGTGTTGCCCAGCAACGCTTGGGCGCCGATAAAATTCATGCCGGGCATGCGTTTGAGTCGCTCGACCAGAACCAGCGGCAGGTGGTGTGCAAGCTGCGTCGGCGCCGCGACGGCGAGCTGGTCACAGTGGCGGCCGATGTGCTGGTCGGCGCGGATGGCATTCATTCGGCGGTGCGGCGTTTCTTGCATCCGATCGGTGATGAGCCGCGCTTTTCCGGTCGCATGCTGTGGCGTGCCGTGACCGAAGCGCCGCCTTACCTGGATGGCCGCACTATGTTCATGGCCGGCCATCAAGATCAGAAGTTCGTTGCTTACCCGATTTCCGAGCCGTTGCGGCGCGACGGCCGTTCGCTGATCAACTGGATCGCCGAACTGCGGGTCGGTGATGGCACGATGCCGGCTACTGACTGGAATCGCAAGGTTGATAAATCCCGGTTCGCAAACGCCTTTGCCGAGTGGAAATGGGAGTGGATAGACATCCCAAAGATCATCGATGGCGCCGAGGCAATTTATGAATTCCCGCTGGTGGACCGCGATCCGCTACCGCGCTGGACCTTCGGTCGGGTCACGTTGCTGGGCGATGCCGCGCATCCGATGTATCCCATTGGTTCCAACGGTAGCGCGCAGGCGATCCTGGATGCGCGTTATCTGGCTGACTGCCTTGCGCATGGCGTGAGCGGCGCCGGCGATATCGATTATCAATTGCTTGAATACGAAGCCGAACGCCTGCCGCGCACTGCCGGCATCGTGCTGCGCAACCGCATGAACGGGCCGGAGCAGGTAATGCAGATTGCGGAGCAGCGCGCCCCGCAGGGCTTTGCCAATATCGACGCGGTGATCCCGCAAGCCGAACGCGAGGCAATCGCACTGCGTTACAAGCGCCTGGCTGGCTTCGATCGGCAATCGCTCCAGGCCGCGAGCCAGCGCTGAATCAACCGTATTGGAAGAGCCGTGGTCTCGACAAGTCAACATCGGCTGGCCAACCGTTTTACCCGTGACGGCAATACAGCCGGCTTCGACCCGCATGTGACAGGCGTTGATTACGACGTACTCGACCGCCTGATCGGCTATGGCATCCGGCGCGCCCAGATTACCCTCTACGACGATTTCATCCGTTCGCTGGCACCGTGGGACATGACACCGCCGCGATTTTCGGCTTTGACCATCATCGCCAAAAATCCTGACCTGAAACTGACGGAGCTGGCGAGCATTCTCGGCATCGCGCGCTCCGGGGCCGTGCTGTTGATCAATACGCTGGAACAGATGGCATTGGTGGAGCGGCGACCGGTGCCACGCGACAAGCGCGCCTATGGTTTGCATTTGACGGCGCGGGGCCAGGCGATCCTGCCGGAAGTCAGCCGGGTGGTGCAGGACCACGACGCGCGAATGTCGGCGCACTTGACGGCGCGCGAACGACAGACGCTGCTGCACTTGCTGCACAAGCTGGCCAGAAGCGATGGTTGACGTGCCCTAATAGCAGCGCGGCTGCCGCCGATTGGTGGTCAACAGAGAGGAGGTCGACGACAACAAAGTTTGCTGATGGCTTGCATTGCGCAGTGGCGCCCGGTATTTCAAGGCGCTATGCGATGAATACTGTGACACAAACGCATGATTACAAAACAGCGCGCCCGCCCAGCGGAAATCGCGTATCACTCCAGAGGAGACACTGATGAATTTTTCACTCAAAACCTGTAGCGCCGCCGTTGCTGCCGGCCTGTTCGGCGCTTATGCATTGCCGGCGCTGGCCGATATCAATGTCGGCATTTCGATTTCGGCGACCGGCCCGGCGGCATCGCTCGGTATTCCCGAGCGCAACACGATCGCCCTGTTGCCAACTAGCATTGCTGGCGAAAAAATTAACTACATCGTGATGGATGACGGAACCAATCCGACTGAAGCCAACAAGAACGTGCGCAAGGCCGCTACGGAAAACCACGCCGACATCTTCTTCGGCTCGTCGGCGGTGCCGACGGCGCTGGCGATCGCTGAAGTCGCGAACGAGACCAAGACCCCGCAGATCGCGCTGGCACCGCTGGAACTGGCCGGCGGCAAGTTCGGCTGGACCTTTTCTGCCGCCCAGCACACGGCGCTGATGGCGCAGGCGCTGGCAGAACACATGAAAGCCCATGGCGTCAAAAACCTGGGCTTCATCGGCTACGCCGACGGCTACGGCGAAGGCTGGCTGCGTGACATGACCAAGGCGGCGGAGGCGGCCGGCATCAAGATGGCCGGCATCGAGCGCTACAACCGTACTGATACCAGTGTTACTGGGCAGGTGGTGAAGCTGGTCGCGGCCAACCCGGACGCGATTCTGGTGGCCGGTTCTGGTACGCCAGCGGCTTTGCCGCAGACGGCGCTGGCCGAGCGCGGCTACAAGGGTCGTATTTATCAGACGCACGGCGCTGCCAATAAGGAATTCATTCGCGTCGGCGGCAAGGCAGTGGAAGGCACGGTGCTGCCGGTCGGTCCGATCATGGTCGCGGCGCAACTACCAGACAGCCATCCGTCGAGCAAACTTGGCGTCGAATACACGCGCCAGTACGAAGAAAAATACGGCGCCGGCACGCTGTCCTCGTTTGGCGCCCACATGTTCGACGCCTACCGCCTGCTTGCCGCTGCGGTGCCGAGCGCGCTGAAAAAGGCCAAGCCCGGCACGCCGGAATTTCGCCAGGCCTTGCGCGATGCGATCGAAAGCGAGAAGGAAGTGGTTGGCGCCCACGGCGTCTTCAACATGAGCCCGACCAACCACTACGGCCACGATGCGCGGGCTCGTGTGCTGGTAAAAATCGAGAAGGGTGAATGGAAGCTGCTTGAAGCGAAATAATCCGGCTTCATAACCAGCTCAGGAACTCGACAAGACCCGGTGCGAGCAGTTAAGCCGATTCGCTCCGGGTCATGTTTTTAATATACCCCGTGAGTGTCTACTCTGTGCCGAGCTAAAATAAAGACAAAATAAACTATACTCCATATTTGCTGAATTTCGCCCCATCATTGCCTGTCAAATCTCGGTGTGTCACAAGCCGGTCATATTTGGTGGCTAAAGTTGTCTCTGTCCTACTTTGACAACTCAGGGAGCAAAAATGCGATTGCATCAAATTCTGAAGCTGGCCGCGGTGACAGCGGTCACCTCGTTCACTTTCGCAGCGGCCCACGCAGCCGATATCACCGGCGCCGGCGCCACTTTTCCGTATCCGATTTACGCCAAATGGGCCGAGGCCTACAAGAAAGCCACCAACGTCGGTCTGAATTATCAGTCGATCGGCTCCGGCGGCGGCATCAAGCAGATCAAGGCCAAAACGGTTGATTTCGGCGCTTCCGACATGCCCTTGAAAGCGGAAGACCTGAAAGCAGAAGGCTTGATCCAGTTCCCGGCCATCATGGGTGGCGTAGTGCCGATCGTCAATCTGGAAGGCGTCGCCCCGGGCCAGTTGAAGCTGACCGGTGAAGTGCTGGCAGGTATTTACCTTGGCAAGATCGCCAAATGGAACGCACCGGAAATCGCCAGCCTGAACCCCGGCGTGAAGCTGTCCGGCGCCGATATCACCGTGGTGCACCGGGCCGACGGTTCCGGCACCTCGTTTGTATTCACCGACTACCTGTCGAAGGTCAGTGCCGACTTCAAGGGCACGGTAGGTGCGGGCACCGCCGTCAAGTGGCCGGTTGGGGTAGGCGGCAAGGGTAATGAAGGCGTCGCCGCCAACGTCCAGCGCATCAAGAACTCGATTGGCTATGTGGAATACGCCTACGCCAAAAAGAACAAGATTGCACATACTCAACTGAAGAACCGCGACGGCCAACTGGTGCAGCCAGACGAGGATTCTTTCAAGGCCGCCGCCGCCGGTGCCGACTGGGCCAAGACCCCCGGCTTCGGACTGGTGCTGACCGACCAGCCAGGCAAGGGCAGCTGGCCAATGACCAGTGCCTCCTTCATCCTGATGCATAAAGCGCAAGCTGATGCGGCCAAGGCCAAGGAAGTGTTGAAATTTTTCGACTGGGCTTACAAGAACGGTGGTGCGATGGCATCCGAACTGGACTACGTGGCGATGCCGGATACGGTCGTCAAGCTGGTGCAGGATGCATGGAAAAAAGAGCTGGCAGATAGCGCCGGCAAGGCTGTCTGGTAATACAGTAGCGGTTGCCTGTACCCTGTCTCGCGGGTCGCCGCCGTGCCGTGCCATGTTGAAATGGCCGGCCGGCGCGATCCGCTTGACCTATTGAATAAGTGCTGAAATTCATGAGCGCCACCATTCCTTCTGCGATGCCAACTACCAACCTCGATCCGAATCGTGCTGGAGAGCCAGTCGACAAGGCTCTGGCCGCGACCATGCGCAATCAGCGCCTGCAGGATTTTCTGTTTCACAAGATCACGCTCGGCTTTGCGCTTTCTGTATTGCTGGTATTGGTCGGCATCATCATTTCACTGATCATCGGCGCCTGGCCGGCCTTCCATGAGTTCGGTGCCGGGTTCATTACCGATATCGAGTGGGACCCGGTCAACGACAAGTACGGTGCCATGATTGCGATCACCGGCACGCTGGTGACCTCGCTGATTGCGCTGTTGATTGCCTTCCCCATCAGCTTCGGCATTGCATTGTTCCTCACCGAAATTTGCCCGGCGTGGCTGAAGCGCCCGCTGGGAACAGCAGTGGAACTGCTGGCCGGCGTTCCCAGCATCATCTACGGCATGTGGGGGCTGTTCGTGTTCGCGCCGTTTTTCGCCGACCATGTGCAACCGCTGCTGCAACAGACGCTGGGCCAGCTGCCGCTGGTCGGCGTCCTGTTCAAGGGACCGATGATGGGCATCGGCGTGCTGACCGCCGGCCTGATCCTGGCGATCATGATCGTGCCCTTCATCGCCTCGGTGATGCGTGACGTGTTTGAAATCGTGCCGCCGGTATTGAAGGAATCGGCGTATGCGCTGGGCTGCACCAAGTGGGAAGTCGTGCGCAAGGTCGTGCTGCCCTATACCAAGATCGGCGTGGTCGGCGGCGTCATGCTCGGGTTGGGCAGGGCGCTGGGCGAAACCATGGCCATCACCTTCGTGATCGGCAACGCACATCAGCTGTCCTGGTCGCTGTTTGCCGCCGGCAACAGCATCGCCTCGACGCTGGCCAACGAATTCGCCGAAGCCGACTCTGTGCTGCACGTCTCTTCGCTGTATGCGCTGGGCTTGATCCTGTTCGCGATCACGTTCATCGTATTGGCCGCCGCCAAGCTGATGCTGCTGGGAATGGCGCGCAAGGAAGGAAAGAAATGATGACTGCCGTGAATCCTGTCTATCGGCGCCGGTTGTGGGTACACCGGATCGGCATCGTCCTGTCGGTCCTGGCGATGGCCGCCGGGATTTTCTTTTTGATGTGGATCCTGTTTACCTTGCTGATCAAGGGCGCCGGCGCCATCAATTTGCTGATGTTCACCGAGACCACGCCGGCCCCCGGCAGCGAAGGCGGTGGCTTGCTGAACGCGATTATCGGCAGTCTGCTGATGGTGGGCGTGGCGACCGCGGTCAGCACGCCGATCGGCATTTTCGCCGGCATGTACCTGGCCGAATACGGCGAGGAAAGCTGGCTGGCGCAGACCACCCGTTTTGTCACCGACATCATGCTGTCGGCGCCGTCGATCGTGATTGGCCTGTTCGTGTATGCCATCTATGTGGCGCAGGTAAAACATTTTTCCGGTTGGGCCGGCAGCTTTGCGATCGCGCTGATCGCGGTGCCGGTAGTGGTACGCACCACCGACAACATGCTGAACCTGGTGCCGACCAGCCTGCGCGAAGCGGCGTTTGCACTGGGCGCGCCGCGCTGGAAAGTGGCCACCATGGTGCGCCTGCGCGCGGTGCGGGCAGGCGTCATGACCGGTGTGCTGCTGGCGCTGGCGCGGATTTCCGGTGAAACGGCGCCGCTGTTGTTTACCGCGCTGAACAACCAGTTCTTCAGTGCCAACATGAATGCGCCGATGGCCAACCTGCCGGTGGTGATTTACCAGTTTGCGATGAGCCCATACGACAACTGGCGTTCGCTGGCATGGGGCGGCGCGCTGCTGGTGACCTTCAGCGTGCTCGGCCTGAACATCCTGTCGCGCACGCTGCTGCGGCAAAAAACCCAACACTAGCTGCCAATTACCATGACGATGACTACTCCAGCTCAAACCGGCCCTGGCCTCAAGACGACGATCGAGATTTCGGATCTGAATTTTTTCTACGGTACGTTCCAGGGTCTGAAAAACATCAACCTGAACATCCACGAAAAAAAGGTGACCGCCTTCATCGGCCCGTCGGGCTGCGGTAAATCGACCTTGCTGCGCACCCTTAACCGCATGTACGACCTGTATCCGGGGCAGCGCGCGGATGGCAAAATCATGTACGCCGGCCGCAATATCCTGGCGCCTGGGCTGGACGTCAACATGCTGCGCGCCAAGGTCGGCATGGTGTTTCAGAAGCCGACACCGTTTCCGATGTCGGTCTATGACAATATCGCCTTCGGCGTGCGCCTGTACGAAAACCTGTCCAAGGGCGAAATGGACGAACGGGTCGAATGGGCATTGAACAAGGGCGCGCTGTGGAGCGAGGTCAAGGACAAGCTGCACAAGAGCGGCCTGTCGCTGTCGGGCGGTCAGCAGCAGCGGCTGTGCATCGCGCGCGGCGTCGCGGTCAAGCCGGAGGTGCTGCTGCTGGACGAGCCGACTTCGGCGCTGGACCCGATTTCGACCGCCAAGATCGAGGAGCTGATCAGCGAACTGAAGCAGGACTACACCATCACCATCGTCACGCACAACATGCAGCAGGCGGCGCGCTGCTCGGATTACACCGCCTACATGTATTTGGGCGAGCTGGTGGAGTTTGGCGGCACCGATCAGATTTTCATGAATCCGGCGAAAAAGGAAACGCAGGATTACATCACTGGCCGCTTTGGCTGATGGCGCATAAATGACTTATTGAGACTACAGGAGCACTCCGATGACCGGCGAACACTCTTCAAAACAATACGATCTTGACCTGGAAGCGATCCGCTCCAAGGTCCTGCTGATGGGCGGCCTGGTGGAAAACCAGTTGCGCGAGGCGATGGCCGCATTTCGCACCGGTGACCTGGAACAGGCGCAGCGGGTGATCGAACTCGACGAAACCGTGAACCGACTGGAAGTCACGCTGGACGATACCTGCAGCCACCTGATCGTCAAGCGCCAGCCGGCCGCCAACGACTTGCGCACGGTAATGGCGACCATCAAGGTGATCACCGACCTGGAGCGGATCGGCGACGAGGCGACCAAGATCGCGCGCGCCGCCAAGACCATGGCGGAACGCGGCGGCACCAGCATCAACCATTACGACACGGTGCGCGTCATCGGCAATAGCGCCGGCGACATGCTGCACGATGCACTGGACGCCTTCGCCCGCCTGGATGAAAAACTGGCGACCGAGATCATCGCGCATGACGACGTGATCGACCATGAATTCCGCTCCATCATGCGCAATCTGATCACCTTCATGATGGAAGATCCACGCACGATTTCAGGCGCGCTCGATACCCTGTGGGTGGCCAAGGCGATGGAGCGGATCGGCGACCATGCCACCAATATTGCCGAGTATGTCGTCTACATCGTCGGTGGCACCGACATCCGCCATTCCGATTTCCTCGCCGCGCGCGCCGATCAATCGTCCACCTCGGGAGCCGAATAAAAATCTCATGGCCAGCGACAAGACCACGATACTGATCGTCGAGGACGAGCCTGCCATCGTCGAACTGGTGAGTTTCACGCTGCAAGCGGCCAATTGGCATCCCTGCGCCGTCGGCAACACCGGCGAGGCCTGGGCATTCATGCAGCAGCGCATGCCGCAACTGATCCTGCTGGACTGGATGCTGCCCGACCAGAGCGGGTTGCGCCTGCTTTCGCGCATCCGTGCCGACCGCCAGTTCCAGCATGTGCCGGTGATCATGCTGACCGCCAAGAGTATGGAAGAGGACAAGATTGCCGGGCTCGACAATGGCGCTGATGACTATATTACCAAGCCGTTTTCGCCGCGCGAACTGACGTCACGCATCCGGGCGCTGCTGCGCCGCAAAAGCCCGGAGTTGAGCGACACACTGATGAGCGCGGGTGACGTCACGCTCGACCCGGTTGGCATTGTGGTCAGCGTCAATGATGAAAAAATCGAGATCGGTCACGCGGAGTTCCGGCTGCTGAAGTTTTTCATGGCGCACCCGGGTCGGGTATTCTCCCGAAGCCAACTGCTGGACAAGGTATGGGGCGATCATGCGGTGATCGAGGAGCGCACCGTCGACGTCCATGTGCTGCGCCTGCGCAAGGCCTTGCAGGGAGCCGGCAAGCTGATCAAGACGGTGCGCAGCGTCGGCTATATGTTGTCGGAAAAATGAGCTTGCCATTGGGGGCACGATGAAGTCACGCGTATGAATCCACTCTTGCTGTTCTGGGTCCCGGCCGGGTTGCGGCTGTTGCTGGTGTTGATCGGTGTCGGTCTGATCTGGTTTTTCCAGGGGCCGCTACTGGCGTTGACGGCCGGCGTGCTGGCGCTGTGTGGCATGCTGGCGCTGCAGTTGCAGTACCTGTATCGCTTGAACGGCTGGCTCGACAATCCGGAACAGCGGCTGCCGGACGGCTGGGGCGCCTGGACCGACATTTTCGCCAAGATGTACAAATTGCGGCGGGATGATGACAAAAACCGCAGCGAACTGGCCGAATGGCTGGCGCGCTTCCGGCAAGCAATGAGCCTATTGCCAGACGGCGTCACCATCATGGACGACGTGCTGTTTCTGGAATGGTGCAATCCGGCGGCGGAACGGCATTTGGGCCTGAGCCTGGGACGCGACCGCGGCATGCGCGTGACCAACCTGATCCGCCACCCGGATTTCATCGACTACGTGATTCTCGGTCGCTACGAACAGCCGCTGACCTTGACGTTGCGCGAACGCAAGCTGATCGTGCAGATCATCCGATTTGAGAGCCGGCGCCAGATCCTGGTCACGCACGACGCCACCGAATCGGAGCGCATCGAGCGCATGCGGCGCGATTTCATCGCCAACGCCTCGCATGAGTTGCGCACGCCGCTGACCGTCATCAACGGCTTCCTGGAAATCGCCTGCGCCCAGCCAGACCTGGATCCGCAGGTGCGGCTGGGGCATCTGAAATTGATGACCGAGCAGGGCCAGCGCATGCAGCATTTGGTGGAAGACATGCTGACTTTGACGCGGCTGGAATCGATCGATTATCCGTTGCGGCCGGAACGGGTGGATATCGGCGCACTGTTGGGCCAGGTACTGCGCGAAGGGGAGGCGCTGTCGGCTGGCCGCCACACGCTATCGCTGGCGGTGGAGGCGCCTGATATCAAGGGTAGTGCCGACGAACTGCGCAGCGCCTTCAGCAACCTGGTGTCGAATGCGGTGCGCTACACGCCGGCCGGCGGCAACATCAGTTTGCGCTGGCAAATGGCCAAGGATGGTCCGCAATTTGCGGTGCAGGATAGTGGTATCGGCATCCGGGCGGAAGATATGTCGCGCCTGACCGAGCGTTTCTATCGGATCGACAAGAGCCGTTCACGCGAGACGCAAGGTACTGGGCTCGGCCTGGCGATCGTCAAGCATGTGCTGCTGCGCCACCATGCGACGCTGGCGATTGAATCCGAACCAGGCAAAGGCAGCACCTTCACGATCCGCTTTGCGCGCGCCAGCCTGGTGGACGCCGACTTGCCGCGTTCAAATGACGGCTAGATGGGTACGCGTCATCCGCTACTTTTAGAAATGGTAGGGGTATACCGGAAATGTGGCCGTTTTACGCCCGTAATAACGGCCTATATATAGGAGTATATTGCGGGTGTTGGAGCTGCGGCCGCCTTGCCTGAGGTCCGGGAGCCAATCCCGGCCGGCCTGGCTGGAACACCCCTGCGGTGTCACCGGCGCGCATGATGTCGCCGCGCGATCCGGGCTGCAATGTTTTTTTACCGCATAATGCGGCTTTTGACTGCGCCGGCCTTGCCTCCTGCATGCTGCGCCGCGCCGAATGCCTCCATGTCCCTGCGCCGATTTTTTCCGCTGTCTCTCCTTTGCGTATTTTTCTTTTCCCTGAGCGGTTGCAGCAGCGTCGCGCCGCCGGCGCCCGCTGCCACGGCGCCGCTCCAGCCACGCCCGGTCAAGCTGGCGTTGGCGCTGGGCGGCGGTGCCGCGCGTGGTTTTGCGCATATCGGCGTGATCAAGGCACTGGAAGCGCAGGGCATCGTGCCCGACATCGTGGTCGGCACCAGCGCCGGCAGCGTGGTCGGCGCACTGTATGCGGCCGGCAATAACGGCTTCGCACTGAACAAGCTGGCCCTGACCATGGACGAAGCGGCAATTTCAGATTGGTCGATACCGTTTTTCGCCAAGGTGACTGGCGTCATCAAGGGCGAAGCGATCCAGAATTACATCAACCAGGCAGTGCAGAACGCGCCGCTGGAAAAGCTGAAAATCCCGTTTGGCGTGGTCGCCACCGACCTGAACAGCGGCCAGCCGGTGTTGTTCCGGCGTGGCAATACCGGCGTCGCAGTGCGTGCATCGTCGGCGGTGCCGGGCGTATTCCAGCCGGTGCGCATCGCCGGCCGCACCTATGTGGACGGCGGCCTGGTGTCGCCGGTGCCAGTACGCTTCGCCCGCGAAATGGGTGCCGATTTCGTCATCGCGGTCAATATTTCAGCACAGCCGGAACTGCAGTCGGCGAGCGGCACCAGCACTCTCGACATGCTGCTGCAAACCTTCGCCATCATGGGGCAGAGCATCAACCATTACGAACTGAACGAGGCGGACATCGTGATCCAGCCGCGCCTGGGGGCGATGAAGGGCAGTGATTTCGACAGCCGCAACCTGGCAATCCTGGCCGGCGAGCAGGCGGCGATGGCAGCGCTGCCGGCGATTCGGCAAAAACTGGACGAGGCACGCACAAAAAAACCGCATTGAATGCGGTTTGAGAGCAGGTAAGAAGTGCTGCTGCTTATTGTTCCGTGTCCTGGATGCGACGCGCGCCGTTGAAACGCTTTTTCCAATAACTCAGGTTCATGCTCTCGATGCGCACCTTGCCGCCGGCCGATGGGGCATGGATGAATTTGCTGTCGCCCAGGTAAATGCCGACGTGCGAAAAGCCGCGCCGCAAGGTGTTGTAGAACACCAGGTCGCCGGGTTGTAGCTCATCGACATCGACACGCTCGCCGACCCGGCTGATTTCCACCGAGGTGCGCGGCAGCTCCTTGCCCCAGGCTTCCTTGAACACGTATTGCACCAGGCCGCTGCAGTCAAGGCCGTGCTCGGGTGTATTGCTGCCATATTTGTAATGGATGCCGAGCATGCCAACCGCGCGCAGCGCCAGTTCGGAGGCGCGGTTGCTCAGCTCATTGGTCAGGCCATGCAGGCGCGATAGCGCGCTAACCGGCTCCGCCGCCGGCAAGCTCTCGCCGCCGAACGCATTGCCGGCCGACCAGAAGCTGGCCACCAAGATGCCGGCAGCGGCAAAAAAATGAACGCGAGCAACGGTTTTTTTTGTTGTCATTGTTGCAGGATGGATACTCGGATCATAACAATGTAAGGCAATCGGCCGGGGCTGTCAAAAATCGGTCGAGGCAGGTATGCTTGCAAAAAATTTCTCAAAGGCATCGTCGCATGGAGTTTCATCCTACCTCAGAGACGCGGATCAAGCCGCGCATCCTGATTGCGGACGATTCCCGGATTGTCCGGGCCACGCTGATCAAGCATATTCAGGGCCTGTTCGAGTTCCGCGAAGCGCTGGACGGCGAACAGGCGTGGGAATCACTGTTGATCGACCCTGCCATCCGGGTGGTGGTCACCGATTTGACCATGCCCAGGCTGGATGGTTATGGCTTGCTGCAGCGTATACGCGGATCGAAAATCAGCCGCATCCGCGATATTCCAGTGATCGTGATTTCCGGCAGTGACGAGCAGGAAGAGCGGGATCGAGCCAAAGCTGCCGGTGCCACCGAGCTGATTACCAAGGGTATCGCCACCGCGCAGTTGTTGTCGCGGCTGGATGCGCTGTCGCAACTCATCAACAGTCAGGACGAATCGAGGCGTGGAGAGGGCGTCCCGCCGCGCCACGTGCTGCCCGCCTCGGCGCTGAAGTTTGCACCCGCCGAAGCCATGCTGGCGCATGCGGTGCAGCATGATACGAATTTTGTGCTGCTTACTGTCTGTGTTGAAATCCGCCACGCGCAGGGCTCATCCAATGCGAGCTTGCAAGCTGAGCCGATGGCAGGCGCAATGCATGCCATCGGTCAGCTGTTGCAGCGTGCCGTTCGCCAGACCGATTGCGTGGCACGAACCGGTGATGGGGAATTCAGTCTGGCCACAACCGGTATCGACGCCGATTCGGCGCGTGCCTTTGGGCAGCGTATCTGCGATGCCATCCGGCAGGCGAGGTCGCTGGGAGACGAAGACCTGACGCTGGTTGCCAGTTGCGGCGTCGCTTGTCTCGCCGAGGATGGTAGCAGCGGATCGCAGCTAGGTGATCTGCATGCCGTCGCGCAGCAGCGCGCCAGGCTGGCTCGTAGTTCCGGCGAGTAGCCAGCGCCGCAAAGTGGTGTCGCTGGCGTACAATCGCAGCTTGTTTTTACGGGAGCCATCATGCAAGCAAAACAGATATTGACACTCGACGAAGTCCGGAAAATTGCCAGCGCGGCAGAGGCGGAGGCAAATGCCCACAATTGGGCGGTCACGATTTCGATCGTGGATGACGGCGGCCATTTATTGTGGCTGCAGCGCCTGGATGGCGCCGCGCCGATTTCGGCCGATATCGCGCCGGCCAAGGCGCGGACGGCGGCCTTGGGACGGCGCGAATCCAAGGTGTATGAAGACATGATCAACAACGGCCGAGTGTCGTTTGTGACAGTGCCGACCTTGGCTGGCATGCTGGAAGGCGGCGTGCCGATCATGGCTGGCGCACAGTGCGTCGGTGCGGTCGGCGTTTCCGGCGTGAAGTCATCGGAAGACGTGCAGATCGCCAAGGCGGGTATCGCGGCGCTGAATTTGTAACGCTGGCGGGCGGCGCCTGACCGGGCGCCAAAACCTCCTTCCCGTCAGCGTTTTGTTTGCCGGGAAGGACGGTTTCTACTATAATTATGCGGTTTAGCTAATTTTAGCCGCCGTAGCGCATACCCCTCCATTTCGTCCCAACAAGACTCTCAAGGCACCCTGGCGTCTCCCGAATCCCGGGTCCCATGACGGTCGTCCTGGCGCGGCGCAGCGGCGGTAACTATCTCAGGAGTTACCCTTGCTGCCACTTTTCCACGGCAATACTGTTCCCGCCATTCTTGCGCTCGCAGATGGCACGTTGTTCCAGGGTTTTTCCATTGGTGCTGCCGGTCATACGATTGGCGAAGTGGTATTCAATACCGCGATGACCGGTTACCAGGAAATTCTCACTGACCCCAGTTACAGCCGTCAGATCGTCACGCTGACCTATCCGCATATCGGCAATACCGGCATCAATCCGGAAGACGTCGAAGCCGGCAAGATTCATGCCGCCGGCGTGGTGATCAAGGATTTGCCACTGCGGGTATCCAATTTTCGCTCCACCCAAACGCCTGTCGGATTATCTGAAAGCCGAGAACGTGATCGGCATCGCCGGTATCGACACCCGCAAGCTGACCCGTATCCTGCGCGAAAAAGGCGCGCAAAGCGGCGCCATCGTCACCGACGAAGGAGACCTCGAAGCAACCCGCAGCAAGGCGCTCGAACTGGCCAAATCCTTCCCCGGCCTGGCTGGCATGGATCTGGCCAAGGTGGTTTCCGCCAGCAAGGGTTATGGCTGGACGGAAACCGAATGGAAACTGGGCAGCGGCTACGGCCAGCAAGCCGCGCCCCAATATCACGTCGTGGCATTTGACTATGGCGTCAAATCCAATATTTTGCGGATGCTGACGACGCGCGGCTGCAAGGTCACCGTCTTGCCGGCGCAAGCTTCGGCAGAGGAAGTGCTGGCGCTGCATCCGGACGGTATTTTCCTGTCCAATGGCCCGGGCGATCCGGAGCCCTGCGACTACGCGATCACTGCGACCCGCAATTTGATCGAGCGCGGCATTCCGACGTTCGGCATCTGTCTTGGTCACCAAATCATGGCGCTGGCCTCGGGCGCGAAGACCATGAAAATGAAATTCGGCCATCACGGCGCCAATCATCCGGTGCAGGACCTCGACAGCAAGCAGGTGTTGATCACCTCGCAAAACCACGGCTTTGCGGTGGACATCGACACGCTGCCGGCCAATTGCCGGGTTACGCACGTGTCGCTGTTCGATGGCTCGCTGCAGGGTTTTGCCCGTACCGACCAGCCGGCGTTCTGCTTCCAGGGTCATCCGGAAGCCTCGCCCGGCCCGAGCGACATCGGGCTGCTGTTCGATCGCTTCATCACTCTCATGCAACAAGCAAAAAACCAGCAGGCAAATCAGCAGACAACAGCGGAGAACAACAAGAATGCCTAAGCGTAGCGACATCAAGAGCATCCTCATCATCGGCGCTGGTCCGATCATCATCGGCCAGGCCTGCGAATTCGACTATTCCGGCGCCCAGGCCTGCAAGGCCTTGCGGGAAGAAGGCTATCAAGGTGATCCTGGTCAACAGCAATCCGGCCACCATCATGACCGACCCGGAAATGGCCGATGTCACCTACATCGAGCCGATTACCTGGCAAGTGGTGGAGCGCATCATCGACAAGGAGCGCCCGGACGCGATCCTGCCGACCATGGGCGGCCAGACCGCGCTCAACTGCGCGCTCGATCTGCACAACAATGGCGTGCTGGAAAAATACGGCGTCGAACTGATCGGCGCGTCGCCGGAAGCCATCGACAAGGCCGAGGACCGCTCCAAGTTCAAGCAGGCGATGACCAGGATCGGCCTCCGTTCGGCGCGCTCCGGCGTGGCACACTCGATGGACGAATCGTGGGCGGTGCAGAAAGAATTCGGTTTCCCGGTCATTATCCGTCCGTCCTTCACCATGGGCGGCACCGGCGGCGGCATCGCCTACAACCCGGAAGAATTCGACGCCATCTGCAAGCGCGGACTGGAAGCCTCGCCGACCTCCGAACTGTTGATCGAGGAATCGCTGATCGGCTGGAAAGAGTTCGAGATGGAAGTGGTGCGCGACAAGGCCGATAACTGCATCATCGTCTGCTCGATCGAAAACCTCGATCCGATGGGCGTGCATACCGGCGACTCGATCACCGTGGCGCCGGCGCAGACGCTGACCGACAAGGAATACCAGATCATGCGCAACGCCTCGATCGCGGTCTTGCGCGAGATCGGCGTCGATACCGGCGGCTCCAACGTGCAGTTCGCGATCAATCCGAAAGACGGTCGCATGATCGTGATCGAAATGAACCCGCGCGTCTCGCGTTCCTCGGCGCTGGCCTCGAAGGCGACCGGCTTCCCGATCGCCAAGATTGCTGCCAAGCTGGCGGTTGGCTTTACGCTGGACGAACTGCGCAACGAGATCACCGGCGGTGCGACGCCGGCCTCGTTCGAGCCTTCGATCGATTACGTGGTCACCAAAGTGCCGCGCTTCGCCTTCGAAAAATTCCCGCAGGCCGACAGCCATCTCACCACGCAGATGAAATCGGTCGGCGAAGTGATGGCGATCGGCCGTACCTTTCAGGAATCGTTCCAGAAAGCGCTGCGCGGACTGGAAGTCGGCGTCGACGGCATGAACGAAAAGACCACCGACCGCGAAACCATCGAAGAGGAACTCGGCGAGCCGGGCCCGGACCGCATCTGGTATGTCGGCGACGCCTTCGCCCAGGGCTTCACGCTGGAGGAAGTGCAGGAGCTGACCCATATCGACCCGTGGTTCCTGGCGCAGATCAAGGAAATCGTCGACATCGAATTGTGGCTGGAAAACAGCCAGACGCTGGACGGCCTGGACAAGGACACCTTGTTCCGTCTGAAGCAGAAAGGCTTTGCCGACCGCCGCCTGGCCAAGCTGCTGAAGACCACCGATACCGCGGTGCGCGAGAAGCGTCGCGCGCTGGATATCCGGCCGGTGTACAAGCGGGTCGACACCTGCGCCGGCGAATTCGCCACCAATACCGCCTACATGTATTCCACCTACGAGGAAGAATGCGAATCGCTGCCGACCGACCGCAAGAAGATCATGGTGCTGGGCGGCGGCCCGAACCGGATCGGCCAGGGTATCGAATTCGACTACTGCTGCGTGCATGCGGCGCTGGCGATGCGCGAGGACGGCTATGAAACCATCATGGTCAACTGCAATCCGGAAACCGTGTCGACCGACTACGACACTTCGGACCGGCTGTATTTTGAACCGCTGACGCTGGAAGACGTGCTGGAAATCGTCGACAAGGAAAAGCCGGTCGGCGTCATCGTCCAGTACGGCGGCCAGACGCCGCTGAAACTGGCGCTCGACCTGGAAGCGAATGGCGTGCCGATCATTGGCACTTCGCCCGACATGATCGACGCCGCCGAAGACCGCGAACGTTTCCAGCATTTGCTGAACGACCTCGGCTTGCGGCAGCCGCCGAACCGTACCGCGCGCACCGAGGAAGACGCGCTGCGGCTGGCGGCCGAAATCGGCTATCCGCTGGTGGTGCGCCCCTCCTACGTGCTGGGCGGCCGGGCGATGGAAATCGTCCACGAGCAGCGCGACCTCGAGCGCTACATGCGCGAAGCGGTCAAGGTCTCGCACGATTCTCCGGTGTTGCTGGACCGCTTCCTGAGCGATGCGATCGAGGTGGACGTCGACTGCCTGTCGGACGGCACGCGCACCTTCATCGGCGGCGTGATGGAACACATCGAACAGGCCGGCGTGCATTCCGGCGACTCGGCCTGCTCGCTGCCGCCGTATTCGCTGTCGAAGGAAACCATCGCCGAATTGAAGCGTCAGACCGCGGCCATGGCCAAGGGTCTGAACGTGGTCGGCCTGATGAACGTGCAGTTCGCGATCCAGGAACAGGAAATCGACGGCAAGCTGCAGGACGTGGTGTTCGTGCTGGAAGTCAATCCGCGCGCTTCGCGCACGGTGCCGTTCGTCTCCAAGGCGACCGGCCTGCAATTGGCCAAGATCGCCGCCCGTTGCATGGTCGGGCAGTCGCTGGCCAGCCAGGGCATCACGCACGAAGTGGTGCCGCCGTATTTCAGCGTCAAGGAAGCGGTGTTCCCGTTCGTCAAATTCCCCGGCGTCGATACCATCCTTGGCCCGGAAATGAAATCGACCGGCGAAGTGATGGGCGTCGGCATGACCTTTGGCGAAGCCTTCGTCAAGTCGCAACTGGGCGCCGGCGTGAAATTGCCGCAGTCGGGCCGGGTATTCCTGTCGGTCAAGAACAGCGACAAGCCGCGCGCGGTGCAGGTGGCGCGCGATCTGGTCGAACTGGGTTTTTCGATCGTTGCCACCAAAGGCACGGCGGCTGCGATCAGCGCCGCCGGCATTGCGGTAGCGATTGTCAACAAGGTGGCGGAAGGGCGCCCGCATATCGTCGATATGATCAAGAACCAGGATATCGCGCTGGTGATCAATACGGTCGAAGAAAAACGCAGCGCAATTTCCGATTCGCGTGCGATCCGCGTCTCGGCGCTGGCGGCGCGGGTGACCTATTACACCACCATCGCTGGCGCCGAAGCGGCAGTCGAAGGCATGCAGCATCTGGAGGGATTGCAGGTCTACGATTTACAAGGGCTGCATAAAACTTTACACTAAGCCCACAGTCAAACACCCCTTACAGAGGTCACACATGGCACCGGATGTTCCGGTGCATGTGTGGCCTCTGTATTTCTTTGAGCGGATATAACACATGAGCACAGTTCCCCTTACCAAACGCGGCGCCGAACTCCTGAAAGAGGAGTTGATGCGCCTGAAAACCAAAGACCGGCCAGCCGTCATCGGTGCGATTGCCGAGGCGCGCGCCCAGGGCGACCTGTCGGAAAACGCCGAGTACGAGGCGGCCAAGGAACGCCAGAGTTTCATTGAAGGACGCATCGCCGATCTGGAAGGCAAACTGGGTGCGGCGCAGATCATCGACCCGGCGGCGCTGGAAGCCGATGGCCGCATCGTGTTTGCATCAACCGTGGATCTGGAAGATCTGGAATCGGGTAATAAGGTGACCTACCAGATTGTCGGTATCGATGAAGCCGATATCAAGGAATCCAAAGTGTCGGTCACCTCGCCAATCGCGCGCGCGCTGATCGGCAAGGTTGCCGGCGACGTAGTAGAAGTGCAGGCGCCGTCGGGTATTCGGGAATACGAAGTGCTCGAAGTGCGCTACATCTGAGCCTGAATCCGAGCGCTGATGTTGCCTCGCCTTCGCTTGCTGGTTGCCACACTCTGGGTCGGCAGCGGCTGGACCATCGGTTACCTGGTGGCGCCGACGCTGTTTGCCACCTTGCCCGATCCGCTGCAGGCCGGCCGCATCGCCGGCACCCTGTTTCGGCTCGAAGCCTGGTTGTCGATCGCCTGTGCCCTTGTATTGCTGGCGCTGTCGGCGGCGAGCCGACAGCGTGACGGTGGTGCGGGTTACCGTAGCCAGATGACGTTGGTGGCGCTGATGCTGGTGTGCACGCTGATCGGCTATTTCGGTTTGCAGCCGCTGATGGCGGCGTTGCGCGAGACGGCCGCCGCCAGTGGTTTGATGAGCGGGGAAGTTCGAACCCGGTTCGCCATGCTGCACGGTATTGCCGGTGTGCTGTATTTAGTTCAAAGCCTGCTTGGCATTGCGCTGATTTGGCGGATCAGGTAATCCTGCAATTGATCATTGCAGGGAGTATGTCGGGAAATGGTCTATTTTCTGGCGTATTTGGTACGGATTTGAAAATACTGTAACTAGTATATAGAGAATCCCGGCGCGAAGCGCCTCAGTTGCTGCCTAGTGAAGATTTCTTGGCGCTTTTCTGCCGTGGTTTGGCGCGCTTGATCGAGCCACCAGCGGTGACCCGTTCGTTGCCCTTGACCATGACTTTGGTGACCGTGGGGCGCTTGGTGCCACTGGCGCTCGGTTTGACGATGGTCACTTCGCGCATGCCTTTGCCTCGCTTTTCGTTGCGCGCCTTTACCTGTTCGGCCGGTGGCCGATAGACCACCAGCAGCTTGCCGATATGCTGCACGGGCGCGGCGCCCAGCTGGCTGCAGATGGTGTCGTAGATGCTGACGCGCGCTTCGCGGTCATCGCCAAACACGCGGATCTTGATCAGTCCGTGGGCGTTGAGGCTGAGGTCGATTTCCTTCAGCACGGCGGGCGTCAGGCCGGCCTCGCCGATAATGACGACCGGATTCAAGGCATGTGCCTCGGAGCGGAATGCGCTGCGTTCGGCGGAGGTGAGATTCATTGTATTGGGCAAGTATGTTGGAGGCTGAGCGAGCCGGGGCGCTGCGTGGTTTTCCGAATGCGCTTTCTCGGCTGTGAAGAGACTGTATTCTACGCGAATGACAAAGAACAAATTAAACAAAAACTGGCTGCACGACCATATCAACGATCCGTTTGTAAAGCAGGCGCAGAAGGACGGCTACCGTGCGCGCGCCGCCTACAAGCTGAAGGAGATCGATGAGAGCGAAAAGCTGATCCGCCCCGGTCAGGTGATCGTCGATCTTGGCTGCGCACCCGGCAGTTGGGCGCAATATGCGCGTCACAAGCTGGCGGGGCAGCAAGGCGGTGGCATCCATGGCTTGATCGTTGGTCTCGATCTGTTGCCAATGGAGCCGATCGCCGATGTCCATTTCATCCAGGGTGACTTCCGCGAGCAAGCGGTATTGCAGCAACTGGAAGCGCTGCTGGCTGGCCGTCAAGTCGACCTGGTATTGTCCGACATGGCGCCGAACCTGTCGGGGATTGCGGTGGCCGACGCCGCCCGGGTCGAATATCTGATCGAGCTGGCTCTGGAATTCGCGGCGGCGCAGATGAAACCTTCCGGAGCGCTGCTCGTCAAATGTTTCAACGGTCGCGGCTATGATCAGATCGTCCAGAATTTCAGGAATACCTTCCAAACTGTCACTTCCAAGAAGCCGAAAGCCAGTCGCGACAAATCTTCCGAGGTTTTCCTGTTGGGAAGAACACTAAAAAACCGGCATTAATTTGCGTCTTAATCCTTGTTATTTCAGGACTTTAGCCGCATATGCCGCCTAGTAAGCCTCTGGTTTTCCGAGTAGAATCAACCTGTAGATTGGCATGAGGCGCGCTGTTTCCAAGGAGTTCGAGTGAACAATATGTTTTCCAAAACCGCGGTCTGGGTCGTGATCGCATTGGTGCTTTTTACCGTTTTCAAACAGTTCGACAGCCGTGGGCTGAGTACGGGCGCCACACCGATTGCCTATTCGGACTTCCTGGATGACGTGCATGCCAAACGGATCAAGGAAGCGACGATCGAAGATCGCAACATTGTTGCTACCACCACCGATGGCAAGAAAGTCAAGACGGCGGCGACCTATCTGGATCGCGGGCTGATCGGCGACCTGATCAACAACGATGTCAAATTCGACGTCAAGCAACCGGAGGAGCAATCCTTCCTGTCGCAAGTGTTCATTTCCTGGTTCCCGATGCTGCTCCTGATCGGCGTCTGGGTATTTTTCATGCGGCAGATGCAAGGCGGCGGCAAGGGCGGTGCCTTTTCCTTCGGCAAGTCGAAGGCGCGCATGCTGGATGAAAACAGCAACACGGTGACGTTTGCCGACGTCGCCGGCTGCGACGAGGCCAAGGAAGAGGTCAACGAACTGGTCGATTTCCTGCGCGACCCGACCAAATTCCAGAAGCTCGGCGGCCGCATTCCGCGCGGCGTGCTGCTGGTCGGTCCTCCGGGCACCGGTAAAACCCTGCTGGCGCGCGCGATTGCCGGCGAAGCCAAGGTACCGTTCTTCACCATTTCGGGCTCCGACTTCGTTGAAATGTTTGTCGGCGTCGGCGCTTCCCGCGTACGCGACATGTTCGAAAACGCCAAGAAGCATTCGCCCTGTATCGTCTTCATCGATGAAATCGACGCCGTCGGCCGCCATCGCGGCGCCGGCATGGGCGGTGGCAACGACGAGCGCGAACAGACCCTGAACCAGTTGCTGGTCGAGATGGACGGCTTCGAGCCGAATTCCGGCGTGATCGTGATCGCCGCCACCAACCGCGCCGACGTGCTCGACAAGGCGCTGCTGCGCCCGGGCCGCTTCGATCGCCAGGTGATGGTCGGCCTGCCCGACATTCGCGGCCGCGAGCAAATTCTGTACGTCCACATGCGCAAGGTGCCGATCGCGCCGGACGTCAAGGCCGATATCCTGGCGCGTGGTACACCGGGCTTTTCCGGCGCTGACCTGGCCAATCTGGTCAACGAAGCGGCATTGTTCGCCGCCCGCCGCAGCAAGCGCCTGGTCGAGATGCAGGATTTCGAAGATGCCAAGGACAAGATCGTGATGGGTCCGGAACGCAAGTCGGCGGTGATGCGCGAAGAAGAGCGCCGCAATACCGCCTACCACGAGTCGGGTCACGCGGTGGTCGCCAAGCTGCTGCCGAAAGCCGACCCGGTGCACAAGGTCACCATCATGCCGCGGGGCTTTGCGCTCGGCCTGACCTGGCAGTTGCCGGAGCACGACCGCGTCAACATGTACAAGGACAAGATGCTGGAAGAGATCGCCATCCTGTTCGGCGGTCGCATCGCGGAAGAGATCTTCATGCATCAGATGTCCACCGGTGCCTCGAATGACTTCGAGCGCGCAACCAAGCTGGCGCGTGCGATGGTGACGCGCTATGGCATGTCGGACGCGCTCGGGACCATGGTCTACGAAGACAATCAGAACGAGGGTTATTTCGGTGGCGCGTCCAAGACCATTTCGGAAGCGACGCAACAAAAGGTGGATGCCGAAATCCGCAGTATCCTTGACACCCAGTACGCGCTGTCACGCAAGCTGCTGGAAGAAAACCGCGACAAGGTCGACATGATGGCCAAGACCTTGCTGGAGTGGGAAACCATCGATGCCGATCAGATCAATGACATCATGGAAGGTCGCGAGCCGCGTGCGCCGAAAGCCGGCATCCCGGCCAAAAAACCGTCCTCCGACGGTACTCCCGGTGGCGTTTCGCCTCCCGCCACCGCACCAGCCTGATACGGGCGCGATGCCGACCTGATCTACGACGACCGATAGAAGGGTGAGGAGCGATCCTCGCCCTTTTTTTACGAGAATTTCAATGGCACAGGATTTTCAATGCGGGCGCTATCGCCTGCCCCTCGACAGCAAGAAATTGCCATTGGTGATGGGCATTCTGAACGTGACCCCGGATTCGTTTTCCGATGGCGGGCGTTTCAATTCGCTGGAATCGGCACTCGAACGGGCTGAGCAGATGATTGCCGACGGCGTCGACATTATCGATATCGGTGGCGAGTCGAGCCGCCCCGGCGCCGCACCGCTGCCGCTGGCGGAAGAATTGCGGCGCGTGTTACCAGTGGTGTATGCGTTGCGCGACTGCGGCAAGCCGCTATCGGTCGATACCTACAAGCCGGACGTCATGCGCGAGGCGGTTGCGGCAGGGGTTGACATGATCAATGACATCAACGGCTTTCGCGCCACTGGCGCGAGCGGAGGCGGTGCGAGACAGTGATTGCGGCCTGTGCGTCATGCATATGCAGCGCGACCCGCAGACCATGCAGGCGGAGCCGCACTATCAGGATGTGGTAGGGGAAGTCACCGAGTTTTTGCAGCAGCGCGTGGCGCAACTGGAAG
Organism: uncultured beta proteobacterium; assembly: GCA_963707665.1. Lineage (GTDB taxonomy): Bacteria > Pseudomonadota > Gammaproteobacteria > Burkholderiales > Burkholderiaceae_D > DATJCV01. The sequence continues at coordinate 131,173 of CAVPQU010000024.1, read as the reverse complement.
CGGCCGGTATTGTCCGCAATCGACTATGCATCGATCCGGGCTTCGGCTTCGGCAAGACCTTGACGCATAATATTGCATTGTTAAAAAATATCGGCCAAATTCAGCATGATCTGGATTTGCCGCTGCTGGCCGGCCTGTCGCGCAAATCGATGCTGGTCGGGATCACCGGCAAACCGGTCGGAGACCGCTTGGCCGGCAGCTTGGCGCTGGCGCTGGCGGCGGCCGCGAATGGCGCACATATGTTGCGTGTACATGACGTCGCCGAAACGGTCGACGCGCTGAAAGTCTGGCACGCGGCAAGCCAGTGAACAAGAGCAAGAGCGAACAAGAACAATCCAGGAAAAAAATGGCGCGCAAATATTTTGGTACAGATGGCATACGCGGTCGAGTCGGCGCCATGCCGATCACGCCCGATTTCGTGATGAAGCTCGGTTACGCTGCCGGCAAGGTGCTGGCGCAGGCGGAAGCCACGAAGGCCCGACCGACGGTGCTGATCGGCAAGGACACGCGGATTTCCGGCTATATGCTGGAAGCCGCCTTGCAGGCGGGGCTGGCCGCGGCCGGGGTGGATGTGATGCTGGCCGGTCCGATGCCGACCCCGGCGGTGGCCTATCTGACGCGGGCGCTGCGCCTGTCAGCCGGCGTGGTCATTTCCGCATCGCATAATCCCTACGATGACAATGGCATCAAGTTTTTTTCGGCGCAGGGTAACAAGCTGCCGGACGCGGTGGAGAGCGCGATCGAAGCGGAACTGGAGCAGCCGATGGCGTGCGTGACGTCGGACAAGCTCGGTAAGGCACGGCGCCTGGATGATGCAGCCGGGCGTTATATCGAGTTCTGCAAGAGCACCTTTCCGACCGAACTCGATCTGCGTGGCTTGACCATCGTCGTGGATTGCGCGCACGGCGCCGCCTATCACATCGCGCCGCACGTATTCCACGAGCTGGGGGCGGAAGTCATCGCCATCGGCAACCAGCCGAATGGCCAGAACATCAACGACGGCTTTGGCGCTACCGCGCCGGATGCATTGGCACTTGCAGTCCGAGCCAACCATGCGGATCTTGGCATCGCATTGGATGGCGATGCCGACCGCTTGTTGATGGTCGATGCCAATGGCCGAGTCTACAATGGCGACGAGCTGCTGTACGTGCTGGTCAAGGACCGCGTGGCCAGTGCGCCGGTACGCGGCGTGGTCGGCACCTTGATGACCAACATGGCACTGGAAGTCGCATTGCGCGACATGAAAGTCGAATTTGCGCGCGCCAAGGTAGGCGATCGCTACGTGCTGGAGTTGCTGCAGCAGCAGGGATGGATATTGGGTGGCGAAGGCTCCGGGCATCTGCTGTGCCTCGACAAGCACACTACCGGCGACGGAATTATCTCCGCATTACAAGTCTTGTCGGCATTGAAGCGCGCCGGCAAGAGCCTGGAGCAGTGCACTGCAGACATGCTGTTGTACCCCCAAACCCTGATCAACGTCCGGGTGGCCCCCGGCTTTGACTGGCAACGCAACGCGGCGATTGTTGGCGGAAAAAGAACGAGCGGAACGGGAACTGGGCGACACTGGCCGGGTGCTGATTCGCGCCTCCGGTACCGAACCGCTGATTCGCGTCATGGTGGAAGCGCAGGACGCGGAAACCGCGCAGCTGATGGCACGCCGAATCGCCGACCAGGTGAGCGCCTGCGTCGCGAGCTGACAGCAGGCGTATCGCAGGATTCCGCCTCGGCACCCGCTGGCAATAAACGCCGGCACATTTGACGGGAAACGGAGCAATCCATTGACCGCAGCCGATTAGGCGGGTATGATGCTTGCTCTCGGAGTGTGGCGCAGCCCGGTAGCGCACCTGGTTTGGGACCAGGGGGTCCAAGGTTCGAATCCTTGTACTCCGACCACTTTAAAACGGGCTGTCGCTGACAGCCCGTTTTTCATTTCTGCCGGATGAATCGAGTTGTTGCTCGTGATTCATATCGACGAACTGCCCATAGCTCAGTTGGATAGAGCACAAGCCTTCTAAGCTTGGGGTCACAGGTTCGATTCCTGTTGGGCAGGCCAGCTTCCATTCTTTCTATTTTCCACACTCCAACTCGTGTTTTTCGGCTGCCCGGCGCGCCTTTTGGGTTGCTTTGGGCGCCGCCTTTCCGGCCGCTTGCCTGGCGTCGTCCTGAGCCCATTGGACGCGCAACGCCGATGCTGCGCATTTCTTTTGTCTGGCGGCCAAGGTGCGGGCATTCTGCTGTTGTTGTTTTTCCTCGATCGCCTCACGCTGATGGCGTTCTTTTTCGAGGCGCTGGGCTTCGGCCTTCTGCTGCGCCAGTTGCTTCTGTCCTTGGCGGGAGTCGTCCGCCGATGGTGCGCCGCTCGCTGCCTTGATCAGCGTGCCATCCGGGCAGGGTGTATCGCTGTAGGCAATCTTGCCGCCGTTCTCGCATTTGTAAATTGCCAGGGCTGGCGGGCATAGTGACAACAGCAGCGAGATCAGCAGCAGTCTTGGCATCGCGAACTCCCTCTGGGCTTAAACGATTTTTCCCGGATTCATCAGATTCAACGGATCGAGCGCGCGCTTGATGGTTTGCATCAGGCCAATCTCGACGGCCGATTTGAAATGGCGAATTTCCTCGCGTTTCAGCGCGCCGACTCCATGTTCGGCTGAAATCGAGCCGCCGAAGCGGTCGACGCTGTCGTACACGACCCGGTTGATCGCGGCCTGTTGCGCGATCAGGGCGTCGCCCGGCGTATTTTCCGCCGGCGATACGTTGTAATGCAGGTTGCCATCGCCGAGATGGCCGAAGGTGACCATGCGTACTTGCGGGAAGCTCTGCTGCAGCAGCGCGTCGGTTTCGCGAATGAATTCACCGATGCGCGAGATCGGCACCGAGATATCGTGCTTGATGTTCTTGCCTTCTTCCGCCTGCGCCAGCGGAATGTGTTCGCGCAGATGCCACAGCGCCTGCGATTGTGCGATCGAGACGGCGACGACGGCGTCCTCGATGATGCCCTGTTCCAGCGCTTGCGTGATGACGTTTTCCAGCATCGCGTTGGCGTGTTCTTCGGATTCGCTGTCGGATAGTTCCAGCAGTACGGTTTGCGGATGACGTTGTGCGAAGGGCTGGCGGATTTGCGGGAAGTGCTTGGCCACCAGTTGCAGGCACAAGTCCGACATCAGTTCGAAGCCGGTCAGGGCGGCGCCGCATTGCGCTTGCGTCAGGGTCAAGAGCTGCAGCGCATCGTCCGCGCTGTTTAAGGCCGCGAGCGCGGTCATGCGCGCCTTCGGTTGCGGGAACAGCTTGAGTACCGCCGCCGTGATGATGCCGAGCGTGCCTTCGGCGCCGATGTACAGGTCGCGCAGATCGTAGCCGGTGTTGTCCTTGCGCAGCCCGCGCAGGCTGCTCCAGATGTCGCCTTGCGGCGTCACCACTTCCAGTCCCAGGCACAGTTCGCGCGTATTGCCATAACGCAGCACGCCGGTGCCGCCGGCGTTGGTCGACAGATTGCCGCCCAGGGTGCAGCTGCCTTCCGCCGCCAGCGAGAGCGGGAACAGGCGGCCGGCGCCGGTGGCTGCGTCCTGCACGTGTTGCAGGATGCAGCCGGCTTCGACGGTGATCGTGTTGTTGACGGTGTCAATTGCGCGCACCTGGTTGAGGCGCGTCAGCGACAGCACGATCGCGCTGCCGCTGGTGTCCGGCACGCTGCCCAGCACCAGTCCGGTATTGCCGCCCTGGGGCACGATCGGCACCCGGAACCGATTGCACAATTTCACGATTGCCGCCACCTCTTCAGTGGTACCGGGTTTCAGCACCGCCAGTGCGCGGCCACTGAAGCGGCGGCGCCAGTCGGTCAGGAAGGGCTCGGTATCGGCGGCTTCAGTCAATACGTGGGCAGCGCCCAGCAACTGTCGGGATTGATTCAGGAAATCGTTCATCGGGAGGCTTTGTCGATTGCTTGTTGCGCCAGCTTTTTGGCGGCTTGTTTATGCGGTTTCAGGTACAGGATGATGCACACAAAATAGATGCAGGCCAGTGCGGTTTCCAGCCAGCCGAGCGTGATCGACGTGGCTGAACGATCGCTGGTGGCACGCACCACGCCTTCGGCCAGATAGAGCAGGATCAGCATCGACGACCATTGCATCGTGTAGATATCGCGTTTCAGCACGCCGCGCAGCGGCAGCAGCAAGGGCACCACCTTCAGTACCAGCCACGAACCGCCCGGGCGCAACGGTGCCAGCACCAGTTCCCAGGCGACGCACAGCGCGATCAGCGCCAGCAGGCTGCCAACGGTACCGTAGTAATACCCATTTTGCAGTTTGGCGTTCATGTCGTGCGGCACAGCTTGTGGGCGGTTTGCGCCAGCCGGCGCCCGAGCGCGATCGCCAGGCTGCGGCTGTCGTCGGAGATCGGGTGCGCACCGTCGAGCCCGGCCCAGTGGCTGGCGCCATACGGCGTGCCACCGCTGGCGGTGGTCATCAGTTGCGGCTGGGTGTACGGGATGCCGAGCAGTAGCATGCCGTGATGCATCAGTGGCAGCATCATCGACAGCAGCGTCGTTTCCTGGCCGCCATGCAAACTGCCGGTGGAGGTGAAGACGCAAGCCGGCTTGCCGGCCAGCGTGCCGGCCAGCCAGTCAGTGCTGGTGCCGTCCCAGAAATATTTCATCGGCGCGGCCATGTTGCCGAAGCGCGTCGGCGAGCCGAGCGCGATGCCGGCGCATTGTTCGAGGTCCTGCAACTCGGCGTAAGGCGCACCTTCGGCGGGGATCGCCGGCGCGCTGGCTTCGGTCACGGTGGATACCGGCGGTACGGTGCGCAGGCGGGCGTCGCTATGCGGCACGCTTTCGATTCCTTGCGCAATGAATTCAGCCAGCTTGCGGGTGGCGCCGTGGCGCGAGTAATACAGAACCAGTATGGTAAGGTGGTTGCGATTCATGCTTGGTATTATAGGGTGCTTTGCTGGCTGCCTAGCCTGACTGTACAAGCCATGTTCCGAACCATTTCCGCGCGCTGGCGCAGCTTTTCCTTCAGCGCAGCCCTCGATCTGTTGCGCTTTGCCGGGCGCCGCCTGGACGAGGAGCAACTGCCGCAAGTGGCCGGCAGCCTGACCTTCACGGTGGTGTTTGCCATCGTGCCGATGCTGACGGTGGCGTTCGCCATCTTTACCGCGTTTCCGCTGTTTTCGAGCTTTCGCGATTCGCTCGACGCTTACCTGATCCAGAGCCTGCTGCCACAGGGCGTGGCGGAAACCATCATGGGCTACCTGAATCAGTTTGCCGCCAAGTCGGCGCGGCTGTCGGCAGTGGGCGGCATCGCCCTGATCATCACCGCAGTGTCGATGATGTCCACCATCGAACGCGTGTTCAACCAGATCTGGCGCGTCAAAAGCAATCGCCCATTCCTGCAGCGCCTGCTGCTGTACTGGGCCATCATCACGCTCGGACCGCTGGTACTGGGCGCCTCGTTTTCCGTGACGGCCTATCTGTTTGCCACGGCCGACAGCGTGGTGTCGCATCTGCCGCTGCTCGGCGCGCTGTTCTACACGCTGATCTCGGTACTGTTGACCACCTTCGCTTTCACCTTGCTGTATGTGGCGGTGCCGAACCGGGTAGTGGACTGGCGCGACGCCCTCTGGGGCGGTTTGCTGGCCGGCGTGGCGCTGGAGCTGGCGAAGCGCGGCTTTGCCATCTACGTGACGAAATTCCCGACTTATACCATCGTCTATGGCGCGATTGCCGCGGTGCCGATCTTCCTGATCTGGGTTTACCTGTTCTGGATGATTACCTTGTGCGGGGCGCTGGTGACCGCCGCATTGCCGGTGGTCAAATACGAACGCTGGTGGCACGTTGCGAAACCCGGCAGCGCATTCGTGGACGCGATGGCGATACTGAAGGTGCTGTTCCATGCTCGCGTGCAGAGCGACTCGGCAGTGGTCAACGCCAATCGGATTCGGGATTTGACCCGGATTGGCTTCGATGAATCGGAGAGCTTGCTGCAACGCATGCTGGAAGCGGGCTGGGTCGGCAAGGTCGACCCGGACGTGCCGCCCCAGGCTGAGTGGCGCCGGCGCTGGAAATGGCATCGGCGCCCGAATGCCGGTCTGGACCGCTGGGTGCTACTGGCCAATCCGGATAAGCTGGAGATGGCTGATGTCTACCACATGTTCGTGTTTGATCCGGCCACCGACAGCGCACTGGTTGACAGCGTCGAGCAGGCAATAGGGCAGGGGCTGCGCACCACACTGCGCACCTGCTTCACAGCGGCGGACAGGAGTTCGCGATCAGCCACCAGCCAGCAGCCTGCACACGCGTAGAAAACCCGGCCTGCTTGTTGTGCTGGCCATATACTCCCTGCAATAATGGCCAATATCGGGTTCCTTGCCTGCGATATTTCAATATACTCCATCATTCCTGGAAAATTGGTAAAGCGCGTCCAGGACCTGATCCGGTTGTTCCGCCATCAACGCATGGCCGCAGCCTTCGATCTGCAGCACTTGCGCCTGGGTGATCGCGGCGGCCAATCCCAGCGCCGCTTTTGGCGGCGTCATCATGTCGCGCCGGCCCAGTAAAAACAGGGCCGGGCAAGCGAGCGCGGCGGCCGCCACGGCGCCGTTCTGGTAAGCGTTGCAGGCCGAAAAATCGGTGTAGAACACTTGGGCCGGATTCTGCCGCGACACATATTGCATCAGGCGCCGGCTGCCGCCCATCACGTAAAAGCCGGGCGCCGGGCTGGACGGCTTGGGCGCAATCGACGAATGCGACCAGATGTTCACCATGTCGATCGCCGCTAGTTCGTCGTCGCGCGAGGCGTCCAGCAGCGTGTCCGACACCTTCATCGGATAGGTGGTGCCGACCAGCGCCAGCCGCGCCACCCGCTGCGGCGCGCGGAACGCGGTTTCCAGCGCGATCAGCGAACCCATGCTGTGGCCGATCAGGGTCGCGCGCTCGACGCCGGCCGCATCCAGCAGCGCCAGCAGCCAGTCGGCCATCGCCTCGACGCTGGTCAGCGGCGCGCCCTTGCTGCGGCCGTGGCCGGGCAGGTCGACCGCCAGCACGCCGAAGCCGTGATGGGCGAAATAGCGGGTCTGCAAGACCCAGACCGAATGGTCGTTCTGCGCGCCGTGGATGAAGACCGCGGTCGGCAGGCTGGGGTCGAAGGCCTTGCCGCCGGTATAGCAATAGGCGTCGTGGCCGTGAATGTTGAGCTGCATCTCAGGCTCCCTTGCGTTCGGCGCTTGCGACGCCTTCAGCCCGCGCGCCAGGTCTTCGATCAGGTCGTCCGGCATCTTCCAGTCCGATCGACAGCCGCATCGTGCCTTCGCGTGATGCCGGCCGCCGCCAGTTGCTCGGTCGGCACGCGGAAGTGGGTGGTCGAGGCCGGATGGATCACCAGCGACTTGGCGTCGCCGACATTGGCCAGGTGCGAAAACATGGTGAGCGCCTCGACGAAGCGGCCGCCGGCCGCGCGGTCGCCCTTGATGCTGAACGAGAACACCGCGCCGCAGCCTTTCGGCAGCAGTCGTTGCGCCAGCTGCGTGGTCGGGATGCGATTCCAGCTCCGGATAGGACACCGATTCCACCGCCGGATGGGCCGCCAGGAACTCGACCACCTTGCGCGTATTGGCGACGTGCCGGTCCATGCGCAAGCCGAGCGTCTCGATCCCCTGCAGGATGGCGAAGGCATTGTGCGGACTCATCGCCGCGCCGAAATCGCGCACGCCTTCGCGCCGCGCGCGCAGCGAAAACGGCGCCACCGTCGATTCTTCGGTGAACACCATGCCGTGGAAGCCGTCGTACGGCTCGCACAGTTCGGCGAAGCGGCCGGTCTTTTCGTAGGCCTGCTGCCAGTCGAAGCTGCCGCCGTCGACCAGCAGGCCGCCCATCGCGGTGCCGTGGCCGCACAGGAACTTGGTGGCCGAGTGGAACACCAGGTCGGCGCCATGCTCGAACGGGCCGCAGCAGGTAGGGCGTGGTGAAGGTCGAGTCGACCATCAGCGGCAGGTAGTGCTCGTGCGCAATCGCGGCCACGTTCGGGATGTCGAGCACGTCGAGGCCGGGGTTGCCGAGGGTTTCGGCGAACAGCACCTTGGTATTCGGCCGGATCGCGGCGCGCCAGGCGTCGAGGTCGCGCGGATCGACGAAGGTGGTCTCGATGCCGAAGCGCTTCAGCGTGTAGGCCAGCAGGTTGTGCGAGCCGCCGTACAGCGCGCGCGACGCCACGACGTGCGAGCCGGCGCCGGCGATGGTGGCCAGGCCGAGGTGCATGGCGGCCTGGCCGCTGGCGATGGCGATGCCGGCCACGCCGCCTTCCAGCGCGGCGATGCGTTCTTCCAGCACCGCGTTGGTCGGGTTCGAAATGCGCGAATAGACGTGGCCGGAGCGCTCCATGTTGAACAGCGAGGCGGCGTGGTCGGAATCCTTGAAAACGAAGGACGTGGTCAAGTAGATCGGCGTGGCGCGCGCGCCGGTGGTCGGGTCGGGCGCCGCGCCGGCGTGCAGCGACAGGGTGTCGAAGCCGGGATAATGGGGACCGCTCATGATCGGATATGCCTTCGTTGTGCGGGTGGCGGAATCGTAGCATTGAATGCCGTCGTCCCGTTGCAGCCGGCGGCGTGGCTGGATTTTTCGCAGCCGCTTGCGCTACATTCAAGCTGTGTACCCACAACTCCCAATCAGCGACAGGCGGCCATCATGAAAGTCTCCGAAATCCTCAAGGTCAAAGGCAATATCCTGTACACCGTCACGCCGGACACGCCGCTGGCCGAGGCCGTCAACACCATGGCGGAAAAGGACATCGGTTCGCTGGTCGTGATGGAATTCGGCGAACTGGTCGGCATGCTGACCTTCCGCGAAGTGATCAAGGCGCTCCATGCCAACGGCGGCGCGGTCGGCAACGGCACGGTGCGCAAGCACATGGACGATGCGCCGATCACCGTCACGCCCGACACCGACGTCAACGAAGTGCGCCGCATCATGCTGGAGAAGCACGCGCGCTACCTGCCGGTGATGGACGCCAAGACGCTGCTGGGCGTGATTTCGTTCTACGACGTCGCCAAGGCGGTGCTGGAGGCGCAGAGCTTCGAGAACAAGATGCTCAAGGCCTATATCCGCGACTGGCCCAGCGAGGGCGATGAGTAAGTCCGCTTGAAAACACTGCCGCAAGCCGTTCCTGGCGACCGCCATGAACGGCTTTTTCATGTTTGCGCCACGCGCTATAGGCCCTGGTGCCGACAGCAGAAAGGATTTCCATGCATATCGCCATCATCGGTGCCGGACTAGCGGGGCTCGCCTGCGCTACCCGTTTACAGGCGCAAGGCCACCGCGTCACCGTCTATGAAAAAAATCCCGCAAGCGGCGGCCGCATGCACACGCGGGAAACCGAACTGGGCGGCTTCGATGTCGGCGCGCAATATTTCACTGCCCGCAGCGCCGCCTTCAAGAAGCAGGTACATGGCGTGGCGCCAAGCCGGCTGGCTGGCGCGCTGGGACGGCCGCCTGGCGAAGCTGGAAGCAGGACGTGTGCAAAAGGCCGGCGGCAACCGCCAGCGCTGGGTTGCGGTGCCCGGGATGGATGCGCTATGCCGGCAGTTGGCGCAGGAAGTCGATGTGCGCTGCGAACAGCGGGTGCCTGCCATCGAAGGCCATGGCGACGCCTGGCTGCTCAAGGTGCAAGCCGACAGCGTTCCGATCGCCGCCAGCGCCGGCCCGTTCGATGCGGTGATCGTGGCGTTGCCGGCGCCGCAGGCTGCGCAGCTTGCTGCAAGTTGCGCCGAGCCTTGGCGAAACAGGCGGCCAAGGCGCATCTGGCACCATGCTGGGCGCTGGCGCTGGCGTTCCAGGATACGCTGGATTTGCCCTATGACGGCGCCTGGGTGCATGGCTCGCGGCTCGGCTGGATTGCGCGCGATACCTCGAAACCGCAGCGGCGACCGGGCGAGCACTGGGTCGCGCAAGCGACGCCGGGCTGGAGCATCGAGCATCTGGCGGACGAGCCGGAGCGGGCGCGCGACAAGCTGCTGAAGGCTTTCCACGAAGCCACCGGACGCGCGGTGCAACCGGTCTATGCGGCAATTCACTGCTGGCGCTTCGCGCAAGCCGAACGGCCGCTGGCTGGCGCTTGCCTGTGGCAGGCGAAGCTGCGCATCGGCGCCTGCGGTGACTGGTTTGCCAGCGGATTGGAAGGTGGCGGGCGCGTGGAGAACGCCTGGTTGAGCGGGGTGGCGCTGGCGGAGCAGGTGGCCTGACTCCAGCATACATAGAAGCATTTTATAAAATACGGGAGTATGTTGTAAAAAATTCCGTATAACTTCCGAAATTTTCATCCCATATAGGGAGTATATGATTTTCCAGAATTTGATCCATGCTGTCAGTCGGCAGGTACCCACCTGCATCAGAAGCGCTGGTATACCGTGCCGCAAATGCTTGGTGTTGGCCGACCGACAGCGCTACGGTCGATGTCCAGCCGCTAATTGGGTACAAACCGCTGCCGCTTGCCGCATCGATCCGGGTCGGGCGGCGGCGAACACAGATTGCGCAGCGATCGCTCCGGTGGCTCGCGCTGAGTGGGGCGGACTGGCTGTCGCGGTGCGTCGAGCGCCGCGCCGCTGGTAGAATGAAAGCCTTTCAGTTTTTCACTTCTTCCCCATGTCCGGCAATACTCTCGGCAAGCTGTTTACCGTCACTACTTTCGGCGAATCCCACGGCCCGGCCATCGGCTGCGTGGTGGATGGTTGCCCGCCCGGCATGGAGTTGTCCGAAGCCGACATCCAGCCTGATCTCGATCTGCGCCGGCCCGGCACGTCGCGCCACGTCACGCAGCGGCAGGAATCCGATACGGTCGAAATCCTGTCCGGCGTGTACCAGGGCAAGACCACCGGCACGCCGATCGCGCTCTTGATCCGCAACGAAGACCAGCGCAGCAAGGATTACGGCAATATCGCCGAAACCTTCCGCCCCGGCCATGCCGATTACACCTATTGGCACAAATACGGCATCCGCGATCCGCGCGGCGGCGGTCGCTCGTCGGCACGCCTGACGGCGCCGCTGGTCGGTGCCGGCGCGATCGCCAAGAAATGGCTGCGGCAGCAGTACGGCACCACCTTCAAGGGCTGCATGAGCCAGTTGGGCGAGATCGCGATTCCATTCGAGGGCTGGCAGCACGTGCGTGAGAATCCGTTTTTCGCCGCCAATGCCAGCGTGATTCCACAGCTCGAGGAATACATGGATGCATTGCGCCGGGCCGGCGACTCGTGCGGCGCGCGCGTCGAAGTGGTGGCGGAAAACGTGCCGGCAGGCTGGGGCGAGCCGATCTACGACCGGCTGGATGCCGATATCGCGCACGCGATGATGGGCATCAACGCCGTCAAGGGCGTGGAAATCGGCGCCGGCTTCAGATCGATTGTGCAAAAAGGCTCGGAACACGGCGACGAACTGACGCCGCAGGGCTTTGCCTCGAACCATGCCGGCGGCATCCTGGGCGGCATTTCCACCGGTCAGGAGATTACGGTGGCGCTGGCGATCAAGCCGACCTCCAGCATCCGCACGCCGCGCCATTCGATCGACAAAAATGGCACGCCGGTCATGGTGGAGACGTTCGGCCGCCACGACCCCTGCGTCGGCATTCGCGCCACTCCGATTGCAGAGGCGATGCTGGCGCTGGTATTGATCGATCACGCACTGCGCCAGCGCGCCCAGTGCGGCGATGTGCAGGTGGCGACACCGCGCATCGGTACGGCAGCGGCCGATTGACCCGGCCTTGGCGCAGCCTGCGACGCCGGCGCGCCACCCAATTTTTTCGCAATTGATACAGGAGTCGACATGAGCAAGCTCACGACGTCATGGCTGAAGCGCTGCCTGCTGCTGACGGCGACGCTGACGCTGGTGTCCTGCGAAACGGTGCAAACCACCCAGGGCGGGGCGGTCGGCATCGAGCGCCAGCAACGAATGGCGGTTTCCTCCCAGGAAATCGACCAGGCGGCGAACAAGGAATATGCGCAGGTGCTGGCGGACGCCAGCAAAAAGGGTGAGCTGAACCGGAACGCGACGCAGCTTGGCCGGGTGCGCACGGTGGCGAATCGGCTGATTGCGCAAAGCGGTGCCTTCCGGCCGGATGCGCGCCAGTGGCATTGGGAAGTCAACGTGTTGTCCTCGCCGGAAGTGAATGCCTGGTGCATGCCGGGCGGAAAAATCGCCGTGTATACCGGCCTGATCGACAAACTCAAGATCACCGACGACGAACTGGCGGCGGTGATGGGCCACGAAATCGCCCACGCGTTGCGCGAGCACGCGCGCGAGCGCGCCTCCGAACAGATGGTGGCGGGCAGCCTGATCTCGATCGGATCGGCGATTCTGGGCGTCGGCGATGTCGGCCAGAAGGGGGCGCAATATGCGTACATGGGCCTGGTTGGGCTGCCCAACTCGCGCGCGCATGAAACCGAAGCCGACCGCATCGGAGTCGAGCTGGCGGCACGGGCCGGCTACGATCCGCGTGCGGCGATCACGTTGTGGCAAAAAATGGGGCAGGTCGGCGGCACTGAACCGCTCAAATTCATGTCCACCCATCCAGCGCGCGAAGACCGGATGGCGGACTTGAGCGTGTATGCGCAGCGTGTCCTGCCGCTGTACGAGCAGGCGCGCAAGAATCGCTGACGCGGCCGGCGTCCTGGTGGGCGCCGCGGCGCGCGCCAGGGCATGGCTTTTGCCCGTGCATCGTGCCGTATTGCAACGCACAAATATGGCATAATCAAAATTCACTTTGAAGGGCTAGGGCGCCTCTGCGCCGTTTGGATCATGTTAAAGACGCTATACGAAAAACTCTGGGATGCGCACGCGGTACATAGCGAAGAGGATGGCACCACGATCCTGTATATCGACCGCCATCTGGTACACGAAGTCACCAGCCCGCAGGCGTTCGAGGGCCTGAAGCTGCACGGCCGCAAGCCGTGGCGCATCGCTGCCAATCTGGCGGTGGCCGACCACAACGTGCCGACTACCGATCGCTCGCATGGCATCGCCGATCCGGTCTCGCGGCTGCAGGTGGAAACGCTGGACGCCAACACCAGGGAACACGGCTTCACCTATTTCAATATGGCTGACAAGCGCCAGGGCATCGTGCACGTGATCGGCCCCGAGCAGGGCGCGACGCTGCCCGGCATGACGGTCGTGTGCGGCGATTCGCATACGTCGACGCATGGCGCCTTCGGCTGCCTGGCGCATGGCATCGGCACGTCCGAGGTCGAGCATGTGCTGGCGACGCAGACGCTGCTGACCAAGAAATCGAAAACCATGCTGGTGCAGGTGGATGGCGCGATTCCATCCGGCGTCACGGCCAAAGACATCGTGCTCGCCATCATCGGCAAGATCGGCACCGCCGGCGGCACCGGCTACGCGATCGAGTTCGCCGGCGCGGCGATTCGCGCGCTGTCGATGGAAGGCCGCATGACGGTGTGCAACATGGCGATCGAGGCCGGCGCCCGCGCCGGCATGATCGCGGTCGACGACACCACCATCAATTACGTCAAGGGACGGCCGTATGCGCCGGTCGGTCCGCACTGGCAGCGTGCGCTCGACTACTGGCGCACCCTGCACTCCGATCCGGGTGCCCGTTTCGACCTGGTGGTGACGCTGAATGCCGCCGAGATCAAGCCGCAGGTGAGCTGGGGCACGTCGCCGGAAATGGTGGTGCCGGTCGACGGCCGGATACCGGACCCGGACAAGGAAAAGGATGCCACCAAGCGCGAGGGCATGGAGCGCGCGCTGGTCTATATGGGGCTGAAGCCGAACACGCCGATCACCGACATCCGGATCGACAAGGTCTTCATCGGCTCCTGCACCAATTCGCGCATCGAGGACTTGCGCGCCGCCGCCGCCGTGGTGCGCGGCCGCCAGCGGGCCTCGAATGTCACGCTGGCGATGGTGGTGCCGGGTTCTGGCCTGGTCAAGGAACAGGCCGAGCGTGAAGGGCTGGACAAGATTTTCAAGGACGCCGGCTTCGAGTGGCGCGAACCGGGCTGCTCGATGTGCCTGGCGATGAATGCCGACCGGCTGGAGCCGGGCGAGCGTTGCGCCTCGACCTCGAACCGCAATTTCGAGGGGCGCCAGGGGCAGGGCGGCCGCACGCATCTGGTGTCGCCGGCAATGGCGGCGGCGGCAGGGATTGCCGGGCATTTTGTGGATGTGCGTAGTGTGCGTTAATCAATTACTCAAATAAGGGAGAAAACATGAAAAATCTGCTCGTTTTGGTGGTGGCGATGGTGGTCTTGAATGCTTGCAATACCGTGCAAGGGATGGGCAAGGATGTGCAGAAGGCCGGCACGGCGGTCGAAAAGGCTGCCAAATAACCAAGGCAGGAAACCAGGTGCAGTGCCGCCGCTCATCCACTCGGATGGGCGGCGTGAAAGAATGAAATCATGGAAAAATTTACCGTACACGATGGCTTGGTGGCGCCGCTGGACCGCGCCAATGTGGATACCGACGCCATCATTCCCAAGCAGTTTCTGAAGTCGATCCGGCGTACCGGCTTCGGCCCGAACCTGTTCGACGAGTGGCGCTATCTCGACCATGGCGAGCCGGGCATGGACAATACCAAGCGTCCGCTGAATCCGGACTTCGTGCTGAACCAGGCGCGCTATCAGGGTGCCTCGATCCTGCTGACCCGCAAGAATTTCGGCTGCGGCTCGTCGCGCGAACATGCGCCGTGGGCGTTGCAGCAGTATGGTTTTCGGGCCGTGATCGCGCCCAGTTTCGCCGATATCTTCTTCAACAACTGCTACAAGAACGGCTTGCTGCCGATCGTGCTGCCGGAGGCCCAGGTTGATCATCTGTTCAACGAGGTCAAGGCTTTTCCCGGTTTTCGCCTGGTAGTTGATCTGGAGCAGCAACTCGTCAGCACGGCCAACGGCGCTATTCGCTATCCGTTCGACATCGGCGAATTCCGCAAGTACTGCCTGCTGAACGGCTTTGACGACATCGGCCTGACCTTGCGCCAGGCCGACAAGATCCGCGCTTTCGAGGAACGGCATCTGGCGCAGTATCCGTGGCTGGCGAACACCATTTAAAAAATTGATTGGCTCTGTGGTGATCCACATTAGTCGGTTGGTGCAGAGTAATTCGGCACTGTGACGCCTCATAAACTCTGTCCCACAATTAAAGAAATATGACCATGAAAATTGCAATCTTGCCAGGCGACGGCATCGGCCCCGAAATCATCGAGCAGGCAGTCAACGTGCTGAATGCGCTCGGCGAACAGTTCGAAATGGAAAGCGCGCCGGTCGGCGGCGCCGGCTATGCCGCGCACGGCCATCCGCTGCCGGAGGCGACGCTCAAGCTCGCCAAGGAAGCCGACGCGGTGCTGTTCGGCGCGGTCGGCGACTGGAAATACGACAACCTGGAACGCGCGCTGCGGCCCGAGCAGGCGATCCTCGGCCTGCGCAAGAATCTCGGCCTGTTCGCCAACCTGCGCCCGGCGATCCTGTATCCGGAACTGGCCGGCGCCTCGACGCTGAAGCCGGAAGTCGTGTCCGGCCTGGACATCCTGATCATCCGCGAACTGACCGGCGACATCTATTTCGGCCAGCCGCGCGGCGTGCGGGAATGCCCGGACGGCCCGTTCAAGGGGACGCGCGAAGGCTTCGACACCATGCGCTACGCCGAGCCGGAAATCCGCCGCATCGCCCACGTCGCCTTCCAGGCGGCGCAAAAGCGCGGCAAGCGCCTGACTTCGGTCGACAAGGCCAATGTGCTGGAAACCTTCCAGTTCTGGAAGGACATCGTGACCGACGTCCATCAGGAATATCCGGACGTCGAACTCGACCATATGTACGTCGACAACGCCGCGATGCAACTGGTGCGGGCGCCGAAGAAGTTCGACGTGATCGTCACCGGCAACATGTTCGGCGACATCCTGTCGGACGCGGCGGCGATGCTGACCGGCTCGATCGGCATGCTGCCGTCGGCTTCGCTCGATGCCAACAACAAGGGCTTGTACGAACCGTCGCACGGCTCGGCGCCGGACATCGCCGGCAAGGGCGTGGCCAATCCGCTGGCGACCATCCTGTCGGCGGCGATGATGCTGCGCTATTCGCTGAACAAGGCGGAGCAGGCCGATCGCATCGAAGCAGCGGTCAAGCAGGTGCTGGCGCAAGGCTTGCGCACGCCGGACATTTACGAAACCGGAACCACGCGGGTCGGTACCAAGGATATGGGCGCAGCCGTGTTGAAAGCGCTGGGCTAGGGCGCGCCTCAGTTTTACTGGCAGTATGTTGGAAAAAGCTGCCTGTTATCGCCGGAAATTGATAGGCGACTATAGGAGTATATGCTGGGTGACGATTCCAGAATGGAATCGGTGACGACCACGGCGATGAAATGGCTTGCCTTGCGTTGCAACAATGGCGCCGCTTCCGTGTCAGAAATGAAGGGCAGCAGCG
This sequence comes from uncultured beta proteobacterium, assembly GCA_963707665.1. Taxonomy (GTDB): domain Bacteria; phylum Pseudomonadota; class Gammaproteobacteria; order Burkholderiales; family Burkholderiaceae_D; genus DATJCV01. The sequence continues at coordinate 114,766 of CAVPQU010000024.1, read as the reverse complement.
GTCTGCAAATGACGGTTTTCGGATGTTCAAGTATCGGTTTTTAATTTTGAAGGAAGCATGATGAAGCTGGTTGGATTGGTAGGTTGGCGTGGCATGGTGGGTTCGGTCCTGATGCAGCGCATGCGCGAAGAGGGCGATTTTGCCGAGATCGAGCCGGTCTTTTTCTCGACCTCGAACGTCGGCGGCAAGGCTCCGGCCGAAGCGCGCAACGAGACCACGCTGCAGGACGGCAACGACGTCGCCGCGCTGAAGAAGTGCGACATCATCATCAGCTGCCAGGGCGGCGACTACACCAGCGAGATTTTCCCCAAGCTGCGCAGCGCCGGCTGGAACGGCTACTGGATCGACGCCGCGTCCACGCTGCGCATGCAGGACGACGCCATCATCGTGCTCGACCCGGTCAACCTCAACGTGATCAAGGACGCGCTCAAGCGCGGCGTCAAGAACTACATCGGCGGCAATTGCACGGTGTCGTGCATGCTGATGGGCCTGTCTGGGCTGTTCCAGCACGACCTGGTCGAATGGATGACCTCGATGACCTATCAGGCGGCGTCCGGCGGCGGTGCTCAGCACATGCGCGAACTGCTGACCCAGTTCGGCTCGATCAACAGCGAAGTCAAGGCGTTGCTGGACGATCCGGCTTCGGCGATTCTCGAAATCGACCGCAAGGTGCTGGCCAAGCAGCATGCATTCTGCGCCGACGAGACCAAGCAATTCGGCGTGCCGCTGGCCGGCAACCTGATTCCCTGGATCGACAAGGACCTGGGCAATGGCGTCTCGCGCGAGGAATGGAAGGCCGGCGCCGAAACCAACAAGATCCTGGGCCGCGGCGAAGCCTTCGGCGCTGCCGCCCAAGCCGCGATCCCGGTCGACGGCCTGTGCGTGCGCGTCGGCGCCATGCGCTGCCATTCGCAGGCGCTGACCATCAAGCTGAAAAAGGATGTGCCGCTGGATGAAATCAGCGACATGCTGGCCGCCGGCAACCAATGGGCCAAGGTGGTGCCGAACAATCGCGAAGCCTCGATGCGCGACCTGACCCCGGCCGCCGTCACCGGCACCATGACGATTCCGGTCGGTCGCTTGCGCAAGATGCAGATGGGCGAGCAGTACCTGTCCGCGTTTACGGTCGGCGACCAGCTCCTGTGGGGCGCGGCCGAACCACTGCGTCGCATGTTGCGTATCGTTCTCGACCATTAAACGCGAAGGGCGGCAGCCATCCGCGCGGTCGCCCCTCGTTGTCAAATCACAACAAAAGCTCGCCATATTGACCTGTTACAAGGCCGGATGGCGAGCTTTACAGATGGTGAGAAGATTGTTGCGCTTGCGCACCTAAGTTCCTGATGCTATTTTGAAACTTCCTGCCACAACGATAAATGTAGAGGAGGCGTCGGTGCCCATGGCACGGTCGGGAATGCCCATCTATGTCACCCAACATGCATTCAACTAAATCCTCCAGGCGGCTCGCCGGCAATCTGAAAGCATTGAGCGCGGCGGTCGCGTCGGCACTGATCCTGATTTCTTCCGGTGCAGATGCGGCGGGACTCGGCAAACTGACGGTGCTGTCCTCGCTGGGCCAGCCGTTGCGTGCCGAAATCGAGATGAACTCGGTATCGAAGGATGAACTGGGGACGCTGACGGCGAAGCTGGCTCCCCAGGCGGCGTTCCGTCAGGCCAATATTGAATTCAACCCGGCTCTGCTGTCGTTGCGCTTTGCGCTGGAGCAACGCGGCAGCGACGCGGTCATCCGCGTCACGTCGGCACAGCCGATGAACGAGCCGTTCATCGACATGCTGCTGGAACTGAGCGGCGGCGGGTCGCGTCTGGTGCGCGAATACACCTTCCTGCTGGACCCGGCGGATTTGCGCATGACGCAGCCGGTGCAGGTGGCTGCGCCAGTTGCGGTGCAGACGCCGCGCGTGGCGGCCAGTGCGCCGGCGCCGAGCGCCGCGGCGCCAGCGGCCCGTAGAACGGCAGCGGAAAATAACGCGCGTAGCGTCCCGGCACAGAGCACGGCCGGCCAGATTCGCAGCTACGAGGTCAAGCGAGGCGATTCGCTAGCCGCGATCGCCCATCAGTTCAAGCCGGCCGGCGTATCGCTGGATCAGATGCTGGTCGTGCTGTACCAGGCCAACCCCGACGCCTTCGTCGGCAACAACATGAATCGGCTGCGTAGCGGCCAGGTACTGTCGGTGCCGGATGCTTCCGCAGCCGAACATGTGGCGCCGGCCGAAGCCAGAAGCATCGTGGTCGCGCAGACCAGGGACTTCAATGAGTACCGTAACCGGCTGGCGGGCCAGGTTGCTGCTGGCGTCGCCAAGCCATCGACCGAATCGCGCCAGAGCGCGGCCGGCAAGATCACCAGCACGGTGGAAGAGCCGGCGGGCGCAGTTGGCGAGGCAAAAGACAAACTGACGCTGTCGAAGGCGGGTGGCGGCAGTGCTAGCGGCCCAGCCGCCGCCAGTGCGGAAGACCTGATTGCCAAGGACAAGGCGCTGGCTGACGCCAACGCCCGCGTCCAGGAACTGGAAAAAAATCTGGCCGACTTGCAAAAACTGCTGGAAATCAAGAGCAAGAGCCTGGCCAGCCAGCAGCCGGCAGACGGCGCCAATACCGCCGCGCCGGCGGTAGCAGCGGCGGTCGGCGCCACTGCTACGGTTGCCGAGCCGCCAGCGGAGCAGCCGGCCACCGCAGATAACGACGGCGTGAAGACGGAGCCGGCCGTGGTCGCACCGGCGGCCAGCGCCGTCGTTGCCAGCGCCGAGAAGCCGGCGACGGCGCCAGTCAAGCCTGCGCCCGCGCCGGTGGTGGAAGAACCCAGCTTTATCGACAGCGTGCTGGACAACGCGCTCTTGTTGCCGGGGGCCGGCTTGCTGCTGGTGGCGCTGGGCGCCTTCGGCATCTACAGCTCACGTCGCAAGAAAAAGCAGAAATCGTTTGCCGATAGCATCCTGGGCGATTCGAGCCTGAAGGCCAACTCACTGTTTGGCTCGACCGGCGGCCAGAGTGTCGATACCAACAACAGCGTCTTCAATTCCAGCTTTAGCCCTTCCGCCAGCCACCTGGATACCAACGAAGTCGATCCGGTGGCCGAAGCCGATGTCTATATTGCCTACGGCCGCGATGCCCAGGCCGAGGAAATCCTGAAGGAAGCCTTGCGCACCCAGCCTGAGCGCAATCCGGTCCGCTTGAAGCTGCTGGAAATCTATGCCAACCGCAAGGATTTGCGCGCCTTCGAATTGCTGGCCAGCGAGTTGTACGGGCTGACCAAAGGCGAGGGTGACGAATGGAGCCAGGCCGCAACCCTGGGCCTTACCATCGACCCGGCCAATCCGCTCTATGCCGGCGGCAAGCTGGGCGATGATGCATTGGCCAAGGCAGCGATCGTCACAGCGCCCACCGAGCCACTGGAAGAACTCGATCTCGATGCCTTGCTGGCCACCACCCAGCCGCATTCCGTCATGCGCGAGTCCGATCTGTCGGGCGCCGCGGCGGCAGCCGACGCCGACCATTTCAGCGATGCGCCCATGATGATGCCGGCAGCCAGCCAGGACGAGTCATTGGCCGAGCAGCCACCTGTCGCCGACCTGGATTTCGACCTGGGTAATTTCGGCCAGGAAGTTGAGCCGGCGCCGGTAGCGGCCGCGCCAGCCGCTGCTGTGGATGTCCCCGGCATGGACTTTGGCGCCATCGATTTCACCTTGGATGTGGCGGCAGCCGCACCGGACGAGACTGCTGTCGATCTGCCCGAGCCGGCACTGATGGCCGAAGCCACGCTGGGCCCGATTGAACAGGAACTGCAAGAGCTACCGCAAATATCGGCGCCGGCAGCGCTGGAGATGGTGACGGCAGAGGTGCAGGCAGCGTCCGCTGCCGTGGCATCTGCTGCTTTCGACCTGGATGGAATCGACCTCGATCTGGGCGCTCCTGCCGACGACGATGGCAGCGTCGATCCGTATAGTGCGGAAATGTCGACCAAGCTGGATCTGGCGCTGGCTTACCGGGAAATCGGCGACCGTGAAGGCGCGCGCGAATTGCTGGACGAAGTGGTCAGGGGCGGATCGTCGGAGCAAATCGACAAGGCCAGGTCGCTGCTGGCCGAACTGGCTTAAACTCGCCGCAGGTCGTTGCACCGCTAGCCAGGCAGTGACGTAGAACGGGCGCAGCACCATGCTGGCGCCCGTTTTTCTATTTTTGGGATTGATTTTGCAACTGGAAGAGAAGTGAAACGGATCGTTCTCGGCATCCAATATGACGGTGCACCGTGGCATGGCTGGCAAACCCAGCCTGATCGCCACACGGTGCAAGACCGGCTGGAACAGGCATTGCGCGAATTCACCCGGCATCCGCACGCGACTGTCTGCGCCGGCCGCACCGATCGCGGCGTCCACGCGCTGGAGCAGGTGGTGCATTTTGACACCGTGCTTGAGCGCGAAATTTTTTCCTGGGTGCGCGGCCTGAATGCATTGCTGCCGCCGTCGATTGCGGTGCGCTGGGCGCATAGCCTGGAAGCAGATGTAGCCGCAACCGTTTCATGCGCGTTTCAGTGCGCGCGACCGCACTTACCGTTATCTGTTGTATAACCATCCGGTACGTTCGCCGTTGCTGGTCGGCCGGGCCGGATGGACATTCCAGCCGCTGGCGGTCGAAGCCATGCAGGCGGCAGCCCAGCATCTGCTCGGCACCCACGATTTTTCGGCGTTCCGTTCCTCCGAGTGCCAGGCGCCGTCGCCGATTCGCACGCTGCACGAATTGCGCATCGAACGCCAGGGGCATAACCTGATATTCACCTTGCGCGCCAATGCCTTTCTGCACCACATGGTGCGCAACATCGTCGGCTCGCTGGTGGCGGTCGGCAATGGCAAGCGGCCGCCGGAATGGCTGCAGCAATTGCTGCAGGAGCGTGACCGTTCGCGTGCCGCGCCAACCTTCATGCCGGATGGCCTGTACCTGGCGAAAGTCGATTACGATGCCAAATGGGGTTTGCCACAAGAGGATTTTGAAATACCCGGGAACTGAGATGAAATCAGAAAAAGCCGGAGTATGCCTATAATTGGCAGTTAATTCGCCCGTATTTGTCTATGTTGGTAAGGAGTATATGAGGAAGCTGGAAATGTCCGAGTGCCATGGCGGCAGTTTATGGAGGTGTCGCGCATGACGTCCCGCACCCGGATCAAGATTTGCGGCCTGACCCGGCCGCAGGACGTGGACGCGGCGGTGGCAGCCGGGGTCGATGCGCTCGGTTTCGTGTTTTATCCGCACAGTCCGCGCTACGTGACGCCCGCGGCCGCGGCCGAGTTGATTGCGCGCTTGCCGCCCTTCGTTTCCGCCGTTGGCCTGTTCGTGAATGCCGAGCCGCTCCAAGTGGCCGAGGTGGTCGCGCAGGCGCCGCTGGCGCTGCTGCAGTTTCACGGCGACGAAAGCCTGGATCAATGCGTGGCGATTGCCGAACGGGTGCGGCGGCCGTTCCTCCGTGCAGTGCGCATCGGCGGCGATGCGGTACCCGATTTGCTAGAATGTGAAAGAAGTTATCGCGCCGCCAGCCCCTTGTTTGCGGGATTGTTGCTGGATGCCCATGCGGAGGGTTACGGCGGCAGTGGAAAGGTATTCGATTGGTCTCTCATCCCAGAAGAGCTCGCGCCTCGGGTCGTTTTAAGTGGTGGCTTGAGCGTACACAATGCGATTGACGCGGTGACCCGCGTGCGCCCTTATGCAGTCGACGTCAGCAGCGGCGTCGAACAAGCCAAGGGCATCAAGGATGCCGCCAAAATCCGCGCCTTTGTCGAGGCAGTACGGCAGGCGGAGGCCGGCATCGTTTCCCATACCGAATCCAGCAGGAACTGACCATGACCCAATTCACACCGCTCGAACAGCAGTTCGAGCGCCAGCCGCTTGCCACCAGCGCCTTGCGCCAGGCAGCCCACTATGCATTGCCGGATGCGCGCGGCCATTTCGGCCCGTACGGCGGCAGCTTCGTCGCCGAAACCCTGACGCCGGCGCTGACCGAGTTGAAAGAGGCGTATGCGCGCTATCAGCACGAGCCGGAATTCGTCGCCGAATTCGAGCGCGAACTGAAGCATTTCGTCGGCCGCCCGAGTCCGATCTACCACGCCAAGCGCTGGTCCGAGCAGATGGGCGGCGCGCAGATCTACTTCAAGCGCGAAGACCTGAATCACACCGGCGCCCACAAGATCAACAACGTCATCGGCCAGGCGCTGCTGGCGCGCCGCATGGGCAAGCCGCGCGTCATCGCCGAGACCGGCGCCGGCCAGCATGGCGTCGCCACCGCCACCATCTGCGCCCGCTTCGGCATGGAATGCGTGGTCTACATGGGCAGCGAGGACGTCAAGCGCCAGGTGCAGAACGTGTACCGGATGGAGCTGCTGGGAGCGAAAGTGGTGCCGGTTGAATCCGGCTCCAAGACGCTGAAGGATGCGCTGAACGAAGCGATGCGCGACTGGGTTACCAACATCGAAAACACCTTCTACATCATCGGCACCGTGGCCGGGCCGCATCCGTACCCGATGATGGTGCGCGACTTCCAGTCGGTGATCGGCACCGAGTGCCTGACGCAGATGCCGGAAATGACCGGGCGCCAGCCGGACTACGTGGTTGCCTGCATCGGCGGCGGCTCGAACGCGATGGGGATTTTTTATCCGTACATCGACTATCCGGATGTGCAATTGGTGGGGGTCGAAGCCGCCGGCGACGGCATCGACACCGGCCGCCATTCGGCGTCGCTGCTGGCCGGTTCGCCCGGCGTGCTGCATGGCAACCGCACCTATCTGCTGCAGGATGCGAATGGCCAGATCATCGAAACCCATTCGGTCTCGGCCGGCCTGGATTATCCCGGCGTCGGCCCGGAACACGCCTGGCTGAAGGACAGCGGCCGCGCGCAGTACGCCTCGATCACCGACGACGAGGCGCTGGCCGCGTTCAATACCTGCTGCCGGATCGAGGGCATCATCCCGGCGCTGGAATCGAGCCATGCCTTGGCGCATGCGGCCAAGCTGGCGGCGACTCTGCCCAAGGATAAAACCATCCTGGTCAATCTGTCCGGACGCGGCGACAAGGACATGCATACGGTGGCGCAGCGCGCTGGCAAATATTGAGTGCATGCGTGCGGCGTGTCGGACTGTGCAGCCTTGAATTCCCTGTCGTTCCCGCGGCTTTCAGCGGGAACCTAGCGTCTTTCGTCGCATTTGAATAGCGGTTATTTAACCGCATGATCGCTAAATCACGACACTGGCTTCCCGCTTACGACCGCGGGAACGACAGAAGAGATGGCAGGCAGCCGCAGCATGCAGTGGCGTGCCGTACCCGACAACATTCCTTCGATCGAATGACCATTCCATCATCAATTTAAAAAAACACCATGTCCCGAATCCAATCCACTTTCGCCGCATTGGCGGCCAGCAATAAAAAAGCGCTGATTCCCTTCATCACCGCCGGCGATCCGGCGCCGGAACTGACGGTGCCGCTGATGCATGCGCTGGTGGCCGGCGGCGCCGACATCCTGGAGCTCGGCGTGCCGTTTTCCGACCCGATGGCGGAAGGTCCGGTGATTCAGCGCGCTTCCGAACGGGCGCTGGCGGCCGGCGTCACGCTGCACAAAGTCTTGGAGTATGTTGCCGAATTCCGCAAAACCAACGCGACCACGCCGGTGGTGCTGATGGGGTATGCCAACCCGGTCGAGCGCATGGGGCAAAGCCAGTTCGTGCAGGCGGCGCAGGCGGCCGGCGTCGACGGCACCATCGTGGTCGATTATCCGCCGGAGGAATGCGAAGAATTCACCGCGCAGATGCAGCGCTGCGGGCTGGATCCGATCTTCCTGTTGGCGCCCACCTCGACCGCCGAGCGCATCCGCCAAGTGGCGCGGCTGGGCAGCGGCTTTACGTATTATGTGTCGCTGAAGGGCGTGACCGGCGCCGGCCACATCGATACTGCGGAGGTGGCAGAGCGGGTCGCCGCCATTCGCGAACAGGTCAAACTGCCGATTGGCGTCGGCTTCGGCATACGCGACGCCGCTACTGCGCGCGCAATCGCGGCCGTGGCGGACGCGGTGGTCATCGGCAGCCGCATCATCCAGGAAATGGAAAACACGCCGCGCGCGCAGGCAGTGCAGGCGGCGCAAACATTCCTGGCCGGCATCCGCCAGGCGCTGGATCAGTAGCGGCGTGTGCCGCCGGATCCGCATGCACCGGTCATCGCCCTGAATACTCCCATGGCAAGCGTCTAAATACGGGCGCTAAATGGCAATTTAAGAGATATACTCCATAGTTAGCCGATTTTATTGCATTACCGGGGATTTTTCGGGATGGCAACCACGCGGGCCTCAACACGGCGCGCGAGTCTGCATTGAAGCCCGTCAGGGCCGTCGGCAACATCCCTCGTTGTACAATTCGGCAGGGAAAAAAACCAGAAAGAGAACACCATGAGCTGGCTTGAAAAACTACTGCCGCCACGCATCCAGCGCAGCGAAGCGGGCGGCATCCGCAAATCGGTTCCGGAAGGATTGTGGGTCAAATGCCCGTCCTGCGAAGCGGTGCTGTATCGCACCGACCTGGAATCGAATCAGCATGTCTGCCCTAAATGCACTCACCACATGCGCATTCGCGCGCGCGACCGGCTCGACGCCTTGCTCGACGAGGGCGGCCGCTATGAAATCGGCCAGAGCGCACTGCCGATCGATACCCTGAAATTCAAGGACAGCAAGAAATACCCGGATCGCCTGAAGGCAGCGATCGAAGCCACCGGCGAAACCGACGCCATGGTGGTGCTGGGCGGCGCGATCATGACCATTCCGGTGGTGGTGGCGTGCTTTGAATTCGAGTTCATGGGCGGGTCGATGGGTTCGGTGGTCGGCGAGCGCTTCGCGCGCGGCGCGCAGAACGCGCTGGAACAGAAAGTACCGTTCATTTGCATCACCGCCACCGGCGGCGCCCGCATGCAGGAAGGCTTGCTGTCGCTGATGCAAATGGCGAAAACCACGGCGATGCTGACCAAGCTGTCGGCGCAAAAACTGCCGTTCATCAGCATCCTGACCGATCCGACCATGGGCGGCGTCTCCGCCTCGTTCGCCTTCATGGGCGACGTCGTGATCGCCGAGCCGAAGGCGCTGATCGGCTTTGCCGGCCCGCGCGTGATCGAAAACACCGTGCGCGAAAAATTGCCGGAAGGCTTCCAGCGCGCCGAATTCCTGCTGCAGAAGGGCGCGATCGACATGATTGTCGACCGCCGCCACATGCGCGAGGAGGTGGCACGCCTGCTGGCCTTGCTGCAGAACCAGGCGGCCGACGCCGTGACCTGAAGCGCTGACCAATCCTTGTTCGAATCGTCCGCGCGGCGTCCAGGCTGCGCTGCGATTCGTCACCCACCGAATTTGAAGTACGCTGAGCCATCATGAGCACCCAAGCAAGCATCGATCTTCCCGCCACGCTGGCCGAATGGCTGGCGCTTCTGGAAAGCCGCCATCCGGTCGCCATCGAGCTCGGGCTGGAGCGGGTGGCGCAGGTCAAGGAGCGGCTCGATATCCAATTCAGCTGCCCCGTCATCACGGTCGGCGGCACCAACGGCAAGGGCTCGACCTGTGCCTTTCTGGAATCGATTCTGTTGCGCGCCAGATACCGCGTGGGCTTGTACACCTCGCCGCACCTGCTCGATTTCAACGAACGGGTGCGCCTCGATGGCGAGTCGGTATCCGACGCCGCGCTGCTGACCGCGTTTGCACAGGTCGAAGCGGCGCGCGGCGAGGTTTCGCTGACCTATTTTGAATTCACCACGCTGGCGGCACTGAAGCTGTTCGCCGACGCCAAGCTGGATGCGGTGATCCTGGAAGTCGGCCTGGGCGGCCGGCTGGATGCCGTGAACGTGATCGATGCCGACGTCGCCATCGTCACCAGCATCGATATCGACCACGCGGCCTACCTTGGCAATACGCGCGAGGCGATCGGTTTCGAGAAGGCCGGCATCTTCCGCGCCGGCCGCACCGCGATCTGCAGCGATCCGGTGCCGCCGCAATCGCTGATCGATCATGCCGAAGCGATCGGCGCCGACCTCTGGCTGGTCACCCGTGATTTCAATTACACCGGCGACAAGCAGCAGTGGAATTACGGCGGCCGCGGCCAGCGCCGCAATGCGCTCGATTTTCCGGCCTTGCGCGGCGCCAACCAGCTATTGAACGCCTCGGCGGCGCTGGCCGCGCTGGAAGCGCTGCGCATGCGACTGCCGGTCAGCGGCCAGGAAGTGCGCAATGGCCTGGTGATGGTTGACCTGCCGGCCCGCTTCCAGGTGTTGCCGGGCCAGCCGCTGGTGGTCCTCGACGTCGCCCACAATCCGCATGCGGCGGCGGCGCTGGCGGCCAGCCTCGACAACATGGGCTATTTCCCCTACACCTTTGCGGTATTCGGCGCCATGCAGGACAAGGATATCCGCGGCATCGCCGCTGCTTTCAAGGATCGCATCGATCACTGGTGTGTGACCGATCTGCCGTTGCCGCGAGCGGCAACGGCGGCGCAGATCGAGCAGGAACTGCTGGCGGCCGGGGTGACGCCCTGCGACAAGGCCTCCGCCAAGGTCTCGATCACCCGTTTCCCGGACCCGGCCGCGGCCTACGCCGATGCCCGCCGGCGTGCCGGGCAGAATGATAGAATTGTGGTCTTCGGATCGTTCGTGACAGTTGCCGGCGTCCTGCAGGCGCGCCGTGCCGAGGAACACCATTGACGCATTGCCCTGATATCGCATGAGCTGGTTTCCGTTCTTCCGCAAAAACAAGCCGGACTCCGCCCCTGGCGGGGACGAGTTTTACTCACGCCCGGAGCAGGAACCGAGTTCCGCGCGCAGCCGCGCCAAGCGCAAGGCGAGCACCAGCAAGCGGGAACCGGTCGATCCGGCGCTCCCCGAAAAAAAGCGCGCACGCCGGCGCCTGGTCGGAGCAGTGGCGTTGGTGCTGGCCTTGGTGATCGGCTTGCCGATGATCCTGGATTCGGAACCGAAGCCGCTGACCAACGATATTTCGATCCAGATTCCATCCAGGAACAAGCCGCTAGCCCCCGAGGCTCCCGCGCTGCCTGACCCCGCTCCGGCCAAGCCGGCACGGGCAGCCTCGATGCGGCGGAAGAGATCATCGAGCCCGCCGTCACCACCAAACCGTCTCTGGCGGCTGCCGCGCCGGTGACCAGCGCCGCACGCGAGGAGGCCAAGCCGGCGGTGTCAGAGCCAGCCATCGACCGCGCCCCGGTTCACGCGCATGGCGCCGGAAGCGGCGCCAGCCAAGCCAGCACCCAAGCCGGAGCAGGCGAAAGCGGCCACGCCCGCGCTGGCGGCCGTCAAGGTGGACGATGCGGCACGCGCCAAAGCCATCCTCGAAGGGAAATTCGATGTGCCGGCGGCGAGCCCGAAGGCGGTGGAGGGCAAGTCCGGGAAATTCGTGGTGCAGGTGGCGGCGCTGGCATCGGCCGACAAGGTCGGCGAGCTGCGCGGCAAGTTGACGCAGGCTGGCATCGCGTCCTACACGCAGAAAGTCGCGACCGCGTCCGGCGACCGTATCCGCGTCCGGGTCGGTCCGTTTGCGAATCACGACGAAGCCGAACAGATGCGTGCCCGGCTGGTCAAACTGGGGCTGAATGGCACCTTGGTGCCGGCTTGATCGACGCCATTGACATCATCCGTCTCTTGATCCCGCGGTGACGATTTTCGATTACCTGGTGCTGTTCGTGCTGGCCTGCTCGGTGCTGATCAGCACCATGCGCGGGCTGGTCAAGGAAATCCTGTCGTTGCTGAGCTGGGTGGTCTCGTTCGTGGTTGCCAATGCCTACGGCGAACAACTGGCGCACTTGTTGCCCGACATGATCCCCGGCAGCACGATGCGCCTGATCGTCGCCTTCATCGCGCTGTTCATCGGTTGCCGCCTGCTGATGGGATTGCTGATGCTGGCGATCGATGCGGCCATCAAGGCGAGCGGATTGAGCCTGGCCGATCGCGGCCTGGGCGGCCTGTTTGGACTGGCGCGCGGCATGCTGATCGTGGTGGCCACGGTTCTCCTGTGCGGCATGACCGCCATTCCACAGCAAGCGTTCTGGCGCGAGGCGCTGTTCAGTCCATTGGCAGAGACGGCGGCGCGCACCGTGCAGCCGTATTTGCCGGGCCAGTTTGCGCAGCATGTTCGGTTTTAAAGCGTTTTCATCTTGTCTTAGTTTAGGAGTCCACCATGTGTGGCATCGTCGGTGTTTTTTCCCATCATCCCGCCAATCAGCTGATCTATGACGCGCTGCTGCTGTTGCAGCACCGCGGCCAGGACGCGGCCGGGATCGCCACCAGTCATGGCAACGGCTTTTCGATGCACAAGGCCAACGGCCTGGTGCGCGACGTCTTTCGCACCCGTAACATGCGTTCGCTGCCGGGCAATTCGGGCATCGGCCAGGTGCGCTATCCGACCGCCGGTTCCGACAGCGCCGAGGAAGCGCAGCCGTTCTATGTGAATGCGCCGTTCGGCATCATCCTCGCGCACAACGGCAATCTGACCAATTGGGAACAGCTCAAGATCGAGATGTTCAAGAACGACCGCCGCCACATCAATACCGATTCCGACACCGAGGTGCTGCTGAACGTGCTGGCGCATGAAATCCAGGAAGCGACCAGCGGCTATTCGCTCGACCCGTCGACCCTGTTCCAGGCGGTGGGCGCCTTGCACAAGCGGGTGCGCGGCTCATACGCGGTGGTGGCGCAGATCGCCGGCTACGGCTTGCTGGCGTTTCGTGATCCGTTCGGCATCCGGCCGCTTTGCATCGGCTTTCAGGATACCGAGCGCGGCATCGAGTATGTGGTCGCCAGCGAATCGGTGGCGCTGGACGGCCTGGGTTTCCATTTTTTACGCGACGTGCTGCCGGGCGAAGCGATTTTCATCGACCTCGACGGCAAGCTGTACCAGCAGCAATGCGCGGACAATCCGAGCCTGAATCCCTGCGCGTTCGAATATGTCTATCTGGCGCGCCCGGACTCGATCATCGACGGCGCCTCGGTGTACGCAACGCGCCTGAAAATGGGTGAATACCTGGCCGCCAAGATCAAGCGCGAGCTGTCCACCGGCGACATCGACGTGGTCATGCCGATTCCCGATTCGTCGCGGCCGGCGGCGATGGAGCTGGCCGGCGAGCTGAGCCTCGACTATCGCGAGGGCTTCATCAAGAATCGCTATATCGGCCGTACCTTCCTGATGCCGGGGCAGGCCATGCGGCGCAAGTCGGTGCGCCAGAAGCTGAATGCGATCGGGCAGGAATTCAAGGGCAAGAACGTGCTGCTGATCGATGATTCGATCGTGCGCGGCACCACCAGCCGCGAAATCGTGCAGATGGCGCGCGATGCCGGCGCCCGCAAGGTGATCTTCGCCTCGGCCGCGCCACCGGTCAAATACCCGAACGTGTATGGCATCGACATGCCGAGCCGCAACGAGCTGATCGCGCATGGCCGCAGCGAGGACGAAGTGTGCCGGGAAATCACGGCGGACGCGCTGGTGTATCAGGATATCGATGCGCTGAAGCGTTCCATTTCGGATGTCAATCCGGCGCTGGAAAACTTCGAGGCTTCCTGCTTCGACGGCCGCTATGTCACCGGCGACATTTCGCGCGAATATCTCGACCGCATCGAATTCGCGCGCAATAACCCCAAACCGGATAGCGAAGAACTGGTCCGTTCGCAATTGAACCTGAACCTGGCGCAAGTTGACTGAGGCAGCCAACCCAAACGCCAGCCGCAAAGTGACCTGAACTCAGCCGAACGCCGCCCACCGGAAGCGAGCCTGCCGCCATGGCCGCTGGTGCGTTCATCCAACCCCATACCACCATGAACACGACCAAGCGCTACGGCTTTACCACCACCATCCTGCATAACGACCGGCAAAAGAAGATCGAGCATGGCTCGGTGCACAAGCCGGTGCATACCTCGGTGACTTTCGGCTATGAGGATGCGCGCGAGCTGGCGGCGGTGTTCCAGGGCAAGCAGCCCGGCTACCGCTACGGCAGGCAGGGCAACCCGACGGTGTCGGCGCTGGAAGACAAGATCACGAAGATGGAGGACGGCCTTGCCACGGTCTGTTTTTCCACCGGCATGGCGGCGATCGGAGCAGTGGCGCAGGCGCTGCTGCGCGCCGGCGATCACGTGGTGTCATCGGCCTTCCTGTTCGGCAATACCAACAGCCTGTGGCAGACCGTGGGCGGGCAGGGCGCACAAGTTTCATTGGTGGACGCCACCGATGTGGCGCAGGTGGAAGCGGCGATCACGCCGGCAACGCGCCTGGTGTTCGTCGAAACCATCGCCAACCCGCGTACCCAGGTCGCCGACCTGCGCCGCATCGGCGAACTGTGCCGCCAACGGGGCATCCTGTACGTGGTCGATAACACGATGACCTCGCCCTATTTGTTCCAGCCGAAGACGGTCGGCGCCGGGCTGGTGGTCAACGCGCTGACCAAGTCGATCGGCGGCCACGGCATCGCGCTTGGGCGGCAGCCTGACCGATACCGGCCTGTACGACTGGAGCGCCTATCCGAACATTTACGAAACCTACAAGCGTTTTGTGCCGCAGCAGTGGGGCATTGCGCAAATCCGCGCCAAGGCCTTGCGCGACTTCGGCGCCGCACTGGGGCCGGAGGCGGCCCATCACCTGGCGGTCGGCGCCGAAACCATCGCCTTGCGCATGGAGCGTTCCTGCGCCAGCGCGCTGGCGGTGGCGCAGATGCTGGAAGCCGATTCGCGGGTGGCGGCGGTGCATTACCCGGGCTTGCCGTCGCATCCGCAACATGCGCTGGCGCGCGAACTGTTCCGCGCCTGTGGCAGCCTGTTCAGCTTCGAGCTGGCCGCAGGCATCGATTGCTTCGATTACCTGAACCGCTTGCAGCTGGGTATCGCCGCCAGCAATCTGGGCGACACGCGCACCCTGGTGATCCCGGTCGCGCACACCATCTTCCACGAGATGGGGCGCGAGCGGCGCGCCGCCATGGGTATCGCCGAATCGCTGATCCGGGTGTCGATCGGGATCGAGGACCGCGCCGATCTGCTGGAGGATTTCAGTCAGGCGCTGGCTGGATAGAGAGTCAGATACTCCCTAACAGCAAGGCTTTTTCCGCCGGATAAATGGCAGTATTTACAACATACTCCCACTTATCTGACAGGTCTGCAGGACGCTAACGCAGGATTTCACCCGCCGTATCCTGGTCCAGGAACTTGTCGTAATACTTCGGCACGTAGGACGTGAAGCGCGCCAGCAGCGTCGCCGGCTCGGCTTCGTGCATCAGGAAACCAGCCTGGTTCGCCTTCAGGAATTGTTCGCTGACCAGATGCTGGATGAATTGGATTAAGCCGTCATAGAAACCACTCACGTTCAGCAGCCCGATCGGCTTGTCGTGCAGCCCGAGCTGGAACCAGGTGAACACTTCGAACAACTCTTCCAGCGTGCCGACCCCGCCCGGCATCGCGATGAAGCCATCCGACAGTTCCGCCATCATGGCCTTGCGTTCGTGCATGTCCTTGACGATATGCAGCCGGGTCAGGCCGAGATGGCCGATCTCCTTGTCCAGCAGCGCCTTCGGAATCACGCCGGTAGCTTCGCCGCCCAGGCGCATGACTTCGCTGGCGATCACGCCCATCAGGCCGATGTTGCCGCCGCCGTAGACCAGGCCGATGTTGTTGGCCACCATGCCTTGCGCCAACTGGCGCGCAGCCTGCGCATACACCGGGGAGGCGCCAACGGCAGAGCCGCAATAGATGCAAATCGATTTCATGAAGGGGTTACCAATCTCGAGACAAGGTTGCAAGGGAATGTTGATCGCGTCAGGTGCGTCGTTTCTGTGCGCACGCTACCGCCGAAAGCCCCGTCATTTTAACGAATACCCGCAAGCGCACGGCAATATGCGGCGGTGGCTCGAATCGATCGGGCGCTTGCCTAACCGGAATGCAGCGGCGCGCGAGCCGTCCTCTCTATATCGGAGCGTGCCGAAACGGGATGTTTTTGCAATGCGCTTGAACGCCGCTTGCCAGCTTGGCCGCCGATTGCTCAAGCACAATTCACGATCACTAGCCGGCCATGCCTTCCATTCTTTGAACTAGACTGTAAAAGCTCAGCAGCGTGTCACGGGCACCGTTGCGCGTTTTGAAATTGACACCATCCAGTTCCTCGATCCAGAGGGACAAGCCACCCAAGTCCTGCCGGCATTCGCGCATGGCCCGGCGGCGATGATGCGGCGTGCTTCTTGGAGGGCGGTGATCGCCGATCCGGAACTGGCAAATCAGGGGCGTTAACTGCCTGCCGAGTGCCGTTCCAGCAGCGGTGGCGCACATCAAGATCGCTCGTCTATCCAGCATAGGAGTTCGCAATGGCATCGCACCATCAATCGGTTTCAACCACTGAGCAACTGATCGCGGCGCTGAAAGGCGCTCATGTGAAAAAAATTGTGGTGCAGGGCCATCTAGCCAACGCACCATCGCTACGCCTGGCGCCCGGTCAGGCGATCGAAGGCGAGGGCGAGCAGGCCACGTTGGTGTTCATGGCCGGGCAGGATGGTCTGCAACTGTCTTCTGATAACGAGGTGAGCCATCTTCGTCTTGAGGCATCCGTCGAGCGGCGGGCGATTTTCAACGACACCGCCGTCGACAGCCTGGGCATCCTGCGCCTGACGGATGTGGTAACGGTAGGGCAGGTGCAGTTACTGGCACGCGACAAGGTGCGCAGCGGACATGTGGAGGTCGATGGCCTGCATGTGGTTGCCGCCGATGCCCGTGGGCAAAGCGAGCGGCCGGCAGGGTTCGGCGTGCGGGTTATCCAGGGCGCTTTCACGCTGTGGAACATGCAGGCCGACGAGCAGGTGAGCATCACGGCAAACCTGGTCGACCTGTCCGCCGGCCGCGCCGCCGCGCCGGTGCTGGGCAGCGGCATCTTCGTCAGCGGCCCGGGCTTCGACAAGGGCCGCCTGAGCGTGCATGAGCTGGAAACCGGGCCGGTGTACAGCGACGGCCGGATCGCGGCGGGCACGCCGGATGTCATCACCGGCGGCGTATTCACGGTACATGGCGCCTATGTCGATACGGTCCGCAATCTGGCGCCGGTCGTGACCTATGGCGTCAACGACATGGTGCTGGACAACTGGGGGACGGTGGACCGCTGGGAAGCCGAAGACAAGATCACGTCCTACGGCCCCAGCGGCATCGGCTTTGTCAATTTCGGCATCGTCAATGAACTCAAGGTCATGGCGCCGATCGAGACCTTCGGACTGGGCGCGCGCGGTTTCAACCAGTATGCCGGGACGGTGCATATGGCCGAATTCGACCGCATTACCACGCATGCGGACGGTGCAGTGGGCGTGCAGATCAGCCAGCCGATCGGCACGCTGCGAGTCTTGCGCGGCATCGAGACCTTCGGCGCCACCGGCGAGTCGCTGGTCAAGGGCGTGGTCACGACGCTCAGTGCGATCGGACTGAGCATCAAGCCCGGCGGCTCGGCGCAGGAAGTGGTGATCTGCCGGCGGCATCGTCACCCACGGCGAGGGCATCGCGCCGCTCGAGATGCATGGCGCGATCGGCGCCTTGCACATTACGGGTGCGGTGCGGGCGACCAACTGAGGCATTCCCCTCTCATGGGCAAGCAATACAGCGGATTCCCATGCCTTGGGGATTTCGCGTGCGGCAAAACGGGAAACGCTCGATGGCGTTCCGCTCTAACGGTGATCATCGGTCTGGAGTCGGCACGCTAGTGCCGCCGCATCGGAGGCATGCTGACGCTGTGCGCGCCTCGCGTTCAGCTAGTGCCGCGCTCTACAGATCGAGCAACATTTCGAAGCCGCCATAAATCATCCGTTTGCCGTCGAACGGCATGGATCCCGGCTGCATCATTTCGGCCATGCGCGGGTCCTTCATCACCTTGTCGTTGACTTCGTCGCGATGGGCGCGCGACTCATACACGATCCACGAGAAAATAACGGTTTCACCAGCTTCCGAGATTCACGCTTTGCGGGAAGGAAGTCAGCTTGCCCGGCTTGACGTCATCGGCAATGCACTCGCGAAATTCCAGCGCACCGTGCTCGCGCCAAATCGCGCCGCACTTGCTCGCCATTTCACGGTAAGCCTCCCGGTTTTTTTGGGGAAGCGGCAGAACGAATCCGTCGACGTAGGCCATGACATTTCTCCTTGAAGAATAAATCGGATGGGCAAGAGGTCATTCATCGAAAAGCATAGGAGCAGATTAGCCAAGAGCGATCAGGAGGGCAAGCCTTGGAATTCCCTTCTCATCGGCATGCTGAGAATGGAATAGAGCACCTGCAATGCACCACCTCGCTGCATCGGCATTTGCCCCATAAATAGGTAGGTGTTTCTCCCTATAAGGCTGCGCAATCATGGCGCAGCTTGTCTGCACGGTAATCAGCCTATCCACAATCACGAATTTCTCTGCGCCGCGACAAACGTTCTGCATGAGAGGCGCTGGCATTCTTCGCTCGATTTGCTAGTTTGAGAAAATTCCTTCACCGGAGCCAGAGAAAAGGGAGGATTTGCAACAAGCATTCTGATCGCAACGATGCGCCGCTTCCACGCGGACATCCGTCCTGAAATGTGTAGCGGCCGTCATGCATGGCGTCGGGAAAAATCTGTTTCCGACACAGGCCCACACTATTTCTGGAGGACACAGAAATGAATACCCTGCATATCAGTAAAGCCATCCGCTTTCTATGCACACTAGCGATGCTGGCGATGGCGGCCGCACCGCCAATACAGGCGGCGGAAGATGAATATGTGCAGCACAACCTGGCATCGGATGGGTTCGTGCCGGCCGATAATAACGATCCGAATCTGGTCAACGGCGGTTCGCGTTCAATCCGTTCGGTCCAGTTGGTGGCGGCCAAGGCGCCGGTACCTCGGTCTGTTCGACGGCACGGTAAGCCGCATCGCTGGTGGTGAAAATTCCATCGTCGGCCAGCAATCCTGGTACCGGTGTGCCAACCGGCATCGATGTTCAACGGATCGACCGGCTTCGTGGTGTCGAAAGGCGCGCATCCGGGCCGGCCCGCTTCCTGTCGCGACCGAAGACGGTGTGATCGCAGGCTGGGCGCCGAACGTGGACGCCACCAATGCGGTTCGCCGTGTCGACAATTTTTTGACGACGCGGTGTACAAAGGTCTGGCATTAGCGCCGGCGGCAGCGGCGGCTCTGGTACGCGGCGGATTTTCATAACAACCGGATCGATGTGTTCGACAGCAGCTTCAAGCCGGTGGCACTCGCGGCCGGCGCGTTCACCGATCCGCGATACCGGCCGGCTTCGCACCGTTCAACGTGCAGCGATCAACGGCGACATCTACGTGGCGTATGCGAAACAGGATGCGGCCCGGCACGACGACGTCGCGGGCCGCGGTCTCGGCTATGTCGATTCGATCCGAACGGCACGCTGATCGCGCGGGTGGCGTCGCAGGGCGCGCTGAACGCGCCGTGGGGGATGACGCTGGCGCCGGGGTTTCGGCAAGTTCAGCAATCATCTGCTGATCGGCAATTTCGGAGACGGCACGATCAATGGTATGACCGGTCAGCTACAAATTCGCCGGGACGCTGAGCGGAAGCGATGAGAAACCGATCACGATCAGCGGGCTATGGGGGCTTGCCTTCGGCAACGGATTCGCCAGCCAGCCGGTGAACACGTTGTTCTTCGCGGCCGGGCCGGATGATGAGAAGCATGGGTTGTACGGCCGCATTGATGTTGCGGTCGGCAGCGCCGCGCCTTCGTCGCATGGCAATTCTTCCGTGCCGGACAGTTCGCCCTCACAGGACAATTCGGTTCTTAAATTTCCGTTCTGAGTGCGCGGCATGTTTCTTCGAAAACCCGCGGTCCTTTGCTGCTGGACTACGGACAGGGCGCCCGCCGATCGGAACCTCGGCGGCTGGCGCCGCTTGCCGTGCGGCGCGGCCATGCGCCGATCGCCGCCATGCTGCGCGCCGCCAGCCGGCAACTGGGCCGGCCGACCGAGGGAGATGCCGCGGCCATCCTTGCCCGATGTGTCTGGCGGCGATGGTGATGGTCTATACGCTTTTGCCCACGACGCCGCGCCCTATGGCTCTCCAGGCCAATCGGCGCCTGCTGCCGCCGCCATGCCGCTCGCGCGCTGGTGGAACGTGCGCTCGGCGCGGTGGGGATTAGTTGCGTGATTTGAGGCACTCGCCTTCTGCGGCGTATTCGGTGCCGCCGCGTGGTAGCGCGAGTTCGATCCGAAGGCGAGCTTCACGCCTCCCCCTTTGAAAAATCCGGCAATCCCGCGCAGCAAGCCGGCCTCAGGCCAGTAATACCCGAGCGATTTGCCATAGCGCGAAACCGAGCAGAAACAGGCCGGCGGCCTGATTCACGCGCCTCATGATCCGCGCGCTGATGCGGTGCCGGATTGCGGCGACGGTCACCGACAAGCCTAGCCACCACAACGCCGATCCGGTGAATACCCCGACCACCATCAGCGCGGCTCTACTCGCATCGGTCGCGGCGCCTGCCCCCAGCGCCGAAAAGACCGCGACGAAGGACAGGATGGTCAGCGGGTTGGTCATCGTCAGCGCATAGACCGAAGAAAACGCCGGCAGCGCCTTCACCGTCTCGCGCGCCTGTGTAACCTGTTGCTGCGCCGGCGTACGCAGCAGCCTGGTTCCCATCCATAGCAGCAGCGCCGAGCCGGCCAGCGCCAGCGGCTGCGCCAGCGTGACGAAGGTTTGCGTGACGGCGGCTACGCCGAATGCGCCGATCATGCCGAAGCAGGCATCGGCGCAGGCCGCGCCCAGGCCGCTGATGAAACCGATGCGGGCGCCGTGGCTCAAGGTGCGCTGGATGCACAGCAAGCCGATCGGCCCCACCGGCGCCGCGATCGAGAGGCCGATCAACGCCGATTTCAGGAAAAGAACGCCATCCACATAGGACTCCGCAAGTTGGTTTGACGGCATCATTATGCGTAAGCCGAAGTCCCGTTTGAATGGCGAAATTCAGGTGGATTTATCCGGTTACCTGAAATATTCTGTTTATTTTGCAAATCAGGGCAGGATTTTATGGACATCGATGCGCGCTCATGGAAAATCCTGGAAGCGATCCAGGCTGATGGCCGGATGTCGCTGACCGAACTGGCCGAGAAAGTCGCGCTGTCGGTCCCGGCCACCTCGGAGCGCCTGAAACGATTGGAAGAGGCCGGCGTGATCGAAGGCTTTCGCGCCGTGGTCGCGCCGGAGAAAGTCGGCTACGGTGTCATGGCCCTGGTCGGCATCACTGCGATGCAACCGGACAAGGCCAGGCTGCTGGCGCAACTGGAGCAGATGCCGGAAGTGCTCGAATGCCTGCACGTCACCGGCCAGGATTCGTACATCCTGCGCGTCGTCACGCGCGACGTCCGCCACCTGGAACAATTCGTCGGCAGCATCAACCACTTCGGCGAAACCCGCACCTCGATCGTGATGTCGGCGCCGATTGCCTTGCGGCCGCTGGCGCCGCCGTCGAGGGAATAGGGCGATTTGGGAGTGCAGCGCTGTGGCAATTGGTGGGATTCATGCCTGGTGGGGAATGATGCGTGCGAATTGGATTGGCTGTACACGACCCTTTGCGGACAATTGCACGTTTGCCGAAGAGCGGACACTCAGCATTGCCACCAATGATCTACCTTTCGACAGGAGTCCTCGCTCGTACCATGGGACGCTGAATGCCACCGACGTGTAGCGAATAACACAGCTACGGCCCACAACGCCTCCCGATCGTCTTGACAGCATGTTTGTTGCGGGACCGCGTGACACAAGTACTTTCGACTGATGCGCCAGTGACGTTTCCCTCCCACCCATCGTCGCGATGACTCACCTCTTCCGCCTCCTTTCGCGCTACGGGATATTTTGAGTCCTTGGGACAGTTTGTCCGTCAATACTTTGAGTTTTGAAAATCTGCGGCTCAGCAGTATCCAGCAGGCCATTGGTCAATGAGCCGGCGCCATATCCATATGCGGTCATGAACAATGGCAGATAAAAGAAGGAGCAGGGGTTTTGCAGCGTGCAGTGCGATCAGCATAGACATCAGAACCGGGAACACGATGCCACCCACCACCGCCATTTGCACGCCATGTCTCCAGTCAACGAGCGGAATGTCGTAGAGCGCCCGGAATGCCAATACCGCGCCTGGCATCAGAAAAAGCAAGGCAAGATCGGGGCGCATATCATCACGCCGCCCCTGACCCTGATACACCGCCTTTTGTAGCGAATCATCAATGCAAATGCGACCCAAGGGAGGCTTTCGATCAACCAGATTACTAAGGTGTATGGGTGTGGGTAGAACCATCCCCAGGCCCCTACGGCCAACGCAATAATCTGCAGCGCGTTGGCAAGCCGCTGCGCACTCGCATGTCGTTGAATCCGCTCCTCAGGGGTGGCGCCTAAATTGGGGTTTTCTGTTATGCCCACTTTGAACCGACGCACATCGTCTGCGTCGAGATCGGCAATGCTGGCGATCCATGCCTGAAATGCACGATCGGTCTTCGAACATGTGCGGTATTTTGACCTTTTTCTGTTGCGAATCGATTGGCAGCAGAAGGATTACAGGTCGCCCCCTCTCCACATTGAGAAAACGACGTCCTTTAATTTCGCTACGCGCCAGTCGTCTCGCCGGCATCAAACCATGCAATTCAATTGCTTCGGCATGCAAAACAACTTTGGATTTGATCGTGTCAAGCACTGCAAAGAGACCAAAAAGAAAAAATGCAGCGCAGAGGAACTGATGAATACTCACTTCCTGTGCACCCTCACCGCATTCCAGGCACCCAAATCCCACATGCCCTACCAAGCCGCCTATGGCGACGATGGTGCCGAGTGAATACATGAAAATACGCCAGCCGAGCGTTACACGGTATAAGCGCGGATAACTAAGGTTGTCTGGCTTTGAAACGTCCCAATTCAATTGCATGGTGGCGCCCTCTCGGTCAAAAGAAGCGAGATCCCGATAAAACCAATAAAAAGTACCTGCCACTTTAAAAATTCGTGATCTGGCCTGCTACTCTCAGAGCCAGAATATCCGCATCATCCCGACTCATATCCCCGATGGACGATGCGCTAAGGCCAGGATTGAACGCCTCCTGTCGCCACCGAGCGATCCTGATTGATTCTTCAATGTCAACGACGAGTTTCCCGATCGATTGGGAACTTCCTGCATGAGCAGGAACCGGCACGATACGAAGCTGCAAAATTGCCATACCGGCTATCAATGTGAGCACGAAAAAATTTGCGAAAATGAGCCAGAACTCTGCAAGGACAAATTTGTCACAGACGCTAACCTTATATCAGCCTAAGGTCTTTCCCGATCTGGCTGCAAAGTTAAACGTGGTGGGGATCAACAACGCGGCTTAGCTCTCCGGCGAACCATTGCCAAGCGTTGGATTACTAAACTGGTGAACGTATGCCCGAGTGACTGTTCACTCCTGGCCGATCGCAGTCGTTTTCCCTTACTTTGGCTTCAATTAATTCCTACGCCGCCGATAAAATCGAGCTTGATCCAATGCGCCGAAGTGGGCTTGATGAGCAGAGCCGAAATCAATCCTCCAACTCTTCCTTCGCCATCTCCACATCCAGCCGCTCCATCGCATCCACCGGCTCGCAGGCCGCCGCTTCCTCATACAGCGTCAGCGCTTCCGCCATCTTCTTTTTCCCCTCCAGCATCACCAGCGCATTCGCGTATTCGACGCGGGCGATCGCGGAATTCGGGTTCAGGCTGAGCGCCTTCTTGAAGTGCTGGATGCCTTCATCCTTCTTGGCGCCGTAGGTCAGGCCGCCGATCATGGCGCCGACCTTGTCGATGATTTCGGCGTGGTAGGCGCCCAGCGCGATATGGGCGTCGGCGTGCGCGGGCGCCAGTTTGATGGTGGTGTCGAGGCTGGCCTTGACCTTGCCGCCGATGCCTTGCGAGAGCGCCTTGACTACCGAAATGCCTTGCGCATAGCGGCCCAGCGCGTAGGCGTGCCAGTAGAAGCCGGCGGCGTTTTTCGGCTGTTCGGCTTGCTGCTGTTCGCAGCGCTCGGCGACTTCCTGATACAGCTTCAGTTGCTTCGCTTCGGATTTTTCCAGGTGGGTGGCGTACATGCAGGTGGCCTTGTTGGCGACCGCGTAGCCGGCCATGCCGAGTGCCAGGCCGGCTTTTGCCGCCTGTTCGAACTGGCCGGCGTGGAAGGCGATCCAGGCCTCGACCAGCGCCGCGTCTTTCGGCAGCGCTTCGGCGTCACCGGCATGCAGCCGCGCCCAGTTCTTTTTCAGGCTGGCGGCGCTGTAGGTATAGGCGTCGTTCGGATACGGGAATTTGGTCCAGGCCATGCGATGCTCCTTGTTATTTGATTTTCTTCAGGTATTCAGCCGCGAGTTTTTGAAACAGCAGCCGGGTTTCGCCGCGCAGGTACGGCCCGATTTGCGACAGGGTCTGGTAGCAGCCGCGCGCCAGCGCATCGGCCATCGCTTGCTGCTCGGTGTATTTGCGCGGGTTGCGCACGTATTCGTAGGACAGCCAGTAGGTGGCGACCACCACCATGTTGGTCGCCAGCGTATCGATTTCGGTCGGCGTTGCTTCCAGTGCGCCTTCGCGTTGCAGCCCCTCGCACAATTCGCGTGCGACCTTGATCTTGTAGGCGAGAATCTGCTTGAAGTGCAGTTCCAGCGTACGGTTGCGTGACAGCAGGTCGCTCAGGTCGCGGTAGAAAAAACGGTAGCGCCAGACCAGCTCGAACATCAGGTGCAGGTACAGCCAGACGTCTTCGATATTCACGCGGCGGCCGTCCGGCACGCCCAGCATGCGGGTGATTTCGGCTTCGAAACCGGTGAAGATCGAATTGACGATGTCGTCCTTGTTGCGGAAGTGGTAGTACAGGTTGCCGGGGGAAATATTCATTTCCTCGGCGATGACGGTGGTCGTGATGTTGGGTTCGCCGAATTCGTTGAACAGGCGCAGCGACAGTTCGAGGATGCGTTCGCGCGTGCGGCGCGGAGCTTTTTGCTGCATGACGGGTCGTCTCCGTGGCTAGTTTTTTGCTGCAAGCATACCATCGTTGAAATTCAGCGCTACCCGGCCTTTAGGTCCGTTTTTGATTCAACTTCCGGCGACCTTGAGGTAGCGTTCCAGGTCGCTTAGCGTCTGGTTCAGATGTCCGAGTGCAAAGCGATCCTTGCGGCGCCGGCCAGGTGTCTTGACCAGCGTCAGACTGGTGTCCTGCAGTAGCGGCAGTTTGAGGCGCAGGCCATGCCGTGCCAGTTGCGGTGCCAGCGTGGCGCGCTGCTGCCACAGCGTCAATCGGGTGTGTTGATAGGCGTTTTCGCACAGGCGCCGCCGATTGCTGTAGCTGAACAGATTGGCAAAAAAGATTTCGGCGTCCGATGGGCTGGGTTCGAACAGCAGCACGTCCGCGTCCGGGTACAGGCGCGCATAGTTGCCGATGCCGATTTCCAGGCGCGAATGGATGATGGTACGCAAGGTTTGCGAGAGCACTGCGAACAGGCCGTGTTCCGCCACGCTGTCGCCGCCCAGCGTGTTGCTGTTGTAGGGCACCAGCGGGTTCAGGCAGATCGTCAGGTCGGCGCCGTGTTTCAGCGCGATCGATGCGTGCAGGGTTTTTTTCAGCGCGCCGTCGACGAAATGGCGACCGTCAATGGCGACCGGCGGAAACAATCCGGGTACCGCGGTGCTGGCTTGCACCGCCTGCGAGATCGGCACGTGGTCGAGGCCGGGCTGGCCGAATTCGACCGAGGCGCCGGAGTCGAGATCGGTGGCGACGATCACCAGGCGCCGTTGCAGTTGGCGAAAGTCATTGCTGCGCCCGGCTTCGGAGAAGGTTTTCTGCAGGAATTCGTCGATCCCGGAACTGGCAAACAAGCCGATCGGCAGAGCCCGCTTCAGGCGCTCGAACGAATGGGCGACGCTGTTCTTGCCGCCGCGTCGCACGTAGTCGAAGGCCGAGCGCGCCAGCAATGGCGGCAGCGACGCCGCCCGTTTGCCCAATTCGCCCCAGGCCGGCGTGAAAAACAGTTCAGGCTGCACCCGTTCGCCAGCCTGGTCTCTGTGGTCGCTCTCGACGAACATGCGGCACATCTGATGCGGCGTAATGCCGTTGGCCAGACCGGCGGCGACGATGCCGCCGGCGCTGATGCCGACGTAGATATCGGCATCGTTCAAGTCCAGTCCTTCGATCGATTCCTCGATTGCCGCCAGCGCCCCGATCTCATACACCGCCCCCAGCGGTCCGCCGCCCGCCAGCGCGATGCCGATGCGGGAGCGGTGTCCCGAGCGACTCGTGGAGCCTGGGTCTTTCCGAGGGATGGGTGGGACGCGAGGGGAGGCCATGAGCAATTATCCGGAAGAGAACGAAAAAACGGGCTTGTGCGAGGCACAAGCCCGATGCGGGGCGTGGCTGGCGGCGATCACAGGATCGCCACCATGCTCAGCTCCGGTGGGGGACAGCAAACGGCAGGCCCGAACGATCAGGCGGTTGCCGTGCCGGCTGCCTTTTTGGCGACAGGCTTGGCGCTGGATTTTGCTGCCGGTTTGGCGGCTGCCTTGGTCGCAGGTTTGGCGGCTGCCTTGACTACAGGTTTGGCGGCCGGCTTTTTGGCAGCGGGTTTAGCTGCGGGCTTGGCTGCGGCGCGGGCCGGTGCGGCTTTGGTGACAGCCGGCTTCTTGCCGGACAGCGCGGCTACCGCCTTGTTCAGTTCTTCGACTCGGCGCGTCAGTGCCTGGATATCTTTTTGCGACGGCACGCCGAGGCTGGTCAGCGAACGCGCGACGCGGTCTTCGAACACCTGCTCCAGTTTGTCCCAGGAGCCGGCAGCCTGCTTGCTGACATTGTCGGCCATCTTGGTCACAGTCTCGGAAACGTCGGAGACCTTGGCGCCAGCCAGTTTTTGCGTGCGTTTTTGCAGCTCCGTGCCTTCCTTCACCAGCTTGGCGAATACCTTGCCGCCTTCTTCCTGTGCCTTGGCAAATGCGCCGAGGCCCGCTTGCCAGATCTGCTGTGCCGATGTGCGCACGGCTTCCGCCAGTTGATGATCATCAGTTTTGGCCAGTGCCTTCAATTTTTTTACCATCATGTTCTCCAGTCGTTGGGAATCAAAATGCCGGATCGACCGGCGGGGGTGCTACTGATGCAAGCAGTGTAGGTGGCAAAAGTAGAGACCGGTATCTAAAGCCATAGAGCCTGAATTCTAAAGCGCTCGAATCGTGACGCCTACGATACGTCGACTATTGCCAATCCGAGCCTGGCCTGTAATGATTCGAAAATTATAGTCGAAATAAAACAGGGGGAAACATGCAATATTTCGTGACTGGCGCCACCGGCTTCATCGGAAAACGATTAGTCAAAAAACTGCTGGCACGCAAAGGCAGCGTGGTTCACTTCCTGATGCGGCAGGAAAGCGCAGACAAAGTGCCCGATCTGCTGGCGTATTGGGGCGTCGGCAAGACACGCGCGATACCGGTGTTCGGTGATCTGCGTGCAGCGAAACTAGGGCTGGCGAAAACCGATCTCAAGGCGCTCACGAAAAATGTCGACCATTTCTTCCATCTGGCCGCGATCTATGACTTGAAGGCCGATGCCGAGGAGCAGATGGCGGTCAACGTCGAAGGCACGCGCAACACGGTCGCGCTGGCCAATGCGATCGGCGCCAAAAATTTCCATCATGTCAGTTCGATCGCGGCGGCCGGCCTGTTCGAAGGTATCTTCCGCGAAGACATGTTCGAGGAAGCAGAAAATCTCGATCACCCGTATTTCGCCACCAAGCATGAGTCGGAAAAAATCGTGCGCGACGAATACAAGGGCGGCAAGGGTGCGCTGCGCATCTACCGTCCCGGCATGGTGGTGGGCGATTCCAAGACCGGCGAGATGGACAAGATCGACGGTCCCTATTATTTCTTCAAACTGATCCAGCGCATCCGCCAGCTGCTGCCGCCATGGATGCCGACCATCGGGATCGAGGGCGGGCGCATCAATATCGTGCCGGTCGATTACGTGGTCGATGCGATGGACCATATCGCGCATCAGATCGATCTGGATTCCGATTGCTTCCACCTGACCGACCCTGAGCCGATGCGCGTCGGCGATGTGTTGAACACCTTCGCGCGCGCCGCGCACGCGCCGACCATGAGCCTGCGTATCAACGCCGCTTTGCTCGGCTTCGTGCCGAAATCGGTCAAGAAGGGCCTGATGTCGCTGACGCCGGTACGGCGCGTACGCAATGCGGTGATGAAGGATCTCGGGCTGCCGGAAGATTTGATGCAGTTCATCAATTACCCGACCCGCTTCGACAATCGCGCCACCGTTGCCGCCCTGAAGGGCAGCGGTATCTCATGCCCGCGTCTGGACGATTACGCCGAGCGCATCTGGGACTACTGGGAGCGACATCTCGACCCCGCGCTGTTCATCGACCGCACGCTGGGCGGCCAGGTGGCGGGCAAGGTGGTTCTGGTTACCGGCGGCTCGTCCGGCATCGGCTTGGCCGCCGCCCACAAGCTGGCCGAGGCGGGCGCGATCACGATCATTTGCGGCCGCGACGAGGAAAAACTGGCCGAGGCGCAGAAGGAAATTCGCCAGCGCGGCTTCGATGTCGTTACCTACGCGGTGGATATCGCCGACATGGCCGAGTGCGACCGTTTCGCGCAACTGCTGATCGCCAATCATGGCTGCGTCGATGTGCTGGTCAACAATGCCGGGCGTTCGATCCGGCGCGGCATCGAATCGAGCTACGACCGTTTCCATGATTTCGAGCGCACCATGCAGCTGAATTACTTCGGGGCGCTGCGACTGACGATGGGATTGCTGCCGGCGATGGTGGCGCAAAAGCGCGGCCAGGTCATCAACATTTCCTCGATTGGCGTGCTGACCAACGCGCCGCGCTTCTCGGCGTATGTGGCTTCGAAGGCGGCGCTGGATGCCTGGACCCGTTGTGCCGCTTCGGAATTTTCCGACATGGGGATCAACTTCACCACCATCAACATGCCGCTGGTGCGCACGCCGATGATCGCGCCAACCAAGATCTATCAGAACGTGCCGACCCTGGCGCCGGATGAAGCGGCTGACCTGATCGCGCAGGCGATCGTCTACAAGCCGGTGCGCATCGCTACCCGGCTCGGGATTACCGGCCAGGTGCTGCACGCACTGGTGCCGCGGGTGGCGCAAATCGTCATGAATACCAGCTTCCGCATGTTTTCCGATTCGGATGCGGCCAGCGCCAGCATCGGCGACAAGAAGCCGGTGCGGTTGACGGCAGACCAGGCGGCGCTGGAACACATGCTGCGCGGCGTGCACTTTTAAGGGCTGCCTGGTGCTGCCGTCACTTCGGCAGCAGCACCGTATCGATCGCCTGGATGACGCCGTTGTCGGCGACGATGTCGCTCTGGATCACATTGGCGTTGTTGACGGTGATCTTGCCGTTGTCGGATAGGATGTTCAGCATATCGCCCTGAATCGTCTTGCTCTGGCCTGGCTTGAATTCGGCAACCAGGGTTTTTCCCGGCAGAATATGATAGGTCAGTACTTGCGCCAGCTTGACTTTATCCTTGACCAGCGCGTCCCAGGTGCCTTCGGGCAATTTCGAAAATGCGCTGTCGGTTGGGGCGAAAATGGTAAATGGGCCAGGGCCTTTTAAGGTGTCAGCCAGGCCCGCTACCTGCAACGCTTTGACGAAGGTCTTGAATGAAGTGCCGGCCGCCGCCGTAGCCACGACGTCCGCACTAAGTGCCAGCGGGCAGGCGGCAGAAAAAAATGCCAGCGCAAAAAATGCAGTCAGTAATTTTTTCATTGCCGTTCCTTTGCCTCAGCAGGTCAGATGCTGATTGTCACCAATAATAAGTAGGTCCCCTGGCATGTAAAAAGTTCCTATGTATAACGTCCGGCCCTCACCCGACCCCTGGTCCGTAGCACGCCTTCGACATGAAAGCTTTGTATGACTCGTGCCATACGCACATTGACCACGCAGCGCTCGCGCTGGGCCGCCGCCGGCGTCAGTATTCTGAATGGCGTCTGCGGGGATTATCTGCAGCACCGGCAAAATGGTCTGGCACTGCACATGGCGTTCATGCATCGCGCACGGGCGTTGCCGATGACGCGCGCGCAATTGCAGCAGGCGCACCCGGCCGCCACGGCCAAACTGTGCGTGCTGGTGCATGGCCTGTGCTGCAACGAAAGCAGCTGGAGCGGCAAGGCGCCAGACGGGAGCGTGGTGAACTATGGCAGCCGTTTGCAAGCGGACCTAGGCTATACCCCGTTTTACCTGCGTTACAACAGCGGATTGCCGATTGCGCAGAACGGGGCCGCGCTGGCAGCCTTGCTGGCTGAGTTGCTGGTCGCCTATCCGCTGGCGGTAGAGGAAATTGTCCTGATCGGCCACAGCATGGGCGGCCTGGTGCTGCGTAGCGCCTGCGAAGTCGCAGGGCGCCAGCGCCTGCCGTGGGTAGAGCGCGTGACGCGCGTGTTTTATCTGGGTACTCCGCATGAGGGGGCGCCGCTGGAGCGCTTGACGCATACGGCCGTCGCGGCACTGAAAGCCATCCCGAATCCGATTACTGCCTTGGTGGGCGAGACGCTCGATTTGCGTAGTCGCGGCATCAAGGATTTGCGCCGCAGCGATGTGCTGGCGCCGTCAGCGGCAAGCAGGCCGGCGCCGATTGCGTGGCTGGCGTCGGCGCAACATTATCTGATTGCCGGCAGCCTGACAGAAAACCCGCAGCACATCGCCAGCTTGCTGCTGGGTGATGCACTGGTGCGTCTGCCGCGCAAGAAGGGTGCGCGCGCCGGTTCGGCCGCCGCCGTATTGCCGCCACAAAATATCAAGGTGTTCGGGCGAATGCATCACATGCAACTGGCGCATGATATGGCCGTGTATGAACAAATACGCACCTGGTGTGCAGCCAGCTGATTGACTGAAGGAGCCAGCATGTCGTCATTTTCAATCGAACAAATCCGCGGTCTGAAAGACCTGGTTGTGGATGGCGTTGCGGCCGGCATCGATGCCAGCGAGCGGCTGCAGCAAGCGATCACGCGGCAACCCTATGCGCTGTTGGCGCAGGTCGAGCCCATCGCGGCGCCGGTACGGATGATCGAACAATGCCAACAGGCAGTGACCACTCTGGTCTATGCGTCATTGCGCGGCGCCAATCGCGCCGGTGCCATGCTGGCCGGCAAGATCATTGACCGGGTGGATGCGCCGGATTGACGGCAAGCAGCGCCACCGGTTCGGCATTGGTCGTGGCCAGGATCTCGTCCAGCACCAGCCTCTGCACGCCGCTGTCCACCCCCAGCGCCACATGGCCAACGCCGCCCAATTCGATATTCCTGGCACCGTCCAGATGGGCTGACGTCGGCGGCGAAATGATGTTGTCGTGGTGCGAGTAGATCGACACAAATAACCGATGCAGTTCTGCATCTTCGCTTGCCGCCAGTGCTTGTAGCCAGGCACTGGGCTGACCTTGGCCGGCGCATCCGCTCCAGCCCATTTCGCGCGTGTTGACGCCAATGGCGAAATTGGCCAGCGCCGTGCCGTGATGCGGCGTTCCCAGCGTAATGATTTTTGCGATGCGGGCCGCGCCATGCCGGCGTAGATAGGCGCGCGCCGCCAGTCCTCCCATGCTGTGCGCGACCAACACGATGCGTGCTTGACCGCTGGCCGTGCACAAGGCCTGAATGGCGGCATCCAGCGCCGGCACGTATTGGTCGATGCTGCCAAGCACCGGCTCCAGGTCAAGTGCATGGTGGCTGATGTGGGACTGCGCCAGCGCCCGGCTCATGCCATCCCAATAGCCGCTGTTGCAGCCGTAGCCGTGTACCAGCAGCACCGCCGGCCCGCGCGGCGTGGCGGCGGGGCGTTGACGAAAGCTGCGGAACGGCATGGTCCATGAGGAAGCCCGCAGGGTGGCCTCGAACTCCTGCCAGAACAGGCGGCGCCAGCCACGCCAGTCGAGGCGGAAGGCAGGCGGGAATGGCGGCGCGGTAGCGTGCCGCCAGATAAAAATTGTTGGCGGTAATCCCCAGTCGCAGCAGGTACAGCATGCTGCAGGCAAACACCAGCGCTGCCGCGTCATTCCACTGCCACACCTGTGCCGCCATCATGGTCAATGCGAGTACCGCCGCCAATTGCAGCAGCAGCAGGATGCGCGTGATGCGGGCGATCATGACCGGCGCGGCCAGCGCTCAGGCTAGCGACTTGCCGCCGAGCCGTTCCGCCAGGCCGCTGGCCAGGCGCGCGGTGATGCCGTAAATCGACAGTTGCGGATTGGCGCCGATCGAAGTCGGAAACAGCGAGCCGTCGTGGATCGACAGATTGGCCACCTGGTGGTGCACGCCGTTGCCGGCCACCACGCCACGCGCCGGGTCATCCGCCAGCGGACAGCCGCCCATGACGTGCGCCGACACTACGCGCGTTTGCAGAGGCTGATAGGGCAAGGCGTTGATCGCGCTGCGCGCCGCCGCCCAACTGGTGTAACCGTCCGCTTTTTCATGCACTGGATGCACGCTCTTGGCGCCGGCGGCGAACTGGATCTCGGCCATCGACAGCAGTGCGCGCCGCACGCCGTCCCAGAAAAACGGATTCAGCGGATAGGCTAGCCGCGGCGAGCCGTCGCTATTCAGCTGTACGGTACCGCCCGGCGACTGTTCGGCGAAGCCGTCACGCAGCAAGGCCAGCAAGGCGTGCGCGTGCGAAAACTGCTGCATCATCGCCGCATGCTGCGCGCCGAAGCCCTGCATCGTGGTCGAGAACAGCACCGGATGCAGCGGCGGCGCTTCCAGCTTGTAGCCGAGCGGGCCGTCGATCGCCTGCGTTTCCAGGAAATGGTCGGAATATACCGATTGCGGTGCGCCATCAAAGCCGTTTACCGCTTGCTCGAACCGGGCGGCTGAAATTACGGTCGGATGCAGGAAGGTGCGCTTGCCGAGCAGGCTGTGGGGGTCTGGGGTTTGCGAGCGCAGCAGCAGCGCCGGCGTATTCATGGCGCCGCCGCAGACGACGAAATGGCGCGCCCGTACCGCGATCGTGACGCCGGTCGGCGCCAGGCCGTCGGCGTCGAGCGCGACGCAGGTCAGACTGTCGATCCGCTCGCCGCGCAGCCGCAGGCGCTCGGCACGGGTGCGAGTCAGCAATTGGGCGCCGCCGGCCAGTGCCGCCGGGATGGTAGTGACCAACATCGATTGTTTGGCGTTGGTCGGGCAACCCATGCCGCAATAGCCGAGATTCCAGCAACCCCTGACGTTGCGCGGTATGGTGTGGGTCGAAATCCCCAGGCGGGTGGCGCCGCGCCGCAACAGGTCGTTGTTTTCGTTAGGCGCTACCGGCCAGGGATGAATACCGAGGCGCTGCTCCATGCGCTCGAACCAGGGCCGCAGCGCCGCCGCGCCGTAGCCGGAGAGGCCGTTTTTTTCCCAGTGCTGCAGCGTCGCTTCTGGGGTGCGGAAGCTGGACGTCCAGTTGACGGTGGTGGAGCCGCCGACGCAGCGGCCTTGCAGGATATTGATCGCCTTGTCGTCGGTCTTGCGCGCCGCCGATTCCTGGTACAAGGCAGGGTAGGCTTCGGCTTCGCGCATCTTGAAGTCGCGTGAGGATTTCAACGGGCCTTCCTCGATCAACACCACCGAAAGCCCGGCCAGTGTCAAGATTTCAGCGGTGACGCCGCCACCGGCACCGCTGCCGATGATGGCGACGTCGGCCTCGATGCTGCGGTTGGCTGTGAGCGTCGAGGCATCGATGACTTTCCAGCCGGCGGCGATTCCCGCCTGCACCGGATCAGGGATGGCGGCGGTGTGTGCAGGGGAGGCTGATTGGCTCATGGTCGCGCGTCAGTGGGGAAGGGAGATCGGGCCGGAATAGCCGATCGCCGGCCAGGTGCTTTCGTCGCTGTACCAGGCGCCGATGATCAAGTCGTGCAAAGCGTGGTAGGCGCTTTGCAGCATGCCGAAGCGATGCATGCGCCAACTTTGCAGGAAGGCTGCCACCGCTTCCGGCTTGGCGTTGGGCCAGTCGTCCGCTACCCCGGCCAACAGGCGCCGGGTCGGCGCCAGCGTCAGCAGGCCGAACAGGTCGCTGATTTCCTTCTGGGTGCGCAGGGGCAAGCCTGCAATCGCGGCCTGCGTGCGGGTCATGACGGCGGCAATGGTGGCTGCCGGCGGCGGCGCCGGTAGCGCGCCTTGCA
The DNA here is from genome assembly GCA_963707665.1 of uncultured beta proteobacterium. Taxonomy (GTDB): domain Bacteria; phylum Pseudomonadota; class Gammaproteobacteria; order Burkholderiales; family Burkholderiaceae_D; genus DATJCV01. The sequence continues at coordinate 80,595 of CAVPQU010000024.1, read as the reverse complement.
GCATGGCCGGGACGATTGCCGCCAGCGCGGCAGCGGCGGCGCTGTCCAGCTGAAAGCGCTGTGGCGGCCGGCCGAGTGTGAAGCGATACAGGCCGCCGGCAACCGTGAGGGTGGCGGCGCCAATCAGGCCGGTCTGGATAAATGCACGGCGGGAGATCATGGTCGTGGTGTGGTCAATTTTTTTTCAGTGTACCGCACGTATTTGACGCTCCATCGGATGGAACTAGAGTTTCGCTTCTAGTGCGGTGGTTGGTGCCAGCGGCGATCGCTGCAAGAATAATGTGTCAGCAATCAATCTGGCGCCGATCCAGTGCGCCCGAGCAGGGACGAGCATGGAAAAACACGAATTGGTCACTGCACTAAGAGCCAGTTTGCAGGCACTGGCGCAGCAAAGAGCGGTCGCACGCAGCGATCCGGCCACGCAGGCGGCGCGGCTGGCGTTGCAGCAGTTCCAGTCGGCGCGCATGGCCCGCACTCACGCCGATTTGCTGGCGACACCGGAATCGGCGGCTGCCGCGCGCTTTTTTCTGGAGGATTTGTACGGTGCGAAGAACGTGATCCAGCGCGATGCCGATGTCGAGCGCGTGTTGCCGACCATGGAGCGCATGCTGCCGTTAGCAGCGTTGACGGCAGTGGCGGAAGCGATCGAGCTGGATGCGCTGTCGGAAGCGCTGGATACGGCACTGGCCAAGCATCTCGGGCCGGATTTTGACGAGCGCGATTACGCCGCCGCCTATCGCGCAGTCGCCACGCGTGCGGCGCGCGAGCAGCAGTTGCGGCAAGTGGAGTCGGTCGGTAACGGACTGTGCCGGCTGGTGCGGATTCCATTGCTCGGGACGACGCTGGCGATGATGCGCGCGCCAGCCAGGCTGGCCAGGCTGGGCGACTTGCAAAATTTTCTGGAGCGCGGCTTTAACGCGTTCAAGGCAATGCGCCAGCCGCAGCAATTCGTCGCGACCATCGTCGCCCGCGAAGGACAGATATTGCAGCAGCTTTACGCCGGCAACCCGCGGCCGTTTGAGATCTAGCTACGTCACAACCCTTATGTATTGCAAGGAGTATATGCAAAATTCAAAGGATTGGCGTCCGATAATTACTATGGTATCGGGAGTATATCGCCGGTCTTCGGTGCCTGCGAGGCAAGCTTGATCCGAAGTCACTGCCGGGCCGCCTTTGGCGGCGGTATTGCCACATCCACCAGGCGAGTGCCGGCCAGCCGATCATGCAGGAAGCGCCGCTCGGGATCGAGGTACACGGTGAGTGCCCACAACAGCAGATTCATCGCCGGAATCAGGATCAGCAGCCAGCCTTGTGCCCCAGCCAGCCAAGCGGCGATCAGGCCCGGCACGCACCAGCACCAGGCCAGCAGATAACGGCCCAGCGCACGCGGCATGCCCACCCCCTGGCCATTGGTGGTGACCAGACGGATGCGCCAGGTCTTCATCGCCAGCGTCTGGCCGCCATGGCTCCAGAACCAGATGAAATAGATGCCGATGACCACGAACAGCCAGTCCTGCAGGCCGTTGCGCAAGTACAGCGCATGACGCTGCTGTAGCAGCGTGGAAAAAATCCAGCCAGCGAAAAACAACACGCCGAACAGCAGCATCGATTCATACAGCATGCTGCACAGGCGGCGCACGAGTGAGGGAGTAGTGAAAGCCGGTTTCAAGGGGATGACAGTTCCAGTTGAAGGGGATAACAATTATTGGGCGGGATCGGGCGCGGGTTTGATGATTCGGTTGGAGCGGAGGGACGGGGTGGCGCTGGCGGTTCCGGCGATGCCGCCGACAGGGCGGGAGCCGGGCGCCGGGTTTGCGGGCGCGGCACCCAGATGTCCTCCCTGTGGTGTCAGCGCCTGCTCCAGCACCGGTTGCGGAGTGGATTTCATCGGTGCCGCGGTGCTTTTGTTTCCGCTGTGTGCTGGCGGCAGCGTGGTGACGCGTTTCTTGACCCTGGTTTGCGCCAGCTCTTCCTTTTGCTCTGGCGGCAATTGCTGGTATTGCTCCCAGCGTGCCGACTTCTGATCATGGCCGAGCTTTTTGGCGCGGGTAAAGCTGTCGCGTGCCACCCGCCGCTGTTGCGGCGTCAATTTCATCCACTCGTTCATGCGTTTTTGTACCCGCTGCTGCTCGGCCGGGCTCATCGAGGCGAATCGATTGCCGATTGCCAGCCATTTTGTCTTGCGTGCCGGCTGCCATCTGGTCCCACTCCGGCGCCAATGGCGCCAGCGCCGTTTGCTGCGCGGTGGTCAATTCTGCCCAAGCCGGCTTGGTGGCTGCCGTGCGGCCGCTCTGATGGTTGACAGGCGATGTGGCCGGACTGGCGGCAGGTTTGGATGTGCTGGTTGGCGATGGTGATACGGCGGCAGTAGCCCCCGCTCCGGCGTTGTGCTTGATGGCGGCAACCGCAATCAGAGCGACTGCGAGCAGTCCGAACAGGATTAGCAGCGCATGGCGAACACGCTTGCCGCCACCGCTATCGACCGTGCGCAACCGCTCCACCGCTAATCTCCGCGTTTGGCCAGGAAAGCGTTGAAGCCGTGATCTGTGTATGCCGATAATGGCAGCTCATCGGCCAATACTGCGGCGTCGAGGTCTGCAATGTCATTGATATGGCTTTGCTGTTCATATTGGTACAAGCCGACAAACAACATCAGTCCGGCCAATAGCGGTGCAGCAACGCCTAGCCGCACCAGCCAGGAGCGGTTGTCGCGGCCGAATCCGAGTCTACCGGCACCGGCAAGGGCCGGAGCCGGCGCCCTGGCTTCCACTTTCTTGCGCGACAAGGCGAGTTCACGCGCAGCCGCCAGGCGCGCCGCCATGGCGGACGGCAATGCGTCGCTGCGCTCATCCAGGGCGCGCCGCACCTTATAGGCAAATTCCAGTTCTTCGCTATTGTTCACAGGCTGATTCCTTTGGCTTTTAGCGCGCGCGCCAAGGCGTGTGTGGCACGTGAGCAGTGAGTCTTGACGCTACCCTCTGAACATCCCATGACGAGAGCGGTTTCAGCGATATCCATATCCTGCCAATAACGCATCAGGAAGGCTTCGCGTTGACGACTGGGCAGCTTTTTCACCTCGATTTCGATCATCGACAGAATCTGTTCGCGTTCAACCTGATCGGCGCTGGAACCGGCGGCCGATGAATTTTCCGGTACGTAGGTAGCCAGGAGATCAAAATCTTCACCGCTGTCGTCACTGCGATTGTTGCTGGAAAACAGTGAAATCCAGGTATGGCGCACCTTTTCCCGGCGAAAATAGTCACGTATCGTGTTTTGCAATATGCGCTGGAATAATAACGGCAATTCGGCCGCCGGACGGTCGCCGTAGCTGGAGGAAAGCTTGATCATTGCATCCTGTACCACGTCCAGCGCCGCCTCATCCTTGCGTACGGCATACAGCGCCTGCTTGAAGGCACGGCGCTCGACGTCGGCAAGAAAATCCGAAAGCTCTTTGTCAGTGGCCATGCAGTAAGGCGTTGGAAGCGAGGTTGTCTGGAGTGAATTGGGCAGGAAAGGGCCGCTAAATAATCATTGGCGCTGGTGTTGCGGTGTGCGCATGCTAGCAAAAAAGCACACTTGGCGCCCGATTTTCGCCGTCGACACCGTCTGTTGGCATCGCCCGGCGGAATTTTGCTTGACCAAAATGGTGCAACGCATTAACGTAACAAACCTCTTTGGAATCCCAAAGAGGCCTCTGGTCTTTTCCTGTTTGACGCACCACGCCAAAGCCGAGAAGACGCGCTTCATTTGAAAGCTGTTTGCTCTAACCCACGTCAAAAGCGTGAGAAATTCGTAACGCTGCCTCAGCACATCCGGCCAAACGAGTTGCATCAAGCGCAATTTTGGTAGCGCGCCTACGGGCGCGCGACGAAATTGCGTGACTGCACGAAAAGGGAAGCCGAAGCACTGTCGCCGCGCGCCATTTCGCCAGGAAAGAGCATCCGATCAATTTCCAATGGACCTTGAAAGGACTTGTAGCATGACTTCACCCATCACCGGCGCCGAAATTGTCGTGCGCTGCCTGGCCGAGGAAGGCGTCGAACACGTGTTCGGCTATCCCGGCGGCGCCGTCCTGTATATCTACGACGCCATCTTCAATCAGGACAAATTCCAGCACATTCTGGTGCGCCACGAACAGGCCGCGGTGCATGCCGCCGACGCCTATTCGCGCAGTTCGCAAAAAGTCGGCGTGGCGCTGGTCACTTCCGGCCCCGGCGTCACCAATGCGGTAACCGGCCTGTCGACCGCCTACATGGATTCGATTCCGATGGTGGTCATTTCCGGCCAGGTGCCTATCCAACGCCATCGGCCAGGATGCATTCCAGGAATGCGACACGGTCGGCATCACGCGTCCGGTGGTCAAGCACAACTTCCTGGTCAAGGACGTGCGCGACCTGGCACTGACGATGAAGAAGGCCTTCTATATCGCCACCACCGGCCGTCCCGGCCCGGTGCTGGTCGATATTCCGAAAGACATCAGCATGCACAAGTGCGTGTTCGAGTATCCGAAAGGAACTCGAGATGCGCTCCTACAAGCCGGTCGACAAGGGGCATTCCGGCCAGATCCGCAAGGCGGTGCAACTGCTGCTGCAAGCCGAGCGACCGATGATCTATACCGGCGGCGGCGTGATCCTGGCGAATGCTGCCCCGGAATTGAATCAACTGGTCGACAAGCTCGGTTTTCCCTGCACCAATACGCTGATGGGCCTGGGCGGCTATCGCGCCTCCAGCGACAAGTTCGTCGGCATGCCCGGCATGCACGGCACCTACGAAGCCAACATGGCGATGCAGCACTGCGACGTGCTGATCGCGATCGGCGCCCGTTTCGACGATCGCGTGATCGGCAATCCCAAGCATTTCGCGACGCGCGCGCGCAAGATCATCCACATCGACATCGACCCGTCCTCGATTTCAAAGCGTGTCAAGGTCGATATTCCGATCGTCGGCAACGTCAAGGACGTGCTGCAGGAATTGCTGGCGCAACTGGATGCGACTGAAGGAAAAGTCCAGGCGCCGGCGCTGGCCGATTGGTGGAAACAGATCAACCAGTGGCGCGAGCGCGACTGCCTGAAGTACGCCGGCTCGGATACCGACATCAAGCCGCAATCGATCGTTGAAAAAGTCTGGCAGATTACCAAGGGCGACGCCTTCATCACTTCCGACGTCGGCCAGCACCAGATGTGGGCCGCGCAGTACTACCGCTTCGACAAACCGCGGCGCTGGATCAATTCCGGCGGACTGGGCACCATGGGCGTCGGCCTGCCGTATGCGATGGGCGTGCAGATGGCCAACCCAGATGCGACGGTGGCCTGCATCACCGGCGAAGGCTCGATCCAGATGTGCATCCAGGAGCTGGCGACCTGCAAGCAATATCACCTGACGCCGAAAATCATCATGCTGAACAACCGTTTTCTCGGCATGGTGCGCCAGTGGCAGCAGATCGATTACGGCTCGCGCTATTCGGAATCGTACATGGACTCCCTGCCCGATTTCACCAAGCTGGTGGAAGCCTACGGCCATGTCGGCATGAAGATCGACAAGCCGGCTGACGTCGACGGCGCCTTGAACGAAGCGTTCGCCATGAAAGACCGGCTGGTATTCATGAATTTCATTACCGATCAAACCGAGAACGTCTGGCCGATGGTCAAGGCGGGCAAGGGATTGACTGAAATGCTGCTGGGCTCGGAGGATCTGTAATCATGCGACATATCATTTCTGTCTTGCTGGAAAACGAAGCGGGTGCCCTGTCGCGCGTGGTCGGCCTGTTCTCGGCTCGTGGTTACAACATCGAAACCCTGACCGTGGCGCCGACCGAAGATCCCGACCCTGTCGCGCATGACCATCGTCACCTCCGGTTCGGATGACGTGATCGAGCAGATCACCAAGCATCTGAATCGTCTGATCGAAGTGGTGAAGGTGGTCGATCTGACCGAAGGTCCGCACATCGAGCGCGAACTGATGATGATCAAGGTGCGGGCGGTCGGCAAGGAGCGCGAAGAAATGAAGCGCACGGCCGACATCTTCCGTGGCCGCATCATCGACGTCACCGAAAAAACCTACACGATCGAACTGACCGGCAACAAAACCAAGCTCGACGCCTTCATCGATTCAATCGATCGCACGTCGATTCTGGAAACCGTGCGTACCGGCGGCTCCGGCATCGGCCGCGGCGAGCGCATCCTCAAACTCTGACCAGGCATTTTCTGAGTCTTCAATTTCAATAAATCAATAGGAACGACATGAAAGTTTTCTACGACAAAGACTGCGACCTGTCCCTGATCAAAGGCAAGAACGTCGCCATCATCGGCTACGGCTCGCAGGGCCATGCGCACGCGCAAAACCTGAACGACTCCGGCTGCAACGTCACGGTCGGCCTGCGCAAGGGCGGCGCCTCGTGGGACAAGGTCGAGAACGCCGGCCTCAACGTCGCCGAAGTCAACGATGCGGTCAAGGCTGCCGACGTCATCATGATCCTGCTGCCGGACGAGAACATCGCCCAGGTCTACAACGAAAACGTCGCTCCGCATGCCAAGCAGGGCGCGGTGCTGGCCTTCGCACACGGCTTCAACGTCCACTACGGCCAAGTCGTGCCGCGTGCCGACCTCGACGTCATCATGATCGCGCCGAAGGCTCCCGGCCACACCGTGCGCGGCACCTACACGCAAGGTGGCGGCGTGCCGCACCTGGTGGCGGTGTATCAGGACAAGTCGGGCACTGCGCGCGACATCGCGCTGTCGTACGCCATGGCCAACGGCGGCGGCCGTGCCGGCATCATCGAAACCAACTTCCGCGAAGAAACCGAGACCGACCTGTTCGGCGAGCAGGCCGTGCTGTGCGGCGGTGCCGTCGAACTGATCAAGGCCGGTTTCGAAACGCTGGTGGAAGCCGGCTATGCGCCGGAAATGGCGTATTTCGAATGCCTGCACGAACTGAAGCTGATCGTCGACCTGATCTACGAAGGCGGCATCGCCAACATGAACTACTCGATCTCGAACAACGCCGAATACGGCGAGTACGTCACCGGCCCGCGGATTGTCACCGAAGACACCAAGAACGCGATGCGCCAATGCCTGAAGGACATTCAGACCGGCGAATATGCGAAGAGCTTCATTCTGGAAAACAAGGCTGGCGCGCCAACCTTGATCTCGCGCCGCCGCCTGACGTCAGAACACCAGATCGAACAAGTCGGCGAGAAATTGCGCGCCATGATGCCTTGGATCAAGAAGAACAAGTTGGTGGATCAGAGCAAGAACTAAGCTGTCAGCAAGGGCTCCAATGGTTGTTATATGGAAATCTTGTAGTTGATAAATCAAATGGGGCGTCACTGGGTGTCGCCCCATTTTTTTCTGGAGAATACGCATGTTCAAAACCGGAACGCTGCTATTTTTAGCGATTTTGGCGGCCATGGGTACGCCTTCTGCGCTGGCCCAGGTGCCCGCCACGGCGGCCGTGGCAACTTCCGGTGCGCTGGTTATCGTTCCCGCCTATGGGGAAGTGAAGCAGGCCAATGATCAAGCCCTTGCGATTTTCATGATCGAGGAGCAAAACAAGGACAAGGCCGTGGCCGCGTCGCAAGTCAACAAGAAAATGAAACAGGGTGTCGACATCATCCGCCAGGCAGATCGCCACGCCACGCTGAAGACGCGCGGCTACTATACCTACCCGGTATATGCGGACGAGGCAACGCGCGCACCCAGCAACAAACCCAGGACGCTGGTCGGCTGGCGTGTTGGCCAATATCTGGACGTGACGACCGGCGATCTGGACGGGCTGCCGAAAACCGTCGCCGCAGCGCAGAGTGTCCTGGCATTGAATGGCTTACAATTCGGCCTGACCGATGCTGCGCGGAAAAAGCTGGAGCAACAACAAATTGAAGCAACCTATCGAAATTTGCAGGAGCGGATTGGCGCAATCGCCGGTGCGATGGGCCGCAGCCCATCCGAAGCGGTAATCGAGACGGTTGATTTTGATGGGTCAGGCGCCTATGCGCCGGCCGCAGCACCGAAAATGATGATGCGCGCATCGGCGGCAATGGATGCTGCAGCAGTGGAAGAGCCCAGTTTCGAGCCGGGCGAAACCTCGCTCAGCATGCGTCTGGTAGGCAGAGTTAAATTTAAATGAACCGAGGGTGCGCAAATCTGAAGGAGGTTCTGCTGGCCGGTGCATGGCTGCAATTGAGCGCCTGTCAACCAGCAGCACCACCCGCAGAACTGTTGCCTCAGCAGCGCAGCGCACTGGAACAGGCAAATCATCTGGAGCACCAAATGCAGCAGCAACTTGACAACCGCATGCAAGCGCTCGACGCTGAACAAAAATGATGGCGAGCCTCGGTGAAACGTGATGGTCACCCTGGACTTTCACCGAAAAGCATGATTTGCAGCTGACCTATTTCGACTACAAACTGGAGCATCATTGAACAATTATCCGCATCCGATTATTGCCCGTGAGGGCTGGCCGTATCTCGTCATTGCCTTCGCCGTCGCCCTGTTCGTGTTGTGGCTGGCGCCGGTTTGGTCGATTCCCTTCTGGATCATTGCGCTGTTCGTATTGCAGTTCTTCCGCGACCCGGCGCGGGTGATTCCGCAAACTGCCGGCGTCGTCTTGTCGCCAGCGGACGGTCGCATCGTGGTGGTAGAAAAAGCGCACGACCCCTATGCCAATCGCGAAGCCTTGAAAATCAGCGTGTTCATGAATGTATTCAATGTGCATTCGAACCGCGCTCCGGTCGATGGCAAGATAGACGCCATTACCTATTTCCCGGGAAAATTCGTGAATGCGGATCTGGACAAAGCCTCGATCGAAAACGAACGCAATGCGTTGGTGATCACTGCATCCAACGGGCAGATCGTTACCTGCGTGCAAGTGGCGGGCCTGATTGCGCGGCGCATCCTCTGTTATGTCAACCCAGGTGAGAATTTGTCGCGTGGTCAGCGTTACGGCTTTATTCGTTTTGGCTCGCGCGTGGATGTGTATCTGCCCCTGGATGCGAAGCCGGGCGTGGCGGTCGGCGACAAGGTGTCAGCCACCGAAACCGTTCTCGCCAGCTTCTGACGTTTTGGCGCGCGCCGCAAACTGAACAGGAATATTTTCGCATGGTCACCTTCAATCGCCGCAAAGCCAAGACCAAAGCCGGGTCGATGCTAAAACTGCGCTTGGCCAAGCAGCAGGCTGGCGCAGCAGAAGAGGGAACACTTGCCGCGCGCCCGCTGCCGCGGCGCGGTGTCTACCTGTTGCCGAACGCATTTACGACCGCTGCGCTATTTTGCGGTTTTTACGCGATCGTAATGGCCATGAACCTGAAGTTCGACCATGCCTCGATCGCGATTTTCGCGGCAATGGTACTGGATAGCCTGGACGGCCGGGTGGCGCGTATGACCAATACGCAAAGCGAGTTCGGTGCGCAATACGACAGCTTGTCCGATATGGTGTCGTTTGGCGCGGCGCCCGCGCTGGTGGTCTATGAATGGTCGTTGCGCGGGCTGGGCAAGCTGGGATGGCTGGCGGCGTTCGTGTATTGTGCCGGCGCCGCGCTGCGCCTGGCGCGTTTCAACACCAATATTGAAGTGGTCGACAAGCGCTATTTTCAAGGCTTGCCAAGTCCGGCAGCAGCGGCACTGGTGGCCGGCTTCGTCTGGCTGATGGACGATTTGCGTTTCGCCGGAGCTGATCTGGACTGGCTGTCGTGGGGCATCACGCTGTATGCCGGCTTGACCATGGTTACCAACGTGCCGTTTTACAGCTTCAAGGACATCAATTTCCGCAAGCCGGTGCCATTCATCGTCGCATTTTTGATGGTGCTGGCGCTGGTTGCGATTTCCGGCGATCCTCCGAAAGTGCTGTTCGGCCTGTTCGTGCTATACGGTCTGTCGGGATACGCGATTTATTTCTGGCGCTGGTTCAAGGGTAAACCGGTCAGTATCGTGCAAACCGAAATCGAAGGTGGCGAAGACGGCGAACCTCATTGAGGGCCGCTCGTACCGTCAAGAAGTTGCGCTTTTCTCGAAATACGCATATAGTTTTCGAATGTTCCGCACCAAACACATCGCTGTTTCCGCTTTCAGCAGCCTGATTCCAGGCCTGCTATCGCTTTGCCTACTGCGCTAACGCGCAAAAATCCCATACCCCCACAATTCGTGCAGTTTCCCGTTCGTGCCGCCGGCAAGGACAGGCGAAAAAGTATTCAAAAAGCATATCGCGTTTTTTCAAGGAGTCTCAAATGACCGCAAATTCAGCCGACAAGCTCATTATTTTCGATACCACGTTGCGTGATGGCGAGCAGTCGCCCGGCGCATCGATGACGAAGGAAGAAAAAATCCGGATTGCCAAACAACTCGAACGACTGAAGGTGGATGTCATCGAGGCCGGATTTGCGGCGGCTTCGGACGGTGACTTCGAGGCGATCCGGGCGATTGCCGGCCTGGTCAAGGATGCGACCGTCTGCTCCCTGTCGCGCGCCAACGATCGCGATATTTCGCGCGCAGCCGAGGCGCTGCGTGGCGCGGCTCGGGCTCGCATCCACACTTTCATCGCGACCTCGGCGTTGCACATGGAAAAGAAATTGCGCATGACACCCGAGCAGGTGCTGGAGCAGGCCAGATTGTCGGTGCGCTTCGCGCGCAACCTCGTGGCGGATGTCGAATTCAGCCCGGAAGACGGATATCGCAGCGATGTCGATTTCCTGTGCCGGGTGATTGAAACCGCCATTGCGGAGGGAGCCACGACCATTAATGTGCCGGATACGGTCGGTTACGCGGTTCCTGAGCTGTATGGTAATTTCATCAAGAACCTGCGCGAACGAGTACCGAACAGCGACAAGGCAATCTGGTCCGTGCATTGTCATAACGATCTTGGGATGGCGGTCGCCAATTCGCTCGCCGGCGTGAAAATCGGCGGTGCGCGCCAAGTGGAATGCACGATCAACGGTCTGGGCGAGCGCGCTGGCAACTGCTCGCTGGAAGAAGTCGTGATGGCCGTCAAGACGCGCAGGGATTATTTCAATCTGGCACTCGGAATCGATACTCAGCATCTGCTGGCGGCCAGCCGCATGGTGAGCCAAACTACCGGTTTCGTGGTGCAGCCGAACAAGGCGGTGGTGGGAGCGAATGCGTTTGCACACGCTTCCGGCATTCATCAGGATGGCGTGCTGAAGGCGCGTGACACCTACGAAATCATGCGAGCAGAGGATGTCGGCTGGAGCGCCAACAAGCTGGTGCTGGGCAAGCTCTCCGGCCGTAATGCCTTCAAGCAACGACTGGAAGAACTTGGCATCGGTCTCGCTTCCGAAGCCGAGGTGAATTCCGCCTTCATGCGCTTCAAGGAGCTGGCCGACCGCAAATCGGAAATTTTCGACGAAGACATCCTGGCGCTGGTATCGGACGAAATGCAATCCAGCGAAAATGAACACTACCGTTTTGTGTCCTTGTCGCAGCATTCGGAAACCGGTGAAAAGCCGAACGCCCAGATCGTCTTTTCGGTGAATGGTGCGGAATCGAGTTGTAGTGGCGAAGGCAATGGCCCGGTCGATGCAATCGTCAATGCGATCGAAGGCAAGGTACAGAGCGGTGCCGAGCTGTTGTTGTTTTCGGTAAATTCGATCACGACCGGGACGCAATCTCAGGGCGAGGTGACGATGCGACTGTCGCGAGCCGGACGCATTGTCAACGGCGTCGGTGCCGACCTGGATATCGTCGTGGCATCCGCGAAAGCCTATCTGTCGGCCCTGAACAAACTGCAGTCGCACGCGGAAAAATTGAATCCGCAACTGTGATGAAAATGCAGGCCGTCATGAGTCGTACGCCTGAGCAAAAAAGTCCGCATCGACGATGCGGACTTTCGGGTTGACACCTGCTTATGCGTGTCTATGTTCTACTGAACACTAATTTTTTTGGGTTGTGCTGCTTGCCTTTTTGGGAGAGTGAGTGTCAAAACGCCATTTTCCAGACGAGCATCGGCCTTATTTTCGTCAACCTCGGTTGGCAAGGTAAAGCTGCGGCTGAATTTGCTGATGATGCGCTCTGAATGCAGTATGTTGTCGCCTTCCCTTGGCGCTGCTTCGTGCTTCACTTCTGCTTCGATGGAAACGCGCCGATTGTCTACGGCCAGCCGTATATCTTCCTTGGCAACGCCCGGTACGTCGGCTTCCACGATGAATGCCTGGTCGTTCTCGATGACGTTCATACGCGGGCTGGAGACCGCTGGGTCTTGATTTTCCCAAGGTGCCAGGAATTCTTCAAGCATGTTGTCCATCAAACGCTCCAGTGGGCGGCCGTAAGAACTTGAGCGCAATGCCGTTGATACCGGAAATCCATTTCGTAATACCAGATTCATGATCGCCTCCTGTCAAAAAAGAGGAGCATGGCTCCAATGTCTTTTAGATAAGGTGGCCGACAAAAATTTCAAGAGGACGCGGGATCACGACGCTATCTATCTAAGCCGCCCGAATAGCCCTCGCTCGGGGTCGGGATCGAATTTCGGATCTGGCCCATTTTCCAATTTGCGCACAATGCCGGAATCATCGAAATACACGTGCATCAAGGAATTCCAGACGCCGTTTTCCTTGTATGGATACGACCATACCTCGCGTCGGACCAGAGTCAGGTAGGTCGTCTCGCTCGGGGCGCCGATCGTGCGCAGCACGTCTGCCTTGCCGTCGCGGTCGATCTTGATGGTGGCAAACTTTTGCGTCGTCAATACCTGTTCCCACGATAGCAAACGGCCATCAGCGCTGATGCGCGCCATATAGGTTTCCTGGCCCCATGGCCCACGCCGGTATTCCAGCATATGCCCGTCGGCCAGCGGATAGCGTGCGGTCGGCGGCCCAGCCCGCGCCATCAGACTCGCTTCGGGTTCGCCCAGACTGACGGGAGGCTGCTTGCCGAGCACCGTGCAACCAGCCAGTAGCAGTACGGCGACATAATAATAAATAGGCAATAGATATTTTTTCATGGGAAACAACTTGGTTGCTTGGGTCAAAATACGCCCATATTTGAGCTGCCCGGGTATTTCCTGTATACTCCGCCCTCTGGTCAATCCGACCAGTTCTTTAACTGTTGTTCACGATGTGTGGGGTTGTGACTCTGCGCACCGCATGTGAAAGGTAATTGTATGTCGGTAGAAAAAGCCGCCAAGGCGGCAATTATCGCGGACAACGCACGTGCCGCCAACGATACCGGATCGCCGGAAGTGCAGGTCGCGCTGCTGACCGCCCGCATCAACGAACTGAACGGCCACTTCAAGGCCCACGACAAGGATCACCACTCCCGTCGTGGCCTGATCATGATGGTCAACCGTCGTAAGAGCCTGCTGTCCTACCTGAAGGGCAAAGACGCGAACCGTTATCGCGAACTGATCGAAAAACTCGGCCTGCGTAAGTAATTTGCTTGCGACATTCAGGCCGACCTAGAGTTGGAATGCCTGCGTCAGTTTGCTGACGTGGGCATTTGCGTTTTTGTGGTTGGCATGGCTGGTGCTGCAACGGATAGTGAAGTGGCAAGCTGCCATCTGTGGTGAGGTGAACGACAGCGCCTGAAAATCTGTCGGCAAAATAGAAAGGAAACCCATGTTTAACAAAGTTACGAAAACCTTCCAGTACGGTCAGCATCAGGTCACCCTGGAAACCGGCGAAATCGCGCGCCAGGCTTCCGGCGCCGTGCTGGTGTCGATCGAAGACACCGTCGTGCTGGCGACCGTGGTCGCCCGGAAAGATGCCAAGCCGGGCCAGGATTTCTTCCCGCTGACCGTCGACTACATTGAAAAAACCTATGCTGCCGGCCGCATTCCGGGCGGTTTCTTCAAGCGCGAAGGCCGTCCTTCGGAAAAGGAAACGCTGACCTCGCGCCTGATCGACCGTCCGATCCGTCCGCTGTTCCCGGAAGGCTACCTGAACGAAGTGCAGGTCATCATCCACGTGCTGTCGGTCAATCCTGAAATCGATCCGGACATCGCCGCGATGATCGGCGCCTCGGCCGCCCTGTGCGTGTCCGGCATGCCGTTCAACGGCCCGATCGGCGCCGCGCGCGTCGGCTACGTCGATGGCCAGTACATCCTGAACCCGACCACCACTCAACTGAACAACTCGCAGATGGACCTGGTGGTGGCCGGTACCGAAACCGCCGTGCTGATGGTGGAATCGGAAGCGCAGCAACTGTCCGAAGAAGTCATGCTGGGCGCGGTGGTGTTCGGCCACGACCAGATGAAAGCCGTCATCGACGCGATCCACGACCTGGTGCGCGACGGCGGCAAGCCGGAAGTCGAATGGACGCCGGCGCCGAAGAACGAAGCGCTGATCGCACGCGTCGCGCATTTCGCCGAAGCCAAGCTGCGCGAGGCTTACCAGACCCGCGACAAGCAGGCGCGTACCGCCAAGCTGAAGGACGCGACGGCCGAAGTCAACGCCGCGCTGGCGGCCGAAGCGGCATCGATCGGCGCCGCAGCGCCGGACGCCGCCGAAGTCGGCAACATCCTGTTCGACATGGAAGCGAAGATCGTGCGTTCGCAGATCCTCGACGGCGAGCCGCGCATCGACGGCCGCGACACCCGCACCGTGCGTCCGATCTCGATCCGCACCGGCGTGCTGCCGCGCACCCACGGTTCGGCGCTGTTCACCCGCGGCGAAACCCAGGCGCTGGTGGTCGCCACCCTCGGCACCGCGCGCGACGAGCAAAAGATCGACGCGCTGATGGGCGAGTACACCGACCACTTCATGCTGCACTACAACATGCCTCCGTTCGCCACCGGCGAAACCGGCCGCGTCGGCACCCCGAAGCGCCGCGAAATCGGCCACGGCCGCCTGGCCAAGCGCGCGCTGATGGCCGCCTTGCCGGCGCCGGAAGAGTTCAGCTACTCGGTGCGCCTGGTGTCGGAAATCACCGAATCGAACGGTTCGTCGTCGATGGCGTCGGTCTGCGGCGGCTGCCTGGCGCTGATGGACGCCGGCGTGCCGATGAAGGCGCACGTGGCCGGCATCGCCATGGGCCTGATCAAGGAAGGCAGCAAGTTCGCCGTGCTGACCGACATCCTGGGCGACGAAGATCACCTGGGCGACATGGACTTCAAGGTGGCCGGCACCGCCAACGGCATCACCGCGCTGCAGATGGACATCAAGATCCAGGGCATCACCAAGGAAATCATGCAGGTCGCGCTGGCGCAAGCCAAGGAAGGCCGCGTGCACATCCTGGGCGAAATGCAGAAAGCCGTGCCGCACGGGAAGACCGAGCTGTCGGACTTCGCACCGCGCCTGATCACCATCAAGATCAATCCGGAAAAAATCCGTGACGTGATCGGCAAGGGCGGCGCCGTGATCCGCGCGCTGACCGAAGAAACCGGCACCCAGATCGACATCAGCGACGAAGGCGTGGTCACCATCGCGTCGGTCGACGCTGCCGCCGGCCAGGAAGCCAAGCGCCGCATCGAAGAACTGACCGCATCGGTCGAAGTGGGCAAGACCTACGACGGCACCGTGCTCAAGCTGCTGGACTTCGGCGCGATCGTGCAGGTGATGCCGGGCAAGGACGGCCTGCTGCACATCAGCCAGATCGCCAACGAGCGCGTCAACGCAGTGGCCGACTACCTGAACGAAGGCCAGCAAGTGCGCGTCAAGGTGCTGGAAACCGACGACCGCGGCCGCCTGAAGCTGTCGATGAAAGCAGTCACGGCGGAAGAGGGCGGCGCTGCCGTCGCACCACAGTAGGCCGAGTAAGGCCTGAGGCGAACTGGTATCTCAGCTTGCCTCACTGGAAAAGCCGCACGGCAGTGATGTCGAGCGGCTTTTTTATTGAGCGCAGACATAGTAGTTGACAGCGAGGCGTACGACGCATGCCGCAGTTTTTATACTATATATAGTATTTTATAATCCGCTTGTATATCGAGAGAAATCGTTGTGTTTTTCGGCATACTCCTGCAATTTTCATTTTCGACCAAACTTTCCCAGTGATGCCGGCCCAGCCAAGTCGCTTGCGCTACCATGTTAAACACATGTGCCGCGTTTCATTGCGCGTCGCCTTGGGGCAGAAACGCTGAATTATGTCGTTTTGAACGGCGGAATTTTTATGGTCCATATCGTTATCATCGGTTGCGGCTTTGGTGGTTTGGCGGCGGCGCGGGAACTGGCCGGCGCTGACGTTCGAATAACGCTGATCGACCGCAGCAACCATCATCTGTTCCAGCCGTTGCTGTACCAAGTGGCGACCGCCGGCCTGTCGGCGCCGGCGATCGCGGCGCCGATCCGCCACATCCTCGCCGATCAGCGCAACCTCACCACGCTGATGGCGTGCGTCACCGATATCCGCGCCGAGCGCCATTGCGTGATCCTGGAAGACGACCATGAAATCGGCTACGACTATCTGATCGTCGCCAGCGGCTCCACCCACAGCTATTTCGGGCACGACGACTGGGCACAGCACGCGCCGCCGCTGAAGACGCTGGAAGACGCGTTCGAGATCCGCAAGCGCACCTTGATGGCCTTCGAGAGTGCCGAACGCGAGGCCGATGAAGACCGGCGCGCCGCCTGGTTGACGTTCGCCGTGATCGGCGCCGGCGCCACTGGCGTCGAAATGGCTGGCACCCTGGCTGAAATCGGCCGCCACACCCTGCGCGGGGAATTCCGCCATATCGATTCGCGCCAGGCGCGGGTGGTGCTGCTGGAAGGCTCGGACCGCGTGCTGCCGCCGTATCCGCCGGACCTGTCGGAAAAGGCGCGCGCGCAACTGCTACGGCTCGGCGTCGACGTGCGCACCGGCTGTCGCGTCAGCGCGATCGACGCCGACGGCGTGACTTTTGTGACGCCCGACGGCGAGCAACGGCTGCCATCGAAAACCGTGATCTGGTCGGCCGGCGTCGCCGCTTCGCCCTTGGGCAAGGCGCTGGCCGCAAGCGGCGGCGCCCCGCTCGACCGCAGCGGGCGCGTGCAGGTCGAGCCGGACTTGTCGCTGCCTGCGCATCCGGAAATATTCGTGATCGGCGATCTGGCGGCGATCAGCAGCGACGGCAAACCGGTGCCGGGCGTCTCACCGGCGGCCAAGCAGATGGGGCGCACCGCGGCGCGCAATATCCTGTTGCGCGTCAAGGGCCAGCCGGGGATTTCCTTTCGTTATCGGGATTTCGGCTCGCTGGCCACCATCGGCCGCAAGGCGGCGGTCGCCATGCTCGGGCGCATCAAGTTTTCCGGTTATCCGGCGTGGCTATTCTGGCTGTTCGTGCATCTCTATTTTCTGATCGGTTTTCGCAATCGGCTGATGGTGATGACCGACTGGGCCTGGGCCTACATCACGTTTGAGCGCAACGCGCGCATCATCACCGACGTTGCCGGGGAGCAGACGCAGGAAAAATACTAGGTGGTAGCTAGTCGATGCTGCTCCATGCCCCAGGCACTCTGCGGCACGCCGTGCGCCGGCATGCCGGATGCGGGCCTATCGCGCCAGATCAAGCGTCCTTCGCGCAGAATCGCTATAGTGAAAATTTGCTGCTGCCGGCGGTCGGGCTGGAGCGTCCGGGCGCCGACAGGCAATGGTCTTCCATGGCGGAAAGGCCGTCCGACTACAGGAGCAAGTCATGGAACAGTGTGTGCTGGTGACTGCCGGTGCGTCCGGCATCGGGCGGGAAATCGTGCGCGCCTTCGCCGCCGTGGGCGCCAAGGTGTTCGTTTGCGACATCGATGGGCCCGGCCTCGATACCTTGGCGAAAGAGATTCCCGCTCTGACCACCAAGACCTGCGATATCGCCGACCGCGGCGATGTTGAACGCATGATGGCATTCGGCGTGAGCGCCTTGGGCGGTCTCGACGTGCTGGTCAACAACGCCGGCATTTCAGGACCGACGGCACCGGTGGACCAGCTCGATCCCGAGCAATGGGAAAAAGTGGTGCAGGTCAACCTGAACGGCACCTTCCACGTCACGCGGCTGGCGATTCCGCATCTGAAAAAATCGGCGGCCGGTGTGATCATCAACATGGCCTCGGTGGCCGGCCGTTTCGGCTACGCCAACCGCAGCCCTTATTGCACCACCAAATGGGGTTTGATCGGTTTCACCAAGACGCTGGCTATCGAACTGGGCGAATACGGCATCCGCGCCAATGCGATTCTGCCCGGCGCGGTCGATGGCCCCCGGCTGCAGCGGGTGTTCGAGGGCCGCGCCCAAGCCAGTGGCCAGTCGCTCGATGAGGTGCGGCGAGCGGCGCTGGCGGAGCAGTCGCTGAAGCGGCTGGTCGATCCGCGCGACATCGCCGCGCTGGCGGTATTCCTCGCCTCCGACAGCGGCAAATCGATCTCGGGCCAGATGCTGCCGATCGACAACGATATGCAAAAGGCCTCCTGAGCGGCCGCGGGAGAGGCCGTTCAACGGGTCGCCGCTTTAGTGCGGCCCTGTCTGGCAAGGCAGGCGGCATCATGGCCTGCACCGGGTTTTCCGGGGCTTCCCTTACAATCAAATTTTACGGATACGGAATTCGCATGCGAGCAATTGAAATTACGCAATATGGCGCTCCCGAGGTACTGCAGCTCTGCCAGCGGCCGCTGCCGGCCCTGAAGGCAGGCGAGGTGCTGATCAAGGTGCATGCCGCCGGCGTCAACCGGCCCGATGTACTGCAGCGCAGCGGCCACTATCCGGTGCCGCCGGGCGCTTCCGATCTGCCGGGGCTGGAAGTTGCCGGCGAAATCGTCGATGGCGATCTGGCCGCGAGCGGTTTCCAGATCGGCGACATGGTCTGCGCGCTGGTGCAGGGCGGTGGCTATGCCGAATACTGCACGGCGCCTGCCGGCCAGTGCCTGCCCATTCCGCGTGGTCTTTCCGCGATCGAGGCAGCTTCGCTGCCGGAGACGTTTTTTACGGTATGGAGCAATGTGTTCGATCGGGCGCGCCTGTCCGCCGGCGAAACGCTGCTGGTGCAGGGCGGCAGCTCCGGCATCGGCGTTACCGCGATTCAGCTCGCGGCGGCACTCGGCCATCGCGTCTTTGCCACCGCCGGCTCCGATGAAAAATGCCGCGCCTGCGAGGCGTTAGGGGCTGAACGCGGTATCAATTACCGCAGCGAGGATTTTGCCGAAGTGGTCAAGACTGCGACCGACGGCGCCGGCGTCGACGTGATTCTCGACATGGTCGGCGGCGACTATGTGCCGCGTGAAATAGCCTGTCTGGCCGACGACGGCCGGCTGGCATTGATCGCCCTGCTGGGCGGTGCGCGCGCCACGGTGGATCTGGGGCAGGTCTTGCGGCGCCGCCTGACGGTGACCGGCTCCACCCTGCGGCCGCGGCCGGAGGCATTCAAGGCTGCCATCGCCGAGCAGTTGCGGCAACGAGTCTGGCCACTGATCGAGGCCGGAAAAATCAAGCCGGTCATCTACCGTACTTTCCCGCTGGAGCAGGCTGCGCAGGCACATACATTGATGGAAAGTAGTGCGCATATTGGGAAAATCATGCTCGCAATTTCATAAACTTCCTTCGGGTATTGCTGAAATTGTTGATAGCGTGGGTGTTAAAGGCGGCCCATCTCTTTGGATACAGTTCCCATTTTTTATTATTGCCAAGGCTGCTGGCGGACCTTGGTATGGCCCTGCGCAACGCAACTTCGTGGGTCACGCCGGAGTCAAATAAAGGCTTGTGTTTGACCATGCTTGTTGCGGCGCGATAGAATGCCGGGTTATTGAAACGGTAGGGTGCTATGCGTCGCAAACTGATTGTCGGCAACTGGAAAATGAACGGCTCGCTGGACGCGAATGCGGTTTTGTTGGCCGCTATCGCCACAGGCAACGTACATGATTGTGATATGGCCGTATGTGTGCCAGCACCGTATTTTGCCCAATGTCGGGATGCGCTTGGTACAAGTGCCGTGGCATGGGGTGGTCAGGATGTCTCGATGCATGAGGCCGGGGCTTATACCGGCGAGATCTCTGCCGGAATGCTGAGGGATTTTGGTTGCGTTTATGTCATTGTTGGTCACTCGGAGCGGCGCGCCTTGCACGCCGAAAGTGATCAGGTGGTGGCACACAAGGCAAAACGCGCCGTGGCCGCTGGTTTGACGCCGATCGTCTGTGTCGGTGAGACGCTGGAGCAGCGTGAATCAGGCCAGACTGGCGCGGTGATTGAGCGCCAGATCGATGCTGTGCTGAGTGCACTGGATGCCGAGGATTTGACAAAAATCGTGGTTGCATACGAACCGGTCTGGGCCATCGGCACTGGCAAGACGGCAACGCCGGCGATGGCGCAGGAAGTTCATGCGACCTTGCGCGCACGGTTGGCAGAAAAAGATGCGCTGGCAGCATCCCGGGTGCGAATTTTGTATGGTGGCAGCATGAAGCCGGACAATGCTTCGCAATTATTGGCAATGCCGGACATCGATGGTGGCTTGATTGGCGGCGCCGCCCTGAAGGCCGCTGATTTCCTCGCGATTGCCCATGCTGCCCAAATGTTTGCAAGTAACGACTAACGCAAGAATTAACTCGGAACCGAAAGTCATTAATGAATCATTTATTTACCGTCATCGTTGTGATCCAAGTGATTTCTGCGCTGGCAATTATTGCTCTTGTGCTGTTGCAGCATGGTAAAGGCGCTGACATGGGAGCTGCATTTGGCTCCGGTGCCTCCGGCAGCCTGTTCGGGGCCTCAGGTTCGTCCAACTTTCTATCCAAATTTACCGCCGTCGCCGCCGCTGTATTTTTTATCGCCACACTGGCGCTCGCATTTTATGGTGGGCGGCACACGGCTGCCGGTGGTGGCGTGATGGAAAATCTGCCGGCGGCATCAGTGCCGGCCGCATCGACTGCAGCACCCGCGCCATCCTCGTCTCCAGAGTCCGCAGTGCCTGGCGGCACGTCAAAACCCGCAGCACCAACGGCGCCTGCCGATCAATCAAGCCAAATTCCAAAATAATGCGTTTTTACGCAGAGATTGGCCATGGTTTAGGTGTGTGCGGATTGAATCAAGGCACTAAAACAGAGTAAAATACGAAGGTTGTGCCGACGTGGTGGAATTGGTAGACACGCTATCTTGAGGGGGTAGTGGCGAAAGCTGTGCGAGTTCGAGTCTCGCCGTCGGCACCAGGTAGACAATACTTATAATAAGAGAGCCAGCGAGGGACGCGCCTGAGCTGGCTTTTTATTGACGTAACTTTGAATTGACCACGCGTATCATGCGGCGCATCATTTCGCACAATTGTTAGTTCTTGCTTGGCAGTCAATCGTGAACCTCGAAGAATACTTCCCCATTTTGCTTTTTATTCTGGTCGGCATTGGTGTCGGCGTCGTGCCTCAGGTGCTGGGGCGTGTCGTCGCTCCCTATCGACCGGATTCACAAAAAAATTCGCCATACGAGTGCGGTTTCGAAGCGTTTGAAGATGCGCGCATGAAATTCGATGTGCGCTACTACTTGATAGCAATTCTGTTCATCCTGTTTGATCTGGAAACCGCTTTTTTCTTCCCATGGGGCGCCGCGATGCAAGATCTCGGCTGGGCCGGCTTTATCACGATGATCCTGTTCATTGCGGAATTCGTGGTCGGCTTTTGGTACCTGTGGAAGAAGGGCGCGTTGGATTGGGAGTAAGTCATGGCGATTGAAGGTGTAATGCATGAAGGCTTTGTCACCACAACGGCCGACAAGCTGATCAACTGGACGCGTACTGGTTCGATGTGGCCGATGACCTTCGGTCTGGCTTGTTGTGCGGTCGAGATGATGCATGCCGGTGCGGCGCGTTACGACATGGACCGTTTTGGCGTCGTGTTTCGCGCCTCGCCACGGCAGTCCGACGTGATGATCGTCGCTGGCACTCTGTGCAACAAGATGGCGCCGGCCTTGCGCAAGGTGTACGACCAGATGTCGGAGCCGCGCTGGGTGATTTCGATGGGTTCGTGCGCGAATGGCGGCGGCTACTACCATTACTCGTATTCGGTGGTGCGCGGCTGCGATCGTATCGTGCCCGTCGATATCTACGTGCCCGGTTGTCCGCCGACGGCAGAGGCTCTGCTGTACGGCATCATGCAATTGCAAAACAAGATCAAGCGCACCAACACCATCGCGCGCTAAGAGAACCGCATGACGACCAAACTTGAAACTCTGGAAGCTTCCCTGCGCACGGTGCTGGGCGATGATCTGCGCGAACTGACGATCGCGCTGGGTGAAGTCACTGTCGTCGTTGAGGCGGCGGCCTATCACTCATCGATGCGTACCTTGCGCGATCATGCGGATCTCCGCTTTGAGCAATTGATCGACTTGTGCGGAGTCGATTACTCGGAATACGGTGATGGTGGCTGGGAAGGGCAGCGTTTCGCGGTGGTCAGCCATCTCTTGTCGGTAACGCATAACTGGCGCCTGCGGCTGCGGGTGTTTGCGCCGGATGATGAGGTGCCGCAGATTGCTTCGGTTTCCGATATATGGTCGACCGCCAATTGGTACGAGCGTGAGGCGTTCGATTTCTTCGGCATCCTGTTTGCGGGCCACAACGACCTGCGCCGCATCCTGACTGACTACGGCTTCATCGGCTATCCGTTCCGCAAGGATTTCCCGAGTCTCGGGCTATGTCGAGATGCGCTACGACCCAGAGCAAAAACGCGTGATTTATCAACCCGTGACAATCGAGCCGCGTGAAATCACGCCGCGCGTGATTCGTGAAGAAAATTACGGCGGGATCAAATAATGGCAGAGATCAAGAACTACACGCTGAACTTCGGTCCGCAGCACCCGGCCGCGCACGGCGTGTTGCGGCTGGTGCTGGAGCTGGACGGCGAAATCATTCAGCGCGCCGATCCGCATATTGGCTTACTGCATCGCGCAACCGAAAAGCTGGCGGAGCAAAAGACCTACTTGCAATCGGTGCCGTACATGGACCGGCTCGACTATGTGTCGATGATGTGCAACGAGCACGGCTATGTGATGGCGATCGAACGCTTGCTCGGGATCGACGTGCCCCTGCGCGCCCAGTATATCCGCGTCATGTTCGACGAAATTACGCGCTTGTTGAACCATCTGCTGTGGCTCGGCGCGCATGCGCTGGACGTGGGCGCAATGGGAGTATTCCTATACGCTTTTCGCGAACGCGAAGACCTGATGGATTGCTACGAGGCGGTGTCCGGCGCCCGGATGCACGCGGCGTACTATCGCCCGGGCGGCGTGTATCGCGATTTGCCCGAGACCATGCCGCAGTACAAGGCATCGATCATGCGCAATGACAAGGCGATCAAGCGCATGAATGAAAATCGCCAAGGTTCGCTGCTGGATTTCATTGAAGATTTTACCAATCGCTTCCCGACTTATGTCGATGAATACGAAACCCTGCTGACCGATAACCGCATCTGGAAACAGCGCCTGGTTGGCGTCGGCGTAGTATCGCCCGAGCGGGCATTGGCAATGGGCTTTACCGGCCCCATGCTGCGTGGCTCCGGAGTTGAATGGGATTTGCGCAAGAAGCAGCCGTATGAAGTGTATGACCTGCTCGACTTCGACATTCCGGTCGGGCGCAACGGCGACAGCTACGATCGTTATCTGGTGCGGGTGGAAGAGATGCGGCAATCGAACCGCATCATCAAGCAGTGCGTCGAATGGCTGCGCAATAATCCCGGCCCGGTCATGATCGACAATCACAAGATCGCGCCGCCGTCGCGGGTCAGCATGAAGACCAACATGGAGGAATTGATCCATCACTTCAAGCTGTTTTCCGAAGGCATGCACGTGCCGACCGGCGAAGCCTACGCGGCACTGGAGCATCCGAAAGGGGAGTTCGGCATCTACATCGTCTCGGACGGCGCCAACAAGCCGTATCGACTGAAAATCCGCGCCCCCGGCTTCGCGCATTTGCAGGGATTGGACGAAATGGCTAAAGGCCACATGATCTCGGATGCGGTGACGATCATTGGCACCCAGGACATTGTGTTCGGCGAAATTGACAGATAGGTAGAGCGCGCATCGCGCATCCATACTCGAGGCAAAAGCAATGCTGTTATCAGAACAGGCGTACCAAAAAATCGATCGCGAGATCGCCAAGTTTCCGCCGGAGCAGAAACAATCCGCAGTGATGGCGGCGCTCGCCATTGGTCAGGACGAAACCGGCTGGCTGTCGCCGGAACTGATGCGGGAAGTCGCAGACTATCTCGGCATGCCAAGCATCGCGGTGCAGGAGGTGGCCACTTTCTACAACATGTACAACTTGAAGCCGACCGGCACACACAAGCTGACGATTTGCACCAACCTGCCGTGCGCATTATCCGGCAGCGAAAGAGCGGCACAGTATCTGAAACAAAAGCTGGGCATTGATTTCCATGAAACCACCGCGGATGGCCAGTTCACGCTCTTGGAAGGTGAATGCATGGGCGCTTGCGGCGATGCGCCGGTGCTGCTGGTTAACAACAAGCGCATGTGCAGCTGGATGACGAATGAAAAAATCGACGCGCTGTTGAATGAACTGAGCGGGGAAACGTCCAAATGACCTGCCTGCATGATCGTCATATCAAACCACTGATTCTGGCCGGACTGGATGGCAGCAATTGGCATCTTGCCGATTACGTCAAGCGTGGCGGCTACGAGGCGCTGCGACGTATCCTGAATGAAAAGATCACACCGGAACAGGTGATCGCTGAACTCAAGGCCTCTTCCCTGCGCGGCCGTGGCGGTGCCGGTTTTCCGACCGGCCTGAAATGGAGCTTCATGCCGCGCCAGTTTCCGGGGCAGAAGTACCTGGTGTGTAATACCGATGAAGGCGAACCGGGTACCTTCAAGGATCGCGATATCATCCGCTACAACCCGCATGCGCTGATCGAAGGCATGGCCATTGGCGCCTATGCGATGGGAATTACCGTCGGCTACAACTATATCCACGGCGAGGTCTGGAAGGAATACGAACGCTTCGAGGAAGCGCTGGAAGAAGCACGCGCCGAAGGCTTTCTCGGCGACGGCATCATGGGCAGCGATTTCAACTTCCAGCTGCATGCGTTTCATGGCTATGGCGCCTATATCTGTGGCGAAGAAACCGCGTTGCTGGAATCGCTGGAAGGGAAAAAAGGGCAGCCGCGCTTCAAGCCGCCATTCCCGGCCAGCTTCGGC
Organism: uncultured beta proteobacterium; assembly: GCA_963707665.1. Classification (GTDB taxonomy): domain Bacteria; phylum Pseudomonadota; class Gammaproteobacteria; order Burkholderiales; family Burkholderiaceae_D; genus DATJCV01. Next base: position 55,578 of record CAVPQU010000024.1, on the reverse strand, counting down.
CTATATGGCAAGCCAACCACGATCAACAATACTGAAACCTTCGCGGCAGTGCCGTTCATCTTCCGCATGGGCGCCGAGGCCTATGCCGCACTCGGCAAGCCGAACAATGGTGGCACCAAGATTTTCTCGATCTCGGGTGACGTCGAAAGACCGGGGAATTATGAAATTCCGCTCGGCACGCCATTCGCGACTCTGCTGGAATTGGCCGGAGGCATGCGCGGCGGCAAGAAGATCAAGGCGGTGATTCCTGGCGGTTCGTCGGCGCCGGTGATTCGTGGCGAGGTCATGATGGACACCGACCTCGACTACGACTCGATCGCGAAAGCCGGCTCGATGCTCGGTTCCGGCGCCGTGATCGTGATGGATGAAACACGCTGCATGGTGCGTTCGCTGATGCGCCTGTCGTATTTTTATTATGAAGAATCCTGCGGCCAGTGTACGCCGTGCCGGGAAGGCACCGGCTGGATGTATCGGGTGGTGCATCGAATCGAGCACGGTCTCGGACGTCAGGAAGATCTGGATCTGCTGAATTCAGTGGCCGATAACATTCAGGGCCGCACCATCTGTGCGCTGGGTGATGCCGCCGCCATGCCGGTGCGCGCCTTCATCAAGAATTATCGGCACGAGTTTGAACATCATATCGAGCACAAGCGCTGCTTGGTACCCGACCACGTTTAACAAATACGGATTCGCGTAGTGCATTTCACGGCGAAAAAGCATAGTCATGGTTGAAATCGAAATAGACGGCAGGAAAGTGGAAGTGCAGGAAGGCAGCATGGTGATGGATGCCGCCAACAAGCTGGGCACCTATATCCCACATTTCTGCTATCACAAAAAATTGTCGATCGCGGCCAATTGCCGCATGTGTCTGGTGGAAGTCGAAAAGGCGCCCAAGCCGCTGCCGGCATGTGCGACTCCCGTCTCGGCTGGAATGGTGGTGCACACCCAAAGCCCGAAGGCCATCACTGCGCAAAAAGGCGTGATGGAATTCCTGCTGATCAACCACCCGCTGGATTGCCCGATTTGCGACCAGGGGGGCGAATGCCAGTTGCAGGACCTGGCCGTCGGATATGGCTCCTCCGGCTCACGCTATGTCGAAGAAAAGCGGGTAGTAACGCCGAAGGATGGCGGGCCGCTGGTATCGATGAAGGAAATGACGCGCTGCATCCATTGCACCCGTTGCGTGCGCTTCGGCCAGGAGATCGGTGGCGTGATGGAGCTCGGCATGCTGGGCCGTGGCGAGCATGCGCAAATTACCGCTTTTGTCGGTAAGGCGATTGATTCCGAATTGTCCGGCAATATGATTGATCTGTGTCCGGTCGGTGCGCTGACATCGAAGCCATTCCGCTTCAGTGCCCGCAACTGGGAGCTGAGCCGCCGCAAATCAGTCAGTCCGCACGATGGCCTGGGTTCCAACCTGATCGTGCAAGTCAAAGGCGCCACCGTGATGCGGGTGCTGCCTCTGGAAAACGAGGATGTCAACGAATGCTGGCTGTCGGACCGGGACCGTTTTTCCTATGAAGGCTTGAATAGTCCGCAGCGCCTGCAAAAGCCGATGATCAAGCAGGGCGGCCAGTGGCAGGAAACCGACTGGCAAACCGCGCTCGAATACGTCGCCCATGGCCTGCGTAACATCCAGCTCGAGCATGGCGGCGACGCGATCGCCGCGCTGGCGGCGCCAACGTCAACACTGGAAGAACTGTCGCTGCTGCAAAAGCTGGTGCGCGGCCTGGGGTCGGAAAATATCGATTTTCGCCTACGTCAATCCGATTTCCGGCTGGATGGCCAATTAACGCCCTGGCTGGGCATGTCCGTGGCGGAGTTTGGCAAGCTGGATCGTGCTTTTGTGATTGGCTCGTTCCTGCGCAAGGATCATCCACTGCTGGCGTCCCGCCTGCGGCAAGCGGTCAAGCATGGTGCCCAGGTCAACGTGCTGCATGCGGTGGACGACGATCTGTTGATGCCGGTCGCCAACAAGATGATCCAGGCGCCTTCAACCTGGCTGTCGGGCTTGAGCGAAGTGGTTGCGGCAGTGGCGAAGAGCAGGGGTGTCGCCGTGCCCGCCGGGCTTGAATCGGTTCAGCCGTCGGATGCCGCAGAAAAAATCGCTGCCAGCTTGCTGAGCGGCGAAGCGCGCGGCATCTTCCTCGGTAACGCTGCAGCACAGCACCCGCAGGCGTCGCAACTGCATGCAGCGGCACAATGGCTGGCACAACAGACCGATGCCCGCCTGGGTTACCTGACCGAAGGCGCGAATACGGTGGGCGGTTATCTGGCGCATGCGTTGCCGGGCAAGGATCGCAACGCCGCGCAGTTTTTTGCGGCGCCACGCAAGGCTTATCTGTTGCTCAACACCGAGCCTGAACTGGATACCGCCGACCCGGTCGCCGCAAGCACAGCGCTGGAGCGTGCGGATATGGTGGTGGTTCTGTCGCCATACCAGCATGCGGCGGATTATGCCGATGTCCTGTTGCCCATTGCGCCGTTCACGGAGACCGCTGGCACCTTCATCAACTGCGAGGGCCGTGCACAGAGTTTCAATGGCGCAGTCCAACCACTGGGCGAGACCCGACCGGGCTGGAAGGTACTGCGCGTGCTGGGGAATTTGCTGGAACTGGACAATTTCGAGTACCAATCTTCCGAGGATATCCGGAATGAAGTATTGGGCGGGAATTCTGCCGCCCAGATCGACCTCGTTGCGCGCCTGAACAACATTGCCGCGATCGAGTTGCAGCCAATCGCAAGCGACGCCACAGGCGGCGCGCTGGAACGCATCGCCGATGTGCCGATTTATTTCAGCGACGCGATCGTACGCCGTTCTGGACCGCTGCAGGAAACCCGCGATGCCCAGCCGCCGCGTGCGCTGATCTCGACAGCGCTGGCACAAAAGCTGGCGGTGACGAACGGCGCACTGTTACGGATCGGCCAAGGGCAGCAAAGCATACAACTGGCCGCTGAAGTTGATGCCGGTCTGCCGGACAATGTGGTGCGCGTCGCTGCTGCACATGCCAGCACCGCCGCTCTGGGGCCGATGTTTGGCGTGCTGACGGTGGAGAAAGCCTGATGGATCAAATGCTCCTGAATTTGCACGCAACCGGCCAGGGCTGGTTTGGAGGCCTGTGGCCGCTGGTCTGGAATCTGGTCAAGATCATCATCCTGGTATTGCCGCTGATGGGGCTGGTTGCCTATCTGACGCTGTGGGAACGCAAGATGATCGGCTGGATGCACGTCCGCCTCGGCCCCAACCGGGTTGGCCCGGCCGGCCTGCTGCAGCCGATTGCCGACGCCTTGAAGTTGCTGCTGAAAGAAATCATCGTCCCGGCCAAGGCGAGCAAAGCCTTGTTCCTGATTGCGCCGGTGATGACGATCGCACCGTCGCTGGCAGCGTGGGCCATCATTCCGTTCGGACCCGAAGTGGCATTGGCCAATATCAATGCCGGTTTGTTGTTCGTGATGGCGATTACGTCAATGGAAGTGTATGGCGTCATCATCGCCGGCTGGGCTTCCAACTCGAAATATGCCTTTCTCGGCGCCATGCGGGCATCTGCCCAGATGTTGTCATATGAAATCGCCATGGGTTTTGCACTGGTGATCGTGCTGATGGTGTCGGGCAGCCTGAATTTCACCGATATCGTGCTGGGCCAGGGCAAGGGTTATTTTGCCGAGCTGGGACTGAATTTCCTGTCCTGGAACTGGCTGCCCTTGCTGCCGGTGTTCTTTGTGTATGTAATTTCCGGCATCGCCGAGACCAACCGGCATCCATTTGACGTGGTCGAAGGCGAATCCGAGATCGTGGCTGGCCACATGGTCGAGTATTCGGGCATGTCGTTTGCGATGTTCTTCCTGGCTGAATACGCCAACATGATTCTGATTTCCGCGCTGGCGTCGCTGATGTTTCTGGGCGGCTGGATGTCGCCGATCGACATGGCGCCGTTTACCTGGATACCGGGCTGGCTCTGGCTCGGCATCAAGACCTTTTTCGTGGTATCGCTGTTCATCTGGTCGCGTGCGTCGTTCCCGCGCTATCGCTACGACCAGATCATGCGTCTCGGCTGGAAGGTTTTCATTCCGCTGGTGCTGGCGTACCTGGTGATTGTCGCCGCATGGATGCAGATCCCGGCCCTGAATATCTGGAAATAAAGAAGCGCGAGGCTGAGTGGCAATGGAGGCCAAAATGGTTGCAATCAAGGATTTTTTCGGTAGCTTGATGTTGCGGGAGTTGTTCAAGGGCCTGGCGCTGACCGGACGCTATATGTTCGCGCGCAAGATTACCGTGTTGTTCCCCGAGGAAAAGACACCGCAGTCGCCGCGTTTTCGCGGGCTGCATGCACTGCGCCGCTATGAGAATGGCGAAGAGCGCTGCATTGCCTGCAAGTTGTGCGAAGCGGTTTGCCCGGCCGTGGCGATCACGATCGAATCGGAGCAGCGCGCCGACGGTTCGCGTCGCACCACGCGCTACGACATCGACCTGACCAAATGCATTTTCTGCGGCTTCTGCGAAGAGTCCTGCCCAGTCGACTCCATCGTCGAAACGCATGTGCTCGAATACCACGGCGAAAAACGGGGCGACCTGTACTACACCAAGGAAATGCTGCTGGCAGTCGGTGACCGCTATGAAAAAGAAATCGCCGCGGCCCGTGCCGTCGATGCCCCATATCGTTGATTCTGCTAAGACTGGCTTTCCATGGAATTCAAAACTTTCTTGTTTTATGCATTTGCGCTGATCCTGGTGCTGTCTGCATTGCGCGTCATCACGGATCGCAACCCGGTTCACGCTGCCCTGTTTCTGGTGCTGTCATTCTTTTCCACCGCCGCCATCTGGCTCCTCTTAAAAGCTGAATTTCTCGCCATCGTGCTGGTACTGGTGTATGTCGGCGCGGTGATGGTGTTGTTCATGTTCGTGGTGATGATGCTGGACATCAACGTCAGCAAGATACGCGAAGGCTTTTGGTCTTACTTGCCATTGGGGTCGATCATCGGCGTCGTTATCGTGCTGGAAATGTCGGCAGTGCTGCTGCATGGCTTTCGGCTCGAGCTCGATGTGCCGGCGGCCTCGGCCCACATCGGCGGTACCAGGGAGTTGGGCAAGGTTCTCTACACGCAGTATGTGTTCGCATTCGAGATTGCGGCGGTGATCCTGCTGGTGGCGATGATTGCTGCCACGGCGCTGACGATTCGCCGTCGCAAGGATCGCAAATATTTCGATCCGGCCGATGCAATCAAGGTGCAAAGCCGCGACCGCGTGCGGATCGTCAACATGAAATCCGAATCGGCGCGCAGCCGTGCCGACGCCGCGCCCGCCGCGCCAGTCGTCAAAGACCAACCATAAGGGAAGCGAACCGTGGGATTATCGCTAGCACACTACCTGATCCTGGGCGCGATCCTGTTCGCGATCTCGATCGTCGGCATTTTCTTGAATCGCCGGAACATGATCATATTGCTGATGGCAATCGAACTGATGCTGTTGTCGGTAAATATGAACTTCATCGCCTTTTCCTACTATCTGGGCGATGCTGCCGGACAGATTTTCGTCTTCTTCATCATGACGGTGGCCGCTGCCGAGGCCGCGATTGGCTTGGCAATTCTGGTGGTCCTGTTCCGCAACCTGGATTCCATCGACGTCGAAGATCTCGATCGCCTCAAAGGCTGATCAAAACAGTAACTGAATAATATAGACAGGGTTCAACATGGCTGGGCAACTTAACCCGGATTTACTCCTTGCTGTACCTTTGGCGCCGCTGGTTGGCGCCGTGATCGCCGGCCTGTTTGGCACCAGGTTTTTCGGCAACAAGGTCGGCCGCACTACCTCGCACAGCGTCACCATTCTGGGTGTGCTGATCGCCTTCATCATCTCTTGCCAGACCTTGCTGGCAGTGCTGGATGGCGCGCATTTTGACGGCACCATCTATAACTGGATGACGGTAGCCGGCCTGAAACTGGAGATCGGCTTTCTGATCGACAGCCTGACTGCGATGATGATGTGCGTGGTGACCTTCGTCTCGCTGATGGTGCACATCTATACCATCGGCTACATGAAGGACGATCCCGGGCTATAACCGCTTCTTTGCCTATATCTCGCTGTTCACCTTCTCGATGCTGATGCTGGTGATGAGCAACAACCTGCTGCAGCTGTTCTTCGGCTGGGAAGCAGTCGGGCTGGTGTCCTATCTGCTGATCGGCTTCTGGTACACGCGGCCGACCGCAATTGCCGCCAACCTGAAAGCCTTCATGGTCAACCGGGTCGGCGACTTCGGCTTCATTCTCGGCATCGGCCTGTTGCTGGCATTTGCCGGCTCGATGAATTACGCGGAAATTTTCGCCAAAAAAGGCGAGCTGGCACAGCTGCTGTTTCCCGGCACCGACTGGATGCTGCTGACGGTCGCCTGCATTTGCCTCTTCATCGGTGCGATGGGCAAGTCGGCGCAGTTTCCGCTGCATGTCTGGCTGCCGGACTCGATGGAAGGCCCGACCCCGATCTCGGCCCTGATTCATGCGGCGACCATGGTTACCGCCGGCATTTTCATGGTGGCACGCATGTCGCCATTGTTCGAGCTGTCGGATGCGGCGCTGTCCTTCGTGCTGGTGATCGGCGCCATCACCGCGCTGTTCATGGGCTTCCTTGGCATGATCCAGAACGACATCAAGCGCGTGATCGCCTATTCGACACTGTCGCAGCTGGGCTACATGACCGTGGCGCTGGGTGTATCGGCTTACTCGGTCAGCGTGTTCCACCTGATGACCCATGCGTTCTTCAAGGCGCTGCTGTTCCTGGCGGCCGGCTCGGTGATTATCGGCATGCACCATGACCAGGACATGCGCAACATGGGCGGCTTGCGCAAGTACATGCCCATCACCTGGCTGACCACGCTGATCGGATCTCTGGCGCTGATCGGCACGCCGTTCTTTTCCGGCTTTTATTCAAAGGAAAGCATCATCGAAGCGGTGCGTCACAGCACACTGACCGGTGCTGGAGTGGCGAGTTTCGCGCTGATGGCTGGTGTCTTTGTCACCGCCTTTTACTCGTTCCGGTTGTATTTCATGGTGTTTCATGGCAAGGAGCGCTTCGGTACCCCGCACGTGCAGCATGAGCATGCCGATGAAAGCGAGGAAGATCCGGGCGACGGCCATCATCATGGCCTGGCGCCAGGCGAAAAGCCGCATGAATCCCCTTGGGTGGTGACGATTCCGTTGATCCTGCTGGCGATTCCATCGGCGATGATCGGTTTCGTGACGATCGGTCCGATGCTGTTTGGCGACTTCTTCAACGATGCGATCTTCGTCAGCAGCACGCATCCGGCAATGGCGACGCTGGCGGAAGAGTTCCACGGACCGCTGGCGATGGCGCTGCATGGTTTGACCGCGTTGCCTTTCTGGCTGGCCGTCGCTGGTATCGCGCTGTCCTATTATTTCTACATTGTCAATCCGCGCATTCCTGCCCTGCTGAAGGAGAAATTCAGCGGCATCTACACGCTGCTTGATAACAAGTACTACATGGACAAGATCAACCAGGTCGTATTTGCCGGCGGTGCGCGCTGGTTGGGCAGCGGGCTGTGGAAAGCCGGCGACCGCAGCCTGATTGACGGCCTGATCGTGAATGGCAGCGCCAAAGTGATGGGGTGGTTTGCCAGTTTCATTCGCTTGGCACAAAGCGGTTTTATCTACCACTACGCATTCGTGATGATTCTCGGCGTACTGGGTTTCCTGATTTATTTCATGCCGTTTCCGTTCGCCCGTTAAGCGGCGACGCAAAAACAAATATAACTATGATGCAGTCAACTTTCCCCTTGCTCAGTCTTGCCATCTGGTGCCCGATTTTGTTCGGCGTGTTGGTGCTGGCCTTTGGCAGCGGCCGCGACCGGACCCAGGTGCGAGTGTTATCGCTGATTGGCGCGCTGATCAGTTTCGCGGTCACCGTGCCGCTGGCGCTGAACTTCGACAATGCCGCTCATGGCGTCCAGTTTGTCGAGAAAATGCCGTGGATCGGGCGCTTCAATATCAATTACTTCCTCGGCATCGACGGCCTGTCGCTGTGGTTCATTCCATTGACCGCCTTTATCACGGTGATCGTCGTGATCGCCGCCTGGCAAGTCATCGAGAACAAGCTGGCTCAATACATGGGCGCCTTCCTGATTCTCTCGGGTCTGATGATCGGCGTCTTTTGCGCGCTGGACGGCTTGCTGTTCTATGTATTCTTTGAGGCGACGCTGATTCCGATGTATATCATCATCGGCGTCTGGGGTGGTCCTAACCGCGTGTATGCGGCGATCAAGTTTTTCCTGTACACCTTCCTCGGCTCGGTGATGATGCTGGTCGCGCTGCTGTATATGTACGTCGAGTCCGGCGGCAGTTTCGATATCCTGGCCTGGCACAAGATGCCACTCTCGATGTCGGAGCAGATCCTGATTTTCCTCGCTCTGCTGGCGGCGTTCGCGGTCAAGGTGCCAATGTGGCCGGTGCACACCTGGTTGCCGGATGCGCACGTCGAAGCCCCTACCGGCGGCTCGGTGGTGCTGGCGGCGATCATGCTGAAGCTGGGCGCTTACGGTTTCCTGCGCTTCTCGCTGCCGATTACGCCGGATGCCAGCCACTACCTGTCCGGCTTTATGATCACGCTATCGCTGATCGCGGTGATTTACATCGGGCTGGTGGCAATCGTGCAGGCGGACATGAAAAAGCTGGTAGCGTATTCATCGATTGCCCATATGGGTTTTGTCACGCTCGGCTTTTTCGCCTTCAACGACATGGCGCTGCAGGGCGGTATCGCACAAATGATTTCGCACGGTTTTGTCTCCGGCGCCATGTTCCTGTGCATTGGCGTGCTGTATGACCGCCTGCATTCGCGCCAGATTGCCGACTACGGCGGAGTGGTCAACACGATGCCAAAGTTCGCCGCCTTCTTTATCCTGTTCTCGATGGCCAATTGCGGTTTGCCAGGCACGTCCGGCTTCGTCGGCGAATTCATGGTGATCCTGGGTGCGGTGCAATTCAATTTCTGGATCGGCCTGCTGGCTGCGGTGGCGCTGATTCTGGGTGCGGCCTATTCGCTGTGGCTGGCCAAGCGCGTGATCTTCGGCGCGATCGGCAATGCGCGGGTGGCGCAAATGGCTGACATCAACAAACGCGAATTTTTCATGCTGGGCCTGTTGGGTATCGCGGTGCTCGCGATGGGTATTTATCCGGCGCCCTTTATCGATGCGATGCAGGTTTCCGTGGCTGATTTGCTGCAGCATGTCGCAATTTCCAAAATCCATTAGCAAGGTATCTTGCAAGCGCATATAGCGGCGACCAAATGAACAATATGAACCTGGTTCCGGCATATCCGGAGATTTTCCTCGTGTTGGCAGCATCGGCGATCCTGTTGATCGACCTGTTTCTGCCGAGTGCCAAGCGGCATGTCACGTACGTGCTGTCGCTGATCGCCATCGCGATCTGCGCGGCGCTGACCATGATCGACTTCAACAGCGGCGCAACCACTTACACCTTCCACAATCTGTTCATTTCCGATCCGATGGCGAACGTGTTGAAGCTGTTCTGTTACCTGTCGGTCGGCCTGTCGCTGATCTATTCGCAGCAGTACGTCAGCGCGCGCAACATGATCAGCGGCCATCTGGGTGGCGAATACTACGTACTGGCCTTGTTTACGCTGCTGGGGCAGATGATCATGATTTCCGGGAATAATTTCCTGGTGATCTATCTCGGCCTCGAGCTGATGTCGCTCAGCCTGTACGCCTTGATCGCGCTGCGCCGGGGTTCCTCGATCCCGACCGAGGCGGCGATGAAATATTTTGTTCTGGGCGCGCTATCTTCCGGCTTCCTGCTGTACGGCATGTCGATGCTGTACGGCGCCACCGGCTCGCTGGATCTGGTCGAAGTGGCGCGCGTGACTGCTTCCGGTGTGGCGAACAAGACAGTGCTGGTGTTCGGCATTGTGTTCGTGGTGTCCGGGGTGGCGTTCAAGCTGGGTGCCGCACCGTTTCACATGTGGCTGCCGGATGTCTATGATGGCGCGCCGACCGCGATCACGCTGCTGGTAGCGTCTTCGCCGAAGCTGGCTGCGTTCGCGATAGCGGTCCGTTTGCTGGTGGAAGGCTTGTTGCCGCTGGCGTTCGACTGGCAGCAGATGCTGGTATTCCTGGCCGTGATGTCAATGGCGGTGGGAAATATTACCGCCATTGCGCAAACCAATCTGAAACGCATGCTGGCCTATTCGACCATCGGCCAGATGGGCTTCATGCTGCTCGGCCTGTTGTCCGGCGTGGTGGGCGGCGATGCAGCGGGCACCGCCAATGCCTACAGCTCGGCGATGTTCTACATCATTACCTATGTACTGGCCACGCTCGGCACCTTTGGCATGATCACGCTGCTGGCCCGTTCCGGCTTCGAGGCCGAGAACCTGGACGATTTCAAGGGCTTGAACCGGCGCAGCCCGTGGTTTGCGCTGATGATGATGATCCTGATGTTTTCCCTGGCTGGCGTGCCGCCGACCATGGGTTTCTACGCGAAATTTTCGGTACTGCAAGCCGTCTTGAGCACCGGCCAGGTCTGGCTGGCGGTGGTCGCGGTGATCTTGTCGGTGGTCGGCGCCTTCTACTACCTGCGGGTAGTGAAGCTGATGTATTTCGATGAACCGCTCGACGATCACCCGATCGTGGTCAATGCCGATATGCGGATTGCCTTGAGCGTCAATGGCATTGCGCTGCTGGCGCTGGGCTTGCTGCCGGGACCGCTGATGAGCGCGCTGGCGGTGGCGATGGTCAGAACCCTGTCATCCTGAACGGAAAGGCTGTCCGGTACTCCTTGTGAATGTTTCTTCCTATAGCTGGCTGGTGATCCTGCTAGCGGTGCTGGCGGCCAATCTGCCGTTTGTCAATGAACGCCTGTTTGCGGTGCTTCCGATCTCGCTCTTGGGCGGGCGTTCAGTCAAGCCGGTCTGGCTGCGCCTGATCGAGTTGGTGGTCTTATACGCGCTGGTCGGCGGCATTGCCCACTTGCTGGAAGCGCAACTCGGCAATGCCTTCCCGCAGGGGTGGGAGTTTTACGCGGTGACCGCCTGCCTTTTCATCGTGCTGGCGTATCCCGGGTTCGTGTTTCGCTATTTGCGCAAACGGCGCCGCTGAGCGCTTGTTAAACCGGCGCCAATCCTGCTGTTCGTGATCTTGCGCCCGCGTTTCTTGCTGGAGTATTCGCATGGATAAGCATTTGACGGAGACGCGCCTCGACGGCGCACTGGCTTACGCCGGTGATTTTCTCAAGCTGCAGTGCGACCGCGTACGATTACCGGATGGCAAAATCGCGCAGCGCGAATATATTCGTCATCCTGGCGCGGTGGTGATCATGCCGCTGTTCGACGATGGCACGGTGCTGCTGGAGCGCCAGTTCCGCTACCCGTTGGAGCGAGTTTTCATTGAATTCCCGGCCGGGAAAATCGATCCAGGCGAGGACCCTCTGTTGTGCGCGCAGCGCGAATTGCAGGAAGAGACCGGTTATCGCGCCGCCGATTGGCAGGCAGTGTGCACCATCCACAATGCCATTGCCTATTCCGATGAACACCTGGAACTATTCGTCGCGCGGCAACTGACCGCCGGCGCCAGCCAACTCGACGATGGCGAATTCCTGGAAACCTTCCGCGCTCCAATAGCCGATCTGCTGACTTGGGTTCGAGAGGGCAAAGTGACCGATGTCAAAACCATCATCGGCGCTTTTTGGCTGGAAAAAATTCTGTCGGGACAATGGCTGCCTGAGTCCGGTCAGTGATCATCGCCGGCCACGTTCATCCTGAAGAAAGTCAGAGTAATCGGGGTATATTGCATAAACGACCACATATCCGCCGTAATTGGTGTGTATGCTTGGGAGTATATGGAAACCCCAAGAGAGTGATCGGAGACACAGGTGCAAGAGGCAGCTTGTTGGTGGACCGGTTGCAAAGATTTCCAAGTCGCGCTGCACGGTCGCGGTGGTGACCGCTGAAAACAATTTGCTGTTAAAAAAAGCCGCAATCGCGGCTTTTTTTGTTTTTACATGTTCGGATAGTTCGGCCCGCCGCCGCCTTCCGGCGTGACCCAGACGATGTTCTGCGTCGGGTCCTTGATGTCGCAGGTCTTGCAGTGCACGCAGTTCTGCGCGTTGATCTGCAGGCGCTCGCTGCCGTCGTCGGTCTTCGACGAACTCGTACACGCCGGCCGGGCAGTAGCGCGCTTCCGGCCCGGCATAGGTCGCCAGGTTGACGTTGACCGGCACCGTCGGATCTTTCAGCGTCAGGTGCGCCGGCTGGTTTTCCTCGTGGTTGGTGTTCGAGATGAACACCGACGACAGCCGGTCGAAGGTCAGCTTGCCATCCGGCTTCGGATAGACGATCGGCTTGCACTCGGCGACGCCGGCTTCAGGCATTCGTGGTCGGCATGCTGATGATGCAGCGTCCACGGCGCCTTGCCGCGGAACACCATCTGGTCGATGCCGACCATCAGCGTGCCGAGGATACAGGCCCTTGCTCATCCACTGCTTGAAGTTGCGCGCGACGTGCAGCTCGTCGTGCAGCCACGAGTGCTCGAAGGCTGTCCGGATAGGCGGTCAGTTCGTCGTGCTGGCGGCCGGCCGCAGCGCGTCGAACGCGGCTTCGGCGGCCAGCATGCCGGTCTTGATCGCCGCATGGCTGCCCTTGATGCGCGACGCGTTCAGGAAGCCGGCATCGTCAGCCGACCAGCGCGCCGCCCGGGAACACCAGCTTCGGCAGCGACTGCAGGCCGCCGGCCGTGATCGCGCGCGCGCCGTAGGAAATGCGCTTGCCGCCTTCGAAGAACGTGCGGATCGCCGGATGCGTCTTGTAGCGCTGGAATTCCTCGAACGGCGACAGATACGGATTCGTGTAGCCGAGGCCGACGACGAAGCCGACCGCGACCTGGTTGTTGTCCAGGTGATAGAGGAACGAGCCGCCGTAGGTGTCGTTGTCGAGCGGCCAGCCGGCGGTGTGGATCACCAGGCCCGGCTTGTGCTTCGCCGGATCGATTTCCCACAGTTCCTTGATGCCGATGCCGTAGACCTGCGGATCGCGTGCCCTCGTGCAGCTTGAATTTGGCGATCAGCTGCTTGCCCAGATGGCCGCGCGAGCCTTCGGCAGAACAGCGTGTACTTCGCGTGCAGTTCCATGCCGAGCTGGAAGTCGTCGGTCGGCTCGCCGTCGCGGTCGACGCCCATGTTGCCGGTCGCGACGCCCTTGACCGAGCCGTCGTCGTTGTACAGCACTTCGGCGGCCGGAAAGCCGGGGAAGATCTCGACGCCCAGCGCTTCGGCCTGCTGGCCCAGCCAGCGCGTCACGTTGGCGAGCGAATCACATAGTTGCCGTGGTTCTGGAAGCTGGCCGGCAGCATCCAGTTCGGCGTCTGGTAGGCCTTGGTCGCGGTCAGGAACAGGAAGCGGTCTTCGGTCACCGGCGACGTCGAGCGGCGCGCCTTGTTCCTTCCAGTTCGGGATCAGTTCGGTCAGCGCGCGCGGGTCCATCACCGCGCCGGACAGGATGTGCGCGCCGATCTCGGCGCCTTTTTCCAGCACGCAGACCGAGACCTCGCTGCCTTTCTCGGCCGCCAGCTGCTTCAGGCGGATCGCCGCCGACAGGCCGGCCGGGCCGCCGCCGACGATCACGACGTCGTATTCCATCGACTCGCGTGGGCCGTACTGTTCGAGAATGCTTTGAGTCTGGTTTGGAGTCATGAGGATCAACCGTAAAATTTATTTTCGAACGAGTGTGCTAATTGTCTGAGATTTTGCGGCAGAATACTAGGCACTGCGCACTAATCGCGGTGTGGAATGATAACGTGTCTGCAAGCGCCAGATTTGGCTAAAAGCGAATATCAGGAGAGTATCGTGGGGATCGAAGTCAATTTTGAAGGAAAGATCGCGCTGATCACCGGCGCTTCCAGCGGTCTGGGCGCGCGTTTCGCCAAAGCCCTGGCGCAGGCCGGCGCGCAGGTGGTGCTGGCATCGCGCCGCACCGAGCGCCTGAAGGAACTGCGCGCCGAGATCGAAGCCGAGGGCGGCGCGGCGCATGTGGTGGCGCTCGACGTGACCGACTACGCCAGCATCAAGTCGGCGATCGCGCACGCGGAAACCGAAGCGGGGCCGATCGACATCCTGGTCAACAATTCCGGTGTCTCGACCACCCAGCGCCTGCTCGATGTCACGCCGGAAGACTACGCCTACGTGATGGACACCAACCTGCGCGGCGCCTTCTTCGTTGCCCAGGAAGCCGCGAAGCGCATGATCGCGCGCGCCAAGGGCGATCCGAAGAAACAGCACCGCATCATCAACATCGCGTCGGTCGCCGGCCTGCGCGTGTTGCCGCAGATCGGCATCTACTGCATGAGCAAGGCCGCCGTGGTGCAGATGACCAAATCGATGGCGGTCGAATGGGGCCGCTACGGCATCAACGTCAATGCGATCTGCCCCGGCTACATCAGCACCGAAATCAACGATGAGTACTTCGAAACCGAGCAAGGCCAGAAGCTGATCGACATGCTGCCGCGCAAGCGCCTCGGCAAGCCGGAAGACCTGGACGGCCTGCTGCTGCTGCTGGCGGCCGACGAATCGCATTTCATCAATGGCGCGATCATCACCGCCGACGACGGCGCCAGTGCGCAATAAATGCGTTCATCGAGATTTATGTGTGGAGATTCATAAGGCATGACAACACTTGATAAAAATCTGGTGCATATCACGCGTATCCCGATTCGCTGGGGCGACATGGATGCGATGCGGCACGTCAACAATGCCGTATATTTTCGTTACATGGAGCAAGCGCGCATTGAATGGTTCTCCAGCATTGATCTCGAACCAGATATGTTCAGCGGCGAAGGGCCGGTGATCGTCAATGCGCATTGTTCATTCCTGCGGCAATTGAAATTTCCGGGTGAAATCGAAGTGCTGACCTATGTCGGTGCGCCCGGGCGCTCCAGTTTCGAAACCATGTGTGAAATTCGTCGCGTCGACAGTCCCGACATCATCGTCGCCGAGGGCGGCGCCAAGGTGGTGTGGGTCAACTACGCCAGGGAAAAATCGGTGGCGCTGAATCCCAAGTTGCTGGCGCAGTTGGCGCAGGCGCGCTTGCCGCAACTGGGCGCGTAGAGAGAGCTTACAAAGCAATGCCCAGCAAGCGGTGCACCAGTTCGCTGGAGGTCGATGCGGCGAATTTGCGCATCAGCTTGGCGCGATGCATTTCCACCGTGCGCGGACTCAAGCCGATTTCGCGCGCGATCAGCTTGCTGGTCTTGCCTTCAGCCAACAGTGTTGAAATCTCCCGCTCGCGCGGCGTCAGTTGCGCCGAAACACGCCGCTTCTCGCTCAAATCCTCGAAGGTCCAGATGCCGGCGCCATGCGGATCGCCCGGCGTCAGCGAGCGGCCCGTGACGTGGCACCAGAACAGCTCCCGGTCGGCGCGCTTCATGATACGATCATCGGCGTAGCAGCCCTTGGCATTCATGATCGGCACGATGCGCGCGCCGGTGCGCTCGAACTCATCCGGCGTCGGGTACAACACCAGCAATGACTGGCCGGCCAGCGCCTTCGGCGCATAGCCGAACATTTGATCCAGCGCATGATTGCTGACCTGGATGATGCGTTGCCTGGAAACGCACATACCGACCGGCGATTGCTGGAAAATCTCATCGTAGTCAATGGCTTGCGCTGATTGCATCCCGTAATTTCCCTTGTCGAATCGACGAAATTCGTATTTCTACGGTATTGTGAGATTCCCCATGCAGTTCTATGCTGTCCGTCGCAACGTGGAAAACGTTCAGGCGTTACTTTACACAAGAAGGGGTAGATATGAAGAAAGTTTATCCGGATGCGGCGACGGCGCTGGCCGACGTCGTGAAGGACGGCCAGATGATCGCCGTGGGCGGTTTCGGCCTGTGCGGCATTCCCGAGGCGCTGATCGCCGCACTGCGCGACTCGGCGGTGAAGAACCTGACGGTGATCTCGAACAATGCCGGTGTCGACGGCTTCGGTCTCGGCCAGTTGCTTGCCACGCGCCAGATTAGCAAGATGATTTCGTCGTATGTCGGCGAGAACAAGGAATTCGAGCGTCAGTATCTGGCCGGCGAACTGGAGCTGGAATTTACGCCGCAAGGCACGCTGGCGGAAAAACTGCGCGCCGGCGGTGCCGGCATCCCGGCCTTCTTCACGCGTACTGGCTTGGGCACCGTGGTAGCCGAAGGCAAGGAAGTGCGCGAATTCGATGGCGACAAATACGTGATGGAGCGTTCGCTGGTAGCGGACATCTCGCTGGTCAAGGCCTGGAAAGGCGATAAAGCCGGCAACCTGGTGTTCAGCAAAACCGCGCGCAACTTCAATCCGGTGGTGGCGATGGCTGGCAAGATCACCATCGCCGAAGTCGAGGAACTGGTGGAAGTCGGGGAAATCGATCCGGACCAGGTCCATACGCCGGGCATCTTCGTGCACCGCATCGTGCAGAATGCGCAGCCGGAAAAACGGATCGAGCAGCGTACCGTGCGTGCCAACCACGGCAGCAACTAAAAGATACGGAGAACAGAGATGGCATGGACTCGCGATGAAATGGCCGCGCGCGCGGCGCAGGAACTGCAGGATGGTTTTTACGTGAACCTCGGCATCGGCTTGCCGACCATGGTGGCCAATTATGTGCCGCAGGATATTGAAGTCTGGCTGCAATCGGAAAATGGTTTGCTGGGCATCGGCCCGTTTCCGACTGAAGACGAGATCGATGCTGACCTGATCAACGCCGGCAAGCAGACCGTGACCTCGCTGCCCGGCTCATCGTTCTTCAATTCGGCCGATTCGTTTGCGATGATCCGCGGCGGCAAGATCAATATCGCCATCCTGGGCGCGATGCAGGTGTCGCAGCAGGGCGATCTGGCCAACTGGATGATCCCAGGCAAGATGGTCAAAGGCATGGGCGGCGCGATGGACCTGGTGGCTGGCGTCGGCCGCGTGGTGGTGCTGATGGAGCATGTGGCCCGCGCCAAGGATGGCTCGACTTCGCCGAAGATCCTGAAACAGTGCAATCTGCCGCTGACCGGGGTCGGCGTCGTCAACCGCATCATCACCGATCTGGGCGTGATCGACGTGGTGCCGGGCGGCCTGAAGCTGGTCGAACTGGCCAGCGGCGTGACGGTGGCGGAAATCGTTGAAAAAACCGAAGCGCCTCTGGATACCAGCGCGGTCGGTTGAGACTCGATGCAGGTAGAAAAAAACGGCGCCTATCGGCGCCGTTTGCCATTCCGCTACCGGATGCGCTTGATGCCTGCCATGCGGCAGAGTCCGCCGGGCTCAACCGCTGGTGAGCTGGTAGATGGTGCCGGACAGGTCGTCCGAGATATACAGCCCCTGCTTGCCATCCGGGATCGCATCCACCGGGCGGCCCCAGCGGACCTTGTTGACGGCATCGGTGAGCCAGCCTGTGACCAGATCAACGGCATCGCCGACGCTGCCATCGGCGCGCATTGGATACAGCGCAACCTTGTGGCCGTTGAATGCGCTGCAATTCCAGCAGCCGTGCAGGCCGGTCACGAGCGCGTCGCGATAGCTGGCCGGCAGGCCGGAGTCCTGCAGGAAGCTCATGCCGAGCGGTGCCGAATGGGCGGGTATGCCCTTGGTCACGCGGTCGATGGTGCTGCAGTCCAGTTGGCTGCCATCGGCATTGAACTCGGCATCGCGGTCGTATGGCATGTTGTCCAGCCCTCCATCCGGATCCGAATTGCAGAACGGCCAGCCGTACTGGCCGCCATCCTTGACGTTGATCAGCAAGTCGGGTGGATGGCCATCGACATAGCTCTGGATGATGCGGCCGAAGTCATCCATGCCATCGCCGTCAATATCGTTGTGGAACGGATAGGCGATATTGTCGCGGTTGTTGACTACCGCCCATAATTCATTGGTGCCGGGCCGAAACCTCAATCCTTCGGCGTTGCGTATGCCGCTTGCGAACAGGCGGCCGTTGCTGCCATCCTGGTTGTACACATAGATCGCGGCGCGAATCGGATTGGACGTGGTGTCGGTGGTGCAGGCATTGCAGCTGGAGCCGATCGAGACATATAGCAGGCCGTTGTGCAGTGTGAAATTCTTCAGTGCATGGCTGTAGGCGCCGCCCAGTTCCGGCGTCGAGGAGTCCGGCAGACCATCGACGATGACCTGTATTGCGCCGATCGTCGTGTCGCCGCTGGTGTAGGGGGCGCGAATGATCCGGTTCGACTCCGACAAATAGACATAAGTGATGCTGCCGATCGTCTGGAAGGCGATGTCGTGCGGCATCCTGAGGCCCGTGGCGAACGTGAACTGGAGCGGAGCGGCGTTGGCGTTGGGGCGCAGCAAGGTGATGATGCCATTGCCCGGATCGGAGACCAGCAAATCGCCGTTCGGCGCCAGCGCCATGAAGCGGGCGTTAGGCACGCGCGCGAAGACACGGATATCGAATCCGGCCGGTACCATCAGAGTGCGCGGCACGTCGAATGGTGCGCTGCTCATCCCCGCCGGTACCTGCAGAGTGACACTTTGGCTCGCGCCCGCAGGCGCGGCGGTGACTGGTGGCGTAGTGACCGGAGGCACAGTGACGGGAGGCACAACAGCGGGAGGAGCAGTGGGCGGTGTGACAACCGCTACCGGAGCGGCAGGGTCGCCGCCACCGCCACCACAAGAAGTGACAATGGCAGCAACACCAATGGCTCCTAGCAGCGCAGCCATCACGATGCGTATGCTGCCAGCCAGATGGCGTGCTGCAATTGCTGGCCTGGTTCGATCGGTCATCGCGCGCTCCCGATTGTGTCCGGTTGAAAAGCGCGGCAACAAGCTCCGCGCCGATCTTGCAGAAGTTTCTGAAAACCAGGAGTATGCCGAAAAACTGGTCTATCTCGCACTAAAGAGATGGGGTTTTAAAAATACTCCTTTAAATTTCGGTGAGGTTGCGAACCGGTGTCGTTTATTGCGCTACCCAACCCCCGTCCATATTCCATGCCGCGCCGCGCACCTGACTGGCAGCCTCGCTACAAAGAAAGACCGCCAGAGCACCCAATTGTTCCGGCGTGACGAATTCGCCGGACGGCTGCTTCTCGGCCAGCAAGCTTTTCTTGGCGGCGTCGTTCGACAGATTTTCCTGGGTGGCGCGCGCATCGACCTGTTTCTGCACCAGCGGCGTCAGCACCCAGCCGGGGCAGATCGCGTTGCAGGTGACGCCGGTGGGCGCGGTTTCCAGCGCCGTCACCTTGGTCAGGCCGACGATGCCGTGCTTGGCGGCGACGTAGGCCGATTTTTGTGCCGAGCCGACCAGGCCGTGGGTCGAGGCGATGTTGATGATGCGGCCCCAGTTGCGCGCCTTCATCGCGGGCAGTGCCAGGCGGGTAGTATGGAAAGTCGAGCTCAGGTTGATGGCGATGATCGCATCCCATTTTTCGGCTGGGAAATCCTCGATGTTGGCCACGTACTGAATGCCGGCATTGTTGACCAGCACATCGATCGCGCCGAAGCGGTCGGCGGCGAATTTCATCATGGCCTCGATCTCGGCCGGCTTCGACATGTCGGCATCGTGATACGCCGTCTGCACGCCAAACTGGCGCGCGGTCTCGACTTGCAGCGCGGTTATTTCGGCGGCATCGCCAAAGCCATTGAAGACGATATTGGCGCCTTGCGCGGCCAGCGCGTGCGCAATGCCGAGGCCGATGCCCGATGTGGAGCCAGTAACGAGAGCGGTTTTTCCCTCCAGAGATTTTTGCATGATGTTCCTTGAGTTGAATTGTCCAAAATGCCAGCCTTGCCACGATTTTAAGCGCAACGACAGTAAAATGGCGGAATCGATAACCACCCAGGAACGTCATGAGCGAACCGCATTTCAAGCAAGTGCAATGCCTTTCCCCGAGTGGCCTGCATCGGATGGTCTACAAGGAATGGGGCGACCCGCACAACCCGCGGGTGCTGCTGTGCGTGCATGGTGTCACCCGGGTGGCGGACGATTTCGATACGCTGGCGCGCTCGCTGTGCGAGCACTACCGGGTGGTGGCGCCGTACGTGGTGGGGCGCGGCCGCTCGGACCATCTGCGCGATCCGAGCCATTACCAGTTGCCGCAATACGTCGCCGACATGGTGACGCTGCTGGCGCGGCTGCAGGCCGAGACGGTGGACTGGTTCGGCACCTCGATGGGCGGCCTGATCGGCATCGGCATGGCATCGCTGGCCGGCAATCCGATCCGCAAGCTGGTCTTGAACGATATCGGCCCGACGCTGAATCCGGAGGCGCTGGCGCGCATCGGCGACTATATCGGCAAGCCGGTGCGTTTTGCCACGTTCGAACAGGCGGCCGCATATGTGCGCGAGATTTCGCTGCCGTTCGGCCCGCACAGCGACGCCGAATGGCACAAGCTGGCGGCCGATGTTCTGTGCCAGGACAAGGACGGCCAGTGGACCCGGAATTACGATCTGGGGCTGGCACGCTCGTTCAAGGCGATCACGCCGCAGCTGGCGCAGCAGGCCGAAGTCAGCTTGTGGGCCGCCTGGGATGCGATCACCTGCCCGACGCTGCTGGTGCGCGGCGCCCAGTCCGACCTGCTGACGGCTGAGGTGGCGCAGCAGATGACGCAGCGTGGTCCGCGTGCGCGACTGGTGGAAATCGCGGGCGTCGGCCATGCGCCGACCTTCATGCATGACGACCAGATCGCACTGGTGCGCCGGTTCCTGCTCGACTGAAGCCGGCGACCGGTTTTTGAATCGATTTATTCAGCTCATTTATCTAACGAGGACAGCATGGATATCAAACGCTCGCACGTCGGAAAACGCCTGTCGGAAATGGCGATCCACAACGGCACCGTGTATCTGGCGGGCCAGGTCGCGGAAGACGTGACGCACAATATCGACGGCCAGACGCGTGAAGTGCTGGCAAATATCGACCGTCTCCTGAATGAAGCCGGCAGCGACAAGACGCGCATCCTGATGTGCCAGGTCTTTTTGGCCGACATCAAGGACAGCGCTGACATGAATGCGGTCTGGGATGCATGGGTGGCCGACGGCCATGCGCCGCCGCGCGCCACGGTCGAAGCCAAGTTGGCGAAGACCGAGTGGCTGGTGGAAATGGTCGTGACGGCGGCGCTGAAATAGACTCGCATGGTTTCGATTGCAGCCTCGGCCGCTGAAGTTGAAGTGCAACTGTGTGCCGGCCTCGCCGCCGAGGATAGCGCGCGCGTAAAGCGGGCCCTGGCCTTCGTCGAACCGCTGTACGCCGGCAAGGCGGTATTTACCGGCCAGGATGCGTATCGTTTTTCGCAGGCGGCGGCTTCGGTATTGGCGATGCTGAAGACCGATGCCGATACGCGCATCGTCGGCTTGCTGTTTGAATTGCCGGAGGTCAACCCGCCGGCAGCGGCCAGGATCGAGACTGAATTCGGCAAGGAAATCGCCGATTTCGTTGCCGGCGTGCGGCAGTTGATCCGCTTGCATGCGCAGACTTTCAGCCAGCGGCAAGGCGCTGCTTCCCAGCGCGGCAAGAACGCGGCGCAGCAAACCAGCGCCCAGGTCGAGACGCTGCGCAAGATGCTGCTGGCGATGGCTTCCGACATGCGGGTGGTGCTGGTGCGGCTGGCCTCGCGCGTGACCACCTTGCGCTACTTCAGCGAACAAAAGCTGGAAAATGCCGATACCCGGCGTTATGCGCGCGAAACCTTCGACCTCTACGCGCCGCTGGCCAACCGGCTGGGCGTATGGCAGCTGAAATGGGAACTGGAAGACCTGTCGTTCCGCTTCCTCGAACCTGCTGCCTACAAGCGGATTGCCCGCATGCTGGAAGAAAAGCGCATCGAGCGCGAAGGTTTTGTCGATGCCGCGATCAGCCGCCTGCGCCGGGAACTGACGGCGGCCGGCGTCAAGGCCGAGGTGTCTGGCCGGCCCAAGCATATCTACAGCATCTGGAACAAGATGCGAGGCAAGGAGCTCGATTTTTCCGAGCTGTACGACGTGCGCGCGTTCCGCGTCATCGTCGAGGACGTCAAGGAGTGCTATACCGCGCTTGGCATCGTGCACCACATCTGGACTCCGGTCCCGAGCGAATTCGACGATTACATTTCACGCCCCAAGCCGAACGGCTACCAGTCGCTGCATACGGTGGTGATCGCCGAAGACGAACGGCCGCTGGAGGTGCAGGTGCGCACGCGCGAGATGCACTATTTCGCCGAATACGGAGTGGCGGCGCACTGGCGCTACAAGGAAAGCGGCGGCTCGAATTTCTCGGCGCAGAAATACGACGAAAAAATCGCCTGGCTGCGGCAACTGCTGGCCTGGAAAACCGAAGTGGCCGAGTCCGTGGTCGGCAGCGAGGACAGCCGCCGCGAATGGGTCGAGCAGCTTAAAACGGCGACGCTGGACGACCGCATCTACGTCCTGACGCCGCAGGCGCGCGTGATCGAACTGCCGAGCGGCGCCACGCCGATCGACTTTGCCTACCACCTGCACAGCGAGGTCGGCCATCGCTGCCGCGGCGCCCGCGTCGATGGCGTCATGGTGCCCTTGAATACGCCGTTGAAAAACGGCCAGACGGTGGAAATCATCACCGTGCGCGCCGGTCAGGGCGGGGTGCCGGGCGCGGCCGGGCCGTCGCGCGACTGGCTCTGCGCCCGGCTATGCGGCCAGCAGCCGCACCCGTTCCAAGGTCCGCGCCTGGTTCAATGCCATCGAACAGCAGGAAACGCTGGCCAACGGCCGCGCGCTGGTGGAAAAAACCCTGCAGCGCGAAGGCAAGACAGCGGTCAACCTGGAAGAGTTGGCGCGCAAGCTGGATTTTGCCAAGCCGGACGAACTGTTCCTGGCGATCGGCAAGGATGAATTCAGCCTGCGCCAGGTGGAGCAGGCCTTGCAGGGCGGCGAGCCGGAAAAAGTCGCGCCGGCTACGGTGGAAGAAGCCGAGGCCGCGATCACGCGCAAGAGCCGCGCCTCGAGCGTGATCCAGGGCGCCAGTTCGGGCGTGCTGGTGGTCGGCACCGATGGCTTGCTGACCCAGCTGGCGAAATGCTGCAAGCCGGCGCCGCCGGACGAGATCGTCGGTTTCGTCACGCGCGGCAAGGGCGTCTCGATTCATCGGACCAGCTGCAAGAATTTCGCCGAGATGGAGCGTCATACGCCGGAGCGCGTGATCCAGACAACCTGGGGCAAGCCCGCCAGCGATACGGTTTATCCGGTTGATCTGTTTGTGCTGGCGAACGACCGGCAAGGCTTGTTGCGCGACATTTCGGATGTGCTGCTGCGTGAAAAGATCAATGTGATCGGCGTCAGCACGCAAAGCGCCAAGGGTCAGGCGCGCATGGCGTTTACCGCCGAAATCGGCGCCACCGAACAATTGCAGAAAGCACTCGCCGTGATCCGCGACGTCAGCGGGGTGATCGAAGCCCGGCGTCATTGACAGCCGCTGATGGCAGCGCCGCCGAGCCAGGCCCGGATGCTTTACTCCGGTTGCGGCAGCGCTTCCAGCGTGGAGGCCGGCAGCATCGCAAGCGCCGAATCCGCCGCCACCTGCACCGTCCTGACCGGATAGCCGAACTGGATGTTGCGCGCCGCGCACGCCCGCATCAGTTCCAGGTTGATGCGCTGTTGAATGTCCATGTAGAGCCCGTAATCCGGGCTCAGGACGAAATACACCACTTCGTATTCCAGCGCGCTTTCGCCAAATCCCTTGAAATGCGCGCGCGCGAAACGGGTCTGCGCGATCGCGAGGATGATGTCCTTCACCACCTGCGACAGCTCGGCCACCTGTTCGACCGGGGTCTGGTAGGCGATGCGAAAGCTGAATGCGACCCGCCGCTGCTGCATCGGCCGATAGTTGCGCACGATCTGCTTCAGCAGCTCGGTGTTGGAGATGATGATCGTCTCGCCCGAATCGCTCAGGATGCGCGTGGTCTTGACGCCGACGCGGGCGACGGTACCGGAGTTGCTGCCGAAGTTGATGGCGTCGCCGACCTGGAACGGCTTGTCGAGCGCAATCGCCAGCGAGGCGAACAGGTCGGAGAGGATGGTCTGCAGGCCCAGCGCCACCGCGATGCCGCCGATGCCGAGACTCGCCACCAGCGCCGTGATGTTGACGCCGAGGTTGGCCAGAACGGCCAGCGTGGTGGTCAGCCAGAGCGCAAAGCGCAGCAGGAGCACCAGCGTCGTGGTGCTGGCACGGTTGCGCAGATCGGCGCCGTCGGTACGCGCGCGATAGTCGCGCAGCCAGGCGCTGATGGCGCGGTTCAGCCAGAGTGCGATCTGCAGTCCGATCAGCAGCACCCAGGCGTGCGACTGCCAGGTCTCCCAGGCGGGCGTCAGTTCGATCGTGCGCAGGCCGACCAGGAGCGACACCAGCAAAATGATGACGCGGTTGGTGGATTGCAGCGCCTCGGCCACGATCCGCCCCGCCAGGCGGTCGGCCAGGGCGCCGATGCGGCTGCCGACCAAGCGCAGGGCGCCATACAGCAGCAGATAGCTGAGCAGCACCGCGACGGCGGCAATCAGCCAACTTTCAGGGGAAATTTCCAGCAGGCGTTTCCAGTTCGGGAAGGACATTGTTACGGATTTCCTTTCAGGCTATGCAGAGCGCCAACGGCCCGTCGAAGCGGTTCATATACTCCTGGTATTGAGCATGAATTACGGGCATGGAATGGCCATTTATACAATATACTCCGCCTCTTGTGCAAGAGGCTCCTAGATGTCCGGCTGGCGCCCTGGCGCCACTGTGCGCAGGATTTTTTGCAGTAGCGCCGTCATCTCGTCCTGCTGCCGCAAGAAAAAGCGGGCGGCGCTTACCGGCGATGGCTCGATTCGCACGGTCAGCCAGGGCGCCGGCGCATCGGCGAAAATCGTTTCGTCGGTATCGTCGTCGCCGACGTACAGTGCCTGTTCCAGCCCTTCATGCCGCAACAGCGAACGCAGCGCCCGGCCTTTATTCGACGCGTGGGTCGGCATCAGGTTGAATACCTGCTTGCCGCCGACGATGATGGGGGCTGGCTGCAGCGCCGCCATCACGGCATGCAGCCGATGCGCGGCCGCAGTCGGTTGCGGCGCCAGCCGGTAATGCAGTGACAGCGAATATTCCTTGTCTTCCAGCATGACCCCGGCCAGCGCCGGGTCGCCTGCCAGATACGGCATCAGCTGCCGATGCCAGTTGCAGCAGATGGCCTGACATGCCGCCAGCGCGCTGTCATTTTCAGGGATGCCTTCCAGGCCGTGATTGCCGACCAGGTATTTCGGCATGACGCCAAGCCGCGTTCTCAAATCGGCCACGCTGCGCCCGCTGATGACCGCCACCGGCGCCGCCGCGCACAGCGCCGCCAGCAGTTGCAGGGTGGCGGCCGGCATCCGTGCCTCCTGTGGCTGGCTGACGATCGGCGCCAGCGTGCCGTCGAAATCGAAAGCCAGCAGCGTCGGTTGCGCCGCCAGCTCGGCCAATGCCGTTTCGCCGGCGCTGGAAAACAGATATTTCATGGGTTCCTCGCGACCGATGCGCGGCTGTGGGAATCGATGCGCGCCTCGGTGCGCTCGCGCTGGCGCAGATGCGACGCGTCCAGCAGCATGCGCCCGGCCCAGCGGTACACGTTGAAATCGCGCACCATGCGGCGCATGCTGCGCATCCGCTCGCGCTGTTCGGCGGCCGGCATGGTGACGCGCCTGGTACAGCGCCTCGGCGGTCTGCTCGGTATGGTACGGATTGACGATCAGCGCTTCATGCAGCTCGCGCGAGGCACCGGTGAACTGGCTCAGGATCAGCACGCCCTGTTCGTCGTCGCGGGCAGCGACGAACTCCTTGGCCACCAGGTTCATGCCGTCGTGCAGGCTGGTGACGACGCACACGTCTGCAGGCGCGGTAATACTCGATGACCGACTGCGCCTTGTGATGTTCGATTTTCAGCATGATGGCCTGATAGCCGTTGTGGTCGGCAAAGCGTTGATTGATGCGCTCGGCAGTGGCGCGTACCTTGCGCTTCGAAATTCTGGTATTCCTCCAGCGAGGAGCGCGTCGGTGCGGCGATCTGGATCAGCGAAAAATGGCCGATCAGATCGGGATGCTGTTCCAGCATGCGTTCCGCCGCCTGCAAACGTTCGATGATGCCCTTGGTGTAGTCGAGGCGGTCGACGCCGAGCGCCAGCAGGTGGTCGTCCGGCACGCCCAGCTCGCGCCGCAGCGCGGCGCGGCATTCGGCCACCGGCTTCCAGGTCTTGGCTTCCTCCACCGGCCAGTGCGATCGAGATCGGATAGTTGGCCACCTGCGGTCAGCTTGCCGCCATAGGAAATGGTCGAGAGCTTCGTGCTCGATGCGTGCCTCCAGGTAGCGATCGACGGTCTCGATGAAATTCTTGCAGTGGAATCGCGTATGAAAACCGAGGATCGTGCTGCCCAGCAAGCCTTCCAGAATTTCCTCGCGCCAGGGACAGATGCCGAACGATTCCGGATTGGGCCAGGGGATGTGCCAGAAGGTGATGATGGTGGCCGTGCGGCAGACGCTCCCGGATCATGCGCGGCAGCAGGGCGAAGTGGTAATCCTGCACCAGCACGATCGGGTTGTCGGTGCGCGCTTCGGTCACCACCGCATCGGCAAAGCGCTGATTGACGGCGACGTATTGCTCCCAGTCGCCGGCGCGGAACACCGGCCGCACGTGGGCGATATGGCACAGCGGCCACAGGCCTTCGTTGGCAAAGCCGTAGTAGTAGCCCTGCTCTTCTTCTGCCGACAGCCAGACGCGGCGCAGCGTGTAGGCCGGGATCGTCCGGCGGCACCTGCAACGCGGTCGTCGCGGTCCACCGTTTCGCGGTCGGCCGAGCCGCTGCCATGTGCGATCCAGGTGCCGGAGCAGGCGCGCATCACCGGTTCCACCGCCGTCACCAGGCCGCTGGCCGGGCGCCGCACCTCGATGCCGTCCGCCGTGCTGGTATGAATGTAGGGTTCGCGGTTCGACACCACGATCACTTCATCGCCCGACAGCTGGTCGTGCAGCAGCTGGCGGATGGTGCTGGCGCTCCATTGCGGCGTGCTTTCCTCGCGGATGCGCCGCTCTTCATCGATCTCGCGCAATACCTGGTGCAAGTCCCCCATCAGCGGCTGCGATTTCCGGGCCGGCTGCGGCCAATGGCCGCGCCAATCCTGGACCGCGCAAGATCGCACGCACTCCGGAGACCCAGCCGCGCCAACTGAGCTGGGCGACGAGCACCGTGATCAGCGACACGATCATGGCCAGCACGCGCGAACAGCAGAATCACATACTTGCGCGTATCGGCGCTGCGCCGCTCGACAAAACTCATGTCGTGCAGCACCACCAGTTCGCCCAGCTTCTGGCCGTCGGCATCGAGCGGGCTGAGCGTCGCGTGCAGCGGCCCTTGCGGCAAGTGAATCACGGAACGCGGGCGGCCGCCCGGTCGGCCCGGCAGGTTGCAGCCGAGCACGCTTGGAAAGCTGCTGGTCCGATACAGGAGGTTGCCGGACGGATCGCAAAATGCCAGTGCGTACAGCGCGGTCGTCATGGATCGAACCGTTCAGGACCGCCTCGATTCCCGCCCGGTCGTGTTCCGGCACCAGCGTCGCCAGCGGCTTTTGCAGGGTACCGGCGACCAATTGCGCGCGCATGTCCAGGTCGCGCACGAACCATTGCAGCATCAGCGAATCGACCAGCGGCACCACCACGTAGGCCAGCACCGTCATGGCCAGGATCAGCGGCAGCAAGAAACGAAGCGACAGACGCATGCAATTCTCTCCATTGAATCGCGATGATTTGCTGGCGCATCAAGCGCCGGCCTGGATAAGCAGTGCACCAGGCAGATGCCGGATGCCACACATCGCGCGGTTTACGAACGATCCCCTTACTGACAGACCATGCTTGACAGACAATGTTCTGCGCAGGGCCTCGAGCGGGTGTTTCCCATGGCAGCCGCTCCCGAGTACGGCGCGCCTGCCTGACCCCGTCCGTCTCTTGTCCATCGACCGGCAACGACCCTGCCGGATAGTGTGGTGGCCAGCGCTCTCAGCTGTCGATTGCGTGGCGCAGGCCTTGCTGCAACCCCGTTGCAGGGGGCGTGCCGGCGAGTAGGAAAGCGTGAACAGTTAGCGCGCCCCGGGGCTGCGGGACGGCAATGCCCTGCCAGGCATAAGGAAAAAACAAATAAATCGTTTGTTTTTACACGCTTCACTTTTACAGTTTCCTCCCGATCGACCTGACGGCGGCGCAGCTTTTGCTCCAGGCGTGGCATGACAGGGCGATTCGATCAATACGACGAGGAATGCGAATATGGACATGATGCCCCCCGCGCTGCCGGGCACCGGAATGGACGACTCCCAGCGCGAATTGCTGCGTTCTCTGGGCCGCACGCTGAGCGCTCGAGCAGGCGTTTTGGGTGAGCGGCTATTTTTCCGGCGTGGCCGAGGCGCGCGGCAACTTTCAGGCAGCGGCGCCGGGCGCGGTCACCGCCATCGTGCCGGCGCGCCAGGATTCCCCGGCGGCGGTCAGCATGAAGATCCTGTACGCCAGCGAAACCGGCAATGCCGCGGAGCTGGCGCGCCAATTCGCCAGTCGGGCGCAGCAGGTGGGGATCGCGGCCAGCGTGGAGGACCTGGCGCGCTACAAGACGCGCGCACTGAAAGACGAGACCATGCTGCTGTTCGTCGCCAGCACCCATGGCGAAGGTGAGCCGGCCGAGCCGGCGCTGCCATTCTTCGAGTTCCTGGCCGGGCGCAAGGCGCCGGCGCTGCCGCAATTGCGCTTCGCGGTGCTGGCGCTGGGCGATTCGACCTATGAATTTTTCTGCCAGGCCGGCAAGACGCTGGACCGCCGGCTGGAAGAGTTGGGCGCGCAGCGCCTGTTCGAGCGTTGCGACTGCGATGTCGACTATGAGGCCGACGCCGGGCGCTGGATCGACGCGGTGCTGGGTCTGCTTCAGGGGCCGCAGCAGGCCGGCAACGGCGCGCACGATACTACGGCCAGCTCTGCATCGAATACCACGCTCGGCTTCGCGGTGACAGGACCGGTGCCGCAGCCACTGGCAAGCACGCCGTACAGCAAGGCCAATCCATTCCTGGCGCAGGTGGTGGAAAACATTCGCATTACCGGACGCGGCTCATCCAAGGACACGCGGCATATCGAGCTGGCGCTGGACGGTTCCGGCCTGACGTATGAGCCGGGCGATGCCTT
The DNA here is from genome assembly GCA_963707665.1 of uncultured beta proteobacterium. Classification (GTDB taxonomy): domain Bacteria; phylum Pseudomonadota; class Gammaproteobacteria; order Burkholderiales; family Burkholderiaceae_D; genus DATJCV01. Next base: position 26,433 of record CAVPQU010000024.1, on the reverse strand, counting down.
GGGAGTGGTGCCGCAAAACGATCCGGCGCTGGTGGCGGAGCTGCTCGATCTGTTCGGCTGGTCGGGTTCGGAACGGGTGGCCGGGCGCCATGGCGAGCTGGAGCTGCGGCGCGCGCTGCAGTCCGAGTTTGAAATCACCGCGGCGACGCCGCGCTTCATCGAAAAATGGGCCGAGCTGTCGGGCGACAAGGAGCTGGCCGGCCAACTCGCGCAAAAGACGGGCGCCGAGCGGGCCGCCTTCATGGCAGCCACCCACATCATCGATCTGGTCAAGGCCCGTCCGGCGCCCGGCACCCGCCCGCAGGATTTCGTGGCGGCGCTGCGCGGCTTGCAGCCGCGGCTGTACTCGATCGCCTCCAGCCCTGAACAAACCCCCGATGAAGTGCATCTGTGCGTGGCGCCGGTGCGCTACCGGCTGCACCAGCGCGAGCGTCACGGCGTTGCCTCGGTGCACCTGGCGGATCGCCTGCAAGGCGGCGACAGCGTGCCGATCTACCTGCAGCGCAACGAGCATTTCCGGCTTCCGTCCGATCCGGCCACGCCGATCATCATGATCGGCGCCGGCACCGGCGTGGCGCCGTATCGCGCCTTCCTGCAGCAGCGCGAAGCGCTGCAGGCGCCCGGTCGCAACTGGCTGTTTTTTGGCGAACGCCATTTCCGCACCGACTTCCTGTACCAGACCGAGTGGCAGGAATGGCTGCGCAGCGGCCTGCTGTCGCGTGCAGAGCTTGCGTTCTCGCGCGACCAGCAGCAAAAAATCTACGTGCAGCACAAGCTGCGCGAGAAGGGCGCCGAATTGTTCGACTGGATCAGCGATGGCGCCCACCTGTATGTCTGCGGCGACGCGGAACACATGGCGGCCGACGTGCATGGCGCGCTGCTGGCGGTGATTGGCGACCAGCGCGGCCGCGGCAGCGAGGATGCGCAGGAATTCCTGCGCGAACTGCAGGGCGCCGGGCGCTATCAAAAAGACGTGTATTGAAACTTGAGGCTATGGAAAATCACACTAACGAACCCGATCGCAGCGCCGACATTTCGCAACCGCTGGACAAACTGAGTGCCGACGAGCGCCTGAAAGCGGGAAGCCACGCATTGCGCGGCACGATCGCCGCCAGCCTGCTGGATCCGCTGACCGGTGCCGTCAGCGAAAGCGACACCAAGCTGATGAAGTTTCACGGCATTTACCAGCAGGACGACCGCGATCTGCGCGACGAGCGCCGGCGCCAGAAGCTGGAGCCGGCCTATCAGTTCATGATCCGGGTGCGGCTGGCGGGTGGCGTCTGCAGTCCCGAGCAATGGCTGAAACTCGCCGAGCTGGCGCTGGCCCATGGCACTCCTTCGTTGCGGCTGACCACGCGCCAGACCTTCCAGTTCCACGGCGTCCTGAAACACCATGTGAAGCCGACGCTGCAAGGCATGCACCAGGTGCTGCTGGATTCGATTGCCGCCTGCGGCGACGTCACGCGCGGCATCATGGCATCGGTCAACCCGCATCTGTCGGCCCTGCATCGCGAGGTGCTGGAGCTGGCGCAGGCAACCTCGAATCATGTGATTCCGAAGCAGCACGGCTATCACGAAATCTGGCTCGACGGCGAAAGATACCTCTCCAGCGAACCGGAAGAGCCGATGTACGGCGCCACCTATCTGCCGCGCAAATTCAAGTTCGGTTTCGCCATCCCGCCGTCGAACGATATCGACGTCTACAGCCAGGATGTCGGCCTGATCGCGATTGCCGATGGTGAAACCTTGCTTGGGTTCAACATCACGGTCGGCGGCGGCATGGGGCGCACCGACCGCACGCCGGAGACCTACCCGCGGCTGGGTGATGTGATCGGCTACATCCCGAAAGAGCACGTGCTGCACTTTGCCCACAGCATCGTCACGATCCAGCGCGACTACGGCAACCGCGCCAATCGGGCGCGCGCCCGCTTCAAATACACGGTAGACGACAAAGGCCTGCCATGGCTGCAAGCCGAACTCGAACGCCGTCTCGGCTTTGCGCTGGAAGCGCCGCGCGAATTCACATTCGCCACCAACGGCGATCAGTACGGCTGGGTCAAGGGCTCGGATGGCCGCTGGCATTACACGCTGTTCATCGAAAACGGCCGCGTCGCCGATCACGGAAGCATCCAGTTGATGACCGGCTTGCAGGAAGTCGCTCGCGTGCACCACGGCGAATTCCGCGTAACGCCGAACCAGAACCTGATCATCGCCAATGTCGCTGCCGAAGATAAAAAACGGATCGAGCGCGTGCTGGCAGCGCATGGGCTAGGCGATTCGAACCAGGCCAGCACGCTGCGCCTGAACTCGATGTCGTGTGTCGGCTTGCCGACGTGCGGCCTGGCGATGGCCGAAAGCGAACGCTATCTGCCGGAATTGATCAGCAAGATCGAACCGATCCTGCTCCGGCATGGCTTGGCCGATGAACCGATTACCCTGCGCATGACCGGCTGCCCTAACGGTTGCGCCCGGCCCTACATTTCGGAGATTGCCTTCACCGGCCGCGCGCCTGGCAAATACAACATGTACCTGGGCGGCGGCCACCATGGCCAGCGGTTGAACCGCCTCTATCTTGAAAATATCGGCGAAGAGCGGATTTTGCAGGAAGTCGATGGGTTGTTCGGGCGCTTTGCCAAGGAGCGTGCGGCAGCGGAGCACTTTGGCGACTTCGTGATTCGCACCGGCATCGTGCGGCCGGTACTGCATGGCAAGGACTCGAATGATTGAGCTTGCGGGACTGCCGGTGTAAGAGCTCCCGGTTTCATTACGCCGCGCACCGCCTACTCAGGAAAATCGCACCGCGTAAATCGGCGGTAGGCTGGGTGCGATTTCAGGCGCCTCGGTGAAGCGGCGCAACTGCTGCGTAAAGATCGGCTTCGGCATGATGTCTACCTCAAATGCCGGCATGCCACTCGTAACCCTGGTCTTCCCAGTAGCCGCCTTTGCCGCCGCCGATGTGGCGGAAGCTGTCGACCAGTTCGATCGCCATCACATATTTGGCCATCTTGTAGCCGAGCTGGCGTTCGACCCGCAGCCGGATCGGCGCGCCGTTGGCGATCGGCAGCGGGCGATCGTTCAATTCGTAAGCAAGCAGGGTTTGCGGGTGCCGCGCGTCTTCCAGGTCGATGCTCTCGTAATACAGTGTGCCGTTGTCGTCCATCGGATCGGCGCAATGAAACACCAGGTAGCGCGCCGCCGGCTGCGGGCCGACGCGTTCCAGCAGGGCGCCGAGTCGCGCACCTTTCCATTTGCCGATCGCGCTCCAGCCTTCGACGCAATCGTGGCGGGTAATCTGCGTGCGGCTCGGCAGTTGCGCGCAGTTCGGCCAGCGACAGGCTGGCGGGCCGCTCGACCAGTCCGGAAACCATGAGCCGGTAGGCGCCAAAGCCGGCGGCGGCCAGCGCCTGATACTGCGGACTGTCGGGATTGGCGGTGCCGTTGCTGCGAAAGCTGGGCGACAGGTCGGTTTCGCTGAATTCCTGCGCCATCGAGGTGCGGGCCGTCACCAGGTGCTGAGCGGCACGGCTTAAGCGTTCGCCGCTTTCCAGCGTGCGCGGAAACCAGCTTGTGCTCGACAGGCGGTCGCAGCCAGTCAGCAGTGCCGCGCCGGCGGCCAGCGTGCGCGCGATGAATTGCCGACGAGGTTCATTCGGCGCCATGGCTGTCTTTCGCGGTGGGAATCCGGTAGCGGCCGGAGATCATCGAGCGCAGGTTGTTCCAGAAGCCGCTGATGATCACTTCGAATACGTGAATCAGCACGAACGCCACCAGCGCCCAGGCCAGCAGGAAATGAATCGTACGTGCCGATTGGCGGCCACCGACCCAGCCGACCCAGCCGGGGATGATCGTGTCGAGCCACGGCGACATGCCCCAGCCCATCAGGACGATCAGCGGCAGCAGACCGAAAATGACGATCAGATAGGTCAGTTTTTGCAGCACGTTATAGCGTTTCGCCGCTTCGCCGCGCGGATGGCGCAGCAGCAGATGGTCTTTCAGCGAACGGCCGATCGAGCGCCAGTCGGATGGCGTCGGCGCCAAGTCGCGCGCCAGATGCCTGCTGAACACTGTGTACGCCAGGTAGGCAAAGCCGTTCACGACCAGCACCCAGGCAAAAAACAGATGCCAGCGCCGTCCCATCGCCAGCCACTGGGGACTGGGAATCGTGGCCCAGGACGGGAAGCCGCGCGCCGCCAGTTGGCCGTTCGGACTGGCCGAGGCGCCGAGCACGCCGGTGGTGGTGAACTCATGCCCCAGAACCGTGGTAATGCCAACCACCTTGCCGTCGGCGCTCTGCCGCGCTGTCATTTGCAGCAGCGGCGGCCGGCCCGAATAGGACGACTGGCCCCAATGCAGGGCAGGGTAGGCATTGAATATTTGCAACCCGCTCATTAGCAGCATGAAAAATGCCAGCACGTTGATCCAGTGCATGATCCGTACCGGCAAACGGTGCCGGTAATACAGAGTGTCCTGAGGCATTTTTTTATTGCTTCGTCCTTCGCCATCGGGTCGCCCTGTTTCAACATTTATCGGGGTCGTGTATCGGGCATGAGTCAGCAAGGCAGGAAGGACCCGAGAGCGGCTGCCGTGACGGCGGCGCTCAACTTGTTCATCATTTGCTGCAGAAGCGTGAGGTTTGTTCAAACTCGCTCCCTTCGTGCCATGGCAATGATCGGCGCCAGACGAAACCACGCCTTGATTCTGAACCGCCGGGTCGACCGGCGCTTGATTCAACTCAAGCTGGTCTTGCGTTTTGGTTGCGGCAAATCAATACGTCCAGCCGATTTTTTTCCTTATCCAAATGTTCCGGTAAGCGGTGCGGCGATTGGCCTGCCGACCTCGCAATCCAGCGAAATAGAGGGCCGTGCGGCACGGCCGGTGAGCGGCAGGAAGTCGCCGCCGGTGTTATGCTGCAATGCACAAAACATGCTGCGCCAACCGGCTTGCAAGGACATTCGGCGACCTGATCGGCCGCCACTTGCCGGCGCGTACCACGGAACAGGAGCGAGCCATGTTTTTCGGAAAAGCAGACAAGCGATCGATCAACCTTGCACTGCAAGGCGGCGGCGCCCACGGCGCCTTCACTTGGGGCGTACTGGATGGATTGCTGGAAGACGGACGGATGGAATTCGACGGCGTCAGCGGCACCAGCGCCGGCGCCATCAATGCCGTGCTCCTGGCGCACGGCCTGGCCGCCGACGGCCGCGACGGTGCCCGCGCGGCGCTGGAGAAATTCTGGACTGCGATGGCGCGCAGCGTGCCGCTCGATATCGCGCTGCCGTCGGTAGATGGCCAGAACGTCGCCCTGATGCCGGGGCTGAAAATGATGCTGGAATGGGCGCGCTATTTTTCGCCGGATCAGTTGAACCCGCTCGATCTCAATCCGCTGCGCGACATCCTGGCCGGGCAGGTCGACTTCGAGCGCGTGCGCCGGCAGAGCCGGGTAAAACTCTTTATTGCCGCCACCAACGCCAACTCCGGCAAGCTGAGGCTGTTCCGCTCGCCGGAAGCGAGCGTCGATGTGGTGCTGGCTTCGGCCTGCCTGCCGATGATGAATCGCACCGTCGAAATCGACGGTGAACCCTACTGGGACGGCGGCTATGCTGCCAACCCGGCGGTGTTTCCGCTGTTTCACGAATGCATTTCGCGCGACATTCTGCTGGTGCTGCTGGCACCGCTGACGCACAAAGAAACGCCGCATAGCGCGCATGAAATCAAGAGCCGCGTGCTGGATCTGGCGTTCAATTCCACTTTCCTGCGCGAAATGCGCATGTTTGCCCATTTGCGTGAATCCGTAGGCCACTCCAGTTGGCGCCTCGGGCGTATCGAGCGCCGCCTTGCCTACACCAATTTTCACATCATCGAGGTAGAAGAGGCGATGAACCAATTCGCGGCCGAAACCAAACTGGCGGTCAACCGGCGGTTCTTTGAAATGCTGCGGGATCTGGGACGGGCTCGGGCCGCGACCTGGCTGGCGCAGCACCATGCACACATCGGCCGGCGTTCAACCGTGGATTTGTCGGAACTGTTCGGGTGATGCCAACGCTTTCGGCTTGCCTGGAAATGGGTACTTCTTGCCGAAATTACCCCATTCCCCTACAATGGGCGGACCATTCCGTCTCACGTGACTGGCGAAAAAACCGGGCCATTCCGCGTCCGGCACAAGGTGGGGTCCCACCGGGAAGCGTGAGATTTCAATAGCCGTGCGCCTGGGTAGCCAAGATGGTAAAAAGTTTGAGGCTGCCCGCAATTCCCTTACAGTTCAGGCCCTCATTCGATCCGGACCACCACCATCGATAGGAAAAATCATGTTTGCCAAAGACCACACCATCGCCAATGTCGATCCAGAAATCTGGGCCGCGATCCAGCAGGAAAATGCTCGCCAGCAATCGCACATCGAGTTGATCGCATCGGAAAACTACACCTCGCCTGCCGTGATGCAGGCGCAAGGCTCGCAACTGACCAATAAATACGCCGAAGGCTATCCCGGCAAGCGCTACTACGGCGGCTGCGAATACGTCGATATCGTCGAGCAACTGGCGATCGATCGCGTCAAGCAATTGTACGGCGCCGAAGCCGCCAACGTGCAGCCGAATTCCGGTTCGCAAGCCAACCAGGGCGTGTTTTTCGCGGTCCTGAAGCCGGGTGACACCATCATGGGCATGTCGCTGGCCGAGGGCGGCCACCTGACGCACGGCATGCCGCTCAACATGTCCGGCAAATGGTTCAACGTGGTTTCCTACGGCCTGAACGACAAGGAAGAAATCGACTACGACGCGATGGAGCGCCTGGCGCACGAGAAAAAACCGAAGTTGATCATCGCCGGCGCCTCGGCCTATGCGCTGAAGATCGATTTCGAGCGCTTCGCCAAGGTCGCCAAGGCTGTCGGTGCCTATTTCATGGTCGACATGGCGCACTACGCCGGCCCGATCGCCGGCGGTGTCTATCCGAACCCGGTGCCATTCGCCGATTTCGTCACCACCACTACGCACAAATCGCTGCGCGGCCCGCGCGGCGGCGTCATCCTGATGAAAGCCGAGCACGAAAAAATCATCAATTCAGCGATCTTCCCCGGCATCCAGGGCGGGCCGCTGATGCACGTCATCGCCGGCAAGGCGGTCGCCTTCAAGGAAGCGCTGACCCCCGAATTCAAGGCCTGCAAGTGCAGGTCCTGAAAAACGCCGACACGCTGGCCAAAACGCTGGTCGCGCGCGGCCTGCGGATCGTCTCCGGCCATACCGAAAGCCATGTGATGCTGGTCGACCTGCGCGCCAAGAACATCACCGGCAAGGAAGCCGAAACCATCCTGAACAGCGCGCACCTGACCTGCAACAAGAATGCGATTCCGAACGATCCGGAAAAGCCATTCGTCACCAGCGGTATTCGTCTCGGCACCCCGGCCATGACCACGCGCGGCTTCAAGGAAGCGGAAGTGGCCAAGGTCGGCAACCTGATCGCCGACGTGCTGGATCATCCGCACGACGCCGCGACCATCGAGCGGGTCAGGGCGGAAGTGAAGCAATTGACCGATGCGTTTCCGGTGTATGCCTGACGGCTGACTAGTGCTGTTGCCGTTGCTCACGGCTGTTAACTGGTATCGTTTCCTGTCGTTCCGGCGTAGTTGGGAATGGCTGATAAAGTGTGCCCCATTTTGCGCGCTCAAACCTAATAAACAACGCCTGTTGCGTTTTGCCAATCAGGATTGGTACTGGAGTATATGAGTTAAGCGTCCATTTCATACCCGTAATTAAGCTATGGGTAATGGAGTATGTGACGGGCAGCAAACACAAGGTGATAAGCGCAGTGCGCCGGGCCGAGCAAACCGGCGGCACCGCATCCGAATCAAACTATTTTGATCCCCGCCCATCATCATGAAATGTCCGTTCTGCCACCACGAGGACACCCAGGTCCTCGACACCCGCGTCTCCGAAGAGGGCGACACCATCCGCCGCCGCCGCCGCTGCGGCGCCTGCGACAAGCGCTTCACCACCTACGAGCGGATCGAGCTCAACCTGCCGGTGATCGTCAAGAAGAACGGCAGCCGCATCGAATTCGACCCGGCCAAATTGCGCGCCAGCCTGATGCTGGCGCTGCGCAAGCGGCCCGTCTCGGCCGAAGCGGTCGACGCCGCCATCCAGCACATCGAGGAAAAGCTGCTCTCCAGCGGCCAGCGCGAAATCCTCTCCGGCCACGTCGGCGAACTGGTGATGCGCGAGCTGAAGCGGCTCGACAAGATCGCCTACATCCGCTTCGCCTCGGTCTACAAGAGCTTCGAGGATGTGACCGAATTCCAGGAAGCGGTGGCGGAGATCGACCAGGAACACAAGCCACCGAAAATAAGGGATGCGGCGGTGGAACGTGGCACCGCCATCTCCCCATTAGTTGTGAAACCTCGGCTCGTCCGCATAGCTCCGCGGCGCAGCGGACACACAACTCGTCAGCACCTGCCCCGAAAATATGGTCGGGGGGAACGGATAAATTCGCTTCGGCGACCGGAAATCCGCCGAGATTTGTCATCCACGCGACAAGCGGTCGTCTGGAGTTGATGGGCGGCATGTTTTCTTTGAGTCAATCTTTTACACTTCACAGCCATGTGAAATCGTTTGCGATTGACCGCCCATGAAAAAATCCCGACCGAGCGGTTTTACCCTCATCGAATTGATCATCACCATTTCAATCGCGGGTGTCTTGCTCGCAATCGGCATTCCCTCCATGCGAGACCTGATCATAGAAACCCGTTTGACGGGTCATGTGAATCAATTCATTGCGGCGACATCGTTTGCGCGTTCGGAAGCGATCAAGCGCGGCCGACCAGTAACGATATGCCGCAGTGTCAAGGCGGAATCCGGTACCGACAAGTGCATCACCACCGCCAGCGGCGATTACGACAGCAGCGACTGGGGCTCGGGCTGGATCGTGATCGTTCCCAGCGAAAACCTGGTTTTGCAGCGCCAGGGAACCTTGCCCGCCAAGGTTTATGCCGCGGCCAAACCGCTCACTCTGCGATCGATCACCTACAACAGTTCGGGCGGGCCGGTGGGATCGCTGGCGGGAGCCAGGCTGATCTTCAGCTATGACGGCAAATTCGATCGTACCGTTTGTATCAATCGCGGCCGGTCGTATCCGGGTCATTCCCGAGTCGGTCACCTGTCCGACCTAGCTGCGTTCTTTTTAATCGACGCGCTGCGGAGTTCGGACGAGAGCGTACCAGCCTGTTCTGACCGTTCATCCGGCCTCCGACGCACTTCATCGCTCCAAATATTGCTCAAGGTAAATATCCTGCCTACACTCCGGTGAAAATTAGGTACCGGTGAGAAATAGGCTCAAAGTGATCAGAATATTTGCCGCGAAATTCTCCTCGAACACGCCCCTTGTCGGGCGCCTGCGCCGTGCGCGAGGTTTTACCCTGATCGAGTTGATGATCACCATCGTGATTGCGTCGATTTTATTGGCAATTGGAGTACCTTCCATGCGCAACATGATTCATCAGAACCGCCTGTCCGGTAGCGTGAACGAATTTGTCGCCGCAGACCATGCTGGCGCGTTCGGAAGCGATCAAGCGCGGCAGCCCGGTGACGCTCTGTCGCAGCGTCAATGCCGAATCCGGCTCTAGTGCATGCAGCGGCGCGGCGGGCGACTGGAACACCGGGTGGCTGGTCAAGGTGGGTCCGACAATACGGTACTGGCGCGCCAAGGCGCTTTGCCGGCAGGGACTACGGTTGCATCCGACGCTCGACTTCGATCACCTATAACGGCATGGGCCAGCCTACGGAAAGCGGCAACTTTTACCTTCGATAACGACTGCAAATTGAGTCGGCGCCTGGTCGAAATCGCGCGTTCCGGGCGCGCCAGCGTCACTACGATCGACCCGGCCGGCTGTTGAATGGAGATCGATTGTGCCGCGATACTACCAAACACAAAGAAATTGGCCGCCCGCCAGAGCCATGCAGGCAAGCAGCGGTGTCGGCCTGATCGAAGTGTTGATTTCGATCCTGATCGCCTCATTCGCGCTGCTCGGATTGGCGGGCCTGCAGGTGACTTCGCTGCGTTATCAAAAAGTGGCGCAATTCCGGTCGGTCGCCAGCCAATACACGGCGGATATCGCAGACCGCGTGCGGGCCAATGTGACGGGGGCCAAAGCCGGCAATTACGTCACACCGGCGGGTGACAAGCTCGGCGACAATCGCGCCGCGGGCAGCGTGCGATACCGGTTGCAGCGCGGCGCAAATTGCGGCGCAGGACATTTATAACTGGCGTCTGGAGCTCGGACGGCCATGGCAGGCGGCTGGGGCGATCACCGGCAATGCTACCGATGGCTTTGTCATTACGGTGTATTTCAAGGAGCCCGAATAAACCCAAGGGAGCCGGGGATGCGCTCGATTCAGTGCCGAACTGCCGCGCTGGATGCCAGCACGGATAAAGACGTCCGCTGCTTCAAGACGACCTTCCTGCCATGACTAAACTCCAATCCTACGCCTGCCGCGGACATGCGCTCGCACGCAGGCTTCACCATGGTCGAACTCATGGTTTCGGTGGTGATCAGCCTGGTGCTGGTGCTATTCGTCAGCAGCTTGTATATCAGCAGCAAGGGGAGTTATCCGAATCAATGACGATAACGCGCGTTTGCAGGAGGACGGCCGCTATGCGATGGCGCTGATCGGCCGCAATTTGATGCAGGCGGGCTTTGGCAACGTCGTGACCAGTACCACGACCGATTTTGTGGATGCCGAACGGACGCTGGCGCAGGATTGAAAGGCTGCGATAACGGATTTTGCCAGTCCGGTTGCGGCACTCCGGATTTCAGTTGGTGCCGCCGCAGCCGGCAAGCCAGGACTCCAGGTCAGTTATCGGGTCAATGATACGTATGACGCCAATACCGGCGCAGGCGCTGATTGCAATGGACAAAACGTCGACAACGACAACGGCGCTGCTGCCTGCCGGGCATCGCGATCAATCGCTTCTTCCTGCATTCCAAGGCCGGCGACAGTGCGCCCTCCCTTTACTGCAACGGCAATGGCAATGCGACGTCGCAACCGGTCCTGAGCAATGTCGAGGACATGGTGGTGACCTACGGGGTCGATACCAAAGGCGACGTTTGTGCCGGACCAGTATCTGAATGCGGCTGCGTGTCGAGGCACTTCCCCTGAGCGCCAACAACAACAAAAAATTGGAATCAGGTAGTCAGTGTGCAGGTCTGTTTGCTGATCAGCAGCGCCAATAACGTCACGATCGCAATTGCAAACCTACACCGATTGCAAGGGCCAGTCGCAAACGGCCACAGACCATAGGTTGCGAGTGGCGATGTCAGAGTGTCTTTGCTTTGCGTAATAACGCAATGCCCAGCCTGGTTTACTAGGGATAAGTCGATGAATGCACCAGCAAGCATGATGCATCAAAACAAAATCGAGGGAGCGCGGCATTGCACTTGCCGATCGTGCTGATCTTCCTGGTCGTGATGATGCTGCTCGGCGTAACCGTCATCCGCAATGTGACGCTCGGTGAAAAAATGGCGGGCAACCTGCGCAATCAGCAACTGGCGTTCCAGGCGGCGGAGAAAGCGCTGCGCTATTGTGAAAACGCAGCCCAAGGAGTTATCCCAGCGGGTGGACCGACGCCAACAATCGCACCAGCGCCAGTCACTGCCGATTGGGCTGATGGTTCCGCTGTTTCAATTGCAATCCCGCGCCCGCTGGATACGGACAACAACCCAACAGACGGTTTGGCCGCAACGCCGCGCTGCATGGTAGAAGATTTCGCGGGCAATCTGGCGCCAGACATGAACCAGACTAAGGTGGATGAAAGCGTAAAGGCATACCGGGTTACCGCTCGCGGTGTTGGCGGCACCCAAAATGCAGTCGTGCTGTTGCAGAGTTATTTGAGATTCAATTGAATCCATTGAGTTAATGGAAATAGGGGAAGCGCTATGACGCGAAGCATCTCGTCGAGACGTCAAATAGATAAGAAATTTATCGCTCGCTTGCTGCAGGGATTGTGTGCCCTTGCGATCGGCATGGGAGTGGCAACGGCGGAGATCTCTCGCAAACACCGCTATTCCTGGCACAGCAACCTGATCCAAACATCATGTTTACGCTGGATGATTCGGGTTCGATGGATTGGGACTACATGCCGGATGAGGCACTACATAAATCGTTTACCACAATGACGGTAAACAATACTTTGATGCAATATCGGTCTTCCGCCCTAAACCGTATTTTTTATGACCCGACAGTTCGTTATATACCGTGGCAGAAATCGGATACCAGTTTTTATCCAGACTCGATACCCGATAAGGCAAAGAATGATCCGCAGAAACACTCAACTACAACCAACTTGGTCGATACTGGTAAAACCAGCGATAGTAATGGCAAGAATTGCACTCATAATCCTTATTATGCGTTTTACTATAAGTATACGGGCACCGATCCAACTAAGAATGCAAGTTTTACGAGAGTTGACATCAAATCGGACATGGCAGACAGCTTCTTGGTCAAAACTACAGGACGCACCGATTGTGCCGGTGCCAAATGTACCTACGCCGAAGAAATACAGAACTTTGCCAACTGGTATACATATTATCGGAAGCGCATGTTTACCGCGATTGCGGGGGTTTCCCAAGCCTTCAACCCGTTGGATGGGAAGCAGCGCATGGGTTACGGCCAGATCAACTCAGGTAGCACGAGTGTGGATGGCGTCAGCAACAATACAGTGATGCTAGGTGTACGCGATTTTTCGGCAGCCAATCGCGACGCCTTTTACACTAAATTGTTGGCGGCCAATGGAAGTGGCAACACACCCTTGCGCCGCGCAATGGATGACGTCGGCAAGTATTTCGCACGCACAGATGCTAAAGGGCCGTGGGCTGAACACCCAGGATCCTCCAAAGGAGTCGAATACTCTTGCCGTAAAACCTTCCACATTCTCATGACGGATGGTTATTGGAACAACACTGCGGCAAGCACCAGCGGAACGAGCGATGCAGATAGTGTAGACGGGCCGGTCATTACAGGGCCTAAGGGGCAAACCTATCAATACAAACCCAGTGTCGCAGGAACGCTATTATTCAAGTTCGCACAAAAATACCTTGGCGGATGTGGCCATGTATTACTGGAATCGTGACTTGCGCCCGGATTTGGTCAATAACGTACCGACATCGACTGGGAATCCAGCTTTCTGGCAGCACATCGTGCAATACACGATCGGCTTGGGAGTGGACGGGACATTAAAATATCCAGACGATACTGCCGCCTTGAAATCTGGCACCAAGGCTTGGCCCAACCCGGGAGCGGCGGTAACCCGGAAGCGGTCGACGATCTATGGCATGCCGCGGTGAACGGTCGCGGCTTATATTTCAGTGCAAAAAATCCAACCGAGTTCCGGGAGGGGCTGCGCGACGCCTTGAAAGACATCGCGACACAGACCGGCGCCGCTGCCGGTATCGGGGTCAGCAGTTCTAATGTCGTAAGCGGCGATGCCTTTACATATCGGCCCAGCTTCAGATCGAGGAGTTGGGAGGGTTACTTGAAGGCCTACCGGATCGACGCTCAGGGCAAGGACTCCACGACCGCGAGTTGGGACGCTGCAACCAAGATACCAGCATGGAATGTCCGCAATATTGTGACCTGGAATCCCTCCAGTAGTCAGGGCGTCACATTCGACTGGATCAATTTGACGGCAAGCCAGAAAACGCATTTGGGTTCGGCCGCTGTGTTGGATTATCTGAAGGGTGATGCCAGTAACGAGCAGGCGATCCCCGGCGAGGGAAGCGGTTATCGGCAGCGTGAAAATAAATTGGGCGATATCGTCAATTCCGCGCCGCTTTACGTTAAAAATTCGAATTTCGCTTATCAACTATTGAAGGGAGCGGGTAGTGGTGCAAGCGAATACCAGGTTTTTGCTTCGACTGCGCGCACGCCAATGGTCTATGTCGGGGCCAACGATGGCATGCTACATGCGTTCGACGCATCTACTGGAGTCGAGAAATTTGCCTATGTACCGAATTCGGTCTACGCCAATTTGCAAAGCCTTAGCGCTCCTGGTTATGCGCATAAATATTTTGTCGATGGGCCACTGGAAGAGGGGGATGCCTATGTGGCTGGCTCCTGGAAAAAATATCTGGTTGGCTCCGCCGGGGCGGGTGCTAAAACGGTTTTCGCGGTAGACATCACTACGCCGGCTAGCCTCGGCGCCAACAGCGTGAAATGGGAGAAAACGGCGGGCGACGCCGGCTTTTCGGATCTTGGCCATGTGCTTGGGAAGATGGCGGTGGTGCGACTGACCACTGGTGAGTGGGCTGCGGTTTTCGGCAACGGTTACGAAAGTGCGAGCGGCAGTTCCGTGTTGTACCTCGTGAATATCGCCAACGGCAGCGTAATCAAGTCCATTACGGTCGGAACGAATAGTGGTGGCTTGGGTACGCCGGCACTCCTGTTCAATGTCAATCGGGAGTTGGTTGCAGCCTATGCCGGAGATCTGGGCGGTAATCTTTGGAAGTTTGATTTGACTGGCGCAGCCAGCGGCTGGGCTGGTACCAAGCTTTTCACTGCCACCAGCAATGGCACTCTGGTACAGCCAATCATCCAGAAACCTGTCATTGAAGTGCATCCGAATGGCGGTTACCTGGTTTCGGTCGGTACCGGTAAATTCTTTGAAGGGATCGATAAGTCGAATACCGAAGTGCAGAGCATCTACGGCATTTGGGACAAGCCGGGCGCTACCGGTGCCGTCGCAAAAACCTCGTTGGTGCAGCAGACTTTAACTGCGGTTACGGGCGGACGCACGCTGACTAACAACACGGATCGACTGGACTCCAAGCGCGGCTGGTATATCAACCTGATCACTGCCGGTGAGCGGGTGGTTGGTGATTTGCTGCTGGAAAGCAATCTGATCTTGTTGGCGACGACATTCGCTCCGATCAACACGACCTGTGACGGCGGTGGGCTGTCCCAGTTCATGGGCTTCAATTATCTGACAGGCGGCAGATCGAATATGGCTGACCTTTAAGAATCAGGACGGCATTGCTTTTAAAGACAGTAGCGGCAACGCGCTCAGCTCGGTACCGATTGCCGGCACGACCTCGAGTCCGACCTCGACCAATCTTGGCAAAGGTAAGCGCGTGTTCAAATTCAACTCGATTGCTGGTGAAGCGATTGATCTGTCAGGAGAAATAGGCGTAAAACCGTTTCGAACCTGGCGTCAACTCATCATCCATTAATCGACCGATCCGGACAAACGAGGACCTCGTATGCAACACGAAGAAAATTATCTTCGATAAAGGTTTCACCCTGATCGAAGTGATGACCGTCGTGGCAATCGTCGCGATACTGGCCTCGGTCGCGATGCCAAGCTATCTGGAATCGGTACGGCGCAGCAATCGGGCCGAAGCGATCGCCACCATGCTGGAGGCGGCTAACTGGTTGCAGCGTGGCTATACGGTCAACAATACGTATGTCGGCGCCACGACCGCGACGCTGCAGGCGCGCTGGGTTGGGTCAGTCGCCCAAATCCGGTGCGCAAAATACAATATCACCCTAACCGCTGCCAAGACGACCGCAACCGATTATGAACTGGTGGCAACGCCGGCAAAAGCGGACAAGTGCGGTACCTTCCTGCTGGATGAAACGGGAAAGCGAACCTTAAGCGGCAATACCGCAACAGTGGACGATTGCTGGGGCGGGCGGTAGAAGCGGCGCTGCCGCCACTGCGCAGTATGGTCTTGTGTTAAGGTAGTCGCCCCCGGTGTGGTGGAAGGGGATTTTGTCATGCTTTGCATGTTGCGGTGACTGGGTGTCGCCTTCCCCTCCGTGCGGTATATACTCCCCCATTCGCATGCATTTCTCGCAGTAAATATTGCGAGAATGTTTTATATACTCCCTATTATGAATCAAGACGGCGCATTCATGTCGCAGGCATTGCGACTGGCCCACAATGCTCTCTTCATGAGCACGCCCAATCCGCGCGTCGGTTGCGTCATTGTCCAGAACGGCCACGTCATCGGTCAAGGCTACACGCAGCCACCCGGCGGCAACCATGCCGAAATCGAAGCGCTGAACGACGCCCGCACGAAGGGTCACGACGTGCGCGGCGCTACCGTATACGTGACGCTGGAGCCCTGCAGCCATTTCGGTCGCACGCCGCCTTGCTGCGACGCCTTGATTGCGGCGGGCGTGGCGCGGGTGGTGGCGGCAGTACAGGACCCGAATCCGTTGGTGGCAGGGCAGGGGCTGGCACGGCTGCGCGCGGCCGGCATCGAGGTGACATGCGACGTGCTGGCCGAGCAAGCGCGCGAGGTCAATATCGGTTTCTTCTCGCGCATGCAGCGTGGCAAGCCGTGGGTGCGGATGAAGGTGGCCGCCAGCCTGGATGGCAGGACCGCCTTGGTAAATGGTCAGAGCCAATGGATCACGTCGGAAGCGGCGCGCGCGGATGGCCATCGTTGGCGCGCCCGCGCTTGCGCCATCCTGTCCGGCATCGGTACCGTGCGCCAGGACGACCCGCAATTGACGGTGCGCGCGGTCGAGACGGTGCGCCAGCCGCGCCGCATCATACTCGACAGCAAGCTGAGCATCGAAGCGCATGCCCGGGTGCTGGCTGGCGGCGGCACTTGGGTAGTCACGGCCAGGCGCGATGCCGAGCAGGAGGCGATGCTGCGCGAGGCCGGTGCCGAAGTGATGTTTCTGCCTAACTCGCAGGGCAAGGTCGATCTGCCGCAGTTGATGCAGGAGCTGGGCCGGCGCCAGATCAACGAGCTGCATATCGAGGCTGGTGCCAAGTTGAACGGTTCGCTGATCCGCGAAGGTTGCGTCGATGAACTGCTGCTGTACGTGGCGCCGCAGTTGCTGGGGCCGGGCTTCGATATGTTCGAGCTGCCGGCAATTGAGCGGCTGGCCGACCGCATCGCGCTAAAATTCCACGAAGTGCAGCAGATCGGCGACGACTTGCGTATTCTTGCGCGCATCAGTGCTTGAGGCTTGCCTGTTCCCTGACAGCACTTCCAATCCTCTGTCGCTCCCGCGGGCAGGAATCCGGGTCTTCGGGTTTCTGAAGCCTTGGTTACCCGTATTTGTGGGAACGACTTGAGCAGAAATTTTCTACTTCGTTCGGTTTAATTATGTTTACAGGAATTGTTGCCGCGATCGGCAAAATTATTGAGGTCAAGGCACTTGGCGCTGCCGCCGATTCCGGCGTGCGCCTGACGCTGGACGCCGGCGGCTTGCCGCTGGCCGATGTGGCACTGGGCGATTCAATCGCGATTAACGGTGCCTGCATGACGGTGGTGGCGAAGAACGCGACCGATTTTGCGGTGGATGTGTCGCGCGAGAGCCTGAATCGCACCACCGGATTGGATGTCCCGGGTGAAGTCAACCTGGAAAAAGCGCTGACGCTTGGCCGATCGGCTCGGCGGCCATCTGGTTTCCGGCCATGTCGATGGTTTGGGTACGGTGGTCAAATTTGAACCGGTCGGCGAATCCTGGGAGCTCATCATTGCTGCGCCGCTGGCACTGGCCAAATACCTCGCATACAAGGGTTCGATTGTCGTCAATGGCGTATCGCTGACGGTCAATCAGGTTAGCGACGAGCGCGACGCGTGCCGCTTTTCGATGAATCTGATTCCGCATACGGTCGAGGTAACCGCGTTGAAGCACCTGAAGACGGGTGACAAGGTGAATCTCGAAATTGATCTGATTGCGCGCTACGTCGAGCGCATGCTGTCACTGTCCAGTCCGGCTACGTGACGTCGACACGGTGATTTTGGCCCATCAAGGGCAGCGCCAAGCGGCGCTGGTACAGGGAAACTAGGCGGATGGCGCGTGATTCAGCGGCCGGGCAGGGCAATCATTCGAGAAAAACGCCTGCCGGCGCATTCGGATTTGCCAGCGCGGCACAAAGTTCGTATAATCGCTAGCTTGCTTGGTTGTCGTCAGCGCGACAACCGTTCAATGGTGGCCGTAGCTCAGTTGGTAGAGTCCAGGATTGTGATTCCTGTTGTCGTGGGTTCGAGCCCCATCGGCCACCCCAGTAGATTCGGTAAAAAGCCCGGCCCTCAAGGCCGGGCTTTTTGCTTTTCCGGGCATCCTGTCGCTGATGCGAACGTATCTTGCGCCAGGGGTATGGGCGGCACGCTGGTGATCGATGGCGTCAGTTGCAGCAGACCAGCAAATGCCTGCCTCAATGCCGGCTCGCGGCCGCTGGTGAATGCCGTGATGGAACCGCTTTCCGGCCCAGTGCGCTGCAGGCCGCCCTTTGCCAATAGAGTGATCAACTGGCGCGTGACCGGCAGGCCGGTATCCAGAACCAGGACGGAGCGCGTGTCCAGTTGGCGGATGTAGTCTTCGATCAGCGGCCGGATGAATGGATAGTGAGTGCAGCCGAGCACCAGGGTGTCGGCGCCATGCGCAATCAGTGGCGCCACGTATTGCCGCACCAGGCTCGCGGTTGTGGCTGAGTCCAGCTCGCCTTTCTCGATTTGGCCCGCAAGTCCGGCGCATGGCTGCAGCAGGAAACGAGTATGGGTCTCGGTGGCGATCCGCTCGTGCAGTTGAGCGAATTTTTTGCTGGATAGCGTACGTTGGGTGGCCAGGACACCGACGATTTTAGTGTGCGTTTGTTGGGCTGCCGGTTTCAGGCCGGGCTCGATGCCGATCACCGGCAGATGCGGAAAGCGCACCCGCAATTCGGCAATGGCGATGGCGGTTGCGGTATTGCAGGCGACCACCAGTGCCTTGGCGCCGCGGTCGATTAGAAATTCCGCGATTTGCAGGGAGCGCGCCAGAACTTCGGCTTCCGGCTTGTCGCCGTAGGGCGCAAAGCCGGAATCGGCGAAGTACAGCAGGTTTTCTTGCGGCAGCGCCCGGTGAATGTGGCGCAGCACTGACAGGCCGCCGACGCCCGAATCAAAAACGCCAATGGGACCATCCGATCCCATTGGCGATTCCCTGTGAGAGCGGGTCGGCATCCTGTGCTTTGCCGTCCTACTCCTGGGCCGCTGTAGCGCGTGTCAAGGCAATCGCGGCGATCCGCTTTTGCCATTCCTTTGGCCCGGTTTCATGCACCGAAATTCCGTGCGCATCGACCGCTACCGTGACCGGCATGTCGCGCACCTCGAATTCGTAGATCGCTTCCATGCCGAGGTCTTCGAAGCCGACCACGCGTGCGGTCTTGATCGCCTTGGAAACCAGATAGGCGGCGCCGCCGACTGCCATCAGATAAGCGGATTGATGCTTCTTGATCGATTCGATCGCTATCGTACCGCGCTCGGCCTTGCCGATCATCGCAATCAGCCCGGTTTGCTCGAGCATCATGTCGGTGAACTTGTCCATCCGGGTGGCGGTGGTGGGGCCGGCGGGCCCGACTGCTTCGTCGCGCACCGGATCGACCGGACCGACGTAGTAGATGACCCGGTTGGTGAAATCGACAGGTAGCTTTTCACCTTTTGCGAGCATGTCCTGGATGCGCTTGTGGGCGGCGTCGCGCCCGGTCAGGATTTTGCCGTTCAACAGCAGCGTCTGGCCCGGTTTCCAGGAGGCGACTTCTTCCCGGGTCAGCGTATCCATGTTGACCCGCTTCGATTTTTCAGTATTCGGCGCCCAATGCACGTCGGGCCATTCACTCAGTGCCGGCGGGTCGAGATACACTGGGCCCGAGCCGTCGAGCACGAAATGGGCATGGCGCGTGGCGGCGCAATTCGGAATCATCGCCACCGGCTTGGAGGCGGCGTGGGTCGGGTGCATCATGATTTTCACATCGAGCACGGTGGTCAGGCCGCCTAAGCCCTGGGCGCCGATGCCAAGGGCATTGATCTTCTGATACAGATCGATGCGCAATTCTTCAAGCTTGTTTTGCGGGCCGCGCGCGAGCAGGTCGCTCATGTCGATATCTTCCATCAACACTTCCTTGGCCATCAGCATTGCTTTCTCGGCAGTGCCGCCGACGCCGATACCGAGCATGCCCGGCGGACACCAGCCGGCGCCCATGGTCGGCACTGTTTTCATGACCCAGTCGACCAGCGAATCGGACGGATTGAGCATCACGAATTTCGATTTGTTTTCCGAGCCGCCGCCTTTGGCGGCGATCTGGACATCGATCGTGTTGCCCGGCACCACTTCCATGTGCACCACTGCCGGGGTGTTGTCGCGCGTGTTCTTGCGCTCGAACAGCGGGTCGGCCACGATCGATGCGCGCAAGGTGTTGTCCGGATACAGATAGCCGCGCCGCACGCCTTGGTTAATGGCGTCGGTGATCGAGCCATCGAAACCTTCAAAGCGGACGTCCATGCCGATTTTCAAGAACACGTTGACGATGCCGGTGTCCTGGCAGATCGGGCGTTTGCCTTCGGCGCACATGCGCGAATTGGTCAGGATCTGGGCGATCGCGTCCTTGGCGGCCGGGCTTTGCTCGGCTTCGTAGGCGCGCGCCAAATGGCGGATGTAATCCACCGGATGGTAGTAGCTGATGTACTGCAGCGCTGCAGCTA
Organism: uncultured beta proteobacterium; assembly: GCA_963707665.1. Lineage (GTDB taxonomy): Bacteria > Pseudomonadota > Gammaproteobacteria > Burkholderiales > Burkholderiaceae_D > DATJCV01. The sequence goes on along the minus strand of CAVPQU010000024.1, from coordinate 5,966 downwards.
CCGATTCAATGAGGTCTTCTTGCTGGATGACGGTCATGGCGATTTTCAGTGAGGTTGGCGAATTTTTTCAGGCGTGTTGACGCGCCATTCCGATGCCGGAACAGCGCCTGGCGAGCAGTATCGAGGGGTGGCCGCGCAAGGCCGGGGAGATGAGGTCGACGCGCAAAGCCTACTCTGTACGGATGGCAACACAAGCCGCCCCCGCATTTTACACGCGTGCAGCGCAGGCCATGTACCGCCGGTATAGGGTACGCCACGCTTGACTGGCATGATGCCGGCTAGTATTTTAAAAGTACTACAATGTCAAGTAAAAAATGGCATGGCAGTTGGCCAGAAGCGGAGCGCCTGGCTGGTGATCAGCATGCTTCTTTGTTGTAGAGAAATTAATATGTAAGGCTTCAGTAAGTGTAAATGTTTATGTTTGACCCCGATTCTTTTACTAACTACTAACTATTATCCGGAGCAGAGACCATGGCTGAGACAGAACCCGTCAAACAAGAAAATCGTGTATTCATGCCACCGACGGAGTTGGTCAAGCATGCCAACATTTCTGGCATGGACGCCTATCAAGCCTTGTGTGCCGAAGCCGATCGCGACTACGAAGGATTCTGGGCTGCGCGCGCGCGTGAAAATCTGCAATGGCACAAACCCTTCACCAAGGTGCTGGACGAATCCAACGCGCCGTTCTACAAGTGGTTCGAGGATGGGCAACTGAACGTTTCCTACAACTGCCTTGACGTCAATCTGCAAAACGGCAATGCGGACAAGGTGGCCGTTATTTTCGAAGCCGACAATGGGGACGTTACGAAAGTAACCTATCGCGAACTGCATCAAAAAGTCTGCCAGTTCGCCAACGGCCTGCGCTCACTCGGGATCAAGAAAAGCGATCGCGTTGTCATTTACATGCCGATGTCGGTCGAAGGCATGGTGGCGATGCAGGCCTGCGCGCGGATCGGCGCGACTCACTCGGTGGTGTTCGGCGGCTTTTCGGCCAAGTCACTGCAGGAACGGATCATCGATGCCGGCGCCGTCGCCGTCATCACGGCGGATGAACAGGTGCGCGGCGGCAAGCATCTGGCACTGAAAGCGATTGTCGACGAAGCCATCCAGATGGGCGGCTGCACGACGCTGAAGAATCTCATCGTGTACCAGCGCACCGGCGCCAAGATCGACATGGTTGCCGGCCGCGACCTTTATATGCACGACCTGGTGGCCGGTAAATCGGCAGAATGCGAGCCGGAATGGGTTGGCGCCGAGCACCCGCTGTTCATCCTCTACACCTCCGGTTCGACCGGGACGCCGAAAGGGGTGCAGCATTCATCCGCCGGCTTCCTGATGTGGGCGGCGCAAAGCATGCGCTGGTCATTCGACATCAAGCCGACCGACGTCTTCTGGTGCACCGCCGACATCGGCTGGGTTACCGGCCACAGCTATGTCACTTACGGGCCGCTGGCGGTCGGTACCACGCAAATCGTCTTTGAAGGCATTCCGGTCTATCCCAACGCCGGGCGCTTCTGGGACATGATCGCTCGCCACAAATGCACGGTGTTCTATACCGCGCCGACCGCGATCCGCTCGCTGATCAAGGCTGCCGCTGCCGATGAAAACATCCATCCGAAGCGCTATGACCTGTCGTCACTGCGCATTCTTGGTTCAGTCGGCGAGCCGATCAATCCGGAAGCCTGGATCTGGTATTACAAGAACATTGGTGGCGAGCGTTGCCCGGTGGTCGATACCTGGTGGCAAACCGAAACCGGCGGCCACATGATGAACCCGCTGCCGGGCGCGACGCCCATGGTGCCCGGTTCCTGCACCTTGCCGCTGCCGGGCATCCAGATCACCGTCGTCGACGAATCTGGCAACGAAGTCCCCAACGGGCAGGGCGGCATGCTGGTCGTCAAGCGGCCTTGGCCATCGATGATTCGTACCATCTGGAACGACCCGGAGCGCTTCAAGAAAAACTACTTCCCGCCTGAACTGGGTGGCGCCTACCTGGCTGGCGACGGCGCAATCCGCAGCGAAGAAAACGGCTATTTCACGATTACCGGGCGCATCGACGACGTCCTGAACGTCTCCGGCCACCGGATGGGCACGATGGAAATCGAATCGGCGCTGGTCGCCAATCCGATGGTGGCGGAAGCCGCAGTAGTGGGCAAGCCCGACGACACCACCGGCGAATCGATCTGCGCCTTCGTGGTCTTGAAGCGCAGCCGGCCGCAGGATGACGAGGCCAAGCAGATCGCACAGGAGTTGCGCAACTGGGTCGCCAAGGAAATCGGCCCGATCGCCAAACCCAAGGAAATCCGCTTTGGCGACAATCTGCCCAAGACCCGCTCCGGCAAGATCATGCGGCGCCTGCTGCGCACCTTGGCGCGTAACCAGGAAATCACGCAGGACGTCTCGACGCTGGAAAACCCGGCCATCCTGGAGCAATTGAAGCAGGCGCGATAAGCGCGGCGCTGGGCGGCACGCGGGCGCGGGGAAGGGGACAACATGCCCTGTCACCCGCGCTGCGCGCCGGCCAGAAACCATCTTTGCCGGGCAGAATTTTTGCTATAATCAGCGGCTTCGTGAAAGCGAAGTACGGATTCAGGAGAGATGGATGAGTGGTTTAAGTCGCACGCCTGGAAAGCGTGTGTAGGTTCATAGCCTACCGGGGGTTCGAATCCCCCTCTCTCCGCCAAGTAACAGTAAGTCATTGATTCTCTTTAGAATCACGCCCAATGCGGGTTGTAAGCCGGTCTCCCGACTACTTCACCGTATACATTCGACTAAAATGGTCGGATGGAAAAGCAAATGGCTTATCCCGCAGGAATGCTCGTTCGCAAGGACGGCAACATCCGGTTTCAGTACCGCATCCCGAAAGACCTCCAGCAGTATTACCCTCGCGCTGTCATGTCCGAGAACCTCGGCACCTCCGACAAGTCGCTTGCTGCTCGAATGATTCACAAATGCAAAGCTGAAGACTCGTAGCGATGCAATGTGGTTGGCAGCAAACTGGTTGGGGATGCCCCCCAGCTCGACGCAGAAATCTCATATCCCGAAAATGTCCGCAGGTAGTTCAACGGAAAACAGAGGTCTTCAGACATCCCCGAAGACCTCAAGAATGCCCCATCACGTCAAAGATTATCGTCCAGATGGACGATCAGACCACCGCGAAGATTGGCAAGCTGGTTCGTCGTACTGCCAGATAGGCATCCGGCGCATGGATAAAAATCAAGTCAATGCCATCCAAGTGCGTCCCCGTTGGATTGCCTGATCTCACGTCACAAATACGTCACATGAAGTAAGCCCGTGCGAAGGATTGCCCGGCAGTGCTGCCCTGTCTATCGATGCTCGGGGGTGGGCAGCCGAGACCAAAGATCGGCGGAGCGGGCGGTGATGGGAGCAGCAGTATTCGCGACGAGCAAGCAGTGCGCCGGCTAGCGGCAAGCGCCACATCGGTCAACTTTGAACTTTTCACCCTGTAGCACATTCGAAAAATAAGAGTGAGACCGACAGCGGCCCGGCAGTTTTCGGGGAAATCCAGGTTAGTGGACATACCGGATGAACTGCGTGATGGCAGGAGTTCTTGATATGCAAGCCTCTGTTCTGCTTTGTGCCAGGATGTTCGATGGAGTGTCCAACCAGTTGGCGGGTCCGGTCGAAATTCTCGTGGAAGGCGATCGCATTGCCGAGATCGGCCCTTCGGTACGCCGGCCACCCGATGCGCGGACGATCGATCTTTCGGAGCGCACCGTCAGCCCCGGATTCATCGACGCGCATGTGCATTTGACGATGGATGCCGCCGACCTGGCCCAACAGACCTTGGAGTCATCCGCAACCAAGGCGCTCAAGGGGCTCAATATCGCCCGCGAATACATGCGTTACGGCTTCACGACCCTGCGTGACATGGGCTGCGCCGATCCGGAATTTCCGACCGTCGACCTGCGCAACGCGCTCGCCACCGGTCTCGTCGACGGGCCGCGGCTGATCGTCGCGGCGCACATCATCAGTTCGTCCGCCGGCCATGGCGACCTGCGCGGATTCTACGCGCCCCGTTGGAACATTCCCGTTTCCGCCGTCGCGGACGATGCGGGTGCAATCAAGGCGCTGGTACGTCGCGAGCACACTTTCGGCAGCGACTGGATCAAGACGACCAACACGGGGGGGTATTTCAGCCCGGGTGACGATCCGGCCCGGGTGACGTGGTTCGATGACGAAATGAACATCCTGGCCGCCACTGCACGGCAATTGGGCATGCCGGTGGCGGTGCACACCGGCGCTGCCGATGGCTGCAGGCAGGCCATTCGCGCGGGCGCGCGCAGCCTGGAACACGCCTACCTGATCGACACCGATGCCCTCGCGATGGCAAAGGACGCCGGGACCTATGTGGTGCCGACAATGCAGATGACCCAGGAGGACGTGCACGCGTTGCACAATCATACGCTGCCGTGCCAGGCAGTGTGGAAATTCAGCCGCGACAACCAGCAGATCACCGAGTCCCAGCGCCTGATTGCCGGGAGCGACGTCAAGATCGCCTACGGCACCGATTGCGGCATGTTCCCGTTCAGCCATGGCATCCTCGAATTCCAGGCGATGGTGGCGGCGGGTTTGACGCCGCTGCGTGCGCTCAAGGCCGCGACGAGCGTCGCCGCGGAACTGCTCGGTCAGCATGATATCGGCGTGCTTGCGGTCGGCAAGCACGCCGATATCGTCGCCATGCCGGGTGACCCGATTGCCGACATCAGCGTCACCGCCACCGTGGACTTCGTCATGAAGAGTGGTATCGTCTATCGCAGTCCGGAGACAAAGCACCCGCAGCGTGTGACCACGCAGAACCATTGAAGACAGGGCCCATGGCGGAACCTGGCGATGCATCGCAAGATGGACGGCTCATGATCATGGCAAACGTGGCCGTGGCGTAGCGCGAGGTCGAAGTGACACCAAAAACTGCGTCGCTTTACGGAAAACGGGACGGTGTAGCGGCGCCGTTGCTCCCGCCTGCCGACCGACACCGGCCGCTGGACTCGATCTAAGCGCCGCTAACACAAGTCATCTATAAAGCGCGAGCGGATGATGGCAGCGGCCAACGAAAGTAAAGCGGTGTGAATGTCGAGTGTCTGCAGGTAATGACGGCGGCACACGTAATCCTAGCCTTTGTCCGCTTGCAGCTTGCCGGGCCGCTTCCTTGGCCGCCCGACGAGCCAGGTATCGACGGGATTGCATCGAGCGTACTTTCGAACGTTTTCGAATCGTGTCGGTTCGCTCCCGTGATCGTAATGGCCAACGAGACGCTACACAGGCTCAAAGGTAGGTGAAGGCAAGAGGTCGTGTAACGATGGCAATGAGGCGAAGTTCCAGTTCAACGGACTCTTCCTGCTAAGGGCTATGGATTCGGGGCAAGTACTCGCTGTGGACTGAGCTTCACTTTTGGCTTAACTCCAGAAAGAGGCTGCACAGTATCTTAAAATTCCCCAAGGAAAGCGTCTAGTCAAGGATAACAAGGGTAGAGCGGATCGGCCGCAAACTCGCGTGAATACTGGCTTTACTGATTTTTTAAGCGCTTCCACCTCTCTCTGCCAGTATTTACAAGGCCTCCAGCGCGGAGGCCTTTTTTGCGCTATAGATTTCAATTGCGCTAGTCCGTGATCATTCCAAGAGGACCTGCTGTGCACCAGTAATAGAAGCAACTGTTCCCCGAAGAAATTGAGGCGCTCGCTCAGACCGATGGGTTCACCTGCACCGAAGCGCTTTTCCTGTTTTTCGAAGACGCCCAGGCGCACACTTAGTGACTACCTGATCAAGTGGTGAGGGAATGAAACCGACCGATCAACGCCAGCGTCGGATTGTCTTGATCCACGTGGCAAAGCGCGAGCTGGGGATGGACGACGACACTTACCGTGCCATGCTGCGCAGTTTGGAATTGCCGGACTCGTCTGCCAATATGACCGTTCCACAACTCGACACGGTTTTGGAACACATGA
>CAVPQU010000023.1:0-131731 GCA_963707665.1 uncultured beta proteobacterium | reverse complement strand
AGATGCCGACGCCTTTGATGAACAGATAGGTCGTGGCACCCAGAAACACCAGCACGCAGGCGAAGGTGAACAGAAAAGCCGAGATCCACGGCCAGTGCGCCGGTCGCGTCAGCACCACGTCGGCGATCTTGTCGGACACGCCGGCATAGTCCCAGCCGGCGCGCAGCACTCCGATATTCTTGGAAACCGGCGGCCGGTCAGGTGGATCCGGTATCGGACGCCATGCCTACTCCAGGTCCGATCGGGTTGACGACCTTCGCCGCGTAGGTCGGTGCGCGGCCGCGTGTTCAGTTCCGCCAGCAGCGCGTAATTAAGCGGCGAAGCCTTGGCGCGGTTGACCCGGCTGGCGGGATCGTTCAAGTCGCCGAACACAATCGCCTCGGTCGGGCACACCGCCTGGCACGCGGTGATCACCTCGCCGTCGCGCAGCGGGCGGCCCAGCTTTTCCGCATCGAGCCGGGCGCGCGTGACGCGCTGCAGACAATACGTGCACTTTTCCATCACGCCGCGGCGGCGTACCGTCACTTCGGGGTTTTGCAGCGCCTTCAGGCTTGTCGACCGTGGTATTCGAATACTGCAGGAAATTGAAACGACGCACCTTGTACGGGCAGTTGTTCGAGCAAAAGCGCGTGCCGACGCAACGGTTGTAGACCTGCACATTCAAGCCTTCGCTGTCGTGCACGGTGGCGCCGACCGGGCATACTTCCTCGCACGGCGCCTTTTCGCAATGCATGCACGGCACCGGCTGGAACACGGTGCGCGGCTGCCTGGCCGCTCCGGTGTAATAGCGGTCGACGCGGATCCAGTGCATTTCACGCCCGCGCAGCACTTCTTCCTTGCCGACCACGGGAATATTGTTTTCCGCTTGGCAGGCGATGGTGCAGGCATTGCAGCCGATGCAGGCGTTCAGGTTGATCGCCATGCCCCATTTGTAGCTCTTGTATTGCCATTCCGGATACAGCGTCACCTCGGGCACCCGCTGCTTCGGCGCATCGGTGGCGAACCTCGGATTGCGCTGGAATTCATCGAGCGACGCCATACGCACGATGTCGCGCCCTTCCATCGTGGCGTGATGCTGGGTTTCGGCAAACACATGGCGGCGGCCGGTCTTTTGCATCGTCAATTCGGCGAAGGCCGCGGTCCGGAGCCGGTAGGCATCGAAGCCGACGCCGTCGCCGACGCCGCCAGCCGCCGTGCGGCCATAGCCGAGCGGCAGCGTGACGATGCCGTCGGCCTGTCCCGGCAAAACCCAGACCGGCGCTTCGATCGCGCGTGCGCCGCGATGTGCGACGCTCAGGCGCACCACGTCGCCGGTTTCCAGCTCCCATTTTTTGGCGGTGGCGGCACTGACGAAGGCGGCGTTGTCCCAGGTCAGCTTGGTCAAGGGCCGCGGCAATTCCTGCAGCCAGGCGTTGTTGCTGAATTCGCCGCCGCCGGCCGATGGATCGGCGACGAACAGCGCCTGCAAGCCGTCCTCGTGCAAGGTCGGCGGCGCCAGCGCGGCTGCCGGGTGCGCCGCCAGCGGCACGGCGGCACTGCCGGCCACCAGCCCCTGCCGCAATGCGGCTCTGCCAGAAAGCTATCGAAATCCGGCGCGTCGTGCCGTTGCCGCCAATAGCGCCGCACCAGCGCGTAGGCGCTCGCGCTCGGTGTCGAGCGCCAGCAGCGCCAGCAGCTCATGCGCCGAGCGGCCGCCGTACAGCGGCGCGATCGCCGGCTGCGCGATGCCGGCGGTGCCGTCCCAGGCGCGGCCATCGCTCCATTGCTCGTAGTCGTGGGCTTGCGGAATATGCCAGGTGGCCTTGCGCGCGGTTTCATCGCGGTACAGGCCGAGATGCGCCGAGAACGGCACCTTCGCCAGCGCCGCCGCGAAATCCAGGTCGGCCGGCGCGCTATAGACCGGATTGGCGCCGAGGATGAACAGCGACCTGACCGCGCCCGCCTGCATCGCGTCGACCAGCTCCGCCATCGACTGCGCATGGCTGATCGGCTGCCGCTTCCACCGGCTTGATATGGATCAGCGTATTGCCGGTATTGCCGAGATGGGCGTTGAGCAGATGCGCCAGCGCCCGCGTCTGCGGCGACAGCGCGCCGCCCGCCACCACCAGCGAGCGGCCGCGATGCGCCAACAACTGTGTCGCGAGCGCCGCTTCCCATCGTTTGGCGTCGCCGTCAGCGGCCGGGAAAGCGTCGGATGCGCTGTCCGCCGCCGGCACGCCGAGCCGCGCGGCCAGCCGCCACGCCAGCTTTTCGATTTCCGCCGGCGGCAGCGCCAGCCGGTTGTCGGCATAGGCGCCGGTCAGGCCGGGCGTGGTTTCCAGCGCATACAGCCGGTTGGAAAAGCTTGGCGCGTCGGCTTTGCGCTGGTGCGTGAAGCCGCGCGCATACGGGATGCTGCCGGGCCAGTCGCCGAACATATCGGCATCGAGCGTGACCACCACGGCCGCACGCTCCAGCCGCAGGATGGTGTCGGCCGGCTGGCCGAAGGCCAGCCGCGCCGCCGCCAGCCCGGCATCGTCGTGCAGCGGATCGTGGCAATGCCAGCGCGCATTCGGATAGCGCTCGCTGCAGCGCCGCTATTTGCCCGGCCAGCGTCGGCGAGGTCACGCTGCCGGTCAGGATGCGCAAGCCGGCGCCGCCGTCGGCGTCCCAGCGCGGCGCGCTGCGCCTGCAGACGCGCTGCGAACGCCTCCCAGCTGGAGATCGCACTTCGCCGCATACACGGCCTGCGAACGATCCGGGTCCCACAATTGCAGGATCGACGCCTGCGCGAAGACGTCGGTGGCGCCGAGGCTGGCCGGATGCTGCGGATTGCCTTCCACCTTGGTCGGCCGCCCCATATTGCTTTCGACCAGAACGCCATGCGCCAGGCCGCGCCGCACGAAGGAGCTGGCGTAGAACAGCGGCTGGCCCGGCACCAGCATTTCCGGCATTTGCACATAGGGCAGGATCTTTTCCTGCGGCGGCCCGCTGCAGCCGCCGCCGGCCAGCGCCGCCGACGCCGCCATCGTCTTCAGGAAGGCGCGCCGGTCCATGCGCGCCGCCGGCCGTGGCCCGGCAAGCGCCGTGCCGGGCGCTGCGATCGGGAAGGACGGTAACGCGTCATGGCTGGAGGCCCTCAGCGATGGCAGGTGGAACAGTCGGTCAGGCGGCGCGTGTCCTGCAGCTGGTACAGGCGATCCAGTTGCGCGCAATTCCTGCTCCGACAGCGGCTTGGCGTCGCGCATCAGGAACACCTGGCTCCAGCGGCCGCACATGGCTGCGGCGCGCTGCGATGGCAGTTCAGGCACCACTGCATTTCCAGCGAAGCGGTGCGCCACAGCACCGGCATCTGGTCCACGCGGCCGTGGCATTCCATGCAGGCGACGCCCTTGTTGACGTGGATGCTGTGGTCGAAATAGACGAAGTCCGGCAAGTCGTGCACGCGGTTCCAGCGGATCGGCCGCTGTTCGCGCGCGCTGGCATGCAGCGGCGCCAGCGCCGGCGCATCGCGAAACAGCTGCGAATGGCAGGTCAGGCAGATGTCGGTCGACGGCAGGCCGGCGAACGAGGATTTTTCGACCGACGTGTGGCAGTAGCGGCAATCGAGGCCGTCGTCGCCGACGTGATGCTTGTGGCTGAAGCGGATCGGCTGCGTGACCGCGGCGTACTCGACGTTTTCGGGCGCCATACGCCACTTGACGATCGCCACGGCGGCGATGATCAAGATCAGGATTCCGACGAAAAACAGCTTGATCGCGAAAACGGTCGTCTGGCGAAACGCCTGCGGCATGGGATTTTTTAATCGATACAGTAACCTCCGGATCTGATGACCTGGCAAATCCCCGCTGCCAGCAATTTGAATGCCTGCACAACGGCCAACGGCTGTGCCCCACGACCGGCGGTTTTCGCGGTGAATCCTTGGAAATATTTCCTGCCCTTTTCGGAAGAAGCGGTATTTTTTACAAACGCCGGCGAGGCGGGTTGGGCCGCCGTGGCGACTGTGCGCTTGAACAGTCCAGCCTACCTACTAGATGGCTCCTGAGTACTTTGCTCAATGACATGCCTTTTTCAGAGAAAATATTTCTGCTAGTTGACGATGCAGATCCCGGGCAAGTTGCGCTTCGGTCAAGACGGCTCGTCAAACCTTGGTTGCTGCCACCGCCGGTCCTGCGCCGGAGTGGCAAACTCACTATCATCCGGGGTTTGAATGAACCAACCATCTTCGAGGAAGCACCATGTCCGGCTTGTGTCTTTTCGCTTCGGCCCGCAGGCGAGCGCGTCTTTTTGAACCGGCTGGATTGCAGTGCCGTTCGCAGGCCGCTGGCGTCGTGCAAGCCGTGCTCGTCCTCATGTTCGGCTGGTTCCTGTCCATTCTTCCCGCGGCGGCGCAGACGCTGCCCGATTCGATGGCGCAGCGCGTCGTCGCCTGCACCGCCTGCCATGGCAAGGAAGGACGCGCCGCCAGCGACGGCTTTTATCCGCGCATCGCCGGCAAGCCGGCCGGCTACCTGTACAACCAGCTGGTGAACTTCCGCGAGGGACGCCGCCGCTATCCGCTGATGATCTACATGGTCGATCACCTGTCCGACGATTACCTGCGGGAAATCGCCGATTATTTTTCGACGCTACATCCGCCCTACCCGGCGCCGCAACCCGCCACAGTCGGAGCGGCCGTACTGGAACGCGGCCGGCAGCTGACGCTGTCGGGCGATGCGGCGAAGAATGTGCCGGCCTGCGTGGCTTGCCACGGCAAGGCGCTGACCGGCGTACTGCCCTCGATTCCGGGACTGCTCGGCTTGCCGCGCGACTACCTCAACGCCCAGTTCGGCGCCTGGAAAAACGGCGCGCGCCATGCCGCCGCTCCCGATTGCATGGCGCAGATCGCCAGCCGGCTGTCCGAGGCCGACCTGAGCGCCGTGTCCTCCTGGCTGGCGGCGCAGCCGATGCCCGCCACCAGCGCTCCCGCCGTCGCCCTGGCCGACAAGCTGCCGCTGCCATGCGGCAGCTTCCCGCAATAAGGAGCCGACGATGAAACGGATCCTCTTCGCGATTGCAGCGCTGCTCATCCTGGTGACGGCGGCCATCTTCGGCCTTCAATACCTGCATGACCCGGGCGGCGACGAGCCGAGCGTGGCCGTCGCCGATACCGCCCAGCAAATTACCCGCGGCGCCTATCTGGCGCGCGCCGGCGATTGCATGGCCTGCCATACCGTGCGCGGCGGCGCACCGTATGCGGGCGGCCGGCAGATTGCCACGCCGTTCGGCAATTTCTATTCGCCCAACATCACGCCGGATGCCGCTACCGGCATCGGCGGCTGGAGCGCCGACGACTTCTGGCGTGCGCTGCACAACGGCAAATCGAAGGACGGCAAACTGCTCTACCCGGCTTTTCCCTATCCGAACTACACCAAAGTCACGCGCGCCGATGCCGACGCCATGTACGCGTATTTCAGGACGCTGCCGGCGGTGAACCAGCCGAACCTGCCGCATGCGCTGCGCTTCCCGTACAACCAGCGGCCGCTGCTGGCGATCTGGCGCGCGCTGTACTTCAGTCCCGGCGTGTACCAGCCGGATACCGGCCAGAGCGTGGACTGGAATCGCGGCGCCTATCTGGTGCAGGGGCTGGGCCATTGCAGCGCCTGCCACGCCGACCGCAATGTGCTGGGAGCGACCCAGAACAGCCTGGACCTGGCCGGCGGCCTGATTCCGATCCTGAACTGGTACGCGCCGCCGTTGACCACCGCTGCCGGCGGACTCGGCCATTGGCAGCAGCCAGGAACTGGCCGATCTGCTGAAGACCGGCATTTCCATGCGCGGCACCGCATCCGGGCCGATGGCGGAAGTGGTGCGCGCCAGCCTGCAGCACCTGTCCGACGCCGACATCGGCGCCATGGCCGGCTATCTGAAATCGCTGCCGCAAGGCGCCGCGGCAGCGGCGGCGAAGCCGGAAGCGCCCGATGACCAGCAGAAATTGCAGCTGAAACTGGGCGCCTCCCTATATGAAAAGCATTGCGTCGACTGCCACCAGGCAAATGGCGCCGGCATGCCGCCCGCCTATCCGGCGCTGGCCGGTAACCACGCGCTCACCATGCCGTCGCCGGTCAACCCGATCCGCATGGTGCTCAACGGCGGCTACCCGCCCAGCACCGGCGGCAACCCGCGCCCGTACGGCATGCCGCCCTACGGTCCGATACTCGAGGATGCCGAAGTGGCGGCGCTGGTGTCGTATATCCGCAATGCCTGGGGCAATCGGGCGGCGCCGGTGACGGCGGTGGACGTCAGGCGCTATCGGGCGGTGCCGGTGGACTGAGGCCGGCGTGCCGCAAGGGAGCGCCCTGTCGGCGCTCTCTTTTCATATACTCCAAGTATCAGCGCCATATTCCGCAGGAAAACAGGACGAAATTTCAACATACTCCTGTGACCATGAGCAACCAACGGCAGGTTGCGGCCGCCGCGCGGCCCGCGCATGCCGGCTCGCAAAGAAAACCTCGGATCAGCATGCCAGGCGATAGCCGACCGCCGTCTCCGTCAGCAGGTAGCTGCGGCTGGGCCGGATCGTCCTCCAGCTTCTGCCGCAAGTGCCCCATGTAGATGCGCAGGTAGTGCCCGCGCTCGGCATGCGACGGCCCCCACACTTCGCGCAGCAGTTGCGGCGTGGTGACCACGCGCCCGGCATGGGCCGCCAGGATGCCGAGCAGGCGGTACTCGATCGGCGTCAGGTGCACCGGCCGGTCCGCCTTGCGTCACCAGGCGCGCCTGGAGGTCGATCCTGACCTCGCCGAAACGGATCATGCCGTCGCCGCTCGGCCTCCGGGCGGCGCTGGCGGCGCAGCGTGGCGCGTACCCGCGCCAGCAGTTCGCCGACGCCGAACGGCTTGGTCAGGTAATCGTCGGCGCCGGCGTCGAGCGCGCCGATCTTGTCGGCCTCGGTGACGCGCGCCGACAGCACGATGATCGGCACCGCCGACCAGCTGGCGCACATCGGCGATGAAGTCGACGCCGTCGCCGTCCGGCAGGCCGAGGTCGAGGATGATCAGGTCCGGCTTGCGGGTGCCGGCGTCGATCAGGCCGCGCTGCATCGTGTCCGCCTCGAAGATCTGCCAGCCTTCGGCCTCCAGCGCGATGCGCACGAAGCGCCGGATCTGCGGCTCGTCCTCGACCAGCAAGGCGACCGGTGCCGGTTCAGTCATGATGCGGGATTCGGCATGGCGGCCTCTTCGCCCGGCCCCGGCTCGAGATCGGCCAGCGCCGGCGGCGTGCCGAGCGGCAGCGTGAACATGAAAGATGCGCCGCCTTCGGCCGAACGTCCGGCGTGGATGCGTGCCGCCGTGCGCTTCGACGATGGCGCGGCAAATCGCCAGCCCGAGGCCGACGCCGGGCTTGGCCGATTCGTGCTTGCCGCGTGTGAATTTTTCGAAAATCGCCTGCTCCTGTCCGGCCGGCAAGCCCGGCCCGTTATCGGCAATCGAGACTTCCAGAAATTCGCCGCTTGGTCTTTGCCGCCAGCACGATGCGCGAACCGGGCGGCGTGTACTTGGCGGCGTTTTCCAGGAGATTGCACAGCACCCGTTCGATCAGCACCGCGTCGAAGCGCACCAGCGGCAGCTCCGGCGCCAGCTGCGTCTGCACCGTATGCCCGGCCAGATGCAAGCGGCTGCTGCGCAGCGCGCTGCCGACCACTTCCTCGAACGACTGCCACTGCCAGTTGAGCTGCACCGCGCCGCTCTGGATGCGCGCCATGTCGAGCAGATTGGAGACCAGGGCGCTCATGCGCAGCGCTTCATCGTGCAGCGCCTGCGCCAGTTCCTGCTGCGCTTCGGCCAGCGCCGGCTTCGACAGCGCCAGCGATTCCGACAGGCCGACCAGCGCCGTCAGCGGCGTGCGCAGGTCGTGCGACAGCGCCGCCAGCAGCGAATTGCGCAGCCGCTCCGACTCCATGTGCACCAGCGCATCCTGCGCCACCTCGATGTAATGCACCCGTTCCAGCGCGATCGCGGCCAGCGCGGCGAAGGTGTCGAGCTGCTGCCGCTGTTCGGGGATCAGGATCCAGCGCCGGCTCTCGGGGTGCGACCGCCAGCACGCCGCGCGTGCGCATCGGCGCCACCAGCGGCAGGTAGAAGAAGCTGCTGCCGGGCAAGGTGTCGGTGCCGGCGCCGGCCGCCGTGGCGTGGTCGAAGGCCCATTGCGCGATGCCCAGGTCCAGCACGCTCAGGTAGGGCACGCCGGCGGCAGCGCCCGGCGACCGGGGCCGGCAACTGCAGGCGGCCGGCATGCGTCGGGCAGCAGCAGCGACGCCTTGCGCATGGAAGGTGCGCTGGATGAAGTCGCGCGTGATCTCGAGGATCTGGTCGGTCTGCAAGGCGCTCGACAAGGCGCGCGCAAACTCGTACAGCGCGCGCACCCGGCTTTCGCGCTGGGCGGCGACCCGCGCCTGGAAGCGCAGGCCCGAGGTCAGCTGGCCGATGATCAGGCCGACCACCAGCATCACCGCGAAGGTCACCAGGTATTGCACGTCGCTGACCGCGAACGAAAAGCGCGGCGGCACGAAGAAAAAGTCGAACGCCAGCCACGCTCAGGAAAGCCGCCAGCACCGCCGGCCCGCGCCCGAACCGCACCGCCACCAGCACCACGGACGAGCAGGAACAGCATGACGATGTTGGCCAGGTCGAGATACGGCAGCAGCGGCGTCGCCGCCAGCGCGACGGCAACGCAGATCGCCGCCGTCCAGATGTAGCCCCAGTGGCGCTGCTTGCGGTCGCGCGCGGCGGCCGGCGACGCCTCCGTCGGCGTCGGCCACTGCGGGCGCAGATGTCTGCGCGGCATCGCGCCGGCCGGTTTCCACCAGGTCGATATCCGGCGCGTAGCCGGCGATGCGCCGGAAATACGGCGTATGCCCGAGCCAGCGGGCGGCGGTCGCGTCCGAGCACGATCTTGGAAAGATTGTGGCCGCGCGCATAGTCGACGATTGCGCGCGCGATATCGTTGCCGGCCAGCACGGCGGTGGTGGCGCCGAGATCCTGCGCCAGCTTCAGGGTCTGCAGGATCCGCTCGCGCCGCGCCGACGGCAGGCGCTGCAGCGCGCGGCGTTTCGACATAGACCGCATGCCAGTCGGCGTTCAGCTGGCTGGCCAGCCGCGCGGTGCTGCGCACCACGTGTTCGGCGCCCGGCTGCGGCCCGACGCAGGCCAGCAGCGCGGCGCCGGTCTGCCAGACGGCGCCGATCGATTTCTCGACGCGGTAGGCCTGCACGTCGTCCTCGATGCGGTCGGCGGTGCGGCGCAGCGCCAGTTCGCGCAGCGCGATCAGGTTGCCCTTGCGGAAAAAATTCTGCGACGGCGCGCTCGGCCTGCTGCGGCTGGTAGACCTTGCCGGCCTTCAGCCGCGCCAGCAGTTCGTCGGCCGGCAAATCCACCAGCACCACCTCGTCGGCCGCGTCGAACACGGTGTCCGGCACCGTCTCGCGCGACGCGGATGCCGGTGATGCCGCCGACGACGTCGTTCAGGCTTTCCAGGTGCTGCACGTTGACCGTCGTGAAGACGTCGATGCCGGCGTCGAGCAATTCCTCGACGTCCTGCCAGCGCTTCGGATGGCGCGAGCCGGGCACGTTCGAATGCGCCAGCTCGTCGACCAGGATCAGCGGCGGGTGGCGCGCCAGCGCCGCGTCGAGGTCGAACTCGCTGAGCGTCTTGCCGCGATAGTCGATGCGCTTGCGCGGCAGCACTTCGAGGCCCGTCGAGCAGCGCCGCGGTTTCGCTGCGGCCATGGGTTTCGACGACGCCGACCAGCACGTCGCGCCCTTCGGCCTGCAGCGCGCGGGCCGCGGCCAGCATCGCATAGGTCTTGCCGACGCCGGCCGAGGCGCCGAAGTAGATCCGCAGCTTGCCGCGCGCGGCTTTGCTGTTCCTGCGCCTGCATCTGGGCCAGCAAGGCGTCGGGATCAGGGCGTTGGCTGTCGGTGGGGCTCATGGCATCTAATTTACGTGGGCGGGCATCTGCGTCGAGCGCCAGGTTCAGCGCCAGCACGTTGACGCGCGGCTCGCCGAAAAAGCCGAAATGGCGCACGGCCTGGCGTTGTTCGATCATAGCGCGTACCTGCTCGCAGCGGCAGATTGCGCGCGCGGGCGATGCGCGGCGCCTGGTAGTAGGCCGCCGCCAGGCTGATCTCCGGATCGAGCCCGCTGGCCGAGGCCGTCACCAGGTCGACCGGCACCGGCGCGGCATTGCCCGGATCGGCCGCCTTCAACGCGGCGATGCGCCCCTTGACGGCGTCGATCAGCGCCGGATTGGTCGGCCCCAGGTTGGAGCCGCCGGAGGCAGCTGCGCATTGTTCGGCATCGGCGTGGTGGCCGACGGCCGGCCCCAGAAATAGCGCGGCGCGGAAAATGCCTGGCCGATCAGCGCCGAGCCGACCGGTCTTGCCGTTGCGTTCGACCAGGCTGCCGGCCGCCTGGTCGGGAAAGGCCAGCTTGCCGATCGCCGGTCACCGCCAGCGGATAGAGCACGCCGCACAGAACGGTCAAGCGCACGAACAGGACTCAGTGCGGGACGGGCAATGGATTTCATGTCGGGGCTCCTTAGACCAGGTGCAGGATCGACAGCAGCATATCGATCAGCTTGATGCCGGTGAACGGCAGCGACGATGCCGCCCAGGCCGTAAATCAGCAGATTGCGGCGCAGCAGCAGCGCGGCGCCGACGGCGCGGTAGCGCACGCCCTTCAGCGCCAGCGGAATCAGCACCACGATGATCAGCGCGTTGAAGATCACCGCCGACATGATCGCCGACGACGGGCTGGTCAGGTGCATGACGTTGAGCGCCTTCGAGCTGCGGATAGGTGGTCGACGAACGCGGCCGGAATGATCGCGAAATACTTGGCGACGTCGTTGGCGATCGAGAAGGTGGTCAGCGAGCCGCGCGTCATCAGCATCTGCTTGCCGATCTCGACGATCTCGATCAGCTTGGTCGGATTCGAATCGAGATCGACCATGTTGCCGGCCTCCTTCGCCGCCTGCGTGCCGGAGTTCATCGCCACCGCGACGTCGGCCTGCGCCAGCGCCGGCGCGTCGTTGGTGCCGTCGCCGGTCATCGCCACCAGCCGGCCCTCGGCCTGGTAGCTGCGGATCAGCTTCAGCTTTTCCTCGGGCGTGGCCTCGGCCAGGAAGTCGTCGACGCCGGCTTCGGCCGCGATCGCCGCCGCGGTCAGCTGGTTGTCGCCGGTGATCATCACGGTCTTGATGCCCATCCGGCGCAGTTCGGCGAAGCGCTCCTTGATGCCGCCCTTGACGATGTCCTTCAGCTCGATCACGCCCAGCACGCGGCCGTCGTCGGCCACCACCAGCGGCGTGCTGCCGCGGCGCGCGATCTCGTCGACCGCCGCCGTGACTTCGGGCGGGAACGGCCGCCCAGCGCTTCGACGTATTTTTGCATCGCATCGGCCGCGCCCTTGCGGATCGCGCGGTCGCCGAGATCGACGCCGCTCATGCGGGTCTGCGCGGAAAACGGCACGAAGGTGGCGTGCAGCGACTCCATGGTCGCGCTCGCGGATGTTGAAGTTCTGCTTCGCCAGCACGACGATGCTGCGGCCTTCCGGCGTCTCGTCGGCCAGCGACGCCAGTTGCGCGGCGTCGGCCAGTTGCATCTCGGTCACGCCCGGGCGCCGGGATGAACGCGGCCGCCTGGCGGTTGCCGAGCGTGATGGTGCCGGTCTTGTCGAGCAGCAGCACATCGACGTCGCCGGCGGCTTCCACCGCGCGGCCGGACGTGGCGATCACGTTGGCCTGCATCATGCGGCTCATGCCGGCCACGCCGATCGCCGACAGCAGGCCGCCGATGGTGGTCGGAATCAGGCACACCAGCAGCGCGATCAGCACCGTGATCGTCACCGGCACGCCGGATTTGGCCGCCGCGACCGCAAACAGCGAGAACGGCAGCAGCGTCACGGTCACGAACAGGAAGACGATGGTCAGCGCCACCAGCAGGATGGTCAGCGCGATTTCGTTCGGCGTCTTCTGCCGCTTGCGCGCCTTCCACCATCGCGATCATGCGGTCGAGGAAGGCTTCGCCCGGATTGACCGTGATGCGCACCACCAGCCAGTCGGACAGCACGCGCGTGCCGCCGGTCACGGAAGAAAAGTCGCCGCCCGATTCGCGGATCACCGGCGCCGATTCGCCGGTGATCGCGCTCTCGTCGACCGAAGCGACGCCTTCGATCACTTCGCCGTCGGCCGGAATCACGTCGCCGGCTTCGACCAGCACGATGTCGCCCTTGCGCAGGTCGGTCGCCGTGAGCAGCACGCGGGTCGGCGCCGTGCTTCGGCGTCATGCAGCTTCTTGGCCATCACGGCTTGCTTCAGCGCGCGCAGCGACGCGGCCTGCGCCTTGCTGCGGCCTTCGGCCAGCGCTTCGGCGAAGTTCGCGAACAGCACGGTGAACCACAGCCAGAGCGTGATGGCGAGAATGAAGCCGGGACTGGCTTCGCCCTGCCCGACAACGCCTGGATGAACAGCAGCGTGGTGAGGATGCTGCCGACGTAGACCACGAACATCACCGGGCTGCGCAACTGGATGCGCGGATCGAGCTTCCTGAAGGCGTCGACGACGGCCGGCCACAGCAAGGCTCGACTCGAACAGCGACAAGCCCTTCATATGGGGCACGGCGGGTTCCCTGATCGATTGCGGCATGGTCATGGCAGTTTTCCCTTCAATGCCTGCTCAATGAGCGAACAGTTGCAGATGTTCGACCACCGGCCCGAGCGCCAGCGCCGGCACGTAGTTCAGCACGCCGACCAGCACCACCATGCCGATCAGCAGCGCGACGAACAAGCGGGCCGTGGGTCGGCATGGTGCCGGCGGTGACCTCGAGCCGCTTCTTCGCCGCCAGCGAGCCGGCGATCGGCGAGCATCGGCACGATCATCGCGAAGCGGCCGAACCACATCGCGATGGCCAGCGATGACGTTGTAGAACGGCGTATTGGCGGACAGGCCGGCGAAGGCGCTGCCGTTGTTGTTGGCGGCCGAGCTGAAGGCGTACAGGATTTCCGAGAAGCCGTGGGCGCCGGGGTTGGCGATGCCGGCGCGTGCCGGCGTCGAGCATGACCGCGATCGCGGTGCCGACCAGCACCAGCATCGGCGTCACCAGGATCGCGATCGAGGTCATCTTCATGTCGAACGACTGGATCTTCTTGCCCAGGTATTCCGGCGTGCGGCCGATCATCAGGCCGGCGATGAACACCGCCAGGATCGCGAACATCAGCATGCCGTACAGGCCGGAACCGACGCCGCCGAACATCACTTCGCCGAACTGGATCAGCACCAGCGGCACCATGCCGCCGAGCGGCAGTGAACGAGTCGTGCATCGCATTGACGGCGCCGCAGGACGCGGCCGTGGTGATCGGCGGCGAACAGGGCCGAGGCGCTGATGCCGAAGCGGGTTTCCTTGCCTTCCATGTTGCCGCCCGATTGCAGCGCGCTCGGCGCCTGATCGACGCCGAGCGCGGCCAAGCGCCGGATGCGCCTGCTGCTCGGCGATCATCACGACCGCGGCCATGACGACGAAGATCGCCGTCATCGCGGCGAGCACCGCCCAGCCCTGGCGGATGTCGCCGACCATGCGGCCGAAGGCGAAGCACAGCGCGGCCGGGATCAGGAAGATCGACAGCATCTGCACGAAGTTGGACAGCGGCGTCGGGTTCTCGTACGGATGCGCCGAGTTGGCATTGAAGAAGCCGCCGCCGTTGGTGCCGAGCATCTTGATCGCTTCCTGCGAGGCGACCGGACCCATGGCGATGGTCTGGGTTTTGGCGGTCAGCGTTTCCAGTCACCGGATTGCCCTTGCGCATCCTTCAGCGGCTGGCCGTCCGGCACCGTTTTTCGGCTGCTGGTAGGTGACCGGATCGAGCAGCGTCACCTCCTGGTAGGCGGAGAAATTCTGGATCACGCCCTGGCTCATCAGGAACACGGCGAACACCGCCGACAGCGGCAGCAGCACGTACAGCGTCGAGCGCGTGAGGTCGACCCAGAAGTTGCCGATCGACTTGCTCGAATGCAGAGCGAAGCCGCGGATCAGCGCGAACGCGACCGCCATGCCGGTCGCCGCCGAAAAGAAGTTCTGCCCGGTCAGCGCCAGCATCTGCGTCAGATAGCTCATGGTCGCTTCGCCGCGTATAGCCCTGCCAGTTGGTATTGGTGACGAAGCTGACGGCGGTATTGAAGGCGGAATCGGGGCTGACGTTGGCGAATCCCTGCGGATTCCCCGGCAGCCACGCCTGCAGCCGCTGCAGCGCATACACCGCCAGCGCGCCGAGCGCGTTGAAGGCGAGCAGCGCCAGCGCATAGGCCTTCCAGCCCATGGCGGCCTCCGTTTCGATGCCGGCCAGCCGGTACAGGCCCTGCTCGATCCTCGACAGCCAGCCCAGGCCGGGCAGCGCGCCGCCGTCCGCCGACCCTGGCCAGATAGGTGCCCGAGCGGATAAGCCAGCGCCAATAGCAGCAGCAGAAACGCCGCCAGCAACATGAACGACGCTTCCATCACAGCTTCTCCGCGCTCAGCAGCGCCACCACCAGATACAGGAACAGGCCGGCGGCGGCGATGGCGCCGAGCAGGTAAAACGCGCTCATTGCCGCCCCGCCAGTTTGTCGCAGCCGGCGGCAAGCGCCCAGCTCAGCAGAAAAAGCGCGGCAATTGCCGCGATGAAGAGGACATCCATGGCCGCCTCGTGCAATCGGTTTCCTTGATTGCAGCCTAGCGGGAACGATCTAAAAATTCTGCAAAGATTTGCCGCGCCGGCATAAAGAAAATATAAAAATGCCATGCCGCGTACAGGCAGGAACGGGCCGGATAACGCTCATTCAATGGCGGCCCTCATCCATGAATGGACGCGCAAGCTGCAGTTCCCAGGGCCATTCGGGCAAAGATGCGAAGCGTCGATGGAGCGCAGCCGAACGCCGCTTTACAGGCAGGGAATCTCGACGCAGCGGGCACGGCGATTCCCCAGTGGGAGGACACTAAAGGGGTATATGCAAACTTTTCATGTAAATCGTGCGATATTCACCCTACATCAATGGAGTATATGCCTTCGCGAAGGGAAAACCGCCGTCACGCCGACTGCCGGCGATGGGGTGCCGATCGGCGGCAGCCGGGCCGGCGCACTCAGGCGCCGGCCGGCGAGCGCCCCTCCAGCACCGCTGCGGGCGAATGGCCGGTCCGCTGCGCCCGGCCCTCGCGCAGCAAGCGCAGCCCGTTGAACACCACCAGCAGGCTGGCGCCCATGTCGGCGAACACCGCCATCCAGAGCGTCGCCATGCCGAGCACGGCCAGCAGCATGAACACGGCCTTGATGCCGAGCGCCAGCGCGATATTCTGCTTCAGCACGGTGGCGGTCTTGCGGCTCAGGCGGATGAAGGCGGGCAGCTTGCGCAAGTCGTCGTCCATCAGCGCCACGTCGGCGGCTTCCAGCGCGCTGTCGCTGCCGGCGGCGCCCATCGCGAAGCCGATGCTGGCCTGCGCCAGCGCCGGCGCGTCGTTGATGCCGTCGCCCGCCATGCCGACCGTGCCGTGGCGCGCCAGCAGTTCCTTGATCGCCGCCAGCTTGTCGTCCGGCAGCAGTTCGCCGCGCGCGTCGTCGATGCCGACCTGTTGCGCGATCGCCTGCACCGTCAGCGCATTGTCGCCGCTCAGCATCACGGTATGCACGCCCAGCGCGTGCAGTTCGGCGATCGCCTGCCGGCTGCCGGCGCGCACCGTGTCGGCGATGCCGATCACCGCCAGCGGCGCCGTCTCGTCGCAGAGCACGACCGCGGTCCTGCCCTGCGCTTCGATCCGGTTCAAGGCGGCTTCGGTGGCGGCATTGCAGATGCCGAGCTGTTCCACCAGTCGGTGATTGCCGAGGCAATAGCGGCGCCCGTCCATCGTGCCGTGCACGCCACGGCCCGGCAAGGCGGAGAATTCGGCGACTTCGGGCACGGCAAGGTCGCCCGCCGCACCGTGCGCATCCCAGAAGCTCTTGATCGCCATCGACACCGGATGATCGGAACGCGCCGCCAGCGCCGCCGCCAGCCGCAGGCCTTGGCCGGCGCCGGCCGCCAGCGGCACGATCTCGGTCACGCTCGGCCGGCCCTCGGTGACGGTGCCGGTCTTGTCCAGCGCCAGCGCGCGGATGTCCTTGCCCTGCTCCAGGTACACGCCGCCCTTGACCAGAATGCCGCCCCGCGCCGCCGCCGCCAGCGCCGCTGACGATCGTCACCGGCGTCGACACCACCAGTGCGCACGGACAGGCGATCACCAGCAGCACCAGCGCCTGATAGGCAGCCAGCGCTCCAGGAAATGCCGAATACCAGCGGCGCCAGCAGCGCCACCGCCACTGCCAGCAGCAGCACGAGCGGCGTATACACCCGCGCGAAGCGATCGACGAAGCGCTGCGTCGGCGCGCGGCTGGTCTGCGCGTGCTCGACTGCGTGGATGATGCGCGCCAGGGTCGAATCGCTGGCGGCGGCGGTGACACGGTACTCGAACGAGCCGCTCTGGTTGATGCTGCCGGCAAACACCGGGTCGCCGACGGTTTTCTCGCACCGGCATGCTTTCGCCGGTGATCGGCGCCTGATCCACGCTCGATTGCCCGGCGGTCAGCACGCCGTCCAGGGCGACCCGCTCACCCGGCGCCACCCGCGCCAGCGCGCCCGGCGCGACGGCGGCGATATCGACGCTGCGCCAGCTGCCATCCGGCTGCAGGACCGTGGCTTGCGGCGGCGCCAGCGCCATCAGGCCGTGGATCGCATGGCGGGCGCGCTCCAGCGAGCGCGCCTCGATCATCTCCGCCAGCGCAAACAGCACCATCACCATCGCCGCTTCCGGCCACTGGCCGATCGCCAGCGCGCCAGTGACGGCGATGGTCATCAAGGCGTTGATGTTCAGGTTGCGGTTGCGCAGCGCAATCCAGCCCTTGCGGTAAGTGCCGGTGCCGCTCAGGCCGATCGCCAGCAGCGCCAGGCCGATTACCGGCCAGGAACCTTCGTCGCCCAGAGTCCAGGCCACGACCTCGGCCAATAGCGCTGCGCCGGCGCCGATGCCCAGCATCCACCATTGGCCGCGCGAACGGGTTGGTGCGGCATCTGTCCCTGACGCGCCTTTTCCCGGCGGCGGCGTCGGCTGCATGTCGAGTGCGTGCAAGGCCGCATGAATCGGTGCCACGTCTGACAAGGTATGAGCGATGCTCAACTGACGCTGCAGCAGATTGAAATCGAGCTGGACAATTCCGGCCATCGATCCCAGGCGACTACGAATCAGGTTTTCTTCGGTCGGACAATCCATCTTGTCGATCCGCAGCCGCAGCCATTGCGCTCCTGCCACATTCGGCAGCGGTCCGGTCGCTGGCAACGCCGGCGCAGCACAGCAGTCGTGGTCGTGATCGTGATCGTGGTTCATTGCAACTCCTGGTATCGGTTATAGTCGTATTAAAGACCCTGTAGCAAGTACAGGGTCAACCACTATTTCCAGCAACTAAGGAAGCAGCAATGATGAATCGTTTGAAAATAGGCGAACTGGCCAAACATACCGGGTGTCCGGTCGAAACCATTCGCTATTACGAGCGCGAGAGCCTGCTCTTTGCGCCGCCGCGTTCAGAGGGAAATTATCGGCTGTACGATGATGCGCATGTCGAGCGACTGCGGTTTATCCGCCACTGCCGCTCATTGGACATGACACTGGACGAAATCCGCAGCTTGTTGCAATTCAGGGACAATCCGGAGGCAAATTGCGGCGAAGTCAATTTGTTGCTCGATAAGCATATCGGGCACGTTGTCAACCGCATCCAGGAATTGAAAACGTTGCAAACCCATCTGAAGCAACTACGTGCGACTTGCCGACAAGCACAAGCCGCAAGAGAGTGCGGGATTCTGCAGGGCTTGACCAAAGCTGAGCATCAACCACCCCGCAATCTCGGCAGCCACGGCGGTGGCTGTCATTAAAGCCAGCACGCCTTCGCGCTCACTCACCAGCACGAAGGTACATCCGGCTAGCGCCCGCGCAGCAGGCGACTGATAAAAAATCCCGCTGCAGCGGCGATGGCCAGCGCCGTCGCAGGCTTTTCGCGCACATACACGCGGCAATCCTCCATCAGCCGTTGCTGCATGTCTTTTAACTGCGCGCCCTTTGCGTCCAGCGTGTGACCAGCCTGGGTAGCGACATTGGCCAATCGGTCCACCGCCTGATGGGCACCGGTCGTCAGCCGTTCCACGCCCGGGTGCAACGCATCGGCAGCTTGTTCGATCTTTTCATGCGCGCCAGCGCTGGCCTGATCGACTGTTCGTTCAACACCATGCCCGTTCGGTTCGGAAGCAGATACATTGTCCATGACCCTTGTCCTCCATTCTGATCGCAACATTGAGAGAAATGCAGATTCGACAAACTCAATCAGACGCACGGGTTCTTTTGTCGCGAACCCGTCTCGTCGCGTTTACAGATCACGCTCCAGCGCTAACGTGTGGTGCCGCGCCGGAAGAGATTGACAATGGCCAGCAACACTACCGCGCCAAGGAATGAGGCAAACAATGCACCTAGGCTGAAGTCGTTCTGATTGATTGTGCCCGTGCCGAGTAACGGCGCGATGATCCAGCCACTCAACAAGGCGCCAACCACGCCGACCACGACATTCATGATCAAGCCTTGCTGCGCATCCGTCTTCATCAGCAAGCTTGCCAGCCAGCCGATAATGCCCCCAACCACAATCCATATGATGAAGTTCATTTTCTCTCCTATGTGTGAAGTGGAACGGAACCCGTTGCACCTGACGCCAATGACAACGGCAGCCTTGTAATAAGAATAAGAAATGGTGAGTAAGTTCCGCCGCCGCCAGCGCGGCGCGCCTTGTTACGATGTATTTTTCGACAGTGTTTGACGCTGCACCGTGAATGCAGCGCAGTCAGTCCGACCCGTTTGCGGCCCTGCCGGCAAACCCGTGTGGCAGCTCGGCCCGACGAAATTTGCAGTACCCAGCCGACTACGATATTCTTGCGCGGAACATGCCTGTTGCCGTTCCGAACGACACCATGGTTTTAGGTGCGCAGTTGTCGTGTAGCATCGGAATGCAGTCGGAGATTGAATGGAATACATCCCTTTTGAAAAGGTGTCACTGCGAGAAGCCAAGGCGGCGCTGGACGCGGATTTAGCGCCCAGGGAGAAAGTAAATTGGGAACAGTTTCGTCGTCCGCAAAATTCGAAGAGCATGATCCTGACCGATCATGCGGTGAAATGGCTATTCAGCGTGCCACGAGAAATATTGCCCAAAACGCTGGCGCGGGAATATCCGCGCATCATTAATTACATCGCTGACCGCTGGGAAACACCACCAGCTTGCGTGGCATATCTGGATGAGCTTTTGATCGACGAGCGCGGCACACGTCAGGGATTTTCCCAGAAGATCGTGTTTGAACTGAACCGGCTGAAACTCCATCTGGCCCCGCCGGAGGAATAGCGGTCGCTGGCTGGCTGCTATAACTTGCCGGCTTTTTTCAGGCGATAGGTCAGACCGTCGACAATATCCTGCTTGCCGTGCTGTCGGGCAAAGTCGATGGCGGTCATTCCCAGATCGTTTTTCAGGGTAGCGTCGGCGCCCTCGTCCAGCAGCAGCTTGACGGTCAGGATATGGCCGCCGCGCGCCGCCATCATGATCGGCGTGGTTTTGTTTGGCGACTCGGCATCGATGTAGGCATGCTGTTCCAGCAACAATTGGACGATCTCGTTATTGCCTGTCGCGGCGGCATAGTGCAGAGCGGTCCAGCCGGTCTGGTTGACTTGCGCCTCGTGTGCCAGCAGCGCTTCCACCGCTGGCTTGTTGCCGGTAAAAGCGGCAATCATTAACGCGGTGTCGCCGTTTTTTGCACGTGCTTCCAGATTGATATCACGCGCGTTCAGCAGCAGGTCAAACACCTTCATCGCTTTCTCGCGCAACGCCACCATCAAACCCGTTTCGCCGCGCACCGACTCCGCCGTATTCGAGTCCATCCCGCGCTGCAACAGCGCCCGCACTTGGCCGACGTTGTCGCGGTGGATCGCCTTGAAAAAATCATCATAGGCAGCCGCACCGGCGAGTATGGGTGCAAAGGCGGTCGCGCCGAGCACCGATGCCGTCAGCAAAAAACGGCGGCGTGATGCAAAACTTGAGATTTTACTTTTAAAATTAAACATCAGCTTCGGGCCGTATGATATTGAATAAATTGAAGAAATTGTCAGTCGTGTGGCTGGCGATCTGATCCAGCGGCACTTCCTTCAACTGTGCCAGGAATTCGGCCACATGCTTGACCAATCCCGGCTCGTTGGTTTTGCCGCGATGCGGTACCGGTGCCAGATAGGGAGAATCGGTCTCGATCAGCATGCGCTCCAGCGGCACGGCCAGCGCCACCGCTTGCAATTCGCGCGCGCTTTTGAAGGTGACGATGCCGGAAAATGAGATGTAGAAGCCCATGCTCATCGCCGCCTCTGCCACCGCCAGCGATTCGGTGAAGCAATGCATGACGCCGCCCGCGCCACCGGCCTCGGTGCCCGCGCCTTCTTCGCGCATGATGCGAATCGTATCTTCCGCGGCTGCCCGCGTATGGATGATCAGCGGCTTGCCGGTCGCGCGCGAGGCACGAATGTGGGTGCGAAAGCGTTCGCGCTGCCACTCCAGGTCGCCCTGCAGCCGAAAATAATCGAGCCCGGTTTCGCCAATGGCGACGATTTTCGGATGCTGCGACAGGCGCACCAACTCGGCCACCGACGGCTCTGGCGTATCTTCATAATCGGGATGCACCCCCACCGACGCATAGATATTCGGATATTTTTCCGCCAATTCAAGCACTTGCGGAAAATCCGGCAAATCGCAGGCGACGCACAGCGCATGGCTGACCTGGTTTTGCGCCATCTTGTCGAAGATTGCCGGCAGGCGAGCAGCCAGATCCGGGAAATTGATGTGGCAATGAGAATCGATATACATGGCAGGGATTGTACGCGTTCGGCCGCCGGCGTTCGTCACAACGCCTGGTTCCAGCTCGGTCTGCTTAATTGAATTGCTTTGGGGGTATGTTGAAATTCGAGCCAATAACGGTTGCTGCAGTGAGCTATTTATAAATACTCCCTGACCACATCAGTGAGATTCAAGTCCCCGCTATTTACAAGGTGTGTGTGGCGCGCCCCGAGGCCAGCGCGGTTCCGAGGATTTCTTCGATCCTGAGCTTGGCCCGATGGCCGCTTTCATCGTCGGGGAAATGCACGCCGATGCCTTGTATCTTGTTATTGTTGGCGCCCGCCGGAGTAATCCAGGCGACCTTGCCGGCAATCGGATATTTACCCGGATCCTCCATCAGGCTCAGGATCAGATAGATTTCATCGCCCACCTGGTACTGCTTGGTGGTCGGCACGAACAAACCGCCATGCAGTAAAAATGGCATATAGGCCGAATGCAGCCCGGATTTTTCCTTGATCGCGAGCGACAGCACCGAGGGCCGAATCCCGGCCGCATGGCCGGCAGTGGAACTGGATGCGTTAGACAGATCGGCCATCATGCCCCCTCGGGAAATAGTGTTGCGTATTCAAGCAACATGTCTTCAATAAATAAGCGCGCCGACAACGGGTGGGCGGCTATCGCGCTGCGCTCGCCCGTGCTCTTCAAGGCACGCAACAGCGCGCCCGTTTCCACTAGGTTTGCCAGCGATGCCAGTTCCTTGCGGTAACGCGGGTAGTAGCGCACGGTGCCGGCCAGTTTCATCGAAAACAGATCATACAGCCAACGTTGCAGCCAGGCGACTTGCTCGGCCAGCGGTGTCTTTTGCAAGGCTTCCGCCATTTTCAAGGCGCCATCGATGCCGGGGCGAGCCAATTGCCGCAGGAATTCATCCAGTATGTCGCGCTGACCGCTGGCCGCGGCCGTCTGGGCGGCCAGCGGCGCACCGCCCTGCTCGGCCAGCCAGACGTCGGCATCCGCCACCGCCTGCTGGCGCAGCCAGGACAAGGCTTGCTGCTGCGTTGGTACGCCCAGCGCAAATTGGCGGCAGCGCGACAGGATGGTCGGCAGCAGGCGATCCCGGTTATGCGTCACCAGCAAAAAAACCGTACCTGGAGGCGGCTCTTCCAGCGTTTTCAGTAAGGCATTCGCAGCCGGCGCATTCAGCGTTTCGGCCGGATACAACAAGACCACCCGCAAACCATGCCGATGGGTGGAGAGGTTCATGAAATCGGCCAGACTGCGGATCTGATCGATACGAATTTCCTTGGACGGCGTCTTGCTGGCCTTCGCGCCTTTTTTTGCACCCTCATCCGCCTCCTCGGCTTCCTCGACCCGAGCCGTTTCCAGCGCTTCCGGCCGCACGCAACGAAAGTCCGGGTGATTGGCCTGCGCAAACCAGCCACAGGAGTCGCACTGGCCGCAGGCCTGGCCATCGGCTGCGCGCGTATCGCACAGCAACGCCTGCGCAAAGCGCTCGGCAAGCATGGTCTTGCCGATACCTTCGGTGCCATGGAACAGGATCGCATGCGGCAGCCGCGCACCGAACTGCTGCAGCTGCCGCCAACTATCGATTTGCCATGGATAAATCGAATTATTCATTCAATTCAATTGCTTATTAAATATATTTAAAGTAAATTATATTTATTTACCAAGTGCAGATTTTGACGAAATATTTATTTATATTCAAATACTTGAAATAATATTCTCAAGTGTTTTCTGAATTACAGAGATCGGCTGCGTCGCATCGATAATTCGGAATCGGGCCGGAAATTCAGCAGCGCGACGCAAATATTCCGAGCGGGTGGCGGCAAAAAATTCCGCTTGCTCCCGCTCGAACTTATCCGGCGCTCGGCTGGCATCCAGGCGGACACGCGCCACTGCCGGCGGCACGTCAAACAGGAGCGTCAAATCGGGTTGCAGGTGTGGATGCACCCACTGCTCCAGCGCTTCCAGCTTGTTCCGCGCCAGTTTGCGGCCGCCTCCCTGATAGGCAAAACTGGCGTCGGTAAACCGATCCGAGATTACCCAGTCGCCGCGCGCCAGTGCCGGCTCGATGACTTGCGCCAGGTGCTCGCGGCGCGCGGCGAACATCAGCAGCGCTTCGGTTTCCAGATGCATTGCCTGGTGCAGCAGCAATTCGCGCAGCCGCTCGCCGAGCGCAGTGCCGCCCGGTTCACGCGTGGTGACCAGCGTGATGCCGCGCGCGCGCAGCAGGCCGGCAACGAATTCGATATGGGTCGATTTGCCGGCGCCGTCGATGCCTTCAAAGGTGATGAATCTACCTGTCAACACAAGCCTTTCCGGGTGATCCGGGGTCGCCGGGGATCATCGCTGATATTTGTTAACGGCGGAATTATGCTCGCCGAGATTGCTGGAAAAATGGCTGCTGCCGTCGCCGCGCGCCACGAAATACAGGGCGTCGGTCTTGGCCGGATGCAGCGCCGCCGCCAGCGACGCCGCCCCCGGCAAGGCGATCGGCGTCGGCGGCATGCCGCGCCGCGTATAGGTATTGTAGGGTGTGTCGGTTTCCAGATCGCGCTTGCGAATATTGCCTTGGTAACGCTCGCCCATGCCATAGATGACGGTCGGGTCGGTTTGCAGCAGCATGCCGACTTTCAGGCGATTGATGAACACGCCGGCGATCAGGTCACGCTCCGCTTGCTGCCCGGTTTCCTTTTCGATGATCGAGGCCATGATCAGCGCCTCGTACGGCGTCTTGTACGGCAATCCCGCTTCGCGCCCGGCCCAGGCTTCGCCGAGGCGTTTCTGCTGTAGCGCATAAGCCTGCCGGTACACCTGCAAGTCGCTGGCGCCCTTGGCAAACAGGTAGGTGTCAGGAAAAAACAAACCTTCGGGCACACTGTAATCAGTGGTGATTTTTGCCAGCAGCTCGCTATCCGACAGGGTAGCAGTATCGTGCTTGAGCGCCGGGTGCTGCGCCAGCGCCTGGCGCATCTGCTTGAACGTCCAGCCTTCGATGATGACCAGTGCTTCCTGCGCAAATTCGCCGCGCTCCAGCTGCTGCAGCAGTTTTTGCGGCGTCACGCCCGGTTTCAGTTCATAGCTGCCGGCTTTGATCCGCGTGCTCTTGCCAGTGAGCCTGGCCAGGAGCACCAGCATGGTCGGATTGAGCGGTGCGCCGGCATCGGCCAATTGCTGTGCACTGCTGCCGAGGCTGCTGCCGGGCTGGATGGTGAAGGGAATTGGTGCCTGACCGGCAGCGAGGATCGGGGTACGTACCCAGAAAGCCGCGGCAAGACCGATGGCAACCAGCAAAACAACACAATAGGCAAACAGTTTCTTAAGCAAATTCGAGTCCGGGATTGGTTTCCGCGCACCATTAAACGCGTTTTTCTGGCACTACTATAATCAAGCTCTAATGATAATGGCTGAAGCGCATTCTGCCCTACTTTATATGATGGACACTATGAGTCAATGGTTGCAGTTTCTGACACAGCAAGGAGCGTTGTTTGGTGCCGATCCCGATGCCGGCGCAGACGCTGATGTACTCGACTTCAGCAGCGCCGACCATACCAGCAGCACAACCGTCGCCAGCGGCCGCGGCTTCTTCGCCCCGCTCAACCAACTCGGCCTGATCGCAGCCACTGGCGACGAAGCGGCCCGTTTTCTGCACAGCCAACTCACCAGCGACGTCGAACATCTGGAGCCGTCCGAGGCGCGGCTGGCCGGCTATTGCACGCCCAAGGGGCGGCTACTGGCGACGCTGCTGATCTGGCGCACGGCGGACGCGATCCTGCTGCAAGTGCCGCGTCCGCTATTGGCGCCGCTGCAAAAGCGCTTGCAGATGTTCGTGCTGCGCGCCAAGGTGAAACTGGCCGACGCCAGCGATCAACACGTCGTCCTCGGCCTGGCTGGGATTGACGCCAGCGCGGCATTGCATGACTGGTTCCCGCAGTTGCCGGATGCTCCGTATGCACTGGCGCAGTCCGATGCCGGCACCCTGATCCGCCTGGCCGATGCGGCCAACGCACCACGCTACCAGTGGATCACCAGCTCCGAACGCGCGCGTGAAGCATGGCCGCTGCTGGCCAGGAGCCTGACGCCGGTTGGCGCGCCCGCTTGGCGCCTGACCGATATCCAGGCCGGCGTGCCGCACATCACGCCGGCCACGCAAGAACAGTTTGTGCCGCAAATGATCAACTACGAAATCATTGGCGGCGTCAATTTCAGGAAAGGCTGCTATCCGGGACAGGAAATCGTGGCCCGCAGCCAGTACCTGGGCAAACTGAAGCGGCGCATGCTGCCGGCGTCGGTCGCCAGCCTGGAAGCGCGGGCCGGCATGGAGGTTTTTTCGAGTCTCGATCCGGGCCAGCCATGCGGCCGGATCGTCAACGCCGAACGCAGCGCCGCCGAACAGACGGACTGCCTGGTGGAGTTGAAACTGGCCGCACTGACGGATGGGTCGATTCACCTGGGCAGCGCCAGCGGTCCGCAACTGACGATCGGCACCTTGCCGTATGCACTACCGGAAACAAGCCCGGTGGCCTCCTGAATACCCTTGTAATTCCAATATACTCGATATAGTATTTTTTATATGGCTATATTTTAAGCCAGAAATTTGGTTATTTAAAGGCATACTCCCAGCATGGATGTTTATGTGTATTACCAGGTCAAGAATGCCCGAAGCCTCGAACTGGAGGCGCGGGCGCGCATCCTGCAGGCCGAGCTGGCACGCTCTTGCGGCATCCAGACCCGCCTCAAGCGCCGCCCTGACAACGTCGATGACTGCCAGACCTGGATGGAAATCTATTTGGACGTACCAGCGCATTTTGATACGGCGTTGGCTGACGCCGTGCGCGCAGCCGATCTGCTTGCCTTGATCGAGGGCCAGCGTCATATCGAATATTTTGTGGACTCCTCAGCATGTGCTTGATCGTTTTTGCCTGGCAGGTGGTGCCCGGCATGCCGCTGGTGGCCGCCGCCAATCGTGACGAATTTTACGAGCGCCCGACCCGGCCGGCGGCCTGGTGGGACGACCACCCACAGGTGTATGGCGGGCGTGACCTGCGCGGCGGCGGCAGCTGGATGGGCATCACGCGCGACGGCCGTTTCGCTGCCGTCACCAACGTCCGGGCGCCAGCCGAGCAGCGCGCCGACGCGCCATCGCGCGGGGCGCTGGTGGCCGACTACCTCATTGGCGGCGCCTCGCCCCAGGAATACGTGGCCGCGCTGCGCGAACGGGGCGACGCCTATAACGGATTCAATCTGTTGGTCGGCGACCGCGACGCACTGGTGTGGTTTTCCAATGCCGGCGGTGACGATGTGCGCAATGGCCAAGCGCTGCCGCGCGGCATTTACGGCCTATCCAACGGCCTGTTGGATACTCCATGGCCCAAAGTGGTGCGGACCAAGGCGCAATTCGCCAGCCTGCTCTGCCAGGGCGCGCCCAACGATGCCTATTTTGAAATGCTGAGCGATACCGTGCAGGCCCGCGACTGCCGGCTGCCTGTCACCGGCGTCGCTATCGAAGTGGAGCGCGTGTTGTCGGCGGTCTGCATCGAATCACCGACTTATGGCACGCGCTCCTCGACGCTGGTGCAGCTATACAGCGACCGTGCCCCGCTGCTGAGCGAACGCGTCGTGCGTTAGAAACGGTGCCGCATCGGCACATGCAGAATACCGACCTCAGTGAACTCGTCGCCGCAGCGGGTAAAGCCGAAGCGCAGGTAAAACGGTTCAACCTGGCTTTGCGCATGTAACAGTACCGCTGGATCACCGCGCTGCCGGGCGCACTCCATCAAGCCGCGCAGAATGGCGCCGCCAATCCCGCGTCCACGCTGCTCCTTGCTCACCGCCATGCGGCCGATATGGCCATCCGGCAGCAGGCGGCCGGTGCCGACCGCCTGCCCGCTTGCGTCCCACGCCACCGCGTGCAGGCTTGCCGCATCCATCTCGTCCCACTCCAATTCGAGCGGGATCGCCTGCTCACGGACGAATACCTGAATGCGTACCGCGCGCGCACCGGCACACTGCTGCTGCCAATCGCCGATGGTGAGCCGGAAATTCATGCAGTTCAGTGGGCCAGCGGCGCGATCCGCTCGAACTCGGACATGACGGCGCGCCACTGCTGGGGTACCGGCACACCCTTGCGAATCGTGGTATCGGCATACACGTACATCAACTCGCCACTGACCAGGTGCTGGTCGCCACGGTGAATTTCCAGTACGAAGCGAATCGATGAACGACCAAAGCCGGCGCAGCGCACGCCGATCTCCAGTTCGTCGTCGAAACGCGCTGGCGCCAGGTAGTCGATGCTGGCCTTGCGGGCAAACATTTCCTGTCCTTGCCTGGCCTGCTCCTGCACGTTGGCCAAGCCCAGCACGCGCCAGTATTCGGTAAACGCAACATCGAAATAGGTCAGGTAATGACCGTTGAAGACGATCGCCTGCATATCGACTTCCGCCCAGCGCACCCGCAGCGGGTGGAAAAACGCAAAATCTTCTCGAGCCATGGCAAGGAAAAATGGAACAGTGGAAAGCCGTCATTATCCGTCATGCCGACCTGCCCTGAACCAGCGGCCGTCCGCGACACCGCGATCGGCACCCGGTACTGCTTTGCTAGCGATTTTTCTTCGGCGCCGGGCTGACTTCGTGGTCGATCCTGGCCGGCACCAATTCGGGTAGCGATCTGATGCGGTCGTAGCCGGAAGAAATCGAAATCGGGTCGCTGGCCGGAAAGGTGAACTCCAATGCATCGTCCAGCAAGCCCTCCTTCACCACCTCCTTTTCGGTCAGCTTGGATGGAGTGGGCAGTTCCGCCACCGGATCGCTGGCCGGGAAGGTATCGTCCAGCGCTTCATCCAGCATCCGTTCGCCGTGCGCAGCCGTATCGACTGCCTTGGCCGGCTCGACCCGAGTGTCGGTAGCCGGGCGTGAAACGGTGTTTTTTTGAGCAGACATGAGAACTCCTTGTGCTGGATGAAAGAAAGGGGCGAGCTGTCAGTAACTCCCTGGGAAAAGGTCGTGTTGGGTTGCCATCGGCAACTATTGGTAAGAGGTCATGGCGGCGCCAAAGTTCGAATGGGTCGAAGGCGCCGCTGCATATCTGCAACGGGATATGTCTGATCCATTCTACCCGTTCCAGAAAAACCGGCCGCAGCCCGCTGGCACCCCGCCCCGCCCGGGTAGCGCCCGGCTACTGGATAAACTCGCGAATCAATTGATTGATGCGCTGCGGTTGTTCGTGGATTACCCAGTGGCTGCCGCCGGGAATGCGGACGATTTGCAGATCCGGAACCAGTTGCTCCAACCCATCCAGCAGGGTGGCCGGCAGGGCGACGTCGCGCTCGCCCCAGATCACGCGGGTCGGCACCGCGACCTGAAAGTCTGCCGGGTTCAGGTCCAGTTGCAGTGGTCCGGCATGCTCCGAGGTCGGCGGATGCAGCGGCGACGCGCGGTAATAATTGACGCCGCCACGCAAGCCACGTGACCAGCAGGCGTGATAAAGCGCGCGCACTTCTGGCGGTGAACCAGGTCGCCGCCGGTTGTCCCATGCCGTTGAAAAAACCCTCCAGCAAGCCGAAGTCGTTTTTCGCCAGTGCGGCTTCCGAACCTTCGGCACGCAGCCAGTTCATGTATTCGCTGGCCGCTTTCTGCGCTGGATCGGTGGCCAGTGCCCGCATGAACAGATAGGGATGCGGCGAATTGATGATGACCAGTTGTCGCAGCAGTTGCGGCCAAGCGATCGCCAGGTTCCAGGCGATCGCGCCGCCCCAGTCATGCGCGACCAGCACGAACTTTTCGTAGCCCAAGTGCGCCGCCAGCAGGCGCAGATCATCGACGATGTGGCGCGCCTTGTAGGCCGCCAGGTCTGCTGGCATATCGGACAGATTGAATCCACGCAGGTCGGGGGCCACCGCGAAATGGTCACTGCCGAACTCGCCCAGTTGCGCTTGCCACTCGTACCAGAACTCGGGAAAACCATGCACGAACAGCATCAGGGGCCGGCCTACCGCGCCGGCGCTGGCGTAATGCAGGCGGGTGCCATTGGCAAGCCTTGCAAACTGATTGCTTTGAATCGCAGCAGTGGGCATTGCGGCTCCTTTCGATGGATATGATCGAAACTACGCCTTGAGCTTCTCGCGCAGCATGTCTCGCACTTGCGGTGCCGCCGCGTACGGGTCGCTCGGATTGCGTTGCTGCACGATGTCTTCCATCCGGGTTTGCACATTGCCGAGTGCGCCCGGGTGCGAAAAAATGTAGAACCGGTCGTTGCGAATCGCCTCGAAAGTCCATTCGGCGACCTGCTGCGCCGTGACCTTGCCGGACGATACCGCCTTGTCCGACATTGCTTGCGCGGCCAGTTGGCTCACCGTCGGCTTGACGGCGTTCTGGACGTCGCTCGGCCGGTTGCGGTGCGACTGGCTGATGCCGGTCGGCACAAAATACGGGCACAGTACCGAGGCGCCGATCGGCGCTTCCACCAGTTGCAGATCCTGGTACAGCGATTCCGAGAGCGACACCACCGCATGCTTGGAGACGTTGTAGACGCCCATCGTCGGCGCATTCAGCAGGCCGGCCATCGACGCCGTGTTGACGATATGCCCCTCGATACGCCGGATCCGTTCTGCGCGCACTCCAGCATCAGCGGCGTGAAAATCCGCACGCCGTGGATCACGCCCCACAGGTTGACGCCCAGCACCCATTCCCAGTCGGCCTCGGTGTTTTCCCAGATCAGGCCGCCGGAACCGACGCCGGCGTTATTGAATACCAGATGCACCGCGCCGAATCTGGCCATGGTGGCGTCCGCCAGCGCCTGCACCTCTCGCCGCATGACGCACGTCGCAGCGCATCGCCAGCACCTGCGCGCCCTGCGCTTCGAGTTCGGCCTTGACCCGGTCCAGCGCGTCCTGCTGGACGTCGGCCAGCACCAGCTTCATGCCCAGCCGTGCGCCGATTTTGGCAAATTCATGGCCGAAGCCGCTGGCGCCGCCGGTGATGACGGCGACCTTGTCCTGAAATTCCTTCATGTCGTCTCCTGAGATTGTTCGATTGAAAACCTGTCCGTGGCTAGATCAGCTTGACCAACTGCTTGCCGAAGTTTTTTCCCTTCAACATGCCGATGAATGCCTCCGGCGCCGCAGCCAGTCCCTGAGCCACCGACTCGCGGAATTTCAGCTGACCGCTGGCAACCGCCATGCCGAGTTCCTTCAACCCCTGCGGCCACAACTCCATATGCTCGGAAACGATGAAGCCGCGCATCGTCAGCCGCATCGACAGGAATACGCGCACGTTGTTGATCGGCGCCGGCTGACCGTCGTAGCCGGAAATCATGCCGCACAGCGCGATGCGGCCAAACGGATTCATGCGCGCCAGCGCCGCATCGAAAACCGCACCGCCGACGTTTTCGAAAATGGCGTCAATGCCGTCCGGCGTCGCTGCCGCCAGATCGGCCTCCAGATTGCCGGCCTTGTAGTCGACGCAAGCGTCGAAGCCGAGCTCGTTCACCACATAGGCGCATTTTTCCGGACCGCCGGCGATGCCGACCGCGCGGCAGCCGCGCTGCTTGGCCAATTGCCCCACCACGCTGCCGACCGCGCCGCTGGCGGCGGAAACGACGATGGTCTCGCCCGCTTTCGGCTGCATGATCTGCGTCAAGCCGTACCAGGCAGTCATGCCGGGCATGCCAACCGAACCCAGATAGGCTGATAGCGGAATATGGGTGGTGTCGACCTTGCGCAACAAGCTGCCGTCCGAGACGCCCATTTCGGACCAGCCGAACATGCCGACCACCTTGTCGCCCACCGCGAATTTCGGATTCTTCGATTCCACGATTTCGCCCACCGTGCCGCCGATCATCACCGCCCCAATCGCTTGCGGCGCAGCGTAGCTCTTGGCGTCGTCCATGCGCATGCGCATGTAGGGGTCGAGCGACAGATAGTGATTGCGCACCAGAACCTGGCCATCGCTCAGGCTTGGCACCGGCACGGTTTCCAGACGAAAATTGGATGGTTCGACGGTGCCATGGGGGCGCGCTGCGAGTACGAGTTGCTGATAAGTTTTCATTGAGATTGCACTCCGATAGAGAAGTTGGGTGAACTGGACAGGCCAGCCTCCGGACTTAGTTAGCTGCGCTCCGGTTTCCTGGCCGCGTCGAGACGTTTTAAAAATTTGAAAGTGCCCATCGCCTTGGCCACCAGTTGTTCGCCATTCCAGAGTTCACCTTCGCAAAAGCACATGGTTGTGCTGCGGTGATAGGCATGGCCCTTGGCGACGATGCGCTCGCCGTCGCTGCCGGCCGGTTGCAGGAAGCTGGTCTTCATTTCGATCGTCACGCCGCCCCGCGCGTTCGCATCCAGCGAACGACCGGCCATTGCCATCACCACATCCAGCAAGGTCATCGTGATGCCACCGTGGACGACATGCCAGCTGTTCATATGGCGCGGCTGCAGGTCGAGTGCCACTTGCGCCCGGCCGTCCGCCATGCCGAGGAATTCGACGCCGAGGTCGTGCAAAAACGGAATGTCGGACGGGAACGACTGCGGCGCGTCGCGAGGCACGAACGCCATCAGACCGCCGAGACGCCGCCGTCCACCGCCAGGATCTGGCCGGTGATGTGCTTGCCGGCATCGGACGCAAACAGCAGCGCCGCGCCTTTCAGGTCTTCGTCGTCGCCGATGCGCTGTAGCGGGGCATGCCGCGCCATCTCCTCCTTGCCCAGTTTTTCCAGTACGCCCTTGGTCATTTTGGATGGAAAGAAGCCAGGCGCCACGGCATTGACGGTGATGTTGTAACGGCCCCATTCACCGGCCAGCGTGCGCGTGAAATTGACCACTGCACCTTTGGAGGTGTTGTAGGCAATGGTCTGCATCGTGTTCGGGCCGTTGCCGGACAGGCCGGCAATCGAGGCAACGTTGACGATGCGGCCGTATTTGCGCGGGATCATCGATTGTTTTCCGACCGCTTGCGACAGCAGGAAAATGCTGCGGATATTCAGGTTCATCACCTTGTCCCAGGCTTCGATCGGATGGTCTTCGGCCGGCGCACCCCAGGTGGCGCCGGCGTTATTCACCAGGATGTCGATATGGCCAAGGCGTTTCAAGGTCTCCGCCACCAGCGGCGCCACTGCGGCATCCTGTGACAGGTCGGCGGCAATCGCGCTGGCATCGATGCCGCGCTGTTTCAGATGTGCGACCGCTTCGTCCAGATCGCTCTGCTTGCGCGAGGATAGAACGACCTGCGCGCCCTGCTCGCCCAGCGCCTCGGCGATTTGCAGGCCCAGCCCGCGCGAGCCGCCGGTTACCAGCGCGGTTTTCCCGGTCAAGTCGAATAGTTGTTGGGTAGTGCGCATGTGGTCTCCAGAAGTGATTTGGGGATGGATCAGTCAGTCATTTTAAAACGAACGTTCGTAAATTTGTTGGACATGCCAATTTTCCGACGATGAGCCATTGAAACTGAAAACAATGCAAAAAATTTTGTTTCCGCGCAAGGATGGCCGACGCGCTTCGCCAGCGGGCGTGCGCGTGGGTGGGCCGGGTGCCGCGCTGGCAACCGGAGGGGGAAAAGCATGGGCTGCAAGGAAAGCCGGCGTCGGCACTGCGCTCCAGCCGGCGCCAGTTGCTAACGCTCGGCGGGTACCGCCAGCAGGTACCAGGTCAGCATGCTGGCAAAGGCGGTCAATGCCCAGAAGGAAAAAAAGCCGATGGTGTAGACCGCGGCTGCCGTCAGTTCGAGACCGTCATAGGCCACCGGTAATTCGCTTGGCACGAACAGCGAGAAAAAACAGCCTTCGGCGATAATCGCAGCCAGGAACGAAGGCCAGAGTATCGCCATTGATTTTTGCAGCATCCGCATGTCTCCATTGATTTACTTATTGTGCGGCCGGTGCAGCGGCCTTGATTTCTATTTGTTTTTGCTGCGGCCAGATCCAGCCTCCTGTCAGCCGCCAGTTGCGTTGTTGATCTTCCACCTGTACTTGCCAATGGCCAATCTGCAGTAATGGTAGCGCAATTTGAAAGCGTCCGGCACGATCGGTGCGCGCATGAAAACGCCGATCGCTTTGCGGCAGCGTCGGATGGACCAGGAGCAGCTGGATATCCTGGTTTGCCATGTCGACCGTCGATGTCAGCCTGCCCTCCAGCCTGCCGTCGGCGGCATCGTAAGCCAGTTGTAGTTGCGTCCGCTGCTGGGCGGCGATGGCATCGCGCCGCAAATCCTGATTGATCGCCTTGCCCTGCTTGTAATAATCATCCACTACCAGTGCATCCTGCTGAGTGAAGGCGACCCAGGCCAGATGCATGCCGGCGACGATGGCGACCACCGGCCCCAGCATCACCAGCCAGGGCCAGCGATAGGCGTACCACGGCTTGCTGTCGCCGCCGGCGGCGAGTGGCCTGGATTTTTGGCGTTGTGCTTTGCATCTCGACTCCTAGTTGCGCGGTACGAAAAATACCGCTTTTTCCTGCACTTGCACGCGTTCGTCGTCGATTGACTTCAGCTCAAACTGGATTTTGTTCGAGCCCGGGCTGCCCATGCCGGGGGCGACGCGCACCCGTACCGGCAGCGCGCGCGAGCCGGTCGCTTCCACCTCGACTTCATCGGCGGTCGCCAGTGCGATCGTATCGATACCCGAAACCGACAGCCGGTAGCGGTGCGGGGCTTCGTCGGTATTCATCACCTGCAACCGATAGACGTTTTCGATCATGCCGTCCTCGACTTCGCGCCCGAGCGTGCCGCGGTCGCGAATCACATCGAGCTTCAGTGGCGTGCGCGTCAGCAAGGTGCTGAAGAAGGCGATCACGATCAGGCCCAGCACCGCACTGTAGATCAGCACTCGCGGGCGCAGCGCGCGGCGCCAGATCTGGTTCTTGCTCATGCGGTTTTTCAGGCCGTTTTCGGTCGAATAGCGGATCAGGCCGCGCGGCGAGCCAATCTTGTCCATCACCGAATCGCAGGCATCGATGCAGGCGGCGCAGCCGATGCATTCGTATTGCAGGCCGTTGCGGATGTCGATCCCGGTCGGGCACACCTGCACGCACAGCGAACAGTCGATGCAGTCGCCCAGCGGTGCTGCCTGCTTGCTTGCTTGATTCGCTGCCTGCTTGTCCGCGTTCTTGCTGCGCGCGCCACGCGGTTCGCCGCGCTGCGCATCATACGAAATGATCAGCGTGTCCTTGTCGAACATCGAGCTCTGGAAGCGCGCGTACGGGCACATGTATTTGCACACCTGCTCGCGCATCCAGCCGGCGTTGCCGT
Source organism: uncultured beta proteobacterium (assembly GCA_963707665.1). Classification (GTDB taxonomy): domain Bacteria; phylum Pseudomonadota; class Gammaproteobacteria; order Burkholderiales; family Burkholderiaceae_D; genus DATJCV01. Next base: position 97,562 of record CAVPQU010000023.1, on the reverse strand, counting down.
AGGTAGCAAAGCCGTAGAACAAAATCCAGAACAGTTGCCACGGTCCCAGCGCCGCGGTGACGGTTTCATGCAGCAGCGTTTGCAGTGGCGTGAAATAGGCGACGAAGGTGAAGCCGGTCCATAGCGCGACCGCGATCCAGGCGCCGTGCTTGGCACTCTTCTTGGCCAGCTTGGACAGCGTCCAGGGCTGCTTGTCGAGCCGCATGCGGGCGCTGCGCTCGCCCTCGATCTTGCGCTCGATCCACATGAAGATCTCGGTGTACACCGTTTGTGGACAGGCGAAGCCGCACCAGACGCGGCCGGCCACCGCGGTAAACAGGAACAGCGCATAAGCGCAGATGATCAGCAGCACCGCCAGGTAAATGAAATCCTGCGGCCACAGCACGATGCCGAACAGGTAAAACTTGCGTGCCGCCAGATCGAACAATACGGCCTGGCGGTCGTTCCACGACAGCCACGGCAAACCGTAAAACACCAACTGCGTCAACCAGACGCAGGCCCAGCGCCAATTGGTATACCAGCCGCGGGCTTCGCGCGCGTAGATTTCCTCGCGCTTGGCGTACATCTTGATTACATGGACTTGCGGATCGCGCTCGCTCATTGACGTCTACACTCCTGCCGTGTCAGTCCGGCCACAGCCGGATCGGCCAAACGGACCTTGCCCGATCATATACTCCCTGATCCGGGGGCATATATCGGGCATAAAATGGTCGTATATACAACATACTCCGGCTACCCCATTCGGGCAAATGGGATAGCGGTCGAGATGCGTGTAGCTAGCACGCCATTACTTCGCCGCCTCCGGGCTCTTGTTCGACATGCCCCAGACGTAAGCCGCCAGCACATGCACCTTGGCTTCACCGAGGAAATCCTCGAACGGCGGCATGGTGTTGTCGCGGCCTTTGCGAATGGTTTCCATGATGGTCGCGGCGCTGCCGCCATACAGCCAGACCTTATCGGCCAGATTGGGCGCTCCCAGCGCCTGGTTGCCGCTGCCGTCCGCATTATGGCAGGCGGCACAGGCGGCGAATTTCGGCTTGCCGAACGCCGCCTTGATCGGGTCGTGGGTCGAGCCGGACAGACTCAGTACGTAATGCGCGACGTTGTCCGTATCCTGCGCTCCGCCGAGCGCGGCCTCCATCGGCGGCATCACGCCATGACGCCCTTTGAGGATGGTGGTCTTGATGATCTCGGGCGTGCCGCCGTACAGCCAGTCCTTGTCGGTCAGGTTCGGGAAGCCCTTGCTGCCGCGTGCATCAGAGCCATGGCACTGGGCGCAGTAGGTCAGGAACAGGCGCTCGCCGATCGCGCGCGCCTGCGGATCGGCCGCCACCGCCTTCAGATCCTGGTCCAGATAGCCGTTGAACAGCGGGCCGTAATCGGCGTCGGCCTTGGCCAGTTCGGCCTGGTATGCGCCGGATGATTTCCAGCCCAGCTTGCCGGCGAAAGTACCCAGGCCCGGGTACAGCAGCAGATATGCCAGTCCGAACACGATGGTCAGGTAGAACAGCCACATCCACCAGCGCGGCAGCGGGTTATTGAGTTCGGTCAGGTCTTCGTCCCAGACGTGGCCGGTGGTACCGTCGGCCGGCTTGCCCTCTTCGAGCTTGACGCGGTGGGTCGATTGCGACCATAACAGCAGGCCACAGGCGACCATGCCGATCAGCGTCAGCGCCGCCACATAGAAACTCCAGAATTCACTGGTGAAATCAGACATCACGGCTCCTTGGTAGATGCTCGGCCGGCTCGTCGGCAAACGGCAGGTTGGCGGCGGCGTCAAAATCCTTGCCGCGATGGCCCAGATAGGCCCAGCAGACGATACCGACGAAGGTCAGAAAACTGACGACGGTAATCACGCTGCGGGCGTCCGCAAACAGGTTTTCCATGGACAGCCCTACCTCTTGGTCTTGATATGGACGCCGAGGCCTTGCAGGTAGGCAATCAGCGCATCCTGCTCGGTCTTGTCGACCAGCTCTTTGGGTGCCTCTGCGATGTCCGCATCGGTGTAGGGGTCGCCGAGACGCTTCAGCGCGCGCAGCTTCGGCAATACATCTTGCGGATCCAGCTTGGTTTTGGCCAACCATGGATAACCCGGCATGTTCGATTCCGGCACCACCGCGCGCGGATCGTCCAGGTGCACGCGGTGCCATTCGTCGCTATAGCGGCCGCCGACGCGCGCCAGGTCCGGGCCGGTACGCTTCGAGCCCCACTGGAATGGACGGTCGTAGACGAATTCGCCGGCCACCGAATAGTGACCATAGCGCTCGGTTTCGGCGCGGAACGGCCGGATCATCTGCGAGTGGCAGTTGTAGCAGCCTTCACGCACGTAAATGTCGCGTCCCATCAATCGCAGCGGCGAATAAGGCTGCAGCCCTGCCACCGGTTCGGTGGTCGATTTCTGGAAGAACAGCGGCACGATTTCAACCAGGCCGCCGACGCTGACCACCAGCACCGTCAGCGCAATCAACAGCCAGGGATTTTTTTCGATCCACTCGTGGGTAAATTTCATTCTCTCGACTCCTCAGTTCAGGCGTGGCTGCCGGCCACCGCCGGAATGCGCGCAGTGACGGTTTCGCTGTCACGGGCGGTCATGTACAGGTTGATCGCCATCAGCACCATGCCGCTCAAGTACAGCAAGCCGCCGGTGAAGCGAATCACGTAGTACGGATAGGTAGCCTTGACCGCTTCGACGAAGGTGTAGGTCAGCGTGCCGTCGGCATTCACTGCGCGCCACATCAAGCCTTGCATCACGCCGGCGATCCACATCGCGGCGATGTACAGCACGATGCCGATGGTGGCGACCCAGAAGTGCACCTCGATCAGCTGCTTGCTCCACATTTCAGGCTTGCCGAACAGGCGCGGAATCAGGTAGTAGATCGAACCCATGGTGATGAAACCCACCCAGCCCAGCGCACCGGCATGCACGTGGCCGATGGTCCAGTCGGTGTAGTGCGACAGCGCATTGACGGTCTTGATCGACATCATCGGCCCCTCGAAGGTGGCGATGGCGTAGAACGACAGCGAGACGATCAAGAACTTCAGGATCGGATCCGACCGCAGCTTGTGCCAGGCGCCCGACATCGTCATCATGCCGTTGATCATGCCGCCCCAGGACGGTGCCAGCAGGATCAGCGAAAACACCATGCCGACCGATTGCGTCCAGTCCGGCAGCGCGGTGTAGTGCAGGTGGTGCGGGCCGGCCCACATGTAGGTGAAGATCAGCGCCCAGAAGTGGACGATCGACAGCCGGTAGGAATACACCGGGCGCTCGACCTGCTTCGGGATGAAGTAGTACATCATGCCGAGGAAGCCGGCGGTCAGGAAAAAACCGACCGCATTATGGCCGTACCACCACTGGATCATCGCGTCCTGTACGCCGGTATAAGCTGAATACGACTTGGTCAGCGTGGCCGGCATCGAGGCGCCATTGACGATGTGCAGTATCGCGATGGTCAGGATGTAGGCGCCGAAAAACCAGTTGGCGACGTAAATGTGCTGGACGCGGCGCTTGACCAGCGTGCCGAAGAACACCACCGCGTAGGCCACCCAGACCAGTGCGATCAGGATCGTCAGGGGCCATTCGAGTTCGGCATATTCCTTGGCGCGCGTCCATCCCATCGGCAGGCTGATGACGGCGCCGACGAGGACCGCCTGCCAGCCCCAGAAGGTGAACGCCGCCAGCCGGTCCGAAAACAGCCGGACTTGGCTTGTGCGTTGCACAACATAATACGATGTGGCAAATAATGCACTGCCGCCAAATGCAAAAATTACGGCATTGGTGTGCAAGGGCCGCAAGCGTCCATAAGTCAGCCACGGTATGTCGAAATTCAATGCCGGCCAAGCCAGCTGGGCCGCGATGAAGACCCCAACCAGCATGCCCACCACGCCCCAAACCACGGTGGCGATCGTGAACTGCTTGATGACCCGATAGTTATAGTTTTGTGCGCTACTCACAGACGCTCCCGAAAAATGCCATGACAGCAGTAAGGTTATTAACTTGCAACTGTAAATTCCTTGATATAGATCAATATTAATGCAGCGCAGCAATTTGGTCCAGCTGCAGGCCTCAATTCGACTGTTTTTTGTCTTCGGGCTGAGCCCGGTCATCGTCTTGCAAAAGACGCAATCCCGGCCCCACCAAGTCGTCGAATTGGCCGCTATCCGAGGCCTTGAAAAACACCCATATCGCCAGAAACACGACCACGATGCTGAGCGGAATCAACAGATAAAGCGCTTCCATCCGACTAGTCCTGAAGTTGCCCGAGGGGCTGTACGGCGTCACCCGATACCGCCGGCTGCGACCGCGCCGTCGATGCCGGCAGGCGCCGCAAGCGCATTGCATTGGCCACCACCAGCGCCGAGCTGAGCGACATGCCGACCGAAGAAAGCCAGGGATTGAGCCAGCCCAGCGCCGCCGCCGGAATGGCGAGCGCATTATACGCGGTAGCCCAGCCCAGGTTCTGGCGCACCACCGCCATCGTTTGCGTTGCGGCGCGGGTCGCTTCCCACACCAGTGTCAATCGCCCCGCGAGCAGCACGGTATCGGCCTGCGCCTGCGCCAGAGCAGCGCCGCCGCCCATGGCAAACGACACATCGGCGGCGCGCAATACCGCGGCGTCGTTAATGCCGTCGCCCACCATTGCCACCACCGCGCCCTGGCGCTGCAATTGCTGCACATAGGCCAGTTTCTGCTCCGGCAGCTGGCCACCCAGCGCGCTGTCGATACCGAGTTCGGCAGCGATGCTCGCGGTCACCCCTTGCTCGTCGCCAGAGAGCAGCACGATCTGTTTACCGGCGGCGCGAAAACGCTCCACCACTTCGCGCGCATCGGTGCGCAAAGCATCGGCCAGATCGAAGCGCGCTATCCATCCGGCGGCGCTGCCCAGATACACCGCCGTCATGTCGGTTGCAGGCACGGCCGCCATGTCGTCGCCAGCGCCGCTCAGCTCCGCCACGAAGGCGGCGCTGCCCAGCCGGTAATGCACGCCGTCGATCATGCCGGCCAGGCCCTTGCCGGTGCTGTAGCTCACCTCGCTGGCCTGCGGCAAGCCAGTTGATGGCGCTGCGGCTATGATCGCCTGCCCCAGCGGGTGAGCGCTGGACGCTTCCAGCGCCGCCGCCAGCGCCAGGCTAGGCTGCCTCTGCGCCCGACCGAAAGTCTCGACATGGCGCAAGACTGGCATGCCGACCGTCAGCGTACCGGTCTTGTCGAACACCACGTGCGTGGCCCGATGCAGGGTCTCCAGCACGTGCGGCCGCACCACCAGCACGCCTTGCCTGACCAGGCGGTCGGTCGCCGCCGCCAGCGCCGAAGGCGTAGCCAGCGACAAGGCGCAAGGACAGGAAACGACCAGCACCGCGATCGCAATCGGCCAGGCACGATCGGCGTCCAGCCATTGCCACACTCCGAATATCACCAGCGCGAACAGCAATAGCGCCGCCACAAACCAGGCCGCTACCTTGTCGGCCCACAATGCCAACTGCGGCTTGCTTTGTCCGGCCCGTTCGACCAGCTTCAACAGTGCCGACAGGGTGCTGTCGCGCGCGGCCTGTGTCACTCGCAGCACGATTGGTTGGGTGGCGTTGAGCGCGCCGCCCGGCAGGCTGTCGCCGACGCTCTTGTGCAGCGGGCGGCTTTCGCCAGTCAACAGCGAGGCGTCGATGCTGGTTGCGCCTTCGATGATCACGCCGTCGGCGGCAATCGCTTCACCCGGCTTGACCAGGATGACATCGCCGGCGCGCAGTTGCGCCGCCGGCACCAATTGCGTCTCCCGTCCTGCCGGATAGCCGGCCAGCAGCGCGGCCGCATCCGGCAGCGCATGCTGCATGCGCTCCAATGCCGAGGCCGCCTTGCGCCGCGCCAGCAGCTCCAGGTAGCGGCTGCACAGCAGCAGGAAGATGAACATCGTCACCGAATCGAAATACACCTCGCCATGGCCGCGCCAGGTCGCCACCAGGCTGGCGACAAAGGCAGCAGAGATGCCGAGCACCACCGGCACGTCCATCCCCAGCGTGCGGTTGCGCAGGTCGCGCCAGGCGGAACGGAAAAATGGCTGCGCCGAATACACCAGCGCCGGCAAGGTCAGCAGCAGGCTGGCCCAGCGCATCAGGCTTTCCATCTCGGCATCCATCGTGCCATCGCCAGCCAGGTACACCGGCACCGCATACATCATCACTTGCATCATCGACAGGCCGGCGACGAACAGTTGCCGCCCCAGCGTGCGGCCGGCGCGGCGCAGTTGCTCGCCATGCCGCACCGGATCGAATGGATAGGCGGCATAGCCAATCTCCCGCACCGCGGCCAGGATGTCGCTCGGCTTGCACATTGCCTTGGTCCAGCGCACCTGCAGGCGTTCGGTCGCCACGTTCAGGTGCGCGCTTTGGACTCCCGCCACCCGCAACAGGCGACGCTCGATCAGCCAGACGCAAGCGGAGCAACGAATGCCTTCGACTGACAAAATCGCTTCACCAGCATCGCCGTCGGCATCGAAGACGGCGGCGGCTTCGGGACTGTCATACAGCAGCAATTCGGGCGGGACCAGGCTGGCCTGTTCCGCGGTCGCGGAAAAACCGGTGCGGGTGCGGTAATACTCGCTGCCACTGGTCTTGACAATGGCATCAGCAACCGCAGCGCAACCGGGACAGCACATCGGCTGCATCACTCCATCGATCGATACCGACCATGGAGCCCCCGGCGGTACCGGCAAGCCGCAATGGAAGCACTCCGACACGTTGCCGCTCATCGCCCTGCTCCGCCAGGCGGCGTGATGCATATGGCATCCAGCCAGCCGAACGACAGGCCATTGCTGACCCGCACCAGGCCGAGGACGCCGAATGCCAGCACCAGCAGGCCGGCGCCCAGGCGCACGCTGCGGCGCCGGGTCCAGGCCTGCAGGCGGGTACCCAGCAAACCCATTGCCACCAGGTTCGGCAAGGTGCCCAGACCGAACGCCAGCATCACCAGCGCACCGGACCACGCGGAAGCGGTCAACATCGCGGTCAATAGCACGCTGTACACCATGCCGCATGGCAGCCAGCCCCACAGGCCGCCCAGCGCCAACGCCTTGGCGGGGCTATCCATTGGCAGGAAATAGCGGGTAATCGGCTGTATGCGGCGCCATAGTCGCTGGCCGGCCACTTCCAATCGGGACAGGCCCTGCCACAGGCCTGTCAGGTACAGGCCGAGCGCGATCAGCATCAGGTTGGCCAGCCAGTAGCCGCCGATCTGCAGCGAGGACATGCTGGTCAGCGTGCCGATGCCGCGTCCGGCGGCGCCCGCCGCGCCGCCGGCGATGGCGCCGGCCAGCGTATAGCTGCCGATCCGACCCAGGTTATAGGCCAGCACCTTCGAGGCGCCATCCAGCACACTGCTGCCGGTCTGGGTCACCACCGCCACCGGGAAAGCCGGGCGCGGCTGCGCAGCTACCGACAGCGCGCTGACGATGCCGCCGCACATGCCGATGCAATGGACGCCGCCCAGCAGACCGATCATTGCGATCGGCAGCAGATTCAGGCCGGCGGCGCTAAGCACGCGGCAACTGGCCCGCGCAGGTGGCGTTGGCCGGAATGGTCAAAATAATCATGCTGCTTTGGTTAATGTGCTGCCTTGGTTAATGTGCTGCTCTGGTTAATGTGCTGCTGACCGGCGCAGTGTAGTCAACGGCAGCAACGCCGTCCTTAATGCATGTTAAGTGCGGCCTGAGTGGAAAAATAAAAGGCGGCATCAGCCGCAATTGGCGACGCAAAAGCGCGTCAGGATTCGTAATCCATGCATTGACGCGCTTCGCGCACGGCGCCGATGAACGGCTTCAACGCCTGGTGCTGTGGGTGGGCCTGGTAGGCGTCGAGCGCGGCACCGGACTCGAACTCGGAGTACAGCACGACATCGTAGGTGCATTCCAGGCCGGGCTGGGCCAGCGCGGTTTCAAACTTGACAATGCCGGGCACGATGTTGGCACAGCCATCCAGCAGCGTCTTCATCTTGCGGGCGTTGGTGGCGCGATCGGCGCCCTCCGCGTGTTCTTTCAATTTCCACATCACGATGTGCTTGAGCATCCTGTCCAGCCTCAAAAAGCGCCTGGTTCTGCGCTTGCGCGGCCGCCCCAGGCAGGTCTTTTAAAACCATGCATCCTGCATGTCGAGAGTGGTGGTGTCAACGCTTGCCAAAAGGTCTAGCTGTTGCTGCACCTTCGGTAATTCCCAGCGGAAGAAGTAACGGCAGGCCTGCAATTTGCCGCAATAGAAGTCGCCGTCGTGAACCTCATGGCCCTCGCGATCCACCGCCAGCAGCGCCTGTTCCAGCCAGATCCACGCCACCACGGTATGGCCGAAGGCTTCCAGATACAGCGAAGCATTGGCCAGCGTCTTGTTCAGGTCGCCCGCCGCATACAGGGCCTGCGTCACCGTCGCCACCCGCTGCAGTGCGGCGCCCAGCGCGGTGGCATATTCGGACAAGAGCGGCTGTTGCTGCGCGCGCGCCATCGTCTTCTGCATTTCGGCGGCCAGCGCCTTCAGCGCCGCGCCATCGCGCATAGCCACCTTGCGCCCCAGCAGATCCAGGCCCTGGATGCCGTGCGTGCCTTCGTGGATCGGGTTCAGGCGGTTGTCGCGGTAGAACTGCTCGACGTTGTATTCGCGCGTGTAGCCGTAGCCGCCGTGCACCTGGATCGCCAGGCTGTTGGCTTCCAGGCACCATTGCGAGGGCCAGGATTTGGCGATCGGCGTCAGGATCTCGAGCAGCAGGCTGGCGTGGGCGCGCGCCGCTTCGTCCTCGGCGCTGCGTTCCTCGTCCACCAGCCGCGCGCAATACAAAGTCAGCGCCAGGCCGCCTTCGACATAGCTTTTTTGCGCCAGCAGCATGCGCTTGACGTCGGTGTGTTCGATGATCGCGACTTGCGGCTGGGCCGGGTCCTTGGCTTGCGGATGGCGTCCCTGCGGCCGGTTGCGCGCATAGTCGAGCGCGTGCAGGTAGCCGGTGTAGCCGAGCATGACGGCGCCCAGGCCGACGCCGATGCGCGCCTCGTTCATCATGTGGAACATGTTGGCCAGGCCCTTGTGCGGCTGGCCAACCAGATAGCCGATGGCGCCGGCCTTGCCCTGCGGCTTGAACTTGCCTTCGCCGAAATTCAGCAGGCAGTTGGTGGTGCCGCGATAGCCCATCTTGTGGTTCAGGCCGGCCAGCACGACGTCGTTGCGCTCGCCCAGCGAGCCGTCGGCGTTGACCAATTTCTTCGGCACGATGAACAGCGAAATGCCTTTGACGCCGGGGATCAGCTTGCCGTTTTCATCCGGGATCTTGGCCAGCACCAGGTGCACGATGTTTTCCGACAGCTCGTGTTCGCCGGCCGAGATCCACATCTTGTTGCCGCGCAGCCGGTAGCTGCCGTCGGCTTGCGGTTCGGCGCGGGTGACGATGTCCGACAACGAAGAGCCGGCTTGCGGCTCCGACAGGCACATGGTGCCGAAGAAGCGCCCTTCGAGCATCGGCTTGACGAAGGTCTCGATCTGCTCCGGCGTGCCGCATTTCAGCAGCGTGTTGGCGTTGCCGATGGTCAAAAACGGATACGAAGCGGTGCCGACGTTGGCGCCCTTGAAGTAGGCGAAACCGGCTTTTTCCACCACGCACGGCAACTGCATGCCGCCGCGCTCGAAATCCTGCCCGGCGGCCATCAGGCCGGCGTCGACGAACACCTTCAGCGCGGCGCCGACTTCGGGGATCATCTGCACCCGTTCGCCGTCGAAATGCGGCTCCTGTTGGTCGTTCTTCTTGTTGTGCGGCGCGAACAAGTCGGTCGCGATCTGCTCGCAGGTGTCGATCGCCGCGTCGAAGGTTTCGCGGCTGTGGTCAGCGAAGCGCGGGCGGCTGGTCAGGCTCTCGACATCCAGCCATTCGTACAGCAGGAATTCGAGATCGCGACGGGAAAGGATCATGGAGGACATCGGAAATTCGCTCCGAAAGACCGGGCCGGACAGCGTCCGGCCCTGGGTGAATCAACATACTCCTATAGCATGCAGCCGTTCTCGCAAGTATTTCCTGCGAAAAATGCACATACCCCACAAGACTTGAAATGCGGTGCCAGCGTACCTAGGCACACTTCCAGCCGCACGCCAAGCAAGGCGGGCGGCCGGAAAACCGGCAAAATCAAACGACTTCGAACAGGCCGGCCGCACCCTGGCCGCCGCCGATGCACATGGTCACCACCACGTACTTGGCGCCGCGCCGCTTGCCTTCGATCAGCGCGTGACCGGTCAGGCGCGCACCGGACACGCCGTACGGATGGCCGACCGCGATCGCGCCGCCGTTGACGTTCAGGCGATCCATCGGGATGCCGAGCTTGTCGGCGCAATACAGCACCTGCACCGCGAACGCTTCGTTCAGTTCCCACAGGTCGATATCCTCGACTTTGAGGCCGGCTTTCTTCAGCAGCTTGGGAATCGCAAACACCGGGCCGATGCCCATTTCGTCCGGCTCGCAGCCGGCCACCGCGAAGCCGCGGAACACGCCCAGCGGCTGCAAACCCTTGGCGGCGGCCACCTTGGCGTTCATCACCACCGCCACCGAAGCGCCGTCGGAAAACTGGCTGGCATTGCCGGCGGTGATCACGCCGCCCGGCACCGCGGTGCGGATTTTCGACACGCCTTCCAGCGTGGTGTCGGCGCGGATGCCTTCGTCGGCGCGGAATCGTCACTTCGCGCGTGGTCAGCATGCCGGTGGCCTTGTCGGCCACGCCCATGACGGTCGTCATCGGCACGATTTCGTCGTCGAACTTGCCGGCGGCCTGGGCGGCAGCGGCGCGCTGCTGGCTTTGCACGCCGTATTCGTCCTGGCGCTCCTTGCTGATCTGGTAGCGCTTGGCGACGTTTTCGGCGGTCTGCAGCATCGGCCAGTAGATTTCCGGCTTGTTCTGCTTGAGCCAGACTTCCATCATCATGTGCATGTTCATTTCCTGCTGCACGCAGGAAATCGATTCGACGCCGCCGGCGGCATAGATGTCGCCCTCGCCGGCGATCACGCGCTGGGCGGCAGTGGCGATGGTCTGCAGGCCGGACGAGCAGAAACGGTTGATGGTCATGCCGGCGGTGGTCACCGGGCAGCCGCCGCGCAGCGCGATCTGGCGCGCGATGTTGCCGCCGGTCGCGCCTTCCGGATTGGCGCAGCCGATGATGACGTCTTCGATTTCACCCGGTTCCAGCTTGGCGCGCTCGATCGCCGCCTGCAGCACATGGCCGCCCAGGGTGGCGCCGTGCGTCATGTTGAAGGCGCCCTTCCAGGACTTGGCCAGGCCGGTGCGGGCGGTGGATACGATGACGGCGTCGGTCATTTGAATCTCCTCGGTGAATGATGGAATGTCGGAATAGGTAAGAAATCGGTCTGGCAGGTTGATGCCGCAGTGCGTCGGTAGCGAAACCGGCATCGTTATTCATTCGCGAGAATAGCATAATTTAGTACGATCGTTCGCAAAAACGACAGTCATCGTCAATCGTGCCGCCGGCGCCATCAGATAGGGTTTTCTTGTGAGCGTTTTGTAAGCGTCTTGTAAGTTTCCAGCAAGTATCGCGTAAGTTTGGCAAGGCACACTCCGCCCGTGCGCAAGGCGGCTTGAGCGCTGCGCGTATCCATATCCAATTACACGAGGAGACACGATGGCAACAGGACAAGCTGCGGTACCGTACCGGATTACCGCACAGGAGCGGAAAGTGATTTTCGCTTCGTCGCTCGGCACCGTTTTTGAATGGTATGACTTCTACCTGTACGGATCGCTGGCCGGCATCATCGCCAAGCAATTCTTTTCCGGCGTCGACCCCACCACCGGCTTCATCTTCGCGCTGCTGGCATTTGCCGCCGGCTTTCTGGTTCGCCCGTTCGGCGCGCTGGTGTTCGGCCGCCTGGGCGACATGATCGGTCGTAAATATACCTTCCTGGTCACGATCGTGATCATGGGTACGTCGACCTTCATCGTCGGCCTTCTGCCCAATTACGCGACCGCCGGCATCATCGCACCGGTGATCCTGATCACGCTGCGCATTCTGCAAGGCCTGGCCCTGGGCGGCGAATACGGCGGCGCGGCCACCTATGTCGCCGAGCACGCGCCCAACAACAAGCGCGGCGCCTTCACCGCCTGGATCCAGACCACCGCCACGCTGGGCCTGTTCCTGTCGCTGATGGTGATTCTCGGCACCCGGACCGCGATCGGCGAAGAGGCGTTCGCCGACTGGGGCTGGCGCGTGCCGTTCCTGATCTCGATCGTGCTGCTCGCCATTTCAGTGTGGATCCGGCTGTCGATGAATGAGTCGCCCGCCTTCGTCAAGATGAAATCCGAAGGCAAGACCTCGAAAGCGCCGCTGTCCGAGTCGTTTGCCAAATGGCCCAACCTGAAGATCGTGCTGCTGGCGCTGGTGCTGACCGCGGGCCAGGCGGTGGTCTGGTACACCGGCCAGTTCTACTCGCTGTTCTTCATGACGCAGACGCTGAAGGTCGACCTGTCGACCGCCAACATCCTGGTCGCCGCCTCGCTGCTGCTGGCCACGCCGTTCTTCATCTTCTTCGGTACGCTGTCGGACAAGATCGGCCGCCTGCCGATCATCCTCGGCGGCTGCTTGCTGGCGGCGGTGACGTATTTCCCGATCTTCGGCGCCCTGACCCACTACACCAACCCGGCGCTGGAAGCGGCGCAAAAGAGCTCGCCGGTGATCGTCACCGCCGACCCGGCCACCTGCCAGTTCCAGTTCAACCCGACCGGCACCAAGAAATTCACCTCGTCCTGCGACATCGTGAAAGCCAAACTGTCGGCCGCTTCGGTCAATTACCGCAACGTCAACGCCGAACCGGGCACGGTGGCGACGGTCGCGATCGGCGACAAGACCCTGACCGCGTATGACGCCAAGGGCTTGTCGAAAGAAGAGGCCGCCGCCAAGGACAAGGAATTCTCGGCGCAGCTGTCGTCTGAAATCAAGTCGCACGGCTACCCGACCAAGGCCGATCCGGACCAGATCAACAAGCCGATGGTCCTGCTGCTGCTGTTCGTCCTGGTGGTGTACGTCACGATGGTGTACGGCCCGATGGCGGCAACCCTGGTCGAAATGTTCCCGACCCGGATCCGCTACACCTCGATGTCGCTGCCCTACCATATCGGCAACGGCTGGTTCGGCGGCTTGCTGCCGACCACCGCCTTCGCACTGGTGGCGTTCAAGGGCGACATTTACTACGGCCTGTGGTATCCGATCATCATCGCGCTGGCGACGGTCGTGATCGGTGCGTTGTTCATCAAGGAAAGCAAGAACAACGACATCTACGCCGGTTAGGCGGTTCCGCCCTGCCCGCTGCCGTCATCGGCGGCTGCGGGCAGAAAAAAGCCGCCGGCAACTCGCCAGCCCCCGAGTTAATCTGTCAAAGGTTTTCAAGCTCTGAGCGGCGGCAAAGCGCGATTTGAACAGCCGCATCCTCCCGGGTGCGGCTTTTTTATGCGCAGCGGACGCAAAGGAGATAACGTATCCTTTTCGTCCGTTTTGGCGCAGGACAGCCTACCGAAATGTCGATTACTGAATCAATTGGAGTTTGGGCCAAGCGTATCAAACGAGACACCGTGATGCTTTGGTTCGCCCGTCGACACCCGGACACGCCGTTTTTGGCCAAAGCCATATGCGTTTTTGCGGTGGCGTACGCTCTAAGCCCGATTGACTTGATTCCGGATTTCATCCCAGTCCTGGGATATGTCGATGATGCGCTTTTATTGCCTGCGCTGATTTGGCTCGCGGTGCGCCTCCTTCCAGCGCGGGTCATCCAGGAATGCCGGGTGCAAGCAGAAGAATGGATGGTCAAAGAGAAGACAAAACCTACAAGCTACGCCGGTGCCGCTGCCATCGTGGTTATCTGGCTGGCTGTCCTTTACGTCGGCTGGTGGTGGTATTCCTATCGGAGTTAAAGCGGCAAAACATTCAAAATCAAAGCACTTTCATCAAATAAAAGGTATTCATTCTCGCTCATAAAACGGAGTTTTAAGATACAGGCCCTATCCTTTTAATAAATCGCACTCAGGGCCGTGCGCTTTTTGACCCCACATATCCTGTCGGTCGCTCTCGCGGGGTAAGCGGGAACCCAGAGGCTTTCAGCACGCGACCGACAGCGAACGACATTGGGTTCCCGACCAAGGCACTCGGGAACGATAGGCAAGGATTTCCTCAGCGCGGCTCCAGCGTCAGTGTTCCCAACTGGTCTTTTTCCACCGACGGCCGCCGCATCTGCATTGGCAGGTAGGCGACCTCGGCCCAGCGCTGGCTGAAGTTGCGATACAGCGGCGACAGCACATTGCCGGATTGCCCGGTCGAATGGATGAAGCGCGATTTTTCCGGATCGGCCAGGTCGTACAGTGCGCGCAGGCTGGGCGCATGGCGGTTGGTGAACGGCTCCTTCTCGTCGCGCGAGGTTGTAGCGGCCGACGTCGACCGTATAGTTGTCGCCGGGCGACGGAACGCGGACATCGAACACCTTGGCCAGCAGCGGCACCTTGCCGAACGGCCGATGCTCGGAGCGCGCTTCATGCGCATCGCCCCAGCGCCATTTCGCCCGGATCGCCATAGCGGCGCTGCAAATCGTCCAGCGTCGCTTCCAGCGAGTCGGACAGCAGCTTGGCGCACAGCGGCAGCGCCTGTTCGGCCGGCAGCGGCTGGCGCGCATCGCCGCACCAGGCGCCCAGTTGCTCCGTGGTTTCTCAGGATATCGGCCAGCGGCTGCTGCATATTGCGCTGTGACCAGAAGTCCTGCATCATCGCCTCGCCCAACTCATCGGCGAACATGCGGCGCGACAATTCGCGCAGCCAGGCATTCAGGATCAACGGCTCGGACTGCGCCACGCCCATGGTGCCATCCCATTTGGACAGCGCCGCCAGCGCGCTCCTGGCTCGCTCCGAGGCCGGCTGGGTGCGCAACAGCAGCGGCAGCACTTCGCGCGCCGCCAGCGACAGCACGTCTTTCTGGATCGCCCCAAAGCTGTCCAGGCTGTGCTTCGGCGTCGCCGCCATCAGTTCCGGCGATGCGGTCGGCACGGTACGGCAGATGCCATTCGCTGGTCAGGAAATACGGATAATCGGGTGCGACGATTTTCTGATTGGCCGTGATCACCTGATGCGCTGGCCGGATTGAACTGGTGCGGCAGCGATTCGAACGGAATGAAGCCGGCCCAGTCGTAGCGCGCATCCCAGCCCGGCGCCGGCGCCAGTCCGTGCAAGTCGTTTTCCGCCTTGCGGATCGGCACCCGGCCCGGTGCGATGAAGCCGATATTGCCGTCGATGTCTGCATACACCATGTTCTGCTGCGGCGAAGCGAAGTCGCGCGCACTGGCCAGGAACTCTTGCCAGTTGTTCGCACGGTTCATGCGCACCCCGGCCTGCAGCGTCAGGTCGTCCGGCCGCAGCGCGGTCCAGGCAAAGGCGATCACATGGGTTTTGGCATCCACCGGTGCGCGGTCGGCAAGCGGCAGCGCACCGGTGATGACCGGCCCATGCCGGCTTTCCCGCACTTCCAGCGTCACATCCGGCTGGCCCTTGACCTTGATGATTTCGCTGCGCATCTTGAAATCCGCCCAGCCGTCCGGCGTCTGATACTGCTTCGGGTTGGCTGGATTGATGCGTTCGATGAACAGATCCTGCACGTCCGGCCCGGTATTGGTGAAGCCCCAGGCGATGCGGTCGTTGCGCCCCAGCACCACCGCCGGCAAGCCGGGCAGCGTGGCGCCGATCACGTTCAGGCCGGGCGCCGACAGATGGGCGAAATACCAGAGCGCCGGCGCCGACAGGCCCAGATGCGGATCGTTCGCCAGCAGCGGCTTGCCGCTTTCGGTGCGGGCGCCCGTCCACCACCCAGTTGTTCGAACCCATGCCGTCGACATACGACGGCGGCGCGATCGCCGCGACTTTTTCCAGTTGCTGCGGTGGTGCCGGCCAGCTGGCGATACAGCTCGGTGTAGTCCTGTGTCGGCAACGGCGCATCGCCCGGATACGGCGGCAGGAACTGGTTGATCCGCTCCAGCGGCAGCCGCTGCGCCAGCCGCATGCGCAGCAGTTCCTGCGTCCAGTTGGCGCCCAGGTCCCATGCCATCATGGTTTGCCAGCCGATCGAATCCACCGGCTGCCACGGCGCTGGTGCCGGCGCGCCAGTCAGCAGGAATTCCGGCGGCAGCGGCCCCTTGCGGTTGGCCAGGTAGGCGTTCACGCCCTTGGCGTAGGCCTCCAGCGCGGCGCGCGCGTCCGGCGCCAGGTTGTGCAGGATCGCTTCGGCGTTGCGCTGCACGCCCGAGCGTGCGCAGGAAGCGGTCGGTATCGGCGGCCGCCGGCCCGAGGATTTCCGCCATCGTGCCAGCCGGAATCCGCCGGTTCATCTCCATTTGCCACAGGCGATCCTGTGCATGCACGAAGCCCAGTGCGAAGTAGGCATCGTCCGCGGATTGCGCATAGATGTGCGGCATGCCTTGCGCGTCGCGCACGATGTCGATCGCCGCGCCCTGGAGCCGCGCCAGCTGCAGCTTGCCGTCGATTTGCGGCTGGCTGGCGCTGCGATACCAGAAAAAGACCGCGATCAACGCCACCATCAGCACAAGTAGAGCGGCTCCGACTCCCTTCAGGATTTTTTTCATGGATTTTTATATAGTGGAAAATGATGAATGCGTGGCAGATTATCATAGCCTTGCCGCAGTGCACCTGAAAACGGCACGACGCAAATCGAATATAGTTAGGGCAACTCCCCCGAAAGAATCCATCTCATGAAATTTGACGTCGCCATCGTCGGCAGCGGCCTGGCCGGCCTGTCGGTCGCCCTGCACCTGGCCGCAAACCCGCAAGGTTGCCATCATTTCCAAACGCGCGCTGCTCGACGGCGCCAGCAACTGGGCCCAGGGCGGCATCGCCGCCGTGCTCGACTCCGGCGACAGCCACGACCAGCACATCGCCGACACCCTGGTCGCCGGCGCCGGCCTGTGCGACGAAGGCGCCACCCGCTTCATCGTCGAACACGGCCGCGAAGCGATCGAATGGCTGATCGAGCAAGGCGTGCCGTTCACCCGCGACGCCAGCGCCGAACTGGGCTTCCACCTGACCCGCGAAGGCGGCCACAGCCAGCGCCGCATCATCCACGCCGCCGACGCCACCGGCCACGCGGTGCAGGTGACGCTGGAACAGAAGGTGCGCGCGCATCCGAACATCACGCTGTTCGAAGCACCACTGCGCGATCGACGTCATCACCTCCGACAAGCTCGGCCCGAAAATCGTCCACCGCGCTGCCTCGGCCTGTACGTGCAGGACGTCAAGACCGGCAAGGTGCTGACCTTCGA
The DNA here is from genome assembly GCA_963707665.1 of uncultured beta proteobacterium. Classification (GTDB taxonomy): domain Bacteria; phylum Pseudomonadota; class Gammaproteobacteria; order Burkholderiales; family Burkholderiaceae_D; genus DATJCV01. Next base: position 80,241 of record CAVPQU010000023.1, on the reverse strand, counting down.
GGCCGAGCACACGGTGCTGGCCACCGGCGGCGCCGGCAAGGTCTACCTGTACACCACCAATCCCGACACCGCCACCGGCGACGGCATCGCGATGGCCTGGCGCGCCGGCTGCCGCGTCGCCGAACATGGAATTCATCCAGTTCCACCCGACCTGCCTGTACCACCCGTATGCCAAGTCGTTCCTGATCAGCGAGGCGGTGCGCGGCGAAGGCGGCCTGCTGAAGCTGCCGCCCGAAGCCGGCGCCGCCGCCGGCACCCGCTTCATGCCGGCGCACGACGAGCGCGCCGAACTGGCGCCGCGCGACGTGGTGGCGCGCGCGATCGACTTCGAAATGAAGAAGCGCGGCCTCGACTACGTCGACCTCGACATCAGCCACCAGACGCCGGAATTCCTCAAGGAACACTTCCCGACCATCTACGCGCGCTGCCTGGAACTCGGCATCGACATCACCAAGCAGCCGATCCCGGTGGTGCCGGCCGTGCACTTCACCTGCGGCGGCGTCGTCACCGACCTGGCCGGGCCGCACCGACCTGCCGGGCCTGTACGCGGTCGGCGAAACCGCGCTACACCGGCCTGCACGGCGCCAACCGCCTGGCCAGCAATTCGCTGCTCGAATGCCTGGTCGTCGGCCGCGCCGCCGCCCAGCACATCGCAGCAGCAGCCGAAGCCAAAGCGCCATCGCGCTGCCGGCCTGGGACGAAAGCCGCGTCACCGACGCCGACGAGGAAGTGGTCATCGCCCACAACTGGGACGAACTGCGCCGCTTCATGTGGAACTACGTCGGCATCGTGCGCACCACCAAGCGCCTGGAGCGCGCCCAGCACCGCATCGGCCTGCTGAAGGAAGAGATCGACGAGTACTACGCGCAACTTCCGCATCACGCGCGACCTGCTGGAGCTGCGCAACCTGGTCGACGTGGCGTCGCTGATCGTCAACAGCGCGCTGTCGCGGCACGAAAGCCGCGGCCTGCACTACAGCCTGGACTATCCGGAGACGCTGCCGAAGGCGCTGCCGACGGTATTGGCGCCAAGCCGGAAACGCTAGAGCGCCGACGGGGTTCGCCGAACCGTGAAATGCGTACCCGGAAAGAGGTTGATTTTTCGGGCTTTCAAATACGTCGTGCATTTCATAATGCAGGAGTATATTGGAAAGACAACCATATAAAGCTCAGAACAGACCATCCATGCATGAGTATATGACTATCACAATCGGGCCAATATTTATCGTCCAATTAAGCGAAACTTAGATGTTTAATTCGATGGTCATTTGATTTTCCTCATGCCTTACTAATCGAGGGCTCCACAACCTCTAAATCAACAAAACCCAGGAGGCGCCAGCAATGCGTCCCTTGTCAGCCGTGCGATCAGCAATCCGGGACCCGCGGCGTTCCTGGGCGCTCTTGCAATGGGCAACTCAGAACCCGGTCGCATCATACTACTACTTCGTCGGTCGTCGGAACGCGCTAGGCGAACCTCGGCGCGAGTCCGAACAATCATGATTGGCGTGATCGCATCGGAGTGACCAACGATGATCGTAGGCAGACCGAACAACTGTGGCCGTCAATACTGAATAGTCTGGAGAAACAGGGAATTCGTCCAGGCCCCGAGAGCTATCTTTTGTGGAACGACGGCGATCCCGCTTTCATTCAGGCTATATGGTGTTTGGTGCGTCGGCTTCAGGCGACAAAGGTGGTCGAGACCGGTGTCGCGCACGGGCTGACGAGCCGGTTCATCTTGGAGGCGCTCAGCATGCGCGGTGGGCGTCTGTGGAGCATTGACCTTCCGCCGTCTTGGGCGCCGGAAAAGCATCGCGAAATCGGTGCTGCCGTGTCAGACCGCTCGAAGTGGTCGCTGATTCTGGGTTCGAGCCGGCAACGCTTACCGCACTTGTTGCAGGATATCGGCCCCATCGACGTATTCCGTACATGACAGTGAACACAGTGCGGAGAACATGTTTTTCGAGATGTCCTTAGCGTGGAAGGCTCTCCAGCCGGGCGGCGCACTGGTTGTTGACGATATCGACTTGAATTGGGCCTTCGACGAATTCAGCAAACACGTTAAATGCGAAAGGTTGATCGGAGAAGCGGAACCCATCCGTCCCGACCAACGTCGGTTCAATCAAAAAGGATTGTTCGGGGTGTTGCTAAAGCCGTCAGGCATGGCCGGCAACATCTAACCGGGCTTCACGCACAATAACTCGCACAGATTCTCGCCGACGACTCAGGTGCCGTAAAAAGGTTGCAAAAACAATAAGAGATATCTGGACGGCGCGACGCGACCGTTTATGGCCGAAGCTGGACACGCTTCGTGTGCCGAACATGGCTCATTGCGATTCCGAGCGCGCCTTGCAACGCCCTCCGCTACAAAGGCGTGCTCTCTTTGATCCCGGACCCAGCCTAGGCGGCCATGCCAATCGCCGTGTCCGACGGCGCCGGCCCGATGATGCGCAACGAATAATCGGTAGCGCGAATATCCTTGGTCAGGCTGCCGATCGAGATGCGGTCGACGCCGGTTTCGGCAATCGCGCGCACCGTGTCCATATTGATGCCGCCCGAGGCTTCCAGCACGGCGCGCCGGTCGGTAATGCGCACCGCTTCGCGCATCGCATCCAGGCTGAAGTTATCCAGCAGCACCGATACCGCGCCGGCCGCCAGCGCTTCGTGCAGCTGCGCCAGGGTTTCGACTTCGACCTGGATCGTGACGCCGGCATTCAGCGCCTGCGCGGCACGTACCGCGGCGCCGACGCCACCCGCGGCGGCGATATGATTTTCCTTGATCAGAATGCCGTCATACAGCGCCAGCCGCTGGTTCTGGCCGCCGCCGACCCGCACCGCGTATTTCTGCGCCAGCCGCAGGCCGGGCAAGGTCTTGCGCGTATCCAGGATCGCGGCGCCGGTGCCGGCCACCGCCGCCACGTAACGGCTGGTAGCGGTAGCGACGCCGGACAGCAGTTGCAGGAAATTCAGCGCGCTGCGCTCGGCGGTCAACAGACTTCTGGCCGGGCCGTCGATGATGCAGACTTCGCTGTCGGCGCGCATCGTCGTCCCTTCGGCGTAGCGCCAGTCGATCTGAAGCTCGGGATCGATTTCGCGCATTACGCCGGCAAACCACGGCGCACCGCACAGGATGGCTGTCTCGCGCACCAGTACCCTCGCCCGCACCCGCTCGCCCGCAGGCACCAGGAGACCGGTCAGATCGCCGCTGCCGACGTCTTCCGCCACCGCGGCGGCAATGTTCGACGCCAGCGCGATTTCCAGCGCGGCATCGAAGGGGGCAAATGGGTTATTGAGTGAATGGCTCATGCCGGACCAACGCCGGCAAACAGTTGCTGTTCTTTGCGCCAGGTCGGCGGATGGGCGTACGTTCATGCTCTGCTGGGCGGCAAAGGCCAGCATGCGATCGATGCACACCACCGCCTGGCGGCTGATCTGCGGATCGACATGGATCTGATTGCGCCCCGTTTCCAGCACATTGGCCACGCCTTGCAAGCCGTTCATCGCCATCCACGGGCAGTGCGCGCAACTCTTGCAAGTGGCGCTGTTGCCAGCGGTTGGCGCTTCGATGAAGACCTTGCCCGGCGCCGCCAGCCGCATCTTGTGCAAGATGCCGCGATCGGTGGCGACGATGAATTCCGGTGCGTCCATGTCGCGCGCGGCGGCAATCATGGCCGAGGTGGAGCCGACCACATCGGCCAGCGCGATCACCGCCGGCGGCGATTCCGGGTGCACCAACACCTTGGCTTGCGGATGTTCGCGCTTCAGCAGCTCCAGCTCGATCGCCTTGAACTCATCGTGCACCACGCACGAACCCTGCCATAGCAGCATGTCGGCGCCGGTCTGGCGCTGGATGTAGTCGCCCAGATGGCGGTCCGGCGCGAACAGGATTTTCTTGCCCTGCGCATGCAGGTGCTCGACGATCTTCAGGCCGATCGAGGAAGTCACCATCCAGTCGGCGCGCGCCTTGACCGCGGCGCTGGTGTTTGCGTACACCACCACGGTGCGGTCCGGATGGGCATCGCAGAATGCGGAAAACTGGTCGGCCGGGCAACCCAGGTCGAGCGAACAGGTGGCGTCCAGATCGGGCATCAATATGGTTTTTTCCGGGCTCAATATCTTGGCGGTTTCGCCCATGAAGCGGACTCCGGCCACCACCAGCGTTTGCGCCGGATGGTCGCGCCCGAAACGCGCCATTTCGAGCGAATCGGAAACGCAGCCGCCGGTTTCCTCGGCCAGGTCCTGGATGTCGGAATCGACATAGTAGTGGGCGACCAGGACCGCCTGTTTTTCCTTCAGCAGTTCGCGAATGCGCTGCTTGAGTGCGGTTTTTTCGGTAGGAGTTAGCGGCGCCGGGGTGCGCGCCCAGGCTTTGGCAGTGCTGCTGCCGCTGTTATCCATATGCGGGAGCTCGAACTCCACGACCTTGACAGGTTGAGACGACATGACAATCCAGATCAGATTCAGGGTGAGAAAGGCAACTGTGCGCAAATCGCGCTCATCATTGCAATCACGAGTATACCGTTTCAAATTTTAACCGGTTTCCCCAAAAATTAACAGGTTGCGACCCCCGGCAATCTGACGTAGTATTTCCTAAAAGCACATCCTCTACCCCATGGACACTTTCATTTTCGACAAGACCGATAAAGGCCGCGAAGAAATCGCAACGCGTTGCCACCGGCTTGCCCCGCGCCTGCGCACCCTGTTGGTGCTGATCGACGGCAAGCATAATGTCGGTGATCTGCTGAAAAAAGTGGCCGGCCTCGGCTTGGATGAGCACGGCATCGCCGAATTACTGGAGGAAGGTTTCATTCAGGAGGCGTCGCAAAACAAGGCGACGACCCCGGCAGCGTCAACCCTCGGCAGTACGGCAGAAAAAAACGAGCTTGCGTCGGTCGACACGGCAACCGGCGAAGGTGCAATATTGCCAATCGGAGAAAACCAGTTCGAGGCAATTTATCATTTTTACAACGAAACCATCAAGAGCACCATTGGCTTGCGCGGCTACGGACTACAACTGAAGGTTGAACGGGCCGATTCGATCGAGGATTTCCGCGCCTTGCGTCTGCCCTATCTGGAAGCTGTATTGAAAGCAAAGGGCAAGGAAATGGCGCGCAGCCTGCGCGACCGACTCGACCAGTTGTTGTATCTGGGTGAAACAGCGCCGCCACACCCCACAATTCTCGGGTCGGATACACAGCTCGGCTAGCCGCCGGCAGCCAGCCGGACCAGCACCATAAAAAAAGCGCAGCAGAAGATTTCTTCGCTGCGCTTTTTCCATGCCGATCGAAATTTATTCGATGCCCTGGCTGCTCAGGTAATCTTCGTAGCTGCCCTGGAAATCGACAATCCCGTCTTCCCGCACTTCCAGCACACGGGTCGCCAGCGAAGATACGAATTCCCGGTCATGCGAAACAAAAATCAGCGTGCCGGCATATTTCTCCAGCGCGATGTTGAGCGACTCGATCGATTCCATATCCATGTGATTGGTCGGCTCATCCATCAGCAGCACGTTATGCCGTCCCAGCATCAGCTTGCCGTAAGTCATGCGCCCTTTTTCGCCGCCTGACAAGACCTTCACCGATTTCTTGACGTCGTCTCCGGAAAACAGCAAGCGCCCCAGGATCGAGCGCACCGCCTGGTCGTCGTCGCCTTCCCTGGTCCACTGCCCCATCCAGTCGGTCAGGTTTTGGTCATTGGCAAAATTTTCGGTTGGATCCTGCGGCATGTAACCGACATCGGCATTTTCAGCCCACTTCACGCTGCCATGATCTGGCTGCAGGCCGCACAAGTCGCCGCCGATGCTGCGCAGCAGCGTGGTTTTACCGGCGCCATTGGCGCCAATAATCGCAATCTTTTCACCGGCTTCCACCATGATGCTGAAATCCTTGAAAATGACGCGGTCGTATTTCTTGCTGATGCCTTCGGCCGCCACCGCCAGCCGGTGCAGCTTTTTCTCGCCATCGAAACGCACGAACGGGTGCTGTCGGCTCGATGGCTTGACGTCTTCCACCTTGATCTTTTCGATCTGCTTGGCGCGCGACGTGGCCTGGCGCGCCTTCGATTTGTTGGCGGCGAAGCGGCGCACGAAATCCTGCAATTCGGCGACCTTCTCCTTGGCCTTGGCGTTGGCGGCCTGCAGCTGCGCGCGCGCCTGCATCGAGGCCGACATGTAGTCGTCGTAGTTGCCCGGATAAACTTTCAGCGTGCCGTAATCCATGTCGGCCATGTGGGTGCAGACCTGGTTCAGGAAGTGGCGATCGTGCGAGATGATGATCATGGTCGAGTCGCGCTGGTTCAGCACGTCCTCCAGCCAGCGGATGGTGTTGATGTCGAGGTTGTTGGTCGGCTCGTCCAGCAGCAGGATGTCAGGGTTTGAAAACAGCGCTTGCGCCAGCAGCACGCGCAGTTTCCATCCGGGAGCGACGTTGCTCATCGGCCCCTGATGCTGTTCCATCGCCACGCCTACCCCGAGCAGCAGTTCGCCGGCACGCGCCTCGGCGGTATAGCCGTCGTATTCCGCGAACTTGGCTTCCAGTTCGGCCGCCTTCATGTAATCGTCGTCGGTCGCTTCCGGGTTGGCGTAGATCGCATCACGCTCGCTCATCGCCGCCCACATTTCGGTATGGCCCATCATCACCACGTCCAGCACCCGCATCTCTTCGAACGCGAACTGGTCCTGGCGTAGCTTGCCCAGGCGTTCGTTTGCATCCAGCATCACGGTGCCTGCAGATGGCTCGAGATCGCCGCCGAGAATCTTCATGAAGGTCGATTTGCCACAGCCGTTGGCGCCGATCAGGCCGTAGCGGTTGCCGTCGCCGAATTTGACGGAAATATTTTCAAACAGCGGCTTGGGGCCGAACTGCATGGTGATGTTAGCGGTGGAAAGCACGGGTGCAACCTTTGAAAATCATGATGAACGTGAACCGGAACCGGCGCAACGCGAACAAACGGGAAGGTGGGAGGACACCAGGGGCGCTGCTAATTGGCTGGAAACGGATTAGCGGAAAAATGGAGGCGGGGGTCGGAATTGAACCGGCGTCTACGGCTTTGCAGGCCGCTGCATAACCACTTTGCTACCCCGCCTTGGGTCGTCATTGTAACTGCGAAATAGAAAGCATGCCATCGCTCCTATAACTGCCGTGCAGCACAATAAACACAAACGAATGCAGGCAATGGAGCGGGAGAAGAGTCTCGAACTCTCGACCTCAACCTTGGCAAGGTTGCGCTCTACCAACTGAGCTACTCCCGCGTAAAACTTGCTGCTGACTGTGCGAACTTCTCACAATAAAAAAAGGAAGCATCGTGCTTCCTTTTCTCTCGGATATGGAGCGGGAGAAGAGTCTCGAACTCTCGACCTCAACCTTGGCAAGGTTGCGCTCTACCAACTGAGCTACTCCCGCGTCAACAACAGGTGCATATTATAAAGTAGCCGGCGTTCTTGTCAAGCAAATCCGCCACTAAATCACGCTCCCGACGCTCTCTTTGATCAGCGGCCATGCGCGGCGCAGATAGTAAAACATCGACCACACGGTCAGTACTGCAGCGACCCCCAGCAGCCATTGGCCCCAGATGCGGGTGTCGATACCGCCGAACAGCTGGCCATAAAACAGCAGCATCGGAATCGCCACCATCTGTGCGGTGGTCTTGATTTTTCCGAGTGAGTTGACGGCTACCGATTTCGACGCGCCCAATTGCGCCATCCATTCGCGCAGCGCGGAAATCGCGATTTCACGGCCGATGATGATGAAGGCGATGACTGCATTGACGCGACCGAATTCGACCAGCACCAAGAGCGCGCCAGCCACCATCAGCTTGTCCGCCACCGGGTCGAGAAAGGCGCCGAATGCCGAGGTTTGATTCCAGCGGCGCGCCAGGAAACCATCGAACCAGTCGGTAACGGCGGCAATGATGAAGACCGCAGTGGAAGCGATTCCCTTGTCGAACGGCGACAGCCACGAGTCGGGCAGATAGAACACGCCTACCACCAGCGGAATCAGCGCCACGCGCAACCAGGTCAGGAGAATCGGAATATTGATCGGCATAAGTTTGACTTTGTATTTCATTATCGGCCGCAAGCGGACCATATGGCAATTCTGGCGGGCATATTATGCCCCGCCCGCGGCATACCCATGTGCTGCTCGCCGCACGTGGCTACATCCCGACCACCATCACGTTGCGCGAAAGGATGAATTCCTAGTGCAGCCGCCGATAAATTTCTTCCGCCAACTGGCGCGAAATGCCGTCCACCGCCGCCAGGTCGTCAACGCTGGCATCCTGCACCCCGCGCAGGCCGCCGAAGCGCGCCAGCAGCTTTTGCCGGCGACGGGCGCCGACGCCCTCGATCTCTTCCAGTTGCGAAGCCTGGCGCGTCTTGGCGCGGCGCGCGCGCATGCCGGTAATCGCAAAACGGTGTGCCTCGTCGCGAATCTGTGCGATCAGCATCAAGGCGGCTGATTCCTTGCCCAGTTCGCGCGGCGCGCGCTCGTCGGCGAATACCAGAGTTTCCAGCCCGACCTTGCGCCCTTCACCCTTGGCAACGCCGACGATCAGGCCAATGTCGAGACCGAGCTCGGCCAGCACCTGGCGTGCGATTTCAACCTGGCCGCGGCCGCCGTCGATCAGCACGATATCCGGCATCACGCCCTCGCCGTTGGCGACCTTTTCATAGCGGCGCATCAGCACCTGACGCATTGCCGCATAGTCGTCGCCGGGCGTGATGCCACCGATGTTGTAGCGTCGATACTCGCCGTTTTGCATCGCATGGTGATGGAACACGACGCAGGATGCCTGGGTGGCCTCGCCCTGGGTATGGCTGACGTCGAAGCATTCGATGCGCAACTGCTCGATGTCGTCGACTTCGATGCCGAGCGCCTCGACCAGCGCGCGCGTACGCGATTGCTGCGAACCCTGTTCCGACAACAGCCGCGCCAGCGAGATTTCGGCGCCCTGTTGCGCCATGTCCAGCCAGCGCCGGCGCTGCTCCTGGGGCTGGAATACCAGATGCACGCGATGGCCGCATTGCTCGGCCAGCGCCAGCATCAGTGCCGGTTCGTCCAAGTCGATATTCAAAATCAGCGTGCCGGGAATGAATTTGTCGATGTAATGCTGCGCCAGGAAGGCTTTCAGCACCTCGGCCGGCAGCACCTCGTCGCCTTCCGCCGCCACCTGATCGACGGCATTCGGGAAATAGGCGCGGTCGCCCAGGTGACGACCACCGCGCACCATCGCCAGATTGACGCAGGCGCGCCCGCCGCGCACCACCACCGCCAGGATGTCGATATCGGCATCGCCGCCGGTATCCATGCTTTGCTGGTGCAGGACACGCGACAAGGCGCTGATCTGGTTGCGCACCAGCGCCGCCTGCTCGAACTTGAGTTCGGCCGCCAGCGCCTGCATCCGGGCTTCCAGCTCCTGCAAGACTTCAGTCTGACGACCGCGCAGGAACTTGGTGGCGTTCTCGACATCGGCCGCGTACTGCTCGCGACTGATCAGATTGACGCAGGGCGCGCTGCAGCGGCCGATCTGGTGCAGCAGGCAGGGCCGCGTGCGGTTGGCAAACACGCTGTCTTCGCAAGTGCGCAAGCCGAACACCTTCTGCAGGATCTGGATGGTTTCCTTGACCGCCCAGGCGCTGGGAAACGGTCCGAAATACTGGTTTTTCTTGTCCACCGCGCCCCGGTAATACGCCATCCGGGGGAATTCGTGGTTAGTGATCTTCAGGTAGGGGTAAGACTTATCATCCCGAAACAGGATGTTGAAGCGCGGCTGCAGTGTCTTGATCAGGTTATTTTCCAGGATCAGCGCTTCGGCTTCGCTGCGCGTGACCGTGGTTTCCAAGCGCGCGATGCGCTCGACCATCATCGCGATGCGCGGACTGGCCAAGGTCTTCTGGAAATAACTGGAGACCCGTTTTTTCAGATCGCGTGCCTTGCCGACATACAGCACCTTGTTCTCGGCGTCGAAATAACGGTAGACACCAGGCAAATGCGGCAGTTTGGCGACGATCGCCAGCACTTCGGCGCGCGGATCGGGGGCCGGCATGTCAGTCATGCTGAACCCGCTCGCAAGACCATGAAATCAAAGAATACGCCATGCCGTTCAATCACTTCTCGCAACACAACTGTTCCAGGACAGATACTCCCGGATAACATGATCAATTCCGGGCGTAAAATATAGATTTTTATAACATACTCCTCAGACACAATAACCGGCGTCCAAGGCTGCTGGTTGTTTACCGGTGGCTCCTGCTACCCGCGGGAACCACTGATAGCACATGCGCTCACCTGTCGTAAACCAGCGTCAAGCGGCATCCAGCGTCTGCAGCAATTTGCTGGCCGCACTATAGCGGGCATCTGCCTGCAGCGCATTCCAGTCAAGCGCCGGCATCACCGGCAGCAGCGCCGCCACCCGCGCCGCGGATGCGCTTGCCCGCGCGCCCTGCCCGTGATGCGGCGACAAGCCGGCCAGCAAGCGGTCTGCCTGGTCGGGCGCATTGCAGATCAGTACCATGTCGCAGCCGGCGGCCAGCGCCGCCTCGGCTCCGGCCACCACGTCGCCGGCAACGCTGGCGCCTTCCATGCTCAGGTCGTCGCTGAAGATCACACCCTGGAAGCCGATCTTCTGGCGCAAGATCGTTAGCCATTTCTTGGAAAAACCGGCCGGGTTGGGATCGACCTCCGGATAAATCACATGCGCCGGCATCACCGCCGCCAGGCTCATGCCAAGCCAGTCGTAGGGTGCACAATCAGCCGCCAGAATCTCCTTGCGCCCGCGCGGGTCAACCGGAATCGCGATGTGCGAATCGGCCTGCACGAAACCGTGCCCCGGAAAATGCTTGCCGCAATTGGCCATGCCGGCCAGCGCCAGGCCGTGATTCAGGCTCTTCGCCAGCAAGGCAACCACGCGTGGATCATGGTGAAAGGCGCGGTCGCCGATCACGCTGGACGCACCGAAATCCAGATCCAGCACCGGCGTAAACGACAGATCGATGCCACAGGCGCGCAATTCGGCCGCCAACACGAAGCCAACCGCGGTCGCCATCCGGGTCGCGCCCAGCACGTCGCGCTCCCACATTTCGCCCAGCCGGCGCATCGCCGGCAGCCGGGTGAAGCCGTCGCTCTTGAAGCGCTGCACGCGGCCGCCCTCATGATCGACCGCGATCAGCACGCCGGGCCGGGCGGCATGGATCGCGCTGGTCAATGCTGTCAGTTGCGCACGGTTTTCGTAATTGCGCGCGAACAGGATCACGCCGCCGGTCAAGCGGATGGCGGATACGACGGATATCGTCCTCACTGAGGACGGTGCCAATCACGTCCAGCATCACCGGGCCGAGCGGCTGGTTGGAATCTTGATCAATGCTTTTTGTTGTTCGCTTCATTTTTTCTCCACTATCACGAACGCCACCGCGTAGTCGGCTTCATCGGTAATTGATATTTGCGCGCTCAGGCCATGTTGTTCCATGAACTCCCGCAAGGCGCCGCTGGTCACCGCCACCGGCTTGCCGCTGGCGGCGTTCAGGGTCTGCATCGCGCGCCACGTCATCGGCATGTGCATGCCGAGGCCGAGCGCCTTGGAAAACGCTTCCTTGGCGGCGAAGCGCGTGGCCAGGAAGCGAATCCCGCGCGCTTCGACCTTGGCTTTGCGGCGGCGGTATTTTTCCAGCTCTTCGACACCAAGGATCTTTTCAGCGAAACGCTCGCCGTTACGCGCCAGTGCCGCCTCGATGCGGGCAATCTGGATGATATCGGTGCCGATGCCGTAGATCACCTGGCGCCCCGCTTCACTGCATGCCCTGCAAGCGTGCCGCCACCATCAACGCCTTCATTTCGCGCACCGCGTTTTCCCAGCCAACGAACAGCGCCTGCGCCACGATGGCATGGCCGATGTTCAATTCAGTGATATCGGCAATCGCGGCGATCGCTTGCGTATTGGTGTAATGCAAGCCGTGGCCGGCATTCACCTTCAGCCCATGTCGCACGCCAGCCGACACGCCTTGCCGTACGCGCTCCAGCTCCGCCTGCTGTTCGGCGCCGGGCGCGGCATTGGCATAGCGCCCGGTATGCAGTTCGATGACTGGTGCGCCGCTCTCCTGCGCCGCCTGTATTTGCTCGGCATCCGGATCGATGAACAGGCTGACCCGGATTCCCTCGGCCTGCAATTGCCGCACCGCGGCCTGCACTTGGGGGAAATAGTGGCGCACATCGAGGCCGCCTTCGGTGGTGACTTCATGCCGCCGCTCCGGCACCAGGCACACGTCCTGCGGCCTGATCCGGCAGGCAAAATCGAGCATTTCGGCGGTGACCGCGGCTTCCAGGTTCATGCGCGTGCGCAGTTGCGGCCGAATCGCTTCGACGTCGGCGTCGTGAATATGGCGCCGATCCTCGCGCAAGTGCAAGGTGATGGCGTCGGCGCCGGCGTCTTCCGCCAGCAGCGCCGCTCGCAGCGGATCGGGATAAGCCGTGCCACGTGCATTGCGCAAGGTGGCGACGTGATCGATATTGATGCCAAGGTCGATGATCGACGATGTTGGATTGAGATAGCTCATCGAATGAAGGGATGAATGATGAAATTTTTATCGGATGCCGATTTTGGATTAATTCTGCTGCGCCGGCAAAGTCTGGGGCGATGCATTCTTGGCAGCTGCGGGATGCCCATTCAGCGGTGACGCCTGTTCGTCGCCCCGCTTCCAGTTGAGCACAAAAAATGCCAGCGCGCCGGCGACCAGTCCCCAGAATGCCGCACCGACGCCAAACAGCGTGACGCCGGACGCGGTCACGAGGAAGGTGATCAACGCCACCTCGCGCTGATTATCCCTGGCCATCGCGACCGTCAGGCTGTTGGCGATCGTACCAAACAAGGCCAGGCCGGCAATCGCCAGAACCAGTTCTTGCGGAAAAGCTGCGAACAGGGCACCGACGGTGGCGCCAAAAATGCCCAGCAGCAGGTAGAAGGCACCGGCGGCGACCGCAGCCCAATAGCGCTTGGCCGGATCTTCATGGGCCTCCTTGCCCATGCAGATGGCGGCGGTGATCGCCGCCAGATTGAGGGAGAAGCAGCCAAACGGCGCCAGCAGCAGCGTGGTCAGCCCGGTCCAGCTGATCAACGGTGAAATCGGCGTGTTATAACCGGAAGCCCTGATCACCGCCACCCCCGGTGCGTTTTGCGATGCCATGGTCACCACGAACAAGGGAATACCGACGCCGATGATGGTGGACCAGGAAAAGCTCGGCATCGTGAATACCGGCGCGGCCCACGCAAATTGGAAATTCTCGAAATGCAGCAGGCCCTGCGCCGCCGCCAGCGCAGTCCCGACCGCCAGCACGACGATGATGGCGTAACGCGGCAACCAGCGCTTGCACAACAGATAGACGATGAACATCGCAAATACCATCACGAATTGCAGCTTCATCGCGACAAACACGTTCATGCCGAAATTCGCCAGGATGCCAGCCAGCATGGCCGCCGCTATCGATAGCGGGATCTTGTCCATGGCGCGCTCGAACCAGCCGGTAAGCCCACACAAGACGACCAGCGCGGCGGCAAACATGAAGGCACCGATCGCTTCAGACATGGGAATGCCGGCCAGACTGGTGACCAGCAAGGCAGCGCCCGGAGTCGACCAGGCGGTGACCACAGGGGTCCGGTAACGCAGCGACAAGCCGATGCAGGTCAGTCCCATGCCCAGGCCCAGCGCCAGCATCCAGGAACTGATCTGCGCCTGGCTGGCACCGGCGACGGACGCCGCCTGCAAGACGATCACTGCGGAACTGGTGACGCCGACCAGGACCGTCACAAAACCAGCAGCGACGCTAGCCCAGGGAATATTTTTCATCGGCTGTATTCGGTATCAGGCATGCCGCCTCACAACTGCATCAGGTCAATCAAGATCTGCCGTGTATTCAAGGGCGCACCGCCCAAATGATGCGCCAGCAAAAACCGCATCAGCGCTTTGCTCTGCGCCTGGGTGGCAGCATCGCTATAGTCTTCGCGCTCCATATCCAGCAAGGTTTTGCCGCTGACCCGCGGCCAGGAATCGGCCGCCCGCGCCACCCGTGGGCCGGATTCGGGGTCGACAACATACTCGGCGCCTGCATCAACCGGCTGCCGGCTACTGGTGCATACGGTGAAATCGCCGGCAACCCCGGTTTCCTTGAGCAGCGCCCGTTCGAACTGGCGCAATACAATCGGCGCCGGCTCCTGATGCGCCAGTTGGTTCAGCGTGGTGACGTAGTGATCGAACAATGCCGGATGCGGATCATCGCGCGCCACCAGCTTGACCAGCAGTTCGTTCAGGTAAAACCCGCACAGCAATGCCGATTTCTCCAGCGGTAGCAAGCCGCCCACCCATTCGGCCGTGATCAAGGTACGGATTTCCGCTTTGCCGCTCCAGCTCAGCGACAAGGGCTGGAAGGTTTGCAGCACGCCGCGCAATTTTGACAAGGGGCGCTTGGCGCCTTTGGCAACCAGTGCAATCCGGCCGTAGTCGCGCGTAAAGACATCGACGATCAGGCTGGTTTCCTTGTACGGATAACTGTGCAGGACAAAACCGGGCTGTTGGTTGATGCGATGCGGCCTGTCGCCGCTCCTTGCCGGCTTGGGCGCGCTTTCCGCCATTGCGGTGGCCTGCGGCGGCGCGACAGGATTGGAGCGCGACTGGGTGGCAATAACGTCCATGCAATGCGGCGTTTATTCGTAGCCGTAAGCGCGCAAGCCGGCTTCGTTGTCGGCCCAGCCGGATTTCACCTTGACCCAAACCTCGAGGTATACCGGGCCGCCGAACAGGCGCTCCATGTCGAGCCGCGCCTGGGTTGAGATTTCTTTCAAGCGCGCACCCTTGTGCCCGATCAGCATCGCCTTGTGGGTATCGCGCTCGACCAGAACCGCGGCGAACACGCGCCGCAAGTCACCTTCCTGCTCGAATTTCTCGATCAGCACGGTACTGGTATAGGGCAACTCATCACCGACGAAACGGAACACCTTTTCGCGCACGATTTCGGCCGCGAGGAATTTTTCGCTGCGGTCGGTGATGTCGTCGGCGCCGAACACCGGCGGATTGGCCGGCAAGCGTTTCCGGATTTCATCCTGCAGGTTCTGCAACTGAAAACCGAGCTTGGCGGAAACCGGCACCACCGCAGCAAAGTCATGCTTGGCGGCGATTTGCTGCGCAAACGGCAGCAACACCGCCTTGTCCTTGACCCGATCCGATTTGTTGAGAACCAGAATCACCGGCACGCTGGCGGGCAGCAAATCGATCACTTGCTGATCCGCCACACCGAAGGTGCCCGACTCAACCAGATACAACACCAGATCAACCCCGGTCAGGGTATTGGTGACAGTACGGTTCAGCGTCTTGTTCAGCGCATTCGAATGGCGGGTCTGGAAACCAGGGGTATCGACGTAAATGAACTGAGCGTCGTCGGTAGTCTGGATGCCGGTGATGCGGTGCCGCGTGGTTTGCGCCTTGCGCGAAGTAATGCTGACCTTGGCGCCGATCAGCGCATTCATCAGCGTCGACTTTCCGACATTCGGACGACCGATGATGGCGATATAACCGCACCGAAAATCGGATGCGAGGGTATTTTGTGTCATGCGTTCTTCGTGGGGCTAGCGTTTGGCGACTCGGTATCGTTCGGGGTCGCGCTTTTGGTATCGGCAGCGGGCGTTTTGGCGGCGGCTTTTTTTACCGTGCCGGTCTCGCCGTTCGGGTTGCTGGCTGCCGTCGGTGGCATCTGGTCCATTTGAGCTTCCAGTTCGGCTTTAGCCATGTTGCGCGCGATCGTCGCCTGTTTTTTGCCTACCGCCACAGGGAGCGCTTCCGGCTGTATGGTTGCAATGCCGGCCAGTTTCAACTGGGCCGCGCGCGGCTTGCTTTTACGGCCGGTACCGGGCGATTTCATTAATGCCGCTTGTGCCGCTTCCAGCGCCAGTTTGGCGGCCGCCTGTTCGCCGGCGCGGCGGCTGCCGCCGGCGCCGAATACCTGAATATCCAGCTTTGGCACCAGGCATTCGATCTCGAATTCCTGATTATGCGCAGCACCATGAGTAGCAACCACGTTGTATTGCGGCAAAGCAATTTTTTTGCCCTGCAAATATTCCTGTAGCAGGGTCTTGGCGTCCTTGCCCAGAGTTTTGGGATCGACGGTGTCAAGAATCGGGATATACAGGGCGCGAATCACATCGCGCGCGGCATCGAAGCCGGCATCGAGGAACACTGCGCCGAACAGCGCTTCCAGCGTATCGGCCAGGATCGATGGCCGGCGAAATCCGCCCGACTTCAGCTCACCTTCACCCAGCCGCAGAAAGTGCGGCACTTCCAGGCGCTGCGAAATTTCGTACAGTGATTGCTGCTTGACCAGGTTGGCCCGCACGCGCGACAGATCGCCCTCGTCAATCTCTGGATAGCGCTCGAACAAGAGTGAAGCGACCACGCAGTTGAGCACCGAATCGCCGAGAAATTCCAGCCGCTCGTTGTGCACGCTACCGTGGCTGCGGTGTGTCAGCGCCTGCTGCAGCAAAGCCGCCTGCCGAAAGGTATGACCCAGCCGCTGTTCCAGTACCATGAGTTCCATTCAATCCGTCGCCTGTGATTTACTGCACGGTTTTCCTGTTAGCCGATTTTGCGGTGCTTCCAGCATATTCAATCAGCAGGCTGGCTGGTCCGAACAGCGGAATTTTCTTGGGATAGGCAAAGCTGATTTCGATATTGTCGCCATCTTTGAAAATCTCCAGGTCCTTGCCGGCAATGGAATCAATGTAGCCAACATCGGTTTGCCGGTCGAAAGCAGCCCGAATTTCGGGCGCAGAGCTGCCTGCGGTTCGGGCACTTGCAACGGCTTTCTTGATCGAAAAATACTCAACCACGGTCGGCGCCACTTTCAGACCGAGAACGCCGATCGCACCCAGGATCGCCAGCACAAAAATGAGGCCAACCAAGGTAATGCCGCGTTGCCTGCTGCCAAAAATGACTGCCATTGATTTCCTCCTGATCGCGATTATTGGAAACTGCCGATACGCTTCAAGTTACTCAGATTCATCCATACAAAGAAAGCCTTGCCGACAATATTCTGGTCGGGCACGAAGCCCCAGTAGCGGCTATCCAGGCTGTTATCCCGATTATCGCCCATCATAAAATAATTCCCAGGCGGCACCGTGCACGCAAAGCCTTCCACATCGTAGGTGCACAATTCATGCTGCGGAAACGCATCCGGGTTGGGTACATAGGATGGCGCCCGTTCGTCGTTCAGGATTTTGTGCTCGACTCCAGACAGGTTTTCCAGAAATTGCTGGGAATAGTTTAACCGCTCTTCGTCCAGGTAATCCGGCAGCGGCTTATAAGAAATAGCTTTATCATTAATCGTTAAACGTTTGTTTTTATACACTATTTTGTCGCCCGGCACGCCAATCACCCGCTTGATGTAATCAAGCGATACGTCTTTCGGGTATTTGAACACCATCACGTCGCCGCGCTGTGGATGATTCACTTCGATGATTTTCTTGTTAATGATCGGCAGCCGGATGCCATAAGTGAATTTGTTCACCAGGATCAGGTCGCCCACCTGCAAGGTCGGCACCATCGAACTGGATGGAATCTTGAATGGCTCATACAGGAATGAGCGCAAGAAAAACACGAGCGCGATCACCGGGAAAAAACTGCCCGAATACTCGATCCAGGTTGGCTGCCGCAGGATATTGGCTTCCAGTGCGGCACGGCCGCTGGTTTCCGGCTTGACGCCGTCAGCCAGCAGTTTCGCGTTGCGTGCATCGAACGCCGTCACGGCTGCATGCGCGCGCAGGCGCCGTTGTTTAGCAAGGTAGAACACGTCCAGACACCAGATGATGCCGGTGCCGATCATCAGCACGAACAGGATCAGTGCAAAATTCCCCAATACCGATTGCAGATTCATTTATCGTCCACTTGTAAAATCGCCAAAAACGCTTCCTGCGGGATTTCCACCGATCCCACCTGTTTCATCCGTTTCTTGCCCGCCTTCTGCTTTTCCAGCAGCTTGCGCTTGCGGCTGATGTCGCCGCCGTAGCACTTGGCCAGCACGTTCTTGCGCAAGGCCTTGACGTTCTCGCGCGAGATGATGTTGGCGCCGATCGCGGCCTGGATCGCAACGTCGAACATCTGGCGCGGGATCAGTTCGCGCATCTTGGCCGCCACCGCGCGGCCGCGGAACTGGCTGTTGGCACGATGGACGATGATCGCCAGCGCGTCCACCTTTTCGCTGTTGATCAGCATGTCGACCTTGACCACGTCGGACGAGCGGTATTCCTTGAATTCGTAATCCATCGAAGCATAGCCGCGCGAAGTCGACTTCAGCTTGTCGAAAAAATCCAGCACGATTTCCGCCATCGGCATTTCATAGGTCAGCTTGACCTGCTTGCCGTGGTAGTTCATGTCAAGCTGCACGCCGCGCTTCTGCGTGCACAGCGTGATCACCGAGCCGACATATTCCTGCGGCATGTACAGGTTGACGGTGACGATCGGTTCGCGAATTTCCTCGATCTTCGACGGGTCCGGCATCTTCGACGGGTTGTCGACCATGATGATCGAACCATCTCGCATGACTACCTCATAAATGACCGTCGGCGCCGTCGTGATGAGATCCATGTCGAATTCGCGTTCCAGCCGCTCCTGGACGATTTCCATATGCAGCAAGCCGAGGAAGCCGCAACGAAAGCCGAAGCCGAGCGCCTGCGATACCTCCGGCTCATATTGCAGCGCGGCATCGTTCAGCTTGAGTTTTTCCAGCGAATCACGCAGCGCGTCGTACTGATTCGATTCCACCGGGAACAGGCCGGCGAACACCTGTGGCTGCACCTCCTTGAAGCCTGGCAGCGGTTCGGCGGCAGGCTTGGCGGCGTGGGTCACCGTATCGCCGACCTTGGCCGCCTTCAATTCCTTGATGCCGGCGATGATAAAACCCACCTGCCCGGCCGACAGGGTTTCGCGCGCCACCGATTTCGGCGTAAAGACGCCAATACTTTCCACCAGATGCTGCGAGCCGCTGGCCATCAGCAGGATTTTTTCCTTCGGCCGCAAGGTGCCGTTCATGATGCGTACCAGCATCACGACGCCGACGTAATTATCGAACCAGGAGTCGATGATCAATGCCTGCAGAGGCGCAGCCGAGTCACCCTTGGGTGGCGGCACCTTGGCAATCAGCGACTCCAGCACGTCCAACACACCGAGACCGGTTTTGGCGGAACAGCGGATGGCGTCGTCGGCGGCAATGCCGATGACTTCCTCGATTTCGGCGATGGCATTCTCCGGCTCAGCCGATGGCAAGTCGATCTTGTTCAGCACCGGCACCACCTCCACACCGAGATCGAGCGCGGTATAGCAGTTGGCGACCGTCTGTGCTTCGACCCCTTGCGAGGCGTCCACCACCAGCAACGCACCCTCGCAGGCCGAGAGCGAACGGCTGACTTCGTAGCTGAAATCGACGTGGCCCGGCGTATCGATCAGGTTCAGGTTGTAGGTGATGCCATCCTTTGCCTTGTACGTGAGAGCTGCGGTCTGCGCCTTGATCGTGATGCCGCGTTCACGTTCGAGTGCCATGGAGTCCAGGACTTGCGCT
Source organism: uncultured beta proteobacterium (assembly GCA_963707665.1). Lineage (GTDB taxonomy): Bacteria > Pseudomonadota > Gammaproteobacteria > Burkholderiales > Burkholderiaceae_D > DATJCV01. The sequence goes on along the minus strand of CAVPQU010000023.1, from coordinate 60,662 downwards.
TCCATTTCGCGGTCGGATAGGCCACCGCAGAGTTGGATGATGCGATCGGCCAGCGTCGATTTACCGTGGTCGATATGGGCAATGATGGAAAAATTGCGAATATTATTCATGAGAATTCGTGGGCGGCGGAAGACGGCGACGCTTGATTCCGCGTTGCGATGTTCAGGGTGCAATTGCAAAAAAGGCGCTCGGAACGGGGCTGATTCCCCAGGCGAGCGCCTTATTGCACGGGTTATTCGGTCGCGCCATTTTACCGGATTTCGAACAGGTCCAATCGCCATATCGGCGTGCGGGCAATTACGGCGGCCCACAAGGGCCATGTCGCTCCAATGCTATTGGTGCCAAGCCTTTTCGACAATCACCTCAAAAAGAGTAGTAAATTATATAATGAATGGGAGTATGCCATAAAATTGACCAATTACGGACATTATATAATCGTCTTTAAAAATACTGGGCACTGTATATACGCGGTTTAAGGGGGGTCGGACGCAGCCACCCAGTCCGGCGCCAGAAAATCACGAACCTTGGACTCGTCCAGGAAATAATGGCAAAGCTGTACGGGTGTCGTCCCATCCTTGTGGCCGACCAGCACCGGCACCAGTTCATCATATCGGGCGACCAGCGCCGGGTCGGCATCGACGTCAACCACCTCCAGCGTGAACGGATACTCGATCTTCAGCTCTTGCACGGCATCCTGCATCTGCTGACAGAGATGACAGTACGAGCGGGAATATAGGGTCAGCAAGGTCGCGGTCATTGATGACAAGCCATCCTTCAGAAAAAGAAAAAGGGTTGTTGACCAGCAGGCCAGCAACCCTCGTCAAAAAACAGCTTGCACTCTCAGTTCGGGCGCAACGGCACGAACTGCGAAGCATCGCCGCGCCGCACCAGCACCACAGCTATCTTTTTCGGCGGCAGCTTGGCCACCAGGGTGTTGAACTGCTTCGCATCCTTGATATCGGTATTATTGAGCCGCTGGATGATATCGCCGGGCCGCAAGCCGGCGCGACCGGCAGCGCCTTCTGCTGTTTCAACCAGGACACCGGCATCCACCTTGGCTTCATTTTTCTGCGCATCGGTCAAGTCGCTGACGATTAAACCCAAGGTGTTAGCGGCTTGCTCCGGCTTTGATTTCTTCGGTTCGTTCTTGGCGGTTTTTTCCGGCTCCAGTTCAGCCACGGTCACCTGGATATCCTTGTTCGCGCCCTTGCGCCAGACGGTCACGGTAGAGCGCGCACCCGGCTTGGTGCTGCCAACCAGACGTGGCAAGTCACTGGATTTCTCGATCGCGACGCCATCGAATTTCAAGATGATGTCACCCGCTTCCAGCCCTGCCTTCTCGGCCGGCCCACCCGGCTCCACCCGCTGCACCAGCGCGCCCTGCGCCTTGGCAAGACCCAGCGATTCGGCCACATCCTTGGTCACTTCGCCGATCTGGACGCCGATGCGTCCGCGCGTGACACGCCCGCTGACCTTCAGCTGATCCGCGACACGCATCGCTTCATCGATCGGTACCGCAAAGGAAATCCCCATGTAACCGCCGGAACGACTGTAAATTTGGGAATTAATACCAATCACTTCGCCGCGCATATTGATCAGGGGGCCGCCGGAATTGCCGGGATTGACCGCGACGTCGGTCTGGATCAGCGGCAGATAGTCGCCGGTGTCACGCGCCTTGGCTGAAATAATACCGGCCGTAACGGTATTCGCCAGGCCGAACGGAGAGCCGATCGCAATCACCCATTCACCAGCCCGCACCTTGTCCGAATCACCGATTGTCACTCGCGGCAGGTTGGCTCCTTCGATCTTGACCAACGCCACGTCGGTGCGCTTGTCAACGCCAATGATCTTGGCCTTGAATTCGCGCTTGTCAGTCAGCGTCACGTACACTTCACTCGCCCCTTCAACCACATGCGCATTGGTCATCACATAGCCATCAGCCGAAATGATGAAACCAGATCCGACTCCTCGCGGCACCAGCTGCTCTTCCTGCTGCTGCGGTGCTGGCGTCCGGCCGCGCGGGGTCGGCGTCTGCTGGCGCGGCATGGGAATGCCAAAGAAACGGCGGAAAAACTCTTGCATTTCCTCGTCATCGCCACCCGGCATGCCTTGATCCGGCTTGACTTTTTCCGTAGTCCGAATATTCACCACAGCCGGACCCACCTTCTCGACCATATCGGAGAAGTCCGGCAATCCCGGCACTGCGGCCGCAAGTGCAGATGGAGCGGCACCAATCAGAGCGGGCGCGAAGATCGCGCTACCGGCACCAAACAAAACGGCAAACAGAGTATTGCGTAACGAATGGATTGTTTTCATTTGATTGCTAATTGAATTGTTATTTAATCTTGAATTCAATGGAATTGGCAATTTGCCGTAGTGCAGCCGGCGGCACTTCACCGACAATCGTCAGCCAGTGATCGCCTAGTCGTTTGCCAACGATGCTGGTCGCCCCTTGCTGCAGCGAGCCTTCGGTCCGGCTTTGACTGCCAGGCTCAATAAAAATCGAAATCGCAGCCAGGCCATCCGAAAAAACGATCTGTGACACTTCGCGCTGGCTGGGCTGAACATTTTGCCGTGCAGCCACTCCGGAGGCATCCTGCGCCGGGGTGTCGGAAATCATGCGTCGCAATTCGCGAATTCTGACAAATCCCGGCGGCACCGATTTAACGACCCAAGCGGATAGATCGACCGCTCCCATCACTGCATTTTCTACCCTCCAGCCAGTGGTATTGGCATAGCTCGACCGTATTTGGCGGCGGTCGACATTACCAATCCCGAGTTGGGTAAACGCAATTTGCTCGATCACCTCATCCTTGTCATTCAAAGTCTGCGCACGCAGCAGCAATCCAGTGGACTTTTCCGCCCACAGCTTGTAACCATAGCGCAGCCCATCTTTCGGCTCCAGCACTACTGCCTGACAGTCATAGCCTGCTACCCGGCCAGTTTCGCCCTTGCGGATGTCGTAATGCAGCGCCAAGTCCGCGGTGCTCGCCACATTGATTGCGGGAAAGACATCCTTGGTGACGCGGTTCTCCACCAGCAGCGTCTTGGTTTCCGGCACATAGCAGATAATTTCCTCGTTGGTACGAATGTATTCGCGCGGTTTACCATCCAGCACTTCCAGCTTCTCGATTTCAGTTCGCCCCTCGAGCAAATGGGTAATGCGCGAGGTGCGCATCAGATTTCCTTGCTGGTAAATGAAGGTGCCGGTGTAATTCAAACGCTGCGCTGCTGCCTGGATTTTCTTCAGCAGAAGTTGGGCTTCCTGCGTAGCCGCCGCCTTGTCTGTCGGCAAACTATTGCCTTGTGCATAAGCGGCAAGGCCAAACAAGAGATACAGCGTAAAGACGTACCTCAGAAATACCACTGTTCGCCCCATATCGATTATTTACCTGAACTGGACGCGAACGTAGCGGAGCGAGCAAACTGCGCGGTACTGTACACGGAAGAAGAAAAACGCTGATGGGCGAACAGATAATCATCGATGCGTGGATCACGCAACATGACTTCGTCGGTCGCTGTCTGGACAGCCACGGTTGGCGTGGTGGTCGCAGCAGAGTGCAACGCCGCATTGGTCAAGGCTGGCTGCGTGGTCGCCGGCACCGTCTGTTGGATGCCGGGAGTGCTGTCTGCAACCATCAGGTGAGGCGTCGTTATAAATGCCACGGTGGCAACGGCAGCGGCCGCCACCATGCCCGGCAAGGCAAGCCGCCTCAATGGAGACCGTGAAGCGAGTACTGTAGTTGCACTCTGTGGCTGCTGTGCGCTGGCGGCTACGCGGGCTGGTGACACCGGCGCAATGATTGTCGGCTCGGCGTCGAGGCGGTCAAACAGGCGCTTGGAAAAATCGCCACTCATGCTCAATGCGATCTCGTCCGACCGCAACGCATCGCCTGCCTGATGGTAAGCCTCCCACGCAGTCCGCCCTTCGTCCTTATGCAACAGCGCCAGCACCGCTTCGATCCGCGATTCATCAAGCTCGCCGTCAACCAGCGCGGAAATCTCTTCCCGAGTCAAATTCGTATTCATACCTTAACCTCGTAAGCAACCCAGCCCCTGTTTTCAAACCCGCTGCGTCCGTTACCAGCGCTTGTCGAGCGCCGTATCCAGCAACGGTCTCAATTTCTCCGCGATAGCTTCCCGTGCCCGGAAAATGCGACTTCGCACCGTTCCGATCGGACACCTCATTGCTTCGGCGATTTCGTCATAGCTCAAACCTTCGATTTCACGCAAGGTAATCGCCATGCGCAATTCGTCAGGAAGCGCATCCATCGCGAGATTGACAGTTTGAGCAATCTGCTTGGTCGCTAACATTGACTCTGGCGTATTGATATCCCTTAGGTGCTCGCCGTCATCAAAAGTTTCTGCTTCCTCAGCATCCGCTTCAGTCGAGGTCGGGGCTCTGCGCGCCTGGGTTACCAGGTAATTTTTTGCGGTATTAATGCCGATCCTGTACAGCCAGGTATAAAACGCGGAATCCCCACGAAACTGTGGCAAAGCCCGATAGGCCTTGATAAAGGATTCCTGCACGACATCTTCCGCCTCCGCCTGGTCGCGAATCAACCGCGACACCAGCCGCATCAATTTTCGTTGGTACTTGATCACCAACAGCTCGAACGCTTTTTTATCACCACGCTGAACGCGCTCGACAAGCAGTTGATCAATATCGCGTTCTGTCGCCAATCGCTATTCCTTGTTTTATTGCAACGCTCGCGCGACTCGAAACATTGACTGAGTGAAACACAATAAGTTCGCGGGAAAGGAAGAAATTTGCATTTCTGGCTAATATTTCATGGAATGATCATGTGCTGCCAACCATCGACACGCCACTGACAGTGCGCGAAAGGTATTCGACGGTACGCAGTCCGGCAAAATTGGCACGACAACCACACTTCGGTCATCCAACTGCAGGCGCAACAGCAATAGCCACGACCAAATGGTGGTTGCAGGCATCAATCTGGCCTCCATGTCCATTTTTGCAAGAACAGAGCTTTTGTTGGTCCTGCCGGGGCCTGCGGGTTTGCACTCGGCCAGCCGGATCTGCCCTGATCCGGATATATGGATATGAAACTCTGATCTGCTGCGGAGGCGCTGATAAAAAACAGAAAAAGCAATAAAAACGCAGCAAACAGCGATCAGAATTCGGGAAGCAGGTGGTAGTAACTGGCCAACCACGCCCAAGGCAACTACCGCTGCGATGCTCAATATTCCCAAACACATGCTGCAGATCAGCACATGCAGCGTCGGCGACGGTTTTATCACAGCGTAAATCGCGATCGACATCGGCTAATATGTCCAGGCGAAATGCCGAGGGCCGGCGAACTCGTGTTGTCAGCTACACCTTGCCAAAAACCAAAGTGCCATTGGTCCCGCCAAAACCAAAAGAGTTTTTTACAGCAATATTAATTGGCATCTCCCGCGCAGTATTGGCACAGTAATCAAGATCGCATGCCGGGTCCTGATTGAAGATGTTAATGGTAGGCGGCGACAGTTGATTATGCACCGCCAACACGGTAAATACAGATTCAAGGCCGCCAGCGCCGCCCAACAAGTGGCCGGTCATGGATTTGGTGGAATTCACCACGATGTTTTTCGCATGATCGTTCAAGGCACGCTTGATCGCAACGGTTTCAGCAAAATCTCCCAGCGGCGTGGAGGTGCCGTGGGCATTCACGTAATCGACCTGTTCGGCATTGACCCCTGCGTTTTTCATTGCGTTAAGCATTGAACGGCAAGCACCATCCCCGCTTTCCAGCGGTGCGGTCATGTGATAGGCATCGGCACTCATGCCAAACCCAAGCACTTCTGCGTAAATTGTCGCCCCGCGCGCCTTGGCCGATTCGTACTCTTCCAGAACCATGACTCCAGCCCCCTCGCCCAGGACAAAACCGTCCCGGTCCCGGTCCCACGGCCGTGAAGCAGTCGCTGGGTCATCATTGCGCGCGGACAATGCCCGCGCCGAAGCAAAGCCGCCTAGCCCCAAAGGTGAAATAGTGGATTCGGCACCGCCGGCAACCATGATATCGGCATCGCCGTATTCAATCATGCGCGCTGCCATGCCGATGCAGTGGAGGCCAGTTGTGCAGGCTGTCACAATCGCCAGATTTGGGCCGCGCAGTCCATACTTGATCGACAAATTTCCCGAAATCATGTTGATGATCGAGGCCGGCACAAAAAACGGACTGATCCGGCGTGGCCCACGGCTGCTTAATTCGGCGTGGGTGGCTTCGATCAGCGGCAAGCCGCCAATCCCGGAGCCGATCAGAACGCCAATACGGTCGGCATTGTCTTCGGTAACCGCCAGGCCGCTGTCTTGAATTGCCTGAATCCCGGCCGCCATGCCATAGTGGATGAAGGCGTCCATATGGCGGGCTTCCTTGCCCGGGATATATTCTTCAATATTGAAATTTTTGACTTCGCCTGCAAAGCGGGTCGAAAAAGGCGTGGCATCAAATTTTGTGATGGTCGCAATTCCAGACTTGCCGGCGACGACCGCGTCCCACGCTTCGGCAACGGTATTGCCGACCGGAGAAACGCAACCTAACCCGGTAATCACGACACGGCGTTCGTGTGTACGGCTCAAACAGCTTCTCCCAAAATCAATCGAACTTGATCAAGCCTTGACATGCGCTTTCGCGTATTCGATCGCCTGCTGCACGGTCGTGATTTTTTCGGCTTGCTCGTCAGGGATCTCCATTTCGAACTCATCTTCGAGCGCCATCACGAGCTCGACGGTATCGAGCGAATCGGCGCCAAGATCGTCAACGAAGGATGATTCGATTTTGATATCGGCTTCGGCGACGCCAAGCTGCTCGGCGACGATTTTCTTAACGCGTTGTTCGATGTCTGACATGTTATGCCTCCAGATTGTGGGTTACAGAATTGTGGGTTACAGAAAGTGCGCGCATTTTATCAGGTTTGCGCAATCAAAATTCACTTTTAGCTTCTGCTTTTAACGTTGGCCAAATGTGATTCAAAATCGCCTAATTTTTAACTAGCCCATATACATGCCGCCGTTGACGTGCAGTGTTGTGCCGGTAATATAAGCCGCCTGCCTGGAGGCGAGGAAAGTTACCGCGGCCGCGATTTCTTCCGGCATGCCGAGTCGGCCAAGGGGAATCTGCTGCAATATGGCGGTGGTTTGCCCCTCGCTCAAGACCTTTGTCATATCGGTGTCGATAAATCCTGGCGCCACGCAGTTGACGGTGATATTGCGGCTGCCAATTTCACGCGCCAAGGCCCGGCTCATTCCTGCCACCCCGGCTTTCGCAGCGGCGTAATTCATTTGACCCGGATTGCCGGCCGATCCGACTACCGATGTGATATTGATGATACGCCCATGCTTGGCCTTCATCATTCCGCGCAAGACCGCCCGCGACAGGCGCGCTACCGCGGTCAGGTTGGTCGCAATCACAGCGTCCCACTCTTCATCTTTCATCCGCATGGCCAACTGGTCCTGCGTGATGCCCGCATTGTTGACCAGGATTGTCAATGCGTCGAATTCCTTTTGTACGGCTTCGACTGCGGCGCTGCACTGAGCGGCATCATTCACATTCAGCACGATGCCATGGCCGCACTCTGGCCCGATCGCCTGCAAGTATTCAGAAATCGCGGCAGCGCCGGCCTCGGATGTGGCGCTGCCAATTACCTTTGCGCCCTGGCGCGCCAGTTCCTGGGCCACGGCCCGCCCAATGCCGCGCGACGCACCGGTGACCAGCGCAACTTCGCCATCCAGATTTGAAGTCCCCATATTCACCGCGATTGCTCCAGTATCTTGTCGAGCGACGCCTGATCGATGATCGCGTCGCTGATTAAATCCCCATTGATCCTCTTGGTCAGTCCCATGCAGAACTTTTCCAGGACCACACTCGACTATATGCTGCACTCCTTGCGCAGCGATTTTCTGGATGGTTTCCACCCAGCGTACCGGGCGGGCAGCCTGGCGCGTCAGCGCATCCTTGATACGGCCCGCATCCTGCTCGATGGCAACATCGACGTTGTTAATCAGAGGGATCAGTGGCGCGGCAAATTCCAGCGGCGCCATGTAATCACGCAGGCGATCCGATGCCGGCTTCAGCAGCGATGAGTGAAATGGCGCCGACACCGGCAATACCAACGCCCGTTTTGCGCCCTTGGCCTTGGCAACCTCACAGGCGCGCGCCACCGCTGCTTGATGCCCGGCGATAACGACCTGTGCCGGCGCATTGAAATTGACTGGCTCTACCACCTCGCCCTGGGCCGCTTCCAAGCATACTGCACGCACATCCTCGTCCGAAAGCCCGAGAATCGCAGCCATGCCACCCTGCCCGACTGGCACCGCCTCCTGCATAACCTGGGCTCGAAATCGAACCAGCGGAATCGCGTCCTTGAATGGAATGACGCCCGCCGCCACCAGCGCCGAATATTCGCCCAAACTATGGCCTGCAACCATCACCGGTGCTTTACCGCCTTGTGCGATCCAAGCCCGAAAACAGGCGACGGCGGCTGTCAGCATGATGGGTTGGGTATTGGTGGTAAGGTCCAATTCTTCCTTCGGACCCTCGGCGATCAGTCTGCCAAGATCGAAACCCAAAAGTTCGGACGCCTCGGCCACGGTGTTCTGCACCACGGCGTTGTCGGCAAAACCGTTCAGCATGCCGATCGCCTGTGAACCCTGACCGGGGAAAACAAAAGCCAATTCTGCCATTCTCTTACCAATAAAAAAATTTACATTTGCGCGATCGTGGCGCCCCAGGTGAAACCTCCGCCGACACCTTCCATCATCACGTTGTGGCCCGGCTTGATGCGTCCATCCCGTACGGCAGTATCCAGCGCCAGCGGAATCGAGGCAGCCGATGTGTTGCCATGCTGATCAACCGTCACGATCATTTTTTCCAGTGGCAAACCAAGTTTTTTGGTGGTGCTTTGCATGATCCGTATATTCGCCTGGTGCGGAATCAGCCAGTCCAACTGCTCCGCCTCCATATGTGCCATATGCAGCGCTTCCATCGCAACTTTTTCGAGTACGGATACCGCCAGCTTGAACACCGCCGGGCCGTCCATATGCAAGAATGCACTGCCCTCCACAGCGCCGGCACGTACGCTGCCAGGAACGCACAGGATATCGCTATAGCGACCATCGGCATGCAGTTTCGTGGCCAGCACCCCTGGCGTCGCGGAGGCGCTCATCACGACCGCGCCCGAGCCGTCGCCAAACAGCACGCAGGTGCCGCGATCCTCGAAATTCAGTATCCTGGAAAAAACTTCCGAGCCAATGACCAGAACATTCTTGTGCGCTCCGGTCTTGATGAAACTATCGGCCATCGATAGCGCGTAGACGAAACCGCTGCATACCGCCTGCACGTCAACCGCCGCACAATGATTGACGATTCCCAGCTTGCGTTGGACAACGCACGCCGTGCTCGGAAAGCCGCCAAAAAAATCCGGGGTGGAGGTAGCCACGATGATCAGATCGATTTGATTCGGCTCCAGCGCCGCCATTTCCAGTGCTCGCTGCGCCGCAAACACCGCCAAGTCGCTGGATTGCATGTCGGGTTCCGCGTAATGACGCGCTGAAATTCCGCTGCGCGTAAAAATCCATTCATCCGACGTTTCCACGCCTGCTTCGGCGAGTTGCGCCGCCAAGTCGTGGTTGGTCACCCGCCGCGGCGGCAAATAACTACCGGTACCGATGATCTTGCTGTAGAGAGTCATGCGCTTTTCTCTTGAATCGATTCAGTCATGGTGGTGTCCTTCGCTGCAGGAGTACTTTGCCCTTGTGGCATCAATTCGGCAATGGTGGTGGCAACGCGCGCCAGGACGCCATGTGTGGCGGCATCGAAGGCGCGCTTGATGGCCCATTCATAAGCGTAGACATCGGCGCCGCCATGGCTCTTGAAGACCAGACCACGCAGGCCAAGCAGACTGGCGCCATTGTAACGGGACGGATTCAGGCGGTGGCTGAACGAATTGATGGCGCCACGTGCAAGCAATGCGCCGAGCATATTCAGTGGATTGCTTTTGAATTCAGTCGTCAGGGCGCTTTTCACGAAACGTCCAAGACCTTCCGATGCCTTCAGCACCACGTTGCCGACAAAACCATCGCAGACTACCAGATCGGTCGTCCCCATGAAAATATCATTGCCTTCGACGTTACCGTAAAAATTCAGCGCCCCTTGTTCGTGATCCGCACGCAACAATGCGGCAGTCTGCTTGACGACATCATTGCCCTTGATGTCTTCCTCGCCGATATTCAGCAAACCAACGGTCGGACTCGGGATACCCTCGACAGCCGCAACCAGAATCGAACCCATCAAGGCAAACTGATGCAAGTGCTGCGGTTCGCAATCGACGTTGGCGCCCAGATCGAGCATGTAGGTGGGGCGGCCTTTCTGGTTGGGAATCAGCGCGCAAATCGCCGGGCGGTCAACGCCTGGAATGGTCTTCAGCACATAACGCGAGACGGCCATCAATGCGCCGGTATTGCCGGCAGAGACGCATGCTTGCGCCTTGTTTTCCTTCACCAGATTGATCGCCACCCGCATCGAAGAATCCTTCTTGCGGCGTAGTGCAATCTCCAGCGGATCGTCCATCGCCACCACTTCGGATGCCGCGACTACAGACAGGCGAGGATGATCGAAGGCCTTGTGTTTTTTGAGTTGAGCGTGAATGGCGTCTTCCAGGCCGACCAGAATCAGCTCGGAATCCGGCTCACGATTGACGAAGGAAATTGCCGCAGGAACGGTAACCGATGGGCCATGATCGCCACCCATGCAGTCGATAGAAATTTTTGTTGTCATGTGTTGGTTCTGAACCACGCTCCAGACCGCATTATGGGCCAGATTCGGCGCGACTCAAAATGACAGGGCAGCATGTTTCGAGATATAAAAACGGCGCCGGATAAAATCCCTCAGCGCCGCATTTTGCAGGAAACTGCAATTTCAGATTATTCGTCGTTCTTGGTCTTCAATACCTTGCGTCCACGATAGAACCCGTTCGGGCTGATGTGATGACGCATGTGCGTTTCACCGGTAGTCGGCTCGACGGCCAATGGAGGCGAGCTCAAAAAATCATGCGAACGATGCATGCCGCGCTTGGAGGGGGACTTCTTGTTTTGCTGGACTGCCATGACAACTCCTAAACCATAAGTTTGTAAATTTTAACATATCGGATTCAGCGCCTGGAGGCCGTCCCGAATATCCTTGCTGCAGCTCTTTATTCGACCTGCACCGCCAGTATTTCCACCTACTGCTTCAAGTCCTTCAGCGCGGCAAACGGCGATGGCTTTTTTGCGCCTTGCAATCGCTCTACGGCTTCCTGATCTGGACAATTTTCATGCTTGGGCGCAAACGGCAGCGCCAGCAGCGCGTCATCTTCAACCAGCAGCATGACGTCCAGCTGCTTTGCTACGACGATGACATCAACCGCATCGTCCAGCACCAATGCCTCGATGCTATCCGCAGCGCCTTCATCCGGCGCCAGAATCAGAACAGACTGGGTTGCGATACGGTGTGCAAATGGCGTCAAACAGCGCTGACACATCAATTGCATCGTTCCCGTAACCGACAAGCTCAGCCGGGCATGCCCGAATTGGTCCGCATCGCCCTGCAACGACCACTGCAGTACTCCGGAAGCGTCAACCCCTTCCGGCGCCAGGCGACCCAGTTCGGCGATTGCGACCTCGCCCTGTGCATGCTCCTTGAGTCGACAAAAATCAAAGGCGTCGATCGCAAAAGCTTTCATAAGACAAGTTGAACCCGGAAAACCTGCGATAATAACAGGCTTTCTCCTTACTGGTCAAAGCCTTAGCGCAGTTTATTCAGCCTTTCTTCAAGACCGCCCACTTCGATGCCCGCGCCTTCCTCCACCAGGCTGATTCTCGCGTCCGGTTCCCGCTATCGCCAGGAGTTGCTCGCACGACTGCGCCTGCCATTTGACGCCATTCCGCCGGACATTGACGAAACCCCGCTGCCCGCTGAAACTCCGCAGGCAACCGCATTGCGACTAGCCCAGGCAAAAGCGGCCGTGGTGGCCCGGGAAGCGCCGGATGCACTGATCATCGGCTCGGATCAGGTAGCCATCCTGGACGGCCAGCAAATCGGCAAGCCCGGATCGCATGCCAATGCGTTGCGACAATTACAACAGTTGCGCGGGCAATCAGTAGTCTTTCATACGGCGCTATGCCTGTTGGACGGGCGCGTGAACGCGCCGGCAGGCAAAATACAACTCAGCAATATCCAAAGTTCAGTGACGTTCCGCGACTTGCCGGACCAGGAACTGGATGCCTATCTGCGTATCGAGCAACCATACGATTGCGCCGGTAGCGCAAAAAACGAAAGCCTCGGGATCGCGCTGCTTGAAAAAATTGAAAGCACCGACCCCACGGCCTTGACCGGCTTGCCTCTGATCGCACTCACGTCGATGTTGCGACGTGCCGGCCTGTCTTTGTTCGCAACATAAATTCATGGGAGTATGCCCGTTTTTCAATGAATTCCGCATATTTTACCAAGGTATATAAATATGCTGGCATGAGTATATAAGCAGACAAAAAATGACGATGACTGGAACGCTTTACCTCATTCCGAACACGCTGGGCACGGATAGTCCTGAGCCGGCCGATCCGCTGGGGACGTTGATCCCAGATGCAGTGCAATCGATCACCAGAGGCCTCGATTACTTCATAGCCGAAAATGCCAAAACGACCCGCGCTTTCCTGAAACTGCTCAGCCGACAACATGCGCTTGTCCGGCCGCTGCAGGAGATCGATATCGCGGAACTGAATGTCAATACCGGCAGTACCAAGCTGCCGGCATTGCTGGCGCCACTCTTGGCGGGCCGGGACGCTGGGCTCGTGTCCGAGGCCGGAGTGCCGGCTGTGGCTGACCCCGGTGCCGATCTGGTTCGACTGGCGCATCTCCATGCGATCCGGGTAAGGCCACTGGTTGGCCCCTCGTCACTGCTGCTGGCACTGATGGCAAGCGGCTTGAACGGCCAGAGTTTTGCCTTCAACGGCTATCTGCCGACCGACCCGACCTTGCGCAGCAAACGAATCAAGACATTGGAGGAGCGGTCAAGGCAAGACAGGCAGACACAGCTTTTCATTGAAACCCCTTATCGCAACGGCGCGCTACTCGACGCGCTATGCGTCGCCTGCCAGGGACAGACCCTGATATGCGTTGCAACCGACCTGAGTTTGGGATCGGAATCCGTGCGCACACAAGCGGCAAGCCAATGGAAAGCAGAGCTGGCTGCCGGGCGAACCCCCAACTTCCACAAGAAGCCCACCGTGTTTCTGATACTCGCGGCATAGTCACACGCGTCATAAATAACAAAACGACGGTCTTGCGCCGTCGTTTTGTCTGTTCTAACCATTACAGCAAGAGTACTAGATACTCCCAGCTCCGCATCTACAGTGCGGAAATATCTGCATTCGTCGCCAGATCAGGGACCCGGCGCTTATCCGATGCAATCGCTAACAATTGGACCACTTGTTATGCCTTCGCTAATCACGCTCTCCTTGACGCTTCGAATATCTCCAATATATGACAGCAGCCAAAACTTGCAAGGACAAAGCATCGCCTACTGGCTAGCGTAAAACCGGACGGCCGTTGCCTGCCAGTGCCTTTACGGCACCACCGCCAACCGCAGCGCCGAATTTCTTCAGCACGCGCTCCGGCAACCCCTCGTGTTGCGTGTAATCGATAATGTCCTCGGCTTTGAACATGTCGCGCGCCACCGAGTCGACCGTACCAAAGCCGTCGGCCAAGCCCATTTCAACTGCCTTGCTGCCGATCCAGAACAAGCCCGAGAAGGTTTCCGGAGTTTCCTTCAATCGCTCGCCCCGCCCTGTGCGGACAACATCAATGAATTGTTGATGAATTTCTTTCAGCATCTCCGAGGCGTAGTCTTTTTGCGCCGCACTTTGCGGGCTGAACGGGTCCATGAACCCCTTGTTTTCGCCAGCCGTCAGCAGGCGTCGTTCGATACCCAATTTTTCCATCAAGCCGGTAAATCCGAAACCATCCATCAGTACGCCGATCGAGCCGACGATGCTTGCCTTGTTGACGTAAATCTTGTCCGCCGCGGCAGCGATGTAATAGCCGCCGGAGGCGCACATTTCATCCACGACCACATACAAAGGCTTGTCTGGATGGGCGAGTCGCAAGCGGCGCATTTCATCGTTGACCATGCCCGCCTGAACCGGGCTGCCACCGGGGCTGTTGATGCGCATTACGACGCCGACCGAACCGCTGTTCGAGTAAGCCTTGTCGAGTGCACTGATGATACTTTCGGCCGAGGCCTTGCCGTCGGCCTCGATAGTGCCATCCACTTCCACCAGTGCCGTATGGCGGCCGACATTTTCCACATCGACCGCGCCAAGACCGAATACCAGCCAGAATCCAAGCACGATCACGGCCAGCGTCAGCAATTTCAGGAAAATCCCCCAGCGCCGGCGTGCACGCTGTTCGCGCAGAGTGGCAAACGCCAGTTTTTCCAGTATTTCCCGTTCCCAGCCACTTTTCGGGATGGCTGCCGACTGCGGCTGCCCGGCTTCCAATTCGTTGTTACTCATTATCTCGCTCTTTCTGTTCCGCTAGCGCTGATGCGATCGCGGGCCGTACATAGCCATCCGGCTGCCAGTACACCTGACCATCCTGTTCCACCACGGCAATGGCGCGCAATCGTCCACCGCGGCAAGGACCGCCGGCGCAGACACCGGTATCCGGCGCGTAGATAGCGCCATGGGTCGAGCACATCAGGTAATCACCGCCGGATTCAAAAAACTCACCTTCGGCCCAATCCAGTTCGATAGGCACATGCGCGCAACGGTTCAGCCAGCCACGAATCACGCCGTTGTAGCGCACGACGAAGCCGGTCCTGGCCTCGCCGCCAACCGTCACTGGAAAGCGCACTCCCTTGCCGCCTTCGACCACAGCCTCGGAAACACAGATTGGAATCATGTGCTCGGCCATCGGAGTCAGGCGTTGTCCAACAGCCAGGCATGCAGCGTCATGACCGAATTGGCGGCATACAGCGGCTTCAGTGCGGCCAATTCGTGCGCCGGGTGTGCGCCGTAATGCACTGCGACTCCCGCAGCACCAGCGTTGACCGCCATTTGCAGGTCGTGCGTGGTATCCCCGATCATCAATGTGCGCCCCATGTCCTGACCGAGTTCGCGTGTCAACTCCTGCAGCATCGCCGGATGGGGTTTGGAAAATGTCTCATCGGCGCAGCGGGTGGCATCGAACAGCGACAACAAATTAACCGCATCCAGCGCGCGATTGAGTCCGACCCGGCTTTTGCCGGTGGCCACCGCCAAAAAATACCCGCTGCGAGACAGTTCATCCAGCATTTCCCGTACACCGGCAAATAAGGTCAGCTCCTGATCCTGGGCCAGATAATGGTAACGATAGCGCTCCACCATGCGCGGGTAATGTTTCGGCTCGATTTCGGGCACCGCGGTTTGCAGTGCTTCCTGCAATCCAAGACCGATCACATGCGCGGCCGCACTATCGGCCGGCATGGGAAAACCCAAATCCCTGGCAGCGGCCTGAATGCATTTGACAATCGTTGCCGTACTGTCCATCAAGGTGCCATCCCAATCAAATACGATCAGGTCAAATTGCTTTTTCGCCATGTTGCTGGCAGCCCTGGACTGCCTTCTCCTTCTGATTGGTAACAAACCGCATGCACTTAATAGCGGGCTAGCGTGCCGACGCGGATATTTTTTCCTGGCTGATTAAAAAACGCGCACATTCCGCCGGCAACGCCGCATTGAGTGTGACAGATTTCCCGGATTCCGGATGCAGGAAGCTGATTTGGTGTGCATGCAAAAACATGCGCTTGAAGGGAAGTCGGGTGCCATCTGCCTTGTGCAACGCATGATTTAGCGCAAAATCCCCGTATTTCTCGTCGCCAACGATCGCAAAGCCACTGGACGCCAGATGGACGCGAATCTGATGCGTGCGCCCGGTCTTCAATTCCGCTTCCAGCAACGTGAATTCACCATAGCTTGCCAAGCGGTTAAAAACCGTATGCGAAATCTGCCCGCCCTCCTGCACGCGTACGCGCCGCTCGCCATCCGCAGTCGTATATTTAAACAAAGGCAAGCGCACATGTTGCTTCTGATTTTTCCAGTCACCGTGGACCAACACCAGGTAACGCTTGTCGGTCTCGCCGTCCCGCATTTGCGCGTGCAAATTGGTCAGCGCCGAACGTTTCTTGGCCAGCAGCAGGATGCCGGAAGTATCGCGATCCAGGCGATGCACCAATTCCAGGAATTTTTCGTCTGGCCGCGCCGCCCGCAATTGCTCGATCACCCCGAAACTCACGCCGGAGCCGCCATGCACGGCGACGCCGGCCGGCTTGTCGATCACCAACAGATGCGCATCTTCCAACAGTATCTTGTATTCCGCGCCCGGCACGTAGCGGTTGACGATTTCGGCCAGGCGCAACGGCGGGATGCGGACAACATCGTCTTTTTGCAGACGATAGGTTTGGTCGATCCGCCCTTTGTTGACGCGTACCTGGCCAGAACGCAGCACGCGATAGACGTGGCTCTTCGGCACGCCTTTACAGATGCGCAACAGGAAATTATCGATGCGCTGACCGGCTTCATCGTCGGAAATTAGAACATGCTGGACTTCGGGCTGCACGCTGGCGCGCGCGGGAGCTGGCGGTGTTTCAGCTGCTTTCCCATAAAATCTCGCTAAGTCCTTCATTTTGAATATATAATTGTTTCGCTGCAGTTATAGGACTGTGGCTGGTGTAAGAATAAAAAGCACATTCTACACAGCGGCCTCCCCATCGGCCTCGCCAATTTGCAAATTAGATGGGAAAAAGATGTGTACGCAGCATCCCTGCGCGAATCAAGGTCGCACCGTTGTTGTAATCGGATCGCGCGCACGGGTGTCGGACCCGAATGTTTGGATTACCAGGATACAAGTCCGGCAAGTTCGCCTTTCTTTATAAGTAAGTTGGAGGGCTCGCCGGTTGATGATGTCGACACTATTTTGCCGAATTCACTAAGCTCCATGCTCCGTTTGGCTCAACCAGGTTGCTCGCGGCTTGAGACCGTTTTTTCTGCGCTCGATTTTTCGTATGCGCAAGAATCCGGTCAAGCGTGCTCGCGGCAACTCGATCGACATGATCCGCGCCCGATCATGGCACCAGCGCTCTCGCGCCAGGTCGCCGTGCAGCAAGGCAATTCCCTTCCCCCAAACACTCCAACCGCGCGTACATCCCCTGTACTTTTGCCGCCCGCCAGGATCAAGCGGCATTAATGCCGGCCTACGGGCCACGGAGTGAAAAATGAAACGCATGTTGTTCAATGCCACGCAGCAGGAAGAGTTGCGCGTGGCCATCGTTGACGGCCAAAAGCTGATCGACATCGATATCGAAACCACCGGACGCGAGCAACGCAAGTCCAACATCTACAAAGGCGTCATCACCCGTATCGAGCCGTCGCTGGAAGCCTGCTTCGTCAATTACGGCGAAGAGCGGCACGGCTTCCTGCCGTTCAAGGAAGTAGCGCGCAGCTACTTCAAGGAAGGCGTCGATGTGCGTAGCGCCTCGATCAAGGAAGCCTTGCGCGAGGGCCAGGAAATCATGGTCCAGATCGAAAAGGAGGAGCGCGGCAATAAAGGTGCAGCGCTGACCTCTTTCGTCTCGCTGGCCGGCCGTTATCTGGTCTTGATGCCGAACAATCCACGTGGCGGTGGCGTCTCGCGCCGAGTCGAGGGCGAAGACCGGCAGGAATTGCGCGAAACCATGGACAAGCTCGATTTGCCAAGCGGCATGTCGGTGATTGCCCGTACTGCCGGCATCGGCCGCAATGTCGATGAATTGCAATGGGACTTGAACTACCTGATGCAGCTATGGCGCGCGATCGAAGGCGCCGGCCAGTCCGCTGCCGGCGCCTTCCTGATTTATCAGGAATCGTCATTGGTGATTCGCGCCATCCGCGATTATTTCCAGCCGGACATCGGCGAAATCCTGATCGACACCGACGACATCTACGAGCAGGCCCAGCAGTTCATGACCCATGTGATGCCCGACATGGTGCATCGGGTCAAGCGCTACCGCGACGACGTGCCGCTGTTCTCGCGCTTCCAGATCGAGCATCAGATCGAGACCGCCTATTCGCGCACCGTGCCCTTGCCATCCGGCGGCGCGATCGTCATCGACCATACCGAGGCGCTGGTGTCGGTCGACGTCAACTCGGCGCGCGCCACGCGCGGCAGCGACATCGAAACCACGGCCTTCAATACCAACTGCGAAGCGGCGGAAGAAGTTGCGCGCCAGTTGCGCCTGCGCGACCTGGGCGGTTTGATCGTGATCGATTTCATCGACATGGAAAACTCGAAAAACCAGCGCGAAGTCGAAACCCGCCTGAAGGATGCGCTGCACTATGACCGCGCCCGCGTGCAGATGGGCAAGATCTCGCGTTTCGGCCTGATGGAATTGTCGCGCCAGCGCCTGCGTCCGTCGCTGTCGGAAGGCAGCCACGTGACTTGCCCGCGCTGCAACGGCACCGGCCATATCCGCGACACCGAATCGTCGGCATTGCAAGTGCTGCGCATCGTCCAGGAAGAGGCGATGAAGGAAAACTCGGCGGCGATTCACGTGCAGGCGCCGGTCGACGTGGCCGCCTTCCTGCTGAATGAAAAACGCGGCGAAATCCTGAAGATCGAAACCCGGCATCGCGTCACTATCGTGCTGATTCCGAACAAGTATCTGGAAACGCCGCACTACAAGCTGGAACGCATCAAGAGCGACGATAGTCGGCTGGAAGAACCGCAAGCCAGTTACGCGATGGCCGAGGAAGCCGACACCGACATCAGCTACGACAAGCGGCAAAAAGCCGAAAGCAAACCGCGCCAGGAAGCCATGGTCAAGGGTATTACCCCCGACCAACCAGCACCGATCGTCGAACGCAAACCGCTCGATGGCGGCAAACCAGTACCGGCTCCGGCACTGGCAACGCCGGCTGAAGAAGGGTTTTTCAGCCGCTTGTTGAGCCTGTTCCGCGGCAAACCGGTTACCGCCGTGGTTGCTCCGGCGGCCCCGGTTGCCGAAGCCAAACCGGCTGGCAATCGTGAACGCAACAACCGTAATCCGCGCGGGCGCACCCGTGGCGGCCGCAACGGCAATCGCGAGCGCGGTGAAGAGCGCGATGCCGCCTCTGCCTCCGAAGCGCGGATTGACGGCGCGAAACCCATAGCGACGACGGCAGCGGCGGAAGCCAGGCCAGCACGCACGCCACGGCCGCCGCGCCCACCGCGCGAGCCACGCGAAGCCGGTGATGGCGCACGTCCGCGCAACGGCGAACGCACGCAACGCGGACGCGACGAGCGCAGCGAAACGGCCGAAGCCAAAGCCGAGCAGCCGCTGGTCGCCGAGGTCGACGTGGCAGCAAGCGTCAGCGAGGTCGTTGCAACGCCAATACCTGCTGCGGCACTCGACGAGAAACTGACGCCGACCGGCACAGAGCCGCATGGCGAACACGATGAGCACGGCGATGAGCCGCGCCGCCGTCGCCGTCGCGGTGGTCGCAACCGGAATCGGCGCGATCGCGAAAATGGAGAGAACGGCGAACATGGCGAAACGAGCGCAACCAGCAGCGCGACCGCAGCCGCCTTCGTACCGGTAGCCGACGCTGCCATGGCAGAGACCAGCACGCAAGAAGCCAATGCCGAACCGGCCCTGGCGCCCGAGGTCACGACTGACAAGATCGTGCAGGAAACCGCAGTTGCAGAGGTGGCGCCGACACCGGCCACGGTGGTTGCCACCGACGCGATAGCGGAACCGGTCGCAGAAGCTGCGCCGGAAGCGACGTTGGAGACGATGCCCGCAGTCGCATCCGAAGCCACGCCGTTAAGTGCTGCCATCGCGCCACCGCAGGCTCCGCAGCACGTTCCGTCGCAAGTGACCGAGCAAGCCGCACCACTACCAGCGGGACTGGCAAGCGACGAGGCGACCGCCATTAGCGCCGAAATCGCAAACGCGCAGCCGGCGGCATCGGTGCCGCAAGCTGCTGAACACCGCGCTGCCGCGCCCTGCCGCAGCGAGCCTCGCTACCCCGCTGGACGACCTGCGCAGCGTTCTGAACGCAGCCGGCCTGACGCTGGCCACGACCGACCCCGAGAAGCTGCGGGCGGCGCAGGAAGCGGCAGCCAGGATCGAAGTGGCGCCGCGTGCACCGCGTGAACGCAAGCCGTTGCCGCCGGTCTCGACCGAGGCGCTGGTTCAGGTCGAAACGCACCATTGATGCCGGCGGCGGCGGGCGGCTTGATGTACTCGCCTAGCCTTCGCAGCCGCTGAAAAAAGGGAGCCTCAAGCTCCCTTTTTTATTGCTCGGCCAGCCCTTGCTGTTGGTGGCCGACCCCGCTCACGGTTGCTGCATGATTGATTCCGCCACTGCCGGTAGCAATCGCCGCATCGTGATATCTTGTCCTTGTTTTCGGGCCGGCTGTGACACATAGCGGAAAACACCATTTACGGAGTCATAGAACAAGCATGGTAGAGAAAAACATCCCCGTCCACCAGCCAGGATGATGGCAGCCGGATACCTGTGATCCCGGTACAACTGGAAGCGCCGAGCGGGCTGCTGACCGATGCCTTGCAACGCCCCTTGCATGACTTGCGCATTTCGGTCACCGACCGCTGCAACTTTCGCTGCGTGTATTGCATGCCGAAAGAACTGTTCGGCAAGGATTACGCCTTCCTGCCGCATACCTCGCTGCTGTCGTTCGAAGAAATCACCCGCCTGGCGCGCCTGTTTGTCGCCCATGGCGTGGAAAAAATCCGCTTGACTGGCGGCGAGCCGCTGCTGCGCAAGAATATCGAAGGCTTGATTGCCCAGTTGGGCGAACTCAGAACCGCGGCCGGCCGGCCGCTGGACATGACGCTGACCACCAACGGCTCCATCCTGGCGCAGAAAGCCCAGGCGCTGAAGGATGCAGGCCTGAAGCGGGTCACGGTTTCGCTCGATTCGCTCGATGATGCCACCTTCAAGCGCATGAACGACGTTGATTTTCCGGTAGCCAAAGTATTGCACGGCATCGACGTCGCACATCGCGTCGGGCTGGGGCCGATCAAGGTCAACATGGTCGTCAAGCGCGGCATGAACGAGCACGAAATCGTGCCGATGGCGCGCCACTTCCAGGGCACGCCCTTCATCCTGCGTTTCATCGAGTACATGGATGTCGGCGCCTCCAACGGCTGGAAGATGGACGAAGTCGTGCCCTCGTCCGAAGTCGTGCGGCGGATCGATGCCGCACTGCCGCTGGAACGCATTCCGCCCAACTATCCGGGCGAGACTGCCGAGCGCTGGCGCTACCGCGACGGCAGCGGCGAAATTGGCCTGATTTCCAGCGTCACCAAAGCCTTCTGCCATTCCTGTTCGCGTGTGCGCCTGTCGACCGAAGGCAAGCTGTACACCTGCCTGTTCGCGACCGGGGGCCACGATCTGCGCGCTCTGCTACGCAGCGGCTGCAGCGATGAAGAAATTTCCAGCGTGATCGCACGCCTGTGGCGCGCACGCAGCGACCGCTATTCCGAATTGCGTGCCGCCGGCGCCATGACACCGGAGCTGAAAAAAATCGAAATGTCGTACATCGGCGGCTAGGCGCAGGACCGCCTATTCCCAGGCAACCAAATAGTAGGGGGGTATGATGTTTAGATTGCCATTTTACGTCCGAATTTTGGCATCGACTCATGGAGTATATGCAAAGCCCCAGCTCCGGATTCGAAGCGTGAATGAGGCCGGTTCGCGACCAACGCCGGCCGCACCATGATTTCCAACCCGTTACTTGCCCCAACCATGGATATCCATCAGATTACCGGACTGATTCTCGCCGGCGGCCGCGGCTCCCGCATGGGCCATGTCGACAAGGGCTTGCAGATGTTTCGCGGTGCGCCGATGGCGATGCACGTGATGCTGCGGCTGCAACCCCAGGTCGGCCAGTTGCTGATCAATGCCAACCAGAATCTCGGCCCCTACGAAGGCTTCGGCGTGCCGGTCTGGCCGGATCAGATTCCTGACTTTGCCGGGCCGCTGGCAGGGCTGCAAACCGGGCTGACGCATTGCGAAACACCCTACCTGGTGAGCGCGCCCTGCGACTCGCCCTTCCTGCCCACCGACCTGGTGGCGCGACTCTATGCAGAACTGAGCAGAGCCGAGGCCGATCTGGCCGTGGCGGTGACTGGCGCTGGCGCGGAGCGCCGCAGCCACCCCGTGTTCTGCCTGATGAAAAACACCCTGCTGGCGCACCTGACGGCGTTCCTGCAGGATGGCGGGCGCAAGATCGACAAGTGGTATGCCTCGCTCAACGTGGTCGAAGTACCGTTCCCGGAGGAATCCGCGTTCAGGAATATCAATACCATCGACGAGTTGCACCAGTTCGAAGCCGATTAGCATCACCATGACAGATCCATTCCACATGCAAGAGCGCTCGCTCGCCGCTGTCGTCAGCTGCCTGGCGCACTACGATCCGGGTGCGCTGCCGGTGGCAGATGCGCAAAGCATCATCCGCCAGTTCATCACGCCAATCCACGCCATTGAAAAGATTGCCATCCGCAGCGCGCTGGGCCGCGTGCTGGCGAGTGACATCATTTCACCGATCAACGTGCCGTCGCACGACAATTCGGCGATGGACGGCTATGCCTTGCGCGGCAGCGACCTGACGCCGGATACGTCAACCACGCTGCAAGTAGTTGGCACCGCCTTTGCCGGCCGCGCGTTCGAGGGCGCGGTTGCTCCCGGCCAAGCCTTGCGCATCATGACCGGTGCAGTAATGCCAGCCGGCTGCGATACCGTCGTGCCACAGGAATTTACCCAGAACGCTTCCGACAGCACCGTCACCATCCCCGCCAACACCGTCAAGACGGGCGACAATCGCCGTGTTCAAGGCGAGGACCTGGCTGCCGGCAAGCCGGCGCTGGCCGCCGGCAAAATCCTGCGCCCCGCCGATCTCGGCCTGCTGGCCTCGCTCGGCTTTGCCGAAGTGCCGGTGCAGCGTCGCCTGCGCGTCGCCTTTTTTTCCACCGGCGACGAATTGCGCTCGGTCGGCGAGCCGCTCGACGCCGGCTGCGTCTACGATTCCAACCGCTACACGCTGTACGGCATGCTGACGCGCCTGGGCTGCGACATCATCGACATGGGCGTGGTCAAGGACGAGCCAGCGGCGCTGGAAGCGGCCTTCCGCAGTGCCTGCGAAAACGCCGACGCCATCATCACCTCGGGCGGCGTTTCGGTCGGCGCCGCCGACTACACCAAGCAGATGATGGCGCAACTGGGCGACGTCGCCTTCTGGACCATCGGCATGCGTCCGGGGCGGCCGATGGCCTTCGGCAAAATCACGTCGAACGGCAAGAGCGCCTACCTGTTCGGGCTGCCCGGCAATCCGGTGGCGGTGATGGTCACTTTCTATTTCTTTGCACGCGAAGCACTGCTGCACATGATGGGCGCGCAGGCCACGCCGCTGCCGCTGCTGCGCGTCAAATCCACCGCTGCGATCAAGAAGCGCGCCGGCCGCACCGAATACCAGCGCGGCATCCTGTCGCACGACGCCGACGGCGAGCAGCAGGTGCGCGTGACCGGCAGCCAGGGTTCCGGCGTGCTGCGCTCGATGTCGGAAGCCAACTGCATGATTGTGCTGGCGCACGAGCAGGGCAATGTCGCGGCTGGCGACATGGTCGAGGTAATGGTATTTGAAGGCTTGACGTGATCGCGATCACCATTGCGCGCCCGTATTTCGTCATTCGATCTTCTGCGAAATAACGACGGTCGACACACACCCGTCGTTGCCCAGGGCGACGAGCCGAAGCCGCCGCAGCGCAGCCAGTCATCAAGCTCGGCCGACTGCGGCGTCAGACGCAAAAAAGCCCGCCAAAGCGAGCTTTTATCCATTTGCAAGGTGACCTCCAGCGACCCATGCTATCTGCGTGGTGTCCCTGGCCAGGGTCAGTCGACAACCCATGCTATCTGCATGGTGCTCTCTCAGCCTGGATTGGTCACATTGCCGCTCGGCGAGGGCGCATTACCGCTGCGCGCCGACGGGGAACTGTTGCGGTGGCTGCGCGCTGCAGCCACCCTGTTGATTAGACTGGACGGATGTTGCTGGCCTTCTCGCCTTTCGGGCCAGTACCACGCTCGAAGGAGACGCGCTGGTTTTCCGACAGGCTCTTGAAACCTTCCGACTGAATGTCTTGAAAATGGGCAAACAAGTCAGCGCCACCACCATCGGGGGTGATAAAGCCGAAGCCCTTGGAGTCATTGAACCACTTTACTGTGCCAGTTTGAACACTCATGTTATTTCCTTGTTAAAAATGAAGGACGAAGTCCCGAAACGCACGCGAAACCAAGAAAGATGTAACCGAGGGAATTCAAACAGGAATGACTCTGAGGGGAGTAAAACAGGAGAGAGACCAACAATGACTACGACTTGATGCAAGTGCAAGGCTCAATATACAGGACAAGGCGAGAATAGGCCAGGCTTATTTTCACCATCCGGAAAACAAGCTCCGTTTCAGCGGCATTCGCGTGCCGCCATCGAGCTGGCGATTCAGTTGGCCTACTGATAGGTATAGGTCGCAGCGGGAGAGCGCGGCAACAATTGCGCGATCGCGTCGCGCAGGCGATTTTCGCTGCGCCGGGTGCGGGCTGCGTTGCCGGAAGTGGTGAGCTCCAGATCAGGAAAATACAGCCGCACCGTCTTGTCCGCGGTCAGCAGATCGAGCCGGTGCGCATGCTCGTGATCCAGATCGTCGCCAATCTGCCAAGTACATTCGTCAATCACCACGCCCTGTTTCAAGGCAATGGCGCGTGCTTTTTCCGAAAGAATCTCGGCACCCGCCATCCGCTCGATTTTCATGCTGCTGTCCTTGTTGTGCTGCTGGCCACCGCTTTAGAAGCGGCGGCGCTGCGGTCCCCTGCTGACCGCGCCACGGTTTTCGATATGGCGAAACGTAATGCGGCCCTTGCTCAAATCATAGGGCGATAATTCAAGAGTCACCTTGTCGCCGGCCAAAATACGGATGTGGTGCTGGCGCATTTTGCCGGAGGTATAGGCGATCAATTGGTGTCCGTTGTCGAGGTCGACGCGAAAACGGGAATCCGGCAGCACTTCAGCCACCTTGCCATCCATTTCAAGTAGTTCTTCTTTAGCCATATTCCATTTCTAGGTAACGGATTGCGCTTGCCGGGGCAAGCCGCAGCAAGCTGAACGTACATCAGCATGCCGCCAATCCGGTGAAAGACAAACCCGCCGCGAGAAGCAGGTACGATTTCGTGCTCATCAAAGCGCCGGGTCCGGCCGGCACGGGCAAAAGAATCTGCCGAGGCCGCGCATTGCGCGCCTCATTGCACGAGGGCAAATATCGGAGATCGCCGGCAAGTATGCAGTACCGCGCGCACGCCAAAGACGGCGAAAAATCGGAGGGTTGACGAACCGACAGACGCGGAACAATCTGTCCCGCGACGGCACATCATACTGCATAAGCGGGATTGGTGATCAAACGGGTGCTGTCGGCACCGTCTTCAGCCTATTCTCAATGCCCGGAAAATCGGCGTCGATGAACGCCAGCGCAGCCTCTGCCAGTTTGTACCCTGCCCCGTTAGCGCATGTCATCACGCCTCCGGCTGGTCCGCGGTATCGGTATCCGCGCCCAGCAATTGCTGCGCAGTCGCCGCCGGCAACGCCTCTACCGACTTCAGTGTGCGCGTCATCGCGCGTGAACGGGTTTCGGCTCGTTCGATATTGCGTGCCGCGGTTTCCAGGGTGGCGCGGGTCTTGGCCAGGACATCGCCAAACTTGCCAAACTCGGTCTTGACCGCACCCAGCACCTGCCACACTTCGGACGAGCGTTTTTCCAGCGCCAGCGTGCGGAAGCCCATCTGCAGGCTGTTCAACAGCGCCGACAGGGTCGAGGGACCGGCAATGCTGACCCGATGCAGGCGCTGCAACTCGTCTGCCAGGCCGGGGCGGCGCATGACTTCGGCGTACAGCCCTTCAGTCGGCAGAAACAGGATGGCGAAATCGGTGGTGAGCGGCGGCGACAGATATTTGTCGGCGATCGACTTCGCCTCCACCCGCACCGCGCGCTCCAGTTCGCGCGCGGCGACGGCGGCGGCATCGACGTCGGCGCGCTCGGCTGCTTCCGACAGCCGCTCGTACTGCTCTTTCGGAAACTTGGCGTCGATCGGCATCCAGACCGGCTTCTGGCCGTCGCCATTGCCGGGCAGCTTGATGGCGAATTCGACGCGCTCGCCGCTGCCGGGCACGGTTTCCACGTTCTTGCCGTACTGGTCCACCGTCAGCATCTGCTCCAGCAGTATTTCCAGCTGCACCTCGCCCCAGGTACCGCGCGTCTTGACGTTGGTCAGCACCCGTTTCAGGTCGCCGACGCCGATCGCCAGCTGCTGCATCTCGCCCAGGCCCTGATGCACCTTGTCGAGGCGGTCGGACACCAGCTTGAACGATTCGCCCAGCCGCTGCTCCAGCGTCGCGTGCAGTTTTTCATCGACCGTCTTGCGCATTTCTTCCAAGCGCAGGCCATTGTCCTGCTGCAGGTCGCGGATCTTCGCTTCCAGCGTGGCGCGCACTTCGGCCATCCGCTGCGCATTCGATTCGGTCAGTGTATTCAAGCTCAGGTTCAGCGTGTCGCCGAAGCGTTGCAGCGACATCGCCTGCTCTTCACGCGCCGCCTGCGCCTGCAAGCTCATCGCGTGCCGCATGCTATCCAGTTGCTGGACGTTGCTTTCATTCAGCTTGACCAGTTGCTGGGCGAAGCTGTCGATCTGGCTGTTTTGCACGGTAGCGACGCTGGTCAACTGGGCTGCCAGCGTTTGCTGGAATTGCGCAAAATTGCCGCCCAGTTCCTGGCGCGCGCCTTGCTGCTGCATCCGCATTTCGCGCTCGAGCCGCTCGCCGCTGTCCTGTTGCTGGCGCTGTAGGTCACTTTGCAAACGTTGCAGCAATGCCGGCAAATCACCGCCGCGCCCGGCGCGCAGCAGCAGGATGGCCTGCAGCGCCACGATCAGGATGGCAAGCAACAGCAAGACAATGATTTCAATGGAAGGCATGGCACTTACAGGTTGGGAGCAGCATCCGGAATGGCAGCGTTCCGGGCAAATAGGGCCGATTGCCGGCGATCTTCGGCGGCGCGGCGGCCATGATAGCGTATCGGGCCTTTGCCTGACGTACGCCCTGCTCTATAAAATACCAGATACTCCCACTATAGGCATCTATTTTCGGAGATATTTTATTGTAATTTTCAACATACTCCGGTATCTACGATTTTTTAGAATCAATCAGGCGTCGCGCAAGGTTTGCAGCGGCGGTTGCGACAGGACATTGCGCAGACCGATGGCGCCGCCGATGAAGGTGCAGATGACTCCGACCGCAGCACCGGCCAGCCACACCAGCGGGCTGAAATGCCATTCGAAATGAAACACATAATGTGCCAGCGCCCAGCCGATCGCGGCGGCGCCGCTGGCCGAGAGTAATCCGGCCAAGGCACCGATCAGCGCAAATTCGATCCATTGCGCGCGCGACAGCTGGCGACGGCTGGCGCCGAGCGCACGCAACAGCCCGGCTTCGCGCAGGCGTTCGTCCTGCGAGCCGATCAGCGCTGCATACAGCACCAGGGCTCCAGCCACCAGCGTGAATAGAAACAGAAATTCGACTGCCTGGATCACCTGGTCCAGCACGCTCTGGATCTGTCTCAGGATGCTGCCGATGTCGACCACCGTCAGGTTGGGAAAATCGCGGGTCAGCGTATTGCCGACATTGCTTTGGGTGTCCGGCACATGGAAGGCGGTGATCAAGGTTTGCGGCATGTCGCGCATCGCCCGCGGATTGATGATGACAAAGAAATTGACGCGCATCGAACCCCAGTCCAGCCGCCGCAGGCTGGTGATCGGCGCGGTCACGGTCTGGCCGCCGATGTCGAAGGTCAGGCGGTCGCCCAGCTTCAGGTTCAGGGTTTTGGCCAGGCCCGCCTCGACGGAAGCTTCCGGTGTCTGGTCACGGTACCAGTGGCCGGCGACGATGGTGTTTTGCGGCGGCGGATCGGCCATCGTGGACAGGTTGAATTCGCGGTCCACCAGCCGCTGGGCACGTTCTTCCTGGTAGGTGGCGGCCGTCACTGGCGCGTCATTGATACGAATCAGGCGGCCGCGGATCATCGGATACAACTGCGGCCGGTCGACGCCGTTTTGGTTCAGTTGTCCGACCACGGCGGCGCGCTGGTCAGGCTGGATATTGATCACGAAGCGGTTCGGCGCATCGGCCGGGGTCGAGGCACGCCAGGCGCCGATCAGGTCGCCGCGCACCACCGTCAGCAGCAAGAGCGCCATCAGGCCCAGCGCCAGGGCGACGATCTGCACGATGGTCGCAGCCGGCCGCCGCTGCAAGCCGGATAGCGCAAAACGCCAGGCCATCGAATCAAACAGGCCGCGCATCGGCCGCAATGCTTTCAGCGCCAGCCAGCCGACCAAGGCAAACAGCGCAAAGCCGCCCAGGAAACCGGCCACGGTCAATAATCCCAGTTTCAGGTCACCCGCCTGCCACAACAGCAAGGTGGAGAAGGCGGCTGTACCCAGGCCATAGGTGAGCAGCGCCATCGGCTTGGGCGGTTCCTGCTCGCGCCGGATTACGCGGTTATGCGGAACATTGCGCAACTGCAAAACCGGCGGCAGCGCAAAACCGATCAGCAACAGCAAACTGACCACCACGCCCTGCGCCGCCGGCACCCAGCTGGCTGGCGGCAGGCGGTGCGCGACCAGATTGCCCAGCCACTCCAGCAACACAAAATGCGCCGCGAAGCCGGCGGCGGCACCGAGCACGCCCGCCGCCAGGCCCAATACCAGGAATTCATATAGAACCATGCGCGTCACCTGATCCTGGGAGAGGCCCAGGCAGCGCAGCATGGCGCAGGCATCCAGATGGCGCTGGGCGAAGCGGCGCGCGGCCATCGCCACTGCGACCGCCGCCAGCATCGCCGACAAGAGGCCAACCAGCGACAGGAATTGATGCGCGCGATCCAGCGTGGTGCGCATTTCCGGCCGCCCGGATTCCAGCGATTCGATTCGCATGCCACGCATGTTGGCGGCCTCGATCTGCGCCTCCACCCACTGCTGGAACGGCTTCACCTGCGGCGGCGGCCCGGCCACCAGCAGCCGATACGTCACGCGCGAGCCGTCCTGCACCAGGTGGGTCGCCGCCAGATCAGGCAGCCCCAGCATCACGCGCGGGGCGAAGTTGATAAAGGCGCTGCCCCGATCCGGTTCGATCGCGATGACCTTGTCGATGCGAAAGCGCATATCGCCCAGCTGCAATTGCTGGCCCGGCGCCACCCCGAGCGCCGCCAGCACATCCGGATCGACCCAGACCGTACCGGGTGCCGGAACGTCGTGCGCGGCCACGTCTCTACCGCCGGCCCTGTCTGCCACCCGGACCTGGCCACGCAATGGATAGCCGGCGGAGACGGCCTTGATCGAGGTCAGGCGCGAACGCGCGGCGTCGCCCTGCCCGGCCAGCGCCATGCTGGGAAAACTCACCGTTTCCGCCAGCCTCAGCCCACGTCGCCTGGCCTCTGCGCGCCAGTCTTCGCTGATCGGTTGATCGGCATTGATCACCAGATCGGCGCCCAGCAACTGGTTGGCATCGCGATCCAGGCCGGCGGCGAGGCGGTCGATGAAAAACCCGACCGATGACAATGCCGCCACCGCGACCACCAGGGCCAGCAGCAGGAAATAAAGTTCGCCGGCGCGCCAGTCGCGACGCATCATGCGCATTGCTTGTAAAAACATCAGGCAGTCAGCTTTCTAAAAAACCACCGCAGCCCGCGCCACAGTTTCGGCAATAGCCACAGCGCCAGCAGAAAAAATAACAACAACAGCGCGAACCACAGCCAGGGATGAAAGAACGCCGCCCACAAGCCACCCAGCACCGCCGCCTCTTCGGAGAACGATGCGACCCAGTTGGAAAACGGCTCCGGCGAAGTATTGATCAGCGCCCGGCTGCCGGACTTGGTGGCGTGCGCGCCAGCCGCCACCGTGCCGCCCAAGAGCGCCGCGATCGCGCTCCACTCGGGCGCCATTTGCCCCATCGCGGCCGCAGCGAGGATGGCGCCGGCCGGAATCCGGATGAAGGTATGGACCGCATCCCACAGCGAGTCGAAGCCGGGAATTTTGTCCGCCAGGAATTCGATGCTTGCCAGCGCTCCCGTGATGCCGATCACCCACGGCGATTGCAGCACATGCAAGGCCGGCGGCAAATCCAGCCAGCCCATGCGCCCGAACCAGCCGGCCACAAACAGCGCCATATACAGCCGGATGCCGCTGGCCCACGACAGACCCGCCGCCAGCGCGGAAGCGGAAAGCACGTCAGGCATCGCGGTTCTCCTGGCGCCGATCGCGGCGCAGATGGCGCGATGCCGGAATCGACGGCGAGCGCGCAATCAGCAACGCCACGCCCCAGCAAATCAGCAGGATCGGAATGATGAAGCGCCAGCCCAGATCGTGATACTGACGCAGGAACGACAGCAGCCCGGCCAAGATCAGCAACGGTCCGGCCACCACCGATGACTTGGTAATGCCATCCAGCAGCAAAATCGCCAACCCGGCAGCCAGCCAGGCCGCCAATCCACAGCCATTGCACATCCGGCAGCCAGTGCAGGCTGTTCAACAGCCAGGCGCCACCGAGGACGATCAGCACGACCGGCAATCCTGCACCTTTCATTGCATTCCTTTCAGCATCGCCGGCGAATAGAAGGGAAAAGGCGTTACGCGGCCTGGCAGGGTTTCAGGACGCTTTCCTCAAACATACCCCACAAGGTCGGAAAACGCCCAGCCAGTGTGTCCGAGCCCGCGCGCCGGCACCATCAAGCCAGTGCGGCAGCACAAGCATCATTCTACTCATCGGTGCTTTGCCGTGCGTGGCCATGTTGCCGTATCACCAAATTTGCGGAGCGGGATCGTCGTCGCCACGCGAGATGAATCGATCTGGCGGCGTTGAGAGGTGCAATCTTCACTACTGGAGACTCACGCCAGACCCTCTAGCTTTGCCGGGAGGCAGAGACATTGCAGTCACAGGCGCCTCGCGGACATTGCGGCACGCCTAATGTCATCGGTATTGGGTCGTGGACATCGGATCCAATTCCGCACGCAGCGAAATCAGCCAAGAAGTTGCAAACGGGGCCCTGGAACAAGACTATTGCGATCGGACGCCGCGAATGTTGGCGGAAGAGGTGAGATTCGAACTCACGGACGGTTACCCGTCGCCGGTTTTCAAGACCGGTGCAATCGACCACTCTGCCACTCTTCCTGTACGGATTTTCGGGGGCCAAATTCTAGCGACAGACTGCCATCGCGCCCCCGATATTTTTTGCTGATGCGGCAGAGGCCAGTTACGCTGCCTCTGAATTTTCCGCCAGCCGGATTATACCTAAACACGCAAATCCCGCGGACGTAAATAGCGCCGCGATTCAGTCGCGCAAGAACATTTGCTGCAGATCATTCAAGAAACGCTTACCCAGATCGGTCGGCCATATCTTGTAGTTGTTACGGCGTAATAATCCCTTGCTTTCGGCCCGCGCCAACTGCTCTTCGATGGCAGCGATCGGGATTCCTGTTCGCTCGGCAAACAGGCTGATCGGGAAGCCCCTGTTCAGGCGCAAGGCGTTCAGCATGAATTCGAAACCGAGGTCATCGTTGCCGACTTCCACTTGTTGCTGGACGGGAGTGCCGGCGCGCACCTGTTTCAGATAGCTGTCCGGCTGCTTGTAGCGTGTTTGCCGGATCACCCGCTGCGGAAACGATATCTTCGAATGCGCGCCGGCGCCGATGCCGAGGTAGTCGCCAAATTCCCAGTAATTCAGGTTGTGCCGTGCCTGCCGCCTTGGCTGCGCGTAGGCCGACACTTCGTAGTGCTTGTAGCCGGCGGCGGCCGTCAACTGTTCGATCATGGCCTGCATGTCGGCGCTGCTGTCGTCATCCGGCAAGCGTGGCGGATACTTGGCAAACACCGTATTCGGCTCCAGCGTCAGGTGATACAGCGACAGGTGCGGCGGCGCGAAGCCGATCGCAGTCGCCACATCCTGCTGCGCTTCCGCCAGGGTCTGCTTCGGCAGCGCGTACATCAGGTCCAGATTGAAATTATCGAAATGCGCCTGGGCGATCTCGATTGCGTGGCGCGCTTCCTTGTCGTCGTGAATCCGGCCCAGGGCCTGCAGATGCACGCGATTGAAACTCTGGATGCCGATCGACAGGCGATTGATGCCGCTGGCTCGATATGCCTTGAATTTTTCCGACTCGAAGGTACCTGGATTGGCTTCCAGCGTGATTTCGGCGGCGCCGTCCAGCGGCAGCAAGGTGCGCAGGTCGGACAGCAGACGATCCAGCCCTGCCGCCGACAACAAGCTGGGCGTGCCGCCGCCGATGAAGACGGTATAAATGGGCCGGCCCCAGATCAGCGGCAGCGCACTTTCGAGGTCGCTGCGCAGTGCCGTCAGATAGTCATCCTCGGGAAATGCACCCTTGGCTTCATGCGAGTTGAAGTCGCAATACGGACATTTTTTGACGCACCACGGAAAATGAATGTAGAGCGACAGCGGCGGCAGCGCAGCCAGATGAATCGGGCCCGGCTTCAGGAAGGCGATTGCCGCCTGCGCGGCATTGGCCACCGCATCGACCGGCGTGGCGCTGGGATCAATCGGCTGGATCGGAATCATTGCAGTTTCTCAATCAGTATGCGTAATGCCTGGGCGCGATGGGACACCTGGTTTTTTTCTTCCGGGCTGAGTTCAGCCGCCGTTTTACCCAGATCCGGCAACCAGAAATACGGGTCATAGCCAAAGCCATTCTGGCCGCGTGGCGTGGCAATGATTTCCCCGTTCCAGCGTCCTTCGGCAATGATCGGTTGTGGATCATCGGCGTGCCGCACCAAGACCAGTACGCAATAATAGTAAGCCGATTTGTCGGCGTAGGCTCCCAGCTCGGCCACCAGCTTGCGGTTATTGGCAGCATCTGATTTCGGCTCACCGGCATAACGGGCGGACAGCACGCCGGGAGCACCATGCAACGCCAGTGCGCATACGCCGGAGTCGTCGGCCAACGCCGGCAGAGCAGTAAGCCGCGATGCGTGGCGTGCCTTGGCCAGGGCGTTTTCAACGAAAGTGGGATGCGGTTCTTCGGCTTCCGGCACCGCAAACTCGCCTTGCGGCCGCAGCACAAAACCGGCCGGGGCCAGCAGGCGGGAAAATTCCTTCAGCTTGCCGGCATTGTTCGAGGCCAGGACCAGCGGGCCGCGGCCTGGCACCGATCGGCTGTCCATCATGCCGCCAGGCCGAGTGCCTGCCTTTGCAGCAGCACCAGGCCGGCAATCCCTTTTTGCGCCAAATCGAGCAAGGCGTCCATGTTGGCCCGATCAAACGGCGCGCCTTCGGCCGTGCCCTGAATTTCGATGAAGCGGCCGTCATCCGTCATCACCACGTTCATGTCGGTATCGCAGGCCGAATCTTCGAGATAGTCGAGATCGAGCACCGGCCGCCCCTGGCAGACACCGACCGAAACCGCCGCCACGAAGTGCTTGAGCGGAATCGCCGTCAGCGCACCGCGCTCGACCAGTTGCGCAAACGCATCATGGGCGGCCACCATGGCGCCGGTAATCGCCGCGGTGCGGGTGCCGCCATCGGCTTGCAGCACATCGCAATCCAGTTGCAGCGTGCGCTCGCCGAACGCTTCAAGATCAAACGCGGCCCGCAATGAGCGGCCGATCAGGCGCTGGATTTCCTGGGTGCGGCCCGATTGCTTGCCCTTGGCGGCTTCACGATCCATGCGGGTATGGGTCGAGCGCGGCAGCATGCCATACTCGGCGGTCAGCCAGCCGCGTCCCTTGCCTTTCAAGAACCCGGGCACTTTTTCTTCGATACTGGCCGTGCACAGCACGCGAGTATCGCCAAATTCGACCAGCACCGAGCCTTCCGCGTGCTTGGTGAAATGGCGCAGCAGGCGCACCGGACGCAATGCGTCGGCCGCACGTCCGCCGAAGCGGCTTGTATCAGACATGGGAATTCCTAGTTTTTGGAGGTCAGGCGTGAGGATTTTTCAATGGCGCCGCGAATTTCCTCGATTGCCTTTTCAATTTCCGCCTCGTCGAATGCGTCTGCACCCTCGAGGTCGGCATGGCGCGGCGCCTGGATGGTGGTGGTGACGGTGCCGATCGGCAGCGTATGGGTGGTAATCGTGGTGGCGTCGTTCAGACTGTTGCTGCCGCCCTCCCACATCATCGCCAACGCAGTCACATTGTCGCTGCTCTTGCCGGCGATGCCAACCGCCGTCTGCAACAACTCCGGCACCGCACGCACGATCGTATTGTCCTGCAGCCGCTGCGCCAGAACATGATCCGGCAGCATCGACCACAAGCCGTCGGAGCACAGCAGCATCACGTCGCCGCCCTGCAAGCTGGCGCGGCGCGAGATTTCGACGATCGGCATGTTGGGTGCGCCGAGGCAATTGAATAACTTGTTGCGGTCCGGATGGGTGGCGCGTTCGGACGGGTCAACCTTGCCTTGCGCGATCAGGGTTTCGATGCGCGAGTGGTCTCGGGTACGCGACAGTATCTGGCCATCGCGCATCCAGTACAGGCGCGAATCGCCGCAGTGGGCCCAGAACGCGCTGTTGTGCTGGATCAGGCAGGCGACGATCGTGGTGCGCGGGGTTTCCGGAAGCTGGTTGATGGCGCGATAGCGATGGATTTCGTGGTGCGCGGCAAAAAAACTGTCTTCCAGAAAACGCTCGGGTTTCTTGATCTTGGGCGTCGCATGCTGCTGGAACAGCGAGCCGATGGTCTGCAGCGCAATCGTCGCCGCGATCTCGCCCTGGATGTGGCCACCCATGCCATCCGCCAGCAGCAGCAGCAAGGCGTCCCGCGTGAAGCTGTAGCCCATGCGATCCTGATTGACCTTGCGGCCACCGATCAAGCTTTCCTGGTATACCGAGAATCGCATTGTATAAACGTGCTTGCGTGAACAGCCTCGTATTGTATTACAAGGTGTTTTCCTGGATCGTGTTGGCGTTGATGCGTTTCTTGCCGATCGTGCCAAACAGCTCGCGCAACTTGCGCGACACCTTTTCCATGGCGTCGCCGGAAGGGTTGGCCGGTACCGGCCGCGTCAACGCCTTTTGCAACGCGAATACGCTTTGCGGGCGCTCCAGCGGATCGATCTTCAGGCAGGAGCGCACGACCTCAATCAATTGGGGAGAATAAATTCCCTCCAGTTTGCGGAAGTGCCCTTCCATGCGGTCGTTTTTCTTGCGCTGATCGGCCGCTTGCGGCGGCGCGCCGACCATGCAGGCGAAGATCGATGCGCCGATGCTGTAGATATCGGTCCACGGCCCGAGGTTGCCGTTTTTTCCATACAGTTCGGGCGGCGCGAATCCGGGCGTGTACATCGGATACAGCTTGGGCAGGTCGGTTTGCAGGGTTTGGCGAGCGGCACCAAAGTCGAGCAGGATCGGTGTGCCGTCCACCCGCAGGTAAATGTTGGCCGGCTTCAGGTCCAGGTGCAGCAACTTGTTGGTATGCACCTCGCGCAAGCCATGCAACACCCGATTGAACATCTTGCGGATGAATTTTTCCGATATCAGCGGCTTCTCGCCTTTGTCGCGGCGGCGCAGGATATGGTCCTGCAGCGAGCGCCCGGATTCATACACCATGACCATGTAGACGGTTTCATTCGCGCGGAAAAAATTGACGACACTGACCACGTTCGGATGGGCAATCCGGGCCAGCGCCCGCCCTTCCTCGAAAAAGCATTTGAGGCCGATACGGAAAGTGGCCAGGTTGTCGGCAGAAATGGTCGGGATCAATTCTCCCGGCTGGCGCAGCGCCAGCGAACTGGGCAGGTATTCCTTGATGGCCACCGCATTGCCATCCTCGTCGTAAGCAAGATAGACAATACTGAAACCGCCCGATGCAATCTTCTTTACAATGCGGTATCCGGCAATTTCGAGCCCGTCAGGCAAGGGAGCGTTATTTTGCGTGGCCATGTCGTTCCAACTGAATATACGTGCAATTGTGTTGATAAATCACTGTTTTGTAAAGACAAAACCAAGGACTGAGCTTTGACGATCTGCAGCATGACCGGCTACGCGGTCGATACGCGCGATACCGCGACCGGCACCATCACCATCGAAATCAAGAGCGTCAACTCGCGCTTTCTCGATTTGCAGTTTCGCATCAATGACGATTTGCGGGCATTGGAGCCGATGCTGCGCGAAGCGATTGTCGCCCGTGTCGCGCGCGGCAAGGTCGAATGCCGGGTCAGCTTCGGCCGCAAGGATGCCACAGCCAGCAGCCAGGCGCTGAATACCCGCCTGCTTGCCGCATTGGCCAACATGCAGGAGACGGTACGCCAGCAGTTCAGCCAGGCGGCACCCCTCTCGGTGCACGAGGTATTGCGCTGGCCCGGCGTCATCGAGGAGGCCGAAATCGGACAGGACACGCTGCAGGCCGACGCCGCGCAAGTCTTGCAAGCCGCGCTGGACGCCTTCATCGACTCGCGCGCACGCGAAG
Organism: uncultured beta proteobacterium; assembly: GCA_963707665.1. Classification (GTDB taxonomy): domain Bacteria; phylum Pseudomonadota; class Gammaproteobacteria; order Burkholderiales; family Burkholderiaceae_D; genus DATJCV01. The sequence continues at coordinate 24,102 of CAVPQU010000023.1, read as the reverse complement.
GCGCGGCGCTGCAGGCGGCACTCGAATCCCGCATCGATGCGATGGAAGCGATTGTGCAGCGCATTACTCCGCTGGTGCCGAAAGTGGTCGCCCAGTTTCAGCAAAAAGCGATCGAGCGGATGCAGGAAGCGCTGGGCCTGAATTTGCAAACCGATTCGGCCGCCGCTGCCAGCGTGACGCGCGAGGACGCCCTGGAGCGGATTCGCCAGGAAGTCATCCTGTATGGCATTCGAATCGACATCGCGGAAGAAGTATCGCGCTTGTCGGCGCATTTGGCGGAAACGCGCCGTATCCTGAAAAAAGGCGGCCAGGTTGGCAAGCGGCTTGATTTCATGATGCAGGAATTGAATCGGGAAGCCAATACGGTCGGCTCCAAAGCTGCGATCAAGGACTTGTCCGACGCCTCGATGGAACTGAAACTCCTGATCGACCAGATGCGCGAACAGGTGCAAAACCTGGAATAAGCTTGCATCAGCGCGAGCACTTTCATCCCGATCTTTTCCGCCAGGCGCGGTTGCGCCAACTGCCTGCGGCTCGATTGCGGCCATCTCCGGTAAGCGTATCAAGCGGGCGATAGCGACCCCAGGTCGGCGGGCGAAGTCGCATACGCCTCTAGCGGCGCCTTGCCATTGGCCGCATCCAGACAGATACTCCCAATATAGACCATCATTTTCAGGCGATATGCAGGTCGTTTTTGAAACATACTCCACTACCATATACGTAAGAGATTTCAATATTCCATTCTCATATAAACAAACTAGATAAAAATTGTTGTCCGCTCAAGGGATACAAACTACAGTCCCGCATGTTTGCAATCGTGCACCGTAAGGATATGCGGACGACGAATTGACTCCGAGCGAAATACCAACATTTCGCGACTCGCCTTTGGTCCTTCCCGCCCCGTCCGTAACAACAATCGCCAATGAAACTGTCCTTTGAAAATATCAGTAAGCATTTTTCCAGCCTGCAAGTAGTCAACAACTTCTCGCGCGAAGTGAAGAGTGGCGAACTGGTGGCCCTGGTCGGCCCGTCCGGCTGCGGCAAATCGACCTTGCTGCATATCGCCGCCGGCCTCGAGATGCCGAGCAGCGGCCGCATGCTGGCCAATGGCCAGCCGGTGCAAGGGCCGGATCCGGAACGCACCCTGATGTTTCAGGAAAATGCCCTGTATCCGTGGCAAACCCTGCTGCAAAACGTCGCCATGGCGCTGGAATTCCAGAAAATCGCGCGCCCCGAGGCGCAGCGGCAGGCGCGCGAATGGCTGGCCAAGGTCAATCTGCAGGGCTTCGAGAGCTATTACCCGCATCAGGTGTCGGGCGGCATGCGGCAGCGTGCGGCATTGGCTCGCGCGTTCATTTCCAATCCCAAGGTCTTGCTGCTGGACGAACCGTTCGGCGCGCTCGACGCGCTGACCCGCATGACCTTGCAGGATGCGTTGCGCACCTTGATCCGGGAAACGCAGCCAACCGTCCTGCTGGTGACGCACGATGTCGATGAGGCACTGTTCCTGGCCGACCGCATCCTGGTGTTCAGTGCACGGCCGGCCACGGTGCTCAAGGAATTCAATCTGCAACATCACGAAAAAACCCACGACTTGTCGGAGTTTGCGGCGATGCGGCGCGAGATTCTAGGGCTGCTGGGCATCCGCGCAGAACAAGACGACATTGTAAAAACCCTAGAAGGAGCAGAAGCATGAAACTCGTACCGAAATTGTCACGATTGTTGATTCCGGCACTGGCGGTGTTCGCCATCGCCAGCCAGGCGGTCGCAGCCGAGAAGCTCAAGGTAGGCTACCTGCGGGTCATGGATGACGCGCAGGCAATTGCAGCCTACGAAGGCGGTTTCTACAAAAAACACGGGCTGGATGTCGAACTGGTCGAATTCAAGTCCGGCACCGACCTGATCAAGGCCATCGTCGGCGGCCAGCTCGATACTGGCGTACTCGGATTCACCAATGCGGTGGCGTGGGCTTCCAAAGGCGCCGACCTGAAAGTGGTGGGCGGAGCACAGCACGGCTATCACGCCATCGTCGTGCGTGACGATACCGGCATCAAGAATGTCGCTGGCCTGAAGGGCCGCACGCTGGCCTCGCAGGCGGAAGGCAGCACCGCCGATACCGTGCTGAAAGGCGTGGTGCTGAAGAACGCCGGCCTGAAACCCGACGACCTGACCATCATGGGCGTCAGCCCGCAAGTGGCGGTGCAGTCGCTGGTGGGCAAGCGCGTCGATGCCGCCTTCCTGTTCGAGCCGCAGGCACGGATTGCGCAACTGATCGCGCCGGTCAAGCAGATCTATGAAATCGGCGAAGTCTGGCCGTTCCCTTGCATGGTCGTCATCACGTCGGGCGAGATACTGAAGAAGAGAAAAGACGCGGTGTGGAAATCACTCGACGCGCAGCGCGAAGCGATCGAGTCTGCTGCAGAAAAATCCGGAGGCAGCATCGAAACTGATCGCCGGCTATTTCATTTCCGAACCGACCCTTAAAACCCTGAAACACGGTGACCTGCCTCGTGAAGACGTCATCCGCGACGCCATCAAGAGCCAGACTTTCAGCGCCGTGCTGACCGCCAAGGAGCAAGCCCGGATGCAGGAAATCGCCGATATCCTGCAGGCTCAGGGTTCGCTGAAAACCCGCGATGGCACGCCGTTCGACGTGAAAGGCATTGTTGATCTGAGCTGGCAGACGGACCGCAAGCTGTGACTGGCGTGACGCCACCGATTGAGGTGGCATTGCCGGTCGGACGGCCGTTATAATCCGGCTTGACACCCGCATGAACTCGATGGCCGGCACTCGCCGGCCATCTTATTTTGATATTTGATGAGCACACAATTACACCTGTCCGGCTATCGCAAACGACTCGCCATGTTCCTGGCGATCCTGTTCATTCTGCTGTGCTGGCAAATAGCGGCCTGGACCCTGCCGGACTTCCTGATGCCCGGCGTACCTACGGTCCTGGCGCGCCTCTGGGACGACATCCGCTCCACTGAATTTCGTCTGACATTGTGGAACAGCCTGATGCGACTGGCAGGCGGCTACAGTGCGGCGCTGCTGTTTGGAATCGGCTTTGGCCTGATCGGCGCCATCTTGTTCTTCTTCCGCGAAGTACTGAAGTCGGCGATCATCATCCTGCAGTCAATTCCGTCCATCGCCTGGGTGCCCCTGTTCCTGATCCTGATGGGTTTCGGCAGCCTGCCTATCATCGTCGTCATCGCCCTCGCCGCTTTTTTCCCGGCCGCGCTGTCCGTGATGAATGCCACCGAAAGCGTGCAGCAAGTCCACGTTTCGGCCGCGCGCGTCATGGGCGCGTCGCGCTGGGACATGCTGAAACGCGTGTATCTGCCCGCGGTGATGCCGGAATTGATCACCGGTGCCCAACTGGCGTTCGGCAATGCATGGCGCGCGTTGATTTCAGCCGAAATGCTGATCGGCTTCGGCAAGGGGCTGGGGCGTTCGCTGGCCTACGCCGGTGAAACCGCCGACATGATCGGCGTCATGGCGAACATCGTGACGATTGCAATCCTGGCAGTGCTGATCGATCAACTTATCCTGGAAAATCTGAAGCATCGCCTGCTACGGTATCAGTACGTTTGATCATGAAACGACCGTTTTTCCCCAAACTATCGGCGCTACCCTGTCTCGTCGTGCTGGCCGCCCTGGCTGCCACCTGCGCAACCGCAATCGCCGACAGCAGCCTGGCGGCGCGCGCCAAACAGCATGGAACCTTGACGGTGGGTGTGGATTTTCCGCCCGCACCCTATATTGCCGGCGCTAAATTCCGCACCCCGGAGGGAATCGCCCACGAGCTCGCGCTCGACCTCGCGCGCCGCCTGCAAGTGCCGCTGACGACTCGCCGTGCCACCCCCGCCCAGCGTGGCGTGTTGCTAGGTAGCGGCGCAGTGGACGTGCTGCTGGTGGCCTTGCCTGATAACGATCCGCTGTATCGCTCGGCGATGGTCGTGCCAACCGGCTATGCGGCCGGGCCGATGGCGATCATGCGTACGGATACCACCATCAAATCCTGGTCCCAGCTGAAAGGACGCGTCGTCTGCGTTTCCGAAGGCAGCCTGCACGCCGGCATCGCCGCGACCGAATATGGTGCCATCGAACAGCGCTACCGAGCGCCTGCCGATGCCTTGCTGGCCATGCGCATCGGCGAGTGCGACGCCGCGGTCCATGACAGCAGGATGCTGGAAGAACTGATCAAGCTGCCGGAATGGAAGAAATTTTCTGCCCGCCTGCCGACTGGCCGGCGCCAGTCGCTGGCGCTGGTGGCTCCGCGCGGCGATATCCAGACCGCGCGTTTTTTGAAACAAGTGATCGAAGAATGGCGCAGCGGCAAATACTTCAACCAGATCCAGACGAAGTCGGTACGCAACATTGCCTTTGAAGTGTATTTGGACCAGAACGTCCCGGACTGTCACTAGCGCTGGCCTGCTGATAAAATTCCATCTTTGGCGCGCAGCGTTGGATCAGTAGCAAAGCGCTTTGCTCTTGCTTCATACCGTAGGCAGTATTTTTCATATGGCATATGGCATCAGCGGAAATTGCCGATTTTTTGCTATACTCCCTATAAAGCCGAATTTTACGAGTGTCGACCAAGCATCTTGGCGACGCCCTGCCGTCAATAATTTTTCCAATCGCCTCACTCAAGGATCCCGATGCCCCATGCCAACGCCTCTGCCGGCAGCCTGTTCATGGTCGTGGCGCCTTCCGGCGCCGGCAAATCCACCTTGGTCAATGCCCTGCTGGCACAGGACCCTTCCATCAAGTTGTCGATTTCATACACGACGCGCGCACCGCGCGCCGGCGAACAGGACGGCCGCGAATACCACTTCACCTCGGTCGAGGATTTTCTTGCGCGCCGCCAGCGCGGCGAATTCCTCGAATCGGCCGAAGTGCACGACAATTATTATGGTACTTCGCGCCTGCAGATTGCCGACCGAATGAAGGCCGGAACCGATATACTTTTGGAGATCGATTGGCAAGGGGCGCGTCAGGTGAAAAAGCAGTTTCCGGACGCGGTCGGCATTTTCATCCTGCCGCCCTCGATCGCAGCCCTGGAAGAGCGCCTGCAAAAGCGCGGCCAGGACGAACCGCAAGTCATCACGCGCCGCATTCTGGCTGCCGGCGGAGAAATCGCGCATGCGCCTGAGTTTGAATATGTTATTATTAATCAAGAGTTTGCCACCGCTTTATCAAGATTGACTGCAATTATCCAGGCCACCCGTTGCCGGTTTTCACAGCAAGCAGCGCGCCACGCCCCTTTGTTTGCCCAATTGGGCATTCATGCAAAATCCAGCTAACCCGCATTCAGGAAAACATATGGCTCGCATCACCATCGAAGATTGTCTCAAGCAAATCCCCAATCGCTTTCAACTGACCCTGGCAGCCACCTACCGTGCACGCCAGCTGTTGCAAGGCCACACTCCCAAAGTCGACGCCAAGGACAAACCGACTGTTATCGCACTGCGTGAAATTGCTGCCGGTAAAGTCGGAATCGAAATGCTGAAAAAAGTCCCTGCATAGGGATACATCAGCGCCGCGCCGCCGCCGATATCGTGCGAGCATGATCGTGACTTCTACGGATTCAACCCAGCCGGCGGCAGGCGGGACGCCAGTGCGACGGCGTTCACGCAAAACCAAATCCGCAGACCCCGCGACCGTCACCGCAGGCGCCGGTGCGCCAACGCATGTGGCGTCGGTTGCCCAGTTGAGCGCCAAGCTGGTCGAATACCTGACGCCGGACGAGTTAAAGCAGGTCAAGCAGGCCTATCGCTTCTCCGATGAAAAGCACCTGGGGCAGATGCGGGTTTCGGGCGAACCGTACATCTCGCACCCGATCGCGGTAGCCGAAATCTGCGCCGACTGGAAACTCGACGCCCAGGCCATCATGGCCGCCCTGCTGCATGACGTGATGGAAGATCAGGATGTCCAGAAGGACGAACTGATCGAGCGTTTTGGCGCCCAGGTGGCGACACTGGTGGATGGCTTGTCCAAACTCGACAAGCTGGAATTCCAGAGCCAGGTGGAAGTCCAGGCAGAAAATTTCCGCAAGATGCTGCTGGCCATGGCGCGCGACGTACGCGTGATCCTGGTCAAGCTGGCCGACCGTCTGCACAACATGCGTACGCTGGGTGCGATGGCGGCGGAGAAAAGACGGCGGATTGCGCGCGAAACGATGGAAGTCTATGTGCCGATTGCGCATCGGCTGGGCTTGAACAATATCTATCGCGAATTGCAGGACCTGGCTTTCGCGCATCTGTACCCGCTGCGGTATAAAACCCTGACCAAGGCGGTGAAGGCAGCGCGCGGCAACCGGCGCGAAGTGGTCAGCAAGATCCTGGACGCGGTCAACAGCACGCTGGCTGCTGCCAGCATCGAGTCGCAAGTGTATGGCCGGGAAAAGACGCTGTACGGAATTTACCGCAAGATGCGCAACAAGCACCTGTCCTTCTCGCAGGTGCTGGACGTCTATGGTTTTCGCGTGGTGGTCGACAGTTTTGCCAATTGCTATGTCGCGCTCGGCACCCTGCATGCGATGTACAAGCCGATGCCCGGCAAGTTCAAGGATTACATCGCCATTCCCAAGCTGAATGGCTACCAGTCGCTGCATACGACACTGATCGGCCCCTACGGCACGCCGGTCGAATTCCAGATCCGCACCCAGGACATGCATCGGGTAGCGGAATCCGGAGTTGCCGCGCACTGGTTATACAAGAACGAGGACGGCAGCCTGACCGACCTGCAACAGCGCACTCACGCCTGGCTGCAGTCACTGCTCGACATCCAGAAGCAAACCGGGGATTCGGCCGAGTTTCTGGAGCACGTGAAGGTCGATCTATTTCCAGATTCGGTGTACGTCTTCACGCCCAGGTCGGAAATTATCGCTCTGCCGCGCGGCGCCACCGCGCTCGACTTTGCCTACAACATCCACACCGACGTCGGCGACCAGACCATCGCTGCCAAGATCAACCACGAGCAATCCGCGCTGCGCACCGAATTGCGCAACGGCGACATCGTCGAAATCATCACTTCGCCGACCTCACGGCCGACGCCGACCTGGCTTTCCTTCGTGCGCACCGGCAAGGCGCGCTCCGCCATCCGGCATCACTTGCGCACGGTGAACCTGAGCGAGTCGCTCGACCTCGGCAAACGGCTGCTGACGCAGGCGCTGGTTGCCCTCAACCTGAACCCGGCACTGGCGCCCGAACTGGTGGACAAGCTGCTGAAGGAATCGAGTGCCAAGTCGCTTGATGAGCTGTATACCGACATCGGCATTGGCAAACGCATGGCAGCACTGGTGGCAAGGCATATCCACGGCATGCTCGACATCGAATTGCCTGCACCGGAAGCCGCCACGACGGCGGGCGGCCCACTGCCGGCGAAGCTCGATCCAGTCATGATTGACGGCAGTGAAGGCACATCGGTGCAACTGGCGCCCTGCTGCCAGCCAATCCCGGGCGACAAGATCATTGGCCAGTTGAAACGTGACCAGGGGCTGATCGTCCATACCGAGGATTGTTATCTGGCCAAGCGCCAGCGCACCAAGGAGCCGGAGCGCTGGATTGAAGTCGCCTGGGCCCAGAACCTGAACCGGCGCTTTGATTGCCGGCTCAAGATCCTGGTCCGGAACGAAAAAGGGATCCTGGCTCGGGTTGCAGTCGAGATCGGCGAATCAGACGCCGACATCACCTACGTCAGCATGGACGACGACAAGGATCCGATGATGACCCAAATCATCTTCACGATTCAGGTCGAAAACCGAATTCATCTGGCACGCCTGATTCGCAACGTACGCGGCATCAGCGCCGTCGCCCGGATTTTGCGCGACCGCGGCTAGGTCGGCCTTATGCGACGTGCGTGTGCTGGCGCAGCCGGCGCAAGGCAAGCCAGACGCCGGCCGCTATCACCGGAATCAACATGCCGGTGGCGATGTCCGGATTGATCGGCCACCCGGCCGCCTTGGCCGCCTTGCCGGCGTAATTCAACAATCCCACCAGGTAATAGGAAATCGCCGCCACCGACAAGCCTTCCACCGCCTGCTGCAGGCGTATCTGCTGCGCCGCGCGCGCATTGAGTGACTGCAAAATCTTGCGATTCTGCTGTTCCTGCACGATGCCAACCCGAGTACGCAACAGATCGTTGGTATGCGCAATCCGTTTTGCCAGGGCTTCCTGGCGCTGCGCGATCGCTGCGCAGGTATTCATGGCCGGCGCCAGGCGGCGATCCATGAATTCGCCGATGGTCGGCACCCCTTCGATGCGGATTTCATGCAGCTCTTCGATGCGCGCGCGCACCAGCCGGAAATACGCCTGCGACGCCGCAAAGCGATAGCTGCTGTCGAGTGACAATTTCTCGATTCGCGCCGCCAGGCCGGTAATATGGCGCAACAACGCCTGTTCATCGTCGGCATTCTCCGGCGCGCCGGCAATCGCCTGATCGGCATCGACCATGGCTGCGGTCAAGCGCGCCAATTCGCCTTCGATCGCGTTCAGCACTGGAGTCGATTGCTGCGCCAGCGGCAAGCCAAGCAAGGCCATCATGCGGTAGGTTTCAATTTCCAGAATACGCTGTACCAGGCGCGCCGCCTGCTGTTCATGCGAGCCGACGTCGCGCACCACGAAGCGGTTGAAGCCATCGGCATGAATCCGGAAATCGGTCCAGATCTGCCCGCCTTGCGCCATTCTTCCGGCAGCCAGCGCGTTATCCTCGAAGACCTGCAGCAATTCTGCATCCGGCGTATCGATTGCCGCTGCGTGCTGGTCCAGCACCAGGTGTGCTGCCACCATGACCTTGCCCTGCAGTGCTTGCAGCCACTGTTGCGGCAAATGCGTCACCGGAACTTGCGCAAACGCGGCATCGATCGACAGCGGCTGTGCGTGCGCCTGTGCAAACGTATAGGTGGCGAATTCGGTGTGACATTCCCATTTCAGCCGGAAGCGGCCGAAATCATGGAAAAAATACTTGGCGTCGCTACTCGGACCGGCCACGCCAAAATGCGCGCACAACGCGCTCAACAACCGCTGCTGGCCATGACTGTTGTCAGACGCCGGATCGGCGCCATTGTGGACATAGACTGCGAAATGCGTGACGCTTTCCGACGCCGTCAGACGCAGCGGTGGACGAGAGTGCACTTCGGCTGCCAGCGGCACCCGCAGCGGATGATTCAGGCTTGAATAGACAATCGGCATGGGCGAGGAACAGGTTATTTTTATTCAGATGATTTGCCACCCGCTTCCACTCGCTGGCAAGCTGCCCGCTGCCTTTGTGGGCCGGCAAATCAGCCACAAGCAGCGCCTGGATCGCAGGCCGTCAGGGACACCAAAGACAGGATCGAAAAAGACGGTTGGATAGTGTAACAAACTACCCTGCGGCAGGATATTCCACCGCTAGAATTTCCAGCTCGTCCATGCCAACGGGTGTCCGCAATGCGACAACGTCGCCCTCATGTGCCTTGGTCAGAGCGCGCGCCACTGGCGAAATCCAGCTGATCTTCCCATTCAGCGGGTCCAGTTCGTCAATCCCGACGATGGTCACCGTGTGCTGCTCTCCGGCCTGATTGGCATAGGTGACGGTGGCACCAAAAAAAACCTGGTCACCGCCATGATGGGCGCTCGGGTCGACCACCTCGGCCAGATCCAGACGTTTGGTCAAAAACCGGATGCGCCGATCGATTTCGCGCAGACGGCGCTTGCCGTAGATGTAGTCGCCATTTTCCGAGCGGTCGCCGTTGGAGGCAGCCCAATGCACGATGCGCACGACCTCCGGCCGTTCGACGTCGATCAAGCGCAGCAATTCATCCTTGATGCGCTGGTAACCGGCCGGCGTGATGTAATTTTTGGCGCCTGGAGGAATTGCCGGCAATGCCGCCTCGAGCTCATCGTCGGCGTCATCGCTTTCTTTTACGAATGCCTTGTTCATGGCATTCATTGTAGCCTCGAACCGGCAGTCAGACTGCAAGCTGCCAGCGCCTGTTGGCACTCCGCCAGCTAGCCTGCAGCGCGCGAAATGGCATCGCTCCACTCAAACGCCGCCAATTCAAGCTGGTACAAATCCTCAATCGACAACTGCAGTTTGTGCAGCATCGGCACCAGCAACGGTCGGGCTTCTTCGATCCGTTCTATGTACTCGACCAGCTTCAGCATGTCGCCGTATAAGCCATTGCGCTGAAGCAATGCATCGCTGACGCTATCGGCCACTGAAATCTGCTCCAGGATTTTTTCCATGGACGAATCGAACAGGGTATCCATGAGCGACATGATGCCGACCGTAAAGGCTATGTCGGCTACATGGCGCTGACCAGGACAAATTTTTTCGGCAATCAGCTCCAGCAGCTTGCCCCGCGTGGTCGCCAGTATCAGCAATGGCGACATGAAATCTCGGCCCTTGCCGCGGTCGGTGTATAGGAGTATCTGCAGCCAGCGTTGCAATTGCCGTCGCCCCAGCAAGACCAGCGCCTGGCCGAGCGAGTCGATCCGCTGCGGCAGGCCGAACGCCGGCGTATTGACCAGCCGCAGCAAGGTCAGGCCAAGTGATACGTCCTGCTTGATGCAGGTTTCGATTTCCCGGGTCTCGGCATCGGTGATGATCAGGGCCATCAGTTGCATGATGGTCAGTTGCGAAGGCGACAGTTTTTTCCCGGTGAGGATTCCGGGCCGCGCAAAGTAATAGCCCTGGAAATAATGGAACCCCAGGTCCAGGCATTCCTGAAACCGCTCGACAGTTTCCACTTTTTCCGCCAGCAGGGTTTTCCCCGCTCGCATGAAATGGTTCGCCAAGCTGGCCAAGGTGACCAAGTTCATATCCATCACATCAATCTTGATGGTGTTGACCAAGGGCAGCAATTTCTGCACATCGTCGGAATTGGCTATGACATCGTCCAGTGCGAACGAAAATCCTGCCTGTACCAGTTCTGCCACGCGCTGAATCAGCACAGGCGTGACCGTGACCGTCTCAAGAATTTCCAGAACGACTTTGCCGGGCGGCAAAAAATTGATGAAGTCGCTCATCAACACGGCCGCGTCCACGTTCACGAAGCCAAGCGAATCGCCGATGACGTTTTCCAGCCCCAGCTCGGCAGCGTGCGCAATCACGGAAGCGGTGGCTGCCAGGTCGTCCGTGACATTGGCACTGTTGATGGCGGCACTGCGAAACAAGAGTTCGTAGGCGACCAGGCTCTGCTTGCGATCCAATATCGGCTGGCGGGCCAGGAAAAAATCCTTGACACGTTGGCTTTGTCCAGCAGCATCGAGCATTTCGTCGGTCATCATCGAATGGGTAGTCTGTGCTTGGCCCATGCCTATTGAAGGCGCTAGCCGGGCTCTCAATCAGTCTGCGGTGGATGTTACCGGCTCTATTTGGTGCAAATGGATTGATTGTACGCCTCTGTCCTACATATTTCTAAAAAACAACAATTGTCAAAATCTGTGAGCAGTCTAGCGCAACACTTTCTTGCGACCAACGGTCGTCACTGGCTGGCCGGACTCGAGGGTAAAACCTGCTCCGGCATCGGTGCCCAGCGTCTTCACCAGCTATGGCATCACTTCGCGCAGCATCGGCTCCAGCGTCTACGGCGGGTTCAGGATGAACATGCCGCTGCTGTGCAGGCCAAAGCCATCCGGCGACGGCGTGCTGACCGGTCAGCGTGACGTTCAGCCAGCTTCCTGGCCGGCAGGCGCTTGAGTCTTTCGGCAACTGGCGCGACTCCATGCGTTGCAACACCGGATACCAGACCGCATAGATGCCGGTCGGAAATCGGCTGAATGCGTCTTCCAGTGCGTCCTGCACCCGCCGGTAGTCGTCCTTGTCTTCATACGGCGGGTCGATCAGCACCAGGCCGCGGCGCGACGGCGGCGGCAGCAAGCGCCTTGAGGCCAGCGAAGCCATCGCCTTGTGCACCATCACGCGTGAACCGCGCCCCGCCGGACGCTCGCCCTGGGCTGCGGCGTGCGCTTCCAGCTTGCGAAAATTGTCGCGCAAGATCTTGCTGTCGGCCGGATGCAGCTCGAACAGGCGCAGGCGGTCCTGTGCGCGCATGATCTTGTCGGCGCAATACGGCGAACCGGGGTAATAGCGCATCTTGCCGCTCGGATTCATGCCTTTGACCAAGTCGACATAATCCGCCAGCGCTGCCGGCAGGCCTGATGCCCCCACAGCGTGCCGATGCCGCTATCGTATTCCGCGTTCTTGGAGGCATAAGTGCCATCGAGCGCATACACGCCGGCGCCGGCGTGGGTGTCGATGTACGTGACGGCGTGTCCTTCTGGTTGAGATACTGCAACAGCGCAATGGTGACGAAGTGTTTCAGGACGTCGGCGTGATTGCCCGCGTGAAAGGCGTGGCGGTAGCTCAGCATAAGAAATTCTATAAGGTGAAAAATGACGAAGGCGCTCATTCTAGCAAGCGAACGGCGATAGCCCGCATGGGACGCGCAACAATCGACAACCGGCGCCAACAAAAAAGCCGCACCCTCGTGAGGTGCGGCTTTTCGACTATCAGACCAACGTCTCCCCCATCCTACGGGGTATCAGCTTGCTTCAATCAGGCGACTTTCTGTCTCGAAGAACTGTTCGTCTTCGGTCGAGCCATGCAGGGCCGTAGTCGAGCTCTGGTCTTGCTGGATCGCCTGGGTCACGGCATCGAAGTAGCCGGTGCCGACTTCGCGCTGGTGCTTGACCGCGGTGAAGCCCTTGTCGGCGGCGGCGAATTCGGCTTCCTGCAGTTCGACGAAAGCGGACATCTGGTTGCGCGCATAGCCGTGCGCCAGGTTGAACATCGAATAGTTCAGCGCATGGAAGCCGGCCAGCGTGATGAACTGGAACTTGTAGCCCATCGCGCCCAGCTCCTTCTGGAACTTGGCGATGGTGGCGTCGTCCAGGTTCTTCTTCCAGTTGAACGACGGCGAGCAGTTATAGGCCAGCATCTTGCCCGGGAACTTGGCATGCACCGCTTCGGCGAATTTCTTCGCGAATGCCAGGTCCGGCTTGCCGGTTTCGCACCAGACCAGGTCGGCGTACGGCGCATAGGCCAGCGCGCGCGAAATGGCCTGATCGATGCCGGGACGGGTCTTGAAGAAGCCTTCGACGGTGCGCTCGCCGGTGCAGAATGGCTTGTCGTTGTCGTCCACGTCCGAGGTCAGCAGGTCGGCCGCTTCGGCGTCGGTACGGGCGATCACCAGCGTCGAAGTGCCGGATACGTCGGCCGCCAGGCGTGCCGCGTTCAGCTTCTCGACCGCTTCGCGGGTCGGCACCAGCACCTTGCCGCCCATGTGGCCGCATTTCTTGACCGAAGCCAGCTGGTCTTCGAAGTGCACGCCGGCGGCGCCGGCGTCGATCATCGACTTCATCAGTTCATAGGCATTCAGCACGCCGCCGAAACCGGCTTCGGCGTCGGCCACGATCGGCGCGAAGAAGTCGATGTCGTCCTTGCCTTCCGACCACTGGATCTGGTCGGCGCGCTGGAAGGTGTTGTTGATGCGCTTGACCACCATCGGCACCGAATTGGCCGGGTACAGCGACTGGTCGGGATACATTTCACCGGCCAGGTTGGCGTCGCCCGCCACCTGCCAGCCGGACAGGTAAATCGCCTTCAGGCCGGCCTTGACCTGCTGCATGGCCTGGTTGCCGGTCAAGGCGCCGAGCGCGTTGACGAAGGGTTCGTTGTTGACCAGGTTCCACAGTTTTTCGGCGCCGCGCTTGGCCAGCGTGTGCTCGACCTGGACCGAGCCGCGCAGGCGGACCACATCCTCGGCGGTGTAATTGCGGGTGACATTCTTCCAACGTGGATTTTCGGCCCAGTCCTTGGCCAGGGCCTGCACTTGCTGTTCGCGGGATGCCATGAGTCATTCTCCTTGATGAGTAAATAATTCGGTGATTCGGGATTTCGGCTGTAGCAACTCAAAACCAATGACTGAAGCATATGCCGTTTTTTGCGAGGCAACAAGGTCTTATATAAGACATATAAGTAAATTTATTCTTTTATTTTTCAAATACTTATATGTTATTTTTTGCGATGTGATACGACATTCACGAAAATGAAATGCATAAATGATGCTCCGCATCGTGATTTATCATAATGCGAAAAGTTAGCTTCGAATGATGAAATTCAGGTGGGCAACAAGGAGATGATCGAGGCTTCGCCCCAATCTCATGGTGATCCGAAACGGTGGCGCGCCATCAAGCCGAGGCCTTGGCGTGACTGCGCTGCCCGAGTGGCGGGCGCCACGGCGGTGAAGAGCATTTTTCCCCGCGCCGGCATCGGCGCGATCGATTGCTTGTTGCCGCGCGCCCGATCAGGTACGCACTGCCAGGGTTTCCTGCATCAGTTGCGCCACCAGTTCGGCGGCGTGCATGCCAGGAGTACGAGCGCGCGACATGCCGGCTGCCTGTCCGGCCCACAAGGACAGATACTCGGGACGGTTGGCCGCGGCGGCCGCTTTACGTATTTCGCCGGTCAGCGCGTTCTGGACCGGATACGGCGGCAAACTGGCTTCATGCGGCATCATGCGGCGCACGTATTCATTGACGATGCCTCGTGCGTGAGCGCCCGGAAAAGGTGCGCGTGGCGCGCGTCGACGTATCACTGGCGCTGCGCAGCAATTCCTTCCAGGCTGGGTGGATGGCGGCTTCGGCGCACGATAGAAACGCGGTTCCCAGCTGCGCCGCCTGCGCACCCAGCGCCAAGGCGGCAGCAATGCCGCGCCCATCCATCATGCCGCCGGCGGCAATCACCGGCAGCGCTCACGGCATCCACCACTTGCGGCACCAGCGCCATGGTGCCGATCATGCTGTCTTCGGCGCGGCCGATGAAGGTGCCGCGATGGCCGCCCGCCTCGGCACCCTGCGCGCAAATGAAGTCGGCGCCGTTATGCTGCCACGCCAGCGCCTCGGCCACGTTGGTGGCAACTCCGATCACCCGGCTGCCGGCCGCATGCAGGCGCTCGATCGATGCGGCATCCATCAAACCGAAGGTCGCGCTCACCAGCGGCACCTTGAGCGCGAGCACGGTCTCGAGCTGCTCGTCGGTAATCCTGGCTATACTGGCCGGCGCGGTCGCTGGCGGCAAACCAAGCTCGGCGCGGATCGGGTTGAGCAAGGCCATTGCGGCATCCAGTTCAGCTGCGCTCGGCGCGGCCGCATCGATCACAAACAGATTGACGTTGAACGGCTGGGCGGTCTGCTCACGAATTTGCTGCCACGCCGACACGGATCGCATCCGGCGCCAGAGTGCCGACCGCAAACGAACCCAGGCCACCGCTCTTGGCCACCGCCACCGCCAGCGCGACGGTTGAAGCGCCAGCCATCGGCGCCTGCACCAACGGGTATGCAATGCCAAGTTGTTGTGTCAACGCAGTGGCCAGGGTTTTGCTCATGTCGTGCTCCGGGTGGGATGAAGTGGTGTCTATTTTACAAACAAGGCGCCGGTCCGGCACGTGCGCCGTGTTGACGCCAGTATTTGCCAGCGGGCCGAGTGCGGCCGCTGCCCTGCGCGCTCGTGAAGAGCGATGGCAGCCGCGTCGCCGGCTGGCGCGACACCAGTGGTGGTGGCTATCACCATGCCCGACGTGGATGGAGCGGTCCCGGCACGCCTCTAGTTGAAGCAAGTACCAACGGATAGACACATATACAAACTACTTTTTATAACTTAATTGAATATGAAGAAGCTGGTAAACTGCTGCTTATCTTGTCCGTGTCCAAGATGCCCGTTAGAGACTTATATACTCCTCTTTATGAAGCCCGCTCCCGCCTGTAGATAAACAGAAAAATACATATACTCCGTATATTTTCTGATCGACGCAATTTTTCCAAAGCAAGCCCGTGATCCGCATTCAGCACCTCCAAAAAACATATGAAGTCGAAGGCCGCGCCATTCCTGCGCTATCCGATATCAACCTGCACATCGGCAAAGGAAAAATATTCGGCATTATCGGACGCTCCGGCGCCGGAAAAAGCACGCTGATACGCACGTTGAATCTGCTGGAACGCCCGTCAGCAGGCAATATCTTCATCGACGGCGAAGACATTACGCAGCTGGATGGCGCTCGACTGCCACAATTGCGGCAACGCATCGGCATGATCTTCCAGCACTTCAACCTGCTCAATGCCAAGACGGTCGCCGCCAACATCGACTGGCCGCTGAAGATCGCCGGCAAATACTCGGCTGCCCAACGCGCCGCGCGCGTGACGGAACTGCTGGAACTGGTGGGCCTCGCCGAGCACCGCGACAAGTATCCGGCCCAGCTGTCGGGCGGCCAGAAACAGCGCGTCGGCATCGCCCGCGCGCTGGCCAATTACCCGCATCTGCTGCTGTGCGACGAGGCGACCTCGGCGCTCGACCCGGAAACCACGCAGGCGATCCTGCGCCTGCTGCTCGACATCAACCGCAAGCTGGGCCTGACCATCGTCCTCATCACGCACGAGATGCAGGTCATTCGCAGCATCTGCGACCGCGTCGCGGTGATCGAAGCCGGCCGCATCGTCGAGTCGGGCGAGGTCGCCGAGGTATTCCTGCATCCGCAACACCCGGTCACGCGCGGCATGGTTGCGGAAAGCGATCCCTTCGCCTCGGACGCGCCGGCCTTGCTGGCGCAGAATTTCGCCGGGCGGCTGCTGCGCCTGACCTATGTCGGCGACGTCACCTACCAGCCGATCCTGAGCGAGATCGCCGCCGCCACGCCGGTCCGCATCGCGATCCTGCAAGGCACCATCGCCCGCATCAAGGACACGCCCTACGGCCAGTTGCTGGTCGAACTGCAAGGCGAGCCGGACGACATCGCCCAGGTCTTGCGCGCGCTGGACCAGCACCACATCCGTCACGAGGCGCTGCAATGATCGACCTCTCCCTGATCGAATGGGCCGACATCTGGCAGGCCACCTGGGAAACGCTGGCGATGACCGGCTTTTCGCTGCTGTTCACCATCCTCATCGGGCTGCCGCTGGGCATCCTGCTGTTCGTCACCGGCCGCCGGCAGATGCTGGCGCAAGGCGGCATTTACGCGATCCTGTCGTTCGTGGTCAACGTGCTGCGCTCGGTGCCGTTCCTGATCCTGCTGATCGTGATGATCCCGATCACCGTGCTGCTGGTCGGCACCTCGCTCGGGGTCGAAGGCGCGATTCCGCCGCTGGTGGTCGGCACCGCGCCGTTCTTCGCGCGCCTGGTGGAAAACGTCTTGCGCGACATCGACCGCGGCATCATCGAAGCCTGCCAGGCGATGGGCGCCAAAAACCATCAGATCATCTTCGGCGCGCTGCTGCCGGAAGCCCTGCCCGGCCTGATCGCGGCCGCCACCGTGACCGCGATCGCGCTGATGTCGTATGCGGCGATGTCCGGCGTGATCGGCGGCGGCGGCCTCGGCGACCTGGCGATCCGCTTCGGCTACCAGCGTTTCCAGACCGAAGTGATGGTCGTCACGGTCGCCATTCTGGTGGTGCTGGTCCAACTATTGCAGCTGTTTGGCGACCGGCTGGTGGCCAAATTCACCCGCAAATAACCCGTTACTTTCCCCGTTAATTAAAGGAGTTTTCATGTCTCGCAAACTATCGCTGCTGCTGGCAGCCTCGCTCAGCTATTTCGCCGCAACCGGCGCAGCCCACGCCGCCGACAAGCTGGTGATCGCCGCCACCCCGGTGCCGCACGCCGAAATCCTGGAATTCGTCAAACCGATCCTGGCCAAGGAAGGCGTCGACCTGCAGGTCAAGGTATTCACCGACTACGTCCAGCCCGCCGTGCAAACCAATGAAAAACGGGTCGACGGCAACTTCTTCCTGCACAAGCCCTACCTCGACGAATTCAAGAAGAGCCACAAGAACGACATCGAAGTCGCGGTCGCCAAGGTCCACGTCGAGCCGCTGGCCGGCTATTCGACCAAGTACAAGAAACTGGCCGACGTGCCCAACGGCGCCACGGTGGCGATTCCCAATGACCCGTCCAACTCCGGACGCGCCTTGCTGCTGCTGGCGCAACAGGGCGTGATCAAGCTGAAGGACTCGAACAATATTTCGGCCACCCAGAAAGACATCGCCGAAAACCCGAAAAAGCTGAAGTTCAAGGAACTCGAAGCAGCGACGCTGCCGCGCGTGCTGAACCAGGTCGACCTGGCGCTGATCAACACCAACTACGCGATCGAAGCCAAGCTCAATCCGGTCAAGGATTCGCTGTTCATCGAGGACGCCAATTCGCCCTACGCCAACCTGCTGGTGGCGCGCACCGACAACAAGGACAGCGCAGCAATCAAGAAGCTGGCCGCCGCGCTGAACTCGCCGGAGGTCAAGCAATTCCTGGCGGAGAAATACAAGGGTGCGGTGGTGCCAGCGTTCTGACGCGCTGAAAATTCAGGATGCGGATATGCAAAAGCCCGGCACTGCCGGGCTTTTTTTGATCCAACTTTTGGGATATCCGCATAAGGGAGGATGAAAACGGCTCCGTTCGCGCCGGCCTCGAGCAATGCATGGTCGCCAATCCGCTCATCTGGCGACCGGCAGCCATCGGCACATGGCCGGGATCGATTGGCGATTCGCAAGCACGCGCTCGACGGCGCGTGCACTTGCAAACAGCACATCAACGTGAGTAATACCCATATCGATCGCCACGCCGATAGTCACGGTGCTCATGCCGGTTGCCATACCGACCCTGGATCACCGTCACCGGTTGCGGCGCGTAATAAGGTCGAGGTGCCACGTAATGCGTCTGCCGCACGGGCGGCGGCGGGTAATAGACTTGCGGGGGTGCCTGATAAACCGGATACGGCCGCGGTGGCGGCGCATAGCTTGGCTGCGAATTGGCAATAATCGAGCCGATTACCACTCCCCCCAGAATCCCGGCTGCAATAGCGGCACCGTTGCCGCCATTATTGCTGCGATGGTCGCCGGCCAAGGCTGCGGTCGATACGGTCGTCGCCAGGACGCCAGCGATCACCAGGGAAGAGATTAATTTATTGCTCATAATGGTCGACTCCGATCCAGAATTGAAGCGTTGATTTCACGCCACAATTCAATATAAGCCCTTGCTCATCTTTTTACCCTGACTGAATCATTTGCTTACGTGCGTTACCAGGAAAATGATTAGCGCGCGCCGCGGATTCATCCCGGGATCAATCGACGGCCGACCGGTATGACTAGTCGAGCCGGCGATATGCGGGCGAAATTCGCTCAAGTCACGCAATAATCGACCGCCCGTAAAAGATGGGCTTCGGGAACATATTGGTCAACACTGACGGCATCGAAATCTTCCCGCTGCGTGGCCTGGCGTCCCATCATCCCAGCCTCCGGCCAACATCCTCAACGTCTTTCCACCGTAGGCCGGTCGACGTCTTCCTTCAAGGGACTTTTTCAACAGAATAGGCCCTCAACTGACATTCAGGAGCTGCGCTTTGCCGCCGGATGGAGCCATAATGCATCTGTTCATGTGACTTCCGCCATTGCGAAAGCCTGCTATTCATGCAGGCAGGTGGTCGCCAAGTTCATCATCGCGTTATCAGCTTCCGAGGCGGGCGGCGCGTCCCGAGGAAGGAGTAAACCCATGCCGATCGAGCCATCCGACGACGAACGCTCCGAAGCCGCTCAGCCGAGCATGCAAGCGCCGAACGCGCAGGCAGCGAAGTCGCATCCGCCGCTTGAGCGCAGCCGATTCGGCGGCACGGAACGCCGGCCTGAGCGTCCGGTCGACGACGACGCGCCGGTGTCGCGCAGCGACCTCAGCAAGGGGCCCCAGGAACTGCTCGAGCACCGCACGGCCCGCATCAACTGGCGCGTTCTGGTGATCTCGTCGGTGGTGATCCTCGCCTTCTCGGTCTGGGCCATCCTCATGCCCGATGACGCGCGCACGACGATGAAGACGGCCGTCGACTGGATCGCGACGAACCTCGGCTGGTACTACGTGCTCACGATGACGCTCGTGATCGGTTTCGTGCTCTGGGTCGCGCTTTCCAAGGAAGGCGACGTGCGGCTCGGTCCCGACCACTCGCGGCCGCAGTACAAGCTCGTGACCTGGGTCGCGATGCTGTTCGCCGCCGGTGTCGGGATCGACATGCTCTTCTTCTCGGTCACCGGCCCCGTCGTGCAGTACCTGTATCCGCCCTCCGGCGAGGGCGGCACAGCCGCTGCGATGCAGGATGCGGTCGTCTGGACGATGTTCCACTACGGCATCGCCGGCTGGGCGATGTATGCGCTGCTCGGCATGGCGATGGGGTACTTCGCCTACCGGTGGGGCATGCCGCTGTCGATCCGTGCGGCGCTCTACCCGCTGCTCGGCAAGCGCGTGCGCGGCCCCCTGGGCGACGGCATCAGCATCATCGCGCTGGTCGGCACCGTGTTCGGCGTCGCCACGTCGATGGGCATCGGCGTCGTCCTGCTGAACGTCGGCTTCTCGCTGATCTTCGGCCTGGAGCAGGGCCTCGCGCTGCAGATCGCGCTGGTCATCGGCGCGGTGGTCCTGACCATCGCGGCCACCACGTCCGGCGTCGACCGCGGCATCCGCTGGATCTCCGAGCTGAACCTCTGGAGCGCCGTGGCGATGATGGTCTACATCCTCGTTCACCGGACAGACGGCGTTCCTGTTGAACGCCCTCGTCGAGAACATCGGCCGGTTCCTTGTCACGTTCCCCGCGCGCACGCTGCAGACCTTCGCCTACGAGCCCGGCGGCGCCGAGTGGATGGGCGGATGGACGCTGTTCTTCTGGGCGTTCTGGCTCGCGTGGGGGCCGTTCGTCGGGGTCTTCCTCGCCCGCATTTCGCGCGGGCGCACGCTGCGCGAGTTCGTGATCGCGGCGATCACCGCACCCGTGCTGTGCGACTTCATCATCGTCTCGCTGTTCGGCAACTCGGCCCTGTACCAGGTGCTGCAGGGCAACACGGCGTTCGCCGAACTCGCGGTCCAGAGCCCGGAGCGAGGCTGGTACGCACTGCTGGCAGATGTTCCCGGGCGCGATGTTCCTGATCGGGCTGGCGACGCTCTCGGGCTTGCTGTTCTACCTCACGAGCGCGAACTCGGGCGCGATGGTGATGTCGAACTTCTCGGCCTCGATCCCGGATCCGTCGCAGGACGGGCCGAAGTGGCTGCGCATCTTCTGGGCCGTGCTCACCGCGGTGCTCACCGTGGCGATGCTGCTCGCCGGTGGCGTGACGACGATGGAGTACGCGACGCTCATCTTCGCGTTGCCGGTGACGATCATCGCCTACCTGGTGATGGCGTCCTTCTACAAGGTGCTGCGGATGGAGCGGGCCGAGCGCGAGGGCCAGGTGCTGCGAAGGCGGTCCATGGCCCCGATCGGCGGCCACGTGCCGGAGCGGTCGTGGAAGCAGCGGCTTGAACAGCTGCGCGCGTTCCCGTCGCTGCGGCAGGTCACCCAGTTCCTCGACCGCACGGTGCGGCCGGCGCTCGACGACGTCGCCGCCGAGTTCCGGAACCAGGGTTACGAGGTCGAGCGGGGCGCCATGACCAACGCGAGCGGCATCGAGGAGCCGCTGCTGCGGGTGTCGATGGACACGTTCCGCGACTTCCACTACCAGGTCGCCATCGTCGAGGCGCCGGTGCCGATGTTCAGCGGCCGGATGTCGCGTGAGACCGACGTCTACTACCGGCTCGAGGTGTTCACGCAGACCGGTTCGGGCGGCTATGACCTGATGGGCCTCACCAAGCAGCAGGTGATCGACGACGTGCTCGAGCGATACGAGGCCCACCTCGCGTTCCTCACCTTCTCCACGGAGACCGATACCGCATCGGTGCTCACGCCGCCGATGCCGCCCAAAGACCAGCAGTCCGCAGTGCCGAAGGACGCGGGGGACATCCAGGACCTTGAAGAGAAGAAGGAGTGACGGCCACCTGGTCAACGCAGCACGGACCTTTGGCCCGGCGTTTTCTGCGCCTCCTGCGCGCTCCCCCTGAAGGGGAGACGAACGTCCGCTTGTCGGCCAGGGGCCAATGGTCGGCTCGGCCTATTCTGTTGAAAAAATCAGCAATTCGGCATTGCTGAAGCTTGGCACCTGCTTCCGGCGCGGCAGTGAAATTTCTACCTGAACCCGCATCAACGCTGCGCACGCCAACCTCCCCCACCATGGCCTTCGTGCGTTGGGCATCATCCCTCGACTGCTCAGCGTCAGTCGCCGTGGTTATGCAACACGGCATTGCGCCGGGCATACAAGAAGTAGATCGCCAGGCCGAGCGCCAGCCAGACCAGGAAGGCGATCCACGTCAGCGCCTGCAGGTGTGCCATCAGGAAGACGCAGAAACCGACCGCCAGCACCGGCACCACCGGCCCCCGGGGCAGCGGAATGCGCGCGGCAGGTCCGGGCGCGTCCGGCGCAGCACCATCACGGCGATCGACACCAGGGAGAACGCGGCCAGCGTGCCGATGTTGATCAGCTCGGCCAGCACGTTCAGCGGCACGAAGGCGGCGATCGGCCGCGAACACGATGCCGACCATCCAGGTGGCGAAGAACGGCGTGGCGTGCTTCGGATGCACTGACGACAGTCGCTCGGGCAGCAGGCCGTCGCGCGACATCGCGAAGATGATGCGGGTCTGGCCGTAGGTCATCACCAGGATCACGGTGGTCATGCCGAGGATCGCGCCCAGGTCGACGAAGCCCGCGACCCAGTTCTCCCCGGCGTACTGCAGCGCCAGCGAGACCGGATGGTCGACGCCCGCGAACTTGGCGAACGGCACGATGCCGGTCATGATCGCCGCCACGGCCACGTACAGCACCGTGCAGACCGCCAGCGAGCCGATGATGCCGATCGGCAGGTCGCGCCTCGGATTGCGTACCTCTTCCGCCGCCGAAGTCACCGCATCGAAGCCGATGAAGGCGAAGAACACCAGCGCCGCCGCGCTGAACACGCCGGACGCGCCGAACGGCATGAACGGCTGCCAGTTGGCCGGCTTCACGTGGCGGACGCCGACCGCGATGAACAGCAGCACGACGCCGATCTTGATCACCACCATCACGTTGTTGACGCGCGCCGATTCGCGCACGCCGTACGACAGCACCCAGGTGATCGCCATCATGATCAGGAACGCGGGCAGGTTGAGGATCGTGTGGACACCCGGCACCGCGCCGCGGCGCGGCGGTCAGCGCGGCCGGCAAGGCCAGGCCGAAGCCCGCCATCAGCGACTGGAAGTAGCCCGACCAGCCGACCGACACCGCCGACGTGGCCAGCCCGTATTCGAGCAGCAGGTCCCAGCCGATGATCCACGCGACCAGTTCGCCCAGCGTGGCGTAGCTGTAGGTATAGATGGAGCCGGCGACCGGGATCGTCGAGGCGAACTCGGCGTAGCACAGCGCGGCAAAGCCGCAGGCGATGGCGGCGATGACGAACGACACCGTCAGCGCCGGGCCGGCGGTCAGCGCGCCGGTGCCGGTCAGCACGAAAATGCCGGTGCCGACGATGGCGCCGATGCCCATCAGGATCAGGTCGATCGGGCCAAGCACCTTTTTCAGGCCATCGTCGCGGGCCGCGGCGAGCATGGCGTCGATGTTCTTGGTGCGGAACAGACTCATCGGTAAACCTCCTGCGGTCGCCGTCGCGTAAACGGTTTCGCCTTGCGGGCAATGGGCCGTATTTTACTCTTGCGGTCATGTTGAAAGCGCAAGCATCCCTGCTGCGGCCGGTGCTGTTAAGCATCTCCTGTGGCAGAGGTACGGAATTGGCAAAGGTTTGCCAGATGTCGGATCTGCCGCCGATAACGAGCGCATGTTGATAGAGAGGAAAATGTTTTTTCTGGGTCGAAGCTGTGTGAAAACAAAAAATGTTTATGCATTTGTGCAGGATTCATCCATTAAATTGCTTCAGGATGGAATTTGCTTGCGTTGACAACGGCACCAGCAATCAAAAGATTCGGTCAAATCACGTTTTCACACAGCCTCGGTCGAAAGCAGACAGCGAGCCGTTAGGCAAATGAATAAACCGAACCACGCGCGCGGCTCGGTTTCATGGATATAAAGTATTCGCGCATTTTTGCCCCCATTCGAACGATGGGAGGCTTTCTAAAACCTGATCGGACTCAAAATTGGTAGGCCATCAAGCCACTTTAACCTGCCCTTCTCCTGCTTCCACCAACCGCCGCAACTCCCGCGTCGCCTTCACCATGTTCTCCAGAGCCTCGCAGGTTT
>CAVPQU010000022.1:0-54770 GCA_963707665.1 uncultured beta proteobacterium | reverse complement strand
CATACCCCCATCAACAAATATCAAAAACAGGATGGAACATATGGCTTCGGTCTTGCTCCGCATGCCACCAAATCCATCAAGACACCGACTGCACTCCACGATTCGCCAGGACGTCGGCGCACTCGTTTCCCACGTGGCCGGCGTGGCCCTTGACCCAACGCCAGTCGATCCGATGCCGTTCCTGCGCCGCATCCAGCGCCTGCCATAAATCGACATTCTTGACCGGTGCCCGTGCCGCGGTTTTCCAGCCGCGTGCCTTCCAGCCGTGAATCCATTCGCTGATGCCCTTTTGCACATACTGGCTATCGGTGTATAGCACCACTTCGCACGGACGAGTCAGCGCGGTCAACGCTTCAATCACCGCCTTCAATTCCATCCGGTTGTTGGTGGTATTGCGCTCGCCGCCAAACATTTCCTTTTTCAGCTCCCCTGCGACCAGCAAGGCGCCCCAGCCCCCGGTGCCTGGATTGCCCTTGCACGCGCCGTCCGTAAATATTTCAATTTTTTCCATGTCGTTTGATGTGTTCGTTTATTTGATGAGTCGGTTGGCGCTGGCGGTTGGCAGCCGGTACCACTTGCCGCGCCCGGGTCGCCTTATGCGACCACACGGGGCCGATCAGGCGCATGCCATGCACGCGCTTGATCGCCTGGACGATATAGACGGCGCCGAAATACGGCCACCAGCGATCGCCGGCTTTTTCCATGAAACGATAGCGGCACAGCCACTTTTCGCTCAGGCAGGGCGGCACGTAGCAACCAAAATGGCCACGATTGACTTCCATATTCAACAGCTTCAGCCAATCCTTCAGTCGCGGCAAATGGATGAATTCGCCATTCAACGGCAGGAAATAGTTGCCGGTGATGCGCCCGGTTGCTTGCCGCAAGCCCCACAAACTGGCGGGATTGAAGCCGCAAATAATAACTTGCCCTTCGGGAATCAGAACCCGCTCCACCTCGCGCAGCACCTGATGCGGCTCGCGCGCGAACTCGAGCACGTGCGGCAACACCACCAGATCGAGACTTTGCGAAGCGAACGGTAATTCGGCAACGTCATGCACCACGACGATGCGCCTGCCGTCCGGCGCCGGCGTGCCGCTTGGCAGGTGGGTGCCGCTGGCCCAGCGGTTCGGCATGCGGTTTGCCTGCAAGGCATCGATCTGCGGCAAGCCGATCTGCACCGCGTTGAAACCGAAAATATCGGCGGTCAACGCATCCAGGCGCGCCTGCTCCCACTCTTGCACATAGGCACCGGGCGCGGTTTTGAGCCAGGCGCCGAGGGCTATAATCGGCTTTTCGGGAGAAACTTGATCCATGCCTGACTTATCGAAAAATGCGTTGCGCGTCCTGGCCGTGCCGGCGTTTGCCGACAACTACTTGTGGCTGATTCATGACGGCGTGCACGCGGTAGCGGTTGACCCGGGCGATGCGGCGCCGATACTGGCCGCGCTCAACGCGCATCGGCTCTCGCTTGCCGCTATTTTACTGACACATCACCATGCTGACCATGTCGGCGGCGTGCCGGGACTATTGCAGCACGCATCCGTGCCGGTATATGGCCCGCGCGGCGAAGCCATTGCGGGCGTCACGCATGCGCTGGCGGAGGGCGACGTCGTCAAATTGCCCGAGCTCTCACTGCAACTGTCGGTGCTGGAGGTGCCCGGCCATACCCGCGGGCATATTGCCTATGTCGCCTCAAGCGAGCGCTGGCTGTTTTGCGGCGACACCTTGTTCGCGGGTGGCTGCGGCCGCCTGTTCGAAGGCACGCCGGCGCAAATGGTGACGTCGCTGACCAAGCTGGCCGCCCTGCCGGATGATACCCAAGTCTATTGCGCACACGAATATACCTTGTCCAATCTGCACTTTGCCCGGCACGTCGATGCGCATAATACGGCGCTGATTGCGCGCGTCGCCGCCGAGCAGGCCAAGCGCGACCAGGGCTTGCCGACCGTGCCATCCAGCATCGGCCTGGAAAAACAAACCAATCCTTTCCTGCGCTATCGCGAACCGGCGATCATCCAGCAATTGGTTGCTACCGGCCGGCTCGACCGCCAGGCGCAGCCGGAACCGGTCGCCGCGTTCGCCGCATTGCGCGAATGGAAGAATAGTTTCCGTTGATTTAGGTCAACTATTACTGCGGAATCAAGGGCTTAGTGCTGTGATCGAATTGTAATCGGGCTTGACTGCGGGAAAGTGTGTTACGTACACTCTTCGCATTCCTTCCCTCTGAGCCAGCCCACGATGGCTGGCCACGCTAAAAATAAACCCATGCATCAGAAAATACCAAGAACTTTTGCCCTTGCCGGATTGCTGCTTTTTGGCGCCGCTCCCTGGTCGCAGGCTAACGACATCTCGTACTTCTCTCCCGCGTTCAACATGTTCGACCCCAGCAATCCGAACACGGTCATCTTTCGCATGGAAGAAATCGACGTCTGGCAACGGATTCGCGACGGCTTTGCGATTCCCGACCTGGACAATCCGCTGGTCACGGCCCAAACCGAGTGGTACAGCTCGCGCCCCGACTATATACAACGCACCACTACCCGCGCTTCCCTGTACCTGTTCCATGTGGTGCAGGAACTGGAAAAGCGCCACATGCCGACCGAACTGGCCTTGCTGCCGTTCATCGAATCCGCCTTCAACCCGCAGGCGTATTCGACCGCCAAGGCGGCCGGCATGTGGCAATTCATTCCATCCACCGGGCTTGATTTCAATCTGAAGCAGAACATGTTCCGCGACGAGCGGCGCGACGTGCTGGCCTCGACCGACGCCGCGCTGACCTACCTGCAAAAGCTGTACGGCATGTTCGGCGACTGGCAACTGGCGCTGGCGGCCTACAACTGGGGCGAGGGTTCGGTGCAACGGGCGATCAACAAGAACCGCGCCGCCGGCCTGCCGACCGATTTCAACAGCCTGTCGCCGCTGATGCCGGCCGAAACCCGCAACTACGTGCCGAAGCTGCAAGCGGTGAAGAACATCATCGCCGCGCCGGCCATGTACAACATCGCGCTGCCGAAGGTGGACAACCAGCCGTATTTCGTCACCATCGACAAGACGCACGATATCGACCTCAAGGTGGCGGCACAACTGGCCGAGTTGTCGCTGGACGAATTCAAGGCCTTGAATCCGCAGTTCAACCGGCCGGTCATCACTGGCGGCGCCGATACCCAGATCCTGCTACCTGAAAGCAATGCTAAAAAATTCAAGGCCAATCTTGGCAAATGGACACAAGCGCTGTCGTCCTGGACCGCACACACGGTGCATAGCGCGCGCGAGCGGATCGAAACCATTGCCGCCAAATTCAACACCACGCCTGAAGTCCTGCGCGAAGCCAACCGCATCCCGCCGAAGATGCGCCTGAAGGCCGGCTCCACCATCCTGGTGCCCAAAACGGCCGAAACGATGAACAAGGACATCTCGATCGAGGTGCTGGAAACCGCGAAGCTGGCGATCGAACCAGACGTGCCCGACAGTCGGCGCATCCACGTCAAGGTCGGAAAAAAAGACACGCTGGCCAGCATCGCCAAGCGCCACAAGGTCAGCGTAGCCGACCTCAAGGCCTGGAATGACCTGCACAGCGACCAGGTGGCGAGCGGCAAGAGCCTGGCGCTGCACGTAGCGAATCGGTCAACAGCACCGTCGGCCGGTCACCGGAAAATAGCCAGTACATCCTGCGAAAAAATCGGCAGCACGCGCCAAGCAGGGCGGAAAAACCGTGACAGCCGCGCGCTCGTCCCGCACCATCAAAAAGGCACCAGCGCGTATCACCCTCGCCTCCGAAAGGTAAGCCGGCACACCACGCTGGCCGGCGTCTTTTCCTCGCGCTACTCAGGCATCGGCCAGCTCCGCATATTCGGAAGCGGCCAGCAGGCGGCGCGTATACGTCTGCGCCGGATTGGACAGCACGGCGTCGACGCTGCCGCTTTCCACCACCTTGCCATCCTTCATCACCATCACCCGATGCGCCATCGCGCGAATCACCGCCAGATCGTGGCTGATGAAGAGATACGCCAACCCGTACTTGCGCTGCAATTCAACCAGCAGTCGCAACACCTGCAATTGCACCGTGACGTCGAGCGACGAAGTGGGCTCATCCAGCAGGATCAGTTCCGGTTTCAGCACCAGTGCGCGCGCAATCGCGATGCGCTGGCGCTGGCCGCCGGAGAACTCGTGCGGATAACGCGTCATCATCGGCGCCGCCAGCCCCACTTCCTCCAACGCCGACGCCACCGCCTGGCGTCGCTGGTCACGATTCAACTGCGGGCGGTGGATTTCCAGCCCTTCGCCGACGATCTGCTCGATCGTGCGGCGCGGCGACAGCGATGCGAACGGGTCCTGAAACACGACCTGCATGCGTGCGCGCAACGGCCGCAGGGCCGCACCCGGCATGCCGGCCAGATCCTGGCCATCGAAGCGCACCCGGCCACTGACCGCGGCCGGCGACAGCCGCAGCAAGGCCATCCCCAGGGTTGACTTGCCGGAGCCGGATTCGCCGACTATTCCTAGCGTCTCACCCTGTTTCAATTCCAGATCGACGTTATCAACCGCAACGAACTGCGTGCGCGCCAGCCAGCCGCGCTTGATGGCAAAAGTGCAGTGCACCTGTTCCGCAGCCAGCAGCAACGGCGCATCGAACGCCACTTCTGTCACCAGCCGGCGCGGATGGCTGGCGAGCAATTGCCGGGTATAGGCATGGCGCGGCTGCGCAAACAATTCGGCAGTCGGTGCAATTTCCAGCAAGCGGCCGCGCTCCATCACACCGACGCGGTCGGCGAAATGCTTCACCAGGTTCAGGTCGTGCGTGATCATCAGCACCGCCATGTTTTCCTCGCGCTGCAACTGGTCCAGCAGCTCCAGGATCTGCACCTGGATCGTGACATCGAGCGCGGTGGTCGGCTCGTCGGCGATCAAGCAGCTTCGGCTTGCAGGCCAGCGCCATCGCGATCATCGCGCGCTGGCGCTGGCCGCCGGACAGCTGATGCGGATAGGACTGTGCCCGCCGCGCCGGCTCCGGAATCCCGGTCTTCTCCAGCAGATCGACCGTGCGCTGCGCCGCCGCCTTGGCGCTCAGGCCTTCGTGCAGCATCAGCACTTCGGCGATCTGGTTGCCGATGGTGAACAGCGGATTCAAGGCCGTCATCGGCTCCTGGAAAATCATCGCCACATCCTTGCCGCGCACCGCGCGCAGCGCCGACTCCGGCTTTTGCAGGATGTCGGCGCCCTCCAGCAGGATGCGGCCGCCGTAGTCCGCGTCCTGGTTCAAGCGCAGCAGCGACAGCGCGGTCACGGTCTTGCCCGAGCCGGATTCGCCGACCAGCGCCAGCTTCTCGCCGGCCGCGATCGAGAAGCTGACGTCGTCGACCACGGTGGCGGCGCCGAAGGCCACCCGCAGATTTTGAATATCGAGCAATGTCTGTGCGCGGCTCATGCCTTCCTCCTGACATCCAGCGCATTGCGCAGCGCATCGCCGATATTGGTCAGCAGCAGCAAGGTGACGGTCAGCACCACGAACGTCGACAACGCGATCCACCAGGCGTCGAGGTTGTTCTTGCCCTGCGCCAGCAACTCGCCCAGGCTCGGCGTCGACGGCGGCACGCCCAAGGCCGAGGAAATCGAGGCTGGTCAGCGCCAGGATCGCGCCGCTCATGCGGAACGGCAGGAACGTGACCACCGAAGTCAGGCTGTTGGGCAGCACGTGGCGCCAGATGATCTGGCGATTATTCAAGCCGAGCGCGCGCGCCGCCTGTACGTATTCCAGATTGCGGTTGCGCAGGAAATCGGCGCGCACATAATCGGACAGGCCCATCCAGCCGAACAACGACAGCAGCACCAAGAGCAGCAGGATGCTGGGTTCGAAGATCGAGGCGAAGATGATCAACAGATACAGCTCCGGCATCGAGCCCCAGATTTCCATGAAGCGCTGGAAGAACAGGTCGGTACGGCCGGCGAAATAGCCCTGCACCGCCCCGGTGACAATCCCCAGCAGCACGCCGGTGATGGTCAGCGCCAGCCCGAACAGGATCGAGATGCGAAAGCCGTACAGCAGGCGCGCGGCGACGTCGCGCCCGCGGTCGTCGGTGCCGAGCCAGTTCTCGGCCGAGGGCGGCGCCGGGTTCGGTTCCTTCGAAAAATAATTCAGTGTGTCGTAGGAATAATGATTGGGCGGATACAGCGCCCAGTTGCCGTCGTGCCGGAATTGGTCCTGGATGAACGGATCGAGATAATCGGCCGGTGAATCGAAATCGCCGCCGAACGCCTTTTCCGAATACGTGTGCAGGATCGGAAATACCAGCTCGCCGTGATAGCGCGCCACCAGCGGCTTGTCGTTCGACACCAGCTCCGCCATCAAGCTGAGCCCGAACAGTACTAAAAAAAGAATCAGGCTCCAGTAGCCGCGCCGGCTGTGGCGAAAGCGTAGCCAGACCCGGCGCCCGGGCGAGACCGACACGGCAGCCTCCGGCGCGACCGTCGGTTCAAACGCGGGCTCAAGTGCAGGCTCAAGCGCCGGTGCCCTGCTCGGATCCACGGCCGGCATCATCGGGCCAGGCTTTCGAACTGCACGCGCGGATCGGCCCAGACGTAGCACAGGTCACCCAGCAGCTTGACCACCAGCCCGATCAGGGTAAACAGGTAGAGCGTGCCCATCACCACCGGATAATCGCGCCGCACCACCGATTCGTACGACAGCAAGCCCAGGCCGTCGAGCGAAAACAGGGTTTCGATCAGCAGGCTGCCGGCGAAGAAGGCGCCGATGAAGGCGGCCGGAAAACCGGTCACCAGCGGAATCAGTGCATTGCGGAACACGTGCTTGTACAGCACCGCGTTGTCGCTCAAGCCCTTGGCGCGCGCAGTCAGCACGTATTGCTTGCGAATTTCTTCGAGGAAGGTATTTTTAGTCAGCATCGTCATCACCGCGAATGAACCGGCCACCGAAGCCAGCACCGGCAAGGTGATGTGCCACAAATAATCCGTGACTTTGCCGAAGGTCGACAGCGTGTCCCAGTTGTCCGAGGTCAGCCCGCGCAGCGGAAACCACTGGAAGAAGCTGCCGCCGCCAAACATCACCAGCAGGAACACGCCCAGCACGAAACCGGGGATCGAATAGCCGATCAGCACCAGGATGCTGGTGGCGGCATCGAAACGGCTACCTTCGCGCGTAGCCTTGGCGATCCCGAGCGGCACCGAAATGAAGTAAGTCAGGAAAAAAGTCCACAGGCCGATCGTGATCGAGACCGGCATCTTCGACTTCACCAACTGCCAGACGTCGCCGTGGTGATAGAAGCTCTGCCCGAGGTCGAAGGTCGCGAAACCCTTCAGCATTTGCCAGAAGCGCTCCGATACCGGCTTGTCGAAACCATACAGCTTCTTGATTTCGGCCACCCGCTCGGCGTCGATGCCCTGCCGCCCGCGATACTGCGAGGCGCCACCACCCGAGGCTTCGCCACTGCCGACCTGGGCCGTCTTCAATTCGATCAGCGCCTGCTCGACCGGGCCGCCGGGCACGAACTGGATCACCGCGAAGGTGATCGCCACCACGCCGAGCAGCGTGGGCAGCATCAGCAGGATGCGTTTGAGGATGTAAAACCAGAGGTTCATGGCAATAGGTCGCGAAGCGGTTGGTCGGCTGTTTTCAGGAAATCGCGGGTGCCGGGCTTTTTAGACCGGCGGCATGGCGAATGGATGCGTTGTTTTAATATACTCCCTTGATAGCAAGCCGATATCGGGCAAAAAATATTGCAAAAAATCATATACTCCCAGTCAAATCAGAATCGACATTCAAATCAACGGTAATGCAGTTAAATCGGGCTACGGAGTAGATACTTCAAACCCGACTCGCTTTTTTACGTCATCGCTTCCAATCCGTGAAAGCGGGGTCAGAGTAATTTTCGCAAAAGGCCGCGAAAAAACTCCGACCCCGGTTTCACTGCGCTTGCGCTGCCGATCGGCGACCAGAGCAGTTCCTCCGACATCACCTCAGCGCGCCTTCTCCTGCCACCACGTCGAAATCACATACGGATCAGCCTGATAGTACAGCGGCAGCTTGGCCGGCATGCCGAAGCGGTTGCGGTAGGCGACGCGGTGGGTCGACGAATACCAGTGCGGCACCACCAGAAACTTGTGCAGCAGCACGCGATCCAGCGCGCGCGCGGCGGCGTCCAGGTCGTGGCGCGTGGTGGCGGCGACCAGCTTGTCGACCAGCTGGTCGACCGCCGGGTCCTTCAGGCCCCAGGCGTTGTTCGAACCCTTTTCGTCGGCCGCCTTGGAGCCGAACATGTCGTACATCTCATTGCCGGGCGTGGTGACGTCGGGAAAACGCACGCTGGTCATGTCGAAATCGAAATCTTCCATGCGCTTTTGCACCAGCGCATAGTCGGCGGTGCGCTGGTTCACCGCGACGCCGAGTTTTTGCAGATTGCGCACGTAGACGCTGATGATGCGCGACATCGCCGACTGGTCGTCGAGGATTTCGAAGGCGAACGGCACGCCCTGGGCATTTCTCAAGGCGCCGTCGCGATAGGTCCAGCCGGCCTGCTCGAACAGCGCGCGCGCCTGCAACAGGTTGGCGCGCAGCGAATGCGGCGGGTCGGTGGACGGCGGCACCGGCGCCGGGCCGAATACCGCCGGATCGAGCTGCGCGCGCAGCGGTTCCAGCAGCTTCAGCTCGGCCGCCGACGGCAGCCCGGTGGCGGCCATGTCGCTGTTGTTGAAGAATGAATAGATGCGCTTGTACTGGTTGTAGAACAGTTGCCGGTTCATCCATTCGAAATCGAGCGCCAGCCCAAGCGCCTGGCGCACGCGGACGTCCTTGAACTGGTCGCGCCGCAGATTCATCACGAAGCCCTGCATGCCGGCGCCGTTCGAATGCGCCAGCTCGCGCTTGACGATCTCGCCGTTCTTGAATTTCGGGCCGTTGTAGTTGCGCGCCCAGTTCTTGGCGCTGTATTCGACCACGACATCGAACTCGCCGGCCTTGAAGGCCTCCAGCCGCGCCACGTCGTCCTTGTAGAAACGGTAGAGGATGCGGCCGAAGTTGAAGCTGCCGCGCCGCGCCGGCACGGCGTCGCCCCAGTATTTCGGATCGCGCCGGTAGGTGATCGAACGGCCGACGTCGTACTGGTCGATCAGGTACGGCCCGCTGGCGATCGGCGCTTCCAGCTGGATATTGTCGAAGCTGGTGTTGGCGCCCCACTTGCGCGAAAACACCGGCACGCCGCCGACGATCAGCGGCAATTCGTGGTTCAGCGACTTGAAGTCGAAGCGCACGCTGCGCTCGCCGGTCACCACACATTGCTTGACGTCGGCGAAGATCGACTTGAATTGCGGCGCACCCTTGGCCATCAGCGTGTCGAACGAATGCTTGACGTCCGCCGCCAGCACCGGATCGCCGTTGTTGAAGCGCGCCTTGGGATTCAGGCGGAAACTCATCGACATGCGGTCCGGCGCCAGTTCCATGTCCTCGGCCAGCAGGCCGTACATGGTGGCGGTTTCGTCGCTCGAGCCGACCGCCAGCGTTTCGAACATCAGCGAGGCGACACCGGCGGCGGCCACGCCCTTCAGCGAAAACGGGTTGAACTTGTCGAAGCTGGTGCGGCGGTCCGGATTGGCCAGGTACAGTTCGCCGCCCTTCGGCGCATCCGGATTGACGTAATCGAAGTGCGTGAAGCCAGCCGGGTACTTGGGCGTGTCATACAGCGCAAAGGCATGGGCGGCGAAAGCGCTGCCGGCCGGATGCAGGCCAGCCAGTAGCAACAGGGAACATAAAAATTTGCGCATGCGCATCAGTGCCGCTCGTGGTCGGTGAGGAATCGGTTCGGGGCTATTCTACCCAAGCGGCGCCCGGCTTCGGCGCCAATGGCGATTTATACTCTGAAGCTGGGCGCACGGGAAAGTTGCCGCGCGCTAGCTGGCCCTTTACAATTCTCGCCGCAGCGCCGCTGCGCTCACCATCCGCTTACCTGGAGTACCCCATGGCATTTCTGCAAGGCAAAAAAATTCTGATTACCGGCCTGCTGTCGAACCGCTCCATCGCCTACGGCATCGCCCAGGCCTGCAAGCGCGAAGGCGCCGAACTGGCGTTCACCTATGTCGGCGAGCGCTTCAAGCAGCGCATCACCGATTTCGCCGCCGAATTCGACAGCACACTGATTTTCGATTGCGACGTCGGCAGCGACGAACGGATCAATGCGCTATTCGCCGACCTCGGCCAGTCCTGGGATCACCTGGACGGCCTGGTGCATTCGATCGGCTTTGCGCCGCGCGAAGCGATCACCGGCGATTTCCTCGAAGGCCTGTCGCGTGAGTCCTTCAAGATTGCGCATGACATTTCCGCCTACAGCTTTCCGGCGATGGCCAAAGCCGCACTGCCGCTCCTGCGTCCGAATTCCGCGCTGCTGACCCTGACCTACATGGGCTCGGTGCGCGCCGCGCCCAACTACAACACGATGGGCCTGGCCAAGGCTTCGCTGGAAGCCAGCGTCCGCTATTTGGCAGAGTCGCTGGGACCGAAGGGGATTCGCGTCAACGGCATTTCGGCCGGTCCGATCAAGACCCTGGCCGCCTCCGGCATCAAGGATTTCGGCAAGCTGCTCGGCGTCGTCGCCGAACACGCGCCGCTGCGGCGCAATGTGACGATCGAGGATGTCGGCAACACGGCAGCCTTCTTGCTGTCGGATCTGGCAGCCGGCATCACCAGCGAAATCACCTATGTGGATGGCGGTTTTTCCAATGTGCTGTACGGCGCGGGACTGGCCGAGTAGCACGCACTCGAGCGCGACGGCGATGTGTGTCTGACATCGCGTTGCGCATCGCACCAAAACAACTCGACAGGCAGTGCTTTTTACCTGTAGAATGCGACCTGCGCAATGCAACATGCATGGCGTTTTGCCGCATCGCGAACCGTTCGCATTAACGATAAAGCCCTCCCGCCTTCTGGTGTTGAACTTCAAACACCGTCCCGGCGCAAAGCTTTTGTGCCGAAATCTCTCTGAGCTTATCTGAGTAAGTTTTCTTAGCTGTTTCGTTGGTTGGCGTTGCATTTTTTGCGTTTCCGCCACTTCTTCCATGAAGTCGCGCAACGCTGATTTCACGAAAGAAAACAATGACGTTTGAATCACTGGGCCTGCACGCGTCCGTTATCAAAGCACTGACCGAAGCCGGTTATACCAAACCCACGACGGTTCAGGAACAAGCCATTCCGGCGGCCATCGAAGGTCGCGACCTGCTGGTGTCCTCGCAAACCGGCTCCGGCAAAACCGCCGCCTTCATGCTGCCTGCCCTGCATAAATTCGCCGCCGCCGAAACCGCCGTCGCTCCTGGCAAGACACCGAATCAGGAAGCCCAGTCTGCACGCGGTCGCGGCGAGCGCCCACGTTTTCGCCCGGCGCAGCCGAAAATGCTGGTGCTGACACCGACACGCGAACTGGCGCTGCAAGTCACCACCGCCACTGCCAAGTACGGCTCCTATCTGCGTCGCATCAAGGCAATCTCGATTCTGGGTGGCATGCCGTATCCGAAACAGATGCAATTGCTGGCTAAAAATCCGGAAATCCTGGTGGCGACGCCGGGCCGGCTGATCGACCACATGGAATCCGGCAAGATCGATTTCTCGCAATTGCAGATACTGGTGCTGGATGAAGCCGACCGCATGCTGGACATGGGCTTCATCGACGACATCGAAAAAATTGTCGATGCCACCCCGGAAACGCGCCAAACCATGCTGTTTTCGGCGACGCTGGACGGCGTGGTCGGCAACATGGCCAAGCGCATCACCAACAACCCGATGGTCATCCAGATCGCGGGCTCCGCCACCAAGCATGAAAACATCCAGCAGCGCGTTCACTTCGTCGACGACCTGTCGCACAAGAATCGCATGCTGGATCATTTGCTGCGCGACGTCACGATGGATCAGGCGGTGGTGTTTACCGCCACCAAGCGCGATGCCGATACGATTGCCGACCGCCTGAACATCGCCGGTTTTGCCGCCGCCGCCTTGCACGGCGATATGCATCAGGGCGCGCGCAACCGCACGCTGGATAGCCTGCGTCGCGGCCAGGTACGGGTGTTGGTGGCGACCGACGTCGCCGCACGCGGCATCGACGTGCCGACCATCACGCACGTGTTCAACTACGATTTGCCAAAATTTCCGGAAGACTACGTACACCGGATCGGCCGCACCGGCCGCGCCGGCCGCAACGGCATCGCCGTCTCGCTGGTGAACCACGCCGAAGGCATGAACGTGAAACGGATCGAGCGCTTCACCAAGCAATTGATCCCGGTCGACATCATCGAAGGCTTCGAGCCGAAAAAAACCGCCTCGGCTTCCCGTCCGAGCCACAAGCCAGGCGGCTGGAAGCCGGGCGACAATCGTGGCGGCAAGCCAGGCACCGGCGGCCGCAGCTTCAGCAAACCGGCCGCACCGCGCCGGGACGGCAGTTTCAACAAGGGTGCGCGTGCCAGTGACGGCGGCGCCCGCCGTTCGTATGGCGATCGCTAATCGCTGGTTGGCGCCAGGCATCTGAGTCCGACAAAAACGGCGGCCGGTAATTACCGGCCGCCGTTTTTTCATCTTCAGCGACGGTAGGTGCGCTGGTCAAAATTCGCAGGTACGAAACCCGATCAACTGGTCATCCCGCTCGGGTAGATAGAAATTACGGTATTTGGCCGAGCGCAGGCGCTGCCGGGTCACCAGCGAAGCACCGCGCACCGCCTGGTGACTGCCGAAAAACGGCGCCGAATACTCACGGTACGCGTCCACCGCGAAGCCCGGATACGGCTCGAATGGCGAGCAGGTCCATTCCCACAGTTCGCCCCAAACCCAGGCTGGATGCCCGGCCAGGGCCGCGTATTCCCACTCCGCCTCGGTCGGCAGGCGGCGCCCGGCCCAGACGCAATATGCCTGCGCCTCATACAGGCTGACATGGCGCACCGGCTGAGCGGGCGCCAGCAAGGCGCTGTGGTCGAAACTGCGGCAACGCCACTGCCCTTCTTCCCGTTGCCAGGCACGCGGTGCGCCACGCGCATGCCGCTGCAGCCACTGGCGCCCGCCAGCACTCCAGAATTGCGGCTGCTGGTAGCCGCCGTCGTCGATGAAATCATGGAATTGGGCATTCGACACCAGGCTCGAATCGATGGTGAACGCCGGCACATAGCAAGGGTGACGCCATTTTTCATTGTCAAACACAAAACCCTCGGCGCTCGAACTGCCCAACTGCAGGGTGCCACCGGGAAAGCGAATCTGGTGCTGCGCCGGCACCGGCGATGCTGCCGCCCAGCATTCCAACGGCGGCTGCGCCAGAGCCAGCGTCTGCAGGGTGACAATCAGCGCTTCGCCGTGCATGTCCTCGTGCGCCAGCGCCAGCCGGTATGGATACAGCAACTCGTCATCGTTGCTGGATATCCGTGCCAGTTTGTCGAGCACCCGATCCAGCACTTCATGGCAATACGTTTTCAGTGCGCCGGCGCTGGGCAGCGGCAACGACCAGCGCGCGTCGTGCGGCACCCGGTTTGAATCGAACCAGTCGTCGCCGCGCGACAGCAGCGAGCCGCGCCGCGCCGCATCGGGAGCGCTGGATCGCGCTTCGCGCAACACATACCATTCGGCAAACCAGGCGACGTGCCCCAGCTCCCACAGCGGCGGATTCAGCGTCGCCAGCCGTGGCACCCTGGCCGCTACGTCGAGCCCGGCTTGCTGAAAGCCGTCGAACAGGGCCAGCGTATAATCACGCGCATCCTGCAACCCGGTTGCCAGCTGATCGCTACTTGCAGTTCGGAACGATTGATTCATCGGTTTGCCCAGACAGGAATCACTGCTGGCGCCGCAGCGCCATTTCGACCAAGCCAGCCAGAGACTTCGGATGACCAGGCCACACATCGCCATTATCAGTCCGGCTTCGGCAAACTCCAACAACGGCAATTGGCACACCGCCCACCGCTGGGCCCGCTTTTTGCGTTCGCGTTATCGGGTCACCCTGCTGACCGAGGCGCCAGCCATTGCCGGCCTCGGCGCGGACCTGCTGATCGCGCTGCATGCGCGGCGTTCGGCAACCGCGCTGGCGGCCTTTGGCGCGCTCCGCCCGGGCGTGCCGACGCTGCTGGTCTTGACCGGGACCGACCTGTATCGCGACCTCGACAGCGACGCTGCTGCCCGCCACAGCGTGCAGGCCGCAACACACCTGGTGGTACTGCAGGACGCGGCGCTCAAGCAGTTGGACGCGGATGCGCGCGGCAAGGCCAGCGTGATTTATCAATCAGCACCGACACTCAAGCCGCTCGATCACCTACGGCCTGGCAGGCGCCATTTCGACGTCAGCATGATCGGCCACCTGCGCCCGGAAAAAGACCCGCTCACCTTCATGCGCGCCGCCACCCTGGTCAGTAGCCCTGAGATCCGCTTCACGCATGTCGGCGCCGCGCTCGATCCGGAGTTGGAACAGTGCGCACAACAGACGCAACAAACACAGCCCAATTACTGCTGGCTGGGCGGCCTGGCACACGCCGCCGCGCGCCAGCGCCTGAAGTGCTCGCAGTTGATGGTGATCGCGTCGGTCATGGAAGGCGGCGCCAACGTCATCTGCGAAGCGGTGAGCAGCGGCGTGCCGGTCGCCGCCAGCGACATTGACGGCAACCGCGGCATGCTGGGCGACGACTACGACGGCTATTTTCCGCTCGGCGACAGCGGCGCGCTGGCGCGCCTGATCGAACGTGCGGCCACCGAGCCGGCTTTCTACGGGCGGCTGCGGCGCCAGTGCGCGGCGCGTGCACCGCTGTTTGCGCCGGAGCGCGAACAATCGCTGCTGCTGCAGTTGGTGGATAATCTGCTTGGCGGCGCCGCGCCAGGCGCACAACAATTCGCGTAGCCGCTACAGCGGCACGCCGGCGCGCCCGCCTCAGATCAAGACTGCAATCCCGCGCCGGGCTATCCGGTGCACTCATCAGAAATGGATACCAGACCATGAACGCTCCCACCGACCTGCCGCTCCGGCTCACCTCGTTTTCCCACGGCGGCGGCTGCGGCTGCAAGATCGCGCCCGGCGTGCTGTCCGAAATCCTGAAAAAATCCTCGGGCTTCCCGGTGCCGAAGGAACTGATGGTCGGCATCGAGACCGCCGACGACGCCGCCGTCTACAAGCTGAACGACGAGCAGGCGCTGATCGCCACCACCGACTTCTTCATGCCGATCGTCGACGACCCGTTCGACTTCGGCCGCATCGCCGCCACCAACGCGATTTCCGATGTCTATGCGATGGGCGGCACGCCGATCATGGCGCTGGCGCTGGTCGGCGATGCCGGTGGACAAGCTGCCGCTGGACGTGATCGGCAAGATCATCCAGGGCGGCGAAGCGGTGTGCGCCGAAGCCGGCATCCCGATCGCCGGCGGCCATACCATCGATTCGGTGGAGCCGATCTACGGCCTGGTGGTGCTGGGCCTGGTGCATCCGTCGAAGGTCAAGCGCAATGCCGACGCCCAGGCCGGCGACCAGCTGGTGCTGGGCAAGCCGCTCGGCGTCGGCATCCTGTCGGCCGCGCTGAAAAAGGAGCGGCTCGACGCCGCCGGCTACGCCGCGATGATCGCCAACACCACCAAGCTCAACACGCCCGGCCCGGCGCTGGCGCGAGCTGGCCGGCGTGCACGCGCTGACCGACGTCACCGGCTTCGGCCTGCTCGGCCACACGCTGGAACTGGCGCGCGGCGCCGGCTTGACCGCGCGGCTGGCGATGCCGCGCATTCCGCTGCTGCCGCAGGTGCGAGCAACTGGCCGAAGCCGGCTGCGTGACCGGCGCCTCCGGCCGCAACTGGGACGCCTACGGCCATGAGGTGCGTCTGGACGCCGGCGCTCGACGCCGGTGCAGCAAGCCCTGCTGACCGATCCGCAAACCTCGGGCGGCTTGCTGGTGGCCTGCGCTGCCGGACGCGGTGGAAGAGGTGCTGGCGCTGTTCCGGCGCGAGGGTTTTGCCGACGCCGCGGTGATCGGCGAGATGGCAGCCGGCCCCGCCGGCATCGAAGTGACGGCGATGACGGTGCGGGTACGCGCGGCGCGTTTGAGCGATGCGGCGGCGATTGCCCCGCTGTTCGACGCCTATCGCCAGTTCTACCGGCAAGCGCCGGACCCGGCGCTGGCGCTGGCATTCATCCACGAGCGGCTGGCCCTGCGCGAATCGGTGATCCTGCTGGCGCAGGACGAGCGCGGCGACGCGCTCGGTTTCACCCAGCTCTATCCGTCATTTTCCTCGGTCGCGGCGCGCCGCACCTGGATTTTGAACGATCTGTACGTGCTGCCGGCGGCACGCGGCCAGGGTGTCGGCCGCGCGTTGCTGGAGGCGGCCAGGACGCCATGCGCTGGCAACCGGCGCGCGCCGGCTGGACCTGTCCACCGCGCACGACAATCCGGCGCAAAAGCTGTATGAAGCGGCCGGCTACGCGCGCGACGACGCGTTCTACCACTACAGCCTGCCGCTCGACTGAAGCCATGGGCTGACAGCGGCATGCAGTACGCCGCCTAGCGCTTGCCGTTCGCGGGCGGCTTCGGCTTTTCGACCGCGCCGCGCACCTCGAAGCGCACCTGGTCGACCACCGCATTCTTGCCGTCCACCAGCGCCAGCGTATGCCGGCCCGGCCACGGCATCCAGTCGTAGGCTCAGCTCCGTCGACGCGGCGCCTTTGCCCTTGGCTTGCGGCAGCAGTTTCCCATCCAGCATCCAGCGACCATGCGCCAAGCCTTGCGCGACGAAGCGCAGGCGCTGGTGCGTGGGCGGAATGTCGGGATCGAGCGCCACCAGCATGCCGGCGCTTGGATAGCGGATCGCCGGATGGATTTGCTCCGGCTGTGCCAGTGCGATGAATTCCTGTTCGGTGCCGGCCAGGAAATACTCGCGGCGCGGCGCTTCCAGCTGGTCCTGGTACTGGATCTGGCGCACGCTGACGCCAGCCGGCGGAACAGCCAAAGCCCGGCGCCGGGCGCGCTTGAGCAGGTCGGCGCGCGTGCAGGAACTGCATCACTTCCTGCCAGATCGGCGCGGCGCCGGTGACGCCGGAAACGTCCCACATCGGCGCACCCGAGGCATTGCCGACCCAGACCCCGACCGTGTAGCGCTCGGAATAGCCGATGCACCAGTTGTCGCGCATGTCCTTCGAGGTGCCGGTCTTGACCGCCGCCGGCACGCGCCCGGCCAACGCGTTTTCCAGGCCGAAGGTGACGGCGCGGGCGCTGCGGTCGGCCAGGATGTCGCTGACGATGAACGCGGCGGCCGGGTCCATCACCTGCTTCGGCTTGACCACCGCGTCACCTAAACTGGTGCGCACGGGGCTGTACCGGCCCTGATTGGCCAGCGCGCGATAGGCATTGGTCAGCGCCAGCAGGCTGACGTCGGCGCTGCCCAGCGCCAGGCTGTAGCCGTAATAGTCGCCCGACTCGCGCAAGCCGAAGCCGAGCGCCTGCAGCCGCTGGAACAGTCGTTCGGGCGTCACCGTGACCAAGGTGCGCACCGCCGGAATGTTGAGCGACGAGCCGAGCGCGGTGCGCAGGCTGACCAGGCCCTGGTAGTGGCGGTCGTAGTTTTGCGGAATGTACAGGCCGGCGGCGGTAGTCAGGTTCAGCGGCGCATCGTCCAGCACCGAGGCCGCGGTCAGCCATTTCTGCTCGAGCGCCAGTTGGTACAAGAACGGTTTCAAAGTCGAGCCGGCCTGCCGCAGCGCCAGCACGCCGTCGACGTGGCGCGCGTCGGAAAAATCGCCGCTGGAACCGACCCAGGCCAGCACGTCGCCGCTGGCGTTATCCAATACCAGCACTGCGCTGTCTTCGATGTTGCGCTCGACCAGCGCCGCCAGCTGGCGCCGGATCGCATCGCGCGCAAAACGCTGGGTAGCGGCGTCGATGGTCGAACGTATTGGCTGATTGGGCGTCTTCAGCAGCCGCTGCGCCAGATGCGGCGCCAGTTGCGGCCCCGTCATGGCGCCGCCGGGATTGCCGCGCGCGGACAGGCGCGCCAGGGTCAATTCGGTGACGCCGGCTATGCCCTGGCACTCGGTGGCGGCCTGCTGCTCTTTCAGGATCGCGCAGGCGCGCTCGGCGACCTTGGCCGGGCGCGCATTCGGCGCCCGCAGCAAGGCTACCGCGATCGCCGCCTCGCGCCGGTTCAGCCCGCTCGGGTGCTTGCGAAACAGCACGCGCGACAAGGCGTGCACGCCGACCAGCTCGCCGCGAAAGCCGACCAGGTTCAGGTAGGCTTCCAGGATCTGGTCCTTGCGCCAGCTGTGTTCCAGCTGTTGTGCCACCACTGCCTGCGTCAGCTTTTGCGTGATGCTGCGCGGCGCGGCGCGGCGCCGCAGATCCTCGTCCAGCAAACCGGCCAGTTGCATGGTCAGGGTCGAGGCGCCGCGCGTGCGGGTATTCCACAGATTGCTCCAGGCGGCGGCGGCCACCGCGTTCCAGTCGACGCCGCTGTGCCGGTAAAAGCGCTGGTCTTCCGACAGGATCAGCGCCGTGCGCAGCGCCGGCGACACGTCCTCCAGCCGCACCCAGGGCAGCCGCCGTTCCTGCAGGTTCAGGCGCAGCTGATGGATCGCCTCGCCGTGGCGGTCATACAGCGTCGCTTCCGACGAGTGGAAAGCGCGCTGCACTTCGGTGAAGGTAGGCAATACGTTCGCCATGCCGCCAGCAGCTGGCAGCAGCGCTACCAGCAGCAGCACTACCAGCAGCACGCGCCGCCGCAGGCCCAGCCGGCTCGCCAGTGTCGCCATCAGCTGCCATCTCTCACTGCTGCACCGTAACTGCCGCGTTTGGCAGTTCGCCGAACATTTCCGGTGCATACAAGGCTTCCACCCGGGTCGGCGGCAATTGCATCTGGCCGGCATTGTTCAGGCGATAGGTGTAGCTCATCGTGAATTTTCCCTTGGGCACATATTCGTAGTAGCTGCGGAAAAATTCGAAGCTGCGCTCTTCATACGCCAGCCAGGCACTGCCGCGACGGCTTGGTTCGCCGCTG
Organism: uncultured beta proteobacterium; assembly: GCA_963707665.1. Taxonomy (GTDB): domain Bacteria; phylum Pseudomonadota; class Gammaproteobacteria; order Burkholderiales; family Burkholderiaceae_D; genus DATJCV01. Next base: position 35,791 of record CAVPQU010000022.1, on the reverse strand, counting down.
GCCGCAATCGCCGAGTCGCGGCCGAGACCGGAACCGAGCAGCGTCGCGCCGGCCGGAATCGGGTCATTCACCACCACCCAGCTCATCTCGGTCTGGGCGTCGATCTCGAGATTGACGCGGTAGATGTCGCCGCGCGAAACCGTGCCCTTTTCCTTTTGCTCGACCGGCACGATGGTCTTGGCGATCCGGTAGCCGCTCGAGAATGGCGCCTTCAACTGCACCGCCGCCAGGCTTTGCACCGTGACCCAGGGCTTGCCGCTGCCGTCGTGCGTCATTCTCAACTCACCCGTACCGGCCGCGCCCGCAACCGTGGCCGGCCATGGCAGCGACAGCTTGCCGCCGCTTTGACTACCATTCTGCGCGGTCCAGCCAAAGGCCTGGGTCCTGGCCGGCGCACCGGCCTGTTCCAGCGTGGCGCGGGTGGCGCCACTCACCTTGTCCGCTTCGAACTTGCGGCCGAATTTTTCCAGCGCCAGCGAGCCCCACAGGTTGGCGGTGGTGGTGCCCCAGTGGCCGCGGCTCTGGCGCGCAATCGCGCCGACCACGACTTTCGGCAGATCCGCCTGCCACTCGGGATTGTCCAGCATGGTCAAAATCAGGCGCGTCGCATTGCTGTCGCCGCTGGCCATCAACCACCACCAGTAATCGCTGGCTTCACTGGAAAAACCCATGCGCGTGCCCTGGTAATTCAGCCGCGCACGCACGATCTGGTCGGCTTCCTGCAGCCGCTTGTCGCGTTCCGCGATGGACGGCAGGCGTTGCAGCAGCGCGATCCAGTCGAGCACGGTCGAAGTCGGCCACAGGTTCGGCGCGATCTGGATCGAACCGAGCATCTCGGGCCGTGCCCGGCCATAGCGCGATAGCGCTTCCAGCGCCGCCAGCTTGCGCATCTCGAGATCTTTTTGCGGCGACCAGTAATCGCGCGTCAGCCGCCCTTCGACGAATGCCTCGAGGCCGGAGAGCATCTGGTCGCGGCTGTGCTGCGGAATCGCGAAACTCGCTTCGTGCGTTGCTGCCAACAGATAACTGGTCAGCGTATCGCTGCCACGATTGGCCTCCGCTGCGCGCGGCGGATAGTAGTACGCCAGCCCGTCGCCATCGAGATAGGTCGGCAGCTCCGTCATCAGGCGCTGCCATAGTGCATCGTCTTTCAAACCCATCGCGCGCGATGCCTTCTGCTCCAGGCAGGAATACGGGTAGCGTTCGAAGAAGCGGCGCAAGCCCTCGCTATTGCCGGACAGTTTTGGTGCCAGCGCAATCGCGACGCCGCCGCGCTCCGGCAGGCTATCGGCCGGCTGCTGGAGCGGCAGCGTGAATTGCCGCTCCAGCTGGAACAAGGTCGCCTGCTGCACCGTGACCGGCACAGCCGGCACCACCTTTTGCGTGACCTTGATCGCATCGCGCACTTTCTGCCCGCCCTGTTCTTGCGCATTGACTTCCCAGCTCAGCTGCGAGACGTCGGCCGGCACCGTCACCGGCCAAACGATTTCGGCCGACTGGCCGGGCGCGATCGCGAGTTTCCTGGCCGGCAGATCGTCCGCCCTGCCGCCGACCTTGGCCGTTGCCTCGACCTGCATCGCGCGCTGCGTGGTATTGCGCAGCGTCAGCATGGCGCTGAAGCGGTCGCCTTCGCGCACCAGTGGCGGCAGGCCGGAAATCAATTGCAAGTCCTGGGTCGAGCGGACATTGGCGCTGCCGCTGCCGAACAGCCCGGCGCCGCTATCGGCTACCGCGACGATGCGGAAGCTGGTCAGCGCGTCGTTCAACGGCACCTCGACTTGCGCACGGCCCTGCGCATCCAGCACCAGCGCCGGCTTCCACAGCAGCAGGGTGTCAAACAGTTCGCGCGTCGGCGCCTTGCCGCCGCCGCCGCCGGCCGGAATCGCCTTGCGGCCGTAGTGGCGCTTGCCCACCACCTGCATTTGCGCGGTCGAGGTTTCCACGCCATAGCTGCGCCGCTGCAGCATCGCCTGCAACAGATTCCAGCTGGTGTTCGGCTCCAACTCCAGCAAGGCTTCGTCCACCGCCGCCAGCGCCACCTCGGCGCCGGCCGCCGGCTTGCCGTCCGGCAGGTTGACCTGGATCGTCACCTTTGCCGTGCTGCGGATCGGATAGGCCGGCTTGTCGCTGCTGACCGTGACCTTCAGTTCATGCGCGGCGCTGCCGACGGCGATTTCGGCGATGCCGTATTTGTAGGCCGGCTTCGACAGATCGACGACCGGGCCCGGCGCCTGGTACTGACGGAATTCGTGCCACCAGTTGAGCGGTTCCTTCCAGCCCCAGCTGAAGAACGAATACCACGGCACGTCGCGCATGCGGCCGCGCACCGCCAGCACCGAGACATAGACGTTCGGCCCATACTCGGCCTTGATCGGCAGGCTGATGGTCGGATCGGTGCCGGATAGCTGCAGCACCCGCGTTTCCAGCACGCCTTCGCGTTCCAGCGCCACCAGCGCCGTAGCATGGCGGAATGGCATGCGTACCTGGAATTTGGCGGTTTCGCCCGCCTGGTAGCTTTTTTTCTCCGGCAGGATATCGATGCGGTCCTCGTTGCCGCCATCGAACCACAGCTCGCCCTCGCGCGTGACCCATAGCGAGGTGTTGGCTGCCGCCACATTGCCGGCGCCATCCTTGCCTTGCGCAGTAATCACGACATTGCCCGCTTCGGCCAGTTCGACCGAGCACAGCAGCAAGCCGCGCGCATCCGACTTGCCGGAACACAGCTGGCCGAGATCCTTGCTGCTGCTGGTATTTTCATAGGTATAGAAGCCGCCGACCATGCGCTTGCGATGCGAACTGGTCTGCTTCGACACGCCGAACAGCGCGATCGGCACGCCGGCCTGCGGCTTGCCGTCGGCGTCCAGCGCCACCGCGGTCAGCGTCATTTTCTTCTTGACCGATACCCATTCGCTGCTTTTCAGGCCGACTACCAGCGCCGACGGCCAGAGCGGCGAGACGGTTGAAATGGTCTGGATTTCGCCGTTGGGGTCGGCGAAGGTCATTTCCGTCAGCAATTCCTGTGGCGCCTTGATTGCCGGCAGATTCTTGATCGCCGTCTTGCCGGCACCGTTCTTGTCCAGCGTCACCGCCAGCTTGTCGGCGACGATCTTCTGCTTGTCGCCGCCGCTATCGTCGCCGCTGTCGTCGTTCAGGTTGAAGGAAAAGCTGTCATAGCCGGGAAAATGCAGGTATTTCGGCCGCAGCAGGCTGGTCACGTGCACCTGCTGGCCAGCCGCGCCGCCGCCGTTCAGATAGGTCAGCTGTACGTCCAGCGGCACTTCCCTGGGCGCCACCAGCGCTCCCTTCGGTGGCGTGATGCGCCCCTGCAGCAGCGGCAGGCGGAATTCCTCGACGCGGAAACTGCCGGTGATGTAAGTATTTTCGTAATCCCGTTCTATATCGTCGGCGCTGTCGGCGTTATTGTCATTGGCACCGTTGCCGGCATTGCCGGCCGTGAGCGCGCCGCGGTCGAGTATCACCTGATAGTGGCCGAGCTTGGCCTGCTGCGGAATCGGGAACACCGTTTGCGCCGCCTTGCGACCCTGCCAGCGCAGCGGGAACTGGAATTCCTGGCCACTGCCCTGATGCACGATGCGCACCCGGGTCGGCAGCCGCTCGGCCGCCTCCAGCCCGAAACCGTGCAGCGTTTCGGTGCGGATCAGGTGTTTCATCGATACCGTTTCGCCGGCGCGCAACAAGGTGCGGTCGAACACGGTATGCGCGCGCACCGTGGCGCTGCGCGCATTGTCGGTCGGCAGGTTGAAGCGGTAGGCTTCGATGCCGCTATTCCACGTCGTCAGCGCGAACGCCATGTCGGCACGCCCTTTGGCGTCGGTCTTGCGCGCCGACACGAACAAGCCGTCGATGCGCGCCACGCCGTCGGCGGGCTTGCGCGCGCAGCTGGCTTCCAGCCCCTGTGGCAGCAGCGCTACGCCATCGGCACCGGTCTTGCCGCGCCACAGTTGCTTGCCGTAGCAATCCGAGATCCGTACCTCGGCCGCCGCCACCGGTTGCGCGCCGTCCAGCGTGGTCACCCACACCGCGCCGTTGCTGCGGCCGAGCTTGACGTGCACCGACAGATTGGTGACCAGCGCGCTGGTGCGCACGAACATCGGCGCCGCCGCGCCCAGCAGGGCATTGCCGAGCCGCTGCGACTCCAGCTCCAGCACGTAGTATCCGGGCTGCGGCAACGGCACGCCGATCACTTCGAACGGCCGCACGCCATCCTTGCTATCCGGCGCCGGCGGCAAATCGAGTTTTTTCACCCCGGCCGTCTGGTTCAGCAAACTCAGACTGCGGGTCTGGACCGGCTGGTTCCGGATATACACCGTGTTCTCGTGATACCGGTCGAGCTTGGCGATCCAGTCGATGATGTCGGCATCGCTGTCGAGCTTCAGGCTGGCGATGGTGCCGGGTGCACTGCGGTTGGCCGGCAGATTGACTTCCACGTTGCGCAGCGTCAGCGGCAAGACGGCGTCGGCATTCAGCTCCAGGATGCCGAATGGCGCTGCCGCGAATTTGGCCAGTGGCGGATAGGGGCCCATTTTCGATTTCAGCGGAAACAGCGCGGCGTTGACCAGCGGCCGTCCATCCAGATCCCGGAATTTCTCCGGCAGCGTCAGCGTGAATTCCGAACTCTCGGCAAATGGCGGCTTGAATTCGACCGACATCACCGTCGGCTCGTTATCGGGTTGGGCAAAGTAAGGCTTCTTGCGCCCCGCGGCGCCGTTCAGCACGATGCCCTCGGCCAACTGGCGGCTGACCGGGGCGCTGAAGTTGAGCCGTACCGGCAAGATCGGGGCACAGGCAGCATTGGCGTTTTCACGTTGGCAGCTAAAGCTGGCAGAAAAGTCCTCCAGCACCTGAAACTTGAACACCTGGCGCACGCTGGTGGCGACCCCGGTCGGAGTAATGATGCCCCGGTCCCACACCAGCTGCATCTTGGCGCCGGCCGGCAAGCGCTGCTGGCACTGGATGGTGGATACCGTCTGCGGATCGAGGTGATCGACGAAATGCTTCAACAACTCCTTTCGCACCGGGCCGCTCACCAGCTTGACGGGAATCCGCTCGTGCACTCCGGCCGCTTCGCAGAACAGGTGCTGGCGCAGGCTGTCGTCGGTGGCGGCGCCGTTTTGCACCAACAAAAATACTTGCTCCGGATCCGCGGTGGCGCCATCGCCGGGAATGGTGCGCAGCACGGCGGGACCGCCGGTATGGAAGCGAAATGCCGTCTTGCCGGTGAAGCCGACGCCGGACACCGCCTTGAAATCGGCCTTCAACGTAAACGCGCAACGCGTGCCCGGCGGTAAATCGCGCACGAAATCGTAAACCCAGTTGCGCTCGTCGGCCCAGCGGCCGCTGCCAGCTTCGCTGCACTGGATATCGAATGGCAGCGGGGGCTTTCGGATCGCCGAACTTGACCGCGGCTTCGGAAAAGCTGACACGCACCTGCCGCACCTGCGCCACTTCGTTCTGCGGGGAGAAACTCCTGATGGTGGCAGCGCTCGCGCCATGCGCGAACGTCAGTGCGATGCCCAGCCCCAAGCCCAGCGCGCAGGCGCGGCGAAATATCTGCATTGGTCTCTCCCGGAAAAATCGGCCCACTGTCACTCAGCAAATAATTGTCAATCAACAATTTCCGCATCGTAACACTGGCCCATACCGTCACCAATTTTTCGTCGCCACTCGCGCCGCAAGAGCGTTATGCAGTCCTTGGCAGCATGTCAGAAATGGCTAGCCTGGCTCTATCCATTTGCATGAACTGCACAGTATGTGACGTATCACTACATCACTGCGCCGGAATCAATGGCATTGATAAGGAGTATATGAAAACGCCGTAGCACCGCGCCGCGTTGCCGGCGGCAGCCCTCAGAGCGTGCCGGAGCGCGCCAGCCGAATCCCGCTGAACTGCCAGCGCGCGCTGGCCGGGAAAAAATTGCGGTAAGTACGGCGCGCATGGCCGGCCGGCGTGGCGCAAGACGAGCCGCGCAAGACATATTGATTCACCATGAACTTGCCGTTGTACTCGCCGATGGCGCCGGGCGCCGGCTCATAGCCGGGGTATGGCGCATAACTGCTGGAGGTCCACTGCCAGGCCACGCCATATAACTGCGTCAGCGCCGGATGGCCGGCGGCCAATTCCCATTCCGCTTCGGTCGGCAGCCGTGCTCCGACCCAGCGCGCGTAGGCGTCTGCCTCGAACAAGGACAGGTGCAGTGCCGGCTGCCGCAGATCCAGCGCTTGCCAACCGTGCAGTGTGAATTCCTGCCAGTCACCGGATGAATCCCGGCGCCAGTACAGCGGCTGCTGCAAGCGCTCGGCGCGCAACCAGTCCCAGCCTTCGGACAGCCACAGCGCCGCGTCCTGATAGCCACCGGCGTCGATGAAAGCCAGCAATTCGCCATTGCTCACCAGCCGCGAGGCGAGCGCAAACGGCTCGACGAACTGCCGGTGGCGCGGCAGCTCGTTATCAAAGCAGAAGCCCTGCCCATCATGGCCAATCTCGCCCAATTGCGGACTCGAAATGCAGCCAGTGCAAGGCCGATGCCGGCGGCGCGGCCGGCGGCGCCGGGTAGGCCGCCGGCCCCAGCGGATTGCACGACAACAAGTGCTTGATATCCGTTTGCATCAACTCCTGGTGCTGCTGCTCGTGCTGCAAGCCAAGCTGCAGCAGCGTCGCCAGCTCGCGCGGCGCGTGGCAAGGCGTTCGACAGCAAGGCATCGATGCGTTGCTCGACATCCCGCCGATACTCCAGCACCTCGGCCAGCGCAGGCCGCGTCAGCAAACCGCGCTGCGGCCGTGGGTGTTTGTCGCCAACACCGTTGTAATACGAATTGAACAAGACGCGAAACGCCGGATGGCAGGGACGGAAATCGGGTTCAAAACGCTCCAGGATGAAGGTTTCAAAAAACCAGCTGGTATGCGCCAGGTGCCATTTGATCGGACTGGCGTCCGGCATCGACTGTACGCAACAGTCTTCAGCCGACAAGGGTGCCGCCAGCGCGGCGCTATGCGCGCGCACGCGATGAAAGCCTTCCAGCAAGGACTGTTGCAGCAAATCGGTGTCAACCAAGGTGTTCATTTTTTCTGACTCCATTGGCCGCCAAGCCGGCATGACGGTGGATTAGGGCTGGGACTCTTCACCGCGCGCATGGCAGGCAGGCTCCATAGCGATCGAATCGCTCGTTACTGCGCGTGCGCATGGCAGACCATGAACCAGTCTTGCGGATCGGTCCAGCTGTGGATGGCGCCGAACCCGGCCTGCTGCAGCAATTGCGCAAACGCGGCCGGGGTGTATTTGTAGCTGTTTTCAGTATGGATTCGCTCGCCTTCCAGGAACCGGCGCTGGCCGCCGGCCCAGTGCACGGTCAGGTCCGCCCGCGCTTCCAGGTGCATCTCGATGCGGCCCTGCTCGGCATTGAAAAATCCGCGATGACGCCATTCGCGCACGTCGAAGTCAGCCTCCAGCAAGCCATTCAGGTGCCGCAGCAGGTTCAGGTTGAAGGCCGCGGTGACACCCAGCGCATCGTCGTATGCCGCTTCCAGCGTTGCGTGGTCCTTGACCAGGTCGACACCGATTAACAGCCCGCCGTCGGCCGTGCCGTTTGGCTGACAGGCGGCGCGGATACGGCGCAGGAAGGCCAGTGCTTGCGGCGGCGAAAAATTGCCAATCGACGAGCCCGGATAAAAAAACAGGCGCCGTTGCTGCCGTACCGACGGCGGCAATTCCAGGCGGCTGGAAAAATCGATGCCGATGCCGGCCATCGTGATCGCCGGGAAGCGTTGCTGCAGTCGCGCCAGCGCGTCTTGCAGGAATTCGGCGGAAATATCCAGCGCGACATACTGCTCCGGCTGCAAAATGGGGAATAGTCGCGCCGCCTTGGCGCAATTGCCGGCGCCGAGATCGATCAGGGTCGTGCCGGCACCGCAGCGAGCGGCGATCTGTTGCGCCTGCTGCGCAAAGATGGCCGCTTCGGTGCGGGTCGGGTAATACTCGGGCAGCGCGCAGATCGCTTCGAACAACTGCGAGCCAAGCGCATCGTACAAATATTTTGGCGCAACCGTCGCCGCCGCGGCCGTCAGTCCGGCAATCAGTTCATCGCGAACGACGTCATTGTTGTTTTTCGCCGGTTGAATGAAATCTGCCACCAGGATTGTTCCTGTCCAGTAATTCAAGAATCGGGCCTTGCAGGCCGGTATCGCTCCAGTCGGCGTCGCCGACCAATTGATAACGCAACAAACCGTGTTGATCGATCAGAAAACTGGAAGGCAAAATGCGTACCCGCCAGGCTTTCATGAGTTCTGAATCGGCATCGCGCACGATCGTCAAATCGACCGGCACGGTTGCCAGGAACTGCTGGATGCGGGCTCGCCCTTCGCCGATATTGACGGCGATAACCTTGAAGTTGCGATCACGCAGGCGCTGCTGCAGGCGGTTCAGAGACGGCATTTCGGCACGGCACGGTTCGCACCAGGTAGCCCAGAAATTGACCAGCACGACCTTGCCCCGCAACGCCGCCAAGTCGACCGTACGCCCCTCCATGTCGCTCAAGGCCAGTGACGGCGGCGTCCGTCCGTCTGAGCCGGAATAAACCCTCCAGCCGTCGGCCCAGGCACTGCCCGAGCAGCAACAGGCCAGCAGGCAGAAAAACAGCAACCGAAAGCGCGACAAGTTGGCTCCGGCTGCCATCGCTCGTGATTACGCCGTCACTTCGACGGCAGTGATGCGGTACTTGAAATGGTCTGGATCAAGGCTGTCGAGACGGGCCAGTTTGCCCTGCTCGGCCACTTCGGCCTGCGGATACATCAGGAACCCGAGTTTGCTCTTGGTGCTGCCAGGCAATTGCACGTCATGCGCGTAATTCAGCGCCAGCCAGTTCATTTCCCATGAGCCGAACAAACGCTTGCGCGCGGCAACCACCTTCGGGTCGTTCAGCGGCAAGCCGCCGCTTTCTTCCAGTACCACCTTGCGCACGTCGGCTGGATCCACCGGTACCCAGCCATAGCCCGTCAAATACACTTCGGCGCGGCAATGTTGCGCCTTGGTGATGTCGCCCGATTTGCCCAGCGACTTGTAGCCGAGGCGCGAATCTGCCACCCGGATGCCGTACACGTCGCGCGCCGGCACCCCGGCCGCGCGCGCCAATCCGACAAACAAGGCGTTCAGGTCGGCACATTTGCCGCCCAGATTGGCGCTCTCCAGCATGGCCTTGATGTCACCGACACCGCAGCCGCGCACCTTGCCGTCGCGGAAGGTGTTATCGACAATCCATTCATAAATCGCGCGCGCTTTTTCAACGTCGGTTTTGCTGCCGCTGGTAATTTCCTGCGCGGTCTGGGCGACAATGCCGTCGGTCGGCAACAAGTCGGTGGCGGCCAGATAGCGCTGGCGCGCGGCAGCATCCAGCTGCGCGGGACCGGGGGCGGCGGTCAGATCGACCGCGCGGTCGCGGGTGGAAAAGCGCGACGTCAGTTCCAGCACCGGCTTGCCGCCGCCCTTGAATTCGGCTACCAGGATATCGGCGCCGTATATCGGGTCGCGTACGATGTACGGCGTGGCGCCGTCGGCCTTGAACGAGGTCGCCAGCAGTTTCTGGTAATCCGCATCGACGCTGGGCACCGGCAGCCAGACCATGGCCGGCCCGTTTGCCTCCAGTTCAACGCGGGTGACCGTCTCGAACGTGCGCCACTTTTCCTCGCCCGCAAAACTGAACGGTGCCATCGTGACGGCGGAAAAAACGGCACTGCTTTTCAGAAACGAACGACGATCCATTATTGTTTTCCCTGCCCATGATTAAATGACGGAATGCCCCGCACAACAGTCGGTTTTCAAGCCGACAACGACGCGCGACATCTACTAAACTAACGAAGTTTAGCGCATCCTTTCCGCACCCGCTGTGCGTTTCCCGGCATTGCGCGCCATCCACTGCCGCCATCGGCAGTGCGCGTAATGCCAGCGGCACACACCGCTTTTTCCCACACAGGCAAGCTGCCGCATGCAGAACAACCCTCTGTCCAGAGTCGAAAATCCGGTCCGCGCGCCAGCGGCGGCGGCCTTCGCACTCGAATGCCGCGCCATCCGCAAAGCCTACGGCCAGCACCGCGTCGTTTTCGGCGGCCTCGATTTCACGCTGCACCCGGGGGAATATGTCGCCATCATGGGCGATTCCGGCGTCGGCAAATCGACCTTGCTCAATCTCATCGCCGGTCTGGACCACGCCGACAGCGGCGACATCCTGATCGACGGCCAAGCCATGTCGGCGCTGGACGACGATGCCGCGACGCGCCTGCGGCGCGAGCGAATCGGTTTCGTGTTCCAGGCGTTTCACGTGCTGCCGCATCTGACGCTGCAGCAAAACGTCGCCCTGCCCCTGCTGCTGAATCAGCAACCGCTGGCGCGTGCGGCGCAGATGCTGGCGGCGGTCGGCCTGCAGGATCGGGCCGATGACTTCCCGCGCCAGCTGTCCGGCGGCGAAATGCAACGGGTAGCGATTGCGCGAGCGCTGGCGCACCGGCCGAAACTGGTGCTGGCCGATGAACCGACCGGCAACCTCGACCCGGATACCGCGCACGGCATCCTGCAGTTGCTGCGCACCGAGATCAAGGCCAACGGCGCTTCCGCGATCCTGGTCACGCACTCGGTGGCTGCGGCCGCCAGCGCCGACCGCATCCTGATTCTTTCCAGTCACGGCCTGCAAGCGGCGCGGCCGCCGCACCACAGATGACACACACCGGCATGAGCCAGGTCATTGCCCCGCGCTGGCAAATCAAGCGCTGGCTGCTGGCGGGCGAATGGCGCATGCATCCGCTGCGAGCGCTGGTAGCGATTGCCGCGATCGCCATCGGCGTGGCCCTGGGTTTTGCGATTCACCTGATCAACAGCGCCGCCTTCAACGAATTTTCTGCTGCCGTCAAAAGCCTGTCCGGCCAGTCCGATTTGCAAGTGCGCGCGCCGCAGCCCTATTTTGACGAAACGCTGTATCCGCAACTGGCGCAACACGCTGGCGTCGCCGTCGCCAGCCCGGTGCTGGAAATCGAGGCCGCGCTGCCCGGACAGAAAACCCCGCTCACGATCGTCGGCATCGATCTGTTCCGCGCGGCGCAGGTAACGCCGGATTTGCTCGGCGTGGCCGAAGCGGAAACCAATGGCGGCAAGGAAAACAACAGCAGCAACATGCAATCCATCGGCATGCTGGCCGACGACTCGATTTTCCTGTCGCCAGCCGCGATGAGTTGGCTGAACCTGCAGCCGGGCGCGCGCTTGACGCTCCGCACCGGCAGCGGCACGGTGACGCTGCGGGTTGCCGGCGGGCTGCGGCGCGCGCGCGCCGGCCAGCGCCTGGCGGTGATGGACATCGGCGCGCTGCAATGGCGCTTCGATCACCTGGGCCAACTATCGCGCATCGACCTGAAACTGGCCAGCGGCGTGAACCGTGAGGCTTTCAAGAATGCATTGAACCGGGACTTCGGCGGCAAGCTGGTGGCGGTGCAAATCGAGGACCAGGAAGCGCGCAGCGCCAACATGTCGCGCGCGTATCGGGTCAACCTGAATGTGCTGGCGCTGGTCGCGCTGTTTACCGGCGCTCTCCTGGTATTTTCCAGCCAGGCGCTGGCGGTGCTGCGGCGGCGCACCCAATTTGCACTATTGCGGGTGCTCGGCTTGTCGCGCCGCCAGCTGTTGGCGCAAGTACTGCTGGAAGGCGCGGTGCTCGGCATGCTGGGTGCCGCGCTGGGGCTGGCCGGCGGTTACACGATGGCGGCGACCGCGCTGCATTTTTTCGGCGGCGATCTGGGCGGTGGCTATTTCGCCGGCGTGCAGCCCGGCTTGTCGCTGCAACCGGCGGCGGCGGCAACGTTTTTTCTGCTCGGATTGGCGGTGGCGCTACTGGGCAGCGCCGCGCCAGCCTGGGAGGCGGCGCGCGCACGGCCGGCGCAGGCGCTGAAAGCCGGCAGCGAAGACAGCGCGCTGGCGCGGCTGGCGACACCATGGCCGGCGCTGTTGCTGCTGGCACTCGGCATATTCTGCACGCGCTTGCCGCCGGTCTGGAATCTGCCGGTATTCGGTTATCTGGCGGTCGCTCTGCTGCTGATCGGCGCCATTGCGCTGATGCCGCGCTGCGCTGCGTGGCTGTTCGGTGCGCTGTCGGCGTGGGTTACCTCACGACCGGCGATGGCCCGCACCGTCGCGACGCTGGCGCTGGCGCGACTGGCGAATGCGCCCAACCAGGCTGCGGTGGCACTGGCGGGCATCCTCTCCAGTTTCAGCCTGATGGTGGCGATGGTGATCATGGTGTCGAGCTTTCGGGTTTCGGTCGATGACTGGCTGACGCGTATCCTGCCGGCCGATTTGTATCTGCGCTCCAGCGCCACGCTGCAGCCGGCGCAACAGCAGGCGATTGCTGGCGCCGCCGGCCTGCTGCGCGCCGACTTCCTGCGTTCGGTACCTCTGCTGCTGGATCCCGGCGCGGCCACCCGTCCTGCTGATTGCACGGCCGATCGACGCTGCGGCGCCGGAGCGGATGCTGCCCATCGTCGGCCCCGTCCTGCCGCCGGAAGCGGTCAGCGGCACGCCGATCTGGGTCTCCGAAGCGATGCTGGATTTGTATGGCTACCGGCTCGGTAGCCGCGTCTCGCTGCCGTTCGCTAACGCCCATCACGAATTGACGGTGGCCGGCGTCTGGCGCGACTATGCGCGCCAATCCGGGTCGATCCAGATGCGCCTGACGGATTACCGCGCGTTGAGCGGCGACGCCACGGTCAACGACGCCGCATTGTGGCTGGTGCCCGGCACCAGCACCGGACAATTGATCGCCAATCTCCGACGCCTGCCGTTCGGCGCTGCGCTCGATTTTTCCGAGCCGGGCCAGATCCGTGCCACCAGCCTGAAGATTTTCGACCGCAGCTTTGCCGTCACCTACCTGCTCGAAGGGCGCGGCGATTCTGATCGGCCTGTTTGGCATCGGCGCCACGGTGTCGGCGCAAACCCTGGCGCGCGCCACCGAATTCGGCATGCTGCGTCACATCGGCGTTACCAGGCGTCAGATCCTGGCGTTGCTGGCGACGGAAGGCGGCCTGTTGACCGCACTCGGCATTCTGGCTGGATTCCTGCTCGGCTGGTGCATCAGCCTGATCCTGGTGTTCATCGTCAATCCGCAATCGTTCCATTGGAGCATGCAAATGCACATTCCGTGGACCGGATTGACGGCGGTGGCGCTGACCCTGCTGGCATGCGCGACGCTGACCGCGCTAGTCGCCGGCCGGCATGCGGTGGCAAGCAGCGCCATTCGCGCAGTACGGGAGGATTGGTAATGTCCATGTTCCGAAATAGCTTGGCACAAGTTGGGCGCGCGCTGGATCGGCATGCTCGCGCTCGGCGCCAGTACCCTGCTGTTCGCCGCACCGCCACAATTCGCGCCGGTTCTGCCGCAACAGCGGCTGACATTTCCGCGCGACTTTGGTGCCCATCCCGAATTTCGCACCGAGTGGTGGTACGCCACCGGCTGGCTGCAGACGGCGGACGGCAAGCCGCTCGGTTTCCAGCTCACCTTCTTCCGCACTGCCACCGAACAGGACGATGCCAACCCCAGCCGCTTCGCGCCGAAACAGCTGATCATCGCCCATGCGGCGCTGTCCGATCCCAGTGTCGGCCAGCTGCTGCACGGTCAGAAAAGCGCGCGCGAAGGCTTTGGCCTGGCCTATGCCAAGACCGGCACTACCGATGTCAAGCTGGACGACTGGATTCTGCAGCGGGCCGCCGATGGCCGCTATCGGGCTCTGCTGCGCACCGCCGACTTCACGCTCGATCTGGATTTGACGCCGACCCAGGCGCCGATGTTGCAGGGCGAGCGCGGTTATTCGCAAAAAGGGCCGCGGCCGGAACAGGCCAGCTATTACTATAGCGAACCGCAATTGCGGGTGGCCGGCAGCGTCACGCGGTCCGGCAAGCCGATGGCGGTCAGCGGCAGCGCGTGGCTCGATCACGAATGGTCGACCAGCGTCCTCGATCGCAATGCCAATGGCTGGGACTGGGCCGGCATCAACCTGGCGGATGGCGGCGCCTTGATGGCATTCCAGATCCGCGGCCAGAATGGTGAGCGCTTATGGGCACATGCCGCGCTGCGCGACGCCGCAGGGCATACTACGACCTTTGGTCCGCACGAGGTCGAATTCGTGCCGCAGCGGCGCTGGCGTTCGCCGCATACCGGCGCCACCTATCCGGTGGCGACCACGATCCGTACCGGTTCCATGGCGTGGCAGCTGCAGCCGCTGCAGGACGATCAGGAACTCGATTCACGGCAATCGACCGGCGCGGTCTATTGGGAAGGCGCGGTCCAGGTGGAGCGCGACGGCCAGCCGGCCGGCCGCGGCTATCTGGAACTGACCGGCTACCTGCAGGCACTTAAATTGTAAATTGGCCATGAATTCACGATGAGAACACAATGAGCGACAGCACCCCACGCGAAGTAGCAAAAGGCAGCCTGGCGATGCTGGCCGGCCTGCTGCGCTTTCTGCAGCCGTACCGGCGCCAATTCCTGCTGGCCGGACTGGCGCTGATCGTGGCCGCCGGCGCGACGCTGGCCATTCCGTATGCCTTCCGGCAAATGATCGATCTCGGTTTCGGCCACGGCGGCGTGACCGACAGCGGCCATATCGACCTGTATTTCCTCGCCCTGTTCGGCGTCGCCTGCGTGCTCGGGGTCGCCACCGCCGCGCGTTTCTACATGGTGTCCTGGCTGGGCGAGCGCGTGACCGCCGACATCCGCAGCGCGGTGTACGCGCATGTGGTTACGCAAAGCCCGCAATTCTACGAAACCACCCAGACCGGCGAAGTGCTGTCGCGCCTGACCACCGATACCACGCTGATCCAGGCGCTGGTCGGCACCAGCATCTCGATGGCGCTGCGCAATGCGCTGCTGTTCATCGGCGGCATGGCGATGCTGTTCGTCACCAGCATCAAGCTGTCGTCGATCATTCTGGTGATGCTGGCGCTGGTGGTGCTGCCGATCGTCTGGTTCGGCCGGCGCGTGCGCCGCCTGTCGCGCGACTCGCAAGACCGGGTCGCCGACGCCTCGGCGCTGGCCGGCGAAATCTTGAACGCGATTCCAACGGTGCAGGCCTTCACCCATGAGCTGCTGGAAGCGCAGCGCTTCGGCTCCAGCGTCGAGCGCGCCTTTACTTCGGCCACCGAACGCAACCGCGCCCGCGCTTTTTTGACCGCGATCGCGATCCTGCTGGTATTCGGCGCCATCGTCTTCGTGCTGTGGCTGGGCGCGCATGCGGTGATCCGCGGCGACATGAGCGGCGGCGAACTGGGCCAGTTCATCCTGTACGCGGCGATCGTCGCCGGCTCGATCGGCGCGCTGTCGGAAGTGCTGGGCGATGCGCAGCGCGCCGCCGGCGCCACCGAGCGGCTGCTGGAAATGCTTGCGGTGCGTTCGCCGATCGCCTCGCCACCCGTAACGCAAGTCTTGCCGGCAAGGGATGAGCCGGGCGCCGCCCTGAGCCTGCAGCACATTCGCTTTCATTACCCGTCGCGCCCGGATGCGGCGTCCTTGATCGATCTCTCGCTGGAGATCGCGCCGGGTCAGACCGTGGCCGTGGTCGGCCCCTCCGGCGCCGGCAAGACCACGCTGTTCCAGCTGCTGCTGCGCTTTTACGATCCGCAGCACGGCACGATCCGGCTCGACGGCGTCGATATCCGCCGGCTCGACCTGCACACGCTGCGCGGCGCGATCGGCATCGTGCCGCAGGACACCGTGATCTTTTCCGCCAACGCGATGGAAAACATCCGCTATGGCCGGGTCGGCGCATCCGACGCCGAAGTGATCGCTGCGGCCAAAATGGCGGCCGCGCACGAATTCATCGAACGGCTGCCGGAAGGCTATCAATCGTTCCTGGGCGAACGTGGCGTGCGGCTGTCGGGCGGCCAGCGCCAGCGCATCGCGATCGCCCGTGCCTTGCTGAAAAACCCGCCGCTGCTATTGCTGGACGAAGCCACCAGCGCGCTCGATGCCGAATCGGAGCGGCTGGTGCAAGGCGCGCTGGAAGCGGCGATGGTCGGCCGCACCACGCTGGTGATCGCGCACCGGCTGGCGACGGTGCAGCGCGCCGACCGCATCCTGGTGCTGGAACACGGGCGGCTGGTAGAATCCGGCACCCACGCGCCGCTGGTGGCGCAAGGCGGGCTGTATGCGAGCCTGGCCGCATTACAATTCAATCTTGGTGTGGATTGATGCGCGGGACCAGAGCGGCTTGATTGTTCCGGTCGCCGCGGTAGCCTGTCGTTGCTTTTGACGTTGATGTTGCTTTTGACCTTGCCGTGCAACCCGCTTGGGACGCTGCCGCTGGTGCGGCGCCGAAATCGGATCAGAAACGAAACATGTCTGAGCGCAGCGAGTTGGTTTCGTTTCCCGATTTTGGCGCTGCAGCAGCGGGAAGCCGAAGGCCAGCGTCTTGCGGTCGCCTTCTTTTGCTTACTTTTCTTGGCGAGACAAGAAAAGTAAGTGGCCGCCGGGCCACCCCCGGCTACTCACCACGAAGTAGCAACCGGATTACTTAGCTACACACGCCGCTGGGTTCCCGCCTAAGCATGCGGGAACGACAAGCTAGAGAGTGAAGCGCCGTTATCGCCATAGCGAACCACAATGGGTCCGCGCTTACGCGAGAACGACAGAAATTTCTACCTAGTATTTCATAAAATCATCGTAAACAAGGCGGAAATCGCCCTATTTTTAGACATACTCCCCATCAACGGAGAAATGAATGAAACAATACCTCGACCTCGTGCGCACCATCCTCGACACCGGCACCTGGCAGGAAAACCGCACCGGCATCCGCACCATCAGCATCCCGGGCGCGATGCTGCGCTTCGATCTGCAAAAGGACGGCTTCCCGGCGGTCACCACGAAAAAGCTGGCGTTCAAATCGGTGGTCGGCGAACTGTGCGGGTTTCTGCGCGCCTCGCGCAGCGCCGCCGATTTCCGCGCGCTCGGCTGCAAGGTGTGGGACCAGAACGCCAACGAAAACGCCGAATGGCTGGCCAATCCGTATCGCCAGGGCCCGGACGACCTCGGCGCCGTGTACGGCGTGCAATGGCGCGCCTGGCCGGCCTACAAGCTGCTCGACGCCGACTCAGACCCGACAGATCGAGGATGCGCAACGGCGCGGCTTCCGGCTGGTGTCGGCCCTGCAGGACGACGGCAAGGACAAGGTGCTGCTGTACAAGGCGATCGACCAGCTGCGCGACTGCCTCGACACCATCATCAAGAATCCCGGCAGCCGCCGCATCCTGTTCCACGGCTGGAACTGCGCCGAACTCGACGCGATCGCGCTGCCGGCCTGCCATCTGCTGTACCAGTTCCTGCCGAATGCGGCGACCAGGGAAATTTCGCTGTGCCTGTACATCCGCAGCAATGACATCGGCCTGGGCACACCGTTCAATCTGGCCGAAGGCGCCGCCCTGCTGCATCTGGTCGGCCGCCTGACCGGCTATACGCCGCGCTGGTTCACTTACTTCATTGGCGACGCCCACATTTACGAAAACCACCTGCCGATGCTGGAGGAGCAATTGAAGCGCGAGCCTTATCCGGCTCCCAGACTGGTGCTGTCAGACCGCATTCCGGACTACGCGAAAACCGGCCTGTACCAGCCGGAGTGGCTGGACAAGATCGAGCCGGACGACTTTTCGCTCGACGGTTATCAACATCATGCGCCGCTGACCGCGCCGATGGCGGTCTGACCCGACTGGCGCGCGCTTTCCCGCGCCCTCATTATCTCCTCATGCATGGTGCAAACCACGCGACGAATTGTCGCTTTTTCGAAGCATAGCTAGGAGTATGTGGTAAAAATTATTATTTTACGTACGACATACATGATTAGCATCAGGAGTATATAACCAAGCGGGGGTTATGCTGATTTCAGCAGGATTCACAAATCAAGCCCGACATGGTCAAATTTCTATCCTGCGCAGCTTGGCTTTGAGATCGCCACGCGCATCGGGCGCAATGCCAACGCTCCGGTGTCCTGCGTGTCGGGCACGCGGGCGATGTTCGGACCCGGCGCGCCAAGCAAGGCAAGAGCGGAAATTCAGCCTTTCTGGATGGCGGCCACGGCACTCTGTACCGCTTCGGCCAGCGTGGGATGAATATGGATCGCGTTCTCCATCACGCTATACGGCGCATCCGCATTCATCAGGTCCACATACATGTGCACCAGCTCCGCGCCCTCGGGACCGAGGACCGCGGCGCCCAGTAGTTTGCCGCTGGATGCTGCCACGATCACTTTGATGAATCCCGCCGTTTCGCCGATTTCCTTTGCCTTGCCGTTATTTTTGAAGTCGAACCGGCCGACCCGAATATCATGGCCGGCCTTGCGCGCTTCCTGTTCCGTCATCCCGACCCGGCCCAGTTCCGGATCGGTAAAGATCGCGTACGGAATGACCCGCTCCGTCGTCCGGGATCCGTCGCCGTAGAGCTGCGACGAGAGGATGCGAAAGTCGTCCCACGACGTGTGGGTGAACATGGGGCCGCCCCGGATATCGCCGGCCGCCCAAATTCCGGGCACATTGGTCTGCAGCTTTTCATTGACCTCGACGACGCCGTGCTTGCCGAGCTGCACGCCGATACTTGCCAGGCCGAGCTCGCCGGTATTCGGCTGGCGTCCTGCGGCCACAAAAACATCGGAACACTCAAACTGTTCGGCGCCACTGTCCGACTCGATCGTCACCAGCACATTGTTCCGCCGACGGCCGCACCTGGCGCACCCGAGTATTCAAGTGAAACCGGATGCCTTCCTCTTCAAGCATGGCCTGAAGGCTGGCGGCAATGTCCGTATCTTCATGCGGAGCGATTTGCCCGGCGCCTTGCACGATGGTGACCGCGCTTCCCATGCGCCGGTAAAACTGGCCCATCTCCAGGCCGATATAACCGCCGCCTATCATCAGCACATGCTTTGGCAAAACCCGATGCTGCAGCCAATTTTCACTGTCGATGATGTTGACTTGGTCCAGCCCCTCGACATCCGGCATCTGGCTGCGGGTGCCGGTGTTTAAGACGACGTGGCTCGGCAGTCAGCTGCGTTGCGCCCACCGTCACCATAAAGCGGTCATGGTCGCGCCCCGCCAGGCTCGCGTGCCCCCACAGGAGTTCGGGATTGCTGTCGGCGGCGAACATTTTTTCGAGCGAAATACGGGATGCATCGGCGATGGCTTGCGCCCGTTCCAGCACCTTGGAAAAATCGACCGCAACCTGACCTACCGTGATGCCGTATTCCGCCGCCCTGCGGCACAGATGGGCGATCTCGGGCCGAGGCAATGGCGGCCTTGCTGGGCGTGCATCCGAAGTTGACGCAGGAACCGCCCAGGTGCTCTTGCTCGGCAATGGCGACGCGCTTGCCGATGCTGGCCAAGATGATTGGCAAGCGGAATCCCTGCCTGCCCGGCGCCAACGACGAGGACATCATATTGCTTGAGCGCCATGGCCTGTGCCGTTTCTCGGATATTGAAATCAGTCTGACGACGAACCCGCGCGCAAGTTCTTCCTCCCTCGAACGTAAGCCGCAGACTAGCTTGAGGGGCGCACAAGGCGCCGCGGAGTTTGAACTTAATGAACGGCCAATTGCCCAATTTTTTCCGTTGAAGAGTTCAGGAGAAAGCGATGCCCAGCCCGACTGACATTGAAAAAGATCAGGTGCCCCCTGATCGAGCGCGCGACCCTGACGATTACATCAAGGACGGCCCGAAACATGTGCGCAAGACTTGGCTTCCGCCAGGTATCAGCATTGCGGATGCGGAAGACCCCGGCACCAACGAGGCAGAGCCGCCTCCCGCAAATGATGCTGAGCGCAAGGATGATGAGCGGCTTCACCGCGATTGAGGTTCTTCCCGGCATCGTTGACGTTCAGGAAAATTAATACGATCAAACAGGAGGTTACGATGGCAGAACTGATCGTGGTCGGTTTCGATAACATCACCGAAGCAGACCAGGCATTGACCGAGCTAAGGCATCTTCAAAAAGAATACTTGATCGACCTTGAAGACGCGGTAGTGGCTATCCGCAACCCCGACGGCAAAGTCCAGCTCAAGCAGAGCATCGGGCTGGTGGCTGCCGGCGCGAGCGGCGGCGCGTTGTGGGGCGCCATATGGGGCTCGCTGGTGGGGATGCTGTTTCTCAATCCGTTGGCGGGCTTTGCCATTGGTGGGGTGACCGGCGCCGGAGCGGGTGCACTCTCCGGAAAATTCTCCGACTACGGCATCAATGACGATTTTATAAAATCTCTGGCCGATACCATACCGGCCAATACTTCAGCCCTTTTCATTCTGGTCCGGAAGGCGCAGCCCGAGAAAGTGCTTAAAGAAATGTCGCGCTTTCATGACTTTCTTATCATCGCGGGGAGTGTTCCGCTGCCGATGCAAAAGAGCATGCCGACGCACGACGACGCTGACAAATACCTGGACAAATATTTTCACGATCGTACCAGCGCGCTAGATGCCAACGATTTCCTCTACCAGGTCAACGCATCGCGGAACTACGTCTCGTTTCCGCAACTCGAAAAGATTAGCTTCGGTGATGTGGATCATTTTCTTGGGCGATGACTTTATCAATCCGCCGGAGCTGGGAATTGCCGAGCGCGAAGTGAAGCGATTGAAGAATGGACGTTTCCTTTTTGATTCCGGCGAGCGAGCAGACGTTTGGTCACGGGAACACATACGCATGCAGCGTTGTGGAAAGGAGCATCTGATGGAACTATTAAGGGGCGTCGGCGCGTCAGGGAAGGATGACACCTGGGATTGAGATGCGACCTCAGCGGCGTCACACCTTCTGAATCCGGCCGTCGCGCTTTCCATTTAATACCGCCGAATGTTGCTGTATTTGAAGAAATTGTGTTGCTGCTGACGAACAGAATCAATTTCAACGAATACTCTGTGGATAATGGTGCTCGGTTCCGGAGGTTCGCCCCGGACTAGCACTCGGTAGGCACAGCTGGTGGCGCGCCGCCATGCAAGGCTTGCAGCGCTGACTTCAAGTGATGACCTGGCAGTACCCATTTTGCCACTGGACTCCATCCAACGGAACAGACAACTCGGCACCGACGCCAAAGGGGGGACGAGGGGATGACGACAATGGAGATACGAAGAACATTGAGCCTCGGTCCAACACCCTCTCCCGACGCGACCTAATAAAAGGTGTGATTGTAGGCGGCGTCGCAGTCTCGTCCGCAAGCTATCTGTTTCCGCGCCTCCACCTTGCTTGGCCAGTCTGCTCGCGGCAGGGGGAAAGGTGCTCGTCACCATCCATGTGAACGGCCAGTTGCGGCGGGTGGACGTCATGAAGCAAGAAACGCTGGCGTTGACGCTCCGCCACAAGCTCGGGCTCACGGGGACGAAGCTGGGTTGCGACCGCGCCGAGTGTGGCTCCTGCACGGGTCGTCATCGATGATGTGCCGCACTATGCCTGCTCGGTGCTGACGCACACGGTGCGCGACCGGAAGGTCTTGACCATCGAGGGTCTGGCGAGCCCCGAGGGAAAGCTGCATCCGGTCCAGCAAGGCGTCATCGACGAACAGGGCTTCCAGTGCGCATTCTGCATGCCCGGCTTCATCATGGCGTCGGTAGGATTTCTGAAAACAAATCCGAATCCCACGCGCGGCGAACTGGCGTTCGGCATTTCTGGAAATCTGTGCCGTTGCCAGGACTACGACAAGATTCTTACCGCACTGATGCGCGGCGCGGAAAATATGCGGAGGGCCAGCAATGTCTGAGAAATCGGTGAAAAGAGAAACTGCGCCGATTAAGGCTCGCGAACGCGCATACGGCACTGGGCACAAACTGATCGGCAAAGATTACCCAACTCCCGACCTGTACGCAAAGGTCACGGGACTTGCGAAGTACGCCGAAGATTACCACGCGGACGGAATGCTCTTTTGCAAACTGCTGCTCAGCCCGCTGCCGCACGCGCCGCGTCAAGCACATCGATACGCGCGCGGCGCTGGCCATGCCCGGCGTGAAGGCGATTCTCATGGCGCGATGAACTTCCGCCGCCAGCCGATAGCCTGACCGACAACGGCACTGTAATCAAAGCCAACCGAAGAGCGAACGCGCACTGACCAATGGAACCACTGTATCAGGGCGAGCCGATTCTCGCCGTGGCTGCCGTTGACGAACTCACTGCGCGGAAGCGATTGAAAAAATTCAAGATCGATTTCGAGCCGCTTCCGTTTGTGATTGATCCGCTCGAAACGCTGCGGCCCGGCGGGCCAAATCCAAGGCGGAAGGAAACATCTGGGTTCAGGCTCCGGCCCCAGCCGCTGCATCGGGCGGGCCGCCACCAAGTCCTCCTCCGCCCACGATCGGCGAACTGAAATGGACCGAAGGAGGATTTTGCCAACGCCAAGGAAGGTCAATTGCCAATGGGCGAAGACGCCCGACGAATGGTCCTATGGCGACCTCGACGCGGGCTTCAAGAATGCCGCGCTGATTCTGGACGAAACATTCGTCACACCAGACACCAGCCACCAGTCGCTTGAGACCCGCACGCGCAATGGCTTACTGGCAGAACGGCAAAGTCCATGTCTACACGGGGACGCAGAGCACCTCGCAGACGGTCCCGGCGATCGCGAGGTGGTTGAACATCGATCCCGAGCAACGTGGTTCTGATCAGTGAATACACGGGCGGAGGTTTCGGCAGCAAAGTTACGGGCGGCGTGATCACTGATCATTCCCGCGCTTCTTTCGAAGAAGGTGAACGCGCCGGTGATGATGCGCATCAGCCGCGAAGAGGAAACATTCATCGGCCGCGCGCGGCCGAGCCTCATGGGCCGGATGAAAGTCGGTTTCTCCAAAGAGGGAAGATCCTCGGCCTGGACATGTTTGTTATTTCCAACAACGGGCCGTACGACGCCAATGGCGATGTTCCTTCGTCGGGCCGCATCGTTTCGCTGCTCTATCAGTCGCGAAGCGATGCGCTGGCGCGGAGCGACGATGCTGACGAATACGCCGCCGCGCAGCGCGCAGAGTTCGCCGGGCGGAATGCAGGGCATCGCGATCATGGAACCGGTCATTGCGAAAGCGGCGCGGAAGCTTGGGCTGGATCAGGTGGCCATCCGCCGTATCAACTGTCCAGAGGGCAAGGCGCCGGTCGGACCAGTATGCGCAGCGACGGCAAGCGGCCTCATGCGACGAGCGCATTCCTCAAGGAAGCGCTCGACCGGGGCGCGGAACAATTCAAATGGAACGAGCGAGTCGCGCGTACTCCGAAACGAAGCGGGACGCAAGGTGCGAGGCGTGGGCGTTTCGCTGAGCTGTTACGTAGGCGGCACGATCGGTTTCGATGGGCTGCTGGTCATCACGCCAGAAGGGCGTGTCCGATTTCAATCCGGCATCGGCAATCTAGGTACGGAGTCGGTGATCGATGTGCATCGCGCCGGCGCTGAGATCCTGGGTGTGCCGTGGGAAAAGTGCGATATCACCTGGGGCGACACGTCGAAGAATTTGCCCTTCACGTGTGTCTCGGGTGGCAGCCAGACAACACACGCGATGACGCGAGCCGCTCATGCAGTCGGCAATGGAGGCGAAGAAACGGCTTCAGGAAATCGCAGCCAAGAGTCTCGGTGGCAAGCCGGAAAATTACGAAGTCGCCAACGAGCGCGTCTTCCGCAAGGGCGGTGGCGCGAGCATGACGTTGGCGCAGGCTGCGGCGAAAGCGATTCAACTAGGCGGCATCTACGACGGCCACGAGCCGTCCGCTGATCTCAACAAATTGACCAAGGCGTCGATCGGCAGCGTTGGCGGGGCAAGGTCTGGTAGCGGCGGCGAAGGACAACTATCCGCGCGACGGCCAAACGTATTCCTATGTGGCGAGCTTCGCCGAGGTCGAAGTCGACATCGAGACAGGCAAATACTACATCGTGGATTTTCTCGCGTACGCCGACGTCGGCACGGTGATTCATCCTCGCGCGCTTGGCGGCCAGGTGCTGGGCCGCTCGATCCTGGGGATAGGCCACGCGATCGGTCAGAAGTGGGTATATGACCCGCACTACGGCGCCATGCTTTCAACGCGTTTCTATCAGAACAAGCCGCCGACGATTCTCGATGTTCCTGTGAATATGCAATGGGCCGCGCTGGATATTCCCGATCCGGAAACTCCGGTGGGCGCACGTGGCGTCGGCGAGCCTCCGGTTGGTGGCGGATGCGCTGCGATCCTGAACGCGCTTTCGGATGCGCTGGGAGACGAGATCTTTCGGCGCGCGCCCGTCAACGCGGACACCATTCTGACTTCGCTCGAAGCCGGACGGCCCATGCAACATCCTCTGATGGCACACATTTGATCGAGACGACGAAAAGGAGAAGAGCCATGGCCGTAATTCGAGATGTTATGCCGGCATTTGAGCTGCTGCAGCCAAGCTCGATTGCGGACGCGCAAAAACTGCTTGAGCAACACCGGCGCGACGCGTGGGTTCTGGCTGGAGGCTGGACAGCTTCGACTGGCTCAAGGACCGCATCAAGAAGCCGAAGGTGGTGGTCGACTTGAGCGGGATCGCGGAGCTGCAAAGGAATTCGCGTCACTTCCGACGGCGTCGAGATCGGCGCGATGACCACGCTCACGGAGGTAGTGAAGCATCCGCTGATCAGAGAGAAGTACGAGCTATTGGCGGAAAGCGCTGAACTGGTGGCCTCGCCGCAGATCCGCAACCAGGGCACGATCGGCGGCAACGTCTCGCAGGATGCGCGCTGTTGGTATTACCGCGCAGGTTGGCCCTGCTACCGCGCCGGCGGAAATATCTGTTATGCCGATACCCCGGAGGGCCGCAACCGCGAGCACGCAATCCTGCATGCGCGACGATGCGTGGCCGTAAACCCTTCGGACACCGCCCCGGCGCTCATCGCGGTCGATGCCAAGTTCGTGATCCGCACGCCGAAGGGTGAGCGCGTGATCGATGCCGAGGACTATTTCATCGGTCCTGACATCGACATCACGAGTTTGCACGTCCTGAAACCCGGTGAGCTGCTAACGGCGATTCGCATTCCCTCCACGTGGGCCGGCGCGCAGTTCTATTTCGAGAAAGTGCGCGACCGGAACGTGTGGGACTTCCCGCTGTTGAACGTGGCTTCGGCGATGGTGATATCGAACGGCATGATCGATAAAATCCGCATAGCGGTGAACGGTGCGGCTGCGCGCCCTCTTCGCCTGAACGGCCGTCGAAGACGCCGTTCGCGGCAAACCGGCAAATGCGTCAACCGGAGAGATGGCCGGGAAACTCGCTGTTCAAGGCGCGGTTGCACTGCAATTCAACGCGTACAAAATCCCGCTAATGAGAAACCTGGTAAAGCGCGCAATCGGCGGCGTGGAGGAGGCTGTGTGGACTTCCTAGAGTGGGCGAAAAGCCCGTGGGGACAGAATGTTCCCACACACATCGCTTGGTTCTTGATATGGGTTGCGGTCATCGCAGGATTTCTCTTTTTCATCGTGCACGCTACCTATCTGCGATATTTTGCTAAAGCCAAGGAGTTTGCGAGCAGTGGCTCGCCATTGATTGCGGCGCGCATACCGGAGCGCGTACCTAGACATTCGCTGACCGCGCGGCTGTTTCACTGGGTTATGGCGGCTTCCATGTTCACGCTCCTGTTTACCGCCTTCCTCCCGAAGGTGGGTTTCCGATTCGACTGGGTCACCTATCACTGGATCGCAGGGACCGTTCTCACCCTCTCCATACTCTTTCATATCATTCACGCCTCCTTCTTCTTGGACTTCTGGGCCATCTGGCCTGACAGGATTGACGTGCGGGACGCCGGAAGAAGAATTCTGCGTTTTATGGGTAAGTCTGCGCCGCCACCGGACAAATTCGCCAAGTATCCCTTGGAAAACAAGCTCTACCACGGTGCCATCGTCGCCGCGGGTCTGTCCGCAATCGTGACCGGCGTGTTCATGATGTTTCGCGTGCGGACGATTTTCTTTCCCCGCAATCCTTATCTGTTCGGCGACTTGACCTGGGGCATGATGTACGTGCTGCACGGGTTGGCGGGCGTCGGACTGATTGCATTGATCATGGTGCACGTCTACTTCGGTCTTCGGCCGGAGAAGCGCGCCATCACCAAGTCGATGATCTTCGGTTGGATGAGCCGGGATTTTTATCTGGAAGAACACGATCCGCGGCGATGGCCCGTCGAGACTCCGCCGTCCTCACCGGCATCCGCGGATATGCGGACCGAGGGATAACGAGATGCTGGCTGATATCCGGGAACGCTGCAACACCATCGAAGAATGCTACGAGTTCATGCTGGCCTACGCGGCCCAAGGGCTTCCCAGTGACGAAGGCAGCAAGTCCGGCGGACAAGTCCGCGAATACCTGAATCGTGCCGTGAAAGCGATCGCGGGCCTCGCAGAGAATTGCGCAGCCGCAGTGAAACAAGAACGCTGGGAGCCAGCCGAACGATACTACACATTCTTTAAGGTGCTCGGTCGCGACGCAGACGACTCGCTCGCCGCGATTGAATTGGTTCTAGCGCAACCCGCCATCAGCTCGCAATTGATCGACAATCTGAACGCCTCAATCCATCTGCGCGCATTGCTCACGGATCTGTTCCTCGTGAGCGAGATCGTAGAAACACAACGAGTACCGAGGAGCCAGGCGGCCTCAAGCTCCTAGAGTCTCGTCGGTCTAGCCCAGCTAGCAATCCTCGCCTCTTGCTGCTCGGTATCCATCGCTCACCAGGGTGGCCTCGCGGTGCGTTCTACCTCCACGCCGAAGAACCCCGAGCTGAGTACGTAGTGACACTACATCCCACAGACGGTCCGCTCGATATTTTTGCAGGAAATACGCATACTCCTTGACATTACCCCTGAGGCTGCGGCAGCGCGTCTGCGCGAGTTAAGCGCAATGCATTATCTGGCCCGCGGATAGTGACGGATCGCTCAAATAACGTTCACAGGTGACTTTGAAAATAATTTGTAGGAGGCGGAACTAAAATGGTCAATCGAAGATGGAGTAAGGAGTTGGTACCAGCGCTCCTCGTCCTGGTGCTGTCGAGCCTGGTGCACGCCCGGTCCCCGCAACACGCAGAACGATGGAGTGAAAAACAGGCTGCCGAATGGTACGCCAAGCAGCCGTGGCTCGTCGGCAGCAACTACATTCCCGCTACGGCTATCAACGAACTCGAAATGTGGCAGGCCGAGACCTTCGATCCGAAGCGGATTGATCTTGAACTCGGTTGGGCAGAAGCGATTGGCCTGAACACGATGCGTGTTTTTCTTCATGATCTTCCCTGGCAGCAGGATCCCCAGGGCTTTCAAAAACGCATCGAAATATTTCTTCAGATTGCGGATAAGCACAAGATTCGCCCGTTATTCGTTTTGTTCGATTCGTGCTGGGATCCCGATCCCAGGCTAGGGAAGCAGCATGAGCCGCGCCCCGGCGTGCACAATTCCGGGTGGGTTCAGAGTCCAGGCGCCCGAGCGCTTGAAGATCCGGCGCAATATCCGCGACTGGAAGCGTACGTGAAGGGTGTCGTCGGAGCCTTTTCCAATGACAATCGCGTTCTGGGTTGGGATCTCTGGAACGAGCCGGATAACACCAACAATGGAAGCTATGGGGAACTGGAGCCAAAAAACAAAATCGCGGCTGGTGGCTGCGCTATTGCCACAGGTATACGATTGGGCGCGCTCCGTTCATCCAAAACAGCCATTAACCAGCGGAGTTTGGAAAGGCGGCTGGTCGTCTCCGGACAAGTTGGACGCGGTGGAGAAAGTACAAATTGAGATGTCCGACGTGCTTTCCTTTCACGACTACGGAAAGCCGGAAGAATTTGAAGAGCGTATCCACTGGTTACAGGGCTATCACCGGCCAATGATTTGCACCGAATATATGGCTCGCGGCAACGGCAGCACGTTTCAGGGATCTCTGCCCATCGCCAAGAAATATCATGTCGCCGCCATCAATTGGGGCCTGGTAGCGGGCAAGACACAAACGTACCTTCCCTGGGATTCGTGGAAACATCCATACACCGACCGCGAACCGGCTGTGTGGTTCCACGAGATTTTCCGCAACGATGGCACGGCATACAAACCGGAAGAAGTAGCGCTTATACGTAAGCTGACCCAGGACAGTAAGTGCGCCAACGGGAAGGAAGTTCATTCAGATTGACAGCATCCAAATCACCATCGTTGCCAAAATCACCGGAGGTATAACGGTTTACGTTGCAAGCGCCAGACGATTCCGGGAATCGGCCCACGACGCCTATATATAAAGGACCAGACTTCATGGCCGGTTTCTGTATCTAGCTGTGTCTATGAGGCTTACGATCTTGGACGGTAACTCTACGCCCTTGCCCACACGCTGCACAACCAACCTTTGGGTGACGCCAAGCTTTCGACGCTCCCGTAACCAGTCCGCTTGGATGCGATGTTAATTCCTCCCTTAACTTTTCTTCATTGCGACTCTTCTAAGAGCACTTGCCCAGCAACGAGTTCAAACCACCAGCAAGATCTTCCCGCCAGCGCCTTTTTCGGCCGGAGATCAGATCGCCCGCGTCGCTCAGTGGAAACTTCCGGCTTATGGGAATGCGCAGTTTGCCGTCTCTGACTGCTTCGGCCATGTACTGGAGGATCTGTACATTTGGCGTTGCGAACACCGGCATAACTTTCACCGAGGGATACTTTCCGGCATTCTGAGGGGCTCCAGCACCGATGCAAACACACCACCCGGCTTCACTTTCGATATCAGCGTTTCAGCGGTTTTGCCGCCGACTGCCATCGGCAACCGCATCCAGCGGCGGGAGATTGTCCATGGCGCTCTCGTCGTCGGTTGCGATTACTCCGATCTGCACCGATACCTGCCATTTCGTCTGTCTGTCTTTTCAGAACGCCTGCAATCACGACCGCTCCGCGCTGTTTCGCGGTGAAGACTGCCGAACGTCCCACGCCTCCTGCAGCCACTCCCGAGACGAGTACCGTCTGGCCAGTCTTGATCGCAGTACCTTGGGAGATCAATATGTTCCCAGTCGTCGTGACTAGTGGAAGAGCCGCCGCCTCGACCACATTGAGTCCCTTTGGAATCGTTGCAAGATTCGCTGCTTTCACAACACCAAGTTCGGCGTACGCGTCGGCCGCCATTGCAAACACCTGCTCACCGACACGAAAGCCCTCAACTCCGGGCCCGAGGGATTGACACCGTCCCCGAGACATCGACTCCTATCAGTCCTGGAAATTTGATGGGATAGAAATCTTGTGTTTTGCCCCCGCGCGCCGCTTGTAGTCGATCGGATTGACGCTGCTGGCAGCGACCCTTATGAGCACTTCGCCTGGCTCCGCCACTGGATCACGGTACTCTTCGAACTTCAGCACTTCAGGACCGCCATATTGGTGGACAACGATCGCTTTCATAATTCATTCCTCCGTAATGCGAACGCAGAAACTCAGGTTAGTGGATGGTTGAATGAATGGCGATAGGTTTGAGTACCCCTAGCGAATCCAAGGATAACGAGTATTGACGGTCGCGGCGGATTCGGTTTAGCTGAACGCATGCGCGCTCGGCGGACATGGGTTATTGCTCTCGTTTCTATCGTGGCTTTGCTGGGCTGCTGGCTGTGGCGCGCCCGGCGCGCAACGGCGCCACCGGTCTCCACCGATACTAAGCCCGCCGTGAGTGATGCCGCCCGCACGCCTATCGCCGGCACTTCGTCGGCCTTGGCGCCCACGAACATCTACGCGCACAACCTGATGCTGCGCAAGGGACCGACCGGCTTTCGCGTCTACGTCCGATGGCTCCGCGGCCAGATGGCGCGCACTTCCCGCAACATTAATCCTTCCTTCGACGAGCCTGAGTCGTTTTTCATCGACGTCAAAACCGGCGTCGATTCACACCAACGTCGGCGACCTGGCGAATTTTCTGAACCAAGGCATCAGCAATTCGCCGCTGAAGATATCAAGCTTTCCGGCGACGGCGACCAACTGAAGCTCAACGGAACGCTTCACAAAGTGATTCCGCTGCCTATCGAAGTCATTTCCACCATCGGAGTCGCGCCCGACAATCGCATTCAGATTCACGTCACGAAAATCAACCTGCTGAAGATTCCCTTCAAAAAATTGCTGGCGTGGTTCAACGTCACGGTTTCCAGTCTCTTTCACCTCGGCCGATATTCCTGGCGTGGAGGTCAAGGATAATGACGTTTTCCTGGACACCGGCAAGGCCGTTCCACCGCCGCACATTCGCGGACAGCTCACCAGCGTGCGCATCATCAATCCTGACTTCCAGCAGATCTACGGCAACGCCCAGGAAGACGTAACCCGCGTCGAGCAGTGGCGAAATTATTTGCAACTCCACGGCGGCACCATCGATTTTGGAAAGCTCACCATGCGGCACGTCGATTTGATGATGGTGGACCTCTCCAACAACGCGTGGTTCGATCTGGATCTGACGAACTATCAGGATCAACTCGTGAACGGCTACACCAGGATGACTCCTCAAGCCGGTTTGCAAATTTTCATGCCCAGCCTGGATCAGATTCCCGCCGACAAGAAGAATCACAGCATCAGCATGGAGTGGCTGAAGCACCGCAACATGCCGCCTCCCGCCGACATCACCTCGCGCTGAACCTTTCGTTGCGGCTGGGCAACCTACCGAACAGCGGGGAGTTTCGGGCTCGAACCGGGAAAGAATGACGATGCTATACCACGCGTTCGGCAGCAAAGAGAACATCAGCGCTCGAATTCTTTCACCTCTGCCGAATCGCCGCATCAGAGGGATCAACCGAATGTCGAGCCGCAATTCCGGCCAACGTTTTCTCCTGTTTCTTGCTTTTTTTCCAAACTTCGCCGCATCTCTCGTTCCCGGAACGCTGGCACATACCGCTCCACTGATCCGCTCCGCTGGAGCGGCGCAAAGCACGAGTGGAACAGAAACCCAGGACAATAAGTCTACGAACCCCGTGGAAGGCGCCGCAAACTCCGAGCAGCAACGCTCCTAGTATTGAGGACAACAGTTTCTTAGTCGAGGAAGCCTACAATCAGGAATTCGGCGTAGTGCAGCATATCCAGAATTTTCAGCGCTACTGGAACAGCAAGGATTGGATTTACACGTTCACTCAGGAATGGCCTGTCGATGCAAGTCCGCGTCATCAACTCAGTTATACGTTAGCGGCACTCCATTCAGGCGATCAACGCGGGTCAGGTGCAGGCTTTGGCGACGTCATTCTCAATTACCGATATCGAGTGCTCGGCGCTGGCGTGTCCAAGGTAGCGTTGCGCGCCAAGATTCAGCGTGTTGTTTCCCACCGGCGACTCCCGCCCGGGCCGTGGTGCTGGAGGCGCCGGATTCAGGGCGCACTTCCACTTAGCATAGTGCTGACCAGCAAACTGGTGACGCACTGGAATGCGGGAACGACAATCATTCCAAACGGTAAAAATACGGTCGGAGAAACAGGTACAACCTTTGGTTACAACTTCGCCCAAAGCTTTGTGTGGCTGGCCAAACCCCGCTTCAATGTATTACTCGAGACCGTTTTCAACCGCAGTCAACAAGTGACTGGACCGAAGACCACGGAATGGACGAGCGATCTTTTGTTCAGTCCGGGCATTCGCTGGGCCTACAACTTCGAAAACGGACTGCAAATTGTTCCTGGCATCGCCGTGCCCCGTTGGAGTGGGACCGAGCAGTGGAGAAAAAGGCGTTTTTCTGTATCTTAGTTTTGAACATCCTTACCGGAAGCTGCCAAAAGACTAAAATGAGCTGGCCGGTTCCACCCTCTGGACTGACGAACCTCTAGAGAGTACATACGCGATCGCCCGGTCCAGGTTCTTCCGGCTCCCGCCGACGTCATAGGCTTTCCCTTTCGTGGCCGACGCCAGCCGGTATAAATAAAAGCCGAAGTGTCTCGCGCGACCTGCCATGAGGTATGAGCGGCGACGAGTAAGGCCCTTCCTTCGCCGATGACAATCAGAACCTGGGAACTGGCGCGATTCCCGCCGACAAACCCTCGCTCTCGCCGGGAGGTAGGTTCCATCGTGTTTTTAGTAAGGTTCTGGTAGAGTGTTCAGCAAATTATAACCCCTGTCCGGAAAGCTGGAGGATTCTATGACCCAGTGGGAATTGCGACCATTGTCGTTGGGCGAAATTCTGGATCGTACTTTTTCGCTGTATCGGCAAAACTTCCTGCTGTTTGTGGGAATCATGGCGATCCCGCACCTGCTGACGTTGGGGCGAATCCGGCCCAGGTTCTGCTCGCGAGACCCACAACCGGCACTGTCGGAGTGGCCGTTGGGCACGCTCCCAATATTCAGGGCGCATCGGCGAGCGGAGGATTTTTGGCGTTCGGACTGATGGGCGTGCTGGTGGCGGTGGTCATCTCTTTAGTCGCGTATTTGTTTTCGCAGGGTGGCACGATTTACGCGGTTTCGGATTGTATCTTGGACGACCAACGACAATAGGCGCATCACTGCAGCGCATGTGGGGGCGTCTGTTGAATTTGTTCGGGGTGTCGGTACTGAACGGACTGGCGATCCTGGGGGCGACGCTTTTTTTGATCATTCCGGGGATTTACGTGGCGTGCCGCTTGATTACCTGCCTGCCCGCTGCGCTTCTGGAGGACCTTGGGGCACGCGAATCGCTGTCGCGAAGTTTTGCACTAACGAAAGACAATGCGGGCCGGGCGTTTGGAATCTATGTCATCTATTTAGTGATGTTGTACGCAATCATCATGGTGTTCACCTTTCCTTCACTATTTCTGACAGCGATGTTGGCTAAAGACCCGGGCATGGCCTGGATTTCACTGGCATTGGTGCAGGTCGGAACTTTCGTTGCAGGGACTTTAGTTGGCCCCTTTTTACTGATAGCGACTTCAGTGTTCTACTACGACCTGCGCGTGCGGAAAGAAGCGTTTGACCTGCAGATGATGATGAATCCATCCGGCACCGTGGTTGCAACGGTTTCCACCGCTCCGTCGCTGCTCTCCTAAGCCGGCAAGAGACTGCGAGAATAAGGAACAGTAAACGCGCTGATGAAGCGACTTTTTCCACTGGTCTTGCCGCTGACGATACTCCTGGTCGCGCAATTCGCTGTGCAAGCCCATCCACAGAGCGCTTCGCTGTCGAGCACTTCGCTAAACGTTACCTATAATGTTCAGTCGTTTGTGGTGGAACAGCAGCGACTGGCTGTTCTGCTCGGAAAAAAAATATCTGTCCAAGAGTTGGCCGAACTGCGGGATTCCCTGCCACCGGATTGGAATGTGCATTCTTCACAAGGCAGCTACTCGATTTCAAGCGAATTTCTGAAAACTCAACTGGCCAGTGGAAACGTGGAGTCCGCAAAAACGTGGGTGCACCATGTGATTCAACACGCGCAGGCCTACGCCGGCGAAGGTTCCGGGGTGTCCGACAATTCCAGGACTGAATTGAACAGGATTTTGGCTGGATCGGAATTTGCGGCGGTCCATCAACCGAGCAGGTGGGATATTTTCCGGCAGCGACTGGCGGCCTGGGTAAATCATCAGCTGTTGCGGATTTTCCGCGGCCTGGCCCGGTACCCGCTTGGCGGGCAGATTTTGTTCTGGGTGGTGATGTTGGCAGGCGTGGGATTCCTGGCGCTGTGGCTATTCCGTTTTGTGTCCAGCCGCGACCGGATGAATTCGATGCCGCTGGGCGAGATCGTAAGCGCTTCGAGAACCTGGCAAGAGTGGATAAGAATGGCGCGCGAGGCGGCGAAGCGAAATGATTTTCGCTTGGCGATTCATGCAGCGTATTGGGCCGGAATTAGCCACTTGGAAGATGCCGGCGCCGTTCCCAGAGATCGCACCAAGACGCCGCGTGAGTATTTGCGACTGATAACCCAGCCAGCTGAGGGCGAAAGCATGCTGACATCGGTCCATATGTATCGCCTGCCCCTGACGGAGTTGACGCAGCGATTCGAACGCATCTGGTACGCAAACCGCGGCGCGGGACCGGAAGATTTTCAGCAGACGATGGAACAGCTGGAGGCCCTGGGATGCCAGCTGGGATAGCCGCGGCTGACCGCAAACTGTTGATGGCCGGAGGCGGCCTGGTAGTGGTGATGGCGCTGACCATTGGCCTTCTTTCACCGCCCGGTGATTCGTTCGATTCGAAAATACCCTCAACCTATTCCGCACAATCGAGTGGTGCGGCGGCAGCATACCGGCTGCTCAACGCTTTGCACTATCCAGTGCGGCGCTGGGAAAATTCTCCCACGGAATTGAATGAGGAAGCGGGAAACACTCTTTTAATCCTGGCGGAACCGAACGAGCCGCCAACTGCCAAGGAAAGGCAAGCCCTGGATGACTTTGTGAAGGAGGGCGGCCATGCTCTTTTACCGGTCCGAAGATCAAGGACTATTTCCCTGAAGCTGACGTTTCGCAGAACTATGCCGATCCGAAGCTGCAGATTTTCAATGCTGCGCTGCCAGAGCCAGATCACGCGTGAGGCGGCAAACAAGAGTTTGGATGCAGCCGCAGGCGTATTGGGAAACGCTGACACCCGCGCAACTGTCACTATACGGCGGGCCGGATTCCTCAGCCGTGGTCAGCTGGCAGAAAGGCGCGGGCGAAATACTTTGGTGGGCGGGTTCCACTCCGCTGACCAATGCCGGGATCACGCGCAACGACAATCTGAGGTTTTTTCTCAATTCGGCGGCGAAATGGCCGGATGCATTGACGTACCAGATTTATTGGGACGAATATTTCCACGGGCAGCGCACATCCTTGTGGAGCTATGTAGGGAAGACGTCGCTGCCCTGGATCGTCGTTCAATTAGGAATTTTGGCGCTGTCCGTTCTTTTCACCCTTAGTCGCCGGAGTGGGCCGATCTTTGTGCCGGCGGAAGTTTCCCGGCTGTCTCCTCTGGAATTCGTGGACACCCTGGGTGGGTTGTACGAGCGTGCCGGAGCCGCTTCGCTAGCAGTTTCGGTTTCCTACTCCAGGCTGAGAACATTGCTGAACCGGCAACTGAGCCTGCCCTCGGACACCGGCGACCTACAATTGGCAACGGCGGCGGAGCGGCGGTTGGATGGAAAGACTCCGGGCTGGACACGTTATTGCGCCGCGCACGAGCGGCAACGCTAGACGAGAAGTTCTCTGCTCGCGAGGCCCTCACGATTGTTCAAGAACTGGAGCGGTTTGCTGAAAAGTTGACGGTACGCGCTTGAATTCATCCCGGGGGAAAACTCTATCGTGCAACATCTCTCCACATTAGGAACGCAGGTTCGCAAGGAACTGGCGAAGGTGATTGTCGGCCAGAAGGATGTAATCGACCAGCTGATTCTGGTGCTGGTTTGCGGAGGCCACGCGGTAATCGAAGGCGTGCCTGGCCTGGCCAAGACGCTGGCGGTGAAAACGCTGGCACGTATTTGCGGGCTGAATTTTCAGCGCGTGCAATGCACCGCGGACTTGATGCCCGCGGACATCACCGGCACAAATATTTTTAACTTGAAGGCCAGCAGCTTCAGCCTGCGCCGCGGACCGGTGTTCACGGATCTGCTGCTGGTTGATGAAATCAACCGGACTTCTCCGCGAACCCAGGCCGCGCTGCTGGAAGCCATGGAAGAACGTCAAGTAACGATTGACGGCGTGCGATGGCCGCTTTCGGAAAATTTCACGGTGCTGGCCACGCAAAACCCGATCGAGTTCGAAGGTACATATCCGCTGCCGGAAGCGCAGCTGGACCGGTTTTTGCTTAAGATTCGCATGACCTATCCCTCCGCGGCGGATGAAGCGGAAATCCTGGCACAGTACGAAAACGGTTTTAATCCGCGACAGCTGGAGGAAAATTCCGTTGCAGAAGATCGCACCCAGGCTCT
>CAVPQU010000021.1:0-30763 GCA_963707665.1 uncultured beta proteobacterium | reverse complement strand
CAGATTCGTCCTTTAGTTGTACCAACCAATATAATTGTGCAACTCCATGATTTACAGTATTCCTGGCATGATTTCGTATCGAAGGGTTAGTCGATCTGTACATATCACATTACCAGTTGTTTCATTTACTCCAAATCATTTTTTTAGGGAACAATTTGCTCCATGGAAAAAGTTACAATCTTATTTACCCAAGTACCATAGCAATGCCACTACCATGCTGATGGTGTTTTTGTAGGAAATAAAAATGCTTTGACCCTTCTCAGTCTCTGGGCACCAGTTGTAGCCGTAAGTTTTTCCTACCTTGACCTTCAATCTTATTGGAGAGAGAAGTGAAATTTGTAAACAATACATTACTTCACTATATTTGTATATTCAGATATGATAAACCAGGGCTTTCTGCTCAACAACCAGCTGACCGATTTCAGCGCCGCGCCATCCGTCGACAGCCAACCGGTGGCCAACCGGCTGCAGCCCGGCAAGCGGCCGCGCAGTTCCATGGCGCCCACACTGGTGTTCCGTAAAAATGCCGATGGTTCGCGCGGCGATTTCGTCATGACCGCTGGCTCGCCGGGCGGCGCTGCCATCATCCAGTACGTGGCCAAGACCTTGGTCGGCGTGCTGGACTGGAATATGGATGCGCAGCAGGCGGTGTCGATGGTGGATTTCGGCGGCAACAATATGGCGACGATGGTGGGCGGCGAGCATCCGAATCTGGATCTGCGCGCAACGGCCGCCGGCCGCGCGGGCGACTCCGATCTGCTGGTGACGGGTTTGCGGGCGCTGGGCCATTCGGTCAACCTGGCCGCGCAATCGAGCGGCTTGAGCGCCATCGTCAAGCCGGCACCAACGCCGGCCTCGCAGGCGGCGCCGATCCGCGCCGTGAAGGGGTGGTGCTGGGCGATACCGTTCGCCCTTGAGCGGCCGGTCATCGCGCGTCGCCAGCGGCAGCTTGCGAGCGGCCCGATAGGAGCGACGGCGAGAAATGTGGAGCCGGACTGTCCGGTGAGGAAATAGGCGAGGGGAATCCGTCCGGGGATTTTTCGATGAGCCACCGCGCGAGGCGGGTTGGCCTCGCAGGGCGGCCAGCTTCGGCAGATCCGGCCTTGAGTCAACGCCAAGAGGTGGAACGGCTACGTTCGCAGTTGGCGGTTGAACTCATCTCCTGGCCACACCCGAGGGCAATACCGCTCAACCCTTCCGTTTTGTCATTCCCGCGCAGGGTGGAGCAGGGAATTCAGGCAGCCTGCTGCCTGCCAGCGCAACGATTTGCGCTGGCAATCACAAACGCGCCCAGCAAGGGGCAATCCAATGGCGTGGCCGGACAACGGCACCAGGCCGTCGCCTGCGCGGAGGCGGCACAGGGAAAAATCCTTGTATACCGAACGGCATCGAGGGGTGCCGCGGCAAGGAAGAATTTCGACAGTTCACTACAACAGAGCCGAGCTATATGGAGTATATGAAAAATTTCTATATTTTATCGTCAATATTTGGCGTAAATATAAGGAGTATGTGGCCATCTCAGTCCCGCATGGCGTGGTGGCGTCATTCGGTCAGTTCGGCGAACTGCCTCAGCTTCATCGGCGGGTAAATACGCAAGGCGCACGCCGCCTGCATGTTGATCAGCACCGAATGACGGGTCAGCGTCGGCGAAGCCAGGCTGCCCGACCGTTTGCCATGGAACAGGATTTGCCCCGCCTGATGCGCTGCCGCCTGGCCGATGCCGGCCAGCGGGCTGATCAACCCGAGCAGTACATCGCATGGGCGGAATGCCGGTTCGGTGGCGGAAAACATTGGCATGCCGCCGGCCTCATCATCGCCGGCCTCGTCGCCATCCTGCTCAATCTGTTGTTTCGCCTGGGGACCGCGCAATCGGCAAGCCAGGCACTCGACGACGAGCAGGGCGCCGGGGTGCGCCGCATCACCGATTTCGTCGAATCCCAAGCCGCGATCTGGGCCGCGCGGCGCGAAATGGTGCAGCGCGCGGCGCTGGCGGCGCTGGAAGCGGCGGAAGCGATCCGCAGCGCCGACGCCGGGACTGAGCCGTGGCGGATTCTGGCGATCGGCAGGACCTTCGACGAATTCAACTTGGATATCGAACTGCTGCATTCCGGCGTGCCGCTGACGCTGGAAAGCGCGCAGGCGCCGGATTAGAGCCATCTGCTCGAGGCCGACGATGCGGCCATCGATTCGGCATTGAGCCAGGTGTCGAACGTGCTGATGCGGCGCCTGGCCGACCGCGTCGCCAGCGGCAGCCGCGACGGCCGCGCCGTCCTGCGCCTGCACTTCCATCACTAGGGCGGATGTTGCCTGCCCTCTGAAATTAATGAGGAGTATGGTGAAACTCTGTCCTATAGACGCCCGATATTTGGCACCATGCTAACCAGTATGTGATCCCGCCGATTCCGGGGCAGTTTTGCCCATGGCTCATTCGGGCTATTCCGTCGCGCCTTTGGTTTTCGTACAATATTGCCTTTTTGCAATCCAAAGCCAAAGGAACACTCGATGAGAATTCTCCAGCATGCGGGGCGCCTGGGCGGCGCCATGTTGATCGCGACCACCCTAGTCGCCTGCGGCGGCGACACGCCGGCGGTTGACCCGCTGGCTTCCTTCAAACAGCAAAAGCTGGCCTGGCAGGCGTGCGATCCCACCATTCTGGGAGCGAGGTCACGTACTTCAAGACGCTGGGCGAGCGCGTCCAGTGCGCCACCATGCGTGCGCCTCTGGACTATGCCAAGCCCGGTCAGGGCGAGCTGGCAGTGGTGCTGATCAAGGTCGCCGCCGAACAGCCAACCGAACGCCGCGGCGCGATCCTGTTCAATCCCGGTGGCCCGGGCGGCGATGGTCTGGTGTTTGCACCGATGTTCGGCGCGCTGTGGGCGGACGCCAATCCGCAGAGCCCGCAGGGGCCGGCGCTGAAGCAGTTGTCCAGCCAGTACGACCTGGTCGGCTTTTCTCCGCGCGGCGTCGGCGCCAGCACCCGGCTGTACTGCGCCAGCAACGAATTCGGCAAGGAGGTCCGGAACCTGACCACCGACCGCAGTCCACAAAACCTGCAGGACGCACTCCACAACGCCCGCCTGGAAGCGCAGACCTGCCGCAAGAATCCGCTGACGCAGTACATCAATACCGAGCAAACCGCGCGCGACATGGACCTGGTCCGGGAACTGGCGGGCGACGCCAAGCTCAACTACATCGGCTATTCGTACGGCACCTGGCTCGGCGCGTGGTACGCCAGCCTGTTCCCGGAAAAGGTCGGGCGCATGCTGTTCGACAGCAGCATGAATTTTGCCGGCACCTTCGACGACGCCGCCCTGCTGACCGAGATGGGGAGGCAGCGCATTGTGGACGACATCCTGGCGCCTTATGCGGCGCGCCATCCGGCGATGTTCAATCTCGGCACCACGGCGGCGGAAGTGCGGCAGGCGCTGCTGACGCTGCCGCCGGGGCTGAAGGAGAAAATGTTCTCCTACATCAGCGGCAGCGTGAACAAAAGCGAGGCTGCGCCCGCATCCATGCTGATACTGGGGGCTGCGCATGGCCTGAAACAGCTGCTCGAGGCGCAGCCGCAAGGCACCGAAGAAGCCATCCATGCCGCCATCGAGACCCATGTCTTCATGTCGTCACCGACGCACAACGAGCAGGCGCGCCAGTTTGCCCACGAACTGGCGCAGGGCTACTTCCGTCCCGTCAAGCCGCAACCGGAAAGCATCGTGCTGCAGCCGGGGGAGGCGACCTATCGGGCTGTCGTGTGCAACGACACGCCATCGCAGCCGGGCGAGCAATTCTGGATCGACATCGGTAATCAGAATGCGCTGCGTTACCCGGTCAGCGGCGGCGGCGTGACCGCGCAGCCCTGCCTGTATTGGGGCGGCCCGAATGTCGTCAAGCCGGCGCTGGCCAACGCCGCCAAGGCCGGCGGCATCCTGATGCTGCAAAGCCGCTACGATGGCGCCACCCCGAGCGAAGGAGCCATCACCGCCTTCGAGGCGTTGCCGAACGCCAGCATGATCATGGTCGAGAATGAATACTCGCATGGCCTGTTCCCGTATGGCGATACCTGCGCCGACCTGCTGGTCGGCGAGTATTTCGCCAGCGGGAAAATGCCGTCGCGGACCACCACTTGCGCCGGCAAGCCGCTGCCCGGCGATGGACCGGCGCTGTCCCCGTCCAAGGCCGAGAAAGCGGCGGCCGCTCCTTACAATGACATGCAGCGCGCCGAAGAAATCATGCGCCGCATCCATCAGGAGATCGGAAACGGCGCCAACCGCCGCAACCGCCGCTGACCGGCGGGCGCCGCGGCCGAACAATACGTGGCGCCGTGGCGCGCCATCTTCCGGAGATAGCTGTCGTTGCTTCCGGCTGGACCTGCCTGCGGGCGCGTGGTGAACGCGACGGGCCTGTGTGGGCATGCTTCCTGCACCGGATTATGAAACCCTCATCGGGTTTTAAAGATATATGGAGTATGTCTAAAATAACGCTAATTCATAAGCGGAATCGAGCTTTCTCCTCTGGTGTATATGGAATGACGCCGGATTGCTTCCACCGGTTGTGTAGTGGCTATTTCTTATTATCATTATTATCTATATCTGTCATTTGAAAAGGAAAGCAGACAGGGATGATGCAACGCAATATAGTGGCACCTGTCTCCTCCAATTTCCTCCTAAAAGAATTGGATTTAGCCCGCAAGCCGCAAGGTTCGCGGGCTTTTTTTTGCCCCAGGCGTTTGCCGAATGCCGCGACTTTGCGTTGCAGCATGAAGGACTATGCGGGCAGTACGGCCGGACGCGATTATTGCATGGCGGCCGGCGTCGCTCTGATCCAGCGGTCTGACGGTAGTCGACGTCCCCTTGCCGGATGTGCATGATGAAGAAGCCGCCACCGACAGCATCTATCCGGCGCTGACGATGGTGACGGCGCAAGAGCACGGCATCGCCGTCAACTGGTTGTGGCGATCAAAAACGATCAGCGGCCCGAACAAACCGGATCGCGCATCGAAGCGGCGCTCGACCAGCGCGCAGCGGTAATGGAACTGGTGGAAAGCCTGAGCCGGGCCGAGCGGCGCGCGGGACCCAACATCGAGCTGCCGGCGCAGGGCATGCCGAGCATGGAAGACCTGGCCAGCCTCGGCTTGACGCTGCGCCAGGCCGAGGTGCTGCTGTTATTGGCCGATGGGCTGGCGAACAAGGAAATCGCCCGCAAACTGAATGTCTCGGAATGGACGGTGCGGCACCACGTCAGCTCCATCCTGGAGCGTCTGGAAGTCACCAATCGCGTGCGCGCCGCGACCATCGCGCGCCAGCTCGTCCAGCG
The DNA here is from genome assembly GCA_963707665.1 of uncultured beta proteobacterium. Lineage (GTDB taxonomy): Bacteria > Pseudomonadota > Gammaproteobacteria > Burkholderiales > Burkholderiaceae_D > DATJCV01. Next base: position 25,453 of record CAVPQU010000021.1, on the reverse strand, counting down.
GCAAACCTGGATCTGCGCGGCCCTTCGACCCGGCTCCCTCGCACTCGCGGCGCGAAGCCGTATGTTAATATGCGGTCCGCTTTTGCAACGGCATGCAGGACAATCTTGCTACTCCTCCGCTAAAATCGCGCAATGCCCGAGTGGTGAAATTGGTAGACACAGCGGACTTAAAATCCGCCGCTTACCCGAGAGGGGGCGTACCGGTTCGATTCCGGTCTCGGGCACCAGATATAACTTTGGCGATTTAACTTTAAACGCCACACATCGAGTAATCACGGGCTTCTCCGGCCGATTCCAACTTTCCACCAATCCACAAAAGCCCACCAAAAACCACCTATTCCATTTGCGCGAAATTTACGCAGTGATTACGCAGATGGCTGTATTCAGGAAAGGCGCCAAAAGGTGGCGCGCCGAAATCTACGTCGAGGGACAGCGCGAGCCCAGGACCTTCGTCACGAACGCTCAGGTGCAGGCCTGGGCGGCAAAGCGCGAGACCGAGCGAAGACAGCAGGCAGCTACCGGCATCACGACCTGCAAAACGCTCCAGGATGCGTTCGATCGTTATGAAAGGGGAGGGGAAAGGGCCAAGCACGGCCATCGCTGGGAGGCGTTGCGCATGGCGGCGATGGGCGCCTTCTTGATAGAGGGGATTAAATTCGGCCAACCTACCCGACCGACTTGATCCCTACCGTGATCGGCGCCTGACGCGACAAACGGCTGTCCTTGACTGCCTGGGCAAAAGGCCGGCCACTCTTGGCTTTCACGAGAGTGGCCGTACATCGTTGCCGGGCCTGCAAGGCACCCTTGCGATCGGTCACTTCGGCCTAACTCATGGCAATGACGTGCGGCAGTCCTTGCGTGTCCACTCCAATGTGACGCTTGCTACCCGAGACCTTCTTGTCCGCGTCGTAGCTCTTGTGCTGGGCGCTATCGGAGTTCTTCACACTGTGCGCGTCCACGATCAAGAATGTCGTGCAGGCGTTGTACCTCTGTTTAGCGCGGGCCGCGCCAATCTGGTTTAATGCCCGCTCCAGAGCACTGACTCCGTCGGACTCACTTCACTTGACAAAGTACGAATGCACGGTCCGCCGCTTGGGAACGTCACTGGGTAGCAATCGCCACCGGCAACCACTTCTGAGCAGGCACCGTGCATGCATTCCTCGCTCTCTTGTTAAAAGATACCAATCACGTCCTTGGTACCGGCCGGAAGTAGAGATTTCCGGCTCGGGGCAGCTCACAGGATGAATCAGTCCCAGTATCCTTGCCACTCACGACCGTAGTCGTTTTTGACGCGGCGGACCGGCTTGGCTTGCGCGACCAACTCAATTGTTGCCGATGAGCCTTCTCGCCCGGCATGGCGAATGCCGAGAGCAGTCCGGGCCTGCCGTATAGAGGCCAAGTGGTCTTGTGCACCGGACTGCTTAGTCGGAAATGGAATCATGGTTGCTTCTACAAATCCAATACATTAGTCAGTGCCGTCTGCTAGCAGCTCTTGTACTGACGACCGTGGTAGATCAAGCTTTTGTCTTCGCTGAAGTGCTTGATCGCCAGGATCTTGCAGCACAGTACCGTATGCGTGCCGACGTCGACTGTCTGCACAATTTCGCAATCGAAGCTGCAAACGCTTTCTGCGAGGATCGGAGAGCTGGAGGCCATCGTCGTCCAGCTGGCACCGGTCTCGAAGCGCTCCTTCATCTCCAACCCGCGCTGACCGGCGAAGACAGCCGACAGTTCCTGAGAGTTTTCTCCGAGCATATTCACGGCCAGATGGCCGTTGCTTTGCGCGACCTGATTGGCGCGCGACTGGCGGTTCAGACACACGATCAGCATCGGCGGCTCGTCGGTCAGCGAGCACATGGCGGTCGCCGTGACGCCGGCCTTGCCTGCAGGACCATCGGTGGTGATGATGTTCACTGCGGCCGGCAGCTTTGCCATAGACGTGCGGAAGAGTTCTTTTGTAAGTTCCGGAACTACAGCTCGCACGGCCGCATTGGCCGCCGGGTTGCTTGGAGCAAAAGCGAGATTGGTTTGCATGATTTAAGCCTCCGTGATCAGGATTGGCAATCGCGGATTTACTTGATCCAGCTATCGGACGTCCAGCCGTTTTCATCGTAATCGGCCAGGCAGCGGTCGACCATGGCGGTCATGTCGGCCATATCGCCATTGGCTTGCGCCGTCGTCAGCATCTGCAGGCGCACGTCTTCATGGTTGCCGGAGTAGTTGCGCTCGTACAGTTCGTGGCGACCGCCGAATTCAGTGCCGATCGCATCCCACAGCAGCTTCATGATCTTGATGCGTTCCTTGTGGCCGACGCCGTTCGAGCCGCGCACATACTGTTGGAGGTATTTGTCGATTTCAGGGTTGCCGAAATCCTTGGCCGAGGAGGGCAGGTAGATCAGGGCTGAAGCGATGATCTTCTCGATGATTTCCTTGATGCGGCCATAGGCATCGCCGGCGAAGGTGCGGTAGCAGAGCGCCGGTTCGAGTTTCGGCAACACCGCGCCGTTGACGAATTCGACCGGGTCGTTGGCCATCGCATCGCTGAGCGACCAGAACAGGTTGCGCCAGCCGATGATTTCGCCCAGCAGCGCCTGGTTGCCGCGGAAGGTGTCGGCGCCGGTGGTGCGCAGCGCCTTGGCGGTCAGGGCGGCGAGGAAATCCAGCTTGACGGCATAGCGGGTGCAACCCTGGAAGCAGTAGCCGTTCAGGAAACCGGAAGTCGGCTGGAAGCGCTTCAGGCGGTCGATGTCGCGGTGAATCAGGACGTTTTCCCAGGGGACGAAGACATTGTCGAGAACGAAGATTGCATCGTTTTCATCGAAGCGGCTCGACAGCGGATAATCGAAGGGGGAACCCATCTCCGAGGCGATCTGTTCGTACGAGGTACGGCAAAACAGCTTGCAGCCCGGGGTATCCATCGGCAGGATGAAGCTGACCGCCATGTCGGTGTCGTCGCCGGCGCCGCCGACGTTCTGGCCGAGGAAGTTGTAATGGGTCAGGGCAGCCGAGGTCGCCACCACCTTGGCGCCGGAAACGTAGATACCAGCCTCGGTTTCACGGTCGATCGAGATGAACACATCCTTGACAGCGCTGCCGGAGAGCGAGCGATCCACCGGCGGATTGACGATCGCGTGGTTCATGAACAGCACCGATTCCTGGGCGCGCTTGTACCAGGCGCGGGCGTTGTCGGCGAAGGGACCGTACCACTCGGCGTTGACCTCGAGGGTATTCATCAGGGCTGCCTTGTAATCCGGCGTGCGGCCCATCCAGCCGTAGCTCAGACGCGACCAGGCGGCAATGGCGCCTTGCTGCGCGCGCAAGTCTTCGCGCGAGCGGGCAATCTTGAAGGAGCGGTGCGTATAGCCGCCATTGCCGGTATCGGTCGGCGTGCACAGGATATCCTTGGACTTGGGGTCATGCAGGGCATCATAGAGACGGGCGATCGAGCGCGCCGAATTGCGGAATGCCGGGTGCGTGGTCACATCTTCCACACGTTCGCCGTTGATATAAACTTCGCGCCCGTGGCGCAGTGTTTCCAGGTACTCGGCGCCGGTAAACGGGCGGGTTTTATCGGCACGGAAATCTTCGGGCTTCATGCGGAATTCTTCGGGTTTCATTGCTGCCTTCAACTGAGTTTGGTATGAGGAAAGCCACGCTTGGTGGATGGAACTTATTATGGTTTCCCGCATTCGCATTTAAAATGGAAATTCCGACGAAAGTATTGTACTTTTCAACGATTCAGCGGACTTTCAGGAGCAGTCAAGCAGATGACCGGAAAACACCGCGGCAGTCGCGCCGCAAACCTTGTGGATACTGATACTTCCAGCGTCCCCAGTTATTTCATTTACGGTTTCGAAGAGCGCGAATTCGACGGTCGGTTCTTGCACTTCGAGCGCATCGAGGAGCAGCTGGCCTACCATGACTGGGATGCCAAGCCCCACCTGCACAAGGGCTTGCACCAGTTGATGTTCTTCGAGAGTGGAGGGGGCGAAATCCTGATCGAAGACCAGTGGCACCAATTCAAGGCGCCTATCCTCTTCATGGCGCCGCAAGGAATGGTGCATGGCTTTCACTTCGAGCGCGACACGGCTGGCCCGATCCTGACGATTTCCGAAGATTTCATGAGCGAGGCAACCAGCTTCGCCGACAAGGACATTGCCGCTGCAGCGATCCAGCCCAGCCTGATTCACCTCGACGCCGAGATGGTCGAACATCATGGCATTGACAGTATTTTTCGCGGTATCGAACGCGATTACCGGTGGATCGCACGCGGGCGCAATGCTGCGCTGATGGCGAGCCTGGTCTTGCTTCTGGTAACGCTGTCTCGCTTGTCATCTCGAGCGGATCCGGCCGCGCAGAATTCGGCGGCCTATCTGGAAATCTATGAAGCTTTCCGCAAGCATATCGAGCATGCCTTCCGCGAACAGCCTTCGGTGGCAAAGGTGGCCGCGGAACTGGGCCTGACGGAGGGGCGGCTGACGTCGGTATGCAGGGCCGTCGCCAAGCTTTCACCGCAGCAGTTGATTCACCAGCGCATCATCACGGAAGCCAAGCGGCAGTTGCTGTATTCGCCACGCTCCTCGACGAGCATTTCCTACATGCTGGGATTCCGTGACCCGGCATATTTCAGCCGGTTTTTCAAGCGCGCCACCGGCGAATCGCCCGTCGAATTCAGGAAGCGGGCGCAGGCGACGACGCTGTCGAACTGGTAGCAGGCGAAAAAAACCCGGCGTAAGGAGCCGGGCCGGGATAAGAGCCAGTGCTTTGCAGCACTGGTTGAAGCAGAGATTATTTGACCAGATTGAACTTGCCGTTCTTGATCTGCAGGATGACGATGCCATCGGAATCGTCGTTTTGCGCGGTCGACGAATTCGGCTTGAATTCCAGTTTGCCATTGGCGCCAGTGAACTTGATGCCGCCGTTGCGGAAGGCTGTGGCAAGGGATTCACGATCCACCTTGCCGCCCGCCTTGGCGACCGCTTGCTCCACCAGATTGAGGCCGTCGAACATGAATCCCGCAAAGGCGGCAATCGGTTCCTTGTAACGCGCCTCATAATCCTTGATGAATTTTTCAGTCGATTTGCGCACCGGATCGGCCGCATCCATTTGCAAGGCGCCCATGATCGCGGTACCGGCGACGTAGGAACCTTCACCGGCAGCGCCTGCCTGGTTAATGAATTGCTGCGACGCGACGCCGTAGCTATTGACGATCGGCTTGTTGTAGCCAATGGCCTTCGCGTTTTTCATGATGATGGTCGGTCCCGGATTGACGCCCCAGACAAACATCGCGTCTGCGCCGCCGGCACGGATGCGCATGACTTGTGGCGTCATATCGGAATCGCGCGGGCCGAATTCTTCAATAGTCTTGAGTTCGATGCCCATTTGCGCGGAGAGCTCCTTCATGACGCGCAGGCCGGTCTGGCCGAAACCGTCAGCCGAGTGCAGAAACGCGACCGACTTCAAGCCCTTGGCCTTGATCATAGCCAGCATTTTCCGGGCGGCGTGGCGATCGGATGGAACGAAGGCGAACATGTAAGGGGTGACTGGGTTGATGACCGCTTCCGTACCGGCGAATGGCACCATGGGCACTTTGAGCTCGTTGGCAACCGGACGGGCGACCAGGGTTTCTCCGGTCACGGTCGGGCCTATGACGATGTCTACCTTGTCGGATTCCGCCAGGCGGCGGAACTGCTGGGAAACCAGGGTGGTATTGCTTTCGGTGTCGTAGAAAAAGACCTTCACCTTGTGGCCACTCATGCCGCCACGCTCATTGATTTGTTCAACGAGCAGATCGAGCGCTTTCTTTTTGGTGGCGCCGACAAAGGCCAGCGGGCCGGAAACGGGTAGCAGCACGCCCATGCGGATTTCTTTTTCCTCCGTGGGAGCTGCATGCGATGCTCCCAGCGCTGTGGCGAACGAGGCAAATACCGCTAACGATTTGAATTTTTTGAGCATTTTTATCTCCTTGATATGCCCCTGGCCGGGATCAAAATTGTAAGAGGTCGACATGATCAAGATCCATGCCAATCCGGATTAACTACCTGATTTACTGTTACTCCTCGCCGAGACGAAAGAAGACAGATTCGTTTGCGCCCTGGAGTTTGATATCAAACTTCAGCTTGCGTTTGTCGTCACCTGCTTGCGCAATCAGCACGGAGTGCCGTGCCGTATCCACTTTTCCGAGCACCGGGTCAGCGGCGTTCTTTTCCTGCTCGTCGGGGAAGTAAATGCGGGTGATGAGATGCCGGGTCAAGCCACGGGCAAAAATCGCCACATGCAGATGAGGGGCTTCAACGCCGCCATCGACATGCTGAACGGGAGCCGGTTTGCGTACGATTGCGCGGAACTTGCCGTTGAATGTCCTGATGCGGCATGCCTGCTCGGCACTCCAGATTTCCAGGAACGCTTCAAATCCCAAATGCTTGTCATTGCAATCGTAAAGCGTCCCTTCGATTACGATGGCGTTGGGGTCATCGGCAGCGACCGCTTCAGTGATCCCTGCAGGCAGTAGCGCAAAACCAAACAGCGGGCCGCAGGTTTGTGAGGGCGTAAGGATCTTGGTCATTGCGAGCCTTCGAATGGTGTCGCGCCGCTGCCTCGTAAAACAATGTCGAAGCGATAGGCAATTGCAGAAGGATTGCGGGCCAGCAGGAGGCCGGCATCCTGGCGCTGAGGTGGTTGAACCAGCACGCCGCTGCCGTCCAGGGTCGGCGCCAGGCGAGGCGGACCGAAGGATGCCGATATGGTCGTTTCCTGGCAATAGCGCGCAATCAGCCTTTCCTGGCCGCGCACATCGGGAATGGCCAGGATCATGCGATCCTGGCGCAGTAGCGGATCGCCTTCAAAATACATTTGCGTGACAAGGCGGCTCTCAAAACCGGGGCCGAAGATCGAGAAATGGATATGCGCTGCGCGCCATCCCCGGTCGCCGGGCACGTACATGGCGGGATAAGGTCCAGGGCGGATCGTAGTGAAGCGGTAATTGCCGTCATTGTCGGTGAGGCAGCGCCCCGCGCCCTTGAAGTTCGGATCCAGCGGCATGCCGGAAACATCAAGCGAGTCAATATAGCCGCCGGCCGCATTGGCTTGCCAGATTTCGACCAGGCTGTTGCGCACCGGGCGCCCGTCGCTATCGCTGACGCGGCCGAAAACGATCACTTTCGACCCGATCGGTTCGCCGGTGCCATGCGCTGTCAGATCGCTGTCGACCGGATTGACTTTCATCTGGTTGAAAACCGGGCCCTTGATGTCGTGGAACCACCCTTTGGGCAACCGGACTGCGGGCTCGAGCGGCGCCCGTTCTACCGTCACGCGATAGTTGGGGTCGCGATATGGCGGGTCGTGTTCTTCGTATTCGTTCATGAGGTACATGTTTCCTGGTAATACGGCGTAAGCCGGCTGCTGAATTGTTCAGCCGCCTGGGCGCGGTGACTTATCTGACCGGCAGCAACAGACGCGAGCGTAGCAACTCGCCGGGCGTGCTATCGATGGCTTGCAGGCTCAGCGCCACTGCATCGTCCGGTGTGCCGACAGGTGTGAGGATCCAGTCCAGGCCGTGCTGTCCGGTGTGCGAGGTCATCCGTATCTGGTCGGGCCCGGCCAAGCCATTGAATGCGGTGAATTCCTGCAAGAGCACGGCGGCAACGCTCGGCGCAACCATTGCCTGCAGTCGGGCCAAATCGGCCTCGGCTGAAAACAGATCAACCGTGACCGAACGCAGAAGCCCGGCTACCTCGCCGGAATAAATGGGATCTATCCAGCCCTTGAGTGCTTGCAGATCTGCACTGGTGTCGGCGCATGCAAAGATGCAGGTAAGGGTATTGACCTCGCCAATCTCGGTGACCAGCATGATGGGCGCACCTGTAGCAAGCGGCGGCGACTGCAGCGACTCGGCTAGCGTGCTTTTTACCCTTGGCGTTTCGCCCGGCCGAATAGAAAAAGTTGTTACGGCAAGCATCATGTTTGGTTCAACTCCATTGGATGCATTCATGGTTAATTACCTTGTTCCATTTGCTGCACGTCTGTCTTGGCAAGACCTAGCGCAGCGGTGAAAAACTTGCCGGGATAGCGATTTCAGTACGCATGACCTGGTTGCGCTCCGCTCCTCCTTTGGGCGGCCAGAAGCCGGTGGCAATGGCGGCATCCCGAATTTGCTGCCGCTGCGCGAGATCACGGTAGGGATAGATGTGGACCAGTCGCGGAATCAAGCCACCGACCGAGTGCATGACCGTGCTAATCGGCGCAAATTCCAGGCGGACATCGATGACATCTGCCCAACCCTTGTGTGCCAGTTCCAGCGCCTTGGCCGGTTGCAACTCATAGGTGCGGATTTCGTAGAGGCCCCCGAACGCGCCGGTCTCAATATCCGGTATGCAGGGCAGGGTGGCATAGGTGTCGACGGAAATGGTGCTGGCGATATCGCCCAGTTCAAACAGCCCCAGGTTTGCAACCGCCTTGTGTCGCAAACCTTCGCTGGAAGGCTCACCCCGGTTCAGGACGAAGATGCGTGGTTCATTGCCGAGCACGGTGTACCAGCAACCCAAAAGGTGGGGTCCCGCCACAAGGGATTGCAAGCGATCCAGAGCTTGTTTTACAGCACCCGCCTTAATTGTAAGAGTCGTCAATTCGCAAAACACGCGGCAACCTCTATAAAGTAGAATTCAAATTCTTCTGAGTGAAACTTGCATTCTGTAATGATCCATTGGGAATGTCAATCGTTATTGAATACGGTGCAAAACAAATCAGGCGTGCAGGAAATGAAGCTAACTACTATGTAAATTAGGGAATTTTACGTGGAATTGATGGTTTATTACGAGATTTGATTTCGAGGCGGAGAGAGATGACCGACATTTCATTCAACAAAACAAGAGTAGAATAACTGTCGATAAAATTCTAATAGACAGAATGAAATTCTACGTGATAGAGTTTTGATTCCGAGATATCCGAATTATGTACGTTTGACCGAACGTTTCGTTTACCGCAACAGAGTGGAATTCTTATGGAATATTTCCTGCAGATCCTTGTTAGTGGCCTTTTGGTGGGGTGCATCTATGGCATGGCCGCCCTCGGGTTCACTATCGTATTCAACGCCACCCGGGTCATCAACTTTGCCAATGGCGAATTTTTGATGATGGGAGGTATCGCAACGGCTGCTTTGTCAGTGTCGGGCATTGGCAGCCTGCCGCCATTTTTGGCAGTGATTTTGGCTGTCCTTGGCACGACCTGTATCGGCATCACCATGCAGGCGCTGGTGTTTGACAAGGCAAAAAGCCGCGATCTCCAGATGCTGGTCATGCTGACCATCGGCTTGACGCTGATGCTGCGCGGCGCCGCGTCGATCATCTTCGGGCGCAACGTCAATTTTGTCTCCGAATTCGGTTTATTCCCGCCGCTTTTGCTTGGTCAGCTATTTGTCCCCGCCCAGGGCATCTGGATCGCTTTGTCCCTCGTGGGTGTAAGCCTCGGCTTGTGGTTTTTGTTTAATCGAACCACCATCGGCAAGGCCATGCAAGCCGCCAGCATGGAGCCGCGCGCTGCTGCCCTGTGCGGGATCGAGCCACGTCGCATGGCATTGATCGCCTTTGCGGTCGCCGGTTTGATCGGCGGCTCTGGCCGGCACATTGATGGCGCCGATTACGCCGCCGTTTTATGAAAATGGCATGGCGCTTGGGCTGAAGGGTTTTGCTGCGGCGATTGCCGGTGGTCTGGGCAATCCCTTGGGTGCAGTGGTAGGCGGATTGGTGATTGGCATTATCGAAAGCTGTGCTGCCGGTTATGGCGCGTCGGGCTACAAGGATGCGATTTCCTTCCTGCTGCTCGTGGTGATCCTGATCGTGCGTCCGGCAGGGATGTTCGGCAAATTTGAAGTTCGTAGGGTGTAAAGATGAAATCAGCTAACCGCTCTCAAATTCGCGATGCTTGTGGCTTACTGGCGCTCGCCGTCGCACTTGTCCTGATTGATTTCCTGGTGGTTGGTCATTTCTATCGCAGCGTCATCCTGCAGGCAATCATCTTCTCGATCGCTGCAACAGGCCTGACCTTGCTGGTGGGGTTCGCCGGTCAAATTTCCCTGGGCCAGAACGCCTTTATGGCAGTGGGAGCCTATTGCGTCGCCTATCTGGTGCAGCAGTTCCAATCTGCATCCACTGCTGGCGATTGCCATCGGCATGCTCGTGCCGGCCATGCTCGCATATGCATTCGCGCGGCCTATCCTCAGGCTGTCCGGCCACTATCTTGCTCTGGCGACTTTGGCGATTGGATCAAGCGCCTATATCTTTGCCTCCCAATGGACGACTGTCACGGGCGGCCTTGATCCAGGCATCGTTGACCTCGCCAAACTGTCCATCATTCCGGGAATCGAACGTGAGCAACTGCTGCCGTTTGCCGCTCTTTGCCTGCTGCTCATCATTGGCCTTTCTCTGGTTCTCGTGCATAGCTCGGTCGGCCGCGCATTGCGGGCCATCCGCACCTCGGAAATCGTTGCAGCTGGCGCCGGCATCAACGTCGAGAAAACCAAGGCGGCCGTGTTCGCACTGGCCGCCGGCTATGCCGGTCTTGCCGGTGCGCTGTTTGCCTTTTATCTGCGTTCTTTCAACGCATCGAGCTTTTCCATCATGGTGTCGATCGAGTTATTGATGATGGTGATTGTCGGTTCCTTGTCGACGATCTGGGGTGCCTTGATCGGCGCATTGCTGGTCACCTTGTTACCCCACATGCTGGAACATTTTGAATCTGCAAAATTGTTTATCTACGGGACGATCATGACGCTCGTCGTGATGTTCCTTCCAAATGGCCTCGCCTCAGGTCTGTTTGGCGCCGCCACACGCCTGGTGCGGATCGGGAAAGACAAATGAGCCAAACCCTCTTAAGCCTGTCCAAAGTTCAAAAAGTTTTTGGTGGCCTGTATGCCGTCAATGGTGTTTCATTCGATGTCCAGAAAGGCTCGATCACTGCACTGATCGGCCCCAACGGCGCCGGCAAAACCACCTTGATCAACCTGATTACCGGTGTTTTAAAACAAAGCGCTGGATCGATCTCCCTGAACGGTGCCGAGATCAGCAAGCTGTCTGCGGCAGAGCGGGTCCGCGCGGGGATGTCCCGTTCTTATCAAACTCCGCAAATGATCCATGGCTTGACTGCGCTTGAAAATGTCATCGTCGGCGCCGATCTTTTCAGCCGTTTTGCCATGTTGGATCTGCTCTTTCGCCCCTGGAGCGTCAGGGCGGACAACCGTCGCGCCACCGAAAAGGCTTGCCAGGCGTTGACAAGAGCCGGCCTCAAAGAAGAGCTGTGGGATTTTCCGGCGGACACGCTTTCTTATGGCGACCAGCGGCGTGTCGAGATTGCCCGCAGCCTCGCGCAGAAGCCGCAGATCCTGTTGCTGGATGAGCCGGCGGCGGGCCTGAATCCGACTGAAACCGAAGACCTCGGCCGCGACCTGCGCCGCTGGGCGCAGGAAGGCTTGACCATTCTTTTGGTGGAGCACGATATGCCCCTGATCATGTCGATTGCAGACAAGATCGTAGTGGTGAATTTTGGCCAGGGTCTTGCCGAAGGCACGCCGGAGGAAATTCAAAAGAATGAGGAAGTGATCGCCGCCTATTTGGGCTCCGACATCGACGAGGAATCGCCACCGTTAGCGCAGGAATCCAGCGCACAGGAGGTGCAACATGTCTGAAAACCTGCTGCTTGATGTAAACAACCTGCATACCAGTTATGGCTCCGTTGACGTCCTGCACGGCATATCGCTAACGGTAAACAAGGGGGAAGTGGTTTCCATCGTCGGTGCCAACGGTGCCGGAAAATCCACCCTGATCAATACACTGTCGGGCGTCGTGAAGGCGAAATCCGGCAGCTTCACCTTTGCCGGCAAGAGCCTCAACCGTTTGTCGGCGGCGACGATCGCGCGTGGCGGGCTGCGCCAGGTGCCGGAAGGCCGGCGCATGTTTGCTGACCTGCCGGTTGAAGACAATCTGCGCTTGGGCGGTTATGGCCGCAAGCCTGTCGACATCCAAAAAGATATCGAGATGGTTTTCGATCTGTTTCCGCGCTTACGCGAAAGGCGCCAGCAGTCCGCGGGCACGCTGTCGGGTGGCGAGCAGCAAATGGTTGCCATCGGCCGTGCCATGCTCGGACGACCAGAGCTCCTGATGCTCGATGAACCGTCGATGGGACTGGCACCGCTGGTCACGGCTGAAATCTTCCGATTGATCGGCGTCATGCAGCGTGAAATGAAAATTGCCGTGCTGCTGGTTGAACAGAATGCCCGTTCCGCCTTGAAGATGAGTGACCGCGCGTATGTCCTTTCGCTCGGACGCATCATCATTGCCGGCCGGGGCGACGAGCTGCTGCATGACCCGCGTGTCCAGGAGGCATTCCTGGGCGGGAAGCAGGTCGCCTGACCCGATATCGTCTTGAACTAACCCGATAACTACAGACGGCAGCACAGAAGCTGCCCTCCACCAGCACCGATACAGGAGTAACCAGATGTCCAGCCTATTGATCGAAGACCGCAATAACGTCCGCATCCTGACCTTGAATCGTCCGGATCAGCACAACGCCATGGATATTGATCTATATGAACGACTCGATGCAGCTCTGCATGCTGCCGAGAAAGATGAGAATGTCCATGCGGTACTGATCGCAGGCAATGGCAAGTCTTTTTGCTCCGGTGCGGACACCAAGGAATTCGAGAAACTTACCCCTGACCAGGAGTCGCTGGTCGAATACCGCGCTGGCCTGACCTATAACCTGCACAAGACGATTCCTGAGATGGAAAAGCCGGTTATCGCTGCCGTGCATGGCTATGCCGTAGGCGGCGGTTGCGGCCTTGCGCTGGCTTGCGACATCACCATTGCCGATGCCGACGCCAAGATGGGTTACCCGGAAATCCGCCATGGCTTGGTGGCTGCAGTCGTGATGGCCAACCTGACCAAGCAGGTTGGTCGCAAGGCGGCGTTCGAATTGGTTTCGGTGGGCAAGATTGTCGATGCTGAAGAAGCTCGCCGTATTGGCATGATCACCCGTACCGTGCCGGCTGGCCAAGCTTTTGAGGCCGCTTTCGAAGTCGCGGAAAAATTGGCGCAGCGCGTGCCGGCTTCGCTACGCGCCACCAAGCGCCTGTTCCAGTCGGTAGCCGACATCCCGCTGGCGCAAGGGCTGGAGCTTGGTCGCAAGGCCAATGAGGCGATGCGCGCCTACCGGGTCGATGCGCTGAAAAACTATGCCCAGGCAGTCGCCACCAACGGCAAGGCCTAACGCGTCCAAGGATCAAATCATGAGCACCGCAGCGCACTCCTCCACTGAGCGTACGCCACTGCCGATCCAGGATGCATTTGCGCATGTCCGGAAGGAAATTCTGCGCCTGAGCGACCTGGATTTCCAGAAGCACGTCAACAATGCCGCGATCACTTCTCTGTTCGCCAATGCGCGTTTCGACTATCTCTCCGATATCGTCAGGCCGCATCTGACACCAGACGCCAAGCTGGTCATCGCGCGCCTGGAAGTGGATTTCGCCAGCGAAGTCCTGTATGGCGCTCCGGTGCAGACCGGCACACGCATCCTCGGTTTCGGCCGCACCTCGATGCGGCTGGAACAGGCGCTGTTCCAGAACGACCGTTGCGCTGCGCGTGCCGTTAGTGTTTTCGTGCATAAAGCCGCCGGCGCGGCGGCGCCGTGGCCGCAAGCAGTGCTGCCGCTGGCAGTCGCGTAACCCAACAACACCACTCTTGTACAAAATAAAACTAACGAGGAAATCATGCAAAACGAAACAGCCAGCGAAGCCGTCCTGGCCGGCGCCACGGCATGGTGGCGGACCGGGATTGTCGATATCCATCCCGGGATCATCAACTTACGCGGCTATCCGGTGCAGCAACTGATCGGCAAGATCGATTTCGTCTCGATGATCTGGCTGATGCTGAAGGGCGAACTACCCAGCCCGGGCAAGGCCCTTCTGCTGGAGGCGGCGCTGGTTGCGTCGGTCGACCATGGCCCGCAGGCGCCGTCGATTTCGATCGCACGCATGGCGTCGACTTGTGGCGTCGGCATCAACAATGCCATGGCTTCAGGGGTGAATGCTCTGGGCGACGTGCACGGCGGCGCTGGCCAGCAATGCCTGGAAGTCTATGAAACGATCGCCACCAAGGCCGGCGAAGGCGCCAGCGAAGACGCGCTGGCCGACGCTATCGCCATGCAGATTGCCGTGCGCAAGCACCTGCCTGGTTTCGGTCACCGCTTTCATCCGGTCGATCCGCGCGCCGCCCCTTTGCTGGGCCTGGTCGAACAGGCGGTCGCCGCCGGCGAAGTCAGCGGCCGCTACCTGAAGGTGGCGCGCACCGTCGAGAAGGTGCTGCATGACGTCAAGAAAAAACCAATCCCGATGAATATCGACGGTGCCACCGCCGTGATCTTCGGCGAACTGGGCTTCACGCCGATCGAGGCGCGCGGCCTGTTCATCCTGTCGCGTTCGGTCGGCATTCTTTCCCACGCCTTCGAACAGATGCAGCAGGGCGGCCGTATCAAGGGGCCAATGCCGACCAATATCCCGTATACCTATGATGGCGCGGCACGCCGCAATCTGGAGGCAGAATAATGAAAAAGGGTCCATTGAATGGCATCAAGGTGGTCGATTTCGGCCATACCGTGATGGGGCCGTCCTGCGGCATGATCCTCGCGGATCTCGGCGCCGACGTGCTCAAGATCGAGCCTTCCCCCGCCGGTGATCCGACGCGGCGCCTGAAAGGTTTTGGCACTGGCTATTTCGGCTATTTCAATCGCAACAAGCGCAGCATCGCGATCAACCTGAAAACCGGCGAAGGCTTGGAGATCGCACAACAGATCATCGACGAAGCGGACGTGCTGATCGAGAATTTCGGCCCTGGCACCATGGACCGGCTCGGCCTGGATTACGAGACCCTGCACAAGCGCAATCCGCGCCTGGTCTATGCCAGCCTGAAAGGTTTTTTCGACGGGCCCTACGGCGAACGCCTCGCCCTCGACGAAATCGTCCAGATGATGACCGGCCTGGCCTTCATGACAGGCCCGCTCGGCAAGCCGCTGCGCGCCGGCACCTCGGTGGTGGACATCACCGGCGGCGTGTTCGCGGTGATCGGCATCCAGGCCGCGCTACGCGAGCGCGAGCAGACCGGCAAGGGCCAGTTCGTCGGTTCGGCGCTGTTCGAATCGGCGGTATTCCTGATGGGGCAGCATCTGTGCTATTCCGCTCAATCGGACCAGCCGATTCCGCCGATGCCGGAGCGCGTGTCGGCCTGGGCGGTCTATGAAACCTTCGAGGTGAAGGACGGCAGCCGCCTGTTCGTCGGCATCACGAGCGACCAGCACTGGCAGCGCTTTTGCTCCGAATCCGGCCTGGATAACCTGGCGCAGAACCCGGCGCTGGAAACTAACAACGGCCGCATCGAGAACCGCGCTACGCTGATTCCGGCGTTGGTACAGTATTTCCGCACGCTGGAAATGACGCAAGCCGTCGCCGTCTGCGAAAGGTCGCGCATTCCCTTTGCCGAAGTTCGGCGGCCGGAGGATCTGTTCGAGGATCCGCACCTCAAGGCGACCGGCGGACTGCTGCCGGTCACGCTGCCGAATGGCACCAGGGTTGCGCTGCCGCGCCTGCCGATCAAGATGGCATCGCTGCAGCATGAGGCGCGCAATCCGCCTGAAATCGGCCAGGAAACCCGCGAGGTCCTGAGCAGCCTGAACTATTCCGACAAGGTGATCAACGACCTAATTCAGCGCGGCATTGTCGCGGAAACCACGGGAGCGTTGCAGCAGTGATTGCGAGCGGTTTCACCCGTGTCGTCGCGACGGCCGACGGCGAGGTAAGGGAAATCGACCTCGCCAGGGCCGCTGCGCATTTTCCCGGGCTGGCGAAGGCGCCGTATACCATTGTGGTGATCGCCGAAGCCTTGCTGCGCAGCGGCGACGCCGATGCGCTGAAAAAAGTTGAGGCGCTGCTCGAGCGCAAGGGCGAAGTCGAATTTCGCCCGGCGCGCGTGCTGATGCAGGATTACGCCGGTCTGCCGGCCCTGCTTGATCTTGCCATCCTACGCGACATGATGAGCGAGGCGGGGCAGGATCCGGAATCCGTCCAGCTCGCCTGTCCGGTCGACCTGGTGGTTGACCACTCCGTGATCGCCAGCGCGGTGGGCCCTGGCGCCGATGCGCGCAATCTTGCCGATGAATACGCCGACAACCGCGAGCGCTTTGCCTTCCTGCGCTGGGCGGAACGGAGCTTTCCGGACCTGCGCGTTGTCCCTCCGGGCAATGGCATCGTTCACCAGATCAACCTTGAACAGCTCAGCCAGCCGATCCGCTACCGCAACGGCTGGTACTTTCCCGATACTCTGATCGGGACCGACAGCCATTCCACCATGGCGGGCGGGCTGGGCATCGTTGGCTGGGGCGTGGGTGGCATCGAAGCCACCGCCACTTTGCTGGGCTTGCCGGTCACCATTGCGCCACCGATCACGGTTGGCGTCAGGTTGAGCGGCACGCCGGCGGCCGGCGTGCTGGCAACCGATATCGCGCTGCAACTGACCAGCTACCTGCGCGAGCGCGGCGTGGTCGGCCACTTGCTCGAGTTCTTCGGGCCTGGCGCGGCGGCGCTGTCGGTGCAGGATCGCGCCACCATCGCCAACATGGCGCCGGAATATGGCGCCAGCTGCGCGGTGTTTCCCTTCGACCGCCGCACCGTCGACTATCTGCACGCCACCGGGCGTGCCGAGGCGGCCGTGCGGCTGCAGGCCTATCTGGAACGGCAGCCCCTGGTGGACGCCGCCCGCGAGCGCGAGTTCGACATCGTCTACGAATTCGACCTAGCGCGCGTTGCCGTTACGGTCGCCGGACCAGCGCTGCCGCACCAGGCGCGCGCGCTGTCCGAAGTGGCGGCGATCATTCCGGCCAAGCCTGGGCTCGCCGATGCGCTGCAGGATGGCGATATCGTCCTGGCCGCGATTACCAGCTGTACCAATACCTCCAACCCGGCAGCGATTCTGACCGCGGCGCTGCTGGCACGGCGCGCCGATGCACTCGGCCTGACGGTCGATGCCCGCATCAAGACCTCGTTTTCGCCGGGTTCGCGCAGCGTGACGGCCTATCTGGGCCAGCTCGGCCTGCTGGCGCCGCTGGAAAGGCTGGGCTTCTGGGTAGTGGGCTACGGCTGCATGACGTGCGTCGGCAATGCCGGCGAACTCAATCCCGGCGTGGGCGAAGCCATCGCGGCGAACGACCTCAACGTGGTTGCCGTACTGTCCGGCAACCGCAACTTCCAGGCACGCATTCATCCTCTGATCAAGAGCAATTTTCTGATGTCGCCCCCGCTAGTGGTGGCCTATGCGCTGGCCGGCAATACGCGCGTCGACCTTGATGCCGAGCCGCTTGCGCAGGGACCGCATGGTCCGGTCTGGCTGCGCGACCTGTGGCCGGCGCCAGAGGAAGTAGCGCATTTCATGGCGCAGCTCGCGGGGCAGCATGCGGACGAAGGCGCTGCCGATGCCGCTCCCTGGCAGGCATTATCGTTCCGGCCGGGCGCGCGGTTTTCCTGGGGAAAAGACAGTACCTATTTCGTCCGTGCGACGGCGTCCGGCGACGCCGGCCCGGCCGGGCAAGCCCTGCAGGCGGCAAGACCACTGCTGTGGCTGGGCGACGCCATCACGACGGACCATATATCGCCGGTCGGGCGGATTGCCGCTGACAGTCCGGCGGGGCAGTATCTGGCGCAAGCCGGCGTCGCGCCGAAGGATTTCAATACCTACGGCGCCCGCCGCGGCAACCCGGAGGTAATGCGGCGTGGTACCTTCGCTAACCCGCGCCTACAAAACCTCTTGGTTGAACGGGCCGGCTGGTGGACCGCGTACCTGCCGGACGGTGAAACGCTGACGATCGATGCCGCAGCGCAGCGTTATAGGGAAAATGGCGTCGCGACGCTGATCATAGCCGGAAAAAACTACGGCATCGGTTCGGCCCGCGATTGGGCCGCCAAGGGGACGTTTGCTCTTGGCGTAAAGGCGGTTCTTGCGCAATCGTTCGAGCGCATCCACCGTGCCAACTTGGCGCTGGTCGGCGTCCTTCCTTTACAATATGACCATTTTCCGGAGTGCGGTCCGGATGCGACATTTAGTATCGCCGTGCCGCCGGCAGCGGTGAGGCCCGGCGACCATTTTGCCGCTGGAAATCCATTCCCGGAGCGGGGTTCGCACCATCGAAGTTCGGTGTCGCCTGGACACCGAATTCGAAATCGAATGTTGGCGCGCAGGAGGTTTGCTTGCGCATGCGCGCCGCCAGCGCACGAGGCAGGAGCTTTAGGACGGCAAATCATGGCAAGCGCACATATGGACAAGCAACCTCGACATATTCAGGAGTCACAGGCGCAGATGGAAAAGGATGCTGATGCAAAAAGCGTCGACGCAAAAAATGTCGATACAAAGGGCGTTGATGCGGTCGAGCGTGCGTTGACGCTCCTGAACGCTTTCCAGTCCGGAAAGCGGACGATGTCGCTTCACGAACTGGCGCAGGCCACGGGTTTTTATAAAAGCACGATACTGCGCCTTGCCGCATCGCTGGAGCGCTTCGGCTATCTGCGCCGGCGTGAAGACAACCGCTACCAATTGGGGCCGGCATGTGCGCGGCTGGCGAGCGCGCATGGTGCAGCCGTCGATTTCGGCGAGATGCTGCAGGCCGCCATCAAGGAACTGGCCGCGACCAGCAATGAAACCGTTTCCTACTATATTCGCGACGGTAACGAACGGGTCTGCGTGTTCCGCCAGAATTCGAGCCGGGCAATCCGCCATCATGTCGACGAGGGCGCTCGGCTTCCGCTCGACCGCGGTGCCGCCGGCCTGGTGCTGCTCGCCTTCGGAGGTGAGCAAGGGCCGCGCTTCGATCGCATCCGCCGTGACGGTTATGTCGTATCCCTTGGCGAGCGCGATCCGGATGCTGCGGCGGTTTCCGTCCCCCTGTTCGATGCCCACGACCAGTTGCTGGGGGCGCTGACGATCAGCGGCCTGCGCTCGCGCTTCAGCTCGGAAGTCATCGACTCGCTGCACGAATCCCTCCTGGAGGCAGCGGCACGCCTCGAGCGTGAATTCGGCCGCCAGCCTGCAATTACGACCGCCGGCACTCACTGAATTGCCAGGACGTGCGCCTGCGCTGGCGCACGTCCTGCCGCACCTGCTTCACCCTTCCCGAATATCCTTTCCGAAGGCTGCTGCACGGCCGCCTTGCAGCTGTTTTCAGCGTCGGCCGTTGATGCGTTTGCACGATTGCCGCAGACCGGTTCATGCCTTCCACATATTTTAGATTCTCTCTTGTAAAACTCTATTCTGTTGAATAGAATGTTCTGACTTGGATGAGGCCATTAATTTCGGAGAACAGAATGAAGGAAGATCAGCACGCGCCATTGCGTTCCCTGGCAGGAATCAAGGTAGTCGAACTGGGACAGAATCTGGCGGCCCCATACGCAGCGGGAATTTTCGGTGATCTCGGCGCGGAGGTCATCAAGGTCGAAAAGCCGGGTGGCGACGATGCGCGCGGCTGGGGGCCGCCGTTCGTCGACGAGCTGTCCACCACCTTCCACCTGATGAACCGCAACAAGAAATCGATCGTCCTTTCGCTGGACCGCGAAGGGGACAAAGCGGTCTTCATGCGCCTGATCGGCGAAGCGGACATCTTCGTGCATAACTTGCGGCCCGGTGTGGCAGAGAAACTGGGGATCGACAGTGGCAGCCTGATGAAGGCCAATCCGCGCCTGATCTACTGCGACATGAACGCCTTTGGCCATGCCGGCCCATTCCGGCAGAAGCCCGGCTATGAGCCGCTGCTGCAGGCCTTCTCCGGCCTGGTCAGCGTTAACGGCGACCCGACCGGCCCGGCCTCGCGCGTCGGCCCGTCCATCGTCGACATGGGCACTGGCATGTGGGCCGTGATCGGCGCGCTGGCGGCACTGCTGCAGCGCCAGCAGACCGGGAAGGGTTCGCTTATCCAGACTTCGTTGTTCGAAACCGCGCTGGGCTGGGTCTCGCGCCATGCCGCCGACTACGGCGCCACCGGCACGCTGCCGCCGCGCGTGGGCACCGGCCATAATTCGCTGACGCCGTACGGGGCCTTCGAGACCGCTGACGGCCCGCTGGTGATCGCCGCCGGCAACGACCGCCTGTTCACCAAGCTGGCCGGCGTATTGGGCCATCCGGAATGGGTGAGCGATCCGCGTTTTGCCGTCAATGCCGAGCGCACCCGCAACCGCGATCTGCTGTTGCCGCTCGTCGACGCGATCGTGAAGCAGAAAAGGCGCGATGAATGGATCCCGCTGCTGGAAGCCGTCGGTGTGCCGTGCGCCCCCATCCAGACCGTGGCGGAAGTGCTACAGCATCCGCAGACCCAGGCGTTGGGCATGCTGGCCGAATCCGGCAACGACAAGCTGAAGATTCTCGGCCTGCCGCTGTCGATCGACGGCGAGCGCGCCGGTTTCGGCACCGTCGCACCGCAGCTCGGCCAGCACCAGCTGGAACTGGCTTTCCCTGAAGGCGCCACCGAGGATGCAATGCAATGAGCGAAATGAAAACCCACATCGCCACCGCTGACCAGGCTTCCATCACGGTGCGCGGCAAGAGCCTGACCGCGGACCTGATGGGAAAACGCAGTTTCACCGAGATGGTGTACTTCCTGACCTGCGGGAAAATGCCCACCCCAGAACAGACCAGGGTGCTCGACGTGTGTCTGGTGACACTGATGGAGCATGGGTGGGTGCCGACCTCGCTCGTCACCCGTCTGGCCATCGACAGCGTACCGGACCAGGTGCAAGTCGCCATGGCAGCCGGCCTGCTGACGGTCGGCTCGGTTTTCGCCGGTACCATCGAAGGCTGCGCCCGGATTCTCGCTGCCGGCATCGCCAGCGGCGAAGACCTCGACGCCTACTGCGAAAAGGTGGCGGCGCACCACAAGGCAACCAAAACCAGCCTGCCGGGCTTCGGCCACCGCATGCACAAGCCGGACGACCCACGCTCGCCGGTGATCCTGGAGGTGGCGAAAGAAGCCGGCCTGGCCGGCCGCCACGTCGACCTGCTGCTGCGTCTGAGCGCGAAGGTCGACGCTGCCTATGGCAAGCACCTGACCATCAATGCCACCGGGGCGATTGCCGCCGTGCTGCTGGAAATCGGTATTCCTGTCGATGCCATGCGCGGCATCGCGGTCATTTCGCGCGCCGGCGGCTTGCTCGGCCACATCGTAGAGGAAAAATCGACCCATGCGGCACGGGAAATCTGGAAGCTGACCCGTGAAAACATTCCCTATGAAGACCCCGAGCAGGAATGAATGAAAAGATGAATGCACCGACCAACGGCCCGCTCGGCATGTTGCCGATCGAGGTAGTGAATAGCTTCCGCCGCCACGACTATACGCTGGCGGATTTTCTTGCCAGCCGTTGCGCGGCCGATCCTGCACGCGAAATGATGCAATACGAAGGCCGCTCATGGTCTTGGCGCGAGGCGCAGGAGAGCGCGGAACGCATTGCCGCGCATCTGCGGCAGCGCGGCATCGGCGCCGGCGACCGCGTCATCGCGATGGGCCGCAACAGCGTCTGGCATGTGCTGGTGCTGCTGGCAGCGGCACGCCTGGGTGCCATCTTCGTGCCGGTCAATCCGCAGTTCAAGGCCGAGGAAGCCGAATACGTGATTGGCCACTGCGCTCCAGCTGCCGTTCTTTGCGATGGCGAGGCTGAGGCCGTCGCCCGGCAGGCCATCGAGCGTGCCGGCATTGCGTCTGCCGTGCTGGGCCTGGATGCAGGCTTGCTGGAAGGCGATGCGGCGACGGGGCAGGATCATTCCGATCCGGATGCCACCTGTATCATCATCTATACGTCCGGCACCACCGGTTTCCCCAAAGGCGTGATGCACAGCCAGCGGAATTTCATTGCCGCGGGCGAGGCCTTCGTCGAACGGCTGCATCTGCAGCGGCACGACCGCCTGCTGCTGATTTTGCCGATGTTCCACATCAATGCGATGTTCTACTCGGTGGCCGGTACGCTCGCCGCCGGCGCCACCCTGCTCATCGAGAACCGCTTTTCCGCTTCCAGCTTCTGGAAACGAGTCTGCGACCTCAAGGCCACGCAAGTCAACATCATCGAGGCGGTCGCCTCGATCCTGCTGAACCGGCCGCCGGAAGAGTACATTCCGGGCCATACCTTGCAGAAGATTTACGGCGTGCGCCAGGCCATGGTGGCGCGTTTTCGCGAGCGTTTCGATGTGCCGGTGCTGGTCGGCGGCTATGCGATGTCGGAAATTCCTGGCGTGCTCAGCACGCCCATCGACGGCAACGTGCGGCCCAACAGTATGGGGGTGATCTGCCGGCATCCTGACCATAGCCGGCCCTGGGCCGAATGCCGCATCGTCGATGACGAAGGCAGGGACGTGCCTATGGGCGAAACTGGCGAGATGATCGTGCGCACCCCGATCGTCATGCAGGGATACTTCCGCGATCCAGAGCAGACGGAGGCAAGCTTCAAGGATGGCTGGTTCCTGACCGGCGACTTGGTGCGGCGCGACGAGGATGGCTACTACTATTTCGTGTCGCGCAAGAAAGACATCATCCGCCGACGTGGGGAAAACATCGCCGGCATGGAGCTTGACCGGGTCATCGGCGAGCACCCGGGTGTGCTGGTGGCGGCCGCCATCGGCGTGCCCTCGGAATTCGGCGACGAGGAAATCCTTGTCGCCGTCAAGCCCAAGGCGGGCGCCGCTGTCACCGAAAAAGATATCGTCGACTGGGCCCGGGCCCGACTGACGGCCATGAAGGTGCCGCGCTATGTCCTCTTGCTGGAAAACATGCCTTTCACGCCGACGCACAAGGTGGCCAAGGCCGAGCTGAAGAAGGATGCAGCCCTGAAAAGCCGTGCGGTCGACTTCGGTTAGCTTGTAATGCCGCAGCAATGGCTGTCGCAATCACAAGCTCGGGCCATGCTCCATGAGCATGGCCGCTATAGAGAGGAAAACCACTTTCAATGACGATTATCTGGCCGGCCTGGCCCCGCTCAACGAGCGGAAGCTGCTTCCGGATGACCTTGAAAGATTGACGTCGTCGGAAGAAATGAAGCTGATCTCGACCGCTGCACAATAAATATTTAAGAGCAATCAAGAGTAAGGGACAGGTAATGAACGTTTTTAAGAATATGAGAATTGGTGTGAGGCTTGCTCTGGGATTCGGTGCGGTGCTCATGTTGCTGGCAGTGCTGTTTTTTCTAGGACTGCAATCCCTCAGCCAGATGAGGAGCCAGTTGACTCAGATTGTGAACGATTCCAATGTCAAAACCGCTGCCGCTTATGAACTGGCGGTCGAGATCCGAACCCTTTCCAATGCTTTTAGCAATATCATCCTGGGCGATGATGCCGGCATACCCGCAGAAAGAGACATAATCGCTGCTTCACGGACGAAATATGGCAAAGCATGGGCGCTGCTGAAAGAAAAGGCTGTCAGCGACGAAAGCAAGGCCTTCATGGCGGAGGTCGATGAGACACTCGCCCGTTCGAAACCGGTGAATAACAAGGCGATCGAGCTGCGCATGGAGGGCAAGAAGGACGAAGCGGCCGAGATTCTGGCAAAGCAAATCGGCCCGTCGACGCAAGCGGTCATCGCCGGCATGGCAAAAATCGTCGAGCATGAGAAGAATAGTGCCGCTCAGGCGGCTGAGAATGCAGAAACGGAATATGTCGGCGCCCGCAACCTGATGATAGTGATCGGCGCGCTGGCAATTGCCCTCGGCAGCCTGATCGCCTGGTTCAGCACGCGATCGATCACGCACCCTATCGGTGAAGCGGTCAAGGTGGCGGAGACGGTGGCGGCGGGCGATCTGAGCAGCCGCATCGAAGTTCGTTCGAAGGACGAGACTGGCCAGCTGCTGCAAGCGCTAAAAGACATGAATGGCAACCTGCTCGATATCGTGGGCCAGGTTCGCAGCGGCACCGACACCATCGCCACCGCATCAAGCCAGATCGCCGCCGGCAACCTGGACCTGTCGGCGCGCACCGAAGAGCAGGCCAGCTCGCTGGAAGAGACGGCATCGTCGATGGAAGAACTGACCTCGACCGTCAAGCAGAATGCCGACAATGCGCGTCAAGCCAACCTGCTGGCCGTGGCTGCGTCCGATGTGGCGGTCAAGGGCGGTACGGTGGTGTCGCAGGTGGTCGACACGATGGAATCGATCAAGGACAGCTCGAGGAAGATCGCCGACATCATCGGCGTCATCGACGGCATCGCCTTCCAGACCAACATCCTGGCGCTGAACGCGGCGGTCGAAGCGGCGCGCGCCGGCGAGCAGGGGCGCGGCTTTGCCGTGGTGGCGGCCGAAGTGCGCAACCTGGCGCAGCGCTCGGCCGCGGCCGCCAAGGAAATCAAGGAGCTGATCGACGACTCGGTGGGAAAAGTCGCCAGCGGCAGCAAGCTGGTGGACGATGCGGGCGCGACGATGAACGAGATCGTCGACAGCGTCAAGCGCGTGACTGACATCATGGCCGAGATCATGGCGGCGACGCAGGAGCAGAGCGCTGGCATCGAGCAGGTCAACCAGGCCATCAACCAGATGGACCAGGTGACGCAGCAGAATGCCGCGCTGGTCGAGGAAGCGGCGGCGGCGTCGGAAGCCATGCAGGATCAGGCCGGCAACCTGGCGCGGGTGGTCAGCGTATTCAAATTGGATCATACGCAGCGAACCGGAGCAGAACCGGTTGCGGAGCCGCGCAACCGCGCTCTAGCGCCAGTGACGGCGGGTAGTCCACCGCATGTCAGCAAGATTCCTGCGAAAGGCGGCGTTGCCGTGGCTATGTCGCAACCAAGGCAGCTCGCAGCGGCGAAAGCAACCACTGGCAATGATTGGGAAGAGTTTTAACTAAGGAATTGCAGCGAAAATTTGTGCTGATAGCCGGTAATATTCCGGGTATTTGATTCCGGTCTCGGGCACCGGCCAGCTGCCATCCGCTTCAAAAGCCCTCGAAGCACAACATTTCAGAACTCACTCGCCCTCCAAGGTTGCTGGAATTGTTGAGCGACCTCTATCGAGCAGTCGGCGTCAATCTGCGTCGCCGCAGGGATTGGCCGAAAGCGGAGGGCGATAGCGTCCTCGTGCGGCGCTCCCCATGACGGAATACGGGACGGCGCTACAATGACGGTGAATCCATGAGCCGGTTGCGCATGGCGCCGCAATCCGGCACCCCCAGCGAAAATGCGCGCCGGCCCGATCCTGTTTTCGGAGCATTATCTGCATGAAAGTTTATAACCTCCGGTGCGTGCGCGAGCATTGCTTTGAAGGCTGGTTCTCGTCCGCCGAGGATTTTGCCGCGCAATCGGAAAAACGGCTGATCCAATGTCCGATGTGCGACAGCACGGAGATCCAAAAAATGCTTTCGGCGCCGCGTCTCAACCTCGCCCGCGAAACGCCGGCCGCTGGCGCCGACAG
>CAVPQU010000020.1:0-76320 GCA_963707665.1 uncultured beta proteobacterium | reverse complement strand
CGTCATATCGCTTGCATACGCCTTGAAGGCTCTGCATGGCGGGTTTCAGGCGCTTGCACAGGTTTTATAGCCGCCTTCACCAAGGCCGCTGCTTGATCGCCAACGGAGCGGTCATTCCGCAGTGATTATATTCACTGGCAGAAATCGACCCGGAGGTGGCGTTGGAGCTTTCAGAAAGCAGACGTCCAACAGCAGCCATTAGCCGCGCAAGCTGCGAGCGTTGGCCAGTACGCCCTTATCAGATGGCCCGGCTGGCCAGCACAACGTGCCCAAACTCTCCCGGCAATTACATCAGCGACAACACCATGCCCGCAGCGCCGCATCTGCCCTGGCGCAAGAAATCCACAATTCGGGCACTGAATGAAGCAACGCCGATAAATGAGAATGAAGGACTTCGCCCTCATCTCCTTCCAATTCGCCAAATGCAAGCTCGGTCAACCAGTCACCCGCAAATCCTCGCCATTCCATGAGTTCTTCCCGGGCAGCGGATGCTATAAGAGCCATCCTCACAGCTTCATCGACAGAGAAGCCATATTGAGAATCGTGTCGATAACGACGCACAAGAATGCGAAGATCGTCGGCCAACGCCAAGTTTCGGGATACTGCGGCTACTATGGCCAGACCGTTGAGAATACCTATCAGCTGGAATTTATCCTTCAGATTAGAGAGCGTATAGTTACCCAGTCTAAGAGCCTTTGCCGCCAACTCCGCCTGACCGGATGGAATCCTGAAAATCATCGCCGAGTTGACGAGAGCTATAAACGCGGCCGCTTCGACTTCGTCGCTGTTGAGCTGTTCTTCAATGACACGAGCAAGGTCATTAGGCAAGGCATTTGAGTTATCTTCAGCACCTTCGAGTGGCCCCGGAAAGTAAGGGCGCGGAAACTCGCACCGTTTAATAAGGCTTTGCTCTCCGTCACCGAGGATAGTTTCGCGCAGCTCTCTGTTCCCGAGGTTTTCCTGAAAATTGCTACCTGCAATTATGATGCGACCGAAGAAGTCCGCCTGCAATTGAGATGGAGCCACCAATCGGTATTTCATTGCTCAGTACGCATGTCTGCAAAAGACTGCATGTAAAACTGCTCGCCGCGACTGCTGAACGCCCACTTGGAAAAGTGATCGTAATCAATTCCACATTGGACAAGCTGGCGATGGATCAATGCAGCCTGTGCCAATGACGCCAGTCTTCGATAAAAGGGTGGCTCCTCGGCCATAAGGCGTGTTCTGGCCAGTTCTCCATCGACCAGAACGAACAAAGCTGAGAACAGCGTGAATTCACTGGTTTTACCCTTTACTCGTCGTCGTTCTCGGATTCGATGAGCGAGACGCAGTAGAAAAGGTTCGACCTCCGGCCTATCTGGAAGAATGCGCAGTCCGACTTCGAACGCCCCCAACTGAGAGAGAGCGTCTCCGTGTTTCTCCAGATAGTCGAACGCTCTTTTCAAGCCCTCCTGATCAAGATGATCGGCTCTGATTTCGGCGGTCAGCGCCGAATGAGAAGAAAGTAGCAAGCTGAAGAGGAAGCCCTCGTAAGGCCGCCACTCTGTCAGTTGCCCAAAGACTTCGCGACCTGCGCCGGCGGCATAATCCTGTATAGAACCGCTTCCGTCATAAGCGCCAACCAGTCTTTTAAAGTACCGCCGCGAATTGGAACTAACGACGAAACATTGCTTTCGCCTGCCGTGATTTCGCTTCTTATCGTCCGTTCCACATGGACCGGCGTATCGCGTATGTCACTGTTAAAAGTATCGACTTCATCGTCTTCGAACGCACGCGCTTCCAGAATGTTCCGCCATTTTTCCTGAGCACTGAGCGGAAGATTCACGTCTGAAGCGGATTTTTCGAAAGAGCGGATGCGTGTAGCGACATCCCCTGAAAGGACAAAGAATTCAGGCAGCACTAACCGCTGTTGATCGCCGGAAAGGACAAGGTTCGAAAATTCACCTTCACGTGCATCAATAGTCAGACTCCATGTTCGACCTTCAGCGTCAGTCAGGACAACAGGACTTTCACCGGCAAGGACGGTACGAATAGCATCGAAAAGCCCCGATCGCTGAACAGAAACACCGCTCGACCCGAAGGCAATCGTAGCTTCCATCTTGAGGTCGTATTTTTCCCTGAAGCTTTGCTCATTGAGCAAACTCTTTCGTATGAGTGGCGGAAAAAGGTTGGCCGCGGCACATGCCATTGCGGCTCTTTCGTAAGGGGTGTTGGTCACGAGTCGCCCTCTGTCGAAAGCTGAGTTTTGGCAATTTCGTCAACGTGGCTGCGGTACCAGTCGACAAGCCACTCGTACACCTCGGGAAACTGCTCCTCTATTGGAGCCAAAACCCTTTCTTCCACCCAGTTCCAGTATGCGTCCACAACGCTTTGCTGGACACCGATAGGTGACGTAAGTAGTAAGAGGATATGTGCGGCACGCCTTATCCGAACGACATTGTCAGCACTTTCTGGTGCAAGGCTGTGTGCCCACCCTCGAACGTCGATTTGTTCGACGATCCAGTTTGAGAGCGCAGTGACCTCTCCGATATCGGCCTTGTCCCTCCACAGATTTCTAAGAACATGAATAAAAGCTTTCAGCGTTCCGTCCAGCCAAGGCGTTTCCTCGGGGAGCCGCAGCCAAGCACTCATTCTGACGCGGAGGACGGATTCCCGGATAGCCTTCAGTTCAGCCGTTTCAACTATCTCTCCTTTGGAAAAAGTTGATTCCTTCAAACACCGATCAAGTTCTTCTACCGTTACAGGAACGAAGAAATATCCGGCCCGGCGAAGCCGCGTCCGATGCTCAAGACGGTCTTCATCCGACAAATTACCGTCCACTACCAAAGCATCCAGCAAGTCCAAGGTGGAGATAATTGGCACCTGCGTGCTTCCGCTGTCGATGTTCGCATGCTGATTAAGGAATCTGTCATCAATAATCGCAACATCACATTGGGGCACCAGAGCAAGAATACCGAATGATGGATGTTCCGGGATAGATTTCGTTTCCCCCTTGTAAACGTTGCGTCTGCCACTCACCCTGACATGTCCGGATTCGATCCGGGAATTCAGAGAGATCCGTATGCGTTCTATGACATCCTTAACTTCTTCGGAAATGCGCTCGTAAGAAATGAGGGCGTCCACGTCAGAAAGCTCTCGTGGAGAAGCTACAGCCGTTAGGCCCGCCGCTTTGAGTTTTCCAAGCAGGCCCAGATGCAAAAAATACGTGATAGCGAGATCATCAAGGTATAGGGTTGCACCATCGGCAATGTCAGGCTGATTTGGCCACGGCTTCTCGTGCAGCTGCAAATAAGCGCGCGCCCGTTTTTCCTCATCGGCGGTAATTACCCCTTTCCGTCTCAACTTCCCCACCACAGCAAGGCAGCTGCTCAAAACAGCCGCATGTTCAGAAAGGTCCGCTTCTTCTTCCATCAGGCTGGAAAGTCGATGCACCGGGCGGAACGGACGACGATATGCTGCAGATCTTCACCGTCCCGTAACTTCTCCGCCTCGGCGATCAATGCCGCCAGCTCGTCGCCAATCTGGACAGAGAGGTCGCTATTTGCAACGGCACTAGGATTAAATTTTTTCAGCACATCTGTTGCCAGAAAATCCCGAACCGTGCGTGCATTCACTATACGGCTAGGCTGATGGAAAGCTGCTTTTTGACGTTCCTCAAATAGCCACCCCAGGGTCGAATGCGGAATATAAACAGTTCCAAAGGTATCGAGCGCCACATCAAATATCTTCAAGAAACTCAAGGTAAGCAGAGCGGTTGCATCCAGAACAACCGCTTTTCCGCTGACAACAAATTTCAACGACACGCGCTTGCCGCTGTAGGCAGGAATTGCGCTTCTCCTCCTCGGATCAGGCTCCGTGAGATTGGATAGAGCCGGGAAAATCATAAGGTCAATGAGCGTCCGATTAAGTGATTGGGCTGCAAGAAAGATCGGTATTTGAACTTGCGCCAACAAGCGCCATGTTTCTGATTCGCGGCGATCCCATTCTGGCTTTCGATCAAGAATGTCCTTCAGGCTCATTGTTTGGAGCGGGCCGTCGTCTCCTGACAGGTCCGCTGCCTTTTGGAGCCATTGGAATACCTGCGGATCGATCTCCCAACCTGCACTTGTTGCAATGAAGTATGCGGCGGTCAGGACGGCGGGATCATCATTGGCCTTGGCCGCTGCCGCGAAGACTAAATCCTTGGCATGCGGCAAACCCAAATGAAGCGCCAATCGTGCAGCACCGATCAGGTCATGTGCGCTCCTGTCGTCTCTGTTCCGGTATTCATCGGCAATGTAGGCGGAAAGGGAGGCCCAGTCACCAGTCGCAATCCCGAGATTCACCTGTAGCGCACGGTAGTTCCTGCTGCCCACCTCATCACTCAGTTTCTCCAGCTCAACACGGGCTTCAAGAAATGTACCTTCGTGGTACAACCCCCAAGCGAAAGACATACGCAAGCTGCTGGATTGCGATAGCAGGTCGGCGTTTTCTTTTAAAAAACCAACCAGTGCTTCTGATTTGTGCGTATTGTTGAAGGCATTCACGAGGCGCTCTGCGTCGCTAAGAGAATGCGTCTTTTCAAATAGACGTCCGCCAAATATGCACAGGTCGTCCCAGTGCTGATGCTTTTCCAACTCAGCGACAAGGCTAATTAGATCGCCAAGAGCCCCTGTCGTTTCGTATTGTGCTTTACGAGATTCAATTGGATCACTCCCTTTGGCCTCGGAAATAATCCTTCGGAGACTATTTTCTTGTTCAGCAGGGATTCCCTCTTCTAGCAGCCAGTCGAGTACCTCGTTCGCCCTCTCGATCAAACCCGCGCGCGAAAGCAATTCGATATAACGATGCCGCATCAGTTTGGCATCGATGTGGCCAGAGAGTTGATTGTGGTAGCGGGAGATATAGTTGGCCGCCTCCTCGGGAGTCGACTGCGTAAATGCAAGGGCGAAACGAGCAATAGCAGCATCAATGGTCATTCCACCATTTATGGCGATACTCCGTTCAATATCCCGTTCGACTGCGTCTAGGTCCAATTTGATGCCGAACTTAAGTGCATAGTGGACGAAACCGAGCGCGGTGTTTGAATCGCGAAGTTTGTTTTGCAACCTGTTCTTGCCGTGTGCGCTCTGCGCTGGGTCGCGCATTTCGAGCCAAAGCGCATACTCGTCATCCGTTCCCGCAGCGCCCGGACAAGCCAACTTCTTTGCGGCCTCAACCGCATTGAGAAAGTGTTGGTGAGCCGCACGCCGCGCATCCATCGCAACGGCATCTGACGCTAGGGGAAATTCCCGCACTTCAAAGGGAACCTGTGTCAGAACAATAGCGCGAAAATCCCGCGGGACGGTGGGCAACAGCGTTGCCAAAGCTGCCAAATGGTGGAGAACTGGAGTCTCGTCAAAGTCCGCCTCGATAAGCGCACCGGCCGTCTGCTCGACATCGCCCCAACGACCGAGTTGAAGCTGATGGCTTAAGAGAAAGCCCTTGCCGTCCGAATCCAGCTTCCCGACTGTGTAGCCCGCATCATTCATCCACCTTAGAGCGCCTTCGGCGCCGTCATGATATGCCACAATCAGCAAGCCAGCAGAATGTGAAACGTCCGAATCGATCTCGGCAAGGGCCTTAAGTGATGCTGCCTTATCCCCCTTCTGGGAAAGAATAAATGCTTCTGCAATCCTGGCTTCTACAAAATTTCCGAGGTCTTTCGCGCAGTTCAGAAACTCTACCCCCCTCTCGATATTCTCTGAACGAGATAATAATCTGGCGCACCACGCCAACGCCCGCCCCCTTACTGCGTCCGACCCACCCGAAAGATTCCCCTCTGCAAGACGTCTCCCAAGCCGCAACGACGATCCAGTCGTGTCGAACTCATCGAAGAATCGGGACTTCTTCAGTTTTTCAAGTTCTTCTTCTATTTTTTGGTCGACAAGCTCCGTCGGAACATTTTCCCCAAGATTGAGATAGACATCTCCACCGGCGATCACATTTGTTGACTGATCCCCTGCGGAAATTGCCTGCTTACCCTTATTCCACATCGTTGCTCTTTTTCTTAATTCCGATATAGGCGTCGCGACCTGCCTGAACATTGTTTGAGCTATCACCCGACCGGATAGTCTGCGTAGACGAGGCCTGCATTCTCTTGAAAAGGATTCGCCCTACCCAAGCGACGAGCACAATACCGCCACCTGAGAACAACCATTCTTTGTTGTAAATAATCCAATTCGACATTGCTTCCATCTAAATCCCTCCTGACTCTAAAATCCGTCATTCGAACTTTATCTGTACGCCCAACTAGAAGTAGACGACAAAATTTTCATCTACCCTTGGAACTGTCCCATAGGCGCGGAACACGACAGGCCCGATGGCTCTCCCTATAGTAGTTCCGACCGATGGCCGGCATATTGTTCCCTTCTAGTTAGGCGGAGAACCGTAAAGGTCAAACGCTTCTTTCGGAACGAGCTGCGTACTGCTTATCGTTGCTCGAATAGGATACATCACAGACACTGTACGACTGCAATGTGGTGCAATGTTTGATGTCCGTTTTTGGACGAACTGCGCCGCGCGCCAATATGAGCCAACACATCCGTCTCACTATTGAACATGAAAGCCCTAGTTCTGCATGATTCGCCTGTATATCTTTTGCGGTTACACCGAGTGAAGTCTACCAACGTTCGAGTTCCCTGCTCGCTTTCGCAACTCCGTCGCAACGCCGGCTCAAACCTCCCGCCGCGCCAGTGCCAAGTAGGCCCCCAACCCCAGCATGGTCACACCCGACGCCTTGGTCAGCAGACCGGCGCGCGCTGCGCGGGCGGCGTTCGGCTTGAGCAGGCGATCCGCCGCGAACACAGCCAGGACGTCGACCAGCGTGTTGAGCGCGACGCAAATGCCTCCGAGCAGCGCCAGCTGCGGCACCAGCGGTGCGTCCGGCGCGACGAACTGGGGCAGGAACGCCAGGAAGAACAGCGCGGTCTTGACGTTCAGCGCTTCGACGACGATGCCTTCGAACAGCGCGCGGCGGGCGCCTTGGGAAGCGACTGGCGGTGCCACGAGCGCGCGATCCTGGCGCAGTAGCAGACGAATACCCAGATAGACCAGATAGGCGGCGCCGAGGTACTTTACCAAGCTGAAGGCGGCGGCGGACTGGGCGACCATCAGCGACAGGCCAAGCGCCGCCGCGAGGACGTGGAACATGCCGCCGATGCCGGTGCCGAAGCACGAGGCCAGCCCTTCCGGGCGGCCGCCGGCGGCGGTGCGGGCGACGACGTAGGCAATGCCGGGGCCAGGGGTGATGGCGAGGATGACGGCGGCGATGGCGAAGGCGAACAAGGACATGGTGCGGACATCTTTCGGTAGTGGAGGCCGATGTCGGCCGATCTGCGAGGCTTAACGGGCAGGCAAAAATTTCGGAGCGCTAGTCTGTCTGGACGGTGAATCCTTCGCTGGTACTCAAGGCATAGACCAGCAGGAAGGTGGCGCCCGATGGGCTGATAAATTCCTTGTCCCGGCTGCCGGCGGGCGCGACCGTGGAGCAGCCGGCATGCAGGCGGCGGCCGTTCTGGATCACTTCGCCGTCCAGCACGAACAGGAATTCGGCGTCCGTGTGCAGGTGCGCCGGGAACGAGGCGCCGGGCCGGAAGCGGACCAGCTGCATCGCTCGTCCATTGGCCTTGCCGAGGTTTTTCACCTCGACGCCGCGCGCGAACTTGGACGGCGTCCAGGGCAGGTCGGCGTGGCAGGTAAAAATGAAATCACCGCTGGTATCGCTCATAAAAATCTCCTGCTCGTCCGTGTATTCCGCGGGCTGTCGGCCATCTTCCATGGTACCGGCTGGGCGGCTTCGGCATGGAACAGATGGAGGCGGCAGTCCGCATCCTCGCTGCAGTCATCCTGTCGATGGGACAGACCAGGCGACGGCCGCGGGCCGCTCCGTAACTGCCATTTCGGTCCGGTAAAGGCGAGGAAAAAATCCTGCCGCCGCGTCGCTCTCTGGCGGCGTCGGCAGCGGGTTGGCGGCCAACGATCCGGCTGCCAGTGGGGAGAAACAGAAGAAAAACTAAGCTTTTGGCGCGCGGAAGATGCTGGAGAAATCCAGCCCGCCGGCACCCGATTCGCTGTGCTGCTGGTATAGCGTGCGCGCCAGTTCGCCCAGCGCGACGGTGGTGCCGGTCGCCTGGGCGTTTTCAACCGCGAGTCCCAAGGTCCTTCAGCATCAGATCGACGCCAAAACCGCCCTGATACTCGCGGCTGGCCGGCGCCGTTTCCGATACGCCCGGGCAGGGGTTATACACGTCCAGCACCCAGTTGCGGCCGGAACTCTTGTTCATCACTTCCGACAGCACCTTCGGGTCCATGCCGTTGGCGATGCCGAGCCGGATCGCTTCGCAGGTGCCGATCATCTGGATTCCGAGCAGCATGTTGTTGCAGACCTTGACGGTCTGCCCGCTGCCGGAAGCGCCGGCATGGAAGATCGCCTTGCCCATGCGCTCCAGATACGACTTGGCACGGGCGAAACTGGCGTCGCTGCCGCCGACCATGAAGGTCAGCGTGCCGGCGGCGGCGCCGGCAGTGCCGCCGGAAACCGGCGCATCCAGCATCTCGAAACCGCGTTCGGCGGCGGCGGCCGCCACCTTGCGCGCGCTGTCCGGCGCGATGGTCGAGCAGTCGATCAACAGCGTGCCAGGGCGGGCGTGAGCCAGGATACCCTGGTCGCCCAGATACAAGGCTTCGACGTGGCGGCTGGCCGGCAGCATCGTGATCACGACCTTGGCCTGGGCCACCGCCGCCATGGCGTCGGCGCCGGTACTGCCGCCGGCCGCCACCAGTTTTTCCACTGCGGCTGGCACCAGGTCATGGCCACTGACCGCAAAGCCGGCCTTGACCAGATTCTGGGCCATCGGCAAGCCCATGTGGCCAAGGCCGATGAAGGCGATTTCCGCGTTGCTTGGCGTACTCATTCATG
This sequence comes from uncultured beta proteobacterium, assembly GCA_963707665.1. GTDB lineage: Bacteria > Pseudomonadota > Gammaproteobacteria > Burkholderiales > Burkholderiaceae_D > DATJCV01. The sequence goes on along the minus strand of CAVPQU010000020.1, from coordinate 67,382 downwards.
CGTCTCCGTAGGTAAGGTGGCAGCTCGTCATTTCATCGAAATGGTGGTGTTGACCGCGCCATGCGCTTCATCCGGTTCGAACCAGCGCGCGGTGACGGTCTTGGTCTGGGTCCAGAACTGCACCGCCTGCTTGCCGTTCGGGCCGAGGTCGCCCAGCTTGGAGGCGCGCGAACCGGTAAAGCTGAAGAACGCGACCGGCACCGGCACCGGCAGGTTGATGCCGACCTGGCCGACATCGATTTCGTGCTGGAACTTGCGTGCGGCCCAGCCGGACGAGGTAAAGATCGCGGTGCCGTTGCCATTCGGATTGCTGTTGATGGTCTGGATCGCCTCATCCAGCGTCTCGACTTCGATCACGCCCAGCACCGGGCCGAACACTTCTTGCGAATAGATATCCATCTTGGTGGTGACGCCGGTAAAGATGGTCGGGCCGACGAAGTTGCCGTGCGGTGCGTCCTTGACCTGGTAGTTGCGGCCGTCCAGCACCAGCTTGGCGCCTTGCTCGACGCCGGTATCGATCAGTCGTTCGACGCGGGTCTTGGCGGCTTTTGGATACCAGCGGCCCGAGGTCGGCATCGCGGTGCAAGCCGGAATTCACTTTCAGTTCTTTGGAGCGGGCGACGATTTCGGGCAGCCATTCGCGCGCCTTGCCGACCAGGATCAGCATCGAGTTGGCCATGCAGCGCTGGCCGGCGGCGCCGAACGCGGAGCCGATCAAATGGTTGATCGCCTGGCCCTTGTTGGCGTCACCCATGATCACGCAATGGTTCTTGGCACCCATCATGGCCTGCGCACGCTTGCCAGCGGCCGAGGCACGCTGGTACACGTGGGTGCCGACATGGGTCGAGCCGATGAACGAGACCGCCTTGATGTCCGGGTGATCGCACAACTGGTCCACCACTTCGGCACTGCCGTGCACCACGTTCAGCACGCCGTCCGGCAAGCCGGCTTGATGCGCCAGTTCGACCAGCAGCATGGTGGAGGACGGGTCCTGTTCGGACGGTTTCAGCACGAAGGTATTGCCGCAGGAAACCGCGATCGGGAACATGAAGCACGGCAGCATGATCGGAAAGTTGAAAGCGGTAATGCCGGCGCCAACCCCGAGCGGCTGGTTGATGGTGTACACATCGACCCCGTTGGCGACGTTTTCGGCGATTTCACCCAGTTGCAACGAGGTGATCGAGCAGGCGTGCTCGACCACTTCCAGGCCGCGCATGACTTCGCCTTCCGCGTCCGGCAGGGTCTTGCCATGTTCCAACGTGACCAGTTCGGCGATCTTGGCAACGTTGGCGCGCAGCAGCTGCTGGAACTGCAGCATGATGCGCATGCGCGCCACCAGCGGCGTCTCGCGCCACGTTGCATAGGCTGCCTTCGCGTTCGCCACCGCTTGATCGATTTCTTCCTGGGTGCAGAGCGGCACGCGCGCCACGACTTCCTGAGTGGCGGGGTTGATGATGTCCCGCCATTGCTTGCTGGTGGACGACACACGCTTGCCGCCGATAAACATCGGGACTTCGCGGATTGTGGCGTTGGCGGTAACTTGATTCATGACTTTGCTCCAGATGAGTGAACGAAATTGAAAAAACGCCGGCGCGCGCAAAGTTGCGCGTGCCAGCGACGGGGGTTACTTGACCAGCGGACAGGCTTTATCCATCGGCTTGAAAGCGGTTTGAGCCGGAATCGTAGCCAGCAGTTTCAGGTAATCCCATGGCGCCTTCGATTCGGCCGGGGTCTTGACCTGATACAGGTACATGTCGTGGATCACGCGGCCATCGGCGCGGATCGAAGCGTTGTGCATGATCGGGTCCTTGATCGGCAACTCGCGCATTTTTTGCGCCACCACCTTGCCGTCATCGCTTTTCGCCGCCGCCACCGATTTCAGGTAGTGGTAGACGCTGGAATACACGCCGCCTTGCACCATGGTCGGCTTGTTGCCTTTATGCAGTGCTTCGAAACGACGCGCGAAGTTGCGCGCACCATCATCGAAATCCCAATAGAAGCCATCGGCGTAGATCAAGCCCTGGGCCGTATCCAGGCCAAGCGCATGGACGTCGGTCAGAAAGACCAGCAACGCGGCAATCTTCATCCCGTCCTTGCCGCCAATCCCGAATTCGCGCGCCTGCTTGATCGAATTCACCGTGTCCTGGCCGCCATTGGCCAGCCCCAATACCTGCGCCTTGGAATTCTTTGCCTGGATCAGGAACGAGGACAGATCGCTGGCATTCAACGGATGGCGCACCGCGCCACTGATGCTGCCGCCCAGATCCTTGACGACATCGCCGGCATCCTTTTCCAGCGAGTGGCCAAAGGCATAATCGACGGTCAGGAAATACCAGGATTTATTGCCCAGCTTGGTCAGTGCCGCAGCGGTGCCGACCGCCTGCGAATAGGTATCGAACATCCAGTGGAAGCCGACCGGCGAGCATTCTTCGGTGGTCAGTTTGGTGGTGGCGGGGCCGCTGAACATCGCCACCACGCCTTTTTCCTTGGCCAGCTTCTGCACCGCCAGCGCGACCGACGAATTGGTCAGGTCGGCGATCGCATCCACATGCTCGGTGTCGATCCATTCGCGCGCCTTGGTCGCGCCCAGATCGGCCTTGTTCTGGTGGTCGGCCGACAGCACGTCGATTTTCATGCCCTTGCATTCGGCTTTCAGGCAATCCTCGACCGCCATCTTGGCGGCCACCACCGAACCCACACCACCCATGCCGGAATACGGCCCCGACATGTCGGTCAGGATGCCGATCTTGACGACGTCATTGGATATCTGCGCGCCGGCGCTGGCGCCCCATACTGACAAAGCCGCCAGCAAGGCGGTACGCAACACTGCTTTGGTGCCCATGATCTCCTCCGTTGTTGTAAAGATTTTATGGATTCCAGTATAGTTGGGCATTATTGCCGCCTCAATAGGCAATAATGCCAATGCCATTTGCATTTCTGCACAAGGAAACACCCATGCTGGATTGGGATAATTTGCGGGTTTTTCTGGAACTGACGCGCAGCGAACGGCTGGTGGATGCCGCCAAGAAGCTCGGCATCGACCACTCGACGGTATCGCGCCGCATGCGCCGCTTCGAGCAGCAGGTCGGCACCGAGCTGTTCGAGCGCAACAACCAGGGTTATGTGCTGACACCGGAAGGCCATCGATTGCTGGCGTATGCGGAAAAGGTCGAAAGCACCGTGTACGCCGCCACCGAGGAATTGAGCGGCCAGAACCGCTTGCTGTCGGGCCAGGTGCGGCTGGGCGCCACCGAGGCTTTCGGTACCTTCGTGCTGGCGCCGCATCTGGCGCATTTCTGCCAGCGCCATCCGCACATCACGGTCGATCTGCTGCCGATGCCGCGCTTTGTCAATTTATCCAAGCGCGAAGCCGACGTCGTCGTCACGCTGGAACGGCCTTCCACCGGCAACTACGTGGTGGCCAAGCTCTCCGACTACCTGCTGAAACTGTATGCGACGCCGGGCTATCTGGCGACGCATGCGCCAATCCGCGACAAGCAGGACCTGGCGCAGCATCCGCTGATCGGCTATGTCGATGATCTGATCTTCAGCCCGAAGCTGCGCTACGAGGAAAATATCGCGCCGGGCGCGTTCCGCTGTTTTCGCAGCACCAGCGTCATCGCGCAATACACGGCGGCGCGCAACGGCCAGGCGCTGGCGATCCTGCCGTGTTTCCTGGCCCAGCAAAGCCGCGACCTGGTGCCGGTGCTGGATGAGCAGGTGCGGATCCTGCGCTCGTTCTGGCTGGTGGCCGCCAGTGAACACCGGCATGTGGCGCGGGTGTCGGCGTTGTGGAGTTACCTGCGCGAGGCGATCGAACCGAACCGGGCGTTCCTGATGGGTAATTCGCCGGAGATGCAATGGCTGCCCTAAGGACCCGCATTGAAATGGATCAGTCCTTTTCCCCGCTGTTAACCAAAGGAGTTCCGATGAAAAAAGCTTACGTCGTAGCCGAAATCCAGGTAACCGATCCGAATGGCTATGCCAATTACGTGCCGCTCTCGACCGCCAGCCTGGCGCAATATGGCGGCAGCTTCCTGGCGCGTGGCGGCCGGCGCGTCCAACTGGAAGGCGCGGACGATAGTCATAACGAGCAATGGCGCACCGTGATCACCGAATTTTCGTCGCTGGAGCAGGCTCAGGCCTGGTATGACTCGGTCGAGTATACGAAGGCCAAGGGCTTGCGCCAGGCCAACTCGATCGGCCGCCTGTTCATCGTCGAAGGCGCTTGAGCCGGCGTGCGGCGGGAATCTTTGGGGATGCCGGGGCTCCAATCCTGACGCGGTCTTATCCGAGACCGATGGAAGTCTTGCAGGAGGTATTCCTAATGGCCGATCCAGCACCTAAGGATCCAGCACCCAAGAATGGAACCAAAACCACCCGGCCGGGCAGTCGCACGCCCGCGCCGCGCATGCCGCACGAGCACGATGAATCGGCCGATAGTCAGAGCAGTGGTCCGCGCAAAGACATGCAGCAGGCGCATTGGGATATCACGCATGGATTGGTCGACACCGATATGCACGGCGAGCGCGGCGTGGAGGAAGTGGTGAAGGCTAATGCGGAGCGCGAGCGCAGCAAGGCGGGAACGCCGGCGCCGCCCGAGCCGGATAAACAGTGACAGCTGGGATTGCGTTATAGCCCGAGGTCGGCGTCGCTGGCGCTGATGCGATACTTGTCGGCCGGCGGCCATGGCCGGCTGTGCCATGCCGGGTTGAACGCGAACGAAGACTTGCGGCGGCCGGGTAGCAGCACACCGTTGCCGATACCTTGGGCATAGTCGTAATACAGCTTGACGATCTCTTCCCGCGTCACCTGCTGTGCGGCTGGATGGGCAACACAGGCCTCGATCCAGGTGCGCACGCGAGCGTAGTGCGGATCGTCCGGCAGCACGAACTCTTCGTAGTATTCGAGAAACCAGAAGCGCATGAAGAACGGCGTGAACACCGTCTCGGCCCAACCGAAAGAATCGAACAGGAAAACCTTCGCCGGCGCATGCTCCCGCAGGAAACTATCGAGTCGCGCGTACTGCGCCAGCATCGCTACACGCAGCGCATCGCGGCGGCTTATGTCCCGGTTCATCACGTACTGATAGCCCTGCATGCCGAACTCCCGCTCCAGCGTACATAGCATGTTTTCGACCGCGCGCCGATAAGGGTCGGCCTGGGCCACCGGCAGCTGCGGAAATAGCTGTTCCAGATACTGCAGGATAACCAGGCTTTCCTTCAGAATGCGGCCGTCGGTAGTCTCCAGCACCGGCAGCGCGGTGCTGCCGCGGGTCTTTTGCAGCAGCCAATCAGGGCGCGGCTGCGTGATGTCGATCACCTGAAAATCGACGTCGCCGCGCCGGCCCTTCAACGTCAGCAGGATTTCCAGGCGCTGGCAGAATGGGCACACCGGAATGTGATAGACGGTCAGTTTGGTCATGGCTGTTCTCCTGTCCAGGCTTGTGTGCATCCGCGGGCATTCCACCGCGGCTTACCGCAAGGCGCGGGTATCCCGGATCAGCGCAACAAGCGGCCATCGCGTGAAATGACAGTCAAGACGATACCATGCCAACCCTGGTGGCTACCCTTGCACGGGCGGCCAGCGTCGACCCGGCGAACCGCTACCGCTCATTCATAGGTGCGCGCATCCTCGATCACCTTGCCGTCATTCGGCAAAACACCGCGTGCCACCAGCCGCACTTCGCCGCGCAGCTTGGTGACGTCGCGGATGGTATCGACGATCGGTGCGGATAACGGCGCCGCCGGATCTTCCACCTCGCATTGCAGCGTCATCACGTCATTGCCCATGGCGCCGCTGATGACCAGCCGCGCCTTCAGAATTTCGGGATGGCGGCGCGCGATCTCGGCCACCTGCGACGGATGGACGAACATCGCGCGCACCTTGGTGGTCTGGTCGGCGCGTCCCATCCAGCCCTTGATCCGGACATTGGTGCGGCCGCAGGGCGAACCCCCTTCCAGCAAGGCCGACAAGTCACCGGTAGCGAAGCGGATCAGCGGGTAATCCGGATTGAAGGAAGTGATCACGACCTCGCCGACTTCGCCGGCCGCGACCGGGTCGCCGGTGCCGGGGCGGACGATTTCCAGGATCAGTTCTTCGTCGAGGATCATCCCCGGATTGACCGCGCCACCGGTTTCGGTTTCATACGCAATGTTGCCGATGTCGGCCGAACCGTAGGTCTGCACCACGTGCGGCACGCCGTGTTGCTGCAGCCAGCCGCGCAGCGACGGCGGCAGCGCTTCGGCGCCGACGATCGCATGCCGCAGGCTGCTGATGTCGGCTCCCATCTCGTGCGCCTTTTCGACGATGATCTTCAGGAACGACGGCGTGCCGACGTAGGCGTCTGGCTTCAAGGCCGCCATCGCCTGCACCTGCATCTCGGTCTGGCCGCTGCCGGCCGGAATCACCGCACAGCCGAGCTTCATCGCGCCACCCTCGACCATGAAGGCGGCCGGCGTGAAGTGATACGAAAAGCAGTTCTGGATCACGTGGCCGGCGCGCAGCCCGACCGCGTAAAACGGCCGCGCATAGCGCCACCAGTCGGCGCCGCGTCCTTCCGGATCGAAGATCGGTCCCGGTGACATGAACCAGCGCCCGAGCTGGCGCGGCGGCGTGGAAGTCAGGCCGCCGAACGGCATCGCGGCGTGCTGCAAATCCTTCAGATCGGATTTGCGGGTCACCGGCAATTGCGCCAGCGCCGCGCGCGTATCGATCTGCGCGGCATTCACGCCGGCCAGGATCTGCGCCCATCCCGGCGCACCCTGCGCGCGCGCCAGCAGTTGCGGCAACTGTGCCATCAGCTCGCGTTCGCGCACATGCGGGTCGCGGGTTTCGAGTGCGTCGAGAAATTCGGCCATGATGGTGGGGAGCGGTTCAAGTGTTTTTGAAAATGAGGCTATGGAAATTGTCGTATTGCGCGGTCGCTTTCAAACTTCGTTTGTCATCCCCGCGCAGGCGGGGATCCAGTGACGTGGCGCTGAACGACGCTAGGGGGAATGCATGCATTCCCGCCTACGCGGGAACGACCAGCGCCGCGTCAGGCCAGCCAGCGCTTGCGGCGGCGATAGAACTTCATGTCGCGAAAACTCTTGCGGTCGCCGCCGGAAACGCCCAGGTAAAACTCTTTCACGTCTTCGTTATTGGCCAGTTCGGAGGCGGCACCTTCCATCACGACGCGGCCGTTTTCCAGGATGTAGCCGAAGTCGGCATAGCGCAGTGCCACCATGGTGTTTTGCTCGGCCAGCAGGAACGACACCTTTTCTTTCTGGTTCAGGTTTTTGACGATCTCGAAAATCTCTTCCACCAATTGCGGCGCCAGCCCCATCGACGGCTCGTCCAGCAGCACCATCGACGGCTGCGCCATCAGCGCGCGGCCGATCGCGCACATCTGCTGTTCGCCGCCCGAGGTGTAGCCGGCCTGCGACTTGCGCCGCACCTTCAGGCGCGGGAAGTAGGTGTAGATTTTTTCCAGTTCGTGACGTACCTCGGCGTGGCTGATCTGGCGCGTGTAGGCTCCGGTCAGCAAATTGTCTTCGATCGACAAATGGGCGAAACAGTGCCGCCCTTCCATCACCTGGATCACGCCGCGCTTGACCAGGTCGTTCGGCGTCAGCTGGTCGACCCGTTCGCCGTGAAATTCGATATTGCCCTTGCTGACATCGCCGCGCTCGGCGCGCAACAGATTCGACACCGCTTTCAAGGTCGTGCTCTTGCCGGCGCCGTTGGCACCCAGCAGGGCGACGATCTTGCCGGCCGGGACTTGCAGCGACACGCCTTTCAGGACCAGGATCACGTGGTCGTAAATGACTTCGATGTTGTTGATGCTGAGCGCGGCGCTCTGGGCCGCGCTGCTCGAAAGTGCCGGCGCGGGCCGCGACAATCCAGCTTCCATTCATATACTCCTGATAACAACTGGCTGATACCGGACATGAAATGGCCGGTTTATCCATATACTCCATCGATGAAACTATCCATGGCGGTTTTTCGGTGGCGGCTGCGGGGGATCAGTCGCCACCGAAAAACCGTCCGTGGCGCGCACCACGGACGGCGAGGTTGCAGCAATTACTGCAGGCAGCCCGGGGTAATGCCCTTTTCTTTCGCATACTTGGCGGCGTTGGCCTGGAACAGCGGGTGAATCAGCGCCTTGTTGCCTTCCATCCAGTCGGAAATGATGACCCACTTGCTGCCATCCCATTGCTGGATCTTGACCTTGCCCGAGCCTTCGTGGTTCTGGCAGGAAGTCTTGATTTCAGGCAGCAGGCCGGTGGCGCCGAGCTGCTTCAGGCGGGCATTGTTCATGTCGAGGTTTTCCAGCGCCCAGCGCATCTGCTCGCCGGTGATGACCTTGCCCTTGCCGAACTTGGCCTGCGCATTGCGGATCGCTTCCACCGTGATGATCGCGATCGAAACGCCGCGGTTGTAGAGCGCCGAGCCGACCTTGCTCTTGTCCTGCAGGTTGCCCTTGCCGGCGCCGTACACCACTTTCTCGATGTCGGCGATCGCCGGCGGCGTGGTGCCGGCGACGTTCCAGGTGGCGCTCATGTAACCCTTGGCGGCGGGACCGGCCGGTACCGTGTCTTCTTCCGAACCGGCCCACCAGGAACCGATGATCTGGTCACGCGGATAGCCGACTTTTTGCGCCGCCTTCAGCGCGGTCGGATTCATCACACCCCAACCCCAGAAAATCACGTAATCCGGCTTTTCCTGGCGGATCTTCAGCCATTGCGCGCCCTGCTCGTTGCCCGGGTGCGCGACCGGAATCTGCACCACGCTGAATTTGCGCAGCGTCGCTTCGGCTTCCAGCGCGATGATCGGTTCCTTGCCATAGGCCGAGTCGTGATACAGATAGACGATTTTCTTGCCGGCCAGCGAATCCTTGTTCTTCGATGCCAGGTATTTGACGATCGCGGAAATCTGCATCTGATAGGTGGTCACCAGCGGGAAGGCCCATGGGAATACCGAGCCGTCGACCGCGTCGGTACGGCCATAGCCGGCCATCATCAGCGGCACCTTGTCCTGCACCGACTTGTCGATCAAGCGCATAGGCAATGCCGGTCGACATCACGTTGAAGGCGGTGCCATGCGCCACCGGATCCTTGGCTTTCAGGCGTTCATAGCACTCGACACCCTTGGCGTTGTTGTACTCGGTTTCGCATTCTTCCCAGGCCAGCTTGACGCCGTTGATGCCACCGTCCTTCAGGTTGACGTAGTTCATGTAATCAATGAAACCGCCGTACCAGGCGGTACCGTTGGCGGCGTACGGGCCGACCCGGTAGCTGGGCAGCGCGACGAATTGCTCGTTGGCTTGCGCCAGCGCCTGGCCGACCGCTCCCAGCAGCGCGCAAGCGGCCACGGCGGACAGCGTGAGTTGTTTGATCAGTTTCAAGATATGTCTCCTTTATATTCGTTGAACAGCTACAGCACACGACCTACTACCAGATGAAATGATGTCCATGCGCATCTCAATGCGGGAACGGCCACAGGCGCAGTTTTTCCTTGGTGATCTGCCACAGGCGCGCCAACCCGTGTGGTTCGACTATCAAAAAGAAGATGATCAGGGCACCAAACACCATCATCTGGATATGCGAGACGTCGGCGTTGGTGAACGGCAGGTTCAGCAGGGCAGCCAGCGGCGGCAGGAAGTTGTCGAGCAGGATCGGCACCAGCAGGATGAAGGCCGAGCCGAGGAAGGCGCCAAGGATGCTGCCGACGCCGCCGACGATGATCATGAACAGGATGCGAAACGACAGGTCGAGCGAAAAGCCGTCCGGTTCCACCGAGCCGAGATAGCAGAACGCATACAGGGCGCCAGCCACGCCGCAATAAAACGAGCTGACCGCGAACGCCATCAGCTTGGTCTTCATCAGCGGGATGCCGATCACTTCCGCCGCCACGTCCATGTCGCGCACCGCCATCCAGGCGCGCCCGGTATTCGAGCGCACCAGGTTTTTCGCCAGCAGCGCCATCACGCAGACGATGGCCAGCACGAACAGATACTTGCTCATCGGCGTGTCGATCGGGTAGCCGAAAATCTCCACCTTCTGCGCGCTGATCACGCCCGACGAGCTATGGTTGGAAAACCAGGAAAACTTGGTCAGCACCCAGACCACGAAGAACTGCGCGGCCAGCGTCGCCACCGCCAGGTAGAAGCCCTTGATGCGCAGCGACGGCAAGCCGAACAGCACGCCAACCCCGGCCGCGCACAGGCCGGCCAGGATGAACGACAGCAGGATCGGAATACCTTCGATGCGCAGCTGGAAGTTGTAGGCGGCATAGGCGCCGACCGCCATGAAGGCGGCGGTGCCGAGCGACAGCTGGCCGGCATAGCCGGTCAGGATGTTCAGGCCGAGCGCGGCCAGCGCCAGCACCAGGAACGGGATCAGGATCGCCGAAAACCAGTATTCGCTGCCGAAAGCGGGGATGACGAGGAAGGCGATGGCGAGCACGATGGCCATGCCGATGCGGTCTTGCCGGATCGGGAATATCTGGCTGTCGGCGAGGTAGGTCGTCTTGAACTGGCCGGCTTCGCGGTAAAGCATTGAATCGTCTCCTGAGCGTTCTTTTATATGGCTGGTTAGCTTTGCTGGCTGCGGCTAACTGTCACTTATGTGCAAATTTTCTAATCTGTCGTTCCCGCGGGTTTAGGCGGGAACCCAGCGGCGTTTGTAGCTAAGTAATCCGATTGCCACTTCTGGTGACTAGCCGGGGGTAGCCCGGCAGCTACTTACTTTCTTTGCTTCGTCAAAGAAAGTAAGCAAAGAAAGACGACCGCAAGACGCTGGCCTTCGGCTCCCCGTTTGTGCAGGACAAAAAATGGGAAACGAAACCAACTCGCTGCGCTCAGACATGTTTCGTTTCTGATCCATTTTCTGCCCCGCACAAACGGCAGCGTCCCAAGCGGGGATGCATCAAATTCAAAAGCAACTTCAAAACCGGCGGCGCTACACCCGGTCAATATGCTTCTCGCCAAACAACCCTTCCGGCCGCACCAGCAGAAACAGCAGCGCGAACACGTACGGGAACCAGCCTTCGATGCCGCCGAAGTTGCCGCCGAACCAATCCTGCATCACCGGCGGAATATAGATTTCCGCCAGTTTTTCCGAAGCGCCGATGATCAGGCCGCCGACGATGGCGCCCGGGATCGAGGTGAAGCCGCCCAGGATCAAGACCGGCAGCGCCTTCAGTGCGGTCATGGTCAGCGCGAACTGGACGCCGTTGCGCGAGCCCCACAACAGGCCGGCGACCAGCGCGACGAAGCCGGCCAGGCCCCAGACGATGGCCCAGATGTGCTGCAGCGGAATGCCGAGCGAGAGCGCGGCCTGGTGGTCGTCGGCCACTGCCCGCAGCGCGCGCCCGACCTTGGTTTTCTGGAAGAAGATCGCCAGCAGGATGACCAGCATGATGATGGTGCCGGAGGCGAACAAGTCGAACTTGGAAATGCCGATGCCGACGCTGTCCATGATGCTCATGATCGGCTCGTCGACGATGCCGAGGTCGATCGGCCGGATTTCATTGCCGAACAGCATTGGTCCCAAGCCTTCGAGGAAGAAGGTCAGGCCGATGGTGGCCATGAAGAGCGTGATTTCCGGCTGGTTGACCAGCTTGCGCAAGACGAAACGTTCGGTCGCCAGTCCCAGCACCAACATCACCAGGAACGAACCGATGATCGCCGCCCACATCGGCATGCCCTTGTCCATCAGACCGACCACCGCCAGCGCGGCGAAATACACCATCGCGCCCTGGGCGAAGTTGAACACGCCGGACGCCTTGTAGATCAGCACGAAGCCGAGCGCGACCAGCGAGTACATCAGGCCCGACAGCAGGCCGCTGATCGCCACTTCGAAGAAAAATTGCATGGTTCGATTCCCTTAGTGCGTGGTGCCGAGGTAGGCCTTGATCACCTCGGGATTGTTCATCACTTCATCCGGCGTGCCGTCGCCAATTTTTTTGCCGTAATCCAGCACCACCACGCGGTCGGAAATGTCCATCACCACGCCCATGTCGTGCTCGATCAGGACGATGGTGGTGCCGAACTGGTCGTTCACATCCAGGATGAAGCGGCACATGTCCTGCTTTTCCTCGACGTTCATGCCAGCCATCGGCTCGTCCAGCAGCAGCATGCTCGGCTCGGCCGCCAGCGCACGCGCCAGCTCGACCCGTTTTTGCAGACCATAGGCCAGGCGTCCGACCGGCACCTTGCGGATGTGCTGGATTTCCAGGAAGTCGATCACTTCTTCCACCACCTTGCGGTGCGCGATTTCTTCGTTGCGCGCCGGCCCCCACCACAGCGCATTGGCCAGGAAGCCGGAACGCATCTTGGTATTCCGCCCGGTCATGATGTTGTCCAGCACCGTCATGCCCTTGAACAGGGCGATGTTCTGGAAGGTGCGGGCGATGCCTTGCCGCGCCACCTTGGTCGGGTTCATCTGGCGCCGCGTTTCGCCGTGAAATACGATGCCGCCCTGCTGCGGGTGATAGACGCCGTTGATCACGTTCAGCATCGAGCTCTTGCCGGCGCCGTTGGGGCCGATGATGGCGCGGATCTCGTGCTGGCGGACGTCGAAGGAAATGTCGGTCAACGCCTTGACGCCGCCGAATGCCAGCGAAATGTTTTGCAGGTCGAGGATGACGTCGCCGATTTGTCGCTTGTCTGTCATAAGAAAACTCGGTGTCCGGTCAGGCTGCCTGACGCAGCCCGGCAAAGGTCTTGGTATCGCGAATCTTCAGGTCGGCGGCCACCATGCCCTGCCGCCCGTCCTCGAATTTCACCTGGGTTTCGATGTATTGCGAACTCTTGCCGCCATACAGCGCCTCGATCAGGATCGCGTACTTCTGTTCGATGAAGCCGCGCCGCACCTTGCGCGTGCGGGTCAGCTCATCATCGTCCGGGTCGAGTTCCTTGTGCAGGATCAGGAAGCGGTGGATTTGCGAGTCGGCCAGCAGTGGGTCAGCGGACAGGTCGAGATTGACCTTTTCCACGCATTCGGCGATCAGGTCGTATACCGGCTTTTGCTGCGCCAGGTCGGTATAGCCGGAATAGGCGATGCCGCGCCGTTCGGCCCAGTTGCCGACCGCTTCGATGTCGATGTTGATGAACGCGGTGCACTGCTCGCGCGCATTGCCGAAGGACACCGCTTCCTTGATGAAGGGGAAGAACTTCAGCTTGTTTTCAATGTACTTGGGCGCGAACATGGCGCCGGAAGCCAGCTTGCCGACGTCCTTGGCGCGGTCGATGATCTTCAGGTGGCCGTCGGCATCGAAGAAGCCGGCGTCGCCGGTCAGGTACCAGCCATCGGCATCGAAGGCTTCGGCAGTCGCCTCCGGCCGCTTGTAGTAGCCGGCGAACATGCCGGGCGACTTGATCAGCACTTCGCCGGCGTCGCTGATCTTGATTTCAACGCCGTGCGCGGGCGGGCCGACGGTATCGGCCTTGACCTGGCCGTTGGGCTGGATGCAGGCGAACACGCACACCTCGGTCGAGCCGTACAACTGCTTCAGGTTGATGCCGATCGAACGATAGAACGAAAACAGGTCGGGCCCGATCGCCTCGCCGGCGGTATAGCCGACCCGGATGCGGCTCATGCCCAGGACGTTTCGGAGCGGCCCGTACACCAGCAGATTGCCGAGCGCGTACCTGGCGCGGTCGAACAGGCCAACCGGCTTGCCATCGAGGATGTCGGGACCGACCTTGTGCGCCACCGCCATGAAGGCATGGAACATCTTGCGCTTGATCGCGCTGGCGTCTTCCATCCGGATCATGACCGTGGTCAGCATGTTTTCGAACACGCGCGGCGGTGCGAAATAATAGGTCGGGCCGATTTCGCGCAGGTCGTTCATCACGGTGTCGGAGGATTCCGGGCAATTGACCGTGAAGCCGGTGACGAAGCCCTGCGCATACGAGAACAGGTTATCGCCGACCCAGGCCATCGGCAGGTAGCTCAGGATGGTGTCGGCATCGGTCAAGCCTTCCATCTCGGCGCCGGCGCGGGCGCGGTCGATCACCGCGCGATGCGCCATGCAGACGCCTTTCGGCTTGCCGGTAGTGCCGGAGGTATACAGCATGATGGCGATGTCGTCCGGCTGGCCGGCGTTGACCTCGCTCATGAAGAAATCGGGGTGGGCGCGGTCGTAGGCGCGTCCCAGCTCCTGTACCTTTTCGTAGGAAGTCAGTTCCGGCTGCGTGTAGCGGCGCATGCCGCGCGGGTCCTCGAAAATGATGTGTTGCAGCCGCGCGCTCAGATGCGGCATGGTGTCCTTGATCTCGAACAGCTTGTCGACCTGTTCCTGATCCTCGACCACCGCAAAGTCGATTTCGGCATCATCCAGCACATAGCCCATGTCGGCCGCGGGCGCATCCTGGTACAGCGGAATCGGCACCCCGCCCAGGCATTGCGCGGCCGCCATCGCCCAGTACAGGCGCGGCCGGTTGTCGCCGACCACCGCCAGGTTCATGCCGCGCTTGAAACCGAGCGCCGCCAGGCCGCAGGCCAGCGCGCGCACTTCGGCCGCGACCTGCGCCCAGTCGGCGGTTTGCCAGATGCCCAGGTCCTTTTCGCGAAAGGCCGGCTTATGCGGGCGCACCCGCGCATGTTGCAACAGCAGCCGGGGGAATGTCTCCGACTCCGAAGCGTGTGTGGTCTCCGCCATCATGCCCTCTTGTAATTGGTAACGGTGTTCCGTCGCCAGCGCCGGTCGTGCGGCTGGCCGAGGCTGCCTGCTGTGTGCAGGCGCCTGGCGCGTTTATGCGATGATAGTAATCGCTGTCATCTGCCATAGATGTCATTTGAAGGACAATTTGCCGATTTTCGATATTGCATCGCACCATGAGCGCATCCAAAACTTCAATTCAAGACATGCTCGACAAGAGCATCTGGGCACGCTCGCTGAATCCGGATCAACTGGCCCGGGTCGAAGCAGAACTGGTGCAGCGCACGGTACCGGCCGGCGCCTACGTGGTGCGCAAGGGCGAGCCGGTCGAACACTGGATCGGCGTCGATGAAGGCTTGCTGAAAATGAGCAGCGTTTCGCCGGCCGGCAAGACCGTGACATTTACCGGCTTGCTCGCCGGCGGCTGGTTTGGCGAAGGCTCGCTGTTGAAGACCGACCCGTTCAAATACGACGTGGTGGCCTTGCGCGAAAGCCGGGTCGGCTTCATGCCGCGCGCCACCTTTCAATGGCTGCTCGACAACAGCATCAGCTTCAACCATTTTTTGCTGCGCCAATTGAACGAGCGGCTGGCTTTTTTCATTTCGGTGGTCGAATACGACCGCATGCTGGAGCCGGATGCACGGGTCGCCTGCTGCCTGGCGGCACTCTTCAATCCCTACCTGAACCCGGCCAGCGGCCGCGAGTTGCAAATTTCACAGGAAGAGATCGGCTATCTGTGCGGCACGTCGCGCCAGCGTGCCAACCAGGCGCTGCAGCTGCTGGAAAAAGCCGGCTTGCTGAAAGTCGACTATGGCGGCATCACGATTCTCGACCTGGATGGCCTGCGCCAGTTCCATGCCTGAACTTGCAGTACTCATCTCATCTGATTGAAAGGAATTTTGATGTCCACTTTGCGGCTTTCCTATTCCACCCTGGCTCCCAAACAGTTTCAAGCCTTGCGCGAGCTGAGCGCTTCGCTGGCGTCGTCCAGCCTCGGCAAAAAATTGCTGGAAATGGTTTTCCTGCGTGCCTCGCAAATCAATGGCTGCGCTTTTTGCATCGACATGCACACCCGCGCGCTGCTGGCGGAGGGCGAAGATTTACAGCGCATCAACAGCGTGCTGGTCTGGCGCGAAACCACGTTTTTCAGCGCCCGTGAACAGGCGGCGCTGGCCTGGGCCGAAGCGCTGACCGACATCTCGCGCAGCCATGCGCCGGATCACTTGTTCGAAGCCTTGCAGCCGCATTTTTCCGAGGCCGAAATCGCTGAACTCAGTTTTGCGGTGGTCGCCATCAATGGCTGGAACCGGCTGGTGATCGGCTTTCGCGTACCGGTGCAAAAGGCCGAACTGAAACCTTGAAAGACCGGCTTGGGGCCGGCCGCCACGCGCTCTCTCAGGGTTAAACCATGGGTATGTCGTTTAAACCCAGATTTATCGCTCGAAATTGGCCGCCCATAAGTGGAGTATATGCCCTGCAAAGGGTAGCGGCGCTTAGTCGAAGCAGACCTCGCCGGCTGCCGCCGACCTGCTGCCGGCTTGCGCTGGGTTGCTCGCGCCGCGATAGGCGAACACCAGCGACAGCTTGACGGCGTCGCTGTCGTTCCTGCCGGCGGCATGGAACAGGCCACTATGGAAAAACACGACGTCGCCCGCCTGCAATACGGGTGCCACGTGCTGCGCAAACAACGCCTGGTTTTGCGCCAGTTCGGGGCGCAGAAAATCCAGATCATCGAGTCGTTCACGGCCGATTTGCAGCCGGTGCGAGCCGGGAATGAATTTCAGGCCGCCGTTGCTTGCCTGCTCCGGTCCCAGCGCCAGCCAGACCGAAATCAGTTCGGAGCGTGCAAACGACCAGTAGCGGATGTCGCGGTGCCAGCCGGTGGCGGTGCCGAAATCCGGATGCTTGGTCATCACGCAATTGTGGTGCGCCAGCGTCAAGCAGGGCGCTTCGCCCAGCAATTGCCGCACCGTGCCGACCAGCGCGGCATCCTCGCCCCAGGCACGGAAACAGGCGTGCCGCTGCCAGGCATTGCGCAGGCGGCGCGCCGTGCGCCCGCCCGGGGCATCGAGCGAGGCCGGAGCGCCGGCGTACCCGACCTGGGCTTCATATTCCAGCGGCGCCACCGCATCGCGCAGATGCTCGCCGGCGATCGCGCGCATGGTGGCGCACGCGTCAGGCGTGGCCATACCGCGCACAATCAGATAACCCTGTTGCGCAAATTGCTCGATTTGCGATGTCGTCAGCACCCCAGTCATTGCAAAATTTTTCTCGTGTTCGGCCAGCCGTTAGCATAAACCCGAACACGACTGGATGCGCCGCCCCGGCGCATCCATCGCGATCACCATGCGCGCCGCGATCGGGTCGTGCTATCGATCCTAATGCCTGTGGTGGTGGTGCGAGTGCTTGTCCTTTTTGTGTTTGCGGTGCTTCTCGCGCCACGGCCGGCCGTAATTCTGTTCCACATACACATGCTCAACATATGGCCGGCTGGAACGCAACACCACAGGCACGCCACCGGAAGCAGCATAGCCACGGTATTGCGTCGGCAGGTTGGCGCCGAAGCGCCAGTTGTTGCCGCTCATCCAGAACCACGTGTGGCTGGCCGGCGCGTAATACACCCGCTGCGCCGGGTAATACACGTAGCGGTATTGCTGTACCTGTTTGGCGCGCTGGCCATGTGCCGGCGCCCACGGCGGCGGCGCAGCATAGGTCGGGACTGCTGCCGCTGCGCCCAGCAGAACGGCGGCAACCAGCAGTAAACGACGCGGATGGAATGGCTTGCTGTGGGTCATATGGATTCTCCTGAAAATCAAGCCGCGGATGGGTTTTATCCGGCGGCAATCGACAGTTCCATCATGCCCCAGGCGCGCGGCCCGTAACGTAAAACTTCGTGCCCCAATGTAACAAGGGAGGAATAAATCCCAATCAATTCAATTACTTGTGTTTGATGCCGTTACATTCCCTTGCATCAATCCGCGCCCCTCGCGAGTTACGGTCAGCGCAGCAGGCGACTGCGGCTGGCTGCTACCGCCACCACCAGGCTTAGCAAGCCGACGAACATCAGCGCCGCCTGCAAGCCGAAGCTGTGCGCCAGGAAGCCGATCCAGGGCGGACCGAGCAGGCCGCCGCTGTAGCTCATGGTGGCCACGCCTGCCAGCGCCAGCGCACCGTGGCGTCCGGCGGCGCTGAACACGAATGGAAACACCGCGGCCACGCCGCCGCCGGCCAGCGCAAAGCCGAACAAGCTCAGGCCGAGCGCCGGCGCCAGCAGCGCAATGAAGATGCCCAGCGCGGCCAGCAGTGAACCCAGCATCACCACGCGACGCGCGCTGAAGCGGTCCTTGAGCCGATCGGCTCCCAGCCGTGCCACCAGCATGGTGCCGGTAAAGGCGGCAAACGCCATCGGCGCCATGCCGTCGCCAACCGCCAGGTGGTCCTTCATGAACAGGCCGCTCCATTCGGCAATCGCGCCTTCCGTAATGGCGCCGCAAAAGCCGATGATGCCGAGCGCCAGCAGCGGCCCATGCGGCAGGCTCAGCCAGCTGCGGCCGGCAGCGGCGACCGTCGGCCGATGCTGCGGACGATCGTTGGGCAGCACGCGCCAGGCCAGCCACAGCGGCAGCGCCAGCAACAACGCGACCAGGCTCAAATGCGCCTGCGGCGCCAGCCCCAATGCCGCCAACGCACCCGCCAGCAGCGCGCCGGATAAGGTGCCGACACAGAACCAGGCATGCAGCAAGGACATGATCGAACGGCCGGCGGTTTTTTCTGCCTCGGCAGCGAGGCCGTTGATGGCGACATCGAAGCAGCTGGATGCCGCACCCAGCACGAACATCAGCGCCGTCAGCAGCGCCATGCTCGGGGCCAGCGCCAGACACGGCAGCGTCAGCAGCAGTGCCAGCCCGGCACGCCAGGCGGCGCCGCGTGCGCCGGCATGCGCCACCAGCCACGCCGCCAGCGGAAACGAGGCAACCGCGCCAATGCCGCCACCCAGCAGCACCAGCCCGAGTTGCGCCGGCCCCAGCGCCAGCGCGTCGCGCAGTGCCGGAATGCGCGCGGCCCAACTGGCGTAGGCCAGGCCCAGCAGCAGGAATAGCGCCGGCAATGCGGCCACTTGCAGACGCTGGCGCAAGATCATTGGCAGGCAAACGGAGAAGAAAGGAGATGCGGCGAATGCCGGCATCGACGCAGCGGCAAAAACAACTGACGGCATCTGACGCCATGCCGCCAGCGGCACGGCGTCAGACAGGCCACCGGATTAGGGTGTTGCCTCCAGCACGGGTGCGGTGCCGAAACGATTCGGTTCCTGCGCTTCCTGCACCAGGAAATACAGCAATACCAGCCAACCCAGAATCGGGATCAGCGCGATCAGTTGCAGCCAGCCGCTGCGATTGGTGTCGTGCAGGCGGCGTGCCGCCACCGCGATCGACGGCAGCAATGTCGCCAGCCCGAACAGCAAGGATACGGTGTCGCTGACCTTCGACAACAGTAGGCTGGCGATGATGATAAACAGCGTGTACCACCAGTACTCCGAGCGTGCGGCACGGCCGTTGAAATCGGCGTACTTGGTAAAGCAGGTTTTCACAGCATCCACGAATGTCATGTCTTGCCCCCTGTTTATTGTTGATGGAACGATCCGCCTGCAAGGAGCCGGATCGTGGCCGCACGTTACCCGAGATTCAGGGCCGCGCGCAACTGGCGCCTCTATATTTTAATTTTATGTGTGAGTCAGCTCGGCCGCCAGCTGCGACAGGACGCGATAGGTCTCGCAGACCAGGCCATCGACTTGCGCCGTCGCCTCGATTTCCCGCCGTATGGTGGCCAGGTCGCCACGTGCAACCGGGCCGGTCAACGCGCTACTGGTGCTGCCGGCATCGAGATTGGCCAGCGTGCCATCGATCAGCGGCCGCAGCGCCGGCCACGCCGTCGCGCGCGGCACACCAGCCTGTTCCATGCAGCGCAACGCGCCTTCCATCAGCGCCACCAGATGATTGCAGGCCAGCACCGCGCCAGCATGGTACAGCAGCTTGTGCTCCGCGTTCAGCATGAAACGGCGACCGCCGATGGCATCGAACAGGGGAGCAATTGTCGCCAGCGCCGCCGCCTCGCCTTCGCAGGCGCACCAGGTGCCGGCAAAATCGTGGATGGCTCGTTGCGGGTCGGCAAACGACTTCAGTGGATGGACGCTGGCCAGCAATGCCCCGCGCGCCCGCAAGGGTTCCAGCACCGCACTGGACAGCGCACCGCTGCAGTGAAACACCACCGTGCCGGGGCCGATCGCGTCACTGGCCGCCAAGGCGCTGACCACTGCCGGCAACATGTCGTCCGGTGTTGCCAATAGAGTCAACTGGGCGCGCGCCAGCGTGTTCCAGTCGCGCGCCTGGCCGCTGCCCATGAAACGCAGAGCGGCTTCGGTGCGCACCGCAGTCCGGCCCAGCACTCCGGCCAGCGTGATCAGGCCGGCATCGTGCCAGAGCCGGGCCAGAGTTTGGCCCAAGCGGCCGGGACCGATCAGATTGAAAGTGACAGGTATCGGATGCGGGTGGGCCGGGTCGGTCAAGCGTGACACTCCATTCAGAAGCAAGCGCGGTATCGGTGGGCCGGCGATGTGCAAGGTGGCAGGCAGGAAACCTTATTGTAAACGGCGCAGCCGACAGGGCCGCCAAGGCCGTACGTCGGACAAAACCATTGTTTGCACATTGCGTGCCAGCACTGCCACCAAGACAGGCAAGCGCAAACTGCTGGGTCGTTCATTTCACTTCTAGCCCGACCCGTGCAAGTGAAGTGCCGGAGCGACCCGCGCCGCAATTCGATTAGAGCCGGACTGGCATGCGCGACTGGAATCGTCGCGGATAAAATCTACGGCGAGCATGATCAATCAAGGGTAATACGTATCCCCGGGCTGGGGTATGTGCGGATACCTTGAATTGTCGTTGGAGCTATCGTTGCGCATCCCGCTGGAACCGCTGCTGTTCATGCTGCTGGGTTCGCTGCTGCCCCAATGCCCCATGCTGGAACAGGCAGACAGCAGTACGGTGGCGCAGAAGAGTAAGGCGTATTTCATGGCACATCTCCGGTAAAAGACGATCGTGGACACGTCTCCTCCGTCGTTCTATATGTCGTTTCAATATAGCCGTCGATGATGGCAAAGAGTAGTGGCGATTTATGCGACGCGAGCCGAGTTGAGCAAGCTCAACAAAATGCGGAAAAAGATGGAAGGGCGGCATCGAACACGCCGCCCGCCGTAGTCACCAGAGGCGAACAGCCTGGGGTCAGCGCGAAATCGGCTTGTAGCGAATCCGCTTCGGTTTCGCCCCTTCTTCGCCCAGGCGCTTCTTCTTGTCGGCTTCGTATTCCTGATAGTTGCCGTCGAAGAAGGTCCATTTCGAATCGCCTTCGGCCGCCAGGATGTGGGTCGCGATCCGGTCCAGGAACCAGCGGTCATGGGAAATCACCATCACGCTGCCGGCGAATTCGAGCAAGGCATCTTCCAGCGCGCGCAGGGTTTCGACGTCGAGGTCGTTGGACGGTTCATCGAGCAGCAGCACGTTACCGCCCTGCATCAGGGTTTTCGCCAGATGCAGCCGGCCGCGTTCACCGCCAGACAGATTGCCGACCACTTTTTGCTGGTCGCCGCCTTTGAAATTGAAGCGGCCCAGATAGGCGCGCGACGGCATTTCGAAGCGGCCGACGGTGATCAGGTCGTTGCCGCCACAAACGTCTTCAAATACGGTCTTGGCGTCGGACAGCGAATCGCGGCTTTGGTCGACGATCGACACCTGCGCGGTCTGGCCAATCGCGACTTCGCCGCTGTCCGGCTGCTCTTTGCCGGTGATCATCTTGAACAAGGTCGATTTGCCGGCACCGTTGGGGCCGATGATGCCGACGATCGCGCCGGCCGGCACCACGAAGCTGAGGTCGTCGATCAGCAGCCGGTCGCCGAAGGCTTTCGACACATTCTTGAATTCGATCACGTCATTGCCGAGCCGCTCGGCGACTGGAATGAAAATTTCCTGGGTCTCGTTGCGCTTTTGGTATTCGTGTTCGGACAGCTCGTTGAAGCGGGCCAGCCGCGCCTTGCTCTTGGCCTGGCGGCCCTTCGGATTTTGGCGCACCCATTCGAGTTCCTTGGCGATGGTTTTCTGGCGCGAGGACTCGGTTGCCTCTTCCTGCTTCAGGCGGTTACCCTTCTGTTCCAGCCAGGAACTGTAATTGCCTTTCCATGGAATGCCGTGGCCGCGGTCGAGTTCCAGGATCCATTCGGCGGCATTGTCGAGGAAGTAGCGGTCATGGGTGATGCCAACCACGGTGCCGGGGAAGCGCAGCAGGAACTGCTCCAGCCATTCGACCGATTCGGCGTCCAGGTGGTTGGTCGGCTCGTCCAGCAGCAGCATGTCGGGCTTGGACAGCAACAGGCGGCACAGCGCGACGCGGCGCTTTTCGCCGCCCGAGAGCACGCCGATCTTGGCGTCCCACGGCGGCAGGCGCAACGCATCGGCCGCCATTTCCAGTTGCAGATCCAAGTTGCCGTCGCCGGCGGTCGCCAGGATGTCTTCGAGGCGAGCCTGTTCGGCGGCCAACGCGTCGAAGTCGGCGTCTTCTTCAGCGTAGGCGGCGTACACCGCGTCCAGCTTGGCTTGCGCTTCGAAGGCTTCGCCCAGGCCGGATTCGACCGCCTGGCGCACCGTTTGCTCCGGATCGAGTTGCGGCTCCTGTGGCAGATAGCCGATGCTCAAGCCCGGCATCGGCACCGCTTCGCCCTGGATGTCGGTATCGATGCCGGCCATGATCTTCAGCAGCGTCGATTTGCCGGAGCCGTTCAGGCCGAGGACGCCAATCTTGGCGCCCGGAAAAAATGACAAGGAAATGTCCTTCAGGATCTGCCGCTTGGGCGGCACGATCTTGCCGACGCGGTTCATGGTGTAGACGTAATTGGCCATAGGAATGTGAGCGTTGACGCTAGTGAAAAATGAACCCAAGGATAACCGATGCCAGCGCGAGTGGGGCGAGCGCGCTCCCGGCTCGGCGCCAATTGATCCCAATCGGGTCGCCCTGCAGATTTTCTTGCTTTTCCGGCATCGCTGCCTTAGCGTGCAATGCTCGACAGCTCATTCATCCAGCCTTGTCCACCGCCCAAAAAAGCGGCTTGACCGCCTTGACGCTGGCCGCGATCGGTATCGTCTACGGCGATATCGGCACCAGCCCCCTGTACACGATGAAGGAAGTGTTCGCCACGGAGCACGGGCTGGCGTTCAACACTGCCAACCTGTTGGGAGTGGTGTCGCTGATCGTGTGGGGACTGACCATTGTGGTGTCCCTCAAGTATGTCACGCTGATCCTGCGCGCCGATAACCACGGCGAGGGCGGCATCATGGCCTTGACGGCGCTGGCGCTGTCGTCGATGGGCAGGAACTCGCGCGTGTATGCGCCGCTGATGCTGCTGGGCCTGGCCGGTGCCACGCTGTTTTACGGCGATAGCGTGATCACGCCGGCGATTTCGGTGCTGTCGGCCGTCGAGGGGCTGGAAATCGCCACGCCGGCGCTGACGCCCTACGTGGTGCCGCTGACGGTGGCGGTGCTGATCGCGCTGTACAGCCTCCAGGCCAGAGGCACGGCCGGCATCGGCAAATGGTTCGGGCCGGTGATGACGCTGTGGTTCGCCAGCCTGGCGGCGATGGGGCTGGTCAATATCTGGCAGACGCCGCAAATCCTGGCGGCGCTGAACCCATGGCACGCGCTGTCGTTCCTGTACCAGAATCGGATGCTGGCCTTCATCGCGCTGGGCGCGGTGGTGCTGGCGTTCACCGGCGCCGAGGCGCTGTACGCCGACGTCGGCCACTTCGGGCCGAGGCCGATCCGCGTGGCGTGGTTTCTGGTGGCATTCCCGGCACTGGCATTGAACTATCTGGGCCAGGGCGCGCTGCTGCTCAAGAACCCGGCCGCCATCGGCAATCCGTTTTACCAGCAGCTGGGCGACTGGAGCATTTATCCGCTGGTGCTGCTGTCGACCGCAGCCACCGTGATCGCTTCACAGGCGACGATTTCCGGCACCTTCTCGATGACCAAGCAGGCGATCGCGCTGGGCTTCCTGCCGCGCATGCGCGTCGAGCACACGTCAGCGTCCGAAATCGGCCAGATCTACATGCCGCTGGTGAACTGGCTGCAGCTGTCGGCGGTGCTGCTGGCGGTGATCGGCTTCGGCTCCTCGTCCCATCTGGCGGCGGCCTACGGCATCGCGGTCACCGGCACCATGCTGGTGACCACCGTGCTGACCTTCTTCGTGGTGCGCTACGGCTGGAAATACAACCTGCTGCTGTGCATCGCCACCACCGGTTTCTTCCTGGTGATCGACGTGGCCTTTTTCTCCGCCAACCTGTTGAAGGTCCTGCACGGCGGCTGGTTCCCGCTGCTGCTCGGCCTGCTGCTGTTCATCGTGATGCTGACCTGGAAGCGCGGTCGCGCGATGGTATTCGACAATCTGCGCAAGGACGCGGTGCCGCTCGAGGATTTCCTGCGGGCGCTGTTCGTCGCGCCGCCGGTGCGGGTGCCCGGCACGGCGATTTTCCTGCGCGGCGAGACCGACGGCGTGCCGCACGCGATGCTGCACAACCTGGCGCACAACAAAGTGCTGCACGAGCGCGTGGTGTTCCTGACCGTGCATATCCGCGACATCCCGTGGGTGGAGCGCAGCGAGCGACTGCGCGTGCGGCCGCTGGGTCATGGTTGTTACCAGTTCGACGTGTATTACGGCTTCAAGGATGAGCCGAATATCCCGAAGGCGCTGGAGCTGGCGCCGCCCGAGCTGCAATGCGAAACCATGGAGACTTCCTACTTCATCGCGCGCCAGACGGTGCTGGCGTATCCCGGCGAGGGCATGGCACCATGGCGCGAACGGCTGTTCATCACCATGTCGCGCAATGCGCGCGGCGCCGCCGATTACTACCAGGTGCCGTTCAATCGGGTGATCGAACTGGGAACCCAGGTGACGATCTGACGCCGGGCCTCAGGCGGCGGCGCCCGGCACGCGGCTCTTGAAGCCGCGCCACAAGCCTTCCACCGAATACAGCGCCAGCCCGGACCAGATCAGCGCGAAGCCGACCAGGCGGACACTGTCGAACGGCTCGTGGTACAGCCAGACGCCGAGCAGCAGCTGCAGGCTCGGGCTCAGGTATTGCAGCAATCCCAAAAGCGACATCGGGATGCGGCGCGCGCCGGCGGCGAACAGCAGCAGCGGGATCGCCGTGATCGGCCCGGCCGCCACCAGCAGCCATTGCGTCACCGGCGCCACCGCGAAAAAGGAATTATGGCCGGCCAGGCTCAGGTACAGCAGATAGCCGAAGGCGAGCGGAAACAGCAGCAGCGCTTCCAGCGACAATCCCTCCAGCGGCCCGAGCGGGGCGATCTTGCGCAGCAGGCCATAGGCGCCGAAACTGGCGGCCAGCGCCAGACTGGTCCAGGGCGGATGGCCGGCTTGCCAGGTCAGCCAGGCGACGCCGGCAGCGGCCAGCGCCACCGCCGCCCATTGCACCGGACGCAGCCGTTCCTTCAGCAGCACCAGGCCGAGCACGATGTTGACCAGCGGATTCATGAAATAGCCGAGACTGGCGTCGACCACGCGGTCATTGTTGACGGCCCAGATGTACAGCAGCCAGTTGGCCGCCAGCAGTAGCGCGCTGGCGGTGAATGCCGCCAGCACGCGCGGCCGGTGCAGCACGTCGCGCAGCCAGGCCCATTGCCGGCGCAGCGCCAGCACGATCAGCACGAACACCAGCGACCACAGCATCCGGTGCACCAGGATCTCGAACGAGGGAATCGCCTGCAGCGCTTTGAAATACAGCGGAAACACGCCCCACATGATGTAGGCCAGGGCGGCGTAAAGCATGCCAGTTTGCATGACGGTTCGATCGTGAAAGAGTGGCTGCCGGCTGGCAGCCAGGCAGTGTGGTGGCGATTGTTTGTGACAGCCCTGAAGCCGGGACAAATTTTTTATGAGGTCGGCGATTATCGCAGTAATTGGCTTTGGAGCCAGCGAGACTATTGCTGATGCATGGCGCTGCAAGCCCAATTCCGCGCCCGTCCGAAAGCCGCGCCGGCAAGTCACTGCGATACCTGTGTCATCCTTTGCAAAAAAGGGTTTTATAGGGGTATGCTGCACAGATGCATATTTTACCTGAGACAGTAGCCCTCCATGCATGGAGTATTCGCTTGTCACACAGCTGATCGAATGCGCGGCAAGTGCCGTCGCTACTCTGGCATGAGGCACTGGGGAGAAATACTGGGGCGACGCTCAAAAAAATTCAACGTCGTTGTGGTTCGAAACCTGGGATTGCAGTTCGCCGTTGGCGACCAGTTCGTCGTAATGGCAGACCTGGTTGCGGCCGTGCATCTTGGCATAGTAGAGCGCCTGATCGGCGTGCCCCAGGATCACTACCGGGGTTTGCAGCGAAATGTTGGCGAAGCCGATGCTGACCGTGACCCGGCCGACTTGCGGAAACGGGTAGTTCTCGACGTTGGCGCGAAAGCGGCTGAAGATATTGCGCGCATCGGCCAGCGTGGTGGAGCGCAGCAGCACCACGAATTCCTCACCGCCAAAGCGGAAGATGCGGTCCTGGGTGCGAAACGAACTACGCAGCAGGTTGGCGATCAGCAGCAGCACTTCGTCGCCGTACAGGTGGCCGAAACGGTCGTTGACGCGCTTGAAGTGATCGATGTCGATGACCGCCAGCCATTGTTCCTTGTGTTCGACGTGCAGGCGCCGATCCGGGCCACGTGCCGGCACCGGCTGCTTCGGCGCCGAACACGACACCATGCGCGAAAAATTCTCGTCGAAGGTCTTGCGGTTCAGCAGTCCGGTCAGCGAATCGCGTTCACTGTAATCCAGCAAATTCTGGAAATTGCGATAGACGCGCAGAATGCCTTCCATCATGCTGCGTGCCTCATCGGACAGCGGCGCGGCGCTACGGATCTCCAGGCAGCCGCTGATCTTGTCGTTGAGCCAGAGCGGCAGCCATAACAGGTGCGAGCCATCGTCTGCCGGCTGTTCGACACTGTGCAAGCGCTGTTCGATGGCTGACAGCAGCAAGGGATACTCGGTCAGCGGGTCGCCCGGCTGCTCGGCCTCCAGCATTTCCTCGCTGGTGACGATCTTGCCGTCCTGCAGCCAGACGCGCGGCCGGATATACAGCTGGTCGCGGAACTTGAAAATCTCGAGGGTGCGCGCCTGCCTCGCACCGACCAGCTCCTGCAAGGCCGAAATGACCGAGATATCGAGCAGGTTATGGTCGCGATGACCGGTAATTTCAACGAGATGATTGAGCAACGACTGCATCGCGCCCTGGTGCTCCTTGCTCATGGTTGTGTCGCATCAGCCGCAATCGCCTTGTGGGCATGGCAAATCAAGGCGGTATGGCGTTGCAATCTCGAGGGCTTCTCACGGGAAGATGGTGAGCAAATGGCACTCGGGAATCATCGCGTGCCTATCTACCAACTCCCCTGTCTCATATCAGATTTATTCTTCTGTCGGCCATTTTATACGAGCAAGTCGGGATAGAAAGCCGAATAGACATGCTTGCCAGTTATTTAACATTGTTTAACAACAACCGCGCAGTCTAACGCTAAAACCTTCTTGATCGATAATAATTTGGCAACAATCAGGCCAAGGTTTCAGGCGGCTTGCACCACATCCTGTTCCAGCCACAGTCGTTGCCGACCGGCGTCGAGTCGCACCGCAGCGCCGATTGGCAAGGTCAGATTCGGCTCGCAATGGCCGCTCGGCCAACCGGCCAGGATCGGGATCGCCAGCGGCTGCAGCAAGTCGCGCCAGACCTGGCGCAGGCGTTCGCGATTGGCAGCGCCATGATCGTTGGTGGCGCGCGGATCGTCGATTTCCGAAAAATCGCCAATCAGTACGCCACGCAACTGCGCCAGCTTGCCGGCCAGCCGCAACTGCGTCAGCAGGCGATCGATTTTTTGCGGCGTTTCGCCGACGTCTTCGATAAACAGGATGGCGTTGTCCAGATCGATTTCATACGGCGTGCCCAGGGTCGAGCCGATCGTCGCCAGGTTGCCACCGACCAGCCTGCCTTGTGCGCTGCCACCGGTGATGGTTTCCAGTACGGTTTCCGGCGCCGGCGACAGCCATTGGCCGGCGCCTCGCCGCCCCTGCAACAATTCCCACAACGCTGCTTCGGTCGGCGCGTGCGCATGCCTGCCCATCAACAAATCGGAGACCAGCATCGGCCCGTGAAAGGTGACAAAGCCGGCGAAACGCGTGATTGCCAGCAGCAGCGCGGTGATGTCGCTGTAGCCGACAAACGGCTTGGGATGCTGGCGCAGCAGAGTGAAGTCGATGCGGTCCAGCAGGCGCGCACTGCCATAGCCGCCGCGCAGGCAAAAAATCGCATCGACAGCGGGATCGGCGAACGCCGCATGCAGATCAGCCAGGCGCGCGCTATCGCTGCCGGCCAGGTAATCGCCACTGCGCACGCTGGCACCGGGTAACAGGCGCGGCACGAAGCCGCGCCCACGCAGCCAACTGGCGGCAGCTTCCAGCTTGTCCACGGCGGGCGATGCCGGTGCCAGCACGGCGATCGTGCCGCCGGCCGGCAAGGCCGGGACCGCCATCGCGCCCTGATGAGAGTCGCCGCGCGCTTGCTGGTGGCGTGGCCGCCGCGGCGCCGACGCCAGGCAAGAGTGCCGCTACGCCGAGCTGGCCGGAACGGCGCAGGAAGCGGCGCCGGTCGAGGCCGCTTGCCATCGCACCCTCATCGTTGGGCGCGCTCTTCAAGCCCGCCACCGTCGGGCGCACCCTGCCAGTCGCCGCCATTTCATTTGCGCAGGCTGTCGCGAATCTGGCGCAGCAGCAGCACGTCTTCCGGTGTCGGTGCCGGTGCCGCGGCCGGCACATTTTTCTTCAGCCGGTTCATCTGCTTGACCATGATGAAGATGATGAACGCCAGGATGATGAAATTGAGCGCGATCGTAATGAAGTTACCGTAGGCCAGCACCGCGCCCGCTTTTTTTGCTTCCGCCAGGGTGTTCGCGGTCTGACCGGCCAGCGGCACGAAATAATTGCTGAAATCCAGCCCGCCGAAGATCTTGCTGACCACCGGCATGATCACGTCGCCGACCAGTGAATCGACGATCTTGCCGAAGGCGCCGCCAATGATGACGCCGACCGCGAGATCCATCACGCTGCCCTTCATCGCAAACTCTTTAAACTCGCTCATCATGCTCATATGGTCCCCCGTAAAAAAGAAAGATGGGAAATGCAGACAGCAATTGACTACCATGCCTTAGCATTATGTTACGTGAGCGCACCGTGGCGGCACAATTTTTACCGCAGCGGGACAGTCTGTTTCCTCATGTAAATAATGGCGCTGGCCGGCCATGCGCCTGGTGCGGCGGATCGGCTGGGCAACGCGTCCTAACGGCTAACGGAAGTAGTAAAGACGATGACATCGGATTATTTTTCCGCACAAGCGGCGGCCTATAAGGATTTTCGACCGGGCTACCCGGCGCCACTGTTCGAGTGGCTGACAAGCATCGTGCCGGCCACCCGACTGGCCTGGGATTGCGGCTGCGGCAACGGCCAGGCCAGCGCGAGCCTGGCGCAGCGCTTCGAGCACGTGATCGCGACTGATGTGAGCCGGCAGCAACTCGAGTTGGCTGTTGCTGCTGCCAATGTCGACTATCGCTGCGAGCCGGCCGAGCAGTCGACACTGGCCCCGCGTTCAGTCGATCTGATTTTTGTCGGGCAGGCGATCCACTGGTTTGACCACGCCCGGTTTTACCAGGAAGTCCGGCGCGTCGCCCGCCCCGGCGCGGCGCTGGTCGCCGTCACCTACAATCTGCTGCACATTACCCCGGCGCTGGATGCCTTGATCGACCGTCTGTATCACGAAACACTGGGCAGCTATTGGCCGAGCGCACGGCGCCACGTGGAAACCGGCTACCGTAACATCCCGTTCCCGTTCCGACCCATCGAAGCCCCCGTCATCACCCATCAGGCCGATTGGAACCTGGCGCAACTGCTGGGTTATTTCGACAGCTGGTCGGCGGTGGCCGCCTATCGCCAGCAAACCGGCGCCGATCCGCTGGCCAGCTATCGTGCCGGCTTGCTGGCAGCCTGGGGCGATCCTGCCCGTCGCCACAGGATGCGCTGGCCGCTTTCGATCCTGGCCGGCGTGGTCGCCCCTGAATAGGCATC
Source organism: uncultured beta proteobacterium (assembly GCA_963707665.1). Lineage (GTDB taxonomy): Bacteria > Pseudomonadota > Gammaproteobacteria > Burkholderiales > Burkholderiaceae_D > DATJCV01. Next base: position 37,522 of record CAVPQU010000020.1, on the reverse strand, counting down.
GACGCAATCAGCGAAGGAAAACATAGGCATCGCTTGCACGTGCCGGGCGGATTAGCGCTACCCGCGTGCGGCGATCGGGACTAGCGGCACGACTTGGATGCGCGCAACTAGCGGCGTGAATCTCAGCACGACTCTGCTGCTCCAAAACTGTCATTTCGACAGATTTTGGACAACAATCGAGCTTGAGATAGATGACTACTGAGGCTGTGCGGAGAGTCTTGATTTGATTGGTGCGGCTGGCGGGGATCGAACCCACGACCCTTGGCTTCGGAGGCCAATACTCTATCCACTGAGCTACAGCCGCACGGGAATGCCGAGCAGGCGTGAAGGATAACGGTTTTCGGCAGCCGCGTCCATGCAAAGCGTGGGCTTTCCGTTCCAAATAGCAATCGTTACGTCTATAATCGAAAGTTTGGCGAGATATCGTGCTGCCAGATTACCGGTCCCATTGCCAGGCCTGCGCACCTATTCACCAATTTCTACAATTGCACCGAGGGAATCATGAGTGACGCACACAAAGAAGAACACCAGTCCGGCATCAGAACTCCGAAACAGCTGATTGCCGCGGTCATCGCCGGGTTTCTGGTGCCGATCATCTGTATCGCCCTGCTGGTCGAATATGCATCGAACGGACCCAAGGTCGGCGCCGGCTCGGAAGCGCAGACTCCAGCGGCCATCGAGGCACGCATTCAGCCGGTCGCCGACGTGGGCTTCACCTTGAAAGACGTGAATGCCCCGAAACAGCTGCAAACCGGCGAACAGGTATACAAGACGACCTGTGTCGCCTGTCACGGCACCGGCGCCGCCGGCGCACCGAAGCTGGGCGACGCCGCTGCCTGGTCGGCGCGGCTCGCGGCCGGCTACGACACCGTGCTGGGCTATGCCTTGCACGGCCTGAACGCGATGCCGGCCAAGGGCGGCAATCCCGATCTGGATGATGTGGAAGTCGCGCGCGCGGTGGTCTACATGGCGAACCAGTCCGGTGGCAAATTCAAGGAACCGGAAGTCCCGGCCGCCAAACCAGCCGCACCGGCTGCCGAGGCGCCCGCAGCAGCGCCGGCGGCTCCGGCTGCGGCAGCACCGACTGCCGCCGCGCCCGTCGCAGCGGCCGCACCGGCAGCCAGCGATGTCGGCAAAAAATTGTATGACAGCGTGTGCATGGCGTGCCATACCGCTGGCATCGCCGGCGCACCGAAATTCGGCGACAAGGCAGCCTGGGCAGATCGGCTCAAACAGGGCGTCGCAACCCTGGACGAACATGCGATCAAGGGCTTCCAGGGCAAGACTGGAATGATGCCGCCCAAGGGCGGTGCGCAAGCATCCGATGACGACGTCAAGGCCGCTGTCGCGTATATGATCGCAGCCGTGAAATAAATCGGCACATCGCTGCCGCGCCATCTGCAGCCTGCTGTGGATGGTTCCGATCAAAGCCGCGCCCGCCAGGGTTTGCGGCTTTTTTTATTTTGCCTTGATACGTGACGTGTCTAGTCGCCGACCCTCGTCGACCGTGCAAAGGCAAGCCGGCGCACGATACCGGGTTGCGCCCTACTGCCACCGGAACGACCAGCAGATCAGTAGTGAATAGCGAACGGATTTGGTAGCAGCCAGCCTCGACATACCTCTGTCGCGTTTAACAGTTGCATCGGCATATCGCGCTGAGTATGCAGGGGTGCCATAGGGCTCGGCATGCACGACAGGAATTTGCTCCACAGCATGCTTCGCATAACCAACAATGGCAGAGTATGTGGGTAAGACGCAGTTTATCTCAGCGAAAACAGATGTGCACTCATGGAGTATCCATCTGAGGCCAAGCCGCCCCGCTCAAGGGGGCAGGCCTGTTGTTCGTACCGCTCTCGTGGCTTGTGCGCGCCTACCTTTGCGGCACGCCCTGCGCCGTCGATTGCTGCTCGGCGACGAAAATTTCGACGCGGCGGTTTTTGGCGCGGTTGGCGGCACTGTCGTTGGCCACCAGCGGTTCGTGCGAGCCACGCCCTTCGACTCGGAAGCGAGCGGCAGCGACGCCGCGACCACTCAGGTAATCGCGCGTACGAGCGGCGCGATTCAGCGATAGCGGATCGTTGACGGCATCGCTGCCGGTGCTGTCGGTGTGGCCGATGATGGTGATCACCGTATACGGATTATCGGCCAGGGTGGTGGCGAAGCGATCCAGGATCGGACGGAAATTCGGCTGGATATCGGCACGCCCGGTGTCAAACGAAATATCGCTCGGAATATCCAGCTTCAGCCGGTTGTCGGCGGTTTGGCTGACCTGGACGCCGGTGCCTTGGGTGGCCTGCTCCATGGTGCGTTTCTGGTTCTCCATCTTGTTCGACCAGATGTTGCCGACCACCGCGCCGGCGGCGCCACCCAGCACCGCACCGGTCGCCGTGCGCCCGCCACCGCCGCCGCCAGTGGCGGCTCCCAGGATGGCGCCCAGACCGGCGCCGACGCCGGCACCGGTCGCGGTGCCGCGCTGAGTCGGCGACATGTCGGCACAACCGCTAATCGCCACCGTGGCGGCCAGCATGGAAAGAATGATTTGCGTACGCATCAAGGGTCCCTGTAGACGTGAAACACGTTTCGACCGTAGCGGGGACCGGAAAGTTCTCAAATTGCAATATCAATCCGGCACCCGTGCGGCGACGCAGGGCCTGTGCGCAGCGATCGGCTATTTGCGGCCGATGATGACCCCGATCAGCAAGCCGATTCCGGCCGAGATGGCGACTGCGCGCCACGGATTTTCCTGCACGTAATCGTCCGCCGTGGAAACCAGTTCCTTACTTGTGTCGACGGCGGCGGACTGCACGTCCTGCGCCCTGGTCAGCGCCGTATCGAGCAGGGTCAAGCCCTTGCTGCGCAGGGTTTCGGCTTTTTCGCCAGTGGCAGAAGCGGCTTCGCGGAACAACTCCTGGGCGTCGCGCACGAGCGATCTCATGTCATTGCGGGTGGTTTTCAGATTGGGGGTCAACATCGCGCTTTTCTCCTGTAAAAATGCAGGCCGTCTGACGGCGGAACAAGGGGCAACACCAGTATTTTAAAGTTCGCCGGCGCGCCGAAGTGCGCCGGGAGGTTGTTGCCGATCAATCATGCGGCTCGGGCTTCCGGTAAGGTGGCTGCTAGCGATATTAAACCCAATACCGTTATCGACATCGAAGGAGATCAATATGCTCCGTTATGCCGTCATCTTTTTTATCATCGCCATCATCGCCGGCATTTTCGGTTTTGGCGGCATCGCCGCCGGCGCCACCGAAATCGCCAAGGTGCTGTTCTGGATTTTCGTGGTGATCTTCGTGGTGTCGCTGATATTCGGCATGCTCAATAAAAAATAGCGGCAGCGCGCACGCTACATGCCGGGCGTGCAGTCGGCGCAGTGTTCGATGGCGGGCAAGCCATGCGCCAGCTGTTCCTGCAAATTGCGCAGCGCAGTGCGCACGCCTTCCTCGATCACCGGGTGGTAAAACGGCATGCCGCGCATCTGCGCCACCGTCATCCGGCTCTGGCAGGCCCAAGCCAGCAGGTGCGCCAGATGTTCGGCGCGCGGCGCGATCATTTCGGCGCCGAGGAAGCGGTCCGAGCCATATTCGCCGTACAGCCGCAGCACGCCCTGGTTTTGCAGCATGACGCGGCTGCGACCCTGGTTTTCAAACGACACCTGGCCCACCGCGAACTGTTCCGCGCGGTTCTCCTTCAGACTTTGCCAACTGCGCCCGACGCTGGCGATTTGCGGATCGGAAAAGACGATCCCCAGCGGCTCGTGGCGCCGCCCTGGACGGCTGTGCGGATAGGCGCCAGCATTGTCGCCGGCAATGCGGCCCTGATCAGCGGCTTCGTGCAGCAAGGGCCGCTCGTTGCTGGCATCGCCGGCGATGAAGATGGTGCTGGCGCCGCAGCGCATGGTGGCCGGATCGAACAACGGCACGCCGCGCCGGTCCAGCTCGATGCCGGCCCGTTCAAGACCGAGACCGCCGACGTTTGGCGCGCGCCCGGTGGCGCATAACACGACATCGTAGCGTTCGCTGCGTACGGCGCCGCCGGCATCGCGCGAACTCAGCACGACTTCTGCGCCATCGCGCCGCGCCTCGATCACTTCGGCATTCAGCCGCAAATCCAGCTCCGCGCCAAGGCAGCGCAGCGCCACTTCCTGCACCACCGGGTCGCTCAATTGCGCCAGCCGCCGGCGCCCGAACAAGGCCACCCGCACCCCCAGCCGATGCAGCGCCTGCCCCAACTCCAGGCCGATGATGCCAGTGCCGATCACCGCCACCGAGCGCGGCAAGTCGGGCCACTCGAAAATATCATCGCTGGTTTGCGCCAGCGCGCCGATCGCCTTGAATTGTTCCGGCAGCACCGGACTGGAGCCGGTGGCGATCACCACCCGCCCGGCCTCGACGACGGTATGCGCATCGACCTGCAGGCGCTGCGCATCCAGAAAGCGGGCCTGTCCGCGCAGCCGCTCGGTTGGCGGAATCTGCTCGACCCCATCCAGCACGAAGCCGACAAAACGGTCGCGCTCGGCCTGCACGCGCGCCATCACGGCGCGGCCGTCGATGCGCGGCGGCCCGGCGTGCACGCCAAAGCGGGCCGCACCCGCCACCGTGTGCGCCGCCTCGGCGGCGGCGATCAGCAGCTTGCTCGGCATGCAGCCGACCCGGGCGCAGGTGGTGCCGTACACGCCGCCTTCGATCAGCAGCACCCGCTGGCCATGCGAGCGCGCGGCGCGCGAGGCGGCCAGGCCGGCAGTGCCGGCGCCGATCACCGCCACATCCACTTCAAGCGACTTCATGGAACATCCTTTCCGATTTCATGGAACATCCTTTCCACTGGCGTTTGGGATTCGACCACGCGCCGTGGGCTTTGGTGCCGACGCTTCAGGCAGCACCGTGCCGCAGCCGATACCACAGCAGCCCGATCCATTCGTGCAAGGCGTAATGCGAGCGCCGCAAGCCGTCGCCGCCCGGGAAAAAATCGATCGGGGTCAGGCGCTGGCGACTGAAAAACACGGTCGGCGCCGCCACTACCTGCAGCCCATAGCGGGAAAAAATCGCCTGCGAACGAGGCATGTGCATGGCGTCGGTCACCAGCAGGACGCGGCGGATGCCATCGCCGTGCAACTGCTGCGCGGCGTAGCGGGCATTTTCGGCGGTATTGTCGGAACCCTGTTCCAGCCAGCGCACCGGCACCGCGAAATCCTCGCGCAAGCTGCGCGCCATCAACACCGCTTCCGAGTCGGCGGCGCCATCCGGACTGCCGCCGGACACCAGCAGCGGTAGCCCGCTGGCACGCTGCAGATGGGCGGCATAGCGCAGGCGCGCCAGCGTCGGCAAACTGGGGATATCGTGCCCGCCATATTCCGGCGCGGCGCCGATGCGACCACCGCCCAGCACCACGATGGCTTGCGCCGCCGGCACGTCGGCCACCGTCAGCGGCGACGCCAGGCGTTCCAGTGGCGCCACCAGCAACAAGGAACCGGCGTTGGTGCACAACACCAGCAGCAGTGCCACAGCGCCGATGATCAGCGTTCGGCCGGCGCGCGGCCAGCGCCGGCGCAGCAGCAAGCCGAAACCGGCGACCAGGAGCAGATTGAGCGGTGGCAGCAACAGCGCGGCCGCCGCATTGGTTGCCACCCAGCTGGCATTCATGCCGGCCGGCGCGCTTTAGCGGTTAAACTCGCCGCTGGCTTCCGGCTGATAGGTGACGTCGAGCACGCGCAGACGCAGTTCGCGGCCGCCCGGCGCCTGCCAGGAAATCGACTGGCCGATCGACAGCCCAAGCAACGCGCTGCCGACCGGCGCCAGCACCGAGACCGCATCCGGCACATCGGTCTGTCCCGGATACACCAGCGACAGGCGGTATTCGGTGCCGGTGGCATCATCGATGAACTTCACCGAGGAGTTCATCGTAATGACATTCGCCGGCACGTCTTCCGGCGCCACAATCGTGGCACGATCGATTTCGCTTTGCAGCGCATCGATCCCCGGCAAGTTGCGGTACTTGTCGGATTCCAGTAAATGTTCCAGCCGTTCCAGGTCGAAACTCGAAATGATGATGCCGGGGCGGTTATCCATCGGTGTTTCCAATCATGAGCAATGGGCCGATCCCGCGCGGTCGGCGTCGCGTGATGGGCGGCCAGAGGGGGAATCGGTATTTGGGTGAAATGCGGTCGAACTGACGCATTGAGTCTGCCCTGATGGTAGGCGAGAAACGCAGCGGAAGCAAGCCAGCCCATTGGTCCGCGCACGCCAGGCAGTTTCTGCAAAAATCCGATCGGTGGCAGCTGTCAGTTGGCGCCAGCGGCGCCTATTGGTCCATTTGCGGCTCGGCAATCGTGCGCAGCTGGAAACGGCCGTCGTTGTTGAAAAGCCAGGTTTCCAGGACTTCGACCTGGCCGTGGCGCAGCAAGTGCGCCGCCGGCTTGGGGAACGGTGCCGCCCGGCGCAGCGTCGTCAACGCGGTACTCTCCGTTGCCTGATCACGGTTGGAGCGCAAGATGGTACTGCGCAGCAAGCGGCCGTTGGCATCGACCTGATACTTGACCACCACCACCGAGCGCAACAAGGCTTGCGGCCGGCCGGCAAACACCTGGCCCGGATTGGACCGCGCAATCCAGTGGGCCAGATCGTGTTTGTAGCCAGCCAGCGAGGCGGCCGTCGAATGCATGCTCGTCGTGCTGTCGACCCAGCCCGCTTCGGCGCCGCGCGGCGCTGGCGCGGTGCTTTCGAGCGGCACGCTGGAACAGGCGGCGAGGACGGCAACGGCAAGTAAAAGGGCGACTCTGGCGTGCATGGCGAGGGACTCGAGACAAGGGTGGGGCGATGGTAACACCGCCAGCGCGCCGCACCTTGCGCGGAGCTTGGGCCAATTTCACGTCCTGTTCGGCATTTTCAAACTTGCACCGAAACCATCGCGCGGCCACTCCCGGCCGATTTGCCTGGCAAAACCTGTCCTATCAGCAACAACTCACCCGGTCACAGCCGCGCCGCCAGTTCCGCTCCTTCGCGGATCGCGCGCTTGGCATCCAGCTCGGCCGCCAGCTTGGCGCCGCCGATCAGGTGGAATTGCGGGCCGGCGGCGTCGGCTGAGTCCAGGCTGTGGCCGGCATCAGCTCCGGCCAGCGCATCCTGGCCGGCGCAGACGACGATGTGATCGACTTCCAGCACGCGTTCCTTGCCGTCTTGCGTGATATGCAGGCCGGCGTCGTCGATTCGGCGGTATTCCACACCAGTCAGCATCTGCACGCCGTGGCGCTGCAAGGTCGCGCGGTGGACCCAGCCGGAGGTCTTGCCGAGGCCGGCGCCCATCTTCGTGGTCTTGCGCTGCAACAGGTAAATTTGCCGCGGCGGCGCTGGTGCTACCGGAGGACGCAGGCCGCCGGCGCCGGCTTCGCGTGCGTCCAGGTCGACGCCCCATTCGTCCAGCCAATGCGACAGCGGCACCGGCAGCGGCACTGCGGCGGTCGTGCAGCAGGTATTCGCCGATGTCGAAGCCGATACCGCCGGCGCCGATGATGGCAACGCGGGCGCCGAGCGGCGGATCGTTTTGCAGCAGGTCGAAATACGACAGCACCTTCGGATGCTCGATGCCGGGAATCGGCGGCATGCGCGGCGTCACGCCGGCGGCGACGATGACGTGATCGAAACCCTGCGCCAGCAATTCGGCGCGCGTGACGCGGGTATTGAGCTGCAACGTGACGCCGGTGAGCTCCAGCTGCCGAGCGTAATAGCGCAGGGTTTCGGCGAACTCTTCCTTGCCGGGAATCTTCATTGCCAGCTTGAACTGGCCGCCGATGCGGCCGCTGGCTTCGAACAGCGTCACCGCATGGCCGCGGCGGGCGGCGACGGTGGCCGCCGACAGCCCCGCCGGCCCAGCGCCGACCACGGCGATCTTTTTGGCTTGCACGCTCTTGCGGTACACCAGCTCGGTCTCGTAGCCGGCGCGCGGATTGACCAGGCAACTGGCGCGCTGGTTGGCGAAGGTATGGTCGAGACAAGCCTGGTTGCAGGCGATGCAGGTATTGATTTCGTCGGCGCGGCCAGCGGCGGCCTTGTTGACGAAATCGGGATCGGCCAGGAACGGCCGCGCCATCGAGATCAGGTCGGCGTCGCCGCGCGCCAGGATGCTTTCGGCGTCATCCGGCATGTTGATGCGGTTCGATGCCACCACCGGGATCGACACCTGCTGGCGCAGCCGTCCGGCCAGGCTGGCAAACGCCGCGCGCGGCACCGAAGTGACGATGGTGGGCACACGCGCTTCGTGCCAGCCGACGCCGGTGTTGAAGATGCTGACGCCGGCGCGCTCCAGTTCCTGCGCTACCGCCACCACTTCGTCCCAGCTGTTGCCGCCCTCGACCAGGTCCAGCACCGAATGGCGGTACATGATGATGAAGTTCGCGACCAACCGCGGCCCGTACGCGGCGCACGATTTCCACCGGCAGCCGCATGCGGTTTTCGATACTGCCGCCCCAGCGGTCGGTGCGCTGGTTGGTGCGCAGGCACAGGAACTGGCTCAGCAGATAGCCTTCGCTGCCCATGATCTCGATGCCGTCGTAGCCGGCGCGCTGGGCCAGCCGCGCGCAGCGCACGTAGTCGGCGATGGTGCGCCGGATGCCGCGCTCGGTCAGCGCGCGCGGCTTGAACATCGAGATCGGCGACTTCAGCGCCGAGGCCGACACCACCAGCGGCTGGTAGCCGTAGCGGCCGGCATGCAGGATCTGCAGCGCGATCTTGCCGCCTTCCTCGTGCACCGCGCGCGTCAGGCGGCGGTGGTTGCGCAGGTCGAAGGCGTTGTTCAGGGTGCCGCCGAACGGCAGCAGCCAGCCGCTGCGATTGGGCGAAATGCCGCCGGTGACGATCAGGCCGGCGCCGCCTCTGGCGCGCTCGCGGAAGTACGCGGCCAGCTTCGGGTAGTTATAGAAGCGGTCTTCCAGGCCGGTATGCATCGAGCCCATGATCACGCGGTTCTTCAGCGTGGTGAAACCAAGATCGAGCGGCGCCAGCAGATTCGGATAGTGGGGATTGGTCATGGGGTCGGGGCATGGCCGGCGCCACGGTGGGCGCTGCGCGGAATGGAAAAAAGCAGGGTATCACCGAGTGGCTGAAAATGTCCTTGGGCAATACTCTAAAATGCCTTGTGACCGGCGTGCCAGAAGGGATGCTGGGGGAACGGCTGCCGCATGCGATGGGCTACGCCCTTAGACATGGGGTATGTTGCCAAATCTGTTATTTTAAGTCTGGAATTAGGTGCAAGTATCAGGAGTATATGCGCCCGAGCTCAGGCGGCAGGTGCGGCGTGAGTTCGGGCGCCGTTCAACAGTGCGTTTATTACCCGCCCATCGACGCCGTGCGTTGGCCGTGCGTCGGCCCCACGCGGCGCTCGATCTCCGCGCGCACCGCGTTGCCGAGGCCGAGCAGGAAGCCGACTTCGGCCACCACGAACAGCGGCCCGATGATCAGGCCGATCAGGTCGTCGACGAAGGCCGGCTTCTTGCCTTCCCAGGCGTGGCCGATGAATTGCAGGATCCAGCCGAGCACGAACAAGCCGATGCCGGCGTAAAGCCAGGTCGCGGTCGGCGCGGCCGCCACCGCCTGTGCGCCCCACAAGGCCAGCCCCATCAGAATCGCCATCACGGCGCCGTAGCGCAGATCCAGCCGGAAGTAATAGAGCACGGTCACCACCACCGCCAGCGTCGCCGGCGTCAGCACGATGCCGCCCAGTTCGAAGGCCGGGCGCGACAGCAGCACCGTGATCGCAAACACGATCATCGGAATCCCGACCAGGTGGGTGGCGATGTTGCGCCGGTCCCGATGGTAGGCGGCGTATTGGGCAAGCTGATCGACGAGGGTTTTCATGGCGGTCTCCTGAATAATATTATTTGGCGCTACGCTACCATGGCACATCGGCTCGCGGACTGGCAGGCAGTCGCGCAACAGCGCGACGACACAAAGGCGGGAAGCGCTTCGTGAGCCTATGCCAGACACCGGCTCGACGTCAATCGCGCAGTCCCGGCTGATGCTGCCGGCTCAAGCCAGGAGCTTGTCGAGCGTGATCGGCAGGTCGCGCACGCGGCGTCCGGTGGCGTGATACACCGCATTCGCGATGGCGGCGGCGACGCCGGTGGTGGACACTTCGCCGATGCCCTTGGCGCCGAGCGCGTTCACCTGCGCATCCTGTTCGGGCACCACCGTGATGTCGATGGTGCCGATATCGGCGTTCACCGGCACGTGGTATTCCGCCAGGTTGGCGTTGACGAAACGCCCGGTGTGCGGATCGAGCACGGATTCCTCGAACAGCGCCAGGCTGATGCCCCATACGATGCCGCCCATCAGCTGGCTGTGCGCGGTTTTGGCGTTGATCAGTTGGCCGACGCCGTAGGCGCCGACCACGCGCGGCACGCGGATCACGCCGAGATCGCGGTCGACGTGCACTTCGGCAAAGACCGCGCCGAAGGTGTGCATCGAGTATTGCCCGACTTCGCCGCCGGGCTTGCTGTCGACGCGCGCTTCGAGCGCACCGCCGTGGCGCGCGAGCAGCGCGGCGGCCGGCTCGCCGCGCTCGCGGTCCGATGCCAGCCGCAGCCAGCCGTGGTCGATCACGATGCCGTCGGCGGCCGCGCCCGCCAGCGGCGAGCGCGCATCGGCGCGCGCCAGTTCGATCAGGCGCCGGCGCACGTCCAGGCAGGCCTCGTGGATCGCCGCGCCCACGCTTTCCACCGTCATCGAGCCGGCGGCGATCGGCGCTTCCGGCAGATCGGTATCGCCCAGCTCGAAGCGGATTTGTGCGGGCGCATAGCCGAGCGCGTCGGCGGCGATCTGCGTCATGACCGTGTAGGTGCCGGTGCCCAGGTCCTCGGTGCTCGACTGCACCAGCGCCTGGCCGTCCGCCAGCAAGCGCACGCGCGCCGCTGCCGGGCTGCGCTTGGCCGGGCGGGTCGCGCTGGCCATGCCCATGCCGATCAGCCATTGCCCCTGCTGCATCGAGCGCGGCTGCGGAGTGCGCCGCTGCCAGCCGAAGCGCTCGGCGCCGACGCGATAACACTCGCGCAGCGCCTTGCTGGAAAACGGCAGGTCGCGCTCGGGGTCGCGTTCGGCGTAATTGCGCAGGCGCAGCGCAATCGGGTCGATGCCGGTTTCATAGGCGAGTTCGTCCAGCGCGCTCTCCAGCGCGAAACTGCCGGTGGCCTCGCCCGGCGCGCGCTGGAAAGTCGGCGTGCCGACATTCAGCTTGACCAGCCGATGCGAGGTGGCGATATTCGGGCAGGCATACAGCATGCGCGTGACCATCGCCGACGATTCGGTCCAGTCCTCGATGACCGAGGTATTGGATATGACCCTGTGCTCCACCGCCGTGAAGCGACCGTCGGGCGTGCAGCCGAGCGTCACCGTCTGTTCGGTGCGCGGCCGGCCACCCACCGGGCCGAACAGCTGCGGCCGCTGCAGCACCAGCCGCACCGGCTGGCCGCACTGGCGCGCCGCCAGCGCGGCCAGCGCCACATGCGACCAGGCCGAGCCCTTGCCGCCGAAGCCGCCGCCCACATAAGGGCAGAGCACGCGCACGTGGTCCTGGGGAATCCCGAAGATTTCGGCGAGTGTTTTTTGCACGCCGGCCACATGCTGCGTCGAATCGTGCAAGGTCAGCCGGCTGCCGTCCCAGGCGGCGAGCGTGGCGTGCGGCTCCATCGGATTATGATGCTGCATCGGCGTCGTATAGGTCAGCGTCTTGCGCACCGCCGCCTGCGCCAGGCCGGCCTGCAGATCGCCATGGCGCGAATCGGCATCCATGTCCAGCACCTTGCCCGGCGAATAGGCGCGCGGCTTGGCGGCGTCGAAATCGAGCGCGGCGGCAGTGCGCTGATACTCGACGCGGACCATGGCCGCAGCGCCCAGCGCCTGCTCCAGCGTATCGGCCACCACCACGGCCACCGGCTGGCCGTTGTAATGCACCTGGTCGTCCTGCAGCAGCGACAACACGCGCCCCTGCGGCGGCTGCTCCGCCCCCTTGCCGCCTTGCGGCAGCCGCATGGCGTTCTTGTGCGTGAGCACGGCGACGACGCCGGGCGAGCGTTCCGCCGCCCCGGTGTCGAGCCGCGCGATCCGTCCGTTCGGCACCGTGCTTTGCACCAGCACCGCATGCGCCATGCGCGGCAGCGCGAATTCGGCGCTGTAGCGCGCGGCGCCGCAGACCTTCAAGGGGCCGTCGATGCGGTCCAGCGGCGCGCCGACGCTTTTCATGCGATTCCTCCCGCCATGCCGAGCGCACGTACGATGGCGCGCCGCGCCAGGTTCACCTTGAAGCCGTTGTGCTGGTAAGGCCGCGCGCCCTGCAGCAGCGCGTCGGCGGCGGCCTGCATCGCCGGCGGCGCCAGCGGCTGCCCCACCAGTGCGGCTTCGGCCTGCGGCAGGCGCCACGGCTTGTGCGCGACGCCGCCCAGCGCCAGCGCGGCATTGCGCACCACGCCGTCACGCAGATCGAGCGCCGCCGCCACCGATACCAGCGCGAAGGCATAGCTGGCGCGATCGCGCACCTTCAGGTAATACGCATGCTCGGCAAACGGCGAGCGCGGCAGATCGACGGCCGTAATCAGCTCGCCGCGCTCCAGGGTGGTATCGCGCTGCGGCGCATCGCCCGGCAGCCGGTGGAAGTCGCCGATCGCGATCGCCCGCTCGCCGCCGGCGCCGCGCACGCGCACCACGGCACCCAGCGCCGCCAGCGCCACATTCATGTCGGACGGATTGGTGGCGATGCAGGCGTCGCTGGCGCCGAGCACCGCATGGATGCGGTTATAGCCGTCGCGCGCGGCGCAGCCGGAACCGGGCAGGCGCTTGTTGCAGCGGTCGAATCCCGTATCGTAAAAATAATAGCAGCGCGTGCGTTGCAGCAGATTGCCGCCGACCGTGGCCATGTTGCGCAGCTGCGGCGAGGCGCCCGCCAGCAAGGCCTGCGACAGCAAGGGATAGCGCGTGCGGATCAGCGTATGGTTGGCGGTATCGCTGTTGCGCGCCAGGGCACCGATGCGCACGCCGCCGTCGGGCAGTTCGACGATCTCGGCCAGCGGCAGCCGGCTGACGTCGATCAGGCTTTGCGGCACGGCGACGCCGCCCTTGACGAGGTCGAGCAGATTGGTGCCGCCGCCGATGAACATCGCGCCCGGTTCCTGCGCCAGGCGCAGCGCCTCGTCGACATTCGCCGGGCGGCGGTAGGCGAACGGATTCATCCGCTGCCTCCCTGCCGCGCCGCGGCCACCGACTGGATCGCCTTGACGATATTGGCATAGGCGCCGCAGCGGCACAGGTTGCCGCTCATGCGCTCGCGCACCTCGTCGTCGTTCAGGACCGACGCTGCGGCTGCGCACATCGGGCGTCACCGCGCTGGCATCGCCGCGTTGCGCTTCGTTCAGCAGGGCCAGCGCGGAACAGATCTGGCCCGGTGTGCAGTAGCCGCACTGAAACGCATCGTGCGTCACGAACGCGGCCTGCATCGGATGCAGGTGCTCGGGCTGGCCGATGCCTTCGATGGTGGTGATGGCGTCGCCCTCGTGCATGACCGCCAGCGTCAGGCACGAATTGATGCGGCGGCCGTTGACCAGCACGGTGCAGGCGCCGCATTGTCCGCGGTCGCAGCCTTTCTTGGTGCCCATCAAACCGAGGTGCTCGCGCAAGGCATCCAGCAAGGTGACGCGCGGCTCCAGCATCAGCTCGTGTTGTTCGCCATTAATCTGTAGCGCGATACGCAGGGCCGAGGCTGCTTGCACCACCACCGGCGCCTCGGCCGCCGGCGCGGCAGCTTGCGACAGCAAAGGCGAACTAGCCAGCGCTCCGGCCGATTGCAGGAACTTGCGTCGTGTCAAGCTGGAGGGCGCACCGGTCGACGCAACAGCGTGCAAGCCTGCATTCCAGCTGGAATCGCCCTCGCTGCGGGCAGGTGGAACGGACATCACGGCTCCTATTCGAATCGGCCGCCCGGCTATGTTTAATCCCGGCATTCGTGCACAGCACGGCGGCATTCGTGTCAAACATCGGTGAAATACAACAAGCAACTTTTGATTTGGATTTGAAGCGGGCGGATTGTGTTCCCGGCGCAGGCAGCTAGCATCTGCTTTTGCCGCGCTGCATCGAGGCCATCGGACTGGCTGCCGCTGCGTCAGGCATCCGGGAAAGAGACGCCTGGCGCTCTACGAAAGAAAGCGCAGCCGGTACGGCCGCGGCAGGGCCTCAGCGCACCGCTTCGTCGGCCAGCGGCACTGGCCTTTGCGTCCCGCGCTCGCCCAGCACCAGTTGCAGCACCACGGCCACTGCGACGTTCAGCACCAGTGCCAGCAAGCCGGTATACATCGTATAGCTGGCGCCGCCGAGCACTAGCGTGTGCACCGGTTTGATGCCATCGGTAAAGGCCAGCCAGCTGCCGCTGGCCATGCCGACGGCCCAGCCGGCCAGCAAGGCCGGGGCCCGGAACCAGTGGAAGAACAGGCCGAACACCACCGCCGGGAAGGTTTGCAGGATCCACACGCCGCCGAGCAATTGCAGGTTGATGGCGTACTGAGTCGGCAAGAACAGGATGAAGACCAGGGCGCCGAGCTTGACCACCAGCGAGACGATCTTGGCCACCTTCTGTTCGCCGGCCGGGGTGATTGCCGGATTCACGTAAGGCTTCCAGAAGTTGCGCGTAAACAGGTTGGAAGCGCCGATCGACATGACCGCCGCCGGCACCAGCGCGCCGATCGCGATCGCGGCAAACGCGAAGCCGCTGAACCAGCTCGGGAACAGCGCATTGAACAGCGCCGGCACCACGTCGTTGTTGTTCTTGATGTCGACCTTGGCGGCATAGCCCATGAAGCCGAGCAGCGCGATCAAGCCCAGCAGCACGGTGTAGGCCGGCAGGAACACCGCGTTCTTGCGGATCGTATCGGCGCTTTTGGCGGCAAAGATGCCGGTCAGCGTATGCGGATACATGAACGCGGCCAGTGCCGAACCGAGCGCCAGGGTGGCGAACGGCAGGATCTGCTGCGGCTGCAGGTAGAGCCCGGTGGCGCCGCCCTTGGCGGCGAACGCTTCATTCGCCGATGCGAACACCGCGCCATAGCCGCCCAGCTTCAGCGGCACCAGCACCACCGCCACCAGCACCACGATGTAGATCATCAGGTCCTTGACGAAGGCGATCAGCGCCGGCGCCCGCAGCCCGGCCGAATAGGTGTACAGCGCCAGGATCACGAACGCCGCCGCCAGCGGCAGCTCGCCCGTCAGGCCGAGCGCCTTGATCACCACTTCCATGCCGACCAGCTGCAGCGCGATGTACGGCATGGTCGCGAACACGCCGGTCAGCGCGACCGCGAATTCCAGCGGTGCGCGAACCATAGCGGCCATACACCACGTCGCCGGCCGTCACGTGCCCGGCCCGATGCGCCGCATGCCACAGTTTCGGCATGATCATGAACACGATCGGATAGACGATGATCGTGTACGGCAACGCGAAGAAGCCATAGGCGCCGACCGCGTAGACCAGCGCCGGCACCGCGATCACGGTGTACGCGGTATAGAAATCGCCGCCGACCAGGAACCAGGTGATCCAGGTGCCGAAATTGCGGCCGCCCAGGCCCCATTCGTCCAGGTGCGCGCCCTTGTGCGGTGCCGCCCCGTTGCCAGCGCGAGGCGGCAAAGCCCATCACCGTCACCAGCGCGAAGAAGAAGACGAAGACGCCCAGCGCAATCCAGTTGATTTGAGTGGTCATCATTCGACTCCCCGACGTTTGCCGTGGCGATATACGATCCAGATCAGCAGCGAAGTGATCGGCACCCACGCCAGCTGGTACCAGTAGAAGAAGGGAAAGCCAAACAGGGACGGCAACTCGTGGTTATAGAACGGCAGCCACAACAAGCCGATGAACGGCAGCAACAGCAAGGTCCACATGCCAATCTCCTTGCCATGTCAAAACAGCAGCCAGATGGCAGCGGCGACATGACATAAACGACGACGACACCTGTTTGCGTTGGACTATGGCAGGCGCAAATTCAATCCGGTTTTCTTGAATGTAAATCAAGCGCGCTGCGTATTGTTTGCGGACCGGCCAGCATCGAGCCGCCGATTTGGGATGGTGTTTTTTGCTGGATTAAATCGCTTTTGAGAGTGCACAAACCTGTTCGACAATCTGCTGCGACCGAGCCCGAATGATCGGCGTACGACAGCCATCGCCTCAAGCATCTCGCAAAGATTGTCACTGCATCGCTGGCACTTCTGGAAGACGTGGAGTATGTTTGAAAAACGTCCCGTTTGTATCCGATATTGACCCATGGCATGCCGAGTATCCGACGCGGCTAGGCGGTGCGAGGCAAACCGCCATGGATAGCGTGTGGTGTCGGCTGCCTGTGATCTTGCAAGCCCGGCGCCATTGCTCAGTTGCGGCTCGTATCGGTCCGCCACACAGGGTGGATGCCGCGCGGACCGCCTGGTGGAGAAGATGCATGCCTGCCGATCACGACGAGGGAATTGAAGTCGACGCCGAAGGATTTGCCTGCGCCACGCCGCGGCGGGTATGGCAGGTGCTGACCGACTACGACCGCCTGGCCGAATTCGTGCCGAACCTGATCTCGTCCACGGTACTGTCGCGCCACGCCCACGAAGTTGTGGTGGAACAATATGGCAGCGGCGGGTTCCTGTTCGTCCGGCGGGAAATCCACATGGTGTTGCGCGTCACCGAGCAGCCGTTTTCAGCGATCGACGTCAGCCGCATCTCGGGCAACATGCAGCGCTATACGGCGCGCTGGAGTTTGGCGCCCGCCCGCGAAAACCACTGCGATGGCACCCGCATCCGCTATCGCGCCAGCATGCAACCGGATTTCTTTGTGCCGCCCATCGCCGGTCCGGCGATGGCGCAAGCGGATGTCAATCAGATGCTGAAGGCCGTGCTGGCTGAAATCGAACGCTGGCAGTGAAGCGTAGTGCCACCCGGTGGCCGGACCGCAAGCGCCGTTTATTGGCCGGTGCCTGCGGTGGCCGGGGCCAGGCTCTATTTGCCCGGTTGATCCGTTTCGCCGGACGGCGCCGGCTGGGCCGACAGGTCTTGCTTGAGCTTGGCCTTGGCTTGCTTTTTCTCCTGTTTATAGTCGGATTTGGCAGCCTTTTTCTCGGCCTTGTATTGCTTCTTGGCGGCCTTGTCTTCCATCCGCTTTTTCACGTAGGGATCGTTGGAAGTGGTCGCCGGTGCCGGCATGGTGGCGCTGGCAGGCGGCGCCGTTTGCGCCTGACCCGGATTCGTCATGGTGGATGAACTGCTGTCCTGATTTTGAGCGTAGGCAGTGCTTGCCAGCAAGGCCAGCGCCGAGGCGCCGATCATTTCGCGTAGTGTCATTGTTCGCTCCTTTTGAGATGGATGACCCGCCGGCCACGATCGGACGCCGAGGCCGGGCGGCCCGCCGCGCTGCTGTTCGCTAAAAGATTCCACAAGCAAACAGAACGTCGCGGGAGTCTCTAATGGAGGGGCATGCTTGTTGAAAGTTCAATCCAACAGTGCAAGCGGCGCGACTCGGTCCGGCTCAAGTCGGGGCGGCTTCTCCGCCCAGCGCCTGCACCAGCGCGTCCAGCATCTGGCTCAATTCGCCGGTCATCAACTGCATGTCGCCATCGAAACGCTCATCGGCGCCGGCCGCCACGCTGTCGGCGTTTTCCTTGAGCACGTCGAGCGGTGCGATGCGCTTCAAGGCCAGCGATTCCGTCAGCACGAAGGAAATGCGGTCATTCCAGGTCAGCGCCAGCCGCGTGCATTGCTTGCCGGCCGCGATGTGGCGCCGCAGGTCATCGGCTTCCGGCGCCTGCCTGGCATAGCGCACCGTGGCCTTGCTGTCGCCGGAGGCGCGCAGTTCGGTGTCCTGGTCGATGCTGAATCCGCGCGGCGCTTCATCCGCGGCCAGCCAGTCGGTCATGGCCGCCTGCGGCGAACGCGCGACCCGCAGGTTGGTGACCGGCAGGGGATCGACCGCTTTCAGCAAGAGTTTCAGGATTTCATCCGCTTTCGCCGGGCTGGAGCTGTCCACCACCAGCCAGCCATGGACCGGATCGATCCAGACCCGGGTGTCGCGCCGGATCGAAAACGCGCGCGGCAACAATTCTTCGGCGACCTGTTCCTTGAGCTCCTTCATCTGCTTGCGGCCCGGCTTGAAGCCTTGCTGCTCTTCGATCTCGGCGGCGCGCGCCTTGCAGACCTGGTTGATGACGGAAGCCGGCAACAGCTTCTTTTCGGTGCCGAGCATGAGCAGCATCTGGCGGTTGACGGTATGCACCAGCTGCTCATTTTCGCGCGGCGAACTCCACCCCAGGCTTTGCATGTCGCCGCTGTTGCACGGCGCGAAGGCATGCGGCGCCAGGCAGCTTTCGAGTTGATCAGGGGACATCGCCCAGGGGGCGGGAAGACGGTAAATCTGCAGGTTTTTGAACCACATGGCGAGCGCGCAAAAAAGGGGCCATTCTACACGCCGTCGCCGTGCTTGCCGATCGCCTTGCTTGCCGACCGCCTTGTTATCGCTGCCGCCAAGACACGACAATGGCAGCGTGAGTCATCGGTGCGGATGCTAGCGTAAGGGCCTGATTCGATCTCCATGCAAGCCGCGGATTTTTTTATTCTCCAGTGCTGGTGGAGGGCGTTTGAGGAAGACAAGCAGCACGGCACGCAGTTGGTGCCGCCACTGGCCGTCACCAAGATTCTGTGAAGAGCAACTCTCCTTGCGATAAATGATCGTCACCATGCGACGCCGCGGTTGGCGACAGAGCGCTGGCCCGCACACCGAGCAGCCTCAGTCTCTGCTCCAGAGGAACCCGGCGCAGACACTCGCCGGCAGCCCGACGGATGCTTGCTGCATCGGCGGTAGGAGCAGGTAGCGTGACGTCGCGCGTCAGGGTGCGGAAATCTGCGTAGCGCAGCTTGATGCCGATCGTGCGGCCAACATATCCCTTGCGGCGCAGGTCTTCTGCCACTCGCGTACATAATGCGGTAAAGATGCCAGACAAGGTTTCACGGTCATGACGTGCGTGAAGGTCCCGCTCAAAGGTCGTCTCGCGACTGATCGACTTCGGCTCCGAACTGGTTATTACCGGCCGCTCATCGATGCCCTGAGCGGCGTTGTGAAGCCAGCTGGCATAGCTTCGACCGAAATGAGCCTGGAGTAAACCGGGCTCTGCTCGGGCGAGTTCCCCCACTGTCCGGATACCAAGCGTAGCCAGTTTCTGGTTCGCTTTGGGGCCGATCCCATTGATTTTCCGAACAGCCAGCGGCCAGATCCGACTTGGTATATCGGCATGGTTCAAAACGGTCATTCCATCGGGCTTTTCCAGGTCCGAGCAGATTTTTGCCAGCAGCTTATTGGGCGCCACGCCGATCGAGCAGGAAAGACCGGTGGCCGCTCGCACCGCTTGTTTGATGCGCAAGGCAAGCAAACCCGTCTCGTCCGCTTGCTCACTCAGATCGAGATAAATCTCATCGATGCCGCGGTCTTCGATATGCGGCGCGATGCTGGCGGCTGCACTTTTGAACAGCTTTGAATAATGGCGATAGGCGTCGAAATCCGCCGGCAGGAGAATGGCGTCGGGCGCCAGCTGCGCCGCCTTCATGACCCCCATGGCAGAGAAAACGCCAAGGGCGCGCGCTTCGTAAGTCGATGTCGTCACGACGCCCCGCCCGGAGTAATCACGCAGCCTTGAGAAGTGTCGACTGCCATCGGCTTGAACCGTGGGCCGGTGCATTGAACGACCACCGATGACAACCGGCAAGCCACGTAATTCTGGATAGCGCAGAAGTTCGACGGATGCATAGAAGGCATCCATGTCCAGATGCGCGATGCGACGGGCTTCAATGTTCATGAGGCAAATAGTAGCGAATGAGGGCGCTGTCGCCTCCGCAAAGGCGGAAATGCATGCGTTGCCGCCAAAAGCATGCGGCAACCACATGGAATGGCTTGCAACAGCTCAACTACGACAGAGCCCGATCCGGCACGTGCAGGATGGCGCCTGGCAACAGCTTGCCGGCTCGGCAAAACGCCATTTTACCGACCCGGCGCGGCGCGGCGTCGCGCGCGTGGCTGGCGCCCGGGCGGATTTATTTGCCAGTTTGGCGATCACATTGAGGTCGCGCCTGCTTCGCCCACCGGCGCTTTTAAAGGAATGACATGCAGACTCCGGATCAAACGCTTGACCTTGGCCTGATCGGCAATTCCCGCACCAGCGCGCTGATCGACCGCAACGCCAACATCGTCTGGTGGTGTTATCCGTACTTCGACAGCGACCCGATCTGCTGTGCGCTGCTGCAGCCCAAGCGGCCGGAGGCGGAAGCCGGGGCCGGGCGGCCCCGGGATGGGGCGTGATCGGCCTGCAGTTCGACGACGCGCTGCTGGTGGATCAGCATTACGAGAAAAACACCGCGATCCTGTGCAGCCGCTTTGCCGATAGCGCCGGCAACGCGATCGAAGTCATCGATTTCGCGCCGCGCTTCTATCATTACGGCCGCACCTTCGCGCCAGCCATGCTGATACGCCTGATTCGCTGCAGCGCCGGTCGGCCGCGCATCGCGCTGCACACGCGCCCAGCGATCCGCTATGGCGAAACGGCGGCCAGCACGCACTATGGCACGCACCATATTTCCTATGTCGGTTCGGCCCATGCGATGCGACTGACCACCGATGCCTCGATCTCGGCGATCAGCGACGAGCGGCCGTTTTACCTGCGCGGCAGCATCACGCTGCTGATGGGGCCGGATGAACCGGTCGATGGCTCGCCGGCCGAGATTGGCCGCTCGTTCTATGAAAAGACGCAACTCTACTGGCACCGCTGGGTACGCAACCTGGCGCTGCCGTTCGAATGGCAGGACGTGACGATCCGCGCCGCCATCACGCTGAAGCTGAATGCCTTCGACGATACCGGCGCCGTGATCGCCGCCGTCACCACCTCGATTCCGGAAGCGCCGCACAGCGGCCGCAACTGGGATTACCGCTACTGCTGGCTGCGCGACGCCTACTTCGTGGTGAACGCCTTGAACCGCCTGGGCGCGACCGGTACGATGGAGCGCTACCTGCAATACATCCTGAACGTGATCGCCGACACCCGCGATGCGCCGCTGCAGCCGGTGTACGGCATTCGGCGCGAGGCAGCGCTGGAAGAGCACGAAATGCCGGCGCTGGCCGGCTATCGCGGCATGGGGCCGGTGCGCATCGGCAACCTGGCCTATTGCCAGGTGCAAAACGATGTGTTCGGCTCGGCCATCCTGGCCGGCACGCATGCCTTTTTCGACATGCGGCTGGAGCGGCCGGCGGACCGCCGGCTGTTCGAGGATCTGGAGCGGCTGGGCGAGCAGGCGGTGCTGAACTACAACGTGCCGGACGCCGGCATCTGGGAATTGCGCGGCGCGCGCCGGGTGCACACCTTTTCCAGCGTCATGTGCTGGGCCGCCTGCGACCGTCTGAACAGCATCGCGCGCCAGCTGGGCCTGCCGCAGCACGCAGAAAAATGGGAAGCGCACGCACGCCAGCATTCACCAGGAAATTTGCGACGCCGCCTGGAATCCGCAGCTCGGCAGTTTCGTCTCGACCTTCCATGGCGAGCACCTGGACGCCAGCCTGCTGCTGATGGCGGAAATCCACTTCCTGGCGCCCAACGACCCGCGCTTCGCCGGCACCGTGCGCGCCACCGAAAAATATCTGCGGCGCGGCGATTTCCTGCTGCGCTACGACGAGGAAGACGATTTCGGCCGCCCCGAAACCGCGTTCCTGGTCTGCACGCTGTGGTGGATCCAGGCCCTGGCACAGATCGGCGACACCGAACGCGCGCGCCAACTGTTCGAAGGCGTTTTGGCGCGCCGCAACCACCTGGGTCTGCTGGCCGAAGACGTGGTGCCGGATACCGGCGAGCAGTGGGGCAATTTCCCGCAGACCTACAGCATGGTCGGCTTGCTGCAATGCGCGGCCCGGCTCAGCATTGCATGGGATGAGGCGTATTGAAGCGCGGCGCCGGCCGCAAGAACACCAAACCGGACTCTATCGCCGTTGGCGGTTGCAAGCAGGTGCGGCTTTCCCGATTCGCCCTGCTTCAGGCATTGATGGCCGCACACGGGTATGCCGGTTTTTTTGCCATGCCTTTGTGCTTGTAGCGCGAGATCGACGTCTGCGCCACGGCGGCGAGCGGCCGCGTCTTGACGAATCGCCCGCAAGCGCCAAGCCGGATTCGACATTCGATTGCGACAAGGAAAAAATAGCGGAGTATATTGTAAAAACGACCATTTCAAGCGCGCCAATCGACATAAACCACTGGAGTATATTTCGCATCCAGACTTCATCCGCGACCCCATGACCAATTCCCCCTGCATCGGCGCCCTTGACATCGGCGGCACCAAAATCGCCGCCAGCATCGCCAGCGCCTCCGGCCCGCTGGCGCGCCTCAGCCAACCCACCGTCAAGGCCGGCAGCGAACGCGCCGTCGCCGAGCAGGCGGTCGCGCTGCTGCACGCGGTCTGCCGCCAGGCGGGCATCGCGCCGGCCGCGCTGCGGCAGCTCGGCGTTTCCAGCTGCGGCCCGTTCGTGTACGGCACGCGCGGCCTGGAAGTGGCGGCACCAAACCTGTGCGGCGGCAGCGGCGCGCGCGGCCTGCCCAACGACTGGCGCTCGATCCCGCTGGAGCAGGTGCTGCGCGAACACTTCGCCACGGTGACCATCGCCAACGACGGCGTCGCCGCGCTGATCGCCGAACGCAGCTTTGGCGCGCTGCAAGACGAGCCGGACTGCGCCTACGTCACCTGGAGCACCGGCATCGGCTTCGGCCTGTGCGTCGATGGCCACGTGCTGCGCGGCAAGCGCGGCAATGCCGGCCACGCCGGCCACATGCTGATCAGCGAGCAGTCGGACGCACTCTGCGGTTGCGGCAATCGCGGCGACCTGGAAGCGCTGGTCGGCGGCCGCAACCTGGAGCTGCGCTGCGGCAAATCGGCGCAGCAACTGTTCGCCGGCGCGGCGCGCGGCGACGCTGCCGACCTGGCGCTGGTCACGCAGGCGGCGCGCCGCTTCGGACGGGCGCTGTACAACCTGGTGGCGGCGCTCGATTTGCGCCGCATCGTGGTCGGCGGCGGCATCTGGAGCCACCACGCCGCCTGGCTGGCGCCGCTGGTGCAAGGCGAAATCGATAGCCGCTTCCCGCATCTGACGCAGGGCGTGACGGTGCAATCGCCGGCGCTGGGCGCGCTGGTGGCCGATATCGGCGCCTTCTGCCTGGTGCTGCCGCCGGAGTGGGTAGAGCCGTGGCGCCAGGCGCGGCCGTGGCAGCTGCTGGTGCCGTGACAGCACAGCCCGCATGGTCTCCTCGATGCGAACGTCGCCAGCGCGCACGGATGCGATAGCGGCGGCGCAGCGGGATGTCGGCGCGCCGGACTGCCGGGGTTCGCGATGAAAAAAGCCCCTTCGCTGCTGCGCCAGCGCGAGCAGCCGGCCAGCGGCAAGGTCACCATGATCGAACTGTTTTTCGATCTGGTGTTCGTGTTCGCGATCACGCGGCTGTCGCACACGTTGCTGGTGCAGCTGACCTTCCGTGGCGCGCTGGAAGGCACGCTACTGCTGCTGGCCGTGTGGTGGGTATGGATATACACCTCCTGGGTGACCAATTGGCTGGACCCCGACCGCATCCCGGTTCGGCTCTGCCTGTTCGTGCTGATGCTGGCCGGGCTGCTGATGTCGGTCTCGATTCCCGGCGCGTTTACCGCCAGCGGCCTGGTGTTTGCCGGCGCCTATGTGTTCATGCAGATCGGCCGTACGCTGTTCTTCCTGTGGGCGGCGCGCGGCGAAGAACGGAATCTCGTGCGCAATTTTCAGCGCATCCTGGTATGGCTCGGCCTGTCGGGTGTTTTCTGGATCAACGGCGGCCTGGCGACGGGCAATGGGCGCGTCACCTGGTGGGCGCTGGCGCTGCTGCTGGAATTCGCCTCGCCGGCGCTGTACTTCTGGGTGCCGGGCCTCGGGCGCTCCAGCAGCACCGACTGGAATGTGGACGCCGATCACCTGGCCGAACGCTGCGGGCTGTTCGTGATCATCGCGCTGGGGGAGTCGCTGCTGGTGACCGGCAGCACCTTCGCCGGCTCGGAATGGAATCCCGACACCGAGCTGGCGTTTCTGGCGGCGCTGCTCGGCTGCATGGCAATGTGGTGGATCTATTTCGATACCGGCGCCGAGCGCGCGCACGACCGCATCGCGCACTCCCGCGATCCAGGGCGCCACGCGCGCCTGGCCTACACCTACCTGCATGCGCTGATCGTCGGCGGCATCATCGTCTGCGCGGTCGCCGACGATCTGGCATTGGTGCATCCTGAAGCGGTAGCCAACGCCGACATCGCCGCCATCGTCGGCGGGCCGATGCTCTACCTGCTGGGCACGGCACTGTTCAAGTGGGTGACCAACGACCGCCCGCGGCCGCCGCTGTCGCATCTGGGCGGCCTGCTGATGTTGTGCGCGCTGCTGCCGCCGGCGCTCGCCCACCTGTTGCCGGCGCTGGCGTTGAGCGTGCTCACCACCGCCATCCTGATGGTGGTGGCGATCTGGGAGAGCGTGGCATTGGGCCGGCCGCTGCACTGAACGCCAAGCGGAACGCTACGCCGCGGTTCGGTACAGATGGCGCTGGCCCGGTAAACAGGCGGCCGCCTGGGGCCCGGTCAGTCGTCGCCGGCCGGCAAGCGCATCGTGTACTGCCCCGCCTTGTCGTCGCGCACCATGGTCAGCAGATGGCGCTTTTGGGCGTCTTCCAGCAGTTCCCGGAACGAGCGGTAGCCGTAGCTGGATTCGGTGAAGCCGGGCCGGCGACGCTGCATGGTGGGCTTGATCATCGAATACCAGATCTTGTCCTCGCCGCGTTCGGCGATCAGCGCTTCGATGGTTTCGATCAGGAAGTCGAGCGCTTCCTGGTGGCGGTCTTCGTCGCCCCGCTCCTCGCCTTTCTCCCCGGCTTTTTTGGCGGCCGGCTTTTTCGCGCTGCCGCTGGCGGCGGCCTTGACCGGCGCCTTCTTCTCGGCGCGCCTGCGCTTCGCTTCCTGCTCGCGCACCAGGTCGTCGTAGAAGATGAATTCGTCGCAATTGGCGGCCAGGAGGTCGGAGGTCGAATCCTTGACGCCGATGCCGATCACGTACTTGTTGTTCTCGCGCAGCTTGGATACCAGCGGCGAAAAATCCGAGTCGCCGCTGATGATGACGAAGGCGTCGACGTGCGACTTGGTGTAGCAGAGGTCGAGCGCGTCGACCACCATACGGATGTCGGCCGAATTCTTGCCCGACTGCCGCAGGTGCGGAATCTCGATCAGCTCGAACGCAGCTTCGTGCATCGTGCTCTTGAAGTCCTTGTAGCGCTCCCAGTCGCAATACGCTTTCTTGACTACGATGCTGCCTTTCAGCAGCAGCCGCTCCAGCACCTTGCGGATATCGAATTGCGCATAGCGGGCGTCGCGCACGCCGAGCGCAATGTTTTCGAAGTCGCAAAACAGCGCCATGTTGGTGAAATCGGATTGACTCATATATTTTTTCCTGTTGTCGGCGTTGGGCAGGGCGGGGCACGCCGGCGCTGCATCAAATTCCCATGCGGGCGAGGATATCGGCCAGTTCGCGCAGTGCCGGCTCCATGTGCGGGTGGCGCACCGCGAACTTGGCCGAGAGGGCTTGCGCCTGCTGCAACAGGCGGCTCTGCTCCGGCGCTGTCCCGCCCGTTTGCTCGCCTGCCAGCAAGGTCTGGATATCGTTTTCCAGCGTCTGCAGCAGAGCCCGCAACTCGGGATCGGCGTCGGCAGTTGTTGCCAGCCGCGCGTGCAGGTTCTTCAGCGACTGCTTCAGGTTGTCGGTGGTCATGATGGGCCTTTCTGTCCATGAGTGAGGCGTGGCTTTCCGGGCCGCCGACGGTGGCCGGCTGGCCATCGCCACAGTTTAGCAGCGCCGCCCTGGCTTGCGGCTGACGGCTGCCTGGTGGCCGCCATTCATCGCCGTCTGGCGCGTTTCACACCCTGCCGACTGCGTTTCGTCGCACGGCGCTTGGCGGCGCCCGCCGTTGGCGGCAGCATGAGTACCCATTCCCGGTCCACACCGGTGTGCCGGAATACTTTTCGACTGGAGGCATCATGCTGCAACAAATCATCGTCAATACGCCGCTATGGGTCTGGGCGCTGCTGGCTTTCCTGATCTACCGTGGCCTCTTGGCCAGTACCGACCGCAGCGTGGCGCTGCGCAAGACCCTGATCATGCCGCTGGTGATGCTGGTGCTGTCGGTCCAGAGCACGGTGGCAGCGTTCGGCCTGAGCGCCGTCACGGCACCGCTCTGGCTACTGTGCTTTGCCATCGGCGGCGCCGCTGCCTGGCTGCTGTTCGACCGCAACAGCGTGGCGGCCCAGCCGCAGCACGGCAGCGTCGTCCTGTACGGCAGCTGGCAGCCGATGCTGCTGATGATGGGGATCTTCCTGACCAAGTATGCAGTCGGCGTGCTGCTGGCGCTGCAGCCGGCCTACGCGCAGCAGATGCCGTTCGTGGCCGGCGTCTGCGCCCTGTATGGGTCCTTCAGCGGGATTTTCATCGGCCGGATGGCGCGCATCCTGCTGCTCTATCGCCAGGCCCAGGCCGGTGCGCCGGGCAGCACCGTGGCGCTTGGCCTTCAGTAGTGCGGCGGGCGCTCGTCCGGCAAGCGGCGTTCACTGCCGTCGTCGCTGCGATTGCCGACGTGCGCGGCGAGCGCCGCGCACAGCGCCTGCAGTTCATCGATCTTTTTTTGCTGCGAATACACCATCTGGTTCAGGGTTTCCAGTAAATCTTCCTGCCGCGTCAACTTGATTTCGATCTCGACCAGCCGTTCTTCCATCATCTTCTGCATCCTCTTGCCGCCCGTCGCGGCGCTGGCCGCAACGCGAAAAAAATGGGGCTGCTGCCCCATTTGACTGCCGGCCCGCGCATTTGGTATCGGCGCGGGTCCGGCGTCGGCCCATCATAACGCAGCTTTTCCAGCCGCGGAACGTGACCGGCTCGACTACGCCAGCTGATGCCCGCAATTGCCGCAGAAGGCGTCGCTCGCCTGCACCCCGGCATCACAACCCGGGCAAGTGAGCGCCGCGGCCGTGAGCGCTGGCGGTGAAACGGCCGGATCGGGTAGCGGAACGTCGGCCACCGACGCAGCAGCAGCAGCAGCATTCTGGGCACGCATCTGCTCCAGCCGCTGCTGGGCTGCAACACGCGCCTCCTCGCCGCGGCGCTTGGCCTCCTCCGCCATCTGTTGCGCCCGTTCACGGGTTTTGGCGAGAGCCGCATCCATCGCCTGCTGTGCCGCCGCGAGGTCGATGCCGTCGCTCACCTTGAGATAAGTCAGCGCCAGTCCCAGCATGAACATCGCCATGTACAAGGCGACCGCAACGGCCATCACGATGCCGGCGCCGAACATGGCGGCGGTGACCAAGCCACTGCCGCCGCCACCGCGGCTGAACATGGCGCCAAAACCAAACATCAGGTCGCTGCCCAGGATCGCTGCCGACAGCCCACCGATCATGCTGGCGCCGGCTCCGAGGAAGCCGAAAACCAGCAGGCTGATCAGGGTCGCGGCCAGCACCAGCAGCATCAGGTTCAGGAAGGCTTCCATCGGCCGTTGCGTGGCGATCGCCCACAATTGCGACAGCGCGCTCTTCAGGCTGTGACCCTCCCACAACGCCGGCGCCGCCAGGCTGCTGGCCACGTACAGGCCGAGGAATGCCAGGGCCGCGGCAAACACCAGTATCGGCAGCGCCAGCGCGTACAGCAGCGCGCCGGCGACCGGAATCTTGCAAACGAACAGCACCAGCGCCGCCAGGGCGGTAAACACCAGCATCAGCAGGAACAGCAGGATGCCCAGCCCCAGCGCCCGCAAGGCGACCATCGGGCTGGCCAGGAAGGCCGCCGCCACGCCGCTGACCGGCCGTCCGGTGGCCTGTTCCATGAACTGGATGCCGGCCGCATTGACACCCAGGATCAGGATCACGAAGGCCAAAAGGCCGAGCAGCGCGGCAATCGCGAACACGCCGCTGGCGGTGCCGGCAGCGGTCAGCACCGCCGCGCTGACGAAACTCACCAGGAGCGTGCAGAGACCGGCTTTATTGCGCCAGGCTTCGCCCAGACGCAGCAGGCTCCAGGATGAACCGGCCTTGAGGGATGTCGTTGTATTCATGGCTGCGGTCTCCGTTAGTTAGTAACTGTTTGATCCGTCATTGGATTTGATGCATTCCGGCACTTCGCCCCAATGATTGCCGGCGCCGCAAAAACGGAATTTGGCTTTTTCGCTGCACACCGCGCGGCTGATGAAGTTGCCGCCGCTGGCGCAGCGCTGCAGTTCGGCTTTCAGTTCGACATACCAGCCCGCAGATGCCGCCCGCGCCGGCGCTTTCGCTGTGCGGTCCGGGCCGCTCGGCTGCGGATAATTTTCTTCGTCGTAGCTTTTGACGCGCGGCGCCTGCCGTTCGGTTTTGGTCGGTTTTTTCTTCTCGGCGGCCGCTGCCTTGGCGGGTGCAGCAGCGCCGGCCGCTGGCACGTCCGGCTGCGGCGGCGCAGCGGGTTCGGGCGCGGCCCCGGCGGCGGGCGCCGGTGCTTCCGGCTCAAGCCCGGCCTCGGGCTCCAATGTTTGGGCCGCGACCGGCTCGGAGTCGCTCGCCTGCGTTTCCAGCTGCACCTCGCTGGACGCGGCGCCGGAAGCGCCCTGCCGCTCCACCATCCAGTAGGCGGCGGCCGCGATCAGTGCCAGCAGCAGGATACCGATGATCAGCGCCAGGCCGGTGCGGCGCTGGCCAGCGGCCGGCTGCGCCGTGCCTGCGGCTAGATCGGCCATGGCAAACGGTTCCGCCGCCATCGGCGCAGCTGTCGCCGCGAGCGGGGCCGGCATCAGCTGGCCGCAGCTGATGCAAAAGCGCGCCCCCGGTTTATTCAGCGCGTGGCAATAACGGCAGGCAACGGTCGGCTCGGCCGCTGGCGGTGGCGCGAGCGCTTGGCCGCAGGCCCGGCAGAATTTGGCGCCGTCGTCATTCTCGGCATGGCAACTTGAACACTTCATCGGGTGCGTCTCCCAAGTGGACCAGCGGTTACAGCCGGACTTCAACGAAGTGCCGGGTTTTGCAAAAGTGGCATTCTAGCAATAGTTGTTCGAAAGCATGCTTTTTTTGCACACACTCACACACTGCCAGGGAATAGGGCGATTCAGGAAAAATCGACTGCGCGCCCTCCGTACGTGGCGACGTGCGGCTGGCAAGATGCATGCTCACCAACAGCGCAGGACTGAGCATAAATGGGTGGGTATATTGCCTAAACTACCATTTGGCAGCCGCAAATTAAGTTCGATACGAGGAGTATGTTATCGGATAAGAGTCTTGCCGGAGATGCAGGCGCACGTCCCGGCGCGGCCGGCACGCCTGACGATGGCGCCGGTTACCGCCTGCTTCAAAACCCGGCGCGCGCCAGGCCGTAATCGGACGCGTCCGGATAACGCAGCCCGCGCGCCGGCGAGCGTTGTGCTGCATTGGACACCGGCCAGGCGTTGGCGCGCGACTTCAGCCGATCCAGCGGGAACTGGCGCAAATGGCGCAACACGCTCTGGTTGATCGCCATCGTTACCTGCATCATCAGCAATTCGACTTCCGCATGGGCAGACTCGCGCGCGGCGCTCCGCGCCGGTTCGGCGCGCACGCCGATCGCGCTGCGAAACACGTCTTCCAGCGTGGCATCGGCCGCGCGGCAAGCCAGCGTCCAGCTGTCTTGCTGGCGATCCGGCCGGCGCAGCAAACCGGCGCGCTCGAGGTCGGTGCAGAGCGGTTCCAACTCGGCGGCGGGGCGGCCGGTACATTCTTCGATCTGTTTCAGGGACACCGCGCGCGGCGCGTTCGATATCAGTTTGGCGAGGATTTCGGTGCTGGCGCAAAACCGCTGGTGCAAGGGGCCGTTACCCAGGATGTAGTCGTCAATATTGAGCATGAAGGACCCTTTTCGTCTGCCATGATGTGGCGCGCAGTGTGCGCTGCGCTCGGGGCCTGCGGCCAGAAAATCACGCTTTTGGCGAGCCTGTCCGCACGGGTGGGCGCATCGTAGAAGAATGCAGTGCAACAAAGCCAATGCAAGATATGCATCACATTATGCTTTACGCACATACTCTGGATGGAAGAGGACCGACGGCAGACAGCCGTTGTCGCGCCCACTGATCGCCAGAACAAATATCCATTGAGAATCGCTTCTATTTGATATGGAGCAATTCCTTGCCTGTCCGTAGCGCTAACGTGAGTGACACCAACCACCAGCGCGGTGGCAAAGAATCGAGCCATCCTTGCCGCTGCCCTGCCATCCCAGGAGGAGCGTTCAAATGGAAAATCCGAAACAGATCGGCAGCATCAAACGCCGCGCAGTGTTGCAAGCGGGAGCCGCCGCCGCTCTGGTGCAGATAGCGCCGCCCTTCATCATCAGCGCGCGCGGCGAGGAAACGGTCAAACTCGGGCTCGACAATCCGTTAACCGGCGTCTATGCGGCGACCGGCAAGAATGAACTGAGTGGTTGCCAACTGGCGATCGAGCAGATCAATGCCAAAGGCGGCATCCTGGGCCGCAAAGCCGAACTCCTGGTCGAGGATTCGAGCAGCGGCGACGCCGGCACCGCGGTGCAAAAGGCGCGCAAGCTGATCGATCGCGACAAGGTCAATTTTTTGCTCGGCAACGTCAATTCGGGGCTGTCGCTGGCGATGGCGCAAGTCAGCAACGAAAAGAAAATCCTGCATATCGTCCCCGGCGGCCATACCGACGCCATCACCGGCACCACCTGCCACTGGAACGTGTTCCGCGTCTGCAACACCACGCGCATGCTGACCAACGCCATCGCCAAGTCGCTGATGGACCGCTACGGCAAGAAGATGTATTTCATCACTTCCGACTATGCCTTCGGCCATACCTTGCAGGAGGGCTACGACGCCAACCTCAAGCAATACGGTGGCACCAAGCTGGGCGAAGATCTGGCGCCGCTCGGCACGACCGATTTCTCGTCCTACCTGATCAAGGCGCAGGCGACCAAGCCGGATGTACTGGTGTTCCTGCAGAACGGCGACGATTTGCTGAACGCGCTGAAACAGGCGGTGCAGTTCGGCCTCGACAAGCGGATTCACCTGGCCGGCGCCAATACCGAACTCGAAGTGCTGGAAGGTTTGCCGCCGGAAGCACGCATCGGCGACTGGGTCGCCGAGTGGTATCACATCCAGCCCGGCGTGCCGCACGTCGACGAGTTCGTCGCCGCCATCAAGAAAAAAACCGGCCGCGTGCCGACCGCGCGTACCTGGTTCGGCTTCGTCGGTACCTGGAGCTGCGCGCTGGCGGCCAACAAGGCGAAGTCGCTCGATGCGCTGAAGATGGCGCGCGCGCTGGACGGCATGGAACTGCCGCCGGAAGTCGGGCTGATGCCAAACACGCCGTTCTACCGCGCCAACCAGCATCAGCTGATCGGTTCACTGTATGTCGGCAACGCCCAGGCCAAGGGCTCGGCACCGGATGACCTGTTCCATGTCACCAAAGTGGTCGATGGCAAGGACGTGGCCGGCACGGTGGCGGAGTCGGGCTGCAAGATGACTTGGCCGACGTAGAGCGTCATCAATACAGGCTGTCGTTCCCGCGCAGGCGGGCATACGTGCATTCCCGCTTACCCCTGCGGGAACGACAAGAAGTAGCGCGCAGCGCCATCACCCCACGGGACTCCCCATGACCGAAGTGGTATTGTTCAACGCCTTCAACGGCCTGATCGTCGGCGCCTTCTACGCCTTGATGGCGCTCGGCCTGTCGCTGATCATCAACCTCACTTCGGTGATCAATTTCGCCCATGGCGGCTTCCTGGCGCTGGGCGCCTACATCGCCTACATGCTGATCCCGCACGTCGGTTTCTGGGGGGCGCTGCTGATCGCGCCGATCCTGACCGCGCTGCTGGGGCTGGTGGTCGAGCGGGTCTTGATCCGCCATTGCTACGGCCGCGATCCGTTGTACAGCTTGCTGCTGACTTTTGGCCTGGCGTATGTGTTCGAAGACAGCACGCGCTACATCTGGGGCGCGCAAAGCTTGCCGTTCAAGGTGCCGGACTGGCTGATGACGCCGCTGTCGAACCAATTCTTTTTCCTGACCGGCTACCGGATGTTCATGGTGCTGCTGGTAGCGGTGGCGGTGATCGGCCTGTTCCTGGTGCTGAACCGCACCCGGCTCGGGATGCGCATTCGCGCCGGCACGCTGGATCTGGAAATGGTGTCGGTGCTGGGTGTGAATGTGCGCATCCTGCGCAATCTGAATTTCGGCCTCGGCATCTATCTGGCCGGCCTGGCCGGCGTGCTGGCGGCCGGCCTGCTCGGCTTGCAGCCGACGATCGGCGATTCGCTGATCATGCCGAGCTTCGTCGCCATCATCGTTGGCGGCATCGGCAGCCTGACCGGCACCTTGTTCGGCGGCCTGTTGATTGGCGTCGTCTCCGGCGTGACCACGGTGTTCCTGCCATCGGCGTCGGAAGCGATCATTTACGTGATGATGGCGCTGGTGCTGCTGGTGCGGCCGCGCGGCCTGCTGGGAGAAGAAGGGATGAAGCTATGACGCGCTCCGCCAGGGCAATCACGCTGATCGTGTTGTGGCTGCTGCTGCTGACCATGCCGTACTGGATGCCGGTGATCGGCGGCTACACCGAACTGGCGTCCCGGGTGCTGGTGCTGGGACTGGCGGCGATGTCGGTCAACTTCCTGCTCGGCTTCACCGGCGTGCTGTCGTTCGGACACGCCGCCTATTTCGGCCTCGGCGCCTACGGTGCCGGCCTGACGCTGAAGTACCTGGTGCCCAGCACGCCGCTGGCGATCCTGGTCGGGCTCGGCGTCGGCACGCTGGCGGCGATGGTGATCGGCGCGCTGATCGTCAAGCTGCGCGGCATTTACTTTGCGATGGTGACGATCGCCTTCGGCCAGGTGTTTTACTTCATCGCCTTTCGCTGGAGCCCGGTCACCGGCGGTGACGACGGCCTGACCGGCTGGACCCGGCTGCCGCTCCAGTTCGGCACGGCGCAAATCGACATCCTCGGCAACGACAAGGTGTACTACTACATGGTGCTGCTGATTTTCGCCGTCGCCACCGGCGCCATGGCGCTGCTGCTGCGCTCGCCGTTCGGCCGCACCCTGTTGGCGATCCGCGAAAACGAGCAGCGCGCGCGCTTTCTCGGAATTCCGATCGAACGCCACATCTGGCTCGCCTTCGTCATCTCCTGTTTTTTTGCCAGCCTGGCCGGCACGCTGTACGCGCTGCTGACCAACTTCACCGATCCGCGCGCCTTGCATTGGACACTGTCCGGCAACTTCGTGATCATGGCGGTGCTGGGCGGCATGCGTTCGTTCTGGGGGCCGCTGGTCGGCGCCGCGATCTTCGTCGTGCTGCAGGATTACGTTTCCAGCCACACGCAGAACTGGATGTTCGTGATCGGCATTTTCTTCGTGCTGATCGTGCTGTTTTTCCCACGCGGCGTGCTGGGACTGATCCGGAGAAAACGCGCATGAGCCTGCTCACGGTACAAAACGTTTCGCAGCATTTCGGCAACCTGGTGGCGGTCGACCAGGTATCGCTGTCGGTGGAACCGGGCGAGCTACGGGCGGTGATCGGGCCCAACGGCGCCGGCAAGACCACCTTCTTCAACATGATCAGCGGTTTTTTTCGACCCAGCTCCGGCCGCATCGTATTCGACAACGTCGACATCACACTGCTGCCGCCACACCAGCGGGTGGCGCTGGGCATGGCGCGCACGTTCCAGATCACCGAAATCTTTCCCGAACTGACGGTGCGCGAAAACCTGCGCATTCCGGTCGAGCTGGCGCGCGGATTGCGGCTGAAGCTGTGGCAATCGGCAAAGGTCAGCGAGCGCATCGACGAACAGGTGCGCGACCTGATCGATCTCGGCGGCCTCTCCGCGCACGCCGACCGCCTGGTCGGCGAACTGTCGCATGGCGACCAGCGCGCCACTGAAATCATGATGACGCTGGCACTGCGCCCGCGCCTGCTGCTGCTGGACGAACCGACCGCCGGCATGGGCCACCAGGAAACCTACAACACCGCGCGCCTGATCCGCCAGCTGCACAAGCTGCAGAACCTGACCATCGTGCTGATCGAGCACGACATGCGCGTGATTTTCAACCTGGCCGATCGCATTACCGTGCTGGCCGAAGGCGCGGTGCTGGAAGAGGGCACGCCGGACCAGATTGCCGCCAGCGACCGCGTGCAGGCTGCCTACCTGGGGAAAGCGGCATGAGCGCGCTCGAAGTCAACGGTATCCACACCTACTACGGCAAGAGCCATATCCTGAAAGGAGTCAGCCTGACGGTGGAGCCGGGCGAACTGGTGACACTCCTGGGTCGCAACGGCGCCGGCAAATCGACCACGCTGCGCAGCATCATGGGCCTGACGCCGGCGCGCGAAGGCACAGTGCGCATTTTCGGCCAGGACACCACGCATGCACCACCGTATCGCATCGCCGCACTCGGCGTCGGCTTCGTGCCGGAAGGACGGCGCATCTTCGCCAACCTGACGGTGGATGAAAACCTGAAGGTACCGGTCGAACGCGCCGGCGCCTGGAACATCGCCCGCATCTACCAGCTGTTTCCGCGCCTGGCCGAACGACGCGGCAACAAAGGCCGGCAACTGTCCGGCGGCGAACAGGAAATGCTGGCGATCGCCCGCACGCTGCTCCTGAACCCGAAGCTGCTGCTGCTGGACGAACCGTCCCAAGGGCTGGCGCCGCTGATCGTGCAGGAAGTCTTCAAGGTCATCGTCGCCGCCCGCAACGAAGGCATGTCGGTGCTGCTGATCGAACAGAACGTGCGGGCCGCGGTCGAGATCGCCGGCCGCGCCTATGTGCTGGACGATGGCAACATCGTCTACTCCGGTTTGGCGGCGGAGTTCGCGCAGGATGAAGAACGGGTGCGGGCGCTGGCCGGGGCCAGTGCGGAGAAGTGGGAGGAGATGGAATAGGAGGTGCCGAGTTGCGCGGTATACTTCCAATGATGGCATGCCATGTCGGAAGTTAACTCGGTGAAATTTGTTGATACTCCTTGATAAAAGCTCCGCGGCAGTTGCCTGTTGAAAGCGCCGCCCGCTGCACGGGACCGGAGTTGGTCGGGGACCGAGTCTTTTCGCAGCGTTTCATCACGAAAATTACTCTGACCCTGGTTTCACTCCGGCGTGGCGGGGCGCCGTTGACCCTTTGAATAGCGGCATAGCCAAAAATAGCGACCTGCTCGCCACACCTACTGCACATCGCACCAGCGTCGAGCGTCGCCTACACCCGTCCCAGCAACTCCGCCGCCGCGCGCTCGCTCAACACCAGCACCAGCTTCAGCCGCGCGCGCGTCATGCCGACGAACAGCTTGCGGAACGTGCGGTCGTCGAGCTGTTCGAAATCGATCTCGGTAAAGATCACTGCCGGCGCCGACTGTCCCTTGAAGCGGTACACCGACTCCGCCAGCAGCTCGCCTTCGCGGAAGACCGGATTGCCGAACAGGTCGTAGGCGCCGGTGAACGAGCGCAGCGTGTGCACCCCGAGCGAGTCCTGCTTCAGCAACGCCGATTTTTCGCGGCCGTGGAACGAAATCAGCGCGATGTCCTGACGCCGGAATCCAGCCGCCAGGCACAGCCGGATCGCGTGCTTGGTCTGGCCGGACAGCGCCGCGCTGTCGCCATCCGCATACGTCAGCATCTCGATATCGGCGCCCTGGAACGGGCTCATCGCCTCCACTTCCCGCGTCATGCCGATCGCCGCCAGCATCTCGACGATCTGGCGCGGGCTGCGGTAGTTCGCGTGCGCATGCAGCGTGACCCAGCCCGGCAGCGCCACGCCGTCGCGCCCGTACAAGTCCTGCATCCGGTCTTCCAGCCAGATCGCGCGGCCGTCGGCCTTCAGCATGCGCAGCACGATGTCGCACCACGCCTGCGGAAAAATCCTGGCCCTCGTCGATGATCAGCACGTCGTATTTCCACGCGTCCGGCAGCTCGGCGGTGGCCAGCGTCCGTTCCATCTCGGCCCACACCGTCGGCGCGCCGTAGTCGGGTGTCGCGCCCTGCGCGCGCAGGAACGCATCGCACAGCATGTGGAAGTTGGCGACGCGCCCGCCCTCCGGCACCAGCTGCTGGATGTGGTCGGCCAGCGGCCGGTTGTAGCAGACGTACAGCGGCCGCCGGCCGGCCTCGATCGCGGCGCGGTATTCGGCCAGCGCCAGTTGCGTCTTGCCGCTGCCGGCGGTGCCGACCACGCGCAGCCGGAACGGGGAAAATTCGAGCCGGCGCGCCCACAGCGCCAGGCCGCCGGAGACGCGCGTGACCAGGGTTTCGGCGCAGCCGATCATCGCGCCGGCATCCGCGGCCAGATCCAGCACCTCGCCCAGATAGCGCGTCACGCGCCGGAACTGCGGCGTTTCCTCGGTGACCGGCAGCAGGCTGCGGATGGCGGCGGCCAGCTTTCCCCGCTTGCCGGCATCGATGATGCGCGCCGGCTCGATGCCGGCCAGGTTCGGATTTTTGACCCGGTAATCCGGGCAGTACAGCAGGTAGTCGATCTCCAGCGGCTGCTCCGACTGCGACGCAAAGCGCTTGCTCAGGCCATCGATCATGCGCAGGATCTGGACGCGAACGTTCTTCGGCTTGTTCTGGTAATTCTTGACCAGTCCTTCCGCCGTTTCGGACAGGAAGCCGGACTTCTGCTCGATCAGCAAGATGCGACCGTTGGGCGCGACGACGATGAAGTCGATTTCTCCGTAGGCGGAAAAGCCCTTTTCGATATTCGTCCAGTGCACGCCGTGGTAGATGTGATAGGGCGCGTCGGCCAGCGCCGCATCCAGCATCGTCAGCGTTTCGATTTCGCGCGCGGCGGCGCCGGTGACGGCCATTTCGCGCCAGCCGGAAGGATAGATCTGGGCCATGGTGGACGAAGGACGAAGGGTTGATCGGATGGCAGGCGCGCTGCGCCTGCTCCTCACATGCTACCGGAAAGCCGCGGATCGGCGCTTGGCCTGTGGCCCGAACGCCGTGCGCTCCACGCCCCGCGCCCGTTTTGGGCCATCATTCCTGCGCTGCGGTGGCAGGCGGGCTGCACTCGCCGCCGCAGTTTACAATAACTATTGGAGTATATGCAAAAATCTCAGACAAATAGAGCGCCATTGGACGCTCGTCATTGGAGTATATGGGATGCCTGGCTCACCGGTAGGTCACACCCGAATGGCGCTCGAGATCGAAGGTCTGCACCGGCGTCAGGTCGCCGAACTTGAACAGCTTTTCGTCCGCGGTTGTGATGGCCTTCGGTCGGATAGGTGTCATTGCGGTAACGCGCCGGCCAAGCGACGAAGGGCAAAAAAAGGGGCGTACGCCGCCCCTGTCTAGTCGTCCCGCGGCCGCAAGGCCGAGACGAGATGCCGGTGCCCGCATGCATTTGCGCGGGCGCCGTGCGGAAATGCGGCGATGGAGCGCTTCAGGCCGCCGCGCAGCCTGAGGCCTTCGTCTGCCGCGTCTTCGCGC
>CAVPQU010000019.1:0-15050 GCA_963707665.1 uncultured beta proteobacterium | reverse complement strand
CTGCGTGCTTCGCTAGCGGCCGCTGGGCTGCGCAAGGTGCGCTAACTTGGCTGGCGGAAGCCTAGCGCTGATTAATCTATGGGTATGTACGCAAAACGTCTGCGCGACACCGGACTCAGGCCACACACGGCCAGTATTTAAGAACTACCCACCCCTGCCTAAAATGGAGCGATCTTGTGTCATCATGGCAACGTGATGCAATGATGACATGGGAAAATTTATTCCTTCTTGCTCTGACTGAATCGATTTTTACGTCTTTGCCGTAGTTTGGGACTGAGCGTCGTGATTAAGCGCCATCAATGAAGAAATCGAGAAGATTGATCAGCCTAGCCAGTCGCTTGAGCCGACTTGCAACGGCTAGCCCCTTTAGGCCTTCATTCCCTTCTGGCCTTCCGTGCCCCGCCACTGTTCGTGGCTCAGCTTCAACGTTAGACATTTAAAACACTGATGACTCGCACTCTACGTCCCGATGGCGGCCCTGCGTTCCCGCAACCGTATCCGCCCCGCGCCTTCGAGAAGGCCATGGTCTTCGTCGATGGAACAAATTTCCTGAATCGCCTTCGCGAAAAGAACCTTCGATGTAACTCACTCAAGTCACTGTCCGAGACCGCTGTGCTAGGTCGCGAGCTCGCTCGAACTTATTTCTATACAACGGCAGAGAAGCTGGACAAGGCCAAAGAGATACACGGCGCCGGATTTCTCAACGGATGTCGCATTGTTCTTGGCGACTCGATTCCATTGGGAAACGGAAAATTCCGCGAGAAGGGGGTTGACGCCTTGCTTGTCGCAGATCTGGTCTACCATGCGGCACAGAAGAACTGCGTCTATGCAGTCGTCGTGTCAAACGATTCTGATTTTGCGCACGCCATCAAGCGAGTAGAAGACTTCGGCTGTAATACTGGAGTACTCGCCGTAGGAACCCCTGCGGCCGACCGGCTGCAGAGCTCGTGCGATAACTACCACTTTGTCAATGCCGAAGAATTGGTTAAGTATGGCTGGGCAACCGAACTGC
Source organism: uncultured beta proteobacterium (assembly GCA_963707665.1). GTDB lineage: Bacteria > Pseudomonadota > Gammaproteobacteria > Burkholderiales > Burkholderiaceae_D > DATJCV01. The sequence continues at coordinate 14,038 of CAVPQU010000019.1, read as the reverse complement.
CGCCACCGCCGGACGATGCAGGTGCCTAACCATTCGCTCCTGCCGACGTCCTACGACCGGAGGCCTTCGCACGGGGCTAAGCTCAACCGTTATGCGTATAAAAAGTGGAGAATTTACTATGAGGATGCTGGCCGATATAGATGTGCCTGATCTTCGTAAGGGAATTGATTTCTATTGCTCAGCGTTTGACTTGCATCTCAAACGGATTCTTGACAATGATGTTGCGGAGCTAATGGGAGGAGCTTCGACGGTCTATCTTTTGCAAAAGGGTGAGGGTTCAAGATGTGCAAGCTCTATTCCCGATAGTCGCGCCTATTCCAGGCATTGGACGCCGGTTCACATCGATTTCGTGGTCGATGATTTAGATCGCGCTGTAAAACGAGTGATAGCTGCCGGCGCAATACGCGAGACCGAATGTATTAGCTGGCGAGGTTCTAACTGCATTACGTTTTCAGATCCATTCGGTAATGGCTTTTGCTTAATTGAATTCGAGAAAGGAACATATACAGATGACGCCGCATAGCTCGTTGCTGAACCCGGACACGCAACAACAAGCTGCCGTTTCACGGCCCATGTTGCCTGCCTGTTAGCTTCAAGATAGGATCTTTAGGTGCCCGAAATTAAACATGAGCGGATAAGGCGGCATGTCAGCGCAGAGCTAGCGCGCTTAAACAAACAGTTCAACCTGTCTGGCAGCGAGCGCGCACGACTATCAGATGTGGACGCGCTTCTGCGGGTGCCCCGCATTCGTTCAAAAGAAGCCAAAGCTGCGTCCTTTCAACACCTTGGTGAAGATCTCTCCATAGTCAATCTGGCAACCGCTTGCATCGCCTTCATGTCGCTTGCTGCGTATGACGAAGGATCTGAAGATGAGCTTTTTCCTATCGACTGGCTAGCCACGAATGGAATCCCAAACGCAAATTTTGTTACGCGCTGTTTGCTGGGGCAGCTTGCCAATTACTCGCTGTCTGCTGTTGACCTTGTGGAAAAAGGACTCGACACGCCTGCCCGCGCTATGCTGCGCTGCGTATCCGAGCTAAGTCTCCAAATTTTGGTGCTGCTTGGTGATAGAGAAACATTTCAAACTTACGCGAAGGTCTCCGACGATAAGCCCCCGAAAAGAATTTGGTACGAGCTTTTCGCTCAAGAAAGAATTCATAAGAAGATGGCAGCACTTGAGCGAAACCTCGGTCTTCCCGAAGAACTAGTCCTGATAATGCGGGGCGTGAGAATCGATAACATCGAGATCTTCTCTGAAGCGGTCCACCATTCCTACGCGGCGATGGCCATAGGTTCTTTCGCCTTGTCATATGAAGACGATGGCCCCTCCAGCCATGGACTGTTCGGTGGGGCCAACGGCGCATCCCAAGCAACTGTAAGCCACCTACGCGACACGCTGTGGTACTTCACCCTCATGTTCTTCTCGGTTCTCGGGCGCATTCACGACATTTGGCCAAAAAGCGCCAATTCTGAATTCTGGACACGTGCTGTTTTTCTGCAGTCGTGCGTTAACACGGTGTACATCGAGTCGCGAACTCAGGAGAGAAGCTAACAAATCGCTGGGGCCGACGCAGTCGCCGAAGCGGTGCCTACGCGGCTCAGTGTATCGTTTGCCCTGCCTTTCTTCACTCTTTTCCAAAAGGGAAATATGTCAAAATCCGGCCCCAGCGCCAAAGTGTTCGCGGTCGCTCTGTTCTTCGTTGGCGTTGTGTTTGTTGCTGCGCCAAATTTTCTGCTCTCCATTTTTCGGATTCCGCAGACCTCGGAAGTTTGAATTCATGTGGTTGGCGTTCTGGAGTCCAATATCGGCATCTACGCATGGGTCGCTGCAAAACACGAAGACAGGTCATTTTTCGTGGCATTTGTCTATACGCGATCTTGGCCTTTGTGGCATTCACGACGTTCGCTGTCATTGGTCGGGCGAGCCCAATGCTTGCCCTCTTTGGAGTAGTGGACCTTCTTGGAGGTATCTGGACCCACTTTGCATTGAAAGCTGATGCTTCAGCGTGCATGGGGTTCGAAGGCCAATACCAATGTCCGTGAGGGCGCGGCCTAACCCTTCCGTCGAGCGGATGTCTTCCGGCGGCCGCTCATGTCAAACGTTATGCCTCCACGATGTATTGACTGACCGGCCCGGGTTTTTGTAGCCAACTTCTCAGTAAGTCATCGACGGTGCGTAGCCGATTCTTGCGTGCTAGCATCCTTGCAATTTTTCCCGCGAGTTTTCTGATGCACAAATTCCTGCTCCCTCTTCTTCTGGCCACCCTGTCGTTTCTGCTGACCGGCTGCATCAGCGCCAACAGCAGCGAAACGCGCCCCGCCTGTCTCTCGGAATGCACCCCGCGCATCGGCATCCTCGCCGCCTTCGGCCAGGAAGCCGACCTGTTGATCGCGCAGATGCAGGAGCCGCGCGAGCTGCGCGTCAACGGCAACCGCTTCATGCTGGGCAAACTGGAGGGAACGCCGGTGGCGCTGGTGCTGTCGGGCATCAGCCTGCCGAACGCGGTGATGGTGACGCAGCTGATGCTCGACCATTTCCGCATCAGCCATCTCATGTTTTCCGGCGTCGCCGGCGGCCTCAATCCGCAGCACAAGGTCGGCGACGTGCTGGTTCCGCAAAACTGGATGCTGCAGAAGGAAACCTATTACAGCCACAATCGCGACCTGCCGCAGCCGTGCGGCGCGATGGCGGGCGATATTTCCTGTCTCGGGCTGGAGCTGGCGGACATGCGCACGCCCTACGACGACGGCCAGTTCCTGCGCAAGACCAATGTCGTCAACGGCGCCAATTACCGGCAGGTGGCGCTGCGCGACAGCGTCAGCGGCGCACCGATCGCGCAGGGCGAAATGCGCACCGACTATCCGGCTGACGCCGCGATGCTGGCGGTGGCGCGCGCCGCGCTGCCGGCTGTCGCCTCATCGCTGGAGGCGATCTGTCCGCCAAGTCAGGCGTGCAGCACGCCGGCGGTAGTGATCGGCGCGCGCGGCCTGTCGGGCAGCAGCTTCGTCGCCAACGCCCGTTACCGCGAATATCTGCACCAGAACCTGGGCGCCGATTCGGTCGACATGGAAACCGCCGGCGTGGCGCATGTCGCCTATGCCAACCAGGTGCCGTTCATCGGCTTCCGCAGCCTGTCCGACCTGGCCGGCAGCGACCACCAGCCGGAAATGGTCGGGCAGTTCTTCAGCTCGGGCATCGCCCAGCGCAATGCCGCACGCGTGACGCTCGGCTTCCTCAAGGCGTGGTCGGCGCACCTGGCGGCGCGCTGACCACTGCGTTACACCAGCGCGCGGTCGCTCAACTCCTTCTTGACATAGGCATACAGCACCGGCGCCGCGATCACGCCCGGGATGCCGAATAGCGCTTCCATCGCCAGCATCGCGGTCAGCAGTTCCCAGACCTTGGCATTGATGTGGGAACCGATGATCTTGGCGTTCAGGAAATATTCGAGCTTGTGGATGACGATCAAAAACACCAATGAGCCGATCGCGATGTACAGCGAGTGCGACAGGCCGACCACCACCAGCACCGTGTTCGAAATCAGGTTGCCGATCACGGGCAGCAGGCCGGCGAAGAAGGTGATCGCGATCATGCTCTTGACCAGCGGCAGGTGGACGCCGAGCAGCGGCAGGATCACGGCCAGGTAGATGCCGGTCAGCACCGCATTGATGGCGGCGATGCGGACCTGGGCGAACACGACGTTGCGAAACGCCTGCTCCAGACTCACCACGCGCGCGTGCAGCGCCGCCGCCAGCGGCCGGTAGTTGGCCAAGGTCTTGGTGTTGTACAGGGCGGCCATGGCGCCGATCACCATGCCGATCAGCAGGTGGGCGATGACGCGCCCGGCTTCCTGGCCGAGCGTCTTGGCCTGCACCGCGTGCTCGCGCAGCCAGACCGTGAACAGTTCGCGGATCGCTTCGGCGTTCTGCGGCAGGTTGTCGCGCAGCCAGTCGGGAATCTGATCGCGCGAAGCATCGATGATGTCGGCCATGCGCTGCAAGAGTTTCTGCACGCTGCCGGCGTCGCTCTGGAAGAACGTCACCAGGCCCCAGATGGCGGCGCTCAGCAGCGCCACGATCAGCGCGCCGAGCAGCGCCACCGCGATCATGCGCGCGCGTTCGCCGCTGATTTTCTGGCCCAGCGCCGGTGTCAGCAGATGCACCAGCGAATACACCAGCAGGCCGGAAAACAGTGCCGCCAGCAAGCCGGTGGCCATCACCAGCAGCAGCGCCGCCGCCATCAGCACATAGGAAGCGATGACAACCGGACCGAATTTGATTTGATCGGACATGGAATTTTCAAATGGCTAAGGGATGGAACCAGCCGCGCATGTGCCGGCAACGTCGATTGTGACACGAAGTGCCGTTGCCGCATGGCATCACGGTACGGCGTGGGGTAGCGGGGAGTGGCGCCGCGGTTGCCGACGCCGGGATCAGGCCGGGATCGACGACTCGCGGGCGGCGCGGCGCGCTTCCTTGCGCCGCATGAACCAGAAATGCGCGCGGTCGAGGTAGAGATAGACCACCGGCGTCGTAAACAAGCGTCATCGCCTGCGACAGCAGCAGGCCGCCGACCATGGCGAAGCCGAGCGGGCGGCGCAGTTCCGAGCCGGCGCCGGTGCCCAGCATCAGCGGCAAGCCGGCCAGCAGCGCGCACATGGTGGTCATCATGATCGGCCGGAAACGCAGCAGGCAAGCCTGGTAGATCGCCTCGCGCGGCTCCAGCCCCTGCTCGCGCTCGGCGGTCAGGGCGAAATCGACCATCATGATGCCGTTCTTCTTGACGATGCCGATCAAGAGGATGATGCCGATCAGCGCGATCACCGACAGGTCGTAGCCGCCCAGCATCAGGATCAGCAAGGCGCCGACGCCGGCCGAGGGCAAGGTCGACAGGATCGTCAAGGGGTGGATGTAGCTTTCGTACAGAAGGCCGAGGACGATGTACACCGCCACCAGCGCGGCGGCGATCAGGTAGGGCTGGGTCGCCAGCGATTCGCCGAAGGCGCGCGCGGTGCCCTGGAACGCCCCGCTCAGGGAGGGCGGCGCACCCAGGCCGGCCTGCGCCTTCTGGATGGCGTTGACCGCATCGCCCAGCGCCACGCCGGGCGCCAGGTTGAACGACAGCGTCACCGACGGGAACTGGCTTTGATGGTTGATCGACAAATAGCCGGTCTTGCTGGTATCGATATGGACGAAGGTCGACAGCGGCACCTGCTGGCCGGTCAGCGGCGAGGTCAGGTACAGCTTGCTGAACAGGCTAGGATCCTGCTGCAGCTCCGGCGTCACCTCCAGCACCACGTGGTAGCTGTTGATCTGGGTGAAATATTGCGCCACCTGGCGCTGGCCGATGGCGTCGTAGATGGTGGCGTCGATCAGCGCCGGCGAAATGCCGAAGCTGGAAGCGCGCGCGCGGTCGATGGTCAGGGTCGCGGTGGCCGCCGCGTTCTGCTGGTCGGAGGCGAGATCGGTCAGCTGCGGCAGCTGGCGCAGGCGCTCCAGCAATTTCGGCGCCCATTCGTTCAGCTCGTCCAGGTTGGCGTCGGTCAGGGTGTACTGGTACTGGGTGCGCGACAGGCGGCCGCCGACATTGATGTCCTGGCCGGCCTGCATGAACAGGTTGACGCCTTCGATCTGCGCCAGTTTCGGTCGCAGGCGCGCGATCACTTCGTCCGCGCTGGCCTTGCGGCCCTCGTCTTTCGGCTTCAGGCCGATGAAAAAGACGCCGGTGTTGAAGGTGGTCTGGCCGCCGCTCATGCCGAAGTTGGCGACCGCCGGGTCCTGGAGGATCACGTCGGCCAATGCCTGCATGCGCCGGTTCATGGCGCCGAACGAAGTGTCCTGCGCGGATTCGGCGGAACCGAAGATGAAGCCGGTATCCTGCTGCGGGAAAAAGCCCTTGGGAATGGCAATGAACAGCAGCACGGTGGCTGCCAGCGTCGCCAAAAACACGCACAGGGTGATGAACTGGTGGCGCAGCACCAGATGCAGGCCGCGCCGGTAGCCATTCAGCAGCATGTCGAAACCATGCTCGAACCATTGATAGATGCGGCCGTGCTTCTGTCCTTCGCGGTTCTTCAGGAAGCGCGAACACAGCATCGGCGTCAGCGTCAGCGAAATCGCCACCGACATCGCGATGGTCAGCGTCACCGTGACGGCGAATTCGCGGAACAGGCGGCCGACGATGCCGCCCATCAACAGCAGCGGGATGAAGACCGCCACCAGCGACACCGAAATCGAAATGATGGTGAAGCCGATTTCGGCGGCGCCCTTATAGGCGGCCTCCAGCGGCGCCATGCCTTCCTCGACGTGGCGGTAAATGTTCTCCAGCATCACGATGGCGTCGTCGACCACGAAACCGACCGAAATCGTCAGCGCCATCAGCGACAGGTTGTCCAGGCTGAAACCGACCAGGTACATGACGGCCGCCGTGCCCAGCAGCGCCAGCGGTACGGTGACGCTCGGGATCAGCGTCGCCGGCACATTGCGCAGGAAGACGAAGATCACCATCACCACCAGCGCAATCGTCAGCAGCAGGGTCAGTTCGACATCGAGCACCGAGGCGCGGATGGTCTGGGTGCGGTCGATCAGCGTGGTCACGCGCACCGTCGGCGGAATCGCCGCCTGCAGCCGTGGCAGCGCCGCCTTGACGCGCTGCACGGTGGCGATCACATTGGCGCCCGGTTCCTTGATCACGCCCATCACCAGCGCGCGCCCGTTCTGCACGGCTTCGCCGGCGGCCGCGCCCTTGCCGGCGAACACCCATGCCGCCTGCTTGACGTCTTCCGGTCCGGCCACCGCCACGCCGATGTCGCGCACGCGGATCGGTGCGCCCTTGCGGTAGGCCAGCACCTGGTCGTTCCACGGCTCGGCCGCCAGCAGCTGGTCGTTGGTGTAGACGGTGAAGCTCTGGCTACGGCCGTCCACCGTACCCTTGGGCTGGCTGACCGTGGTGCTGGCGATGACGCTGCGCACGTCTTCCAGGCTCATGCCGAGCGCCGCCAGCTTGCCGGGATCGACCTGGATACGCACCGCGGGCTTTTGCGGCCCGAAGATGACCACCTGGCCGACGCCCGAAATCTGCGAGATCTGCTGGGCCAGGATGTTGTCGGCGAAATCGTTGACCGTGGTCAGCGGCAAGGTATCGGATTGCACCGCCAGGATCAGGATCGAAAAATCGGCCGGGTTGATCTTGCGGAAGGTCGGCGGGTTCGGCAGATTGGCCGGCAGCTGGCCGCTGGCGGCATTGATCGCGGTCTGGACGTCGAGCGCGGCACCGTCGATGTTGCGGTTGAGATCGAATTGGAGGGTGATCTGGGCCAGCCCGAGCGCACTGATCGAGGTCATTTGCGACAAGCCGGCGATCAGCGAAAACTGCCGCTCGAGCGGTTGCGCCACGCTGGCCGCCATGGTTTCCGGACTGCCGCCGGGCAGCCTGGCCGTCACCTGGATGGTCGGGAAATCGACCTGCGGCAGCGGCGCCACCGGCAGCAGCGGCCACACCGCCGCGCCCACCAGGAACAGGGCCAGCGCCAGCAGCGAGGTGCCGATCGGGCGCTTGATGAAGGCGGCGGAAACGCTCATTTGGCGCTCCCCGGCGCGGGCGGTGGCTGAACGGCGCTGGCACTGCCGTTCTGGGCGCTCGCCTCGGCGACGCGCAGCCCGGCCTTCAGCTTGTACTGGCCGTCCAGCACCACGCGCTGGCCGGCGCTCAAGCCATGCTCGATGACGGCCACGCCGTCCTGGATGTCGGCGACCTGGATCGGCTGCATGCGCGCCGTGCTGTCGGCGTCGACCACATAGGCGTAGACGCCGTTCGGCCCGCGCTGCACCACGCCCGCCGGCACCGTCAGCGCCTGCCGGCGCTGGCCCAGCACCAGCCGCGCATTGACGTACTGGCCAGGCCACAGCTTGTGCTCGGCATTGGAGAAGCGCGCCTTGAGCTGCACCGTGCCGCTGCTGGTATCGATCTGGTTGTTGAGCAGGATCAGGCTGCCCTGGCCCAGCATTTCTTCGCCGTTGCGCGCATAGGCCAGCACCGTCAGCGGCTGCGGGCTGGCGCGCAGCGCGCGGTTGATGTTCTGAAAAGCGTCCTCGGGCAGGGTGAACACCACCGCGATCGGATCGATCTGGTTGATCACCACCAGACCGTTGGGATCGGCCGCATGCACGATGTTGCCGGGATCGACCAAACGCGCGCCGACCCGACCGCTGATCGGCGCCGTGATGCGGGTATAGCTCAGCTGCACGCGGGCAAAGTTGATCTGGGCGTCGTCGGACTGCAGCGCCGCCTCCAGTTGCGCCACTTGCGCGCGCGCCGTGTCCAGCGTCTGCTGCGTGGCGGCATCCTGGCGGATCAGATCGGTGTAGCGCTGCAGGTCGCGCCGCGCATTTTGCAGCTGCGCCTGGTCCTTGGCCTTTTGCGCCAATATCTGCGCCAGCTGTGCCTGCAGCGTGCGCGGATCGATTTGCGCCAGCAATTGCCCTTCCTTGACATCCTGGCCTTCGACAAAGCCGACCTTGTCCAGCTGGCCGTCGATGCGCGCGCGTACCGTCACGCTTTGCAGCGCGCTCACGGTGCCGACGCCGGTCAGCGTGATCGGCATATCGCGCTGCTGTACCCGCACGGTGGTGGCCACCACCGGCGGCGTTGGGGCGGCGGCCGGCTTTTCGGCGGCCATGCTCCTATGGCGCAGCCAGGCGCCGCCGCCGGCGAGCAGCAGCACCAGCAGCGCGATCAGCCAGAGCAGGCGACGCCGGGAAGAGGCGCTGGTCATGGTCTGCGCGCGCTCCATCAGTCGGCCGCCTGCGCCTGCCGCGGTTCCGCAGGCAGGATTTGGCGCGCATCCCAGCCGCCGCCAACCGCCTTGATCAAGGCCACGCTGGCCAGCAACTGGCGGCCGCGCAACTGCACCAGCGTGCGCTCATTGGACAGCGACAGGGTTTGCGCGGTGACCACGCTCAGATACGTGGCGGTGCCGCCGCGATACTGGGCCAGCGCCAGCTGCTCGGCCAACTGGCTGGCCGCCACCGCGCGCTCCAGCGCCACCGCTTCCTGCGCCAGCACGCGCAAGGCCGCCAGATTGTCTTCGACTTCCTGGAAGCCACCTAGCACGGTTTGCTTGTATTGCGCCACCGTGGCGTCGTAGGCGGCCAGCGCCTGCTCGCTGCGGGCCTGGCGCAGACCGCCATTGAACAGGGTTTGCGCCAGCGTGGCGCCGAGCGACCAGACCCGGCTCGGCACGTCGAACCATTGGGCGAAGCCGGGCGCATTGAAGCCGGCGCCGGCGGCAAGCGTCAGGGCCGGAAAATAAGCGGCGCGGGCGACGCCGATGTTGGCATTGGCCTGCGCCACGCGGCGTTCGGCGCCAGCGATATCGGGACGTCGCTCCAGCAGTTCCGACGGCAAGCCGACTGGAATCTCCGGCAAGCGCACTTGCAGTCGCGTCGGCGAATGCGGATCGGCTGGCACCACCGCCAGCGACAATGCCGCCGGCGCCTTGCCGGTCAGGATCGCGACCGAGTGTTCCAGCTGGCTGCGTTGGGCCTGCAGGTCGATCGCCTGCGCCTGCGCCGCGCTCAGCTGGCTGTCCGCCAGCGCCACGTCCGAGCGCAGCGCCACGCCGGCCGCATACTGGCTTTGCGTCAGCTGCAATGCGCGCTGGTAGGCGACGATGGTGCGCGCATACAACTCTTGCAGCAGGTCGGTTACGCGCAACTGCAAGTAATCCTGCGCCAAGGTCGCCTGGATGCTGAGGCGCGCCGCGGCCAAGTCGGCGGCGCTGGCCTGGGCACCGGCTGTGCCGGCCTCGACCGCGCGCCGCACGCCGCCCCAGAGATCCGGTTCCCAATTGGCGTCGATGGCGAGCTGGTATTGATTACCGAGCTTGATGCCGTTGCTGTTGGTCAGCGCCCGGCCGACGCCGCCGCTGGCGCCGATCGTCGGCCAAAAACCGGCGCGCGCAGCGGCGGCCACGGCGCGCGCCTGGCGATACTGGGCTTCGGCCTGGCGGATATTCTGGTTGGCTGCGTTGGCCTGGTCGATCAACCCATCCAACGTGCTGTCGCCATAGGCCTGCCACCAGCTTTGCCGGCTGTCGATCTGCCGCGGCTCGGCGATTTTCCAGGGCCCGCTTTCCTTATAGGCAACCGGCGCCTCCAGCGGCGGCCGCACGTAGTCCGGTCCGACCGCGCAGCCGGCCAGCCAGGCGGCCACGGCTGCCGCCGTCCACCCGGCGTAGCGGCGTCCGAGGCCGCTGGATGATGGGTTGGAAACGCTCATGGATGCGCGATGGTGTACGAACAATCCCGGCTGCCTGCCTGCGCCATGGCGGCAGCTGTCGAAACACTGCGGTCTTGCTCGGCATCGGGCCTCGAGCCCGCCTCCTGGTCGCTGCAATCGACCGCCCGATCAGTGTCGCCGATCCACGCCCAGCGTCCGCCGCTTTCGCGCATTTTTCTCCCGAGGCTTGACGTGCATCAACCAGCGGTGTCCTAAAAATTCATTAGGGAAAGGAAATGCGGCGCATCACGCCCGCGCGTGCCATCAATAGCCGGGGGGCGGTGGCGCATTGGGCGGCGGCGGTCGGTAATTCGGGCTGGTCTGCGGCGCCGCGCCCTGCATGCGTGCCGGCGGCGTCACGAAGCGTCCCGAGACCGGCACCCGGTTGCCTTGCGCATACATGCATTGGGTATAGGAAAAATCGTAGCGCTGCTGGCTGCCGTAAGTGGCGCTGTTGGCGGCGCCCACGCCGGACAGGCCGCCGACCGCCGTGCCGACACCGGCGCCGACACCGGCGCCGCGGCCGCCGTTGATGGCGGCGCCGGCCACCGCGCCCAGCACGGCGCCAACGGCCGCACTGCGCAGGCCGCTTTCAGCCGCCGCCTGATCCGGCGACATGCCGTTCATCTGCAATTGCGCATATTGCCGGCACGAAGCGTCGTCGGCGCGAAACTGATCGAAGTTCTTGCCGCTTCCCGGCAGCGCCAGCACGCTGGGACCGGTCGGCAAGGAGACGCATGCGCCCAATGCCAGAAGGGGCAGCAGCGACGTTGCCTTTAAGGGTGTCATCCTCATGATGGGCTCCGGGTCAACGATTATCGGACGGTTGCGGCGCGACCTGTTGCCAGCCAGCCGGGCACTCTTTCACATACGGGTAGTAACCCTGCGGGTCGGTGCAGTAATACCAATACTGGTCGCCCCCTCCCTGTTCGATATAGGTCGTGGGCGCCGGTGGCACCACCACCACCGAGGGCGGGTAATACGGCCAGGAGGGATAGTAAGGCCAGAACAGCGGCGCGCCGATCACGATGCTGCCGCGGAAGCGGCTGCCATGAAAGCGCCCGTCATGAAAGCCACCGCCCCGAAAGCCGCCCCCATGAAAGCCGGCGCCACCATGAAAACCACCGCCGCCATGGAAACCACCCCCGCCCGGATGCGCCCAGGCACTGCCACTGGTGGCTGCACCCAGTAGGACAGCGAGCAGTAACGCTGATTTGATCGTTTTCACAATACACCTCACTACCGATGGACATTTTTTGCCGGAAAGGCAAGGCACGGTGGCAAGCCTGACGGCCTTTCGACACCGTGCTCCAGTCCCATTTCAGTATTACAGATTTGGCGCAATATGAAACCCACTGAAACAATTGATAACGAACGAAACCGCGCCGCAACGAGGGCGACCGGTGGGCCGGGAGCCGTGTCGCTTCGGCAACGGCGCCCGGCCTTGCTCCTATGCCGCGGCCGGGAGGTTGTCCAGGAAACCAACCATGGATTGCAGGCGCTGGCCGGACGAGACCACGCCGAAATCGGTGCCGCTGGCCAGCGCCGGCGCGCCGTCGGCCGCCAGCTCCCAGCTGAAGCGCACGTGGTCGTGCAGCACGTCAATCGCGCTGGTGCGGCGGAAACGATGCGCCGGGAAACGCTGCTGCACCTGTTCGATCATGGCGTCGATGCCGCTGTGGCCCTCTCCCTGCATCAAGGGATCGCGATAGGTCGCGGTTTCGGTCCAGGTACGGGCGATGAGCTCGCGCCGGCGCGCGCCGTCGGTTTCGTTCCAGCCGTCGATATAGCGGTCGATCAGGTCAATTACGGTAGGCATGTCGGGCTCCATGGAAAAGGATGGTTGGGATGGGCAGCGGGGAGTGCCGGCGGCATGCCTGGCAGGTGCCCTGCTGTCCGACTCCATGCTCAGGGATCGGCGGCGGCTTCTCAATTACCTGTGGGGTAATGGGCGTGGCGACGCTGTTGCACTATCATCGCGGCATGATGACATCCACCCGGCCGGTCGGCGCGCTGTTGCGCGAATGGCGCCAAAGGCGGCGCCTGAGCCAGCTCGACCTGGCTTGCGAAGCCGACATTTCGGCACGCCACATGAGCTTCCTGGAAACCGGGCGCTCGCAACCGAGCCGCGAGATGGTGCTGCACCTGGCCGAACGGCTGGAGATTCCGCTGCGCGAGCGCAATGTGCTGCTGCACGCCGCCGGCTATGCGCCGATGTTCCCGCAGCGCGCGCTCGACGATCCGGCGCTGGCGGCGGCGCGGCGCGCGGTCGACCTGGTGCTGGCCGGGCATGCGCCGTATCCGGCGCTGGCGGTGGATCGCCACTGGACGCTGGTCGCTTCCAACGCGGCGGTGGCGCCGCTATTGGCCGGTGTCGCGCCGGCGCTGCTGCAGGCGCCGCTCAACGTCTTGCGGCTGTCGCTGCATCCGGACGGGCTGGCGCCGCGCATCGCCAACCTGCGCCAGTGGCGCACGCATCTGCTGGAACGGCTGCGGCAACAGGTCGAGGTCAGCGCCGATCCGGCGCTCGAGGCATTGAGAAAAGAGCTGCAGGGCTATCCGCAGGAATATGGGCAAAGCGGCGCTGCGGATCAGGCGGCCGCGGCCGACTATGCCGGCGCCGGCCTGGTAGTGCCGCTCCAGCTGCGCACCGAACAGGGCGTGCTGTCGTTCATCAGCACCACCACGGTGTTCGGTACGCCGGTCGACGTCACGCTGGCGGAACTGGCGCTGGAAACCTTTTTTCCGGCCGATGCCGCCACGGCGACCGCGCTGCAGGCGCTCGCGGCGCTGTCCGCTACAGGCGATTGATCGGGATCTTCAGATAGCGCGTGCCGTTCGCTTCCGCCGGCGGCAGCGCGCCGGCGCGGATATTGACCTGGATCGACGGCAGGATCAGGGTCGGCATGCCGAGCGTCTTGTCGCGTGCGGTGCGCATGGCCACGAATTCCTCTTCGGACACGCCATCGTGCAGGTGGATATTGGATGCGCGCTGCTCGGCCACCGTAGTTTCCCAGCGCGCTTCCCGCCCATGCGGGTAGTCGTGGCAGACGAACATCCGGGTCGCCGCCGGCAACCCCAGCAGGCGCCGCGTCGAGCGGTATAGCGCATGGGCGTCGCCTCCCGGAAAATCGGCGCGCGCGCTGCCGCCGTCCGGCATGAACAGCGTATCGCCTACAAACACCGCATCGCCGATCAGGTAGGCCAGATCGGCCGGCGTATGGCCGGGCACGTGCAGCGCCTGCGCGCGCAGCGCGCCGATCGCAAATTCCTCGCCGTCGGCGAACAGATGGTCGAACTGGCTGCCGTCGCGCAGGAATTCCGGCTCCAGGTGGAAAATGTCGTGAAACACCTGTTGCACGCGCGCGATGTGCTCGCCGATCGCGATCTTCCCGCCCAACTGCTCGCGCAGATACGGCGCCGCCGACAGATGGTCGGCATGCGCATGCGTCTCCAGAATCCACTCCACATGCAAGCTCTGTGCGCGCACGAAATCGCGCAAGCGGTCGGCCGAGGCGGTATGGGTGCGGCCCGAGGATGCGTCGTAATCCAGGACCGGGTCGACCAGCGCGCAGGCGCCGCCGCCGGCTTCATACACGACATAGCTGACGGTGCCGGTGACCGGATCGTGAAAGCCTTGGACTTGCGGGAACATGGTGACTCCTGAATAAACTCGAATAAAATATTATATTGACTTACATATCGTCATTATATATAATGTTTTCCGGTGAAGTCAATTCCTGGACCCGTCATGACCAT
>CAVPQU010000018.1:0-643801 GCA_963707665.1 uncultured beta proteobacterium | reverse complement strand
CCACAACCCGCGCCACGCCGCCGAGTGCGCGGCGCGGCATCACATCGCTGATCGAGCCAATCAACCAGCGCGACATGCCGGGCTATTTCCTGTCCTACCAGCATGAGATGAACGCGATCCGCGAAGAAGTCGGAGCGCCGAACGTGAAAGTCCAGATGGATCTCTACCACGCCCAGATCATGGAAGGCGACCTCGCCGTCAAGCTCAAGCAATACCTGCCCCACATCGGCCACATCCAGATCGCCGGCGTGCCGGAGCGGCATGAACCGGACATGGGCGAGGTCAATTATCCCTATCTGTTCCGGCTGCTGGATGAGCTGGGCTATGACGGCTGGCTCGGCTGCGAATATCGGCCGGCCAAGGGCACGGTCGAGGGCTTGGGGTGGATGCGGAGTCATTAGACATTGGGGAATGCCGGTTCTCTATGCACACCAGCGTTGCATTGAAACAGTGAGGTTGCGCAATGAACGTCTCAAAGCGACCCAATGCGGTCTTCGCGAAGGTGGAAAACCGACGTTCGCAGTCGCTTAACGCCTCGAATTAACCGACCCGCGAAGCGAGCTCGGCTTGAATGAATTGTTAGATTTTCTAGCCATTGTCTTTGGGCGCAACTGCACTGATACGAATGGCCCGCTGTTGCGGGTCTGTCACGGCTTTCAATGCCGTAGCTACGTCCTTGAGGCTTTCCGCAGCCTTTTTGTCCCAGTTGTAGTCCGAGGCATCGGTGCCTGCAAATGAGCGGAGGTCGATTCTTGAAGTTGTCTTGTGCTTCTGCCGCGTCAGACTCAACGCAGGGCGACTATAGTAAGTGGTAGTTATATCCAAGACGTTGTCACCAAGGCCGGACTTTAAGCCACCGTACTGGCCCCAAGTAATAATCCGCTTCTCGCCGGGTGCAAATGTTGGTATCCCTTGAATCAGCGGCCCATCTGACATTGCGTCGGGTTTCGGTGCGCTCTCGAAGCCGAATGCCCTCGCTGGAATTGGATGGTTAGAACTAAAAGTGACATCATGGGCTGCACCTTGACCAGTGTTCTGGATGATCAGATTGATGATCGAGGGTCGGCGATCGTCGTGGATGGCTATCACGGTCACGTCTGGATCGCGCTGAATCCGTAGGAGTAGGAAGTTCACAACCAGAGACGTGAGCGCGATGACCAACGCCACCAGACTTAGAATTTCAGATGCTGAGAAGTTTTCCATATCAAATCTAACGTACAAGTTCAGCGGCCGCCGGAGGCGGTCCGCTGCAATGACGGATTAGGCACCATTTTGCCAAGCGATAGCAGCCACGCCAACGGCAAGAACCAAACACAAAGGCGAGTAGAGAAACGAATCGAGCTTGGCAAAGCGCGTGCCTCGCACTCGCTTGAAGAACCCCACGTACCTAAACTCGCCGATAGAACGCAATAAGAGACCAAGCGCAAGCGCATAAGACAGCCAAACCAAAACAGGTTGAGGCAGTGGGGACAGCCATAAGCCCCCCGTTGCAGAAACAAGAGCAGCGAAGCCCAGAAGCACTAGACCCACGGCTACCGTCGCCATAGCCGATGGCACAAAGAGAGGCCTGCCATCGACGCTTGGCACTGCACCGTTTTCTGCGCTGGCTGGAAGGCGCGCCATAAGGAAGTGCCCTACTGCCAGCGCAACGAATGTGACGGTTAGAGTTATGACGAGTAGGTTGCTCATAGCGCCTAACGCCGAGCTAACAGGCACACAACACGCGCCGCGAAGCGGCAGCTTTACGTTGTGTGTCCGGGTTCAGCGACGAGTTAGGGTGCATTCGTTCACTCGTGCTGCAAAATGTTAATGAGCTTTCCGAAAGGATCGCGGACGTAGAATCTCCGCACACCCCAAGGCTCGCTTACAGGCCCATACTCAATGGACACGTTAGCCTCTTTGAACCGCACGATTGCAGCTTCGATATCATCGACTTCGATGGATAAATCAGGCACGGAAGTCCCAGATCCACCCTCCGACCCAAAACTTACTTGAACAGTCATCTTTGCATCTGAACCGTAAGTTTGAAACCAACCGTGATCCATAAGCAGCTCAAGGCCCAGTATGTCCCCATAAAAAGCTGCAGCTTTGTTGAGGTCTGATGCCGCTGTGTTGGACATGATGCGTTTGACTCTCATATCTCACCTCGATTTCTATTTTGCACCCTAACTTGTTATAAATCGCAAAATGGCAATTTAACATGGGACGTTGCGATTTAACACCAAGTCTGGATACGGCTGCAAGCCGCTTGATAACAGGTGCTGCCGCCCATATGCTGTATTTATGTACCGTATTAACAAAGCCGACAAACCACGCAAGCCGGGGTCTGAACTCCACGCGCCTGTGCGCTGCGAGAGCGCCTGCGGTACATGCATGACAGCCTGCGTACAGAGCAGAATGACGTGTATTGGGCGCGTTGGTTCATCCGCTGGCATGGGGTGCGCCATCCCAAGGAGATGGGCGGCAAGGAAGTCGAAGCCTTCCTGTCGATGCTGGCCAATGAACGGAAAGTCGCCCCTTCCACCCACCGCCAGGCACTCAGCGCGCGGCTGTTTCTTGACAAAGAAGTGCTGGATAGGGACTTGCCGTGGATGCAGGAGATCGGTCGACCTACCCCGACCAAACACATCCCGGCCGTTCTGACGGCAGAAGAAGTGAGCCAAGTATTGGTGTTGATGAATGGTGTCACAGGCTTATTGGCGCGCCTGATTTACGGCACTG
Source organism: uncultured beta proteobacterium (assembly GCA_963707665.1). Classification (GTDB taxonomy): domain Bacteria; phylum Pseudomonadota; class Gammaproteobacteria; order Burkholderiales; family Burkholderiaceae_D; genus DATJCV01. The sequence goes on along the minus strand of CAVPQU010000018.1, from coordinate 641,080 downwards.
GTAAGTACCCGCGCGCTGGCGAGTCATGGACATGGCAATGGGTCTTTCCTTCCCCAACCTTATCCGCCGATCCGCAAACCAACATCCGGCGTCGGCATTTTCTCTTTCCTGAGCGGTTGCAACGCGCCCTAAAGGTCGCCGTGGCTCAGGCTGGTATCGCCAAACAGGTCAGCGTTCATACCTTGCGCCATAGCGTTGCGACCCATGTGCTTCAGCGAGGCACGGACATTCGGACGGTTCAGCAGTTGCTAGGGCATAATGATGTGAGTACAACCATGATCTATACCCATGTCCTGAAGATCGCAGCGGGAACCACGCCTAGCCCATTGCATTTGCTTGGCCTTGCGAATGACCGCTTTGGGGCAACGATTTGATTGGCCGCTTTTGGCCGATTGTGTTGAAAAAGCCGCTCGACAATATGAAAAAGGTTTGAGTGTCTCTATAGCGATTCGCAGAATAAATTAGTGGAGCCGAAAAGCTGACAATTGCCATGCTTTTTCAACCTAATCCCACCGCTTTCATCTCTAAAAAATATTGCTTCAAAGATTTTCAACAAAATCGGCCGAATACCGCCCTTCCGAAAGGTCGAAAGTGATTCAGAGGACAAGTAGTTCTACAACATTCCCCTCTCATCCTTTGCCAATGCCCCGACACGCGGGATAACGCGAACATCCCCAAAACACCGATCCCGCAAAGTCGCCACGCTTTGCCGTCCGCTGCACCATCTCACTCCCGCATTTAGGGCAGCTCGGAGCCTCCGCAGCCCTCCGCGCGGCTGACGTACCATCGCTGGTTTCCCTGACTAGGCGCAGCAACGCTTCCGTATGTACCAAATTGATCGACCGGCCTTCGGCAAAGCTGCGCGCATCCTCCGTAAAGGCACCGGAAGCAACCACGAATCCGCCGACCGCGCCTTGCGCAGCCATGACGCCGTACAGTTCGCGCACCGTGGCAACGCCGACCTTCATGGTTTTCCACTGCTTGCATTGGACGAGGTATTTGTCCTGCCCCATGCGCAGCACCAGATCGACGCCGCCGTCCGGGCCGTTGCCGCCGCGTTCGATGACGGTATAGCCCTTGCGCCTGAATACCTCGGCGGCCAGGCCTTCGAAGTCGCCCCACGACATGTTTTCAAGCGCATTGCGATGTGGTGCGCTCGCTACCTGGGCGTGCAATTCGGACTGCCGGTGGCGCTTCTGGGCGGACATGAAGGCGCCGAGCACGAAAGCCAGCGGCACCAGGTATTGCAGGATCATCGAGAACATGATCATGAATTGCCGCACCAGGCCGCCGCCGAGCGATTGCATTGGGTTGCGAGCGCCGATCAGAGTCGAAGGCAGAAAGGCGAGATGATGGAATCCGAAATACGAGGCCACCGCCAAGGCCAGCGCCACCTGCCAGGGCAGCATGGCGGCGATGTCCATCAGATCTTCAAGTACGGATTGCTGCCGTCTCGCCATATTCGTTTCCACAGGAAAGCGTCAATGGCCGGATATTATCGGGACATTAATTTTTGGCAATGTGCGGAGTCGCGTCGCTCGACTGCGGAATCGGCCCGTCAGGGGCGCGCAGGGTCTGATTCAGGGAAACGCGGCTCGCCTTGCTTGAACGCGCCAAGTCATGGGCCGAGCACCGGCGCGCAACTTTACCTCAAGATTTTTTCTTGACCAAAGATGACAAGCCCGCAAACGGATTGTGGGTCGCCGCCGCCAGATTGCCGTCACCCTGCCCCGAGCCGCCCTGCCGGTCCGCCTCCAGATAGCGCGAATGTTCATTGTCGTGGCAGTACAGGCAGAGCAGTTCCCAGTTGCTGCCGTCCGGCGGATTGTCGTCGTGATTGTGGTTGCGGTGGTGCACGGTCAATTGCGACAGATTACTCAGCGTAAATTCCCGCATGCAGCGGCCGCAAATCCACGGGTAGATTTTCAGGGCCCGCTCGCGATAGCCCTGCTCGCGCTGTTCGGCCTGACGGCGGGCGTCGGCGACGATCTTGTCCAGCCTGGCGCTGTCCGGTTTTTTTGGCAACATGGTGATTCCTCGGCGTGGTCGGCTTCATCGTGTGTGGCGGCACTGTGAAACCCCATCAGTTATATTAGCAGTCAATATATCACCCCATCCGGCCACCCGAATCCGGACCAAAGGACACCGTCTTGCGCTTCCTCCACACCTCCGACTGGCACCTCGGCCAGACCCTGCACAACTTCGACCGCGGCCTACGAGCACCAGTGCTTCCTCGACTGGCTGCTCGACACCATCGTCGCCGAGCAGGCCGACGCGCTGCTGATCGCCGGCGACGTCTTCGACAACGCCAATCCGTCGGCCGCGTCGCAGCAGCAGCTGTACCGCTTCCTGCAGCAGGCCAAGGCGCGCGCGCCGCATCTGAACATCGTCGTCATCGCCGGCAACCACGATTCGCCGGGACGGCTGGAAGCGCCCGGGCCGCTGCTGGAAGCGCACGGCACGACCGTGGTCGGCAACGTGCGCGCGACGCGGACGGCGCCATCGACCTCGAACGCCTGGTGGTGCCGCTGCACGACCAGCCGGGCGAAGTCGCGGCCTGGTGCCTGGCGATCCCCTTCCTGCGCCCGGGCGACGTGCCGCGCGTGGAAGACGGCGAACGGCCGATCCCTACCTGGACGGCATCGCCCTGCTCTACCGGCAGGCGCTGGCGCTGGCGCTGAACGTGCGCCAGCCCGGCCAGGCGATCGTCGCGATGGGCCACTGCCACATGGTCGACGGCCAGTCTCGCTCGACTCCGAGCGCCGCATCGTCATCGGCGGCACCGAAGCGCTGCCGGCCGCGATGTTCGACCCGGCGATCGCCTACGCCGCGCTGGGCCACCTGCACCTGGCGCAGCGCGTCGGCCAGCAAGCCGCACCTGCGCTACTGCGGCAGCCCGCTGCCGCTGTCGTTCGCCGAAGTCGGCTACCAGCACCAGGTGCTGCGCATCGACCTCGACGGCGACGCCGTCGCGCGAGTCACGCCGCTGCCGGTGCCGCGCGCGGTCGAACTGCTGCGCGTGCCGCCGCAGCCGGCGCCGCTGGACGAGGTGCTGGCCGCGCTGGCAGGCGCTGGAACTGCGCCGACGACTGCGCCGCCATGCACGCCCAGCCCTACCTGGAAGTGCGGGTGCTGCTCGACGCGCCCGAGCCGGGCCTGCGCGCCCGCATCGAAGCGGCGCTGGACGGCAAGCCGGTGCGCCTGGCGAAGATCGAAACCAGCTACGCCGCAAAGCACCGCCGGCGGCGCCGGCCGATGCCGCTGACGCTCGACCAGCTGGCGCAGCTGCAGCCGGACGACATCTTCCGCCGCCTGTACCGGCAGCGCTTCGACGACGATGCGCCGCCCGAGCAGCTGGCCGCCTTCGCCGAACTGATGCTGACCGCCGGCGAGGAGCGCGCATGAAGATCCTGCGCATCAGCGGCAAGAACCTGGCCTCGCTGGCCGGCGAATTCGGCGTCGACTTCGAAGCGCGAGCCGCTGGCCGTCGAGCGGCCTGTTCGCCATCAGCGGCCCGACCGGCGCCGGCAAGAGCACCCTGCTCGACGCCCTGTGCCTGGCCCTGTACGACGCCACCCCGCGCCTGCTGAAAGCGCGGCGGCGAGCACCGCTGCCCGACGTCGGCGAGCGACAGTGTGACGCAGCACGACCCGCGCAACCTGCTGCGGCGCGGCGCCGCCGAAGGCTATGCCGAAGTCGATTTCGTCGGCAACGACGGCCTGCGCTACCGCGCCCGCTGGAGCGTGCGGCGCGCGCGCGGCAAGGCCGACGGCGGCCTGCAGAAAACCGGCGATGACCCTGCACCGCCTGCCCGAGCTGGCAGCCGATCGGCGGCACCAAGACCGAAGTCGCGGCCGAAATCGCGCAGCGCATCGGCCTGTCGTTCGAGCAGTTCACGCGCGCCGTGCTGCTGGCGCAGAACGAGTTTTCGGCCTTCCTGAAAACCGACGACAACGAGCGCGGCGAACTGCTGGAAACCCTGACCGGCAGCGCCATCTACAGCGACGATCTCGCGGCGCGCCTTCGAGCGCGCCAAGCAGGAACAACAGGAATTGCAGCGCCTTGACCGACCGGCTGGCCGACCAGAAGCCGCTGGCCGACGACGAGCGCAGCCAGCTGGAACAGGACAGCGCGCGCCGCCGACGCTGCCGTCGCCAGCGCTGGATGCGCGCAAGGCCGCGCTCGAGACGCAACTGCGCTGGCACCAGGACGACGCCAAATTCAGCCAGAACGAACAGCTGGCGCAGGCGCAATTGCAGCAAAGGCAGGCGGAGCAAGCCGCCGCCACCGGCGCCGCGCCTGGCTCAGCGCTCGAATCGGTGCAGCCGCGCGCCCGCTGGTGGCCGAGGCCGACCGCCTAGCGCGCGCCATCGCCGCCGATCAACAGGCAATTGCCGACTGCCAAAGCAAGCTCGCCAGCGCCGAGCACAGCCGCCAGCAAGCCGACGCCGCGTTCGAAACCGCGCAAGCCGCGCTGCTGCGAAGCCGAGCAGGCGCAGAGTGCCGCCGCTCCCACACTCGATCAGGCCAAGGCGCTCGACGCCCGCATCGACACCTTGCTGCCGGCGCACCGCCAGGCGCAGCAGGCGAAAGCCGACGCCGACCGCGCCGCCGCGCTGGCGCGCGCAACAGCGGCAAGCCAAGCAGGCCGAAGCTCGGCACCGCGCAAGAGCGGCAGCACGCCACCGAACTCTGGCTGACGCAACACGCATCGCTGCAAACGCTGGCGGAACAGTGGCCGCGCTGGGACATACTCCTCAAGCAGGCCGGCATTTACCGCAATGAAACATGCGCGCAATTGAAGGCATACTGGCAGAGCTGTCGAAAAGCGAAGCAGCAACAGCAGGCACTGCGCGCCAACAGCGCCGCCGCATTGCGATGCCGCCGCCACCGCTCTGCGCAGAGGCAGGCCACAACGCCGGCACGCGACGCGAGCTGCATGCCGCCATCGACCTCGGCGCGCTGCAAGCCCGCAAGCAAAGCCGTCGAAAGCCGCCGCGACCAGCTTGCACAGCTGCCGAGCAAATCTGGCGCGCACTGAGCGAGCAACAGGCGCGCCGGCAGGCGCTGGATGCACAAGCGCAAGCAGCCGGCAAGCCATGACGGACGCCGACGCTGGCGCTGGCCCGGATCGACGCCCAGCTCCCGAGCCTCGCCGCCGCCCTCGCGCAAGCCGAACGCTCGCTGAAAAGCGCCGAAGCCGCCTGCGCCGCCAACGTCGAAACCCTGCGCGCCGCGCTGGAAGACGACGCGCCCTGCCCGGTTTGCGGCGCCACCGAGCATCCCTACGCCAGCGCCGACCCGCAGCTGCACGCGATGCTGGCCAGCCTGCAAGCCGAAGTCGCCCGCTGCCGCCAGCAACAGCAGCAGGCGCAACGGCAGCATGCGACCCACGGCGCGGACACCGCCGGCCAGCGCCGCCAGCTGGACGCCATCGCCCAGGAACAGCGGCAATTGCAGGCCGTCATCGAGCGCCAGCGCCAGCGACTGGCAAGCGCATCCGCTAGCCGCCGAACTGGCCGACGCGCTTTCCCCGGCGCCGACCGAGCCGGGCGCCGCACAGCAAGCCGACTGGTTCGCCAGCCAGCGCGCCGCCGTGCAGGCGAACTGCACGACATCCAGCAGGCCGAAGACGAATGGCGCCGCGCCGCCCAAACCAAGGACAACGCGCAGGCCGCGTACGAGCGTGCCGCAGGCGAACACAACGCCCGCAAAGAAGCCGCCAGCGCCGCCCAGGCCGCGCTGGCCGAAACCCAGTCCAGGCAGCAAGCCGCCGCCGAACAACTGGCGCAGAGCCGGCAACGCCTCGCCGACTGCCTGGACCAGCTCGACGCCGCCTTCAGCTGCACCGACGACGCCGGCAACGAGCACGGCCAGGAACCGGCTGGCGCACCGACTGGCAGGCACGACCCGGACGCCTTCCATGAACGATGCGCGCACGACGCCCAGCAATGGCAAGCGCAGCACCACGCCCTCGAACAAGGCCGGCAACGCTGCGCCACGCTGGCGCTGGAACTGAGCGGATTGCAGGAGTCGCAGGGCAAGGCCGAAGCCGAACAGAGACGCACCGCCGCCGCCTTCGCCGCCAGCGATACCGCGCTGAAAGACATGCGAGGCCCAACGTCACGCCCTGTTCAACGGCCAGCCGGTGCAACAGATCGAAGCGCAACTGGCCAGCGCGATTGCCGCCGCAAAAACTCTGCTGGTCCGACACACCCAGGCCAGCAACGACAGCAAGCAGGCTCAGGTGCGCCATACCGAAGCGCTGGCGCAGGCGCAGACGCGTTTCACCAGCCACACCGGCGAAGCAGAAGCCGCCGACGCACGGCTGACCGAGTGGATCGAGCGCTTCGAATCGACGTCGCCGCGCATCAACGGCTGCTGCCAACGACGCCATCGGCAGCGCCGACTCCGAAGCAGACACGCCATTCGACACCGCCCAACTGCGCACGCTGCTGGCCCGCCCGGCCGACTGGATCACCGGCGAACGCGCCGCGCTGCACGCGATTGACGCCGCCGCCCAACAAGCCGCCACCGTGCTGCAGGAGCGCCGCAACCAGCGGCAAGCGCACCAGCAACAGCGCCCGCCGCAGGATGAGGACACCGCAAAACTCGTCGACACATCGGCCGCAACCGACCCCACCGCGCAAGCCGCAGCCGCCACCCGCGCCGACCTCAACCCGATCGACGCCCTGCAGCAAGCGCTGCACGCGCTGGCCACGGAGCGCCAAAGCGCACACGCCAACGCCACCGCATTGCAACTGGCACGAGCGCAAGACCAGGCGCGCCGCTCGCAAGCCGCCGCCATGCTCGACGACATCGCCAAGCAGGAAGCCACCTACCGCCTGTGGGCGCAACTGAACGAACTGATCGGCTCGGCCGACGGCAAGAAATTCCGCAACTACGCCCAGCAATTCACGCTCGACGTGCTGCTCGGCTACGCCAACCGCCACCTGAACGAACTCTCGCGCCGCTACCGGCTCGCAGCGCATCAGCGACACGCTGGCGCTGATGGTGGTCGACCAGGACATGGGCGACGAGCTGCGCTCGGTGCATTCGCTGTCCGGCGGCGAATCCTTCCTGGTGTCGCTGGCGCTGGCGCTCGGCCTGGCCTCGCTGTCGTCGAACCGGGTGCGGGTCGAATCGCTGTTCATCGACGAAGGCTTCGGCAGCCTCGACGCCGAAACCCTGCGCGTGGCGATGGACGCGCTCGACGGCCTGCAGGCGATGGGCCGCAAGGTCGGCGTGATCTCGCATGTGCAGGAAATGACGGAGCGGATTGCGACGAAGGTGTTGGTCGAAAAGTCAGCCAGCGGCAGAAGCTTGGTGAAAACCGGTGACACAACGTGAACACTGCGAAGCTTGCCATCCCATCGCACAGAATTTGGGTGCCCGCGCCGCAGGAAACCAGAAACCGCTTATAAGTCCAAACAAATTGAATTAGAAAAGCCTGGCATTGGAAATCCTGTAGGTATGGATTCCGTTGCATTGAACGATCAATCACCTTCAAGAGCCCTGGTCGCGGTGTTTTTAGCGAAGACAGGCGCGATCGCGGGCGGCTTCTGGAGTTGCCTGAGCGAGGTGCATCGAGTCGCCCGCGGAGCACCGATATTACGCGAGGATGCGGTGCTTGCAGTCCGGGAAGTTGCGCTTGCCTCAGCTCCCGACTCAACATGTGCTGATTCGTATCACCAACGAGTCAACACCTAGTCGCAACGCACATTACTGCGGCACAACATTGAAGTTCTCTGTCGCCGCATCGTCGCGATCGGCGATCGTCACCACTGGCGACTTCTTCCGCTCGTCGACTGTCAAGCTAAATACGTCTGGGCGAGCATAATGGCCGACGGTGTCCATATCGAATTTTCCGCGCGCAATCATCCTGCGGTCGATTTTTGCGGTAAGAATCGTTTCACCCTCAAAATCCGGACCGGCCAAAATTTCACCGAACGGATCAACGATACAGCTGCCGCCGCGAGAGATCACGGCCTGCGGATCGTCACTCAGGGTGCACGGGAAGTCATCAGGAAAATCAGAGCGGCGCACGAACTGATTGCAGGACAGAACAAAGCAGCGGCCCTCTATCGCGATGTGTTGCATCGAGGCGATCCAACTATCGCGCCCATCTGCCGTCGGCGCACAATAGATTTCAATTCCTTTTGCGTACATCGCCGCCCGCATCAGCGGCATGTAATTTTCCCAGCAAATCACGGCGCCCATGCGACCATGCGGCGTATCGAATACCGGCATCGTCGAGCCATCGCCAAAGCCCCATATCAGGCGTTCGCAGCCGGTCGGCATCAGCTTGCGATGCTTGCCTAGCAGCTTGCCGTCGGGCGCAAAAAACAAGATCGTGCAATAGAGCGTGCCAAGTTCGCGCTCGATCACGCCCATGACCAGGTAGATTTTATTTTCTCGCGCAATCTGCCCCAAGGCATCGGTGGCCGGACCCGGAACATCCACCGCACTATCCCAGTACCGCTGGTATTCCTCGCGCCCTTCCATCGTGCGCGTGCCGACAACGGAGCCGAAGGTCGATCCCTTCGGATAGCCGGAAACAAAGGCCTCTGGAAATTGCACGAACTGTGCGCCGCGCCGGGCAGCATCGGCCGCAAGATCACGCGCTTTTGCTATCGTCCGTTCACGATCAAAAATGATTGGCGATGCTTGGACGACGGCGACGGTGGAAAGTGTGGCTTCAGGCATGGTGTCTCCCTATTTTTTTGTATCAATAATGGACATATATGTATCAATAATTGTATATTGCCAAAAGCATCGCGTATTTGCAACTGCCATCACCATTTGGAAAATCAATATGAGCAGCACCATTAACAGCGTCGACCACGCATTCAGGCTGATTGCCCATCTCGCTGGCAGCGAGCTGCCACAAGGCGTGTCGGACTTGGCAAGGGCACTGGATCTGCCTCGCCCGACGATTTACCGTCTCCTTGCCACGCTCATCGAGCACCAAGTGGTAGTACGCGACGACAAAAATTACCGGCTGGGGCTGCGATTGCTGGAATTGGGTGGACGCGCGCTCTCGGCCGCAAGCCTGCAAGCGACCAGCCTGCCGTTCTTGCAGGAACTGGTCGAACTGACCGGAGAAACCGCACACTTCGGCGTGCTCGACGGCGATCAGGCCGGCTATGTTGCGAAGGTGGAAAGTGGCCATGCGATCCGCATGTCGAGCCATGTCGGATGGCGCGGTCCGCTGCATGCTACGGGAATTGGCAAAGCACTCCTGGCCGCGTCCGGTCCCGATCTTTTGGCGCGTATCGCAGCCACTCCGCTGCTACGCTATACCGATCGCACCATCGTCGAGGCGGCCACTCTTAAGGCAGATATCCTGAAGGCGCGCAAGCGTGGATATGCAGTCGATAATGAGGAACTGATCGACGGACTGGTTTGTGTGGCAGCGCCGGTGCGCGCCGGCGGCAGGCTGGTGGGAGCGATCTCCGTATCGGGACCGAAGTTGCGCATCAAGCATATTGAAACCATGGCAGTTGCCGTATGCGCGGCCGCCGAACGCATGGAAGCCGGCTTTTGAGCCAGGCAATCAGAGCAGCGAATCCCAATGCGGCCGGGAACCAAAGTGCTCTTTCATGAAGTCGATGAACGCGGTCACCTTGGCCGGCACATTGCGGCGGCTTGGGTATATCGCCCACACCGAGGTGTCACTGGAAATCGGATAGTCGTCGAGGATCGTGCACAGCCGCCCGGTCTTGATGGCTCCGGCAATGTCCCATGTAGCTTTCAATGCGATGCCGAGACCCGACATTGCGGCTTCGCGGATCGCCTCGCCGTTGTTGCATTCAAAATTTCCCAGCACCTTGACCCGCTCGAGCCCCCCGGGGCCCTTGAATGTCCAATACGGCTGCTGTGCCAGAACCAGGCAGTTGTGCCCTTCCAACTCCTTGGGTGTCATAGGCACGCCATGCCGCTCCAGATAGTCGGGCGACGCACAGACCACGCGCCGGTCGGGAGCCAGCTTGCGCGCGATGAACTCCGAATCCTTTAGCTCGCAGATGCGGATCGCCAAATCCACTCCCTGAGCCATGATATCGATCATTTCATCGCTCATGACCAGATTGAGCCGTACCAGCGGATAACGTTTGAGGAACTTGGGCATCACCGGGGCAATGTGCTGGCGACCAAAGGATGACGGCATCGTCACTTTCAAGACTCCCTGCGGTACCTGATCGCGCCGGGAGACCGATGTCTCGACTTTCTCCAGCTCGCTGATCATCCATTCCGCCTGGCGCAAATACTCCGAACCGTCTCCGGTGAGCGACAAGCGTCGCGTGGTTCGGTGCAGCAGGCGCGTGCCGAGGGTTTTTTCTAGTTTATCGATTCTATAGCTGACGGCAGCCGGGGTCAGATCGAGCGTGCGCGCCGCCGCCGAGAGGCTTCCATGGCGTACGGCTCTGACAAATACTTCCATATCGCTCACGTTGCGCGTCATCTCTCACCTTTAAATAAAATTTGAAAGTCCTGACAATTTTTAAATTATTGTCAAGCAACGGGCCGATGTTACCATCGGCAAACACTAAAAATGACTAACACAAGAGTCAAGGATGGCGGTGCCAACACCGCTAGGAAAACCTAAAAAAAGGAGACAAGCATGGGGACCAAGGGCGAATTGGTTAAATCCTATTTCGTGCCAAACGGCTCTTACCTGATGGAACTGGCAGAGGATGGCAGCAACGCATCCCAGGTGCAGGTTTTACAGGCGATCGGCAAGGCAATCGAGGAAGATCTTAAGGCGGACGCCATCATTGTGGCCTCGCCGCACTGGCAACCCAAGAGTGCATTTTTTGTCGACTGCGGCAGCATTCACGAGTCATTTCATGATTATGTGCTGCGTCCGGCAGTCTTTGGGCGACGCTTCTATACCCACGTACTCCCAGGCGCGCCGGATCTGGCGCGGGCGATGATCGCCGCGGGGAAAGCCGAAGGACTGCCGGTCGGGGAAAAGACGTATGGCCTCGACCATGGCGCGTTTTGTCCATTGAAGGTGATGGGCACACGGATACCGACCATACCTATTTCGGTGTCGCAGCGTTCTTTCGATGAGTGCGTAAGGTGGGGCAAGGCGATGCGCAAGGCCGTGGAAGCCAGCGGCTTGCGCGTGGTGTTGATCGCGCCGGGCAACCTGTGCCATCGGCTGGATCTGCGCCAAGAACAGGCCGGTGAAAACTATTTCCCCGAAGGTAAACAATTCGATCGGATCGTCGTCGATCTCGTCTCTTCCGGACGCAGCCGGGAAATTGAACATATTGATCGCGAACTATGGCAAGCCGCGGCGCCGGAAGCAGACCTGCGCCCATTTTTCCTGATAGCCGGTGCCAGCGGCGACGCAGGTGGACAGTTGCTGCAATACGAAGCCGCCATCTATTCCGTCGGCGATGCCTCATTCGCCTTTGATACCGTTTCCGTCTAGCCGTCTAGGAGTCTCAAAAAATGATCGCAACCTTAGATCCCTTGAATCCTCAGTTTATGTATGACGCCATACGCAAGGTCGGCACCGGCCGCGCCACCGGCACCGATGGCCAAACCTGGCTGATTGAATTCCACCAGCGCCATGCTGACGACAGCATGTCGATCGTGGTTGCCAGCCCGAATGGCGCCAAGCAGGAGTTGGTCGTTAGCGAAGATGATTTTTTATTCACCGACAACACGATCAGCATCAAGGGCGTGCCGAACCTGCGCGCCTTCATGCACCCCGTGTATCTGAAAAAAATGCGCGGCTTCACTCGCGGCAACGTGCCGACGCCTGACATTGCGGGACCCAGCCTGCCCTGATCCAGCAACGGCAGCGACAAACCCGATTGCATGACGGCCACACCCATCTCGAAGAAAGATGAATGCTGCAATGCCAATCGTCCACATGCGGGCCTGGTCCCCCCTTTGACTGGAAGGTTAAACACAGAAACTGCTTTTCAGTGAGACAGAAATGATAACTACGATTCAGGCCCGACTCACCTTGTTCTATTTGGAATTTTTGGAGGCGTATTTATGAGCGTGGAACAAAGGATCAAGGAGCTGGGTATTGCAATTCCCGACGCCGCAACCCCAGTCGGCAGTTACGTGCCCGGAGTGCAGGTCGGGAACATTCTGTTCATGTCCGGCCACGGTCCCTTCGACAGCAAGGGACAAGTGACGTCACAGGGCAAGCTGGGGCGCACGATGTCGATCGAAGAAGCCAACGCCGTGGCACGGCAGGTCGCCTTGAACATGCTTGGCTCGGTGCGTCAGATTACCGGCAGCCTTGATCGCGTCAAACGCGTGGTCAAAGTGCTCGGCCTGGTCAACTGCATCGAAGGCTTCACCGCGTCGCCCAAAGTGATCGATGGCTTTTCAAATTGCATGGTTGAGATTTTTGGCGACGCCGGGCGACATGGCCGCTCCGCATTCGGTGTCACCGAACTGCCCGCCGGAATACCCGTAGAGGTAGAGGCGATATTCGAACTGTATCAAGACTGATTTAGGCAAGGCTGGTCAGATGTCGCGCATTGCCAGCACGCTTGAATACATAAAAAAACTTGGAGACAAACATGTTCAAAAAACCCGTATTCCTGGCCCTTGCGGCTGGTATCACCCTCCTGTCCGGCGCTGCAATCGCGCAATCAACCCTCAAAATCGGCCTGATCCAGCCGGCCAGCGGGCCGGCGGCATATGACGGACAAAGCGTCATCAATGGCGCGCGTCTGGCCGAAGCCGAAATCAACGCCGGCGGCGGCGTTCTGGGCCAGCGCATCGAACTCGTCCTGCAGGACGGCAAGGCCGATCCGGCCGAGTCCCTGAATGCCGCCGAAAAACTGCTGAGCCGCGATCAGGTCAAGGTCCTGATCGGCGCCTGGGCCAGCTCGGCGACGCTGGCGGTCATGCCGCTGGCGCAGCGCTACGAAATACCGCTGATCGTCGAAACCTCCACCGCCGAAAAAATCACCGAAGCCGGCAACCCCTGGGTGTTTCGCATCTCCTCCAACAGCAAGATCGACGCCGACTCGCTGCAACCCTACCTGGTCAGCAAACTCGGCCTCAAAAAAGTCGCCTTCATGGCCGCCAATAACGACTTCGGACGCGCGGTGGTGAACAACTGGACCCGCGTACTGGGCCCGCAGGGCGGCACCGTAGTCGCCACCGAATACCACAAGCCGGGCGAAACCAATTTCGCGCCAACCCTCACCAAGATCAAGAATTCCGGCGCCGACAGCATCGTCATCACCAGTGACGTGACAACAGTGTCCAACATCATCAAGCAATCCTACGAGCAAGGCCTGAATGGCTTGCATCGGGTGGTCACCAGCGGCAATCCGGCCGAAGCCATCATGCCGCTCGCAGGCAAGGAAGCGAGCGAGGGCATGCTGGTGCAAAACTACTGGCTGCCCTACGCGCCGCCGCCTGGGCAGGAAGCCGCATCGGCAAAATTTGTCGCTGCCTACAAAGAACGCTATCCGGATCGCATTGCGGACAAGTATTCGACCAGCGGCTACGACGCCGTGCAACTGGTCGCTGCCAGTGTCAAGGCCGCCGGCAGCACCGAGCCGGCAAAAATCCGCGACGCGCTGAAGCAGGTCAAGCTGCCATTCCTGCAAGGGACGATCGAGTTCGACAAGCAGCAGCAAGCTCGACCGTACCAGTCCATATCGCGCGTGGAAAATGGCAAGCCGGTCATCGTCGTCAAAGTCGGGCAGTAATCCTTTCCTGCAATAGCGACCGCCCAAGGGCGGCCGTCCCCACAACTTTTCTAGGAATCTAATCATGTCCCGTTCATCACGGCTGGCCCGTTACGCCTTCACGATTGCCCTGTGTGCCCCCATTGGCCAGGCTCTCGCGCAACAGACCATCAAGATTGGCCTGATCCAACCAGTCAGTGGCCCCGCGGCCTATAACGGCAAAAACACGGTAGATGGCGCGCGCCTGGCCGAAGCCGAAATCAACGCCGGCGGCGGCGTTTTGGGTCAGCGCATCGAACTCGTCCTGCAGGACGGCAAGGCCGATCCGGCCGAGTCGCTATCGGCGGCCGAAAAGCTGCTCGATCGCGACAAAGTAAGGGTCCTGATCGGCGCCTGGGCCAGCTCGGCGACGCTGGCGGTCATGCCGCTGGCGCAGCGCTACGAAATACCGCTGATCGTCGAAACCTCCACCGCCGAAAAAATCACCGAAGCCGGCAACCCCTGGGTGTTTCGCATCGCCTCCAACAGCAAGATCGACGCCGACTCGCTGCAACCCTACCTGGTCAGCAAGCTTGGCCTCAAAAAAGTCGCCTTCATGGCCGCCAACAACGACTTCGGACGCGCGGTGGTGAACAACTGGACCCGCGTACTGGGCCCGCAGGGCGGCACCGTGGTCGCGACCGAATACCACAAGCCGGGCGAAACCAATTTCGCGCCAACCCTCACCAAGATCAAGAATTCCGGCGCCGACAGCATCGTCATCACCAGCGATTCCAGCACCTTGTCGAACATCATCAAGCAGTCGTACGAAATGGGCATGAAAGACCTGCACCGCATCGTTACCAGCGGCTTCCCCGCCGAGACCATCGTCCAACTCGCCGGCAAGGACGCAGCGGAGGGCGTGATGGTGCAAAACTACTTCGCGCCGCACGCGCCGCCTCCAGGCAAGGCAGAAATCTATAGCGCGTTTGCCAAGGAATATCGCGCCAAATATCCAGCCAGCGGTCAAGGTGTCGATGCCAACGTCGCCGGCGGCTATGACGCGGTGCGACTGGCGGCAGCCGCCATCACGGCCGCCAAGAGCTCGGAGCCGGCAAAAATTCGCGATGCCCTGAAGACCATTCAATTCGATGGCCTGACCGGCAAGCTGCAGTTCGATGCGCAAGGCCAGGCGCGCCCGATTCAGTCCATTTCCAAAATCGTCGACGGCAAACCGCAAGTCGTCGTGTTGATTAACCAATAAGCATGTAACCGATAACGCTTGATCCAGCCCGGCATGACCCGCGCCAGGGTTCCTGCCTCGCAACCGCCAACCGGGTGCGGCATGCACCATCGGCAATGCATGCCTTGGGCTGGACAGCGCTACAGCATTTTGAAGAGAGTGAAAAAATGAAATACGGAATCGCTGGAAAAAAAGCCATTGTCTGCGGTGCTAGCAGAGGCCTAGGAAAAGGTTGTGCCATGGCCCTCGCCGAAGAAGGGGTCGATGTCACGATCAACGGACGCGATGCCGCCGTGCTCGCGGCAACCGCGGACGAAATCCGCCAGCGTACCGGGGTTCAGGTCACCACCGTTGCCGCGGACGTCACCACCGCCGTCGGCCGCTCGCTGATCCTGGAGGCCTGCCCACAACCTGACATTCTGGTCAACAACGCCGGCGGCCCGCCACCCGGCGATTTTCGCAACTGGGACCGCGACACCTGGATCAGCGCGCTAGATGCCAACATGCTGACGCCGATCGAGCTGATCCGCGCCACGCTGGACGGCATGATCGCGCGCCGCTTCGGCCGCATCATCAACATCACTTCAAGCGGCGTCAAGCAGCCGATCGGCATACTTGGGCTGTCCAACGGCGCGCGCACCGGACTCACCGGCTTCATCGCCGGCCTGTCGCGCGAAACGGTGCGGCATAACGTCACCATCAACAATCTGCTGCCCGGCGCTTTCGATACCGACCGGCGGGCGGCAATAATCGCCGCCGGTGCCAAGGCGTCGAGCCGCACCGAGGCTGCGGTGCGCCAGGAGCAGTGCGACCAGAGTCCGGCAGGCAGATTCGGGACCATCGACGAATTTGGCGCGGTCTGCGCCTTCTATTGCAGCGCGCAAGCTGGTTTCCTCACCGGCCAGAACGTGCTGCTGGACGGCGGCGCCTTTCCCGGAACGATGTGATGTTCTCGCTCATTTGCTAAGGGGTCTACATGAACGAGCTACTCCAGCAGCTTCTCAACGGCGCAATCATCGGCAGCTCGTACGCGCTGCTGGCAGTCGGCCTGACGTTGATCTTCGGGATCATGCGGATCGTCAATTTTGCGCACGGCGAGTTCTACATGATTGGCGGCGTAATCTGCTTTTATCTGATACAGGCGCTGCATCTGAACTATTTCGTCGCTCTGGTGCTTGCCGTCGTGCTGGCGATGACGCTTGGCGCCGTGCTCGAACGGTCGATCCTGCGCTGGTTGAAAGATCAGTCGATCGACTCCACGATCATCGTCACGATCGGGCTCTCGGTGTTCATCCAGAACGTCGTGCTGCTGTCGATCGGACCGGTGCCGAAGAGCATACCCAGCCCCTTTGGCAACCTGCCGCTGTCGCTGGGCGCCTTGACTTTCACGCCTGCCCAATTGTTCGTGATCGTCGTTACCGCACTGGTTATCATCGGCTTCCATATCCTGCTGCGCCACACGTACATGGGACGCGCCATGAGAGCGACATTTTCCGAGAAGGACGCGGCCAAGCTGGTGGGCATCGATACCGACCGCATTGCCAGCCTGACGTTTGTGCTGGGTTCCGGCATGGCCGCATTGGCCGGCGCCCTGCTCGGCTCCATCTACCTGGTCTACCCATCCATGGGTGGCGCGGCGGTGCTCAAGGCGTTCATTGTCGTCATCATGGGCGGCCTCGGCAACATCATGGGCGCGATCACCGGCGGACTGCTGCTGGGCATGGCGGAAGGACTGGTCGCCGGATTCATCTCCTCGGATTACAGCGAGGCGATCGGTTTCATCATCGTGATTGCCGTGCTGCTTTTCAAGCCGCAAGGACTGTTCGGCCGAAAAGGACAGGTGTGACATGGGTATCCTTGCGAATCGCTTCTTTTTATGCGCGGTCGGCGTCGCCCTGCTGGCGACGGCACCGCTGCTGCTTCCCAACTACCAGTTGCACACGCTGATCACGGCCGGCATCTTCGTGATGCTGACCTCCGGCCTTAACCTGATCCATGGGTATGTCGGACGGCTGTCACTTGGCCACACCGCGTTTTACGGAATCGGCGGCTACACGGCCGCGCTGATTGCCTCAAAGCTCGGTGGCGGCCTGCTCCTGACGATTCCGGCCGCGGCCGCTGTGCACCGCGCTCGCCGGCCTGGCGATCGGACATATCACTTTACGCTTTCGCGGAGCGCACTTCGTGCTGGTGACGATGGCGTTTGCCGGCATCCTGCATCTATTCGCCAACAACCTGGTCGACCTGACCGGCGGGCCGATGGGATTGTCCGGCGTGGTATCGCCGCTGATCCTGCAAACCTGGGGAAATTTCAACCTGTTTGGATCGAAGGCCAGTTTTTACTGGCTGGTGCTGGGCTTCGATGTGCTGGCGGTGTATATCGTCTGGCGGGTGGTCAGGTCGCCAATTGGCGACGCGATGATCGCCATCCGCGAAGACGAGAACCTGGCCGAAGCGATCGGCGTCAACGAGTATCGCTACTCGATGATCGCGTTCGTGCTGGGTGCCGCGATGGCCGGTATCGCCGGCGCCATCTACGCGCACTATGTCAGCTTTGTCAGCCCGGAAATCTTCCACTTCAATATCATGATCATGATCTTGGTGATGGTCATCCTGGGCAGCGTCGGCACGGTAAGCGGGCCGATCCTGGGCAGCGTGCTGGTGGTGATGCTTCTGGAGGGGCTGCGCTCCCACGAATCTTTGCGCGAACCGATCTTCGGGGCGATCCTGGTCGGCGCGACACTGCTGTTTCCCAAGGGTCTGGCTTTACTGGCGGCGAATTTCTGGCAGCGCAAAGTGGCGGCGTCCAGCCATGCTGGCCGCTGCATCGGCCCCAGTGGTGGTGTCGTCGCCGGAACATGCGCATGCAAAGGCAGCCGATCGGCGACCCACTCCTCACCGTTGAAGGGCTGACCGTTCGCTTCGGTGGACTGGTCGCGGTCGACGATGCCCACTTCGTGGTCCGGCGCGGCCAGATCGTCAGCCTGATCGGCCCCAACGGCGCCGGCAAGACCACCACGCTCAACCTGATCACGGCGTTCATCGAGCGCAGCACGGGACGCATCGTGTTCGATGGCAAGGAACTGCCGCGCCGGATGCGGCCCAACCAGATCGCCGCGCGTGGCATGATCCGCACCTTCCAGACCACACGCGGCCTGCTCGACGTGCCGATCGGCAAGGCGGTGGAAACCGGGCTGCACCGCACGCTGGAGCTCACCTGGCCTCGCATCGCGCGCGCGGCGCTACTCGGGCTGCCGGACATGCAGCTACAAGCCCGCTCGGCGCGTTACCTGCGCCAGGTCGGACTGCACCGCGACCCGACTGAGCTGACGCGCAATCTCTCCTACGGCGAGCAACGCTTGCTGGAAGTCGCGATTGCCCTGGCCGCCGAACCGCAATTGCTGGTGCTGGACGAGCCGGTGGCCGGCATGAACCCCGATGAAACCGCGAGAATGATGGCACTGATTCGGCAAATCCGGGATTCGGGTGTGACGGTTCTGCTGGTGGAGCACGATATGAAATTAGTCATGGACCTTTCCGATCACATCGTCGTGCTGGATCACGGCAAACGAATCGCCGAAGGAGCGCCGGATGCGATACAAAGCAACCCGGCGGTGATCGAAGCTTATCTGGGCAGGAGTGCGACCAATGTTGCGGCTTGAAAATGTCGATGTGATGTATGGCCAGCGCCAAGCCTTGTTTGGGCTTTCGATGCGGGTCGAGCGCGGTGAGTTCGTCACCTTGCTGGGCGCAAACGGCGCCGGCAAGACGACCACGCTGCGCACCATTTCGGGCTTGCTCAAGCCAACCCGGGGCAGCATCGAATTCGACGGCCAGAATATCGCGGGTGCCGCACCGTCCGCGATTGTCAAGCTGGGAATCTCGCACAGCCCGGAGGGGCGCAAGGTGTGGCCCTTCATGACGGTCGAGGAAAACCTGCTGATGGGCGGCTACGTGCACCGCCGCCAGCAGCGGCCCGAGGATGGCTTGAAGCGCATCTATGACCTTTATCCTCGGCTGCAGGAGCGGCGTAAGCAGTATGCCGGTACTCTGAGCGGCGGCGAACAGCAAATGCTGGCCATCGGGCGCGCACTGATGTCGAACCCAAAGGTCCTGATTCTCGACGAACCGTCTCTGGGTCTGGCCCCTATCATGATTGACCGCACCGCCGATCTGATTCGGCGAAATCCATCACTCCGGCATGACCATCTTATTGGTCGAGCAGAACGCGTCGCTGGCGCTGCAGATGTCGGATCGCGCCTACGTCATCGAAACCGGACACCTGGTCCTGGAAGGCTCTAGCGCCAGCCTGCTGCAGAGCGACTATGTGCAAAAAGCCTATCTGGGGGTAGCCTGAGGTGAATATGCAGAGCAGCAATCCGAAGGGAATCGGCGCCTCGTTGAAGCGCAATGAAGATGCGCGTTTCCTTAACGGCCGCGGACAGTACCTGGGCGACCTGAGTTTTCCGGGCATGATGGATGTGGCATTCCTGCGTAGCCCGCTGGCTCATGCACGGCTGCGCGCAATCGATATTCCCGCCGAGTTGCGTGACGCTGTTTTCATCGCCGACGATCTGCAAGGCATCAAGCCGATACTGGCTAAATCCACCGCCCTCGGTTTCAAGGTGTCGGCGCACCATCCTTTGGCCAGCGGCAAGGTACGCTTCGTCGGCGAGCCGATTGCCATGTGCATGGCCGCAACGCGCGCCGCCGCCGAGGACCTCGCACAACAGGTGTTCGTCGATTTTGACGAACTCGCGGCCGTCGTCGACATGAACCGCGCGATGGAACACGATTCGCCACGCGTGCACGAGGAATGGGCCGATAATCTGGCGTTGGAAACCGCCATCAATGTCGGCGACTTGGCCGAGGTGCGGAAAATTGCATCGGTGATCGTGACACGGGATTATCGCTTGAACCGCCATGCGTCGGCACCGTTGGAAGGGCGCGGCGTGCTCGCCTATTTCGATTCCCGCATGGATGAGCTGGTGGTTTACAGCTCGACCCAGTTTCCCCATGTGATTCGGACCATGCTGGCCGAATGCCTGGGCATCGCCGAACGCAGGCTGCGCGTGGTGGCCCCTGATGTTGGCGGGGGCTTCGGCGTCAAGAGCAATTTGCACCCTGAGGAAATCGCGGTGGCTGCGCTGGCGCTGAAGGTCGGTCATCCAGTCCGTTGGCTGGAGGATCGCCGCGAGCACCTTCTTGGTTCACAACACGCGCGCGAACACGAGTACCGGATCACCGCCTACGCCGATGCGCGCGGCCGCATTTTGGGGCTGGAGGCGGAGGTGCGCGTCGACGCCGGCGCCTATTCGGTGTGGCCATGGACCTCGACCATGGAAGCCGGCATGTCGGCCGGCATGATCCCCGGCCCCTACGACATCTCGGTCTATCACGCGCGGGTGCAAACGATCGTCACCAACAAATCGACGCTCGGCCCCTATCGCGGCGTCGGCCGCACCGGGGCCTGCTTTGCAATCGAACGCACGATGGACGAAGTCGCGCGCGCGGTCGGCCGCGAGCCGCATGAAGTACGCGCCGAGAATATGGTGCGCCCTGAGCAGATGCCCTACCGCACCACCACCAACAAGCTGTACGACAGCGGCGATTATCCCCGCAGCGTACGCATCGCCGCCGACATGATCGACGTCGCCGCCGTGCGGCGCAATCAAATCAGCGCGCTGCCCGACGGCAGGTTGACCGGCGTCGGCTTCGCCAGCTATGCCGAACAGACCGCCCACGGTACCGAGGAATGGGTGGCGCGCGGACTCGCTGTCAATTTCGGCTACGAGACCGCCACCGCGCGGCTGATGCCGGACGGCGGACTAGTACTCGAAGTCGGCATCCAAAATCATGGACAGGGCCTGGAAACCACCCTGGCGCAAGTCGCCGCCGAAGAGCTGGGCGTCGATCCGGCGCAAGTCGCCGTGCGTCACGGCGATAGCTCGCTGTCGCCGTATGGCATGGGCACCGTGGCCTCGCGCAGCATGGTGATGGCCGGCGGCGCGGTATCGCGCGCCTGCAAGGTGCTGGGAGAAAAAATAGCCCGCATCGGCGCCCATTTGCTGGGCGTGCCGCTGGAAGCGGTGACGATTCGCAACGCCCAGGTGTGGGCTGGCGAGGCCAGCATCGATTTCGTCGAAATCGCGATCGCCGCCAGCGTGCGTCCGGAAAAACTGCCGCCCGGGGAAGATCCTGGCCTGCAAGTCACCGTGTCCTATCAACCGTCCGCATCGACCGGCGCCTTCTCATACGGCACCCACGCGGTGACCGTCGCCGTTGACGTCGAACGCGGCATGGTCGAGCTGCTCGACTACGTCGTCGTCCATGACTGCGGCACGGTGGTCAACCCGATGATCGTCGATGGCCAGTTGATCGGCGGCGTGGTGCAAGGCATCGGCACCGCCCTGTATGAGGAAATTCCCTATGACGAATATGGACAGCCGCTGGCCTCGACCTTCATGGACTATCTGCTGCCCGGCGCCACCGAGGTGCCGCCCATCCGCATGGCGCATATGAACACGCCCTCGCCGCATACCGCCTACGGCATAAAAGGCATGGGCGAAGGCGGTGCGATTGCGCCGCCAGGTGCCATCCTGAACGCCATCAACGATGCGCTGCGCTCGCTGCATGCGGAAATCAACGAGACTCCCGCCACGCCGCGTCGCGTGCGGGCGGCGATCCGTGCCGCCAGGAGCCTGCAATGAAGCCGGCTCCGTTCGAACTGGCGCGGCCACGCACGGTGCAGGAAGCCGTGGCGCACCTCAGTGGCCGCGATGGCATGGCCAAGGCGATGGCCGGCGGCCAGTCGCTGGTACCGATGCTGAACCTGCGCCTGGCGCCGCTGGAACTGGTGGTCGATTTATCGCGCATCGACGATTTGAAGACGGTGTCCGAACGCCCCGATGCGGTGGTATTCGGCGCCTGCATAACGCACGCCGCGATCGAAGACGCGGCCACGCCCGATCCCACCGGCGGACTGATGCAGCGGGTGGCGGCCGGCATCGCGTATCGGGCGATACGCAACCGCGGCACCATCGGCGGCAGCGTTGCGCTGGCCGACCCATCGGCCGACTGGGTGTCGCTGATGATTGCGCTGGACGCCACGATCGAGGCTCAGGGTCCTTCCAGTCAAAGAAAAATTCCAGCGCGTGATTTCGTCCTCGGCGCCTATATGACGGCGCTGGAAGAAGACGAGCTATTGACCGCGCTGGCGGTGCCCAAATTTTCACCGGACGCGCGCTTCGGCTACTACAAGATGTGCCGCAAAACCGGCGAATTCGCCAATTCGCTGGCCATCGCCGTCTACGATCAAGCACGCAATTATTGCCGCGTCGTCTTGGGTGCCACCGGTGGCACGCCCTTGATACTGAAACGGGCACAAACGGTACTGGCCGCAGCGCTCGCCTGGTCACCGGCGGTCGAGCAGGCGCTACGCGCGGCCGTCGACACCGACCTAGCCGCAGCAAACGCCGGTTTCGACGAATTCGATGCGGATGTGCATCGGGCCAGCATCGTCGCCGCAGTAAAGGAGGCTGTATCCGCATGAACAAGATAACCATGACCGTCAATGGCCGCGCAATCTCGGCCGAAGTCGAGGCGCGCACCTCGCTAGCCGATTTCCTGCGAGAGCATTGCCACCTGACCGGGACTCATCTGGGCTGCGAACACGGCGTCTGCGGCGCCTGCACCATCGAACTCGATGGCAACACCGTGCGCTCGTGCATCACGCTGGCCGTGGTGTGCGACGGCGCGCAGGTCCGGTCGATCGAAGGTTTCAACCACGATCCGGCAATGAAGGTGGTGCAGCAAGCCTTTCATGAAGCGCACGGCCTTCAATGCGGCTTTTGCACGCCCGGCATGCTGATCAGCGCGCGCGATTTTTTGCTGCGCAAGCGCGGTCTGGACGAAAAGCAGATTCGCGTCGAACTGAGCGGCAATTTGTGCCGCTGCACAGGCTATGCCGGCATCGTGCGCGCCTGCCAGATTGCCGGGCCAAAACTCGATGCGATGCAGGAAGAACCAGTGGCCACAGGAAATCAACATGGAAATTAAGCAGCGATTCGCCGTCCAACATCCACCCGCAGTAGTCTGGGACGCCCTGGCCGACGCCCCATTCGCCGTGCAATGCCTGCCCGGCGCAGAACTGGACGAATCAAGCGACGGCAAGCATTACAAGGGGCGCATGCGGGTCAAGCTCGGGCCGTTGGCAGCCGCTTTTTCAGGCGATGCAATGGTCGAGCGCGATGCCGAGAACCAGACCGGAACCGTCGAATGGACCGGTATCGACAGCCGTAGCAATTCGCGCGCCAAGGCGCGGATGGTGTACCAGGTCCTACCCGAAGCCGATGGCGCCGCTACCGTGGTCCAGATCGATGCCGACATCGCATTGACCGGAGCGCTCGCGCAATTCGGTCGCAGCGGCATCGTGCAAGACGTTGCCGCTCGGCTGACCTCGATCTTCGCCGAAAACCTCCAGAGCCGGCTGAATGCGTCGTCGCAAGCGGATGGTGCCGGCATCGAAACCCCGCCGGAACCATTCAAGTCGGCCGAGCTGCGGCCGATGGAAATCCTGTTCGGGGTCATCCGCAGCCGCATCGCGGCACTGCTCAGACGTTGGGCCGACCGCCTCGATTCCAATCCCAGCGCTGGGACCAATTGACCCCAACGCCAGCGCGCGCGAGCGCAAACCACCGGACTTGCCACTCATGAGGAATGCCGCATGACTGACCTTGCCTTTCGCTCCGCCACTGAACTCGCCGCCGATATCCGTTGCCGACGCATCGGCTCTCGGGAACTGCTGGAACACTATATCGCGCGCATCGCGCGCTACAACCCCGCCATCAATGCGGTGATCGCGACCGACTTCGACAGCGCGCGCCAGCGTGCCGACGAGGCCGACGCGGCGCTTGCGCGCGGCGAGCTTTGGGGGCCGCTGCATGGCATTCCGATGACCGTCAAGGAGTCGTTCGACGTCGCCGGTTTCGTCACCTCCTGGGGTTCACCCGATTTTCAGGACTATCGACCGGAACGCAGCGCGCTCTGCGTCGAGCGGCTGGTCGCCGCTGGCGCCAACATCTTCGGCAAGACCAATGTGCCGCTGTTCCTGGGCGACATCCAAGCATACAACGCACTATACGGCACCACCAGCAACCCATGGGATCTGGCACGCACGCCAGGCGGATCGTCCGGCGGCTCGGCCGCCGCGCTGGCGGCCGGCCTGAGCGCGCTGGAGGCAGGCAGCGATATCGCCTCGTCCATTCGCACTCCAGCCCATTACTGCGGCGTATATGGACATAAGCCCACCTATGGCATCATCACGACCCGCGGCCAACTGGTGCCGGGCCGCGTCGCGTTCACCGATATCGCGGTACTTGGCCCGATGGCCCGCAGTGCAGAGGATCTGGAGCTTGCACTGCAGATCATGGCTGGGGCCGATGAAGCCGACGCGCAAGCGTGGCACGTACGCTTGCCGCCGCGCCGCAAGGAACGCTTGAGCGATTTTCGCGTTGCGGTGATGCTAGACGCACCGCATGCCGAGGTCGATGCCAGCGTCCAAGAGCCGATCGCCAAACTGGCGGAGTTGATTGGCCGCGCGGGTGCCGCAGTCAGTTTCGAAGCACGCCCTGCAATCGATACGGAAGAAGCGGACCTGCTATTTCGCAGGCTACTCGGCGCCGCGCTGTCCGGGCGGCAATCGGATCAGCTCTTTGCGGAAAATCTGCGCGCCCTCAAGGACTTGCCTTCCCTCGACACTAGCAGCCGGGCTCAGGCCCTGCGCAATGCCACCTTGTCGCACCGCGACTGGCTAATCGCCAACGAAGCACGCCATAAGATGCGTATCAAATGGGCGCAATTTTTTCAAGACTACGATCTGCTGCTATGCCCCGCAGCAGCGACGGTCGCTCCCACCCACCATCATGAAGGCGAGCCCTTCGAACGCCCTCTTTCCGTCAACGGCAAACAGGTTCCGTTATCCAGCCAGTTCTTCTGGTGCGGGTACTCCAGCCTGGCATTACTCCCGTCCACCGTCGCCCCCGTCGGCATCACACCGGAAGGCATGCCGGTCGGGGTGCAGATCGTAGGTCCACAATACGGCGACCTGACCTGTATTCATTTCGCGCGACTTCTTGAGCAGCAGTCACTGGGCTTCCAAGCGCCACCGGGATATTGAAGCGACGGCCCGGCATAAACGCCGCCCGAAGCTAAGTGCATACACTATGACAAACCTAAATGCGGGTTTGTTGAGCCTGCCTTGCTCCCAACTCCGTCAGATCTTCAAACACGAATTGCTTCTGTCACGCATATCTATTTCCTTGAGAAAACACGGATAGTCGGATATTGCCTATTAATTTTCGGCGATAGGCAAGGTTTCGTCGCTCGATAGATTGGACCACGCGATTCAGGTACGCTGGACGGCAATGTACCAGCACTTTAGGCTTCCAATGCCATTCGGTCCCGCGCTGCGGCGCAATGACAAGGAGGAGCCATGCGGAAGACGCAGCTGCTCTCCGGCGGAGCCGTGCCGGTCCTCGACCAAGGCACGTGGTTCATGGGCGATGAGCCGCGTCGCCGTGCCAAGGAAATTGCCAGCTTGCGGTTCAGCCTGGATCTGGAGGTGACGTTGATCGATATTGCCGAGATTTATGGCGACGGCGCGGTCGAACGGCTGGTGGGCGAAGCGATTGCTGGACCGCGCGATGCAGTGTTTTTTGTCAGCAAGGTGTTACCGACCAATGCGTCGCGCAAAAACTCGATCACGGCTTGCGAGCACAGCCTGCGCCGCCTCGGCACTGATCGAATTGACCTGCATCTGTTGCACTGGCGCGGCCGCACACCGTTTGCTGAGACTATCGCCGCCTTTCAAGCGGTGTGAGACGCGGGCAAGATTCGTCACCGAGCGTCAGCGACATGGATGTCGACGACATGCAGGAAATCGGGCGCCGCCGGCGCAAGAAGCATTTGCCTGGGTGCTACCCGCGTCGGCATGATCGCAAGTCCAAAAGCGTTGACGCCCAGCCATGTACAAGAAAACCGTGTCGCGCCTGATCGGCGAGTAACTCAGGAAGGGAAGAGCTGGCGATCCTGATTGCCCGTTCATTCGCAGCTGGTAGCAGGTGCCTTCGCACGCAACCCATGAAAACAAGGTCAGAGCGTTACGCCATGAAGTCAGGGCAAAAACTCGCCCCTGATTTCACGCCGCATTGCTCGCCATGCGCGATGCATTTCAATAGCCCACTGCGACAGAGCCGTCGTTGCACTCCATTGCACCCGGCTTCTGCAAATACCATGCAACGATGGCAGTCTGGCTCATATGACCGCGCCAAACAGCTTGCCGACACCGGCGGTCAGTGCCATCGCGAGCGCTCCCCAGAAAGCAACACGAATCGCACCCTTGGCGACCGGCGCACCACCGGCGTATGCGGCGGTTGCGCCCAGAATCGCCAAGGTGACCAGCGCAGTCGCGGATGAAACCTCGGTCACCCAGGCGGTCGGCGCCAGCAACACGGTGACGATTGGGACAATGGCACCGACGACAAAAGACAGAGCCGAGGCGAGCGAGGCCTGAACCGGCCGCGCCCGCAGGGTCTCGGTAATGCCCAGTTCGTCACGGGCGTGCGCCTCAAGAGCATCCCCGGACATCAGCTTTTCCGCCACTTTGCGCGCCAACGGCCGATCGAGACCCCGGCTCACATAAATGGAAACCAGTTCCGCGAGTTCGCGCTCAGGATGCGCCTCCAATTCACGCTTTTCCCGTTCAATGTCGGCGCTTTCGGTATCGGCCTGCGATTGAACCGAGACATACTCGCCCGCCGCCATCGACATCGCTCCAGCGACCAGGCCGGCGACACCCGTAAGCAGAATGCTGCTTTGTGACGCACCGGCAACCGCAACGCCAACGACCAGGCTGGCGACCGAAATAATTCCGTCATTGGCGCCCAGCACCGCTGCCCGCAGCCAGCCGATTCTGTCTGCCTTATGAAATTCAGGATGAGCGTGCGGCATGGAATGCATCTCCTTCTGGACCAACGTTGAATTTCAGTCCATGCCGAAAGTAGTCGGCTGGAACAGGCTGGATCTGCCCCCGCTTGCACGGAGATGTCCACCAAGCAGCGTGTGGATGATCAAATTGTACTGGGCGCAGACATGGGCAACGAACTGCGCTAGGCCCACTCGCTGTCCGGCGGCGAATGCTTGCTGACGCCGCTAGTGCTGGCACTCGGCCTCGCCTCGCTGTCAAGCAACCGGGTGCGGGCCGAATCGCTGTTCATCGACGACGGCTTCGGCAGCCTGGATGCCGACCCTTTGCGCATGGCGATCGACACGCTCGACGGTCTGCAGGCGATGGGCCGCACGGTCGACGTGATCTCGCATGTGCAGCAAATGACGGAGCGGATTGCGACGAAGGTCCTGGTGCAGAGAACGGCTCGAGGACGGAGTTTGGTGGGAATTGATGGGGCTGAAAGTGGCAAAATGCCGCCAAATTGGCGGGCATGCGCATGAATGAATCGAAAAATTATTCCACCGAATGCATCGACGCATCAGTACGCGGTTACCAGCGCAACTCTCCGCCTCCCAGTTCGACCACCCGGCCGCCCACGCGGATTTGGCCGTCCTGCACTTCCAGGCTCAGCAGATTTGGCCGGTTGATGGCCGTACCCTGGCTGACACGGGCGTTGAGGGGCTTGGCTCCTTCGGTCGCCAGCCACCAGCCGCCCAGATTGGCACAAGCCGAGCCGGTGCCGGGGTCCTCGCCGATACTAGTCTTGTCCAGCATCCAGAAATAGCGCACCTCGAAGCCATCCGCGGTACGGGCGAACACATAGGCCTTCGGCTGGCCGTTGGCATTCGTACAGAATTTCGATAGCAGCGCCGGATCCGGTCGGCATGCATGGACATATTGGATGCCGGCAAGAGGGATCAACGGTTGTTCGGTGCCGCAGTTCACCCACATGGCAGGACCGGCGATGGCCTCTTCAGGAAGGTTCAACATGGCGGCCAGTTCGGCCGGCGTGGCCTGCAGCGGCCGGTAGCTCGGCGGATTCGCACACAAGGTCCAGCGCTCGCCTTCGGCCCGCACGGGAATCATTCCCGCCTTCATCTCCAGCTCGAAGTGGTCGCCGGCGCCGAACAGCGCGCGCACGACCTGCGCCGAGCCCAGCGTCGGATGGCCGGCAAACGCCATCTCATAAGTGGGAGTGAAGATGCGGACGCGGGCTGCGGCGCGCTCGGAGGGCAGGAGGAAGGTGGTTTCCGACAGATTGAATTGCCGCGCAACGGCCTGCATCTCGTCGTCGGACAAGGCACTGCCGTCTTCAATCACGGCCAGGGGGTTGCCGCCGAAGGTGGTTTCGGCGAATACATTCAGCAATCGATAGCGAATATGGGGCATGGTTTTTTCACGGATACCGAAGCATTCCGCCTCGGATAAATGGTTGACCGGGACCGGGCATCTCGCCTCATTAAATCATGGTTTCAATGTCCGGAAACCCCGTGAACGGAAGAGCCGGGACAGGCTCAATTTTTCAATTGCCTGAAACCGCGCGACCTGTCATGCGCGAACCGCGTTCGGCGCCATCAGCGCCGAAACGTCCCCAAGCCCTCGGCGTTGTAATACTCCAGCACCACCTGATCGTTGGAAAAGCTGGCCTTGGAGATGGAACCGATCGCGGCGTTTTCGTCATCCAGCGTGAAGGTGAACACGTCGCCATCCCAATGCGCAAGCGGCAGCACCAAAGGTTTCGGGCCCAGCCGCAATTCCAGCGCGCCGTCCTTCTCCACGACATCGAGCGCGCCGTAATACGCATTCTGATAAGTGCCGGCATAGCTTGCCAGCGGCGCGGCCGGTGCCGGCTGTGCGGGCCGCGCGACGCCAACCAGCGAGCCGGATGGCTTGTGGAACGGCGCGAACATCGACGCGGCCAGCGTACCCCAGTCGCGCTGGATGCTGCCAAACTGCACCAGATCGCTGAACTGCGCCACCAGCGTTTCCGGCACGCCGATCGGCCAGGCGTTGGTCAGCACCACGATTGCCACGTCGGCCGACGGAATGATGGTGAACGCGGTCGCGGCGCCCATCAGGAAGGCGCCCGAGTGGCCAAGCGTGACACGGCCGGCGGCCGAGGTGCCGACATTAAAGCCGTAACCATAAAAGCCGGCACGGCCGCTGCTATTACTTGCCGGGCTCGACACGATTTGCGGCGTCACCGCCGGCAACAGTGCTGCTGCGGGCACCAGCGGTTGGCCGTTGGCCAGCACGAACGCCATCCACTTCGCCACGTCATTGACCGAAGAGCTGACGCCGCCGGCCGGCGATTGCGCATCGGGCTGGCGCGCCGGCCCGACCACGAAGGCGCCATTGCGCTGGATATGGCCGGGGGCGCGATTTGCGCGTGCCTGAAAATCGGCAAAGCGCGAGCTGGTCGCGTTCATGCCCAGCGGCCGGTAGATCGCCTGTTCCGACAGCGTCGCCCAATCGGTGCCTGCGGCGACCGCGACCGCCTGCCCGCCGCCGTCAGGCCGAAATTGGTGTACTCGTAGGTGTTGCGAAACGACTTCAGCGGCAGGTAACGCAAGCGCTGCAGCACTTGCGCGCGGTCATATCCCATATCTTCCAGTAGGTCACCGGCGTGATCCGGCAAGCCCGAGCGATGCGCATACAGGTCGCCAATGGTCAGTTGCCGGCTAACGTAAGGATCAGCCAGCGAGAAATCGGGCAACCAGGTTTGCACCGGCGTATTCCACTGCACGCGGCCAGCGCCGACCTGCTGCGCCACCACCGTAGCCCCGATCGGCTTCGACATCGACGCCAACTGGAACACCGTATCGGCATCCACCGTTTGCGGCGAGCCGACGGCACGCACGCCAAAGCCTTTGGCATAGACCGTCTTGCCGCCATGGACGACGGCCACCGCCATGCCCGGAATGCCGGAACTGGCCATCAGCTTTGCCGCCAAGGCATCGAGCTGGCCCACCGCGCGGTCGATTTGTCCGGCCGGAATCGGCAGCGCGACGGCTTCGTTCGGCGGCGTGGAACCGTCCGGATAGCTTGCACCTTGCGTAGCGTTGCCGCCATAGGCCGCGAATGAAACACCCAGAAAGGTGCACAGGACTGCCTTACGAAGCGAGAGGGACATGCCGAAGCCTTTGTCGTTAGGGATGAGAATAAATAATTGCGTCGCATCTTACTGGCGAGCGCCACGCACAGCTTGGCACGATCAGTTTCCACTTCCATTTTGTTGGAGGCTCTCAGGCATTGGACTGGTGCGATTCAAGCAAGTAAAACTCATCCTTCCATCAAGGGCGGGTTTTCCTCTCTGCCGTCACGGCAGTTCCACTGACTCTCTCTACCATGGCCGGAAACATTCTGCCCAATCGCCACGCTAGTCGTGCACGCCCTGGCAAAACGATGATGCTTTTATTTTTTTCAATGGCAGCCAACGCCTCCTCGACACATTTTTCTACGGGATAGGGTGGACCTGCCAGAGCAGTCAGAAAGCGGCGAATATCAGGCCCCCACGGAATTGGAATATCTTTCGGATTTTCAGAATCAAGAATCGGCGTTTCTATCGCTGCTGGACACAATAGACTCACGCGCACACCGCGTGCTGCGGCTTCAATGCGAAGGCTCGTGCTCAAGCCAACTACAGCGTGCTTTGTTAGCGAATAAGGCGCAAGCAACGGAGCCGGGCTGAGACCAGCAAGCGAAGCGGTATTGATGATGTGCCCCGACCGCTGTTTCAGCATAATTGGATACGCCGCCAGTACACCGTGAAGCACACCGTATAGATTGATGTCGACAATATGTTGCCATGCAGCCAGAGGAATTTCATCGGTTTCACCGGCGACACCGATTCCTGCATTATTGAAAAGATAGTCCAGCCTCCCCGTTTCAGTTGCAAAATTCTCGATAGCGGCACGCACTGCTTCAGCGTCGCGCACATCAAGTACGACGGCTAGCGCCTTATTGCCGCATTCCGCAGCCACCCGTTCCGCTGCAGCCGCATTGATGTCGGCGGCACAAACCAGCGCACCGCGAGCCGCCAAAGTTTTGGCCAAGGCGCGACCGATTCCCGAACCCGCGCCCGTGATAAACGCCGTGCTATTTTTCCATTGATTCACCGCTGGCCTCCCTATTTTCATTCGTAAAAAATTAAAATTCAGCACATCACGGCGTTGTCTAATGAGGCCTAATGTTGAAAATCATCGGACGGCAGAGCGTAAGGAGGCGGCATGGTGGGATCCGGAATACGACACCACCGCCAAAGCCAGCGCTATCTGCCAAGGCAGCATGGCGGCGATGTCCATCAGATCTTCGAATACAGATTGCTTCTGTCGCGCCATATTCGTTTCACTAAGAAAACACTGATGGCCAGATATTATCAGTAAGTTAATTTTCGGCAATAGATGAACGACTTTCGTCCACTGGCTTGGCCTACACGATTCGAGTAGGCTGGGCATCGATATGCCAGCACGCTCGATACCTCAACGCCCTTCCCGGTTCCGAGCTGTGGCGCAATGACAGGAGAACGCATGCGCAAGACAAAACTGCCCTCCGGCGAAGCCGTGCCGGTACTCGGGCAAGGGACGTGGTACATGGGTGATCAGCGACGTCGCCGTGCCGAGGAAATCGCCAGCCTGCGGCTCGGCCTGGACCTGGGCATGACGCTGATCGATACCGCCGAAATGTATGGCGACGGTGCGGCGGAGTCGCTGGTGGGCGAAGCGATTGCCGGACGGCGCGATGAAGTCTTTTTGGTCAGCAAGGTGTTGCCGACCAATGCCTCGCGAAGAGCGGGACGATTGCTGCCTGCGAGCGCAGCCTGAGGCGGCTGGGTACCGACCGGATCGATCTGTATCTGCTGCACTGGCGCGGCAGCACGCCGTTTGCCGAAACCATCGCCGCCTTTGAGGCGTTGCAGGACGCGGGGAAGATTCGCCACTGGGGCGTCAGCAACATGGATGTCGATGACATGCAGGAAATCATGCGCGCTCCCGGTGGTGATGCCGTGGCTACCAACCAGGTCTTGTATAACCTGACGCGGCGTGGCATCGAATACGACTTGTTGCCGCAAGCGCAGGCGCGCGGCTTGCCGCTGATGGCATATTCACCGATCGAGCAAGGGCGATTGACCGAGTCTGCCGAAGTGGCGCAGGTCGCAGCGAAGCATGGCGTCACGCCGGCGCAGGTCGCCTTGGCGTGGGTGTTGCGGCAACCGGGCGTGATCGCGATTCCGAAAGCGTCGAAACCCAGCCATGTGCAGGAAAACTGCGCCGCGCTGGATCTGAAATTGACGCAGGAAGATTTGGCGCAACTGGATCAGGCGTTTCCGCCGCCGCATGGGCCGGAGTCCCTGGAGATGATTTGAGCGGCGGCCCAAGTTCGCGCTGAAAACATTGAAACAGGTTCAGCCCGGCTCGTGTTCGTGTATTTGCAGGGCGCCGCGCAACAGATCGAAGGCACCGCGACAGAACGCTTCCGCCTCGCTCGCCTTCATTTTCACGATCAGGGTCACCGCATCGCCATATTGCGCATCCAGTACCGCCACGCCGGATTGTTCGCAATAGCGGCGCAGCGTCGA
The DNA here is from genome assembly GCA_963707665.1 of uncultured beta proteobacterium. Classification (GTDB taxonomy): domain Bacteria; phylum Pseudomonadota; class Gammaproteobacteria; order Burkholderiales; family Burkholderiaceae_D; genus DATJCV01. The sequence continues at coordinate 608,594 of CAVPQU010000018.1, read as the reverse complement.
TTCGTCGGCAAACTGCAGCACTAACCGTCGCTCGCACATCGCTTCGACCGGCACCAGTTGCGCCGTCTTGATGGCTTCGGAGATTGCTTGCCCGTAAGCGCGCGTCAAGCCGCCTGCACCCAGCTTCATTCCGCCCCAGTAACGCACGACTACCGCGAGCACGTTGAATACGTCCTTGTGCACCAGCACGTTATACATTGGCCGTGCCGCCGTACCGGATGGTTCGCCGTCATCGTCGAGGCCAGAGTCGCCCTCGCAGATCAGTACCCAGCAAACATGCACCGCGTTCGGATGCTGCGCGCGCAGTTCGGCCAGCCTGGCGCGAGCCTCGGCACGCGTCGTCAACGGATACAGCAAGCCGATGAAGCGGCTCTTCTTGATTTCGATCTCGGCGGTGGCGAATGCGGCTAGTTGATACATGGCAGGAACGATACGGGAAACCCGCGATGATAAGCGAGGCCCCACAAATAATAGGAGGCAGACCGCTGTCGCTTCCGCGAAGGCGGGGGTCCAGTGTCGTTGATCCTTCACGCCACTGGCGCGAATGCCTGTATTTTCGCCAAAAGGATGTGGCAACGACATGGAATGGCTTGCAACAGCCAACTACGACAGAGCCCAATTTATCGCTTTATGAGGAAATTGCGTTGCATCCAGACGGGCTGAAGCTGCGGCGTAGCGCACCGTTTACGCCGCATGTCGCGGGAATGACGTCGCTGGTTTAACGAAAGAAGAGTACGCCACGCGAAACACGCAGGTCAGACAGTGCGTCGACTGGCTTACCTGCGCATGGACACGGTGGCGCGCCCATGCGAGGACCGGTGAAGGCAGCGATTGCCTTCGCCGTGGATACCTTAGGCGGCGCTCGGCTTCAGGTTGGGGAAGCGTTTATCGATGACTTGATTCCACCGGGTCAGCTTGTCGCCGACCTGCTTCATCAGCTCGGATGCATCGCCTTCGATCGTGACTTTTTCGATGATGTCGTCCTTGGCAATGCTGTCGACCACTTTCTGGTCTTCGCTGCCGACGACGGCACCGAACACGGTGTGCATGCCGTCCAGATGCGGCGTTGGGCCGTGGGTGATGAAGAACTGGCTGCCGTTGGTACCGGGCCCGGCGTTGGCCATCGACAAAATGCCGGCCTTGTCATGCCGCAATCCCTGGGAAAACTCATCTTCGAAATCATAGCCGGGGCCGCCCATGCCGGTGCCTTGCGGGCAACCGCCCTGGATCATGAAATTGTTGATGACGCGATGAAACTTCAGGCCGTCGTAATATCCGCGCTGGGCGAGGTTCACGAAATTGGCAACCGTGACCGGTGTCTGGTCAGCAAAAAGATTGATGTTGATGGTGCCCTTGCTGGTTTCCATGATGGCTTTTAAGGTAGTCATATTTCTCTTTCCGTGTTGCGGGTTGGTTGGTTGATTGATGGAATGGGAAGGAAGGTGTGAGGCTTTCAGCACGGGTTCGTGCCCTGCCCTCCATTATTCCCTATTTATCGACTCGGCATGCTCTGCGCGGAAGCCCTTGAGGGCCGTCGGCATGTCGTCGGCCGTGGAAATTATCGCGTGCGCAGCATCCCGGAAAATATGGGAAGGCGGTCAGCGGCAGGATCTTGCGTAGACCGGAATCAGGGAACGAAGTGCAGCCAGAATAGCGGTTGAACGGCCGACGCACGGAAGCTGTTCAGTGAGCAATGCTTCTTCGCCAAAGTTGGTCCCGGTTTGGCCAGATATGAAGACAGTGCCAGCGAGAAGAAAGTCAGGATGACCAAATACCGGTTTGGGCCAACGGCAACGAGATTGCCAATCGACAGCACGCCGAAGCCCGTTCCCGATCACACCACAAAAATTTCAAGGCGAGTCAGGCCCTGAAAATCTGCAATCTCAGCCTTTGGTGATTCTTATTTTTTGAGGCACTCGCTCATGAATTTCTTGCGTTCGTCGCCTTTCATGCCAGCCGCATCCTTGTTGCATTGGGTCATTTTGCTCTGCTGCGAATTGCCTGTAGCGGCCGGTTTCGCGGACAGGCAGTTTTTCATGAACGATTTGCGTTCGTCGCCTTTCATGCCAGCCGCGTCCGCGTTGCATTGAGTCATTTTCGATTGCTGGGCAGAGGGCGCCGCTTGCTGCGCCGGGGCTTGGGCGAAAGCCGAATTGAAAAGAAGAAAAGCTGCGCATGCGGCAAGAGCGAGTAGCTGTTTCATGGCAATCTCCTGTTGGTTTTTCGTTTCTTCCCACGGTACGAAAACCGGGTGGGATGATAAAACTGGTGCCGGTATATTTCTCTACCGCCGGCTCCGGTGGTAGCGCTTTCAACGCAGCTAAAGGGACTCGCACGAACACGGCAAATAGTAGCAATCCAATATGACGGCAGTTTGACGTGACGCACGAATGCGACGCAAATATGCGCGCACCTTGCGGCTGCCGAGGGCAGGCCTATGCACCGCTTCTGCGATTGCTCAAATCCGGCTTCGATAAGGGGCCAAGGTGACAGTGAATGCGCTTGCAGTCGTCTCTCCTGATGCAACAATGGCTTGGCGTTGATGATGCAAAATTGCCGGTGCCGGGTGGCATGTGAAAGCTTGGAAGCGCCCTCCGGTGATGGCAGCCATGGAACGCTGTTACCGCCGATCATCGTGCTGTCATTGGCATGTCGGATCCCGCGCGTTCTGCTATTGTTTTTCAGTTCCGAGATCGTGGTTGGCCACCACAGTTTGCATGCCTCGCTGTTGCGACAGAAAGAATTCCATGCGTACAGTGCTTCTCATCTTCTCTAGTGCGATGCTGGTCAATTTATCGGCCTGCGCGGAAATGGCGACCTTGCCGGTTGAAGCGGGAATCGGCCCGAACCCCACCCTGCCGGCTCCGAATCCGACGCTGGTTCCGACGGTGAACATTGCGCCGGCCAAAGGCTGGCCGGCTGGCGCCAAGCCAACCGCCGCCGCCGGGCTGGCGGTCAGCGCCTACGCCAGCGGCCTCAACCACCCACGCTGGATCTATACGCTGCCCAATGGCGACGTGCTGGTGGCGGAAACCAATGCCCCGCCCAAGCCCGACGACAGCAAGGGCATCAAGGGCTTCGTGATGAAGCACGTCATGAAACGAGCGGGTGCGGCACCATCGTCGGCGAACCGAATTACCTTGCTGCGCGGCGTCGATGGCAACGGCGCCGCCAAGCAGCGCTTTGTGTTTCTGAAGGGACTGAATTCGCCGTTTGGCATGGCTTTGGTCGGCAACGATTTTTATGTTGCCGACACCGATGCCATCCTGCGGTTTCCCTATCAGGAAGGCCAGACCGAGATCAGCGCACCTGGCGTCAAGCTGGTCGATCTGCCGGCTGGCTCGATCAACCACCATTGGACCAAAAACCTGATTGCCAGTGCTGATGGCGCGCATTTGTACGTGACGGTCGGCTCGAACAGCAACGTGGGCGAAAACGGCATCGAAAACGAAACCAATCGCGCCGCCATTCTCGAGGTCGATCGTGCCAGCGGCCACAGCCGCCTGTTCGCCGCCGGCCTGCGCAACCCGAACGGCCTGGCATGGGAACCGAAAACCGGCGCCTTGTGGACGGCCGTCAACGAGCGCGACGAACTCGGCAGCGACCTGGTGCCGGATTACATGACGGCAGTGCAGGATGGTGGCTTTTACGGCTGGCCGTATAGCTACTATGGCCAGCACGTCGATAGCCGCGTCAAGCCGCCGCGGCCCGACCTGGTGGCGCGCGCCATCGTTCCCGATTACGCGCTGGGCGCGCATACCGCCTCGCTCGGGCTGGCGATCTATGACAAAAACCTGTTGCCGAAGCAGTATGCCGGCGGCGCCTTCGTCGGCCAGCACGGTTCCTGGAACCGCAATCCCCGCAGCGGCTACAAGGTCATCTTCGTGCCCTTCGCCGCAGGCCGTCCAAGCGGCCAGCCGCACGATATCCTGACCGGATTCCTGAGCCCGGACGGCAATGCCTACGGGCGCCCGGTCGGAGTCGCCGTGGATCAGGCCGGCGCCTTGCTGGTAGCCGACGATGTCGGCAACGTCATCTGGCGTGTGACGCCCGCTGCACCTTGACCTTCTACGCCGGAACGACCTGGATGGCGAGACCGATTGCGCCGCGTTGCCGCGCTTACCGTGCCTGCCGCGGCCCTGTCGTGACCAATGCGATACCGCCCAGAATCGCTGCCGACGTGATGAACAGATGCAGCGTTACCGCTTCGCCGAGGAAAATAATGCCGCCGATGGCTGCCAGTACCGGCACGCTCAATTGCACCGTCGCCGCGTGGGTGGCGCTCAGTTGGCGCAGCACCGCGTACCAGAACACATAGCCGCCCGCCGAGGCCAGCGCGCCGGAGGCAAGGCCGTACAGAACCCCCGCCCGGTCCAGCGCGACTGCCGGCAGCATAACCAGATTGAGCGCAATCACGAACGGCGCTGCACGCGCAAAATTGCCGGCCGTGACGCGCACCGGATGCAGTCGCCCCCTTGGCGCGCAGCGAATACACGCCCCACGCGATGCCGGCCACCGCCATCAGCAGCGAACCATTCAGCGGCGGCGGCGACAGCCCCGGCAGCAACAATCCGACCACGCCAAAGAGCGCGATCAGCAGGCCGATGATTTGCCGGCCACTCAGCTTTTCACCTTGCCACAGGCCGTAGCCGATCATCGTCGCCTGCACCGAGCCGAACAGCAGTAGCGCCCCGGAAGCAAGCGGCAGGCTGACATACGCAAACGACAAGGCCGCGACGTAAGCGAACAGCGCGAACCCGGAGTACCAATTGCCGGCATCCGCGATGCTTTCCGAGCGGGCACGGACGATCAGCCACAGCACCAGCGCGCCACTGCAAATGCGGATCGATGAAAAGCTGGCGGCGTCGATGTCGGTCAGGCGCAACGCCAGCCGGCACAGCAGTGAATTGCCGGCAAACGCCAGCATCGACAAGCTGGTGAAGAGGAAGAATGTACAGGCGCGACATCGTGTTATGGGTCAACGACGCTATTGCAACCACGGAACAAGGACTCCCGTTCATATACTCCCTATGTAGATGTCTAATTTCACATATAAATACTTATATTTTTTCATATACCATCTATATTATGACTCTGCCGTAGTGATCTGTTGAAATGATTAACTTTGGTGAACGACGCCGGAGTGAACACCAGGCGTCAGAGTTTTTTCGTCGGCAAGAGCCTAAATCCATCTGCAGCAGCGCACTGGGCGCCCACAACTAGCACAAGTCGCATGGCCGCATGGCGCCCGGATCGGCAACGCTGTGCCAACTGCTGGCAGCCTGTGACGGCTTGCCTCATCTCAGGGCTGGAACCGGGCATTGATTTCGCCGTAACTGACTGCCTGATCGGCGAAGGTGAAGGTGCCGTGTTCGCGCATTTCGCGCGCGGCGCGCAAAAACGCGCCCAACGCGGCGCGCGACAACGCGCTGCCGGTACTGACGCGCTTGACGCCGATGGCCGACAAGCGGGCCAGAGTCAGCCCCGGCAATCCCATCAGCACATTCACTGGCCGGTCGACCGCACTCACCACCGCAGCGATGTCGGCCTCGCTGCGCAAACCCGGCGCGTACAGCACATCGGCCCCGGCCTCCTGATAGGCCTGCAGGCGCCGGATGGTGTCGGCCAGGTCGGCGCGGCCATGCAGGAAATTTTCGGCGCGGGCGGTCAGGGTGAACGGGAATGGTAATGCCTTTACTGCTTCGACCGCTGCCCGCACCCGTTCGACCGCCAGTTCAAATGGATAAATCGGCTGCTCGACGCGGCCGCTCGCGTCTTCGATCGAGCCGCCAACCAGGCCGGTAGCGGCAGCCAGACGGATCGTTTCGGCGGCGGCTTCCGGCGCATCGCCAAAGCCGTTTTCCAGATCGGCGCTGACCGGCAGATCGGTCGCTGCAACCAGCTCGGCGACGTGGGAAAGGGTCTGCTCGCGACCGATCGCGTTGTCGGACTGGCCGAGCGAAAACGCATAGCCGGCACTGGTGCTGGCCAGCGCCTCGAAGCCCAGCGCCGCCAGCAGGCGCGCGGTGCCGATGTCCCACGGGTTGGGAATGATGAAGGCGTGATCCTGCTGATGCAGCTCGCGAAAGCGGGTTGCTTTTTCGAATTGAGTAGGCATGGCGTCCCTCTACGGAAGTATGGCGGTGTGTCAGGTATACACCAAATTCCGAAACGCGAATTGTGCGCAAGCAGGATCAGCGCGCCGTGACGCAAAGGATGAACCACAGCGAATAGATCAAGATTGCTGCCAAAGCTATAAAACCGTGCTTGGCTCCTGATCACATCCGATGCCACTGCATTGCTGCCTTACTTGAGCACCGCCTTATAATTTTCTGCCGCCTGAATCTCTGCTTTTAAGTCCTTCATGGCAGTTTCGTAGGAGGCTCGGCTCACCTCGAACTGGGGCAGGATTTTGCGCTCCCCAAAATCCTGGACACTTTCTGGCACCAGTTCCATGACGACGTTCCGTAACTTGGCGCGCTGAATTTCAATGGTGTCCCAGTCGCGGCAATCGAAACCCAGTCTGGACGTCGAATAGCTCTTTGATTTCCCGGAATCCAGGCCCCCATCAGTTTTGTAATAGGCGCTGATCCTGCAAGAAGCAGACGGTTTCTCGTTATTGTCCAGGAAAAGCCATGCGTCCCAGTCGGCGTTGGAAACACCGTACCGGCTGCCATTGTCGGTAACGAAAGTCAGTCTGACGCTACGAAAAAAACTGTCTTTCCCCATGACGGCAGAGCGCACCGTGATTTTGGCCAGTTCATCGAGTGTGTTCTTGGTCACGCGTTCCTGTTCCGCGAGCTTTGCCGCGTCGCGAGCATACTCCGCCGTGACCTTGGCCAGCGCTTCGGTCTTCAGCTTGATGTAGGCATCGGCTTCACTGGAGATCACGTCGCGCGGAGTCGATTTGGGGTAACGGCGGAAGAACTCATCGAGCGAAAGGTTGCTGACCGCCCAATTGAAGGCGTTTTTCTGCTCGTCAGTCATCACTTCCCAGGCTTTGTTCAGCGACTCCCGATAGGAGCGCTCGTCGTTGACCGATAATCGGGCATCGATACCCTTCCCACAGCCGGCCAGGAGCAGCGCGCCTGCAAAGAAAATCAGTAGACGAAAAGCACGCAGTTCCACTCCGCTTACATTCAGCTTCATTGTGTCGATCTCTTTTTAGATATTGTTTTTCATATACGCCAGCCCTGAGTTGGCCTGATCGTTTTATCCAACATGTGATGGGTGTACAGCATGTCGCATCAGCACGCCGTACTGCCGTGTGCTGATCGCATCATCAAAATTGGTCTACCTCATTCGCGGCCGGCATCATATCAAACGGTGAGTACAGCACCTGCCGACGCTTGAACAAGCGAGAATGGACTGCAGGACGTGCGGCCTGGGGATTTCTTGCTGTGCAAGCAGATCAGGCGGGAATCGGCACAAACAAACGCCCATGCGCGCTGTCGATGATGCGAAAACCGCAGCCGAATGCCTGCTGCAAGATCGGCGTGGTCAGCACCTCGGCGACCGTACCCAGCCAATGCTGGCCGTCGCCCAGGATCAGCGCATGGGTGGCAAAACGCGCCGCCAGGTTGAGATCATGGCAGGCGGCGATCACGGTTTTCTGTTTGCCGTCCTGCGCGGTCAGGTCGCGCGCCAGTTGCATCACCATGATCTGCGCCGCGGCATCCTGATGCGCGGTCGGCTCGTCCAGTAACAACAACTCCGGGTCTTGCGCCAGCAAGGTCGCCAGCGCCACCCGCTGCCGCTCGCCGCCGGACAAGGTACAGACATCCTTGTCAGCGTATTTTGCCAAGCCGACTGCCGCCAGCGCCTGCACCGCCCGCCGCCGATCGTCCGCGCTTTCCCAGGCGCCACCGAACTGGTACGGATAGCGGCCGGCGAGCACCGTGTCCAGCACGCTGCTGGAAAAGGCGTCGAACTGCTGCTGTTCCAGCAAGCCGCGCCGCTGTGCCAGCCATTGCGGGCGCCGTGTGGCAAGCGGCTCGCCATCCAGAAGAATGTTGCCGGCAGCCGGCTGCAGCAAACCGGCCAGCGTATGCAGCAGCGTGCTCTTGCCGGCGCCATTCTTGCCTAGCACGCACCAGAATTCACCGCGCGCCGGCTGCCAGTCGAGGTCGCTGCACAATAGCTTGCCGCCCGCTGCGACGCGCAGTGCCTGCACCGCCAGTAACGGCGCGCTCATGTCCGGCTCCGCGCCATCAACCACAGAAATACCGGCACGCCGATCAGCGCGGTAATCACGCCGACTGGCAACTGGGTCGGCGCCACCACGGTGCGCGCCGCCAGATCGGCCAGCGTCAGCAACGCGCCGCCGGCCAGCATCGAGGCCGGCAACAGGATGCGCTGATCGTTGCCGATCGCCAGCCGGACTGCATGCGGCACCACCAGTCCGATGAAGCCGATAGTGCCGGCCACCGTGACCGCCGCCGCCGTCGCCAGCGACGCTACGCACAGCGTGGCAATGCGCAGCCGCACCACCGGCACGCCCAGCAATTGGGCAAAGCCTTCGCCGCGCCCCAGTAGATTCAGTTGACCGGCGTTGCGCAGCGCCCAGGCGGCGGCCAACATCAGCACAATCCACGCCGGGCCAACAAAACGGCTGTCTTCCAGGTCGCCCATCAGCCAGAACACCATGCCGCGCAATTGCGCATCCGGCGCCAGGGTCAGCATCAAGGTGATCAACGCGCCGAAGCCGGCGGCGATCATGACGCCAGTCAGGATCAAGCGATGGCCGGCCGCAAATCGCACCACGGACAACTGCCGCATCGATTGCCGCACCAGCCCGAACAGCAGCGCCAGCGCCACCGCCAGCGCCAAGCGCCGCACCGACGCCGGCGGCGCCATCGCGCGCGAAGCCGAAATAGCCGGCCGCCAGCATCGCGACCAGCGCACCGGCGGCGGCACCGCCAGACAGGCCGAGCACGTACGGATCAGCCAGCGGATTGCGCAGCAGCACCTGCATCAGCGCTCCGGCCAGCGCCAGCAGGCCGCCGACGGCGAACGCGGCCAGCGCGCGCGGCAGGCGCAGCGCCCAGACCACTTCATCCAGCGGCGAAAAAAAGCGGCAGCCGCTGCTGCCGCAAACGACTGCCGCCGTCAGCGCCAGGATCGCCAGCACGATCAAAGCGAGCAAAATGGAAATGTGGCGCTGCTTGGTCATGCTGGAACTGGCTCCCTGACACGAACCAACTATGGCTGCCAGCTCACGCCGACAAAGATGCCGCGTGGCGCCTGGTTATAACCATAGGCGGTTTGATAATCGCTGTTGAATGCGTTCTCGATTCGACCCAGCAACGATACACCCTTGCCCAGCGGGTACTTAGCAGTCAGGTTGGCGAGCCAATAGGCGTCCAGCTTGCGCGCGCCTTCGTAACGGTTGCCGGTGTACAGCAGATCGCCGCCGATCTGCAGCGGGCCGAAGCTTCGGTTCGCGGACAAGGATGCCAGCGTACGTGCACGCCGTATCAAGATGGAATCCGTTGACTCGTCGCGCGGCTCTTGTACGGTGAGGCTGGCGCGCAGATCGGTCTCCAGCCATTTACTGCTTGCGCTGATTTCCAAGCCGCGATTACTGGTTTTGGCGACGTTTTCGAAGCGGCCCATGAACGTGACCGGGTCCGATACATACACAAACTGATCCTTGGTACGGGTCTGAAACAGTGTGGCGCGCACCAGCGTGTTCCCCAGCCCGTACTGCAAACCCAGTTCCGCCGAACGCACATGCTCCGGCTTCAGTGTCGGATTACCCGACCATGGGTCGTACAAGTAGCCGACCGATGGCGCAGAGAAGCCGGTCGAGGCGTTGGCAATCAGCTTCCAGGCCTGCGAGAGCGAATAACCATAGCCGAAAAAACCGGTGGTCACCGAGTCGACACTCTCGACCTTGTCATGCCGCACGTTCAATTGCCACTGATGTGCACCCATCTTCCCTTGCACGCCGCCATAGACGCTGTTGGCGGTTCGGTCTTTTCCATACTCGGTACCATAACCATCATCGCTGTCGAATCCCTGCCGCTGCCACTCGACGCCGATTGTTGCGCTCCAGGATGGGGACAGCGTGATCTGGTTGTCCCATTGCAGCAGACGGGTTTTGCTGAGGAATCTGCTGTCAGTAACCCCTGCTGCGCTAACCATCGTGGTGCTCTTGTCTCGCGCTTCGGAAAACGATACGCGCGAGAGCCAATTGGCGTTGAAACGGTTTTGCGAGAACAGGGTCAGCGATTCGACCCGCGTCTGGCCGGTATGGATCGCTGTCGGAGTATCGAAGCCGCTGTCAAAATCGTACCTTCCGTCGGAGGACGAAAAGCGCAAACCCAATTCATGACCTGTTGTCCATTCGTGGGATAGCGCCCCGCTAACACTGGTGTTGTGATAGCCGTCCTGGTCCGGATTGGCGGTGGGAACCTGAACCGGGTTGAGAGCGGAAATACCGTCCGTCTTGAAATCCGACGCGGCTAGCGAATAGCGCGTGGCGCCAGACGAACCGCTGATGCCGGCCGACAGACGCCTGGTATTGCGCGAACCGACCTCGGCGCTGACGTTCGGGCGCGCTGGACCGTCGCCACGCTTGGTAAATATCTGAATCACGCCGCCCACCGCACCCGAGCCATAAATGCTCGACACATTGCCGCGTACGATCTCGATCCGGTCGATTTGATCCAGCATCAGATGCTCAATGCTGACCGTGCCCGTGGTGTCCTGTTTGGTGAGCGGAACCCCATCCAGCAAAATCAGGGTTTGCCGCGTCTCGGCACCGCGCACGAACAAGCCGCTCGCCAAGCCGACGCCGCCGCTTTGTGTGAATTGGATGCCCGCCTCGCGTTTTAGTAGCGACGGCAAATCGACTGCCTGCGAATCGCGGATGTCCTGTTCGGTTAGCACCGTGGTATGAGGTAGCGCATCGGTTTGCAACTGCGTCACGCGCGCGGCGGTCACCACCAGCGGCGCCAAGGTGCTGTCGGCACACGCTGGCGTCTGTGCCAGCACATCGCCAGCAAGCAAGGACAAAGCGGAAACGAGCGCAAGCGACGGCCGGGCGTCGGCGCCATGCAGAAATACTGAAAAAATCATGATGTGTTTTCGATTGGGAACATCCGGCTTGCGTCCCCGCAAACCAGATTCAACAGAAGGCCCAAACGGAATTCAACACAGCGATGTGCGCATGCGCGGCGCTCGCGCCAGCATGGCCATGTTTGCAAAACTCCCCGTTCGCAGCACTTCCACCTGTTCTGGCCGGTATCCGGGCTCACAAGTCGGACCGTCTGACCTTCCCATGCAAAATTACAAATGCGCACAGTGGTATTGAGAGACGGCCGGTCGCCGGGGCGACGCTTGCTTACCGTTGCGGGGGCAGCACACGCAGGCTTCAACATCCTTTTCGAAGCGCCGTGTTTCCCGTTTAACTGCCGGCATGGACATGCCGGCGGGCACCAAAACCCTGACAGTGTATGCGTCCGCGGGCATCCAAGTCAAACCGCGCCGGCAGTGCGCAAGCTGGCACAAACTATTAAACTATCGCAACTATTCCACCGTGCCGACATGGAAAACCAGAGCGAATACTATAGCCAGCAGTACAACGCGCGCGCCGCGATCCCGGACCATCCTTACGTGTTTACCCGCTGGGTGCACGAATCGGCACGGGTGCGGCGCAGCAGCGCGGCCCTGCTCGACCTGGCGTATGGCGACGCGTCCGGCGAGCGGCTGGATTTTTTCCCGGCCAGTCGCAGCGACGCGCCGTTGCTGGTTTTCATCCACGGCGGCTGGTGGCGCTCGCTCGACAAGTCCGATTTTTCCTTCATTGCTCCGGCTTACACACGCGCTGGCTTCAATGTCGCACTGACCAACTACACGCTGGCGCCCGCGGCCAGCATCGAGGAAATCGTCGGCCAGCAGCAACAGGCACTGGCCTGGCTGTATCGGCATGCCGAACACTACGATTTCGACCCGGCGCGCATCTTCATCGCCGGGCATTCAGCCGGCGCGCATCTGGCGGCGATGCTGCTGGCTACCGCCTGGCCGCACATCGGCGCCGACTTGCCGCCCGATTTGCTGCAGGCCGGGATCTTGCTGTCCGGCCTGTACGATTTGCGGCCATTGATCCAGGCGCCGTTCGTCAATCAGGATTTGCAGTTGACGCCACAGCGCGCCGCACAACTATCGCCAGCCAGCCTGACGCCACCGGCCACGCCTTTCATCAGTGCCGTCGGCGGCCTCGAATCGGACGAATTCAAGCGCCAGAATGCGCTGATCGGGCACGCCTGGAGCGCCGGCCATCGAGCCGACATCGCCCTGCCCGCCGCCAATCACCTGACGATTTGCGATGCGTTTGCCAGCGAAGGCGATCAGTTGTTCGATGCCACCCTGGATTTTTTGTCACGGGTGCCGGGCCATGCGCAACAGGCGTCCGGTACAGTGGGGCCAGCTTGAGAACACTACAGATTGATGCGACGCTGCCGATATACTGAGATGAGCCGAACAAGCTTTGGTGCGCGCACGCGCACCGCCCACTCCACCACGCCGGCGGCCGATGTCGCCGGCGCTCATTTGGACCCCGATTTTCCGGCGCCATGCCGGTCCCGCTCGTTGAAACAATGGAGACGCTTTGACTATGGATGACGCTGTTGATCTGGATGCACTATTCGAGGAAATATCGGCGCAGCACAGTGGCAGCGCGGTCAGCCCGCCGGCCGCCGATGTTGCAGCCGATGCCGCACCCGCTGCCGCAATTGCCAGCGAGGCAGCGGAGACCGAGGCCGCCGCAAGCGCCTCTGGCGAAGCCGACGAACAGGAAAATCCAGCCGACAAACCGATGTACGAGCGCCTGGGTGCCATCGTGCGCCTGCTGCACGATTCGCTGCGCGAACTCGGCTATGACCGCTCGCTGTCCGAGGTCGCCTCGCAAATCACCGATGCCAAGGGCCGCCTGGAATATGTGGCAACGCTGACCGAGCAGGCCGCCAACAAGGTGCTGAACGTGATCGACGAAGGCATACCGCTGCAGGACGCGCTGGCCAAACAATCGAGGGATATCGGCGGCCGCTGGGAAGCGCTGTATGCGGGCAATCTCAGCATCGAGGAATTCAAGCAACTGGCCGGCGACTCGCGTGACTTCGCCAGTACCGTGAACCATGCCGCCGAAGCCTCGAAGGCACGCTTGCTGGAGATCATGATGGCGCAGGATTTCCAGGACATCACCGGCCAGCTGATCAAGAAAATTGTGACCATCACCCATACCGCCGAGCGCGAACTGGCGCAACTGCTGCGCGACAACGCACCACCCGAACTGTTGGCCGCGCAGGCCGAAGCGGCGGCGCAACCGGCTGAATTGATGCAAGGACCGTCCGCGCCAGGTGCCGCCATGGAACAGGATGGGGTTGATAGTTTGCTCGACAGCCTGGGCTTCTGATGGAAGACATGCTCAAGGATTTTGTGGTCGAAGCACTCGAGCTGGCCACCAACGTCGAAGAACACCTGCTGGCGCTGGAACGGCAGCCGGACAACATGGAAACGCTCAACGCCGTGTTCCGCTCGTTTCACACCATCAAGGGCGGCGCTGGCTTCATGAGCCTGTCCGCCATGGTTTCCGCCTGTCACCTGACCGAAAACCTGTTTGATGCGCTGCGCACCGGCAAGGCGCCGGTGACCGGCATCGCGATCGAAGCGGCGCTGCAAGCCAGCGGCTTTGTCGCCGACCAACTGACCGATCTGGCCAATGGCGCCCAACCCGAACAGTTGTCCGCCATGCCGAGTTCGCTCGAAGCAATCCTGAGGCAGGCGATCGAAGGCGGCTCGGCACCGACTGCCGCACCAGCCGCCGCAGCCCCGGTCAGTAACGATGCGGCCACCGCAGCCGGCCCCGACTGGGCGGCGCTGTACCATGCGGTCACCGGCATCGAGAATGAGCCGGCGGCAACCGGCGGCGCGGCAACCGCGCCGGAAGCGGGCGCAGCCGCCAGCGGCTGGGACGGCATCGAGCGCCGCCAGCCGGAACCGCGCGCGGCGGCGCGGTTCTGAAGGAAGACAGCATCCGGATCGATGCCATCAAGCTGGATGCCTTGCTGGAAGTCGCCGGCGAATCGGTGCAGGCCGCCAACCAGGCCAGCGTGCTGCTGGAAAAACTGGCGCAATTCAAGTTCGAGGATGCCGCCACCGAGTTGATGACGGCGCTGGCGGAAACCCTGAATCGCGCCGCGCGCTATTCGACCGAACTGCAGCGCGCCACGCTCTCGACCCGCATGCAGCCGGTCGGCCGGCTGTTCCAGAAATTCCCGCGCCTGGTGCGCGAACTGGCCAAGGACCTTGGCAAGGATGTCGAGCTGGTCATCGAAGGCGCGGAAACCGAAGTCGACCGGGTCGTGGTCGACAGCCTGTACGACCCGCTGGTGCACATGCTGCGCAATTCGCTCGACCACGCGATCGAAGATGCCGAGGTACGGCTGGCGGCCGGCAAGCCGGCCAAGGCCGCGATCACGCTCAAGGCCTGGCAGGAAGGCAGCAGCGTGATGATCGAAGTGAGCGACGACGGCAAGGGCATGGACCCGAACGAATTGCGAAAAAAGGCGATCGCCAAGGGCTTGCTCGGCGAGGGCGGTGCGCCGACCGAGGAAGAAGCGCTGCATCTGGTATTTCTACCCGGCTTTTCGACCAAGCAGGTCGCCTCCAGCGTCTCCGGGCGCGGGGTCGGCATGGACGTGGTGCGCACCGCAGTGGAAAGGCATCGCGGCTCGATCCGCATCGACTCGGCGCTGGGCCGCGGCACCCGCTTCTCGATCCGGCTGCCGATCGAACTCTCGATCGTGCCGACCCTGTTGGTACGCACCGCCGGCGCGATACTGGCGATGCCAATGGCGGTGGTGCAGCGCGTGGTGGAATTGCCGGAAAGCTTCGACGAGGTCGGCGGCGCGCCGGTGTTGCGCGACCAGGGGCGGCCGCTGCCGGTCCGTTCGCTGGCTGCCGCGCTCGGTTATACGCCCGGCGCCGAACAGGTCGGCATCGTGATCATGGCGCCACAGCCCTACATCCTGGCGGTGGAAGCGGTGGACAGCACGGCCGACCTGGTGATCAAGCCATTGACCGCCCTCTCGGTGACCGGCATCAACGGCACCGCGCGATCGGCCGAAGGCGAGCTGGTGCTGGTGATTGGACTGACGTACCTGCTGGAGGGATGCCGCAACACAGCGCGGCTGGCGGCATAAGAAAACGGCAAAAATCCATATACTCCCCAATATACCGCCGCATACCGGGCGGTATATGGCAGAATTTGCAACATACTCCTAGGCCTGTATTGGAATCCGACGGTTGGGGCGGTTTCGAATATCAGCGTCGCACCCATTCCGCCTTCGCCGGTATCGAGGCAGGAACGTGCAAGGGTGACTCGCTATCCGCCTACGAAATCAGGCACCCTTGTGCGGGGCCAGCTGCTTCTCGAGATGTTCGAGGATCATCGGCCACGCGCCTCGATGAGCGTCGCGCGCGGCCTCGCTGGCAAAGCCCGCGTGGGTCAGCCGGAGATGCGTGCCCTCCTCCGCCGGCGTTAATTCGACCGTGACTACCGTCTCCGCGCCTTCGGTGCCGCCCGCGCCCGTGACCCAGGTGAACTGGATCAGCCGATCCGCAAGCAACTGCAGAAAACGCCCATAGTGCGGATGGCGCTCGGCCGCCCCTTCGGCCTGTTGCCGGTACTCGGTTTCGAAGAAGAAGGGAGCATTCACCTCGGCCCGCATGAGGACCGATCCGGGCGCAGCGAACCAGAGGTCGAAGCGGCTGGTCCAGGCCTCGTAAAGCACGGGCGCGGACACCGGGAAGATCCGCTCGACGGCGAGGCTGAACGGACGCGCCGAGAGGTCCGGTGTGCGAATCGTAGCCATGGTTCGATGCTTCCGAAGGTTATGAGCGCATATGGCTAGGCAGAGGCAAATATTGCGAGGCGGCGGTGGATAATTGGGTTATCCACGCACCCGGCAAATTGCTGCTTCCTGCGGCTGTTTGCAATCAGTCTTTAGGTTGAATACCGGACAGAAACTCGATCCCTGTGCGCCGGACCAATGCGTCATACGAAATCGGCCGACCGGCATGCGCCTGGTTCGTGTTGGCGATCCAGTGCGCCCAGGCGCGATTGGTGGTCGCATCATAGACCAGCTTGTAGAGGTAGCTGGGGACGTGCACCTGGTTCGGGCCGATCACGTTGGCGTGAGGTTCGAACACCGGACCGGTGAGCACATAGACGTCGCCTTGCGCGCGCATCACATATTTGCGCGTGGCCTTTTCAATGCCGGCCCAGGTGCGCTGGTTGTTGACCGGCGCCTGCGGCACCATGTTCGCCAGCGAAAAGCTTTGGGCCATCGCCTGCGCCGTGGGCATATTCGCCGCCGGCGCCATATGTCCGCGGTCAAACCCGCTGCCTCGATAGTCTTCCAGTTGCGCTCGTTCTGCGATGGGCAGTCGCGCATCGGCAAAAAAGCGATTGGTCCGTTTTTCATCGCGGGCGGCGTCGAGCTGTTTTTTGTTTAAACGTTCGGCGACGAATACGGGGGTTTTGGTCACGCCGGAATGCAGCACCGCAAACGCGTCGTAGCACAGGGCACGGAGCGCCAGCCGCTGTCCATTCGGAATCCGAGGCGACACGCCGCCGACAAAAAATTGCGGACAGGTCCGAAATTCAGTCCTTGTGCCTGTTCCTTTGGCAGCAGCCGGGGTTTTTCCCGTGTGCCTCTGGAGCAGCGGAGCGAGTTGATCAAAGAGCGTGGAGGGTGTGGCGTAGGCGGGTGTGGCAAGAACCAGAACAAGTACCAAAAGCTTTTTCTTCATGCCGCCATCTTACCGAGCGCCGCATGCGCCGCTTACCGCATATCGCGCGATATTTTGTTACCGGTTGCAACAGATTAGGCACTCCGATCAAAACCATGATCGATTCCGAACTCAATCGGCTGCAATTCCAATTGACGCTCGCACGAATCACGATTTGATCAAGTCAGTGCCATCCACCGGTTGAATCCAAGTCTCAAAGCGGGCATTCCCGCTTTGGGCGCGATCAGCAGCAGCCGAGGTTGAAATGGGCTCGCCCCTAACTCCCATACGCGGGGCCAAATGGCTGCCATTCCTCCGCAGACGCGCAGCGTGGTTCCGGCTGCCTACGCGTACACTGGCCTGCCGTCGGCAACGCGATTTCTGAGTTCGGCCAGCATCTCTTTTTCGCTCATGCCGGTCGCAGTCGCCCAAGTCGGCCGAAGCTGAAAATGAGGCTCATCAACAATGGTCTTCCAATTGCCGCCCCACTCCAGCCCAAGATCCATGCCGAGTGCGCCGATGGCCTTGTACTTCGGTGACGCGCCGAGATACTGGTTTCCTTCAAACACGCCGACATCGAATGCGATTCCGAAATTGTGATTCGAGTACCCTGCCCTGGCATTGGTGATAATCGTTCCGGCCGCTCACCCGCCATATGCATAGGTAAACTTGTTGTCGCGAATCTGCCCCATCACGCGCGAGCGCTGGTCGAGGCCGACGTGGTCTTTCGGGTTCATGTTGATCACGCCCTGCGGCACCGTCAGTTCCTTGGTGTTTTCCAGCGCGGTGCGCAGCGCGTTGCGGAACTGGACTGTGCCGGGCTGCGCCGTCTTCAGCGCCTGCGGCACGGCATGCGCAATCAGCAGGTACGCGCCCCAGGCGTCGGCGGCGAATTGCGTCATCGTATCCTTGCCGTATTCGGCTTCGTAGCGGTTGGTAAAGGCGAGCGCCGTCTTCTTCACCGGGTTGGTCGCGGGCAGCTGTTTGGCGACCACCGCCGGGCCGGTCGGGAAGAAGGTGCCTTCGACGTCCTTGCCGCCGACCTTCAGGAATTCCAGCGTGCCGATGCCGTGCGTCTGGTAGATGCGGCCCTTGTAGCCGCGTTCGACCAGGGTTTTTTGCGGCAGCACCGCCGGCGTGGCGGAGCCGGCAATCAGCACCGCATCCGGCCCGGCTGACATGATTTTCAGGATCGGGCCAGTGACACTGGTGTCGGTGCGGGCATAGCGCTCGCTGGCCACCACCTTGATCTTGCGCAGTTCTGCCAGCTTCGAAAATTCGCGCCACCAGCCTTCGCCATAGGCATCCGCAAAGCCGATGAAGGCCACGGTCTTGATGCCATTGTCGGCCATGTGCTGGGTCAGGATGGTCGCCATGTGCGAGTCGTTCTGCGGCATCTTGAAGGCCCAGGCGCGCTTGGCGTCAACCGGCTCGACAATGGAGGAGGAAGCCGCCAGCGTGATCATCGGCGTCTGCGCTTCGGCCACCACGTCCAGCATGGCCAGCGCGTTCGGCGTGGTATTCGGGCCGACGATCACATCGACTTTTTGTTCGGCAGTCAGCTTGCGCGTGTTGCGCACCGCGTTGGTGGAGTCCGAGCCGTCGTCCAGGAACACGTATTCGACCTTCTGGCCGGCGATTTCCTTCGGCCACAGCAGCATCGCATTCTTGGTGGGAGCGCCAATCGCGGCGGCCGGTCCGGTGGTGGAGATATTGACGCCGATCCTGAGTCTGGGCGAAAGCGGACGAGCTGGCGCAGGCCAGTGTCAGCAGCGAGATGCCGGCAAGGCTGCGCAAGAGGGGAAGATGCATGGGTTCTCCGAGGTGAAAAATGAAAAACAAGATAGCAAGACAGCTCGACGGAGCCGGATGGCGCCGCGCTCAGCGGCCCTTGCCAGGGGTGGTGTGCTGTACCACCGTCTGATCGATGGCGCCGAAAATCGACTTGCCGTTCGCATCCAGCATGTCCAGCTTGATGGTGTCGCCAAACTGCATGAATGGCGTTTTCGGGGCGCCATCGGCGATCGTTTCCAGGCAGCGTTTTTCCGCGATGCAGGTGTAGCCGCGGCTGGCATCCTTGTTGGAGACGGTGCCGGAGCCGATGATCGAGCCGGCGCGCACGTTGCGCGTCTTGGCCAGATGCGCCACCAACTGCGGAAAGCTGAACACCATGTCGGTGCCGGCGTGCGGCTGGCCGACCAGCACGCCGTTCCAGGTGGCGCGCAGCGGCAGGTGCACCTTGCCGTCCTGCCAGGCATTGCCCAGTTCGTCGGGCGTCACCGCCACCGGCGAAAAGGCGCTGGCCGGCTTCGATTGCAGGAAGCCGAAGCCCTTGGCCAGTTCAGCCGGAATCAGATTGCGCAGGGAAACGTCGTTGACCAGCATCAGCAGACGGATCTGTTGCGCTGCCGTCTCCGGCGTGCTCTGCATCGGCACGTCGCCGGTGATCACCGCCACTTCGCCTTCGAAGTCGATGCCCCATTCGGCCGAAGCGAGCACGATGTCGTCATTGGGACCGAGGAAATCGTCCGAGCCGCCCTGGTACATCAGCGGATCGTGCCAGAACGAATCCGGCATTTCAGCGTTGCGCGCGCGCCGCACCAGTTCGACATGATTGACATAGGCGGAGCCGTCGGCCCACTGGAATGCGCGCGGCAACGGCGCCATGCAGCGCTTCGGCTCGAACTCGAATGCGTGCCGGACGCGCTCGTCATTCAAGTCGGTGTAAAGCTGTTCGAGTTGCGGCGCGATGAAGTTCCAGTCATCCAGCGCCCGCTGCAGGGTCGGTGCAATGCCGTCGGCCAGCACGGCGCTTTTCAGATTACGCGCCACCACGGCCAATTGGCCATCGCGGGTGCCGTCCCTGAGTGTGGCAAGTTTCATCGGTCATCCTGAAGGTCAAGGCAGAGATGGCCGATTATAACGTGCGAAAAACGGTGCTTGAACGCGGTTGGCCGCGCTCATTCGCGTGACCTGCCGCTTTTAATCGCCCTGCGCGCTATGGGTCCAGCGCTGATACAGTTTTTGTGCCAGCCCGTCCAGCATGAAGCCGAGCGCACCGATCAGCACGATCACCGCCATCAGCTCCGAATACGCCAGGCGGTCGCGAGTATCGAGGATGAAGTAGCCCAGGCCAGAGCTAACGCCCAGCATTTCGCAGGGCACCAGCACGATCCAGACGATGCCGATCGCCAACCGCAAGCCGGTCAGGATATTGCTGAGAATGCCGGGCAGGACAATCCTGAACAGGATTTCACGACGCGTGGCGGACAGGCTTTTTGCCAGCATCAGCCACTTTGGATCAAGCCGGCGCACGCCGGCTGCGGTGTTCAGGATGATCGGCCAGACGGCGGCAAAGGTCAGCAGGAAATAGATCGGGCCATCGCCAATGCCGAACACCATGACCGCGATCGGCATCCAGGACAGCGGCGAAATCATGCGCAGGAATTGAAAGGCGCTGCTGGTGCTGTTTTCCAGCGCGCGCGAAGTGCCGATCGCCAGCCCGATCGGAACGCCCAGCACCAGCGCCAGCGCCAGGCTGACCAGCACCCGCTTCATGCTGGTCACGGTGTGCATGGTCAACTGGTTTTGCGTCAGCAATTGAAGCAGGCTGTCGAAGGTTTCTTTCGGGCTCAACAGCTGGGCCAGCGAAATGCTGTGCTGCAGCCAGTGCGTGCCCAAGCCCCACAGCAGGACCAGGGTCGCCAATCCGCCGAGGCTGAGCGCCAACTGGGCGCTGCGCGGGGAGTGGCGGGAAAACCTGAGAATTCGTTCCATGATCTGGTCCTGATGCGAGCGCCGTGCGCGCTATTTCGTCGAAATCGTTTCGCGCCGGGTAAGCGAAGTCGGCAAGCCAAATGTCTTCAGCCCGCCGACATCGGCAATGGCCTTTTTCACGAAGCGGTCATCCACCAGATCACGCGCGACGAAGGCCGGATCGAGCGCCTGCAGGAAGTCGTTGCGGCCGAGCACAGTGGTCTGCTTCAGCATCTTGACCAGTTCCTCGGTATAGCTGGGGAACGGATACGGCTGGAAGTCGATTCGCTTCTCATTCCACTCGGCATGGAGCACGGCGCCGGATCCCTTGTACTTGGGCGTCAATTCCTCGTGCGGGGCCAGCACCTGGGCCAGCGTCTCGTAGGCGTGCGGCGTGTAGTGAGCAGGATTGTCCTTGGCCAGCAGGCGCGCGGCTTCGTCGCGGTGATCGCGAATCCAGAGCTGCGCCTGGACGATGCTGTTGACCACTTTTTGCGCCCATTCCGGACGCTGCTCGAGGTCGCGCTCATGCATGAACACCACGCAGCAGGCGTGATCCTTCCAGATATCGCCGGTAAAGCGCCAGATCTTGCCGACCTTCAGCGTTTCCGCCAGCGCGTTGAACGGCTCGGCCACGGTATAGCCGGCAATCTGCTTGGTGCCCAGCGCCGGCAGCATGTCGCCCGGCGACATCACCACCAGCTTCACCTGCTTCGGTCCCGGATTGCCTTCGCTGATCGCTTCCAGGCCCTGGCCGCGCAGCAAATGCTGCAGCGTCACGTTATGGATCGAGTACCAGAACGGAATCGCCACCGTCTTGCCGCCGAGATCGCTCAAGCGGTTGATTTCCGGCAGCACCGTCAGAGCCGATCCTTCCATATGGTTCCATGCCACCACCTTGGCACGCGCCTTGCTGCCATAACGCGCCCAGATCGTCATCGGCATCAGCAGGTGCACGACGTTCACCTGGCCGCTCAGAAATGCTTCGACGATCTGCGCCCAACTACGGAACAGCCGCGGTTTCTCGACCTGCAAGCCTTGTGCCTCGAAAGTCTTGTTGGCGTGCGCGATCAGCAGCGGCGCCGCGTCGGTGATCGGCAGGTAGCCGATCTTGACCGGCTCGTTGTTCTCGGCCGCCAGTGCCTGGCTGGCGGTTTGCAACAACGGTAGCGCACCCATTGCCCCCAGCGCCGTGGAACGCATCAGGAATTGACGGCGGCCGTCGGCGGCCGGGGCTGCGAGTGTGGATTTTTTTTTCATGGTTTTCCTTGTCGTTATTCTGCGGCCTGTGTCAGGCATTCAAATGGTGTGCAGGATTAGGTGCTGTACGGCGGGCGTCGCGCAATGCCTGCACGATTTCGACCCGTACTCCAGTCAATTCGGCGGCCACTTCGTCGCGCGGATGCGGCAGGTCGATATGCCACTCGCCGATCAGGCGGCCCGGGTAGCGGCCGATCAGCAAAATGCGATCCGCCAGAATCAGCGCTTCGTCGATATCGTGCGTCACCAGCACCGCTGAGGTCTTATGGCGCGACGTGATCTGCTGCAGCAGCGATTGCATCTCGCTGCGGGTAATTTCATCCAGCGCGGAAAACGGCTCGTCCAGCAGCAGGATCTCCGGCTGCCGCGCCAGGCTGCGCGCCAAGGCGGTGCGTTGCGCCATGCCGCCCGAGAGTTCGGCCGGGTAGCGCGCCACCGCGCGCTGCAGATCGACCTCGGCGATGGCCGCCCGTACCCGCTCCTTTTTTTCGGCAACGCTGATCTGTGGCTGATGCTTGAAATCGAGGCCGAAGCCGACGTTTTCCTCCAGCGTGAGCCACGGCAGCAGGCTCGGATCCTGGAACACGAAACCGAGGCGCGGATGCGGGCCCTGCAAGGGCTCTCCATTCACCTGCACGCTGCCCTTGTCGGGAACCTGCAGCCCGGCCAGCACCCGCAGCAGCGAGGACTTGCCGACGCCGCTCGGGCCCAGCACGGCGACCACTTCACCGGCCGCCAGCTGCAGCGAAAAATCGTGCAACACGGTATTCGCCGGCTGCTTGCCACGGCCGTAGCTGAGCTCGATTTGCTGCGCGTCCAAGACAATCGGCCGCTCCGGGCCAGTCGCAGTCGTCATGCGGCCCCCTCAGTCCGGAAGCAGGAAGAAATCGGCCTTGCCGACGCCGCAATCGGGGCATTCCCAGTCATCCGGGATATCGGCAAATGGCGTTCCCGGCGGAATCCCGTCGTCCGGCATGCCCACCGCTTCGTCATAGATAAAGCCGCACGGGCCGCACATCCATTGCACCGGTGCCGCCATTACGCCGCCGCCGCGCGCAATGGCGCCGACGCCGCCTGCTCGAGGTCGCTGATTTCCTTGCGCAAATGCTTCAGCGCCGGCGTGACGATCGCAACGAACACCGCTTCGCGCAAGCGCCGCTGGGCCGGATGCCGCATCAGGTAGCCTTTGGCGCCGGCATGCAGCACGGCCGCATTGGCGGCTCTCAGCGTCAACTCGGAAGTGCGCGCGCGCAGTTTCAAAGCCTCCAGGACCGGCGCCGCGCCGTTTTGCGCCTGCTGCGCCAGCACGGCGGCTTGCGCCTTCAGTTGTGCCAGTTCCGCTTCCAGTTCGGCGCCCTGGTCGTCCAGGAAAGCATTGACCG
This sequence comes from uncultured beta proteobacterium, assembly GCA_963707665.1. Lineage (GTDB taxonomy): Bacteria > Pseudomonadota > Gammaproteobacteria > Burkholderiales > Burkholderiaceae_D > DATJCV01. Next base: position 585,399 of record CAVPQU010000018.1, on the reverse strand, counting down.
CGGCGTGCGTGACATTGCTTTCGCGGATGATTTTCAGCGAACCCTGGATCACGCCGAAGCCCATCCCGGTCTGGCCCAACACGAAGCCGGCCTTGATGCGCGCCAGGTATGCGGCAAACTGATGCGGATGTGCCAGCACCTGGTCGCTGCCGATGCGCGCCTCCTTGAAGCGCAGATTCAGGGTCCGCGTGCCTTCCAGTCCGGAAAATTCGGGGCAGGCATGCAGGTGCAGGCCAGCCGCGTCGCCCTCGACCGCAAACATCACGAAGCCGCCATTTTCCACCGCGGCCGCCACAATCATCAGGTGGTCGACGCCGACATTCGAGACCCACGGCAGGTTGCCGCTGACGATGTAGTCGTCGCCGTCGCGACGCGCCTGCAGCTGGATTTTTTCCAAACCAGCCAGATGCTTGACCGCATTCGACATGCCGGTACCGGCCAACAGCCGGCCGTCGGCGACCGCCCGCAGGTAGCGCTCCCGCACCGCCAAATTCGGCGCGTGCTGCAAATACCAGGCACAAGTCGACTGGCACCAGACCAGGAATGCCGTCGCACCGCACTCGCTGCCTACCTGTGTCGTAACGTCGATTTGCTGCGCCAGGGTCAGTCCGAGCCCGCCCTCGGCGCGCGGCACGCTGGCGCCGAAGCCACCGAGCGCGCCGAGCTTGTGCAAATAGTCGGCGGGGAATACGCCGTCCTGGTCAATCGCGCTCACCAGCGGCACCAGCTCGGCGCGAACCTGCGCGGCCACCGCCTCCAGCAATGCAACGGCGGCTTCGGACTGACTCATGACAGCAACTCCTGTTGGAACGGTTCAATTGAAAATGGCGACGGCAGCACCCGCCAGCATCCCTGCACGGATGCCTGGCTTATGCCGTTCAGGCAAATGCCTGCAACTCGGGATTGATTGGGGTTTGCGCCAGGTTGTTGGCGTAATTGCACAGCGTGGCGAGGCTCACGCCCAGCACCACTTCGAGCGCATTCGCCTGGGTGTAGCCGGCGGCCAGGAAATCGCTCAGCGTGGCGTCCGCCACCTGGCCTTTCTGGTCGATTACCGCCAGCGTGAACTGCGCCAGCGCATTCAGCTTGGGATCGTTCAAGGCCTGGGTACCGCGCAAGGCCTCGATCAGCTGTTCCGGCATGGCCAGTTTTTTGCGTGCCAGCGCAGTGTGGCCGGCGACGCAAAAGCCGCAGCCATTGCGGGTCGCGGCGGTGATCTGGATTACTTCGCGTTCAGCCGCCGACAAGCCGGTACGGGCGTTGATGGCGCTGACCACCTGGTAGGTTTCCAGCGCAGTCGGAGCGTTCGCCAGCACACCGATCAAGTTCGGCAGGAAACCATTGTTTTTTTGCGCCGTCAGCAGGCGCTCCTTGGCTTCGGCAGGTGCGGACTCAATGCTTTGAATGGCAAGGCGGCTCATGTTGGCGATCTTCGAGTTGGTTGAGATGCCCTTGATTCTATTGAGAATCATTCCAATAAAAAACGAATATAAAGTTATGTCTTTATGCGTTTTTTAACTATGAGCGCCACAAGCTCGTTTGGCCGGATAAAGCTCAGACGGTATTTGACCAGCAGCGAGGTATCGATGCGACCAGTGCAAGCGATCGGAAACGGCGCCGGGCAAGAGCCGCAGGCCGCCGCCCGGCATCACAACTCGTACATTTCCTTTTCGCCAGTCATGACCTGCTCGATCAGCTTGCGATTCAGCGTCGGCGTCAGCAACTCGATGAAGGTGTAGACGTAGCTGCGCAGGTAAGCGCCCTTTTTCAGCGCGACACGCGAGACGTTGGTGCCGAACAAATGGCCGACCGGGATCGCACGCAGGCCACCGTCGCGCTCGCTATCGAATGCCATGCCGGCGATGATGCCGACGCCCATGCCGAGCTCGACATAGGTCTTGATCACGTCAGCGTCGATCGCTTCCAGCAAGATGTCCGGTTTCAGTTCGCGCAGTGAAAATGCGTGATCGAGCTTGCTGCGCCCGGCAAACGCGCTGTCGTAGGTAATCAGCGGATAGCCGGCGATTTCATCCAGCGTCAATGCCTTCGATTTCAGCAGCGCATGCTCGGGCGGCACCACCACCACGTGTTCCCACTGATATGACGGCAGCGTAATCAGGCCCTCGATGGCGGCGATCGATTCGGTCGCAATCGCCAGATCGGCCTGCCCGCTGTGCACCATCTCGGCCACCTGGCGCGGACTGCCTTGCAGCAGCGACAGCCGCACCTTCGGGAATTTCAGGGCAAACGCCTGCACCACTTTGGGCAAGGCGTAGCGCGCCTGGGTATGCGTGGTGGCGATCGTGAAGCTGCCGCTATCCTGCGCCGCGAATTCCTCGCCAATCCGTTTCAGGCTTTCGATTTCCTGCAATACCAGCTCCACCGATTGCAGCACCGCCCGCCCCGGTTCGGTCAAGCCGCGGATCCGCTTGCCGTGGCGCATGAAAATATCCACCCCCAGTTCTTCCTCCAGCTCGATGATGGCTTTGGAAACCCCCGGTTGTGACGTGAACAGCGCCTTGGCGGCCTCGGTCAGATTGAAATTCTGGCGTACGGCTTCGCGCACGAAGCGCAGTTGATGAAGATTCATTGCAGTCCCTGAATGGCGATGGAGCACACGTACATTTGACTCATCTATACAAAATAGACATATAAGCAAATAAATACTATGTACTTTGTAATAAAGGGGGAGTTTATTACGATTTACGCTCCTTGTATGGAGCGATATGACTCTTTCCTTCATTGCGTGTGGATTTGCCGTCGGCCTGCTGGTGGGTTTGACCGGGGTCGGTGGCGGTTCCCTGATGACGCCCCTGCTGACACTGCTGTTTGGCGTCTCGCCATCGGCTGCGGTCGGCACTGACCTGGCCTTCGCCTCGGTCACCAAGGTCTCCGGCACCTTCGTGCATCGCTTTTCCGGCACCGTCAACTGGCAGATTGTCCGGCGCCTGTCGTATGGCGCGCTACCCGCGGCCGTGCTGGCGGCGCTGGCATTGAACCATTTTGGCGCGCTGACGCCCGAAATCGGCCAGTTCATCCGCTATTCGATTGCCGTCTCTGTATCCCTCACGGTGGTGGCGCTGCTGTTTCGGGGGCGCATGCTGAATTGGCTGAATGCGCGTCCGGACCGGCACCTGCAGGGCCGGCCGCTGGCGGCACTCACCATTTTCACCGGCGCCCTGCTCGGCACGCTGGTGACGGTTTCATCGATCGGCGCCGGCGCGATCGGCGCCACCTTGCTGGTCATGCTCTATCCGCGCCTGTCGGCGGCGGAAATCGTCGGCACCGACATCGCCTATGCGGTGCCGCTGACCGCCATCGCCGCACTGGGCCACTGGTGGCTCGGCTCGATCGACTGGCAGTTGCTGGCGACGCTGCTGCTGGGTTCCATTCCCGGCATCACGATCGGCTCGCTGGCGGCGCACGCGATCCCCGAGAAATTCCTGCGCGGCCTGCTGGCAACCATGCTGACCGGCGTTGCCATCAAGCTGGCTTACTGATCCGAGGTACCCATGCATCACCGCCCACCACTGCATCCAGCCAGACTCGCCTTCGTACCATTCGTCACACTGCGGCGCAACAGGCAGCCGGCATGAGCGAACTCGCCCATCTGATCGCCGCGACCCAGGCCACGCTGGCGCACATCGCCATCGATCATTCACCGGCGGTGCTGGCTTCCAGCCTGGCGGCGGAAGACATGGTACTGACCGACCTGATCTTGCGCAGCGCCCTGCCCATCGGCATTTTTACATTGGACACCGGGCGCCTGCACCCGGAAACTCTGGCGCTGCTGGCGCGCGTCGAGCAAATCTACGGTTACCGGATCAAGTCATGGCAGCCGGAGTCGGGCGCGGTACAAGACTATGTCAGCCAGCACGGCTTGAACGCGTTCTACGACAGCGTCGAGCTACGCCACGAGTGCTGCCGGATTCGCAAGGTAGAGCCGCTGCGGCGCGCGCTGGCAGGGCAACGCGCCTGGCTCACCGGCCAGCGCCGCAGCCAGTCGATCACGCGCGGCGAGCTGGCGATCGAAGAATACGATGCCGCCCACCACATGGCCAAGTTCAATCCGCTGGCCTCGTGGTCGGAGCAAAACGTCTGGGATTACATCCATGCCCACCATGTGCCCTACAACCCGCTGCACGACCAGGGCTACCGCTCGATCGGCTGCGCGCCGTGCACGCGTCCGGTCGGCCCCGGCGAAGATGTGCGCGCCGGCCGCTGGTGGTGGGAGCAGCCGGAGTCAAAAGAATGCGGCTTGCACGTGGTGGACGGCAAGCTGGTCCGAATCAAGCAAGCGATCGAGCCCGACCCGGCCGATCCTCACGCGAAACCGAGAACAGCATGAATACCGTCGTCGATAACCTATTTGCAGAACCGGCCAGCGGCGTGCAGTCGCTGAACGGCCGCCACCTGGAGCGGCTGGAATCGGAAGCAATCCACATCCTGCGCGAAGTTGCCGCCGAATGCAGCAAGCCGGCGCTGCTGTTCTCGGGCGGCAAGGATTCGGTGGTCTTGCTGCGGCTGGCCGAAAAGGCTTTCCGGCCGGGACGCTTTCCGTTTCCACTGGTGCACATCGACACCGGCCATAACTTCGACGAAGTGATCGCCTTCCGCGACCGCCGCGTGGCGGAACTGGGCGAGCAACTGATCGTCGGTTCGGTCGAAGAATCGATCCGGCGCGGCACGGTGCGCCTGCGCCATCCGCAGACCGATTCGCGCAATGCGGCGCAGGCGGTGACCCTGCTGGAAACCATCGCCGAACACCAGTTCGACGCCTGCATCGGCGGTGCCCGCCGCGACGAGGAAAAGGCGCGTGCCAAAGAGCGGATTTTTTCCTTCCGCGACGAATTCGGCCAATGGAACCCGAAGGCGCAGCGGCCCGAACTATGGGACCTGTACAACACCCACGTCCATGCGGGCGAAAACATGCGGGTATTCCCGATCTCGAACTGGACCGAGCTCGATATCTGGCAATACATCGGACGCGAACAGCTGGCGCTGCCATCGATCTATTTCGCCCATCAGCGCCAGGTGATGGCACGCCGCGGCATGCTGGTGCCGCTGACGCCAGCTGACGCCGGCGCGCGAAGGCGAAACGGTGGAAACGCGGATGGTGCGCTTTCGCACCGTGGGCGATATTTCCTGCACCTGCCCGGTCGCCTCCGAGGCGGTGACCGTGGAGGCCATCATCGCCGAAACGGCGATCACGCAAATCACCGAGCGCGGCGCCACCCGCGCCGACGACCAGACCTCCGAAGCTTCGATGGAAAAACGCAAGAAGGAAGGATATTTCTGATGAGCGCCGTATTGACAGGACCGGACCACTCGGCGGAGAACGTCAACACCAGCGCCAGCGAAGCCAGCTCGGGCTTGCTGCGCTTCATCACCGCCGGTTCGGTGGACGATGGCAAAAGCACGCTGATCGGCCGCCTGCTGTATGACAGCAAGGGCATCTTCGCCGACCAGCTGGATGCCATCGGCCGCTCCAGGCACAAGCGCACGGTCGGCGACACGATCGACCTGTCGCTGCTGACCGACGGCCTGGAAGCGGAACGCGAACAGGGCATCACGATCGACGTCGCCTATCGCTACTTCGCCACGCCGAAGCGCAAGTTCATCATCGCCGATACCCCCGGCCACGAGCAGTACACGCGCAACATGGTGACCGGCGCCTCGACCGCCGATGCCGTCGTCATCCTGATCGACGTCTCGAAAGTCACCCTCAACGACGACGGCAGCGTCGAACTGCTGACCCAGACCAAACGCCACTCGAGCATCGCCCAGTTGCTGAAAATCGGGCACGTGGTGGTCGCCGTCAACAAGATGGACCTGGTCGATTACGACCAGCATGTGTATGCGCGCATCGTCGCCGCCTACCAGGATTTTGCGCGCCGCATCGGGTTGCAGGGTGTGCGCGCGATTCCGCTGTCGGCACTGGCTGGCGATAACGTGGTGCGCGCCAGCAGCCGCATGCCATGGTATCTAGGCCCGACCCTGATCGACTTGCTGGAATCGCTGACCGTCGGCGATGCGCTGGATCAGGCGCCGCTGCGCTTTCCGGTGCAACTGGTGGCGCGCCACAACGGCCACGAACCGAGCGGCTTTCGCGGCTACATGGGACGCGTCGAAGCCGGTACCGTGCGTCCGGGGGATCGCCTGCTGACGCAGCCGGGCGGCCAGAGCGCCACCGTGCGCGAGATCCGTACGCTGGAAGGCGCACGGAACTCGGCTTGCGCCGGACAATCCGTCACGCTGCTGCTGGAAGAGGAGTTGGACATTTCGCGCGGCGACATGCTGGCTTCGGCCGAACAGCCGCCGGCATCGCTGAAAACCGTGTCTGCCGACCTGTGCTGGCTAGCCGAAGAGCCGCTCGATTTGCGCCGCAAATACTGGCTGAAACACACGACACGCCAGGTCGCTGCACGCGTCACCGCCATCGACTCGCTGCTGGATATCAATACCCAGCAGCGGCGCCCGGCGACCGCATTGCAGCTGAACGACATTGCCCGCGTTTCGATCAACCTGCAGCAAGCCATTGCCGCCGATGCCTACCACGACCTGCGCGCCACCGGCGCCTTCATCCTGATCGACCAGGCGAATCATCAAACCGTGGCGGCCGGCATGATCCGGCTGCCCTGAACCACATCGCCCGATAGGAATCTGCATGCTCCAACTGCAAGCTGGCGACCGCCGGCGCGGACCAGGCAAGGTCTACCTGATTGGCGCCGGCCCCGGCGCCGCCGACCTGATCACGCTGCGCGGCGCGCGCCTGCTGGCGCAAGCCGAGGTGGTGTTGCACGACGCCCTGGTCAGCGACGAGATGCTGGAACATTGCCCGCAGGCGGTCAAAATCGCGGTTGGCAAACGCTGCGGTCAGCGTTCCACCGCCCAAGCCTTCATCAACAAGCAACTGGTCGATTGCGCCAAAAAATACGCGCTGGTGGTGCGCCTGAAAGGCGGTGATCCGATGCTGTTTGGACGCGCCGACGAAGAGCTGCGCGCACTTGAGAACCATGGCATCGAGGTCGAAGTGGTGCCCGGCATCACAGCTGCGCTGGCCGCCGCCGCCGCCACCGGCCAGCCGCTGACACAACGCGGCGTGGCCCGCAGCGTTGCCTTTTTCACCTCGAGCGCGGCCCCCGACCAGCCGCCAGAAACCCGGCTGCCCGACTGCGACACCTTGGTGCAATACATGGGTGGGCGCGAGGCGGCCACCAGTGCGCGCGCGTTGCTGGCCGCCGGCCGTGCCGCCGACACGCCAGTGGTGCTGGTGGAAAACTGCAGCCGAGCCGAGGAGCGGGTACTGCGGATGCCATTGGGTGAGCTGGAACGCAGTCAGCTGCAGTGGCAAGGGCCGGTACTGTTGATGATCGGCGCGGCGATGGCAACCCGCGGCACGGCGCTTGACGGCGATGACTGTGCGGCGAGCAAGGCAGCATGAAGCTCTTGCCGCGCAGGCTCCGTCCCAGGTGATATCGCTATCCTTGCAGATACTCCTGCAATAGCAACCAAATAGCAGCCATGCAGACGTCGTTTTTACACGATACTCCTGTACTTTATCCTGCCATAGAACTGCCAATCATTCGGGGAAGCCAGCGTCGCCTGCCATGCAAGCGTGTCGTCCCGGTGCTGCAGCGAAACGTCACTGGATTCCCGCTAAGGACCGCGGGAATGACAGATAGATGGGCATGCGGGCTGGGCAATTAACAAGCTTTCGATCCTGCCCTCTATTGGCGGCTGAGCGCGCCAACGCAGTACTGCGCGATGGCGGCCAGCACTGCCGGATCTTCGCCCGCCGCCGGCACGGTGCCAATCGCCAGTCGTGGATGGGCGCCTTGCAACTGCGCGATCAGGCCCGGCAGATCGCGCCGCACATGACCGCCCTGGCCGAGAAACAGCGGCACCACCGTGATCTCACTGCAACCGTCCTGCGCCAACTCCGCAACCGCCGTGGCCAGGTCGGGCGTCATCACTTCCAGGAATGCCAGCCGGATCGGCGTCGCTGGCAGTTGCGCTTGCGTCATCTGCCGCACCGCCTCGAATGGCGTGCGCCACAACGGATCGCGCGCACCATGCGCAAACAGAATCATTCCTCTTTTTGGCGGTTCCATCAGTGCCTTTCGACCCACCACAAGGCCGCCATCGCCAGCATCAGGAACAGCAGGCCTGGCACTGCGGCGGTCACCAGCGGCGGCCAGGTGTTGAGCAAGCCGAGATGCGAAAACAGGTTGTTGACCAGTTGAAAACTGACCCCGATCATGATGCCGGTAAAAATCTTCAGGCTGACGCCGCCGGCACGAAAGTGCAGATAGGCAAACGGCAGCGCCAGTGCCAGCATCACGAACACGGCAAATGGATACACCACTTTCTTCCAGAAAGCGATTTCATAGCGGTCGTTGAGCTGGTTGTTCTCCGCCAGATGGCGTGAATACGCGGCCAGGTCCCAGGCCGACATGCGGTCCGGATCGGCAAACAGCACCGACAGGATATCCGGCGTCACTTCCGAAATCAGTTGCCGGCTGGCGCTGTGGGTGGTCGTCACCGAGGTCACCGGCTGCGACGGCGCCGCGCTCGTAAAGCGCGTTTCCGCCACATCCGACAACAGCCAGACGTTTTCCCCCTCATAGTCGGCACTCTTGGCGGAAATGATCGCAGCCAGATGAAAATCGCTGTCGAACTCATACGATTTCAGGTCTTGCAACTGGCCATCCGGGCGAAGCGACCGCGCGTTCAGGAAGCGCGACCCGATTACTGCGCCGCTGATGCCATGCTCCCGGATCACGTCCTTGGTCCATAGCCCGGAGCGGAATTCTTGCGATATCGGCAAGCCCTCTGCCTGCAGCTTCAGCCGCTCGGCCAGCCCGCTCACCGCCGGCGAAATCAGTTCGCCAAACAGCACGGTAAGCAACACGAACAGGATGCCGATCTTGAACAGGATCCAGCCGGCCATGCGGGTTGACATGCTGGACACCCGCATGATGGTGAATTCCGAGCTGGCGGCTAATTGCGCCAGCACATAGATGGTGCCGATCAGCACGGCAATCGGCATCAGTTCATAGACATAGCCGGGTAAACCCATCAACACATACAGGAACGCATGCTGCAGGCGGTAGCCGCCGCGGCCGACCGATTGCAGTTCGCCCATCAGGTCGAAGAAGGCGAAGATCGCCAGGAACGCTGCCAGCACGAATAGCACCGAGCGCAGGATTTCGGTGGCGAGATATCTTTCCAGGATCTTCATGCGGAACGCCCGCTGCCTTGCCGGCGCTTGATGGCCGACCACAGTCGCAATGGATGAAAACGGCTATTCACGGCCACCCGCCACCAGAACAGTCCCGCCACGATCAGCAAGGCCAGCAGATGCAGCGGCCACCAGGCCAGCGCGAACGACAGCCGCTGTTGCACCACCGCCGCCTGTAACACGCTGACCATATTGCTGTAGGTAACGAACAGCAGCAGCGCAATCAGCAAATTGGCCGAGCGGCCGGCACGCGGATTGACGAAACCGAGCGGAATCGCCAGCAGCATCAGCGACAGGCCCATCAACGGCATGGCCAGCCGCCACAACAATTCGCCCATGTTGTAACCGCTGCGGTCTTGCAACAGGGCCGCGGTAGCCAGCGAACGCGCCGAGCCGTCACCCATCAGCTTGCTCACCTGCTGGGCGACCAGCACGCCGTAGCGCTCGAACTCCATGATCCTGAAATCCGGCTGGCTGGCGATGCCGTCATAGCGCCGGCCTTTCTCCAGCACCACGAACTTGTCGCCGCGGCTGTCGATCTCCACCTGTCCTTCCTTGGCCACCACGATGCTGGTGCGGCCGTTCTGGAAAGTATTGACGAACACGTTCTTGACCTTCGCCGAATCGCCCGACAGGGCTTCGACAAAGAAGATGCGGTCGGCAGAGCCGGATTCCTGGAATTTTCCGGGGGAGATACGGGCAATATCCTCGCGCTTTTCAAAGCGCTCCTTGAATTCGTCGCTTTGCCGATTGGCCCACGGCGTCAGCACAAAGCTGAGAACCGTGGTCATGACGAGCAGCGGCAGCCCGAGGCGCAGTACCGGACCGATCCAGTGGACCAGGCTGAGGCCGGAGGCCGACCACACCACCATTTCCGAATCCTGATAACTGCGCGTGACGACCAGCAGCACGGAAATGAATCCGGTCAGAATCAAAAGGATCGGCAAATAGTTGAGCGCTTGCAAACCGATCAGTGCGAGCACGTCCTGCGACGCCACCATGCCCCCGGCCGCCTGGCCCAGGATTTTGATCAGCATCACGGTGATGGTAATGGTAAAGAGCGTCGTAAATACCGCGCCGGCGGCGCTAAGCAATTCGCGGCGGAGGGCGCGCTGGAAAATCATTCGAAGACTATAATTGCAGATCGACAAGGAGCAAGCAATGGACTTTAGCATAAAAGGATTTGACCCAAAGACCGCAATTGGCACCCTGCGCACCGCCTGCCTTGCGGTTGGCGTGTTTGAAGACAAGAAAATGCCAGCGGCAACGCAGTCCCTGGCGCAGAACAGCGCTATCAGTGCCGCGCTGAAATCGGGAGACCTGTCCGGCAAGCCGGGTTCCACACTGCTGCTGCGCAAGGTTGACGGCATCGCCGCCGAACGCGTGCTGCTGGTCGGACTGGGCAAGGCCGATGCCCTGGCCGAAAAACATTTCACCAGCGCTGTCAACGCCGCCTTGCGAATGTTCTCCTCCCTCGGCGCCGGAGACGCCGTTCTCGCGTTGCCGTTCGATACGGTCGCCAATCGCGACCTCGACTGGGCCGTCAATCAAGTGATTCTGACGGCACGCGAACAGGCGTATCGCTTTGACGTGATGAAAAGCAAGCCGGAAACGGCGACGCCCGGCCTCAAGAAACTCGCCTTGCTGGTGCCTTCGGCCGCTGCAGCCACCGCCCGTACTGCATTGATGCAGGCGGTGGCAATCGCCAATGGCATCGACCTCACCAAGGACCTCGGCAATCTGCCGGGCAATGTTTGTACCCCAAGTTATCTGGCCAACACCGCCAAAAAACTGGCGCGCGAATTCAAGCTGGGTGTCGAAGTGCTGGACCGCAGGCAAATGCAGGCATTGAAGATGGGCAGTCTGCTCTCGGTTGCCAATGGCAGCGAAGAGCCGCCCAAATTCATCGTCGTCAAATACATGGGCGGCAAGGCCAAGGAAGCGCCGACCGTGCTGGTCGGCAAGGGTATTACCTTCGATTCGGGCGGTATTTCGCTGAAACCCGGCGCCGGCATGGATGAAATGAAATACGACATGTGTGGCGCGGCATCCGTGCTCGGCACGCTGCGCGCGATTGCGGAAATGAAGCTGAAGCTGAACGTGATCGGTGTCATTCCCAGCAGCGAAAATCTGCCGTCCGGACGCGCCACCAAGCCGGGCGACATCGTCACCTCGATGTCGGGCCAGACCATCGAAGTGTTGAACACCGATGCCGAAGGCCGGCTGGTTCTGTGCGATGCCCTGACCTACGTGGAACGCTTCAAGCCGGCGGTGGTGGTCGATATGGCGACCCTGACCGGCGCTTGCATCACCGCGCTCGGCCATCATAATTCCGGCCTGTTCACGCGGCACGATCAAAAACACGATCAGCTGGCCGATGAATTGCTCGCCGCCGGCCGTGCCAGCGGCGACACCGCCTGGCGTATGCCGATTGAAGATGCATACCAGGAGCAGCTGAAATCCAATTTTGCCGACATGGCCAACATCGGCGGCGCGCCTGGCGGCAGCATCACGGCTGCCTGCTTTCTCGAACGCTACACGAGAAAATATACTTGGGCGCATCTGGATATTGCCGGCACCGCGTGGAAAAGCGGCGCCGCCAAGGGCGCGACCGGACGGCCGGTGCCACTACTGACCAAGTTTCTGATCAATCGCGCACAAGCCGCCTGAAGCGCGCAATAGCGCGCACCATCAAGCCGGTTGCAGCACGGATAACGGTACGCCGTTATCCGCAACCCTGTTCCGGCAGCGTCGTTTCCCGTTAGCTGCTTCTCGCTCAGTTTCACGCGCCACACTGGTCCGCCGCTTGTGCGGCGGACTCCATCCCGGCATCCGCCAGCGCTCAACAGCGCACTGTGGCGGCCCTCCGCTCGCTGCACTCACTTCACCTAAGCTGAACGCAAGGACCGACCCGTCTTATCGTGGAACAACACCACGAATCAGCAGTCCCATTCAGGATGCTGCATTGCTTGCCGCCCCACTCGTCCGGCCCATCCCCAGGCGGCGAACGTAAGCACAGCACCCGCCTGCCGTACCGGTTTTTGTTTGAACCGCTCCTGGTTCGTACAATAGAAAGGCACCTGAATTGAAACCCGTCAACAAGACGCTGTATGCGGATCTGCCGGCATTGGGTTCCACTTCGCGCAAACCTGGAAGTTCTCGCGAACCATGGGACGATGAACCGCCGCTGCGGGCGGAATTGTTCAGCGCGCGTCAGATGGAGCAGCACGGCAAGATCCTGGCGCACTCACACCAATTAAGCCCGGCGCATGCGGAAAACCAGCTGCTGCGGCGCCTGGCAGCCAACGAACGAATCCTCAGCCAGTCCTGCAAGTTGTTGATCGAAGCGATCAGCCAGGGACGCCAGATCACGCCGGCGTCCGAGTGGCTGCTGGACAACTTCTACCTGATCGAAGAGCAGATCCGCACTGCCAAACGACATCTGCCGAAGAATTACAGCCGCGAACTGCCGCGCCTGCAACGCGGGCCATCGGCCGGCTTGCCGCGCGTCTATGACATTGCGCTGGAAACGATCGCGCATGGCGACGCCCGGCTCGATCCGGACGGCCTTAGCCGCTTCGTCGCCGCCTATCAGCAGGAAGCGCCGCTCAAGCTGGGTGAATTGTGGGCTATCCCGATCATGCTGCGGCTGGCGCTGATCGAAAACCTGCGTCGCGTCGCGGTGCGGGTGGCGACTAGCCGGATCAACCGCAATCTGGCCGATTCCTGGTCAGACCAGATGACGGAAACGGCAGAAAAAGATCCCAGCAGCCTGATCCTGGTGATCGCCGACATGGCACGATCCGAGCCACCGATGCAGGCGTCGTTCGTGGCCGAACTGGCGCGCCGGCTGCAGGGGCAAGGACCGGCACTGGCGCTGCCGCTGACCTGGATCGAACAGCGCCTGGCGCAGTCGGGCACCACCATCGAACAGATGGTGCTGAGCGAAATCCAGCAACAGGCGGCCGACCAGGTCTCGATTTCCAACAGCATCGGCAGCCTGCGCTTTCTGGGCAGCATGAACTGGCGCGAATTTGTCGAGGCCATGAGCCTGGTCGAACGGATTCTTGCAACCGATCCATCCGCAACCTACAGCCAGATGGACTTCGCGACCCGTGACCTGTATCGGCATCGCGTGGAACGAATCGCACGCTACTCCGCCTGGTCTGAACCCGAAGTGGCACAGAAGGCCATTGAACTGGCCGCCGCCAATGCAAGCCTGTACGGCGTTGGCGATCGTCGCAGCCACGTCGGGTTTTTCCTGATTGATGCCGGCCTGCGGCAACTTGAACAGGCCGCCGGCATGCGGCCGCCACGCATCGAGGCATGGCGCCGACTGGCGCGCCGCACGCCTTTCCCGACCTATCTGGCCACTATCGTGCTGCTGACCGCCGGCTTGGGCACGGCACTCGCCCTGAAGGCATACAGCAATGGCATTCACGGCGCGCTGCTGGCAGTGACGGCGCTTTTGTGCGTGATCGCCGCCAGTCATCTGACGATTGCACTGGTGAACTGGGCGGCCACCATCCTGGCGACACCGAGACCGCTGCCGCGAATGGATTTTTCGAAAGGTATTCCAGCCCAGACCCGCACCCTGGTGGCTGTGCCGACCATCCTCAGCCCGAGCCAGGACATCGAGGAACTGTGCGAGGCGCTGGAAGTGCGCTTCCTGGCCAATCGCAGTACGCATCTGCATTTTTGCCTGCTGACCGATTTTGCCGACGCGCCAGCTGCGGACATGCCGGACGATGCAGCACTCTTGCGCCAGGCACAGCAAAGAATCACCGAACTGAACCAGAAATACCCGAACCCGGAAACCGACGGCGGTGACATTTTTTTCCTGTTCCACCGTCCGCGCCGCTGGAATCCGGTGGAGCAGGTCTGGATGGGATACGAGCGCAAGCGCGGCAAGCTGGAGCAACTGAATGCCTGGCTACGCGGCGGCGCGCGCGACTGTTTTTCGCTGATCGTCGGGGATGCCGACATCCTGGCCGAAGTGCGCTACGTCATCACGCTCGATACCGACACCCAGTTGCCGCGCGACGCCGCCTGGCAATTCGTAGCGGCGATCTCGCACCCGCTGAACCGCGCCCGCTACGACGCCGGCAAGCAGCGCGTGGTGGAAGGTTATGGCGTGCTGCAGCCACGCGTGGCTGCCAGCCTGCCAGGCAGCGGCGCTTCCTTGTACGCCCAGTTGTGTGGCGGCGAACCCGGTATCGATCCGTATACCCGCGCGGTATCCGACGTGTACCAGGATTTGTTCCATGAAGGTTCCTTCATCGGCAAGGGCATCTACGAGGTCGATTCGTTCGAACGGACGCTGGAAGGCTTGCCGGAAAACCGCATCCTGAGCCACGACTTGCTGGAAGGCTGTTATGCGCGTGCTGGCCTGTTGAGCGACGTCCAGCTGTATGAAAAATATCCGAACAGTTACCGCGCCGACATGCGGCGACGCCACCGCTGGGTGCGTGGCGACTGGCAAATAGCGGCCTGGCTGCTGCCGCGCGTGCCGCAGCAAGGCGGCGGGCGCCGCGCGAATCCGCTGTCGGCGCTATCGCGGTGGAAAATTTTCGACAATCTGCGCCGCAGCGTAGTGCCGGTGGCACTGGTGCTGCTGCTGCTGCTGGGCTGGGGTGCGCTGGCCGCGCCCTGGTTCTGGACCTGGACCGTGATCGGCATCCTGCTGATTCCGTCCTTGTGCGCATCCCTGTACGATCTGTTGCAAAAGCCGGACGATGTGCTGTGGCGGCCACATTTCGTCAACGCGCTGTACGCTGCCGGACGTCACTTCGGGCAGGCCGTCCTCACGCTGGTGTGCCTGCCGTACGAGGCCTTTTCCAACCTGGATGCGATCTTGCGTACCCACTGGCGCATGCTGGTAACGCGGCGCCGCCTGCTGGAGTGGAACCCCTACAGCGATATCAGGCAAGACCGGGCCGGCATCTTCGACAGCTACCGCGACATGTGGGCCGCTCCGGCGCTGGCACTGGCAGCCGGACTGTGGCTGGCTGTGTACCATCGGCCAGCGCTCGACGCAGCCTCGCTGATCGTGCTGTTATGGCTGCTGTCGCCCGCCCTGGCCTGGGCCATCAGCCTGCCGCAGGTGCGCGAACAAGCGGAATTGGATAAGCAGCAGCGGGTGTTCCTGCACCTGCTCGCGCGCCGGGTCTGGGCGTTCTTTGAAACCCACGTCGGCGCGGAGGACAATTGGCTGCCGCCCGACAACGTCCAGCAAGAGCCAGTCGCGGTCATTGCGCACCGCACTTCGCCCACCAACATCGGCCTCGCGCTGCTGGCCAATCTGAGCGCTCACGATTTCGGCTACATCGCAGGCGGCCAACTGCTGAACCGCATCGACCATACCTTCACCACGATGCAAGCGCTGGAACGGCACCAGGGCCATTTCTACAACTGGTACGACACCCGTACGCTGCAACCGCTATACCCGATGTACGTCTCCACGGTGGATAGCGGCAACCTGGCGGGACATTTGCTGACCCTGGGCCCGGGCCTGCTGGAATTGATCGAACAACCCATTTTCGATCACCGGGCGTTTTCCGGTTTGCTGGATACGGTCCGCATGGTAATCGACGCCGCCACCCCGGTCGCGGCCGCCAGGCTGGCGCCGATCGCCGCCGAATTGAAGGCGCTGCCGGCTGCCGCCAGCCTGACGCTGCACGAGGCGGTCGATTTGCTGGGACGCGTCGGCACCGCGGTCGAGCTGTTCCGGATCGAGCTGTCGCCAGGTGTCGAAAACGACGACTTGAACTGGTGGCTGGCGGCGCTGCGGCGCCAGTACTCGGCGCTGCAGGACGAACTGGAATTCCTGGCGCCGTGGGCCTTGCCGCCGGCAGCGGCCGACTGGTGGCAGCAGCGGCCTGAACTGGATCGCATACCGAGCCTGCGTGAACTGGCGCAGCTGGATCTCGAAATCACTCTCGCGGCCGGTGCCAACGCCCAGGCCGGAGCCAATCGACGACGCCGAGATCGCCGTCGCCGAAAGCGTGGAATCGGAGGCGCTGCAATCCTTGCTGGCGATGGCCAGCCAGCATGCGCGCGAGCGGATCGCCACCATCGAGCAACTGGCGCGGCAGGCCACTGCCATGGCCTGGATGGATTATGAATTCCTGTACGACCGCGGCAATCACCTGCTGGCCATCGGCTACAACGTCAGCGAACGCCGGCGCGACAACAGCTTCTACGATTTGCTGGCATCCGAAGCGCGCCTGGCCAGCTTTGTCGCCATCGCACAGGGCCAGTTGCCACAGGAAGGCTGGTTTGCGCTGGGACGGCAATTGACCACGGTGGGCGGCGCTCCGCTGCTGCTGTCGTGGAGCGGCTCGATGTTCGAATACCTGATGCCGCTCCTGGTCATGCCGACTTTCGAGCGCACCCTGCTGGACCAGACCTACCGGGCGGCAGTCGCGCGTCAGATCGAATACGGCCAGCAGCGCGGCGTGCCGTGGGGCATCTCGGAATCCGGCTACAACGCCTTCGACGCCAGCCTGAATTATCAATACCGAGCCTTCGGCGTGCCCGGCATGGGCTTGAAGCGCGGCTTGGCAGACGACCTGGTGATTGCGCCATATGCCTCGGCGCTGGCGTTGATGGTGGCGCCGGAGCAAGCGTGCGCCAACCTGGAGCGGCTGGCGGCAGAAGGCTTCCTGTCGCGCTTCGGCTTTTACGAAGCGATCGACTACAGCAGCGCCCGCCTGCCGCGCGGCAAGCCGTATGCCCTGATCCAGTCGTGGATGGCGCACCACCAGGGCATGAGCCTGCTGGCCCTGGCCTATGTGCTGCTGGATCGCCCGATGCAACGGCGTTTTGGATCGGACCCGCTGTTTCAAGCCACCGCGCTGCTGTTGCACGAAAAAATCCCGAAGGCCGCCGCCTTCTATTCCAACACGCACCGAACTGGCGATCATCCGTACCGCCACCTCCAGCAATATGGACGTCCCGGTGCGGGTCCTGAATACGCCGAATACGCCGGTGCCGGAAGTGCAGCTGCTGTCGAACGGTCGCTATCACGTGATGGTGACCAATGCCGGCGGCGGCTACAGCCGCTGGAAGGACCTGGCCGTCACGCGCTGGCACCAGGACAGCACGCGCGATAACTGGGGCACCTTCTGCTATGTGCGCGACGTCGCCAGCGGCCTGTTCTGGTCGACCGCTTATCAGCCGACCTTGAAACAGCCGAAAACGTATGAAGTGATCTTTTCCGAAGGCCGGGCCGAATTCCGCCGGCGCGGCAACGATTTCGAGACGCATACCGAAATCGTGGTGTCGCCGGAAGACGATATCGAACTACGCCGCAGCCGCATCACCAATCGCGGACGTACGCGGCGCGTCGTCGAAATCACCAGCTACGCCGAAGTGGTGCTGGCGCCGGCCGCCGCCGATGCCGCCCATCCTGCCTTCAGCAACCTGTTCGTGCAAACTGAAATCCTCACGCGCCAGCGCGCCATCGTGTGCACCCGACGGCCGCGCTCGGAAGAAGAGCAGCCGCCATGGCTGCTGCACCTGATGGCGGTGCATGGCGCCGAAGTCGGCGAGATTTCCTACGAGACCGACCGCATGCAGTTCATCGGCCGCAATCACAGCACCCGGATGCCGCAGGCCCTGCTGGCCACGACTGCGCTGTCCGGCAGCCAGGGTTCGGTGCTCGATCCGATCGTCGCCATCCGCTACCGCATCACGCTGGAGCCGGAGCAGACGGCGATCGTCGACATCGTGACCGGCGCCGCCGAGACGCGCCAACAATGCCTGGCGCTGATCGGCAAATACCAGGACCGGCGCCTGGCCGATCGCGTGTTCGAACTGGCCTGGACTCATAGCCAGGTCGTGCTGCGCCAGTTGAACGCGACCGAGGCCGATGCCCAGCTGTATAACCGGCTGGCCAGCGGCGTGGTTTACCCGAATGCGTCGCTGCGGGCCGACGCCAGTGTCCTGCTGCGCAACCGGCGCGGCCAATCGGGCCTGTGGAGCTACGCGATTTCCGGCGACTTCCCGATCGTGCTGTGCCAGATCCGTGATCCCGCCAACATCGAAATCGTGCGCCAGCTGGTGCAGGCGCATGCCTACTGGCGCCTGAAAGGACTGGCGGTCGATCTGGTGATCTGGAACGAAGATCACGCCGGCTATCGGCAAGTGCTGCAGGAACAGATCATGGGGCTGATCGCGGCCGGCATCGAAGCCCACGTGGTGGATCGTCCGGGCGGCATTTTTGTACGCCCCGGCGACCAGATTTCAACCGAAGACCGGGTGCTGCTGCAGACCGTGGCCCGCGCCATCATCAGTGACGACAGCGGTACCTTGGCCGAACAGGTCAGCCGCCACACGCTGGCCGAGACGCGCATACCGCGTTTGGCGCCACAGCCGGCGACACGCGGCCTACACGCTGCCGGCGCTGCCCCGGCTGCGGCTGCCCCGCAAGCCGCCGGCGACCTGCTGCTGGCCAATGGCCTCGGTGGCTTTTCCGACGACGGCCGCGAATACATCATCACCACCGGCGCCGGCCACAGCACGCCAGCCCCGTGGGTGAATGTGCTGGCCAACCCGAATTTCGGCAGCGTCATCTCGGAACACGGCAGCGCCTATACCTGGAGCGAAAACGCGCACGAATTCCGCCTGACGCCGTGGCACAACGACCCGGTGTCGGACAGCAGCGGCGAGGCGTTTTACCTGCGCGATGAAGCAAGCGGGCATTTCTGGTCGCCGACCGCCGGCCCCAGCCGCAGCAACACACCGCATATCACGCGGCATGGCTTCGGCTACAGCGTGTTCGAACACGAGGAAGGCGGCATCCACTCCGAACTGTGCGTGTATGTCGCGCTGGACGCGGCAGTCAAGTTTTCGGTGCTGAAGGTACGCAACGACTCCGGCCACGCGCGCCAGCTATCGGCCACCGGTTATGTCGAATGGGTGCTCGGCGACTTGCGCGCCAAGTCCGGCATGTTCGTCGTCACCGAAGTCGATCCGAATACCGGCGCGCTGTTCGCCCACAACGAATACAACACCGAGTTCGTCGGCCGCATCGCATTTTTCGATGTCGATGACATGACGCGCTCGTTTAGCTGCGACCGCACCGAATTCATCGGCCGCAACGGCTCGCTGCAGCAACCGGCGGCGATGGAGCGGGTGCGCCTGTCGGGCAAGGTTGGCGCCGGCCTCGATCCCTGCGCGGCAATCCAGGTGCCGTTCGATCTGGCCGATGGCCAGGAGCGGGAAATCGTGTTCAAGCTGGGCGTCGCCGGCCGCCGCAGCGCCGACGCCAGCGGCCTGATCCGCCGCTTCCGCGGCTCGGCCGCCGCGCACGAGACACTGGAAGCGGTGCATCAGCACTGGCGCGACACGCTGGGCGCCGTGCAGATCCACACCCCGGACCCGGCGTTGAACGTCCTGACCAACGGCTGGCTGATGTACCAGACCATCGCCTGCCGGCTGTGGGCGCGCAGCGGCTACTACCAGTCCGGCGGCGCCTTTGGTTTCCGCGATCAATTGCAGGATGCCATGGCGGTAGTGCATACGCGGCCGGAGCTGCTGCGCGCGCAGTTGCTGCTGTGTGCCGCCCATCAATTCGTCGAGGGTGATGTGCAGCACTGGTGGCACCCGCCATCGGACCGCGGCGTACGCACCAAATGTTCCGACGATTACCTGTGGCTGCCGCTGGCTGCCTGCCGCTACGTATTGACCTGCGGCGACCGCAGCGTGCTGGACGAGCAGGCGCACTTCCTGGAAGGGCGGCCGGTGAACCCCGATGAAGACTCTTATTACGACCTGCCCGGCCATTCGCGCAAGCGCGCCAGCCTGTACCTGCACTGCACGCGCGCGATCGAGCACGGGCTGCGCTTCGGCATCCACGGCCTGCCCCTGATCGGCTCCTGCGACTGGAACGATGGCATGGACAAGGTCGGCGAGCATGGCAAGGGCGAAAGCGTGTGGCTGGCCTTTTTCCTGTATGACGTGCTGCAGCAGTTCAGCAAGCTGGCGCGCCTGTGCGGCGATACCGGATTTGCCGAACGCTGCATCGTCGAAGCGGCGAAGCTGCAGCAAAACGTGCGCAGCCACGCCTGGGATGGCGAGTGGTACCGGCGCGCCTATTTCGACGACGGCAGCCCGCTCGGCTCGGCCGGCAATGCCGAATGCCAGATCGATTCGATTTCGCAAAGCTGGTCGGTGCTGTCCGGCGCCGGTGATCCGGAGCGCTCGCAGATGGCGATGAATGCGGTCGAGCGGCGCCTGGTGCGGCGCGAGTACGGATTGGTGCAACTGCTCGATCCGCCATTCGACAAATCCTCCCCCAGCCCCGGCTACATCCGTGGCTACGTGCCCGGCGTGCGCGAAAACGGCGGCCAGTACACGCATGCCGCGATCTGGACCGCAATGGCGTTCGCCAAGCTCGGCGACCGCGCGCGCACCTGGGAACTGCTGCAGATGATCAATCCGATCAACCACGGCAATTCGGCCGAAGCGGTCGCCGTCTACAAGGCCGAACCGTACGTCGTCGCGGCCGACGTTTATGCGGTGGCGCCGCACATCGGCCGCGGCGGCTGGACCTGGTACACCGGTTCGTCCGGCTGGATGTACCGGCTGATCCTGGAGTCGCTGCTGGGCGTGCACCTGAACGTCAACCGCCTGACGTTCACGCCCTGCCTGCCGCCGCACTGGAACGGTT
Source organism: uncultured beta proteobacterium (assembly GCA_963707665.1). Classification (GTDB taxonomy): domain Bacteria; phylum Pseudomonadota; class Gammaproteobacteria; order Burkholderiales; family Burkholderiaceae_D; genus DATJCV01. The sequence continues at coordinate 564,481 of CAVPQU010000018.1, read as the reverse complement.
TCACGCTCGATTACCGCTATCGAGAGACGCCATACCGGATCGCGGTGACCCAAGGCAGCGGCGCCGCCATCCGCATCGACGTCGACGGCGTGCAGCAGGATGGCAACGCCTTGATGCTGACCGATGATCGCCGGCCGCATGCAGTCGACGTGCAGCTGCCGTCCGCATGATTGTCTGGCCTTGGCTTCACGCGGTGAACAGCGACCATCGTTTGAGCCTGCCGCTGGCAAGAGCGGTACCGAACAGGACGACCATGCAGCCAACCAGCATGATCGGCGTGATTTTTTCATCCAGGAAAAATGCGCCCCAGACCAGGCCGAAAACAGGAATCAGAAACGTGACGGAGGCAGCATAGGTGGCGCCGACACGCTCGATCAAGCGGAAGTAGAGAACGTACGCAAATCCGGTGCAGACGACGCCGAGCGCGACCACACAGGCCCATGTCGATGCGGCGACAGCCTGTGTTGGCCAAAAAAACCAGGACAGTGGCACCAGGATCAGCGATGCAAAAAACTGGCTGCCGAAGGCCACTACAAACGGTCTGATTCCAGCCAAATGATGTTTCGAATAATTGACTGCATATCCATAAAACGAGGCCGCGACCAGTGCCGCCACGATCGCCATCGGCACGCCCGCGGCACCGGCTTCGAGCGTGTCCCACACCAGCATCACGACGCCAATCAGGCCGATGAACAGGCCGATTATTTGCTGCCGCGCCATGGATACCTGAAATCCGGCGGCACCGATCAGTGCCGCCCAAAGCGGTGTCGTTGCATTCAGGATGGAATCGAAACCGGCATCGACGTAAAGGGTGGAATAGGCCAGCAAACAAAACGGGATCGCCGAATTGGTGATGCCGACCACCAGCAAAGGCCAAGCCTTGGCTCGAAATTGATTGCGCGCCGCAACCGTTCGCAGCACAGGCGCCAAAACGATTGCTGCGATTCCAACCCGCACCGCAATCAAGGCGACCGGACCTAATTCCGGCACCGCGATGCGCATGAATAGAAAGGACGCGCCCCAAATCGCCGCCAGCAGGATAAGTTCGATGAGATTCATGATGAAAGTAAATGGTGGATTGAATACGGCAGGCACCGCATGCTGACACTATAAAAGCTGCCGGCAGCGCAGGCACTCCGTTTCTTGCTTTTGAATTGCTGGATGATGGCGCTTACGGGCGACAGGTTGGTGCGGTAACATCGACCACCTGGTTACCGGCAAACCTTGAAAATCCATCGGCCGGCAGCGCTCGCCAGATGGATAGATAGCCTGCCCGGTACTTGCCTGACATCGCGGCGCAAGCCACACCGTCATTACAGTAACAGATAGGATTGTCCGCTTTATGAAAATCGCCACCTGGAATGTCAACTCACTGAAAGTACGGCTGCCGCACGTGCTGCAATGGCTGCAGGAAAATCCGGTCGATGTACTTGGCTTGCAGGAAACCAAGACCGTCGATGAAAAATTCCCGGTTGCCGAGATCGAGGCGGCTGGCTATCACGTGGTGTTTAGCGGGCAGAAAACCTACAACGGCGTGGCGATCCTGGCACGCCATCCGATCACCGACGTGGTCAAGAACAATCCGCATTTCGAGGACCCGCAGCAGCGGTTGCTGGCGGCGACAATCGACGGCGTGCGCGTGGTGTGCGCCTATGTGCCGAACGGGCAGACGGTCGACTCCGACAAGTACCGCTACAAGCTGGCGTGGCTGGACGGCCTGCATGACTGGATAGCCGAGGAATCGCGGAAGCATCCACAACTGGCGCTGGTGGGCGACTACAACATCGCGCCCGAAGACCGCGACGTCCACGATCCGGTGGCGTGGCAGGGTTCGGTGCTGGTGTCGGAGCCGGAGCGCGCGGCCTTCCAGCGCCTGGTCGGGCTCGAACTGCAGGACGCGTTCCGCCTGTTCGAGCAACCGGAAAAACTGTTCAGCTGGTGGGATTACCGGCAGCTTGGCTTCCAGCTGAACAAGGGTTTGCGGATCGACCATATCCTGCTGTCGCCGGCGCTGGCGGCGCGCTGCAGCGCCTGCCTGATCGACCGCGTGCCGCGCAAATGGGAGCAGCCGTCCGATCACGCGCCGGTGGTGGCGACGCTCGATTTGCCGATCGGCTGATGCGAGCGCCCCGCCATGGACTACATACTCCTATAGTCGATGCCGAATCTCGGCTATGTACCGGTCATTTTTTCCATATACTCCAGCATCGAATTGCCAGCTAAAGACTAGGAGCTGCTTGAATGGCTGCTCCGCTCAGCCCGCCAGTGCCGCCTTGATCTGCTGCAACGAGTTCGGGTCTTCGATCGCCGTCAGGTCGCCCGGATCGCGCCCCTCGCACAGCGCCTGGATCGAACGCCGCAGCAGCTTGCCGGAGCGGGTCTTCGGCAGCAAGCTGACGAAATGCACGCGCGCCGGCCGTCCCAGCGCACCGATCTGTTTCGCCACCACCGCCATGATTTCGGCTTCCAGCGCCTGGCGCGATTCGGCTGTTGCCGCTGCCTCCGCATTCTTCAGGATTGCGAACGCCACCGCCACCTGCCCCTTGATCTGGTCCTGCACCCCGACCACCGCGACTTCCGATACGTTCGGGTGGCTCGAAATGCTTTCCTCGATTTCGCGCGTGCCGAGGCGATGGCCGGCGACGTTGATCACGTCGTCGGTGCGGCCGAGGATGAAGTAATAGCCATCCTCATCGCGGATGCCCCAGTCGAAGGTCGAGTACACCTGCTGCGGCGGATCGAACTGGCTGAAGGTCGACCAGTAGGTATTGACGAAGCGCGCATCGTCGCCGTATACGGTTTGCATGCAGCCCGGCGGCAACGGCCCCTCCATCACCAGCACGCCTTTTTCATTGGTGCCGCAGGTGGCGCCGGTGGCTTCGTTCAGCAGCTTGACCTTGAAGCCATACATCGGCAGGCCCGGACTGCCCAGCCGGGTCGGCGTATCTTCCACGCCCTTGGCCACCGTCAAGATCGGCCAGCCGGTCTCGGTTTGCCAGTAGTTGTCGACGATCGGCACGCCGAGCGCGCCGGCGATCCATTCCGAAGTCGATTCGTCCAGCGGCTCGCCGGCCAGGTACAGGGTTTTCAGCGACGAAATATCGTACTTGGTCATGAATTCCTGCGGCTGCTTCTTCAAGACACGCGCCGCGGTCGGCGCCGAGAACATGCGCGTGACGCGGTATTTCTCGACGATGCGCCACCAGATACCGGCGTCCGGCGGCGTGGTCGCCAGCACCGGCAGCCCTTCGTAAATCACCGAACCCATGCCGGCCAAGCAGCGGGCCATACACGTTGTACGAGTGGCCGACCACCCAGCCGATATCGGAAGTGGAGAAATACACCTCGCCCGGCTTGCCGCAGAAGATGGTGTCCATCGACGACGCCAGCGCCACCGCGTAGCCGCCGACGTCGCGCTGCACGCCTTTCGGCCTGCCGGTGGTGCCCGAGGTGTACAGGATATAGGAAGGCTCGTTCGATTCCAGCCAGACTACCGGCACCTGCGCATCGATGTGGGCGGCGCGCAGCTCGGCGAAATCGACATCGCGCCCGGCCACCCAGGCCATTGGGGCCAGGCCGCGATTCACCATCAGCACCGCGCCCGGCTTGTGCTGCGCACGGCCGATGGCCTCATCCAGCAGCACCTTGTACGGCACCACCCGGCCGCCGCGCGAGCCGGCGTCGGCCGAGACGATCAGCTTCGGCTTGGCGTCATCGATCCGCGTCGCCAGGCTGTTGGCGGCAAAACCGCCAAACACCACCGAGTGGATGGCGCCGATGCGGGCGCAGGCCAGCATGGTACAGATCGCCTCGGCGATCATCGGCATGTAGAGCAGCACCCGGTCGCCTTTACCGACGCCAAGCGACTGCAGCATGGCGGCGGTGCGGTTGACCTCGGCCAGCAGTTCGGCAAAGGTGAAGACTTTTTCGGTATGGGTCTCGGTCGAGATCACCACCAGCGCCGATGCCTCCGGCTGGCTGGCGGCCCAGCGATCGACCGCGTTGTAGCAGAGATTGGTCTTGCCGCCGACGAACCAGCGCGCAAATGGCGGGCGCGAATAATCGAGCACCTGCGAAAATGGTTCCTGCCAATGGATGCGTTTGGCCTCGTTCGCCCAAAAGGTGTCCGGGTCGTCAATTGACTGCTGGTAGAACTCCGCGTAATCCATATTTCCTCCGAATTTGAATTGTCCCGCGCGGCTTTTGCAGTCGCACCGTCCCCGTTTCCGGTAATGGCGGCGGCCCTGTCCAGGACCGTCGCCGCACCATCCTTAGATCACATACAGATCAACATACTCGTGCACCGGCATCGCTTCCAGTTTTTTCTGGTTCAGCGATACATCCAGGATCGCCTGCTGCTGCCTGGCCGGGAACTGGCGTGCCAGGTTGATCTTGAACTTCTGTTCCAGCAAGGGAATGCCTTCCTTGCGGCGGCGCGCATGGCCGATCGGATATTCGACCACCACTTCCTTCAGCTTCTTGCCGTCCTTGAACTCGACCGTCAGTGCATTGGCGATCGAGCGCTTCTTCGGGTCATGGTAATCCTTGGTGAAGGCCGGATCCTCGACGCAGACGATCTTCTCGCGCAGCACGTCGATGCGCTGGTCGGCGGCGACGCTGTCTTCGTAATCGGCCGCGGTCAGGCGGCCGAAGATCAGCGGCACCGCCACCATGTACTGGATGCAGTGGTCACGGTCGGCCGGATTGTTCAGCGGGCCTTTCTTGTCGATGATGCGGATGCAGGCTTCGTGGGTGCGGATCGTGATCTGCTGAATGTCCTCGACCGTCTTGCCAGCCTTTTTCAATTGCGCATGCAGCGTCATCGCCGCTTCCACCGCGGTCTGCGCGTGGAACTCGGCCGGGAAGGAAATCTTGAACAGCACGTTTTCCATCACGTACGACTCGTACTTGCGCTGGAACTGGAACGGCTGGCCCTTGAACAGCACGTCGTAGAAGCCCCAGGTCTTGGCCGTCAGCACCGACGGATAACCCATCTCGCCGGTCTTGGCGATCAGCGCCAGGCGCACCGCGCGCGAGGTGGCGTCGCCTGCCGCCCAGGATTTGCGCGAACCGGTATTCGGCGCATGGCGATAGGTGCGCAGCGACTGGCCGTCGACCCAGGCCAGCGACACCGCGTTCAGGATTTCCTCGCGGCTCAAGCCGAGCATCTCGGCCACCACCGCGGTGGAGGCCACTTTCACCAGCACCACGTGATCCAGGCCGACCTTGTTGAACGAGTTTTCCAGCGCGATGCAGCCCTGGATTTCATGCGCCTTGATCATCCCGGTCAGCACGTCCCTCATCGTCAGCGGCTGCTTGCCGGCGGCGACCGCGTTGCGGCTCAACCAGTCGGCGATGGCCAGAATGCCGCCGAGGTTGTCGGAGGGATGACCCCATTCGGCGGCCAGCCAGGTGTCGTTGAAATCGAGCCAGCGGATCATGGCGCCGATGTTGAACGCGGCCTGCACCGGATCGAGCTGGAACTGCGTGCCCGGCACCTTGGCGCCGTTCGGCACCACCGTGCCCGGCACGATCGGTCCCATCAGTTTCTTGCAGGCCGGATACTCCAGCGCTTCCAGGCCGCAGCCGAGGGTGTCGATCAGGCAGTTGCGCGCAGTGTCGTAGGCGAGCTTCGACGTGATCTTGTACTGGATGACGTAATCGACGATATCGACAATGACCTTGTCCCAGGCGGGACGCTGGGTGGATTTCATGTCGGATTTCATCTCATTGGTCTCCAGAAATTATGGTTTACTTCCTCACCTCAGCGCGCTTCCTGCAACACATCGCCAGGTACGCGTACCCAGCCTTCCATCAACACCCGGGCGCTGCGGCTCATGATGGCCTTGGTGACACTCCACTCGCCGCTGCCCTCGCTCTGGGTGGCTTCGCGCCTACCCGCAACGTGCCCGACGGATGGCCGAAGCGCACCGCATTGCGCGCGCCGCCGCCGGCCGCAAGATTCACCAGCGTGCCGGGGATCGCCGCCGCAGTGCCGATCGCGACCGCCGCCGTGCCCATCATCGCGTGATGCAGCTTGCCCATCGACAGCGCGCGCACCAGCAAGTCGACGTCGCCGGCAGCCACATGCTTGCCGCTGGAGGCGACGTAATCGGCCGGCTTGGCGACGAAGGCGACCTTCGGCGTGTGCTGCCGCTTGGCCGCTTCGTCGATGTGCTTGATCAGGCCCATGCGCAGCGCGCCGTGGGCGCGGATCGTCTCGAACATCGCCAGCGCCTTGGGATCGCCGTTGATGGCGTCCTGCAACTCGGTGCCGGTGTAGCCGATCTCTTCCGCGTTGACGAAAATGGTCGGGATGCCGGCATTGATCATGGTCGCCTTCAGCGTGCCGACGCCCGGCACTTCGAGGTCGTCGACCAGATTGCCGGTCGGGAACATCGCGCCGCCGCCGCCCTCTTCCTCGGCCGCCGGGTCCATGAATTCCAGCTGCACTTCGGCGGCCGGAAAGGTCACGCCGTCGAGTTCGAAATCGCCGGTTTCCTGCACTGCGCCGTTGGTGATCGGCACGTGCGCGATGATGGTCTTGCCGATGTTGGCCTGCCAGATGCGCACGGTCGCGATGCCGTCGGCGGAATGCGGGCGGCATCGATCAGCCCATTGCTGATCGCGAACGGCCCGACGGCGGCGGACAGGTTGCCGCAGTTGCCGCTCCAGTCGACGAAGGGCTTGTCGATCGACACCTGGCCGAACAGGTAATCGACATCGTGATCCGGCCGGCTGCTTTTGGCGACGATCACCGTCTTGCTGGTGCTCGAGGTCGCGCCGCCCATGCCGTCGATCTGCTTGCCGTACGGGTCGGGGCTGCCGATCACGCGCAGCAGCAGCGCATCGCGCGCCGCGCCCGGCACCTGCGCGGCTGCGGGCAAATCCTGCAGGCGGAAAAACACGCCTTTGCTGGTGCCGCCACGCATGTAGGTGGCGGGAATCTTGATTTGGGGTGCGTGGGACATGGCTCGTTATGGATTGTCGGGAATATCGGGGTTGACCAGTTGTGCAAGCTGCGCCAGCGATTCCTGCCAGCCGAGATAGCACATCTCGACCGGGATCGCCTCCGGAATGCCTTCCTGCGTGACCTGCAATTCGGTGCCGCAGATGACCTTGCGCAGCGCGACCGTCACGGTCATCTCGCCCGGCAGGTTGGGATCGTCGAAACGGTCGGTATAGCGGATGCGCTCGTTCGGCACCAGTTCCAGATAGGTGCCGCCGAACGAGTGGCTGCTGCCGGTGGTGAAGTTGGTGAAGGACATCTTGTGGCCGCCGCCGACTTTGGCGTCGAGGTGATGCACGGTGGCGGTGAAGCCGTGAGGCGGCAGCCACTTGGCCGCTGCCGCGGGATCGAGGAATGCGCGGTAGACCCGCTCCGGCGGAGCGGTCAGCACGCGGTGGAGTTTTACTGTTCCTGTTGCCATGTTTGTCTCCTTTTCGCCCCTCCCCTTCGAGGGGAAGGGAATTCCAGGTTACGCCGCCTTCGCCGATTCGAGGAAGTCCTGCGCAAAGCGCTGCAGCACGCCGCCGGCTTCGTAGATCGACACTTCTTCGGCGGTATCGAGACGGCAGGTCACCGGCACTTCGACGCGTTCGCCGTTCCTGCGATGGATCACCAGCGTCAGCGTCGCGCGCGGCGTGCGCGCGCCGATCACGTCGTAGGTTTCGGTGCCGTCGATGCCCAGCGTCTTGCGGTTGGTGCCGGGCTTGAACTCCAGCGGCAGCACGCCCATGCCGACCAGGTTGGTGCGGTGAATGCGCTCGAAGCCTTCGGCGACGATCGCTTCCACGCCCGCCAGGCGCACGCCCTTGGCGGCCCAGTCGCGCGACGAACCCTGGCCGTAGTCGGCGCCGGCGATGATGATCAGCGGCTGCTTGCGCTCCATGTAGGTCTCGATCGCTTCCCACATGCGCGTGACCTTGCCTTCCGGCTCGATGCGCGCCAGCGAACCCTGCTTCACCTTGCCGTTCTCGAGCACCATTTCGTTCAACAGTTTCGGGTTGGCGAAGGTGGCGCGCTGCGCGGTCAGGTGGTCGCCGCGGTGGGTCGCGTAGGAGTTGAAGTCCTCCTCCGGCAAGCCCATTTTCGCCAGGTATTCGCCGGCGGCGCTGTCCAGCATGATCGCGTTCGACGGCGACAGGTGGTCGGTGGTGATGTTGTCGCCGCAGCACCGCCAGCGGGCGCATGCCCTTCAGCGTGCGCTCGCCGGCCAGCGCGCCTTCCCAGTACGGCGGACGGCGGATGTAGGTGCTCTGCGGGCGCCAGTCGTACAGCGGGGTGACTTTCTCGCCGTCGTCGGCCTGCACCGCGAACATCGGCTCGTAGACCTTGCGGAACTGCTCCGGCTTCACGCTGGCGGCGACGATCGCGTCGATCTCTTCGTCGGTCGGCCAGATGTCCTTCAGGCGCACTTGCTTGCCGTCGGCGTCCAGGCCGAGCACATCCTTCTCGATGTCGAAGCGGATCGTGCCGGCGATCGCGTAGGCCACCACCAGCGGCGGCGAGGCGAGGAACGCCTGCTTGGCGTACGGATGGATGCGGCCGTCGAAGTTGCGGTTGCCCGACAGCACGGCGGTCGCGTACAGATCGCGCTCGATGATTTCCTGCTGGATCACCGGATCGAGCGCGCCGGACATGCCGTTGCAGGTGGTGCAGGCAAACGCGACGACGCCGAAGCCCAGTTGCTCCAGTTCCGGCAGCAGGCCGGCTTCTTCCAGATACAGCGTGCACGGTCTTCGAGCCCGGCGCCAGCGAGGATCTTCACCCACGGCTTGCGGGTCAGGCCGCGCGCGTTGGCGTTGCGCGCCAGCAGGCCGGCGGCGATCATGTTGCGCGGGTTGTTGGTGTTGGTGCAGCTGGTGATGGCGGCGATGATCACCGCGCCGTCCGGCATCTGGCCCGGCTCGTTCTCCACCATGCCGCTGATGCCGCGCGCGGCCAGCTCGGACACCGGCAGGCGCCGATGCGGATTGGACGGGCCGGCCATCGTGCGCACCACGGTCGACAGGTCGAACTTCAGCACGCGCTCGTACTCGGCGTTCTTCAGGCTGTCGGCCCACAGGCCGGTTTCCTTGGCGTAGGTTTCCACCAGCTTGACCTGTTCGTCGTCGCGGCCGGTGAGCTTCAGGTACTTGATGGTCTGCTCGTCGATGTAGAACATCGCGGCGGTGGCGCCGAATTCCGGCGCCATGTTGGAGATGGTCGCGCGGTCGCCGAGCGTCAGCGTCGCCGCGCCTTCGCCGTAGAACTCGAGGTAGGCGCCGACCACTTTTTCGCTTGCGCAGGAATTCGGTCAGCGCCAGCACGACGTCGGTCGCGGTGATGCCCGGCTGCGGCTTGCCGGTCAGCTCGACGCCGACGATGTCCGGCAGGCGCATCCACGAGGCGCGGCCCAGCATCACGCTTTCGGCTTCCAGGCCGCCGACGCCGATGGCGATCACGCCCAGCGCATCGACCATCGGCGTGTGCGAGTCGGTGCCGACCAGCGTGTCCGGGAAGGCCACGCCGTCGCTGCACCTGCACCACCGGGCGCATGCGCTCCAGGTTGATCTGGTGCAGGATGCCGTTGCCCGGCGGGATCACGTCGACGTTCTTGAACGCCTTCTTGGTCCAGTCGATGAAGTGGAAGCGGTCTTCGTTGCGGCGGTCTTCGATGGCGCGGTTCTTCTCGAACGCGTCCGGATCGAAGCCGCCGCACTCGACGGCCAGCGAGTGGTCGACGACCAGTTGCGTCGGCACCACCGGATTGACCAGCGCCGGGTCGCCGCCTTGCGCGGCGATCGCGTCGCGCAGGCCGGCGAGGTCGACCAGCGCGGTCTGGCCGAGAATGTCGTGGCACACCACGCGCGCCGGAAACCACGGGAAATCCAGGTCGCGCTTGCGCTCGATGATCTGCTTCAGCGACGCGGTGAGCGTCGCCGGGTCGCAGCGGCGCACCAGGTTTTCGGCCAGCACGCGCGAGGTGTACGGCAGCTTGTCGTAGGCGCCGGGCTGGATCGCGTCGACGGCGGCGCGCGCGTCGAAGTAATCCAGCTGGGTGCCGGGCAGGGGTTTGCGGTTTGCAGTGTTCATGGCGTCAGGGACTAACGAGTAATGATGCGGGCACAAGGGCGGCGGCCATCGCATTGAGCGGGCGTGGTTCAACGGCGCGTTCCTGCTGTGGGAAGCGAATCGGTCTCGTGATAGCTCGCTCGGCCGACATTGGTCGAAGGTCAGCCGACCGCAGGTCGAGGTCAGCTCCGCATCCAGCGCGCTCCATGGTGCGCAACAGCGATCGGCTTGGCGGCGTCCACTCAGCCGCGCTTCGCGAGCGGCACGAACTTCAGGTCTTCCGGGCCGATGTAATTCGCGCTCGGGCGGATGATCTTGTTGTCGATGCGCTGCTCGATGATGTGCGCGGTCCAGCCGGAGGTGCGCGAGATCACGAACAGCGGCGTGAACATCGCGGTCGGCACGCCCATCATGTGGTACGACACGGCGGAGAACCAGTCGAGGTTCGGGAACATCTTCTTCGACGTCCCACATCACCGATTCGAGGCGCTCGGCGATGTCGAACATCTTCGTCGAGCCGGCTTCCTTCGACAGCTTCTTCGCCACTTCCTTGATCACCTTGTTGCGCGGATCGGAGATCGTGTACACCGGGTGGCCGAAGCCGATCACGACTTCCTTGTTCTCGACGCGCTTGCGGATGTCGGCTTCGGCTTCGTCCGGCGTTGTCGTAGCGCTTCTGGATCTCGAACGCGACTTCGTTGGCGCCGCCGTGCTTCGGGCCGCGCAGCGCGCCGATCGCGCCGGTGATCGCCGAATAGATGTCGGAGCCGGTGCCGGCGATCACGCGGCGCGGTGAAGGTCGAGGCGTTGAACTCGTGCTCGGCGTACAGGATCAGCGAGATGTGCATCGCCTTGACCCACGGCTTCGGACGGCTCTTCGCCGTGCAGCAGATGCAGGAAGTGGCCGCCGATCGAATCGTCGTCGGTTTCGACTTCGATGCGCTTGCCGTTGTGGCTGTAGTGGTACCAGTACAGCAGCATCGAGCCGAGCGACGGCCATCAGGCGGTCGGCGATGTCGCGCGCGCCGGGCGATGTTGTGGTCGTCCTTCTCCGGCAGCACGCAGCCGAGCACCGAGACGCCGGTGCGCATCACGTCCATCGGATGCGCGGAGGCCGGCAGCGCTTCGAGCGCGGCCTTCACGTTGGCCGGCAGGCCGCGCAGCGCCTTCAGCTTGGTCTTGTAGGCGTTCAGTTCGGCGCTGTTCGGCAGCTTGCCGTGCACCAGCAGATAGGCGATTTCCTCGAATTCGCAGGTGTTGGCGATGTCGAGAATGTCGTAGCCGCGATAATGCAGGTCGTTGCCGGTCTTGCCGACCGTGCACAGCGCGGTGTTGCCGGCGGTGACGCCGGACAGCGCGACGGATTTCTTCGGTTTGAAGCCTGGGGTGGCGGTATCGTTGCTGCGTGCTTCGCTCATGCAGTTCTCCTGGTTTGCATTGATTCGTTACTTGGCTTTCTGGCCCTGCTGCGCAAACAGCGCATCGAGCTTCTGCTCGAAGGCGTGGTAGTCGATGCGCTCGTACAGTTCCATCGCGGGTCTGCATGGTGTCGACCACGTTCTTCTGCGTGCCGTCGCGGCGGATCGCGGTGTAGACGTTTTCGGCGGCCTTGTTCATCGCGCGGAACGCCGACAGCGGATACAGCACCATGCCGACGTCGGCGCCCTTCAGTTCCTCCACCGTGAACAGCGGCGTCGCGCCGAATTCGGTGATGTTGGCCAGGATCGGCACCTTGACCGCCTGCGCGAACTGCTTGTACATCGCCAGTTCGGTGATCGCTTCCGGGAAGATCATGTCGGCGCCGGCTTCGACGCAGGCCACCGCGCGCTCGATCGCCGCGTCCAGCCCTTCCACCGCCAGCGCATCGGTGCGCGCCATGATGACGAAGTTGTCATCGGTGCGGGCATCGACCGCGGCCTTGATGCGGTCGACCATTTCCTGCTTGCTGACGATTTCCTTGCCCGGACGATGGCCGCAGCGCTTGGCGCCGACCTGGTCTTCGATGTGGATGGCGGCCGCGCCGAACTTGATCATCGACTTGACGGTGCGCGCGACGTTGAAGGCCGAAGCGCCGAAGCCGGTGTCGACGTCGACCAGCAGCGGCAGGTCGCAGACGTCGGTGATGCGGCGCACGTCGGTCAGCACGTCGTCGAGGTTGGAGATGCCGAGGTCGGGCAAGCCGAGCGAGCCGGCGGCGACGCCGCCGCCGGACAGGTAGATCGCCTTGAAAGCCGGCGCGCTTGGCCAGCAGCGCGTGGTTGGCATTGATCGCGCCGACCACCTGCAGCGGCGATTCTTCTTGCACGGCCTTGCGGAAGGCGGCGCCTGCGGAATGGAGTGTCATATGCGTACCTGTAGTGGGCAACACCGATGTGTGCGATCGATGTTTCATGAAAAGGAGTTCGCCATACTATTGCAAACGCCGTGCCAGCATTCGACACTTGTCGTTCCGACAAGTGGCGTTCAGCACCGTGGCACGGAATCGCTGTCGATTCAGGCACTTGCCGGCAGTGCCGAACTGCCGCGCGAAATTCGTCGCAGGCCGTGACGTTTCAATTGGCGTTACAATCGAAACAATTGAAACACGGATTGAAACATGAATGCTGCCTCCTACTCCACACCGGACAGCGACAAACCGGTCATCTGGACCGTCTCCGTTTCGCGCCTGATCGAACTGTTTCGCGACATCACGCTCGAATTCGACGACCGCGCCAGCATCGAGCCGATCAATCTCGGCTTCGAGGATGCGGTGCGCCACATCCGCGAGCGGCTGGCGAGCGAGCGCTGCGACGTGGTGATCGCCGCCGGCTCCAACGCCGCCTATCTGAAAAGCCGGCTGTCGGTGCCGGTGGTGATCGCCAAGGCCAGCGGCTTCGACGTGATGCAGGCGCTGGCGCGGGCGCGCAAGATCACGCCGGCGCATCGGCGTCATCACCTACCAGGAGACGCTGCCGGAACTGGCCGAGTTCCAGGCCACCTTCGGCCTCAAGATCGCCCAGCGCACCTATGTCACCGAAGAAGATGCGCGCACCCAGATCAACGAGCTGAAGGCGGCCGGCATCAAGGCCATCGTCGGCGCCGGCCTGATCACCGACCTGGCGCAGGAAGCCGGGCTGGCCGGCATCTTCGTCTATTCGCCGGCCTCGATCCGCCAGGCCTTCGACGATGCGCTGGAACTGGCGCGCCTGACCCAGCTGGAAGCGGTACGCGGGCGGGCGCCGGCGGTGGCCGATACGCTGCGCGCGAAACACGGCCTCAACGACCTGCGCGGCGACTCCGAGGCGATGCAGCGCGTGCGGCAGGCGATCGTGCTGTTCGCCCGCTCGCCGGCGACGGTGCTGATCCAGGGCGAAACCGGCAGCGGCAAGGAACTGGTGGCGCAGGCGATCCATCGCGAAAGCATCCGCGCGCACGGCAACGTCAACCGGCCGTTCGTCGCCGCTCAATTGCGGCGCGATGGCGGAGTCGCTGCTGGAATCGGAACTGTTCGGCTACGAGGAAGGCGCCTTCACCGGCTCGCGCCGCGGCGGCCACGCCGGCCTGTTCGAGGCGGCCAACCGCGGCACGCTGTTCCTCGACGAAATCGGCGAAATGCCGCTGCAGTTGCAAACCCGGCTGCTGCGCGTGCTGGAAGAACGCGAAGTCATGCGCGTCGGCGGCACCCGGCCGATTCCGGTCAACGTGCGCATCATCAGCGCCACCCATTGCGACCTCGACGAGCGCGTGCGCGACGGCCGCTTTCGCGCCGACCTGTTCTATCGGCTGGGCGTATTGCGGCTGGCACTGCCGCCGCTGCGCGAACGCCCCGAAGACCTGGTGCCGCTGACGGAGTGGTGCCTGAAGAATGCGCTGGCCGCGCTCGGCGCCCGCCCGCATCCGAACCTGCACGCCGAAGTGACCGCCTGCGCGCCGCTGCTGGCGCGCTACTCCTGGCCCGGCAACGTGCGCGAAGTGCGCAACCTGATGGAACGGATCGCGCTGTTCCTGGCTGCCGAACCCTTGCAGGCGCTGACGCCCAGCTTCATGCTGGCGTGCGCGCCGGAACTCGGCGGCGGCCTCGCGCTTGCGATGCCGCCACTCGACGCCGGCAACACGGGCCAGCCGCCCGAATCGCTGGAACAGGTGCTGGCTCGCTTCGATGGCAACCGCGAGGCCGCGGCCGGCCACCTCGGCATCAGCCGCACCACGCTTTGGCGCCGGCTGAAGCAGCGCTAACGACTGGCGGCAGCGCAGGCTTTCTCGCTCAAGACGATCGACACGGCGAGGGCGCGCCGCTAGCCACGCCTGGCATGAATCTTATACTCCTCAATATGTATGGAGCTTTCACACGTACAACCTGAGAAATAACGACATACTCCAATCATTCCGTGCGATCTCATGAGAATCCCATGATTCCGGCCCGCGGTTTTACACGCCTGAGTCGGCGCACTTCAGGCCTCGGCGGCTAGCGGCACCACCTCCCTCGCCGCGCGCACCCCGAGATAGCCCTTGATCGAGGCGATCACCAGCGGCACGGCGCCGAAGATGATGAACACCAGGTCGCCCGGCAGGCGCAGCCATTCGATCAGGTGCGCACGTTCGCTGCCGATGTAGTCGAGGCTGCGCGCGTGCCAGTAGCCATGCTGGATCACGTCCCAGACCTGCAGCACGCCGCTCGGGAACAGGCTCAGCGCCACCATCATCGCCAGGCCGATGTTGGTGCCCCAGAACGCCATCTTGATGTATTTCTCGATCCCGGCCCAGTGCGCATCGTCGCTGGTCTGGCGCAGCACGAACACCATCAGCGCGATCGCCAGCATGCCGAACACGCCCATCATCGCGGCGTGGCCGTGGTTCGGTGTCAGCTGCGTGCCGACTTCGTAATAGCTGACGATCGGCAGGTTGATCAGGAAGCCGAACATGCCGGCACCGACGAAATTCCAGAAGCCGACCGCCATCAGAAAATAGAACGTCCACTTGTGCGGGATCAGCATCTGCTTGCGGCAGATCTCGCAGGTGCCGCGCGTGGTGCGCACGAAGTCCCAGGCATCCAGCGTCAGCAAGGTCAGCGGCACTACCTCCAGCACCGAAAACATCGCCGACAGCGCCATGTTGACATCGGTCTGGCCGGTGAAATACCAGTGGTGGCCGGTGCCGATCAGGCCGCCCAGGAAGTACAGGATCGCATCCAGGTAGATCACCCGCAGCGCGACGTTGCGGCGGGTCAGGCCAAGCTGGTAGAGGGTCAGCGCCACCACCGTGGTGGCGAAGAATTCGAAGAAGCCTTCGACCCACAAGTGGATGATCCAGAAGCGCCAGGTATCGACCACCGTGTAGTTGGTCTTGGCGCCGAAGAACAGCGCCGGGATGTAGAACACCGGAATCGCCAGCGCCGCCACCAGGAACATCCGCACCAGCGGCCTGGCGCCGGGCTCGCGCAAGGCAGCCGGCCGCACCAGCTCCACAGCATCGCGAACCACACCAGCAGGCCGACCACCAGCAGGTATTGCCAGAGCCGGCCCAGCTCCAGGTATTCCCAGCCCTGGTTGCCGAGCCAGAACCACCAGTCGCCCAACAGCTGCGCGATGCCCAGCCACTCGCCCAGCAGGCTGCCGCCGATCACCACCGCGAACGCGGCGAACAGCACGTGCACCAGGCTCGCCAGCCAGCGCGGCTCGTCGCTGCGCAGCGAGCGGCCCAGAAACAGCGCGGCGGCGACGTAGGCGGTGGCGATCCAGAAAATCGCCGTCTGCAGATGCCAGGTGCGCATCAGGTTGCTGGGGAAAATGCTTTCCAGCTGGAAGCCGTAGAAGCTGCCTGGGTCGGCGCGGTAGTGGGCGGTCGCGCCGCCGACCAGCGTCTGCGCCAGGAACAGCAGGCTGACCACCACGAAAAATTTCACCAGCGCGTTCTGGCCCGGGCTGGAGCGCCCCGGCAACAGCTGCGGATGCACGTGATGGCCGCGCGTGACCCAGCCGAGATAGTCGAATTTGCCGAAGGCCAGCAGCACCGCGGCAATGCCGGCCAGCAGCACCAGCAGCGACAGCGCGCTCCACAGCACGGCGTTGCCGGTCGGCATATTGCCGACGTCCGGATCATAGGGAAAGTTGTTGGTATAGGAATAGCTTTTGCCCGGCCGGGCCGCGACCGAAGCCCAGGCGGCCCAGGTCACGAACGCGGTGAACTGGCGCAACTCGGTCGGGTCGGTGATCAGGTCCGCCTTCAGGCCGCCATTGCGCTGGGGATCATGGAAGTAATCCGTCCAGTAGGGCAGCTGCTGGCGATAGGCGGCGGATTCCGGTGCGGTCAGGCGCAGCGTGCCGCTGGCGGCGTCGTAGCGATTGGTCTTCAGCGCCACCGCGGTTTCGGCGCGCACCGCCGCCTGCTGCGATGCCGTCAGCGCCGCCAGCGGCTGTCCGTACTGTTGGCGGGCAATCGCGTCGGCGGTATCGTCGCCCATCCGATGCAGCGCCGCCGCCGAGTAGTCCGGCCCCAGGTAGGCGCCGTGGCCCCAGATGCTGCCGTTGGCCATCAGGCCGTACTTGAGGAAAATCGTCTGGCCGGTGCTGATATCGTCGCCGGTGAACAGTGTCGCGCCCTGCGCATCCACCACTTGCGCCGGGATCGGCGGCGCATTGGTATAGGCCAGCCGGGTGACCATCAGCAGGGCGGCGAAGCCCAGCACCATCACGATCAGCACGCTGCGCAGCCACCAGGGTGACAGCGGGCCATCGTCGTCGGTCAGCGGTTGCGCGGCGTCGCTCATCCTCGACCTCCCTGCCCGAGCCACAGGCCAACGGCGATTGATATTGCTGCCGGGCGACAATGTGCAGCGGCGCTCGTGCCGCGGGCAGTCCGGCCAAGCCGGAAGAAAGCTCATTTTTCTCCCTTGCCGAAGGGCGAGGCTTGACGCCGGATAAGTCGCATGCTTGTCGGCACGGGCCGGATTGGCCGTTCAGCGATCGGTACTTTCGGTCTCAGGCCGGATAGAACATCATGCTACGCCTTATATACTCCCTTAAAACATCATTTATCTCAGGCGAGATACATTATGAAATTTTCACATACTGCCTATAAATTCGATTCCGTTCAAACTTAATCATCCTTGGCGCCGTCGATGCCCAGTTCCTGGATCTTGCGCGTGATGGTATTGCGGCCGATGCCCAGCCTGAGGGCGGCGTCGTTCTTGCGCCCGTGAGTGTGTTTCAGCGCCGCCTTGATCAGCGCCGATTCGAATTGGCGGCCGAGCACGTCCATGACTTCAGGACGACCGCCGGCCAGCAGCCGTGCCGCCTCTTCTTCCAGCAAGAGCACCCAGCCGACGCGTGGGCCGCTACCCTGTTCTGCCCGCGGTGTCATTCGGCGCTGAGCGCCCGCCATCGGACGAAACGGCGGCCACATCGGCAACCGGTGCCAGCGGCGCAGCGGCCGCTGCCGACGCCCCCTCGCCGGCCAAGTCCGGCGGCAGATCCTCGATGCCGACCATCTGCCCGGGCGCCATCACGGTGATCCAGTTGCACAGGTTTTCCAGTTGCCGCACGTTCCCCGGCAAATCAAGCTTGCTTAAAAACGCCAGCGCGGCATCGGTCATGCGCTTCGGTTCGACGCCGAGCTGGCGGGCGCTCTGCACCAGGAAATGGCGCGTCAGCAGCGGAATGTCTTCGCGCCGCTCGCGCAGGCTGGGCAGGCGCAGCCGGATCACGTTCAGCCGATGGTACAAGTCTTCGCGAAACAGGCCGTCCTTTACCCGCTGCTCCAGATTCTGGTGGGTGGCGGCGATCACCCGCACATCGGCCTTCAAGGGCTGATGGCCGCCGACGCGATAGAAATGACCGTCCGACAAGACGCGCAGCAGCCGCGTCTGCAAATCGAACGGCATGTCGCCGATTTCATCCAGGAACAGCGTGCCGCCGTCGGCCTGCTCGAAGCGCCCGCGGCGCGCCGCCTGGGCGCCGGTGAAGGCGCCGCGCTCGTGGCCGAACAGTTCCGACTCCAGCAAATCCTTCGGAATCGCCGCGGTGTTCAAGGCGATGAACGGCTGCGCCGCGCGCGGACTGTGCTTGTGCAGCGCGTGCGCCACCAGTTCCTTGCCGCTGCCGGATTCGCCGGTGATCAGCACGGTGACGTTCGACTGCGACAGGCGGCCGATGGCGCGAAACACATCCTGCATCGCCGGCGCCTGGCCCAGCATTTCGGTCGCCTCGCCAGCGGCCTGCTCGGCTCCGGCCTCGCGCACGCTTTCCTCCAGTGCGCGCCGGATCAGCTCGACCGCCTTGTCGACATCGAACGGCTTGGCCAGGTATTCGAAGGCGCCGCCCTGGAACGCCGCCACCGCTGAATCGAGGTCGGAAAAGGCGGTGGTAATGATCACCGGCAGCCCGGGATGCGCCGCCTTGACCGCCTGCAGCAAGGCCAGCCCGGTTTCGCCCGGCATGCGGATGTCGGATACCAGCACTTGCGGCGCACCCTGCTGCAAGGCCGCCAGCGCATCCTGGGCGTTGGAAAAGCTCGCGGCGGCCAGGTTCTGGCGCGCCAGCGCTTTTTCCAGCACCCAGCGTATCGACTCATCGTCGTCGACGATCCAGATCGGCTTCATGGCCGGTTCAGCTTCCATGGGTTTCGCTTCCGTTTTTGCCGCCACCGCGTATCACGGCAGCGGCAGCAGTATCCTGAAATCGGTATAGCCGGGCCGGCTCTCGCATTCGATCACGCCGCCGTGCTGCTGCACGAAGGTCTGCGCCAACGTCAAGCCCGAGGCCGCTGCCGTCGCCGCCAGACACCAGCGGATAAAACATGCGGTCCTGGATTTCAGCCGGGATGCCCGGACCATTGTCGATGATATGCAAGTCCAGTGCCAGCCGGTAGCGCACCCCGGCCAGCGTCGCCTGGCGCGCGATGCGGCTGCGCAAGATCAGCTCGGCATCGCCAGCCTGGATGCGCGCGGCCAGCGCCTGCGCCGCATTGCGCGTCACGTTCAGCACCACCTGGATCAATTGCTCCTTGTCGCCGCGAAATTCCGGCACCGACAAGTCGTAATCGCGCGTGATCGTCAAGCCACGCGGGAATTCCGCCAGGATCAGGCTGCGCACGCGCTCGCAGATTTCATGGATGTTGACGTCGCCCACCACCTGCGCCCGCCGGTGCGGTGCCAGCAGGCGATCGACCAGCGTTTGCAGGCGGTCGGCTTCCTTGATGATCACTTGCGTGTACTCGCGCAACTCGCGCCAGCGCCGCTCGGCCAGTTCCAGCTCCGGCAACTCCAGTTCCAGCAGTTGCGCGGCGCCACGGATGCCGCCCAGCGGATTCTTGATTTCATGCGCCAGGTTGCGGATCAATTCCTTGTTGGCGACGCTCTGCTCCAGCAGGCGCTGCTCGCGGTTCAACTTGCGCTGCTGCAGATTTTCGCGCAGCTCGATCAAGACCGGCCGCGCCGGATCGTCCAGCGCGGTGACGATGCAATGCACTTGCAGCGCTTCACGCCCGGCGCGCTCCAGCGTCAAATCCTGGCGCTGATCGGCAAATTGATGCTGGGCCGCCTGGCGGCACGCCACGCTCAGGCTTTCGCCATTCAAAAACAATTCGTCGAGCGGCTGCAGCAGCAGGTTTTTCTTCGAGTTTTCCAACAGGCTTTCCGCCGCCGGATTGGCATAGACGATGCGCGTGTCGCCATCCAGCACCAATACCGCCGACGCCAGCAGGTCGAGGCCATTAAAGTGGGCAAGTGGTCTTTTCATCGGTCGGCAAGAAGATAGGGAAGCAGAAGCGGTCGCGAGACAGCACGAAAGCACTGCACAGCTCGACACTCGTTCATATACTCCACATAGAGACTGTGAATATCGGTTATGAAATGGACGTATTGACAATATACTCCATCATTAAAAACCGTGTTCCAATACCGTGTCGCCTCTCTCGGCCCGCCGTTCCAGCCCCTCGGCAACACCCGACAAGATATACGCGCTTGGCAAACCATTCACCGCTTTGGACATCGCCCTCAAACGACAAAGGCCGCAGCAGGCGGCCTTTGGTCAAACCGGCAGCATGCCGCGCCTACTTCAGCTTGCCCATTTCGCGTTTCAGAGCCTCGACATTTTTTTCACTGCGTTCGATCGCGTCCTTGATCGAGGCCACCCGCTCCTGGGATTTAGGGGAATTGCGTTCGCTGCCCTGGCGTTCCGCTTCGCTCTCGCTGAAGTCCTTCTTCAGAGCGGCCAGTTTTTGCTCTTCGCGCGTCATTTCATCTTGCAGGATTTGCTTGCGGTCGTTGTCGCGCGCCTTTTGCGTGCTGCCGTCGATTTTCGGGAAATCGGCCGGCGCCGCACCGGGCCGCGCACTCGCAACCGGCACCGCACGCTGCACCGGCGCGGTGACCGTCAGCGGCGGCAGATCCACTTTCTTGCAACCCTTGGTGGCGCCGGTGTTCTTGTACTCCTTGGTGCCGTTTTGATCGACGCATAGATACACGTCATTCTGCGCATGCGCGTGGCCGACGGCCGCAGCGCACAACAGGATTGCAGAAAGTAGACGTTTCATACACTTCCTTCAGTCAGGTCAAGCATTCGGCGCCCATTTTAGGATAACGGCCAAGGCTTTACAAACCGCCGCCACAGCAGCGGCGCGGCCGGTTCGAAACCGATACGACAAATAAAAAAGACGGAGGCAATGCGCCTCCGTCTTTTTTGATAGCGCCGCTGGCGGGCCGCAGACTAGCTCGAATAGTACATGTCGAACTCGACCGGATGCGTGGTCATGCGCACGCGCTGGATTTCATGTTCCTTCAGTTCGATGTAGGCGTCGATCATGTTGTCGCTAAAGACGCCGCCGCGGGTCAGGAATTCGCGGTCCTTGTGCAGCGCCTCCAGCGCCTGCTCCAGCGACGAGCAGACGGTCGGGATCAGCGTGTCTTCTTCCGGCGGCAGATGGTACAGATCCTTGGAGGCGGCTTCGCCCGGGTGAATCTTGTTCTGCACGCCGTCCAGCCCGGCCATCAGCAAGGCGGCGAAACACAGGTAGGGATTGGCCAGCGGGTCCGGGAAGCGGGTTTCGATGCGGCGCCCTTTCGGATTCGGCACGTGCGGGATGCGAATCGAAGCGGAACGGTTGCGCGACGAATACGCCAGCTTGACCGGCGCCTCAAAGCCCGGCACCAGCCGCTTGTAGGAGTTGGTACCGGGATTGGTGATGGCGTTCAGCGCGCGCGCATGCTTGATGATGCCGCCGATGTAGTACAGCGCAAAGTCGGACAGGCCGGCATAGCCGTCGCCGGCGAACAGGTTCTTGCCATCCTTCCAGACCGATTGGTGCACGTGCATGCCGGAGCCGTTGTCGCCAACGATCGGTTTCGGCATGAAGGTCGCCGTCTTGCCATAGGTATGGGCGACGTTCCAGATCACGTACTTCATGTTCTGGGTCCAGTCGGCGCGCTCCACCAGCGTCGAAAAGCGGGTGCCGATCTCGTTCTGGCCGGCGCCGCCGACTTCATGGTGATGCACTTCGACCGGAATCCCGAGGCCTTCCAGGATCAGGCACATTTCGGAACGCATGTCCTGGAAGCTGTCGACCGGCGGCACCGGGAAATAACCGCCCTTGGTGGTCGGACGATGGCCGCTGTTGCCGCCTTCGGTCTTGGCGCCGGTGGACCAGGCCGCCTCGTCGGAACCGATCTTGACGAAGCAGCCAGACATGTCGACGTTCCAGCGCACGTTATCGAAAATGAAGAATTCCGGCTCCGGACCGAAGTAGGCGGTGTCGCCCACACCGGAAGATTTCAGGTAGGCTTCCGCGCGCTTGGCGATCGAGCGCGGATCGCGGTCGTAGCCCCTGCCGTCGGATGGCTCGATCACGTCGCACTGCATGAACAGCGTGGTTTCTTCCATGAAAGGGTCGATGTTGGCGGTGTTCGGATCCGGCATCAGCACCATGTCGGACGATTCGATGCCCTTCCAGCCGGCGATCGACGAGCCGTCGAAGGCATGGCCGGATTCGAACTTGTCCATATCGAAATGGGAAACCGGAACCGTCACGTGCTGTTCCTTGCCCCTGGTGTCGGCAAAACGAAAGTCCACGAACTTGACTTCGTTTTCCTTCGCCATCTTCAACACCTCTGCGGCGGTCATTGCCATGAAAATCTCCTAGATTGAGCCACTGGTTGATCTCAATAGTGCGTCAGTATGTACGTCGATACGCGGCAGCGGAAAAATCTGCGCCAGCCACCGCGCGTTGCGATGTGGTGTCGTCCGGTATGCAATCGCGCCGGAACTTGGCGTCGAATGATAGCAGGTTCCATGCCACCGAAATCGCGTTCGGTGCCGGCGAAAGAGGCGCCAAGCAATGCATCTTTATGGTGCAAAAACACGCCCGTGCACCAATCCGAGGCGTGTTCCTGCTGCAAGATTGCCTAGGCAAGTCCGCCATAAGCGTGGCATGGCCTGACGGATGACATAGAATTAAATATCTGCTCTTTTCGGTGTCCATCATGACCACTGCCGTTGAACTCCTCCAAGCCGCTTGCGCACGCGGGCGTGCCGCCAACCTGCCGTATGCCGGCGCGGTGACCCCGCAGGAAGCGCATGCGCTGTTGCAGGCCAACCCCGGCGCCAAGCTGATCGACGTGCGCACCAACGCCGAACGTGACTGGGTCGGGCGGGTCGATATTCCGCCAAGCCAGCAGGCGGCGATTGAATGGAACGGCTATCCGGGCGGCGCGCAAAATCCGCAGTTTCTGACGCAACTGGCGCAGGCCGCGGAAAAGGATAGCGTGCTGTTGTTCCTGTGCCGTTCCGGCGTGCGCTCGCAGCACGCGGCCAAACTGGCGACCGAGCATGGCTACAACAATTGCTTCGACATCCTGGAAGGCTTTGAAGGCGGCAAGGACGCGGCCGGCCACCGCAAGACCGTGGGCGGCTGGTGCCACGCCGGCTTGCCGTGGCTGGGGGCATAAGTCTTTGGGTCCGCTTATTGCAGCTGCATCAGATGCAGCACGCGCTTGCGGACCAGGTTGATATGGCTGCGCAAGCCATACAACTCGTCGGCAAACGATAGCGGAATCGAAATCCGGTTGGCCTGTTCCTCGATCTCATTCAGGCGCGCCAACTGGGCCGGCAGGTCGTGCTGCCGCCGCTGCGGCGGTACGCCTTCAATTGCCAGCTCCACCGCCCGCAGCTGCGCATACCAGCGAAACACGCGCGAACGCACCTTCCACACGTACAGCGGCGGCACGATGCGCGACAGCGGCAGCAGCAGCGCTCCCAGCGCCACCAACACCACCCACATGCGCTCGGTGAAATTGGCCAGCCAGTACGGCAGGTAGCGTTGCAGGAACGGCGCGCCGTCGCGGTAGAACTTGGCAGCCTCGGGCGCGACCGGGATTTCGGTATAGCTGGCAGTCGGAAACTCGCCTTGCCTGCGAAACCAGCCGGCGCTGCCGTGGATGCCCGCAGCCGCCTGCACCAGCAGATCGGTCAACGCCGGATGCAGCTTCTCGCGCGCCACCAGCGTCGCGGTAGGCGCGATCAGGTGGTAATCACGCGGCGGCAAATCGCGCCCGAGATCGACGATCCCACGCGGCAGCACGACATGCGACAGGAACGGCAAGCGCCGCGTGTACGCTTCCGCCTGGGCGAAATCCAGCAGACGGATGCCGGGGGTTTGCAGCAGCATCTGGATCAGTGGCGCGTCCGGCGCCGAGCTGAATACCAGGCCGTCGATGCTGCCATCCAGCAGCGCCACGGTGGCCGGCGTGTTTTCCAGCGCGCCGAGCGTCAATTGATTCGGCTCGACCCCATTCACATCCAGCAGTTGCCGGAACAGGCGCGGCACGCCGGTGCCTTCCGGGCCGACATTGATTCTCAATCCTTTCAGATCGGACAGCTGAGTGATGTCGCGACTGTCGCGGAAGAACAGCCAGACCGGTTCGGTAAACAAGCTGCCAAGCGAGATCAAGCCCTTGCGCTCGGCTTCAGCCTGGTCGGTCGATCCGCTTTGCACGAAGGCGATATCGACGCCGGACGCCGGATCGTTCAGACGCTGCAGGTTTTCTTGTGAGCCGAGCGAAGGTTTCTGCGTCAGCCGGATGTGATTGTTCGCCAAAACGCTCGCATATTTTTTGGCAAATTCTTCATAAGCGCTGTTTTCCTGCCCGGTCGAAATGGTCAGCTGCGAGGGTGGGGAAGGATCCACCAGCCAGTAGGCCAGCCCGCACAAGATGGCGATCGCCATGAGTGTGGGGCCGGCAGTCACCAGCAGATCTCGGATTGAAAAACGAAAGAAGCGGAACACGCGGGGCATGAAGGGCCTGTATCAGAATACCTGCGCCACCATGCCAAGAATGCGCCAATTATGCAAGCGGCCGAATCCGGCTGGAAGCATCAGGCGCCTTGCATGCCGCCATGTTGACGGCGCCGCCGGCGCGCCCTGACTTAGAACTCGTGCTCCGCCAGCGCCCGCGTAGCGCGCTGCCTGGCGCCCTCCCAGGCTTCCTCTTCAGTGCCGAAGATACCGGCCGGAATATAGGTTTCTGCCAGTTCCGGTTCACGTACCAGCCGGACATAGACCTGCGCCTCGAATGTGCCATCGGGCTGCTCCGCCACCGCCATGCGCGCAATATGCGCACCGCTCTTCAAAATGCGTCCGCTCATCCAACCCTCCAATGATGATCAGCGCACAAAAAGTGACCGGCACACACTTGGATTCTGGTGGGGAATCGGCTCCTGGTGTGGTGTCGGATCACGCTGCGGAACTTCGGCAGGAACTGGATCGTCGCCTTCGAATGGCTCGCTATCCGGAGCGGGTGTGGGCGCTCGATGCATGGAGACCTCCTATCCTGGCTTGCGATGGGTAAGAGCTGTATCTTCGCCAGCATGTAATTGGGACGCGCACCCGCTTGAATAGTTCGCATGCGCGATCACCGGCGCCACATGGCACTCAGGCATTCGGGTGCCCGCGGTCGCATCGGATTTTGCAATGCATAAAAAAAGCCCGCGCACCTTGCGGTGGCGGGCTAAATCCAATTCTAGGAGGAATCGGAGGAGACAAATGAACTATACCGCGCTGCAGCATAAACAACCAATTTATTAGGCGGATAGCCACTATTCACAATACGTATAATGCTTCGGGCTATTAGGTTTTAGACAGAACATCCTTGCTGTGCCGGCTTAAACCCGATTAGCGGCTATTCGTCTTCGGATCAAACTTGAAACGGCAGATATTGCCGTTTCTGGCCATGCATTCCTGATGTTCGATCTTGCTGTCGGTGAAACTTGCCAGCAGCGCCAGATCAAACTGGCAAATATCGGGGTTTTTCATCGCCAGATGATGAAAAACACAGTTATCGGCGTCAATCACCGAAGCCTCATCTCCCGCCGGGCCGAATGAATGCGTGCTGTAACCGATTTCTTCCATGATTTCAGACAGCTTGCGCACCTTCTCTTCGCGCGTCGTCAACTCGGGATACTGAGCCCGCAGTTGCGCACCGACGCGCGTGCCCATTGCGCCCAAGCGTTGGCCCAAGCCTTCCGTGCCGCTGTCCTGCATTACCGACTCCACCAGCAATTGCGCAAACCATGAGTACTGGCGGGGAAAGCATTCATGCCCCTTCTCGCTCAGGACATACAATTGCTCCGGCCGACCACCCGAGGGCCGGGTCGCGGCCTTTTCTACCAGGCGATCGGTTTCAAGCGCGGCCAGATGCTGGCGCACGGCGTTGCGAGTAACACCCAGTTGCGCCGATAACTCGTCTGCCGTCATGCCACTCTTGTTTTTCAGCAGCAACTTCAGCAGTTCCTTTTGCCGTACTCCCAGTATTTCCAGCATTTGTACTCCTTCTGGCTTCTGATCAAGCCGCGTCGAACTGCCACCCATGCATGACTGAGTAATTCACATTTTATCTTATTCAGCATAATATGCCATTAAAAACATATTTAACTGTACAAACTAATTTAAGTCGTCTATTCTGTTTTGCAAGTAACTGATTCCACAACTTGCAGCGTCTTCAAGCGCGTTTCCGCGATGCCGCTCGGATGGGTCATTTACGGTGAATTGGGACAGCGCCATTCAGCTGTAGCAGGAACAGCGCCCTGCCTGTATATGGAAAAACCTCCGGCAGCAACGGGCCAATACCTTATGGAGCAAAAAATGCCAAAAAGCCTATTTCAGGAAAACTCTTCCCGCCGCCTGTTCCTGCGTGGAACCACGACTGCGGTCCTATCCACCGGCGCCGTGCTGTTACTGGCCGGACAATCGGTGCGTGCTGCCGGAAGCAAGGACGAAGCGGCAAATGACGTTGGTATCCTGAACACCGCGCTCGGCCTGGAACACGAAGGCATCAACGCCTACACACTCGGCGCGAAAAGCGGTTTGCTGCAAAAACCCGTCCTGGCAGTTGCGGTCAAGTTCCAGGATGACCACAAGGTGCACCGCGATCTCCTGATCGCAGCCATCAACAAGTTGGGCGGCAAGCCGGTAGAGGAAAAATCGCTCGATGCCTACGCCAAGGCGCTGAATGCGGGGCAACTCAAGACCCAGGACGACGTGCTGAAGCTGGCATTGGGACTGGAGATGGGCGCGACCAACGCCTATCTGGGCGTCATCCCCGCCTTCAAGGATCACTCATTCGCCAAAGTATCGGCTCGTCTGGCCGCAGATGAGGTGGCCCACTGGGCGGTCCTCAATCAGGCGCTTGGCATGCCGCTGCCAAAAGCAATGGTGTTCGGCGCGTGATGCATGGCCGGCTGGAAATTATTTTCCAGCCGGCCAATTTATCCAAAAGGATATCGCCATGAAAACCCTGATTCGCCTGTGCGTCACTGCCTCCTATCTCTACATCGCCACAGCGTGCATCAACACCGCAGTGGCCCAGACCGGCGGCGATGTCAAGCATGGACAGGAGCTGTATTCCTCGCGCTGCTTCGCTTGCCATTCGGTCGACGCCAACCGCGTCGGCCCCCTGCACCGGGGCGTTTTCGGGCGCAAGGCCGGCAGCGTCGCTGGCTACGATTACAGTCCCGCGCTTAAAAAATCCACCGTCATCTGGAATGACAAGACGCTGGATCAATGGCTGGCCGACCCGGAAAAATTGATTCCGGGGCAAAAAATGGGCTATTCGGTCATGGACGCGAAGGATCGCACCGATCTGATTGCCTATCTGAAGAGCCAGAAATAGCGTCCATATTTGCGCTCCCGTCTACCCACACCACGAACAAAAGGATACCCGCCATGAATGCCCCCGAACGATTAATCCTGCCCGATATCCAGTCGCAGCCGGATCGCCGCAACCTGGTGATCGACGGCGTCGGCGTCAAAGGCGTGCGTTATCCAATGACGATCGCGGCCGCCGGCTCGATCCTGCCCACGGTGGCGAGCTTGTCGATGACCGTCGGTTTGTCAGCCGCCGTCAAAGGCACCCACATGTCGCGCTTTATTGAAATGCTGGAGGCACAGACTGCGCCTCTGGACCAGCGCGGCTTTGTGGCAATGACGCTCAATATGCTGGAACGGCTGCACGCGCGGAGCGGCACGATCGAAATGCAGTTTCCGTACTTCATGAAAAAAACCGCCCCGGTGTCACACGTGCAGAGCCTGCTCGATATCGATGTTTTGTGGCGTGCTTCTGCAACAGCCGACGGTCGCCCCACCTTTGGCATGCGCGTGATCGTGCCGGTTACCAGCCTTTGCCCCTGCTCCAAGGAAATTTCCGCATACGGCGCGCATAACCAGCGCTCCTATATCAGCATCGAGACGACATTGACCGGCGAAATGGAGATCGAGGAATTGATCGCGATCGCCGAACGCAGTGCGTCCTGCGAAGTATACGGCCTGCTCAAGCGGCCGGACGAAAAATACGTCACCGAACGAGCCTACGAAAACGCCAAGTTTGTCGAGGACCTGGTGCGGGACGTTGCGCTTTTGCTCAACCAGGACATGCGCGTGGGAGCGTACGTCGTGGAAGCGGAAAATTTCGAATCGATCCACAACCATTCAGCGTTTGCGCGGATCGTTCGACCGGACGCGCAGAACAGGAGCGACCAGCCCGCAATGCGTTGATTCCTGTTCTCGAGCACCGCACAGTTGCAGCCTGCTTGCTGCACGCGCCATCAAGGAGATTGGCCATGTTTTTCCCAACCATACCCGGCATGACGCGCAGCAGGACGCGGGCAATGATCCGTCAATTCCGGCGCCCGCGCCGGCTTGTTTTTACGTCGCACACAGCGCGTGCTGCCGGCCTCGCGGCAGCAACGTCCATGCCGCTGCCGCCTGTGGTGGTGGTACGACGCAAGCGGATAATTCGCTACCAGCGATCGATCCTGTTCTGGCCGCACAGGGCAAGGACATCTCCCGTGACCAGCGATGTGTCAGCAAACCCGACCCAATGGCGGCCCTAGCTATGCGTCCAGCAGCGCCACCAAGCTCTACCGCACCGCACCGCTACGTGGAGTCTGGCAACATCCACCCTACTTTCACAATGGCAGCGCCGCCTCGCTGGACGATGTGGTCAAGACTTACAATAACAAGATGTCGCTCGGACTCACCGCCGCCGAGATTTCGGATCTTGCGGAATATCCGAAGTCACTGTAACGACAGTCCTGATAAGTTCCGGGCCGAGAGAGCGGCATGCTCTTCCGGCTCGATGCATTCATTTTCGATTTTCTGAAAGGATAGCTCCATGCGCCTGGCTGTTTTATCCGACCTGCACCTGACCGTGGCCGAAATGCCAGTTCCCATGGTGGATTGCGATGTGGTGATCCTAGCCGGCGATATCGCGCGGCCGCAGCAAGCCATCGAATGGGCACGGCAATTTTCCCAGCCGGTGATTTACGTGCCTGGAAACCATGAGTACTACGGCGGCAGCCTGAGCGGCACGCTGCAGGCACTTAAAAAATTGAGCGCCGGCACGCAGGTGCATGTGCTGGATCAGGAGGAAGTGCAGATCGCCGGAGTGCGCTTTCTGGGTTGCACGCTATGGAGCGATTTCCGTCTGCTGGATAGCGAGACGGAACGAGAGGCATCGATGGAACTGGCTAGCCAGTTCATTCGTGACTTCACTCGCATCACGCTCAATGATGATTCGACTGAACTGTTTAGCCCCGCTGCATCGAGGCAACTGTTCGACCAGTCGGTTTCCTGGCTGGAAGAGCGGTTTGCGGAGCCATTTCCCGGCTCCACGGTAGTGATTTCGCATCATGCGCCGGCACGCGGCAGCATTCATCCCAAATACGCCGGCTCACCTGTCAATGCCTCGTTCGTCTCCGATCTGGAACTGCAACTGCGGCGTTGGAAGCCATCCCTGTGGGTGCATGGCCACGTGCACGACAGCCATGACTACCGAGTCGGCGACACGCGCGTCCTCTGCAATCCGCGGGGCTATGCGCGCTCGGGCACCCCGGAGAATTCTGCATTCGACGCCGGCTTGGTGGTTAACATCTAGCGTCTGAACATGCCGCGGCAGGCCGCCAATCGCGCCAAGCGCCTGCAGCGATGCCAGCAGGCGCGGGCCGTTGATGGCGACCTGCGTCACGCCGGCACCTTCGATTGCGCCAATACCTCGTCGCCGCTACGCCCCACCAGCCGGGTATAGAGCGCCGGATCGGTGTCGCGCTCGCTGCCGAAGAACAACAGGCAGCTGCTATCGTCCAGGCCCAATGCCGCCCGTTGATCCGGCTGCAGTGCCACACCGATCGCCGCAGCCAAGCCGGCCACGGCCGACTCGCCCGCCACGATCGCCGGATCGCCTGCGGCCGGGGATGCCAGCAAACGCATCGTGTCGATTGCGGCCTGATCTGCGATCACCGCGAATGCATCCGCGCCGGCCTCCAGAATTTCCCATGCCAGCAATGACACTTCACCGCACGCCAGCCCGGCCATCACGGTATCCAGGTCGCCATGAACGGCTGTGATCTTGCGGTTGCGGGCACTCTGCATCAGGCAATCCGCGCGATCAGGCTCAACCACGACGACGCGTGGCCGCGCACTGCCGTAACGCTCCCAAAAGTAACCGCACACAGCCGCAGCCAGGCCGCCCACGCCACCCTGAATGAACACATGAGTCGGCATCTCGCCCAACTGCTGCGCCGCCTCTTCGACCATCAACTGGTAACCCTGCATCACGTCGCGCGGCACATCCATGTAGCCCTCATAGGACGTATCCGAAATCACGTAGCGCCCCATCGACTTGGCATCGGCGTCGGCCTGGCGGACCGAGTCGTCGTAGTTGCCGGCAGTGCGGACCACCTTTGCGCCGTAATGCTCGATCGCCTCGCGGCGCCCCTCGCTCACCGTGGCATGGATGTAGATGACGCATTGGCAACCAAACAGCTGCGCTCCCCACGCCACCGAGCGCCCGTGATTGCCGTCCGTCGCGCAGCTCACCGTGATGGCGCGAGCCAGATCGCGGCATGCGTCGGTCAGCAAATCCTGCGTCGTCACCACGCGTCCCAATTGCTCGCCCACGACCCGGCACAGCAACCGCGCAACGGCATAGGCGCCGCCCAGTGCCTTGAAGCTGCCCAGGCCGAAGCGGCCGCCTTCATCCTTATAACGGATGGATGCGACGTTCATTTGCCGGGCAATTTCCTTCAGGTCATGCAGCGGCGTGACGGCATAGCCCGGCCATGCCTGAATTTCGGACTTGGCAACGTCAAGGGCTGGCAGTCCAAGAATTTGCACACGCGAGTCGCCGTAGGCGGCATTGCGATCGCAGACGGGGTTCAGGAACAAATCAGTGGCAATTAAAGGCAGAGAAGACATTTTTCTTTCCATGAAAAGTGGCTTATTGATCAAGATCATCGAGCAGTTCGTGGACGCCCTCGATGCGCTGCATGCGTTTGCGGGAGGCGGAACGGACGTGCGTGACGAGTTCGGTACCGAGGTAGTTGACGATGCTCATCGCTGCAACATAGGAGTCGAAGATCGCCGTACCGTGTCCCGAACAAGTCAGAACTACGTTGGCCCGTGACGCCACGCCCGACAGCGCGGCATAGGTTAGCAGGATCACGGAGGCCCCTGCCTCCTGCGCCACATCGACTACCTTGGGCAGCAGACGAGTACGGCGGCGAAAATCGACGGCAAACAGCATATCGCCCTTTTCGATATTTGCCAGAATCTCGGCCTTGTTCCGGCTACTTCATTGAGCAGCGACACAGTGAGGAAAGTAGGTGAACGCTCCCGAGCGCGAGCGTGGAGAGTGTCAGCAACAGGGAAGAGGCAGTAGGCGGTGCGCCGAGGATTTAGCTGCCGGCGACGGTCATGCTTTCGATCAGGATCGAGCCGGTCTGCTTGCTGCCGCGGATCAGGCTATCGGCGCCGACGGCGACGATCTGCATCAGCATGTCCTTCATGTTGCCGGCGATCGTGATTTCCTCGACCGGATACTGGATCACGCCGTTTTCGACCCAGTAGCCGGCGGCGCCGCGCGAATAGTCGCCGGTGACGTAGTTGACGCCCTGCCCCATGAGTTCGGTCACCAGGAGGCCAGTGCCCATCTTTTTCAGCATCGCCTTGAAATTGTCGCCCGGCCGCGTCAGGCTCGAAGTCAGGGACAGGTTGTGTGAGCCGCCGGCGTTGCCGGTGGTCTTCATGCCGAGCTTGCGCGCCGAATAGGTCGACAGGAAATAGCCCTGCACCACGCCATCGCGTACCACCTCGCGCCGTTGGGTGCGCACGCCTTCCTCGTCGAACGGCGACGAGCCAACGCCGCCGATCACGTGCGGGTCTTCGACGATCTGGACATGCGAGGCCAGCGCCTGCTTGCCCAGCGAGTCGAGCAGGAAGCTCGATTTGCGGTACAGCGCGCCGCCCGAGGTCGCCTGCACGAAGGCGCCCAGCAATCCGGCCGCCAGCGGCGCCTCGAACAGCACCGGGCACTTGCGTGTATCCAGCTTCTTCGCGTTCAGCCGCGCCAGCGCGCGCTCGGCGGCGTAGCGGCCGATGGCTTCCGGCTTGGCCAGTTTCTTCGGGTCGCGCATCGACGAATACCAGTCGTCGCGCTGCATGTGGGCGCCGCGGCCGGCGATCGGCGCCACCGACAGCGTATGGCGCGAATACGGATAGCCACCCATGAAGCCGCGGCTGTTGGCGGCGACGAAATGCGATTGCTGCGCATACACGCCGGCGCCTTCGCTGTTGGTGATGCGCGGATCGACCGCGAAGGCGGCCGCTTCAGCGCGCTGCGCCAGTTCCGCCGCTTCCTGCGCCGAAATCAGCCAGGGCGAATACAGGCGCAGATCGCGCGGCTGCATTTCCAGCGTGTCCTCGTCCGGCAGGCCGGCGCACTCGTCCGCTGCAGTAAAGCGGGCGATGTTATAGGCGGCATCGACCGTGTCGTGCAACGACTGCTGCGAAAAATCCGAGGTACTGGCGTTGCCGCGCCGGATCTGCCGCCCATCGCCCAAGTGCACGGTGACACCCATGCCCTTATCCTTGTTTTGCTCGATGGTTTCAATCTTTCCCTTGCGCACCGAAACCGATAGACCATTGCCCTCGCTGAATTCGACCGCGGCGTCCGTTGCGCCTTTTTCCTGGGCGTAACGCAATACGTCTTGCGCCATCTGCTGCAACTGGTCTTGGCTGTAAGTGAATACGGAATCGGTCATGGGCGGGTTTCTTCGATGCGAGTAAAGCAGTTATGATAGCAGTCGTTTACAGAATGGCGCGATGCCATAGATAGTCAAGAACATGCCAAATCCCAACCGCGGTTCCTGCGGCTTCCAGTCCAGCGAATTTGAACAGGAATACGAACGCCCTTCCAAGTCGCAACTGAAGCGCGAAATGACCGCCCTGCAGAAAATGGGCGAAGAACTGGTGGCGCAGCCCCGGGATCGCGTCAAACGTGTGCCGCTGCCCGAAGATGTGCGCGACGCCATCCTCGAATGCCAGCAGATCACCAATCACGAAGGCCGACGCCGCCAGCTGCAATTTGTCGGCAAGAAGATGCGTACGCTGGATCCCGAGGAAATCGCCGCCGTGCAGCGCACGCTCGACAGCTGGCGCGGCGCCTCCAAAGCCGACACCAACGCCATGCACCTGCTGGAGCGGCGGCGCGACAAGCTGCTGACCAGCGACGCCGCGCTGACCGAACTGCTGGCCGAGCACCCGGCGGTCGATGCGCAACAACTGCGCACGCTGATCCGCAATGCCCGCAAGGAACAGGCGGAAAACAAGCCACCGAAAGCCTATCGCGAGATTTTCCAGATACTCAAGCAATTGCAGGCGGCGGCCGAGCCTGCGCAATCCGAAGCGGAGGAAGAGCCGGATGAAGACCAATCCTGACGAGCTGCGGGTTGGCCTGCTCTCGATCTCCGACCGCGCCAGCAGCGGCGGCTACCAAGACCTGGGCATCCCGGCGCTGCGCGACTGGCTCACCAGCGCGCTGACCAGCCCATGGCAAGCCGAGTCGCGTGTGATTCCGGACGAGCAGGCGCAGATCGAGCAGACCTTGATCGAACTGGTCGACATCCAGCGCTGCGATCTGGTGCTGACCACCGGTGGCACCGGCCCGGCCCGGCGCGACATCACCCCCGAAGCCACGCTGGCGGTGGCGACCAAGGAAATGCCCGGCTTTGGCGAACAGATGCGACAGATCAGCCTGCGCTTCGTGCCAACCGCGATCCTGTCGCGCCAGGTGGCCGTGATCCGTGAAACCGGCGAGCATGCGGCGCTGATCATCAACCTGCCCGGCCAGCCGAAATCGATCAAGGAAACGCTGGAAGGCTTGAAGGACGCCGACGGCAAGCAACTAGTGGCCGGCATCTTCGCCGCCGTGCCGTATTGCCTCGACCTGATCGGCGGCCCGTATGCCGAAACCGACGACGCGGTGTGCAAGGCATTCCGGCCGAAATCGGCGATTCGCCAGAAGTAGCCCACTCCCGTCAACTTAAAGAAATCGCAATGAGCCCAAGCCTGCTGGAAACCATCGAACTCGAAACCGCACCCAACCCCACTGCCGCCGTCATCTGGATGCACGGCCTGGGCGCCGACGGCAACGACTTCGTGCCGATCGTGCGCGAACTCGATCTGGCCGACTGCCCGCCGATCCGCTTCATCTTCCCGCACGCGCCGACCATGCCGGTGACGATCAACAACGGCTACGTGATGCGCGCCTGGTACGACATCCTCGGCCCCGGCCGGCCCGAAGACGAAGCCACCTTGCGCGCCTCGCAAAAAGCAGTCGAAGCCCTGATCGAACGGGAAAAATTGCGCGGCATCCCGACCAATCGCATCGTGCTGGCCGGCTTCTCGCAAGGCTGTGCGATGACCTTGCAAACCGGCCTGCGCCATCCCGAGAAACTGGCCGGCCTGCTATGCCTGTCCGGCTATGTGCCGCTGCATGGCGTAATCGCCGCCGAACGACAGCCGGCCAACCAGGACACGCCGATTTTCCTGGCGCATGGCCGCGGCGATCCGGTGATTCCGATCAATCGCGCCGAACAATCGCGCGACCTGCTGCGCTCGCTCGGCTATCCGGTCGAATGGCATGAGTACATGATGCCGCACTCGGTGTGCCCGGAAGAGATCGACGACATCGGCAACTGGCTGCGGCGCACGCTGGGCTGAGAGTCGTTGCGACTCTTTCCTGCAGGGCGGTAATTATTTGCTTGTCATTCTTCCCGCGGCCTCAGGCGCGGGAACGACAGGCATGTCAGGCAGTGCGCTGGACATTATCGGCAGTCGTGCAGAAACTGGAAAATGGCTCTGTCGCAGTGAGCCTCAGGCTGACGCCCAGTGACGCGGAGTGAAACCAGGGTCAGAGTTTGTTCGCGATGAAGCACCGCAAAAAAATTCGGCCCCACATAATTCCGATATCGAAAATGGGTTTAACAACTCACTTCGACAGAGTCAAAAACATGGGGTATATGCAAACTTCTCTTTGATTTCGACCGATATAAGCTGGCAATCACGGGAGTATATGAAATATCCCCACTATCTATCGCGCTTTCCAGTGCTCAATCGCACGCCATAGCCAACACTCCTATTTGAACACCACAGTCTTGTGGCCGTTCAGCAAAATGCGGTGTTCGACAAAGCACTTCACCGCACGCGCCAGCACCACGCATTCGACGTCGCGCCCGATCGCGGTCAGCGTATCGGGTTCCATCGCGTGATCGACGCGCTCCACGTCCTGCTCGATGATCGGGCCCTCGTCCAGGTCGCCGGTGACGAAATGCGCGGTGGCGCCGATTAGCTTGACGCCGCGATCGTGCGCCTGGTAGTACGGCTTGGCGCCCTTGAAGCTGGGCAGGAAGGAGTGATGGATGTTGATCGCGCGGCCGGCCAGCGCGTTGCACATTTCCGGCGACAGGATTTGCATGTAGCGCGCCAGCACCACCAGGTCGATGTCGTTGGCCTGCACGATTTCCAGGATTTTCTGTTCCTGCGCGCGCTTGGCTTCGGGCGAGGCGCCGGGCGCCAGCGGCAAGTGGTGAAACGGGATGTTGTAGCTGGCCGCCAGCTGGTAAAAATCGGTGTGGTTGGAGACGATCGCCGGGATCTCGACCGGCAACAAGCCGCTCTTGTAGCGGAACAGCAAATCGTTCAGGCAATGGCCGATCTTCGACACCATCAGCATCAGACGCGGTTTCTTGGCGGCATCGTGCATCTGCCAGTCCATTTGCATGGTAGCGGCCAGCACATCGAAGTCGGCCCGCAAGACGGCATCATCATAGGCAGATTCTTCCACCGCGAATTGCACGCGCATGAAGAATCGGCGCGTCTGGGCATCGCCGAATTGCGCGGAATTAATGATGTTGCAGCCATGATCGGCCAAAAATCCGGAAACGTTGCGTACGATGCCGCGCTGGTCGAGGCACGAGAGGGTGAGGATATATTCTGGGTATTTCATGCTGAAGGGGTGAGGAAGCGCGACCATGGTCGCATGACAATAAGATGATTGTCGCATGCTTTCTACAGGCAAACAAAAACCCGGACCGATCTGAGATCGGTCCGGGTTTGTCGGGGTGATGGTGTGGAAGAAAGCCGTGCGCGCCCTTACGACGACGCGACTTTTGCCACCGGCACCGCCTTGACGCTGGCGCCGCCGACCTGGACGTCGCCCATGATCTGGCCGCCCTCTTCGATCACCACCCGGCCATAGCGGATCTTGCCCGAGACCTTGCCGGTCGAGTAGATCACCAGCTTTTCGCGCACCGTCAAATCGCCGTCAAATTCGCCGCGGATTTCGGCGATGTCGATCTCGGCCGATCCCTTGAAGGCACCGATTTCGGCGATCTGGATCACGCGCGAATCCATCGTCGCCTCGACCCGGCCTTCAACCACCAGGGTATCGCAATCGGTGATTTCAACCCCTTTCAGCTTGATGTTGGGGCCGACGATCAGCTTGCTGCCGCTTTCGTTGGTGCTGGCATTGTGCGATGCGCTGGTATTGGCGCCGGGATAGGCCGGCTTCTGCAGATTCGCGGTGGCGGACGGGTTCAAACCGCTGCTGGCGAGGGGCGAAGCAGGCACGGCAGTGTCCCGTTTGCCAAACAGGGTGTCGGATCGAAGCATGGTATCTCCTTGAATTGAGTAGCGGAACCGGGATGCGGCCGAGGCATCCACCGGTTCGGGTTAACGTCCGTATAAGCGGGGTGAAGCGGCATCTCGCGTGCGGTCGCACGACAGGGAAGAAAGCTGGCACACCATTCACATTCATGTCCTATGGAAACCATAAGACTCCTGCATTGATACATGTGGCTACACAAAGTTCCGCAACATGAACAAGAATAAAAAAGCACGACCGTTCAAATTAAGCTATAGTTTCTGCTTACACCAACAGGAGATCAGCATGAGCACATCGGCATTGACCAATCAGCAATTCCGTCTGGCCGCGCGGCCGGTGGGCCTGCCCAAGCCATCCGACTGGAGCCTGGCATCGGAGCCGGTGCGCGACATCGCCGACGGTGAAATCGTGGTGCAAGACGCTGTACCTGTCGCTCGATCCGGCGATGCGCGGCTGGATGAACGAAGGCAAGTCGTATATCCGCCCGGTGGCGATCGGCGAAGTGATGCGCGCCGGCGGCATCGGCCGCGTGGTGGCGTCGAAGTCGCCGACATTCGCGGTCGGCGATACGGTCTCGGGCAGCATCGGCGTGCAGCAGCTACTGGGTCGGCGCCGCCGACGACAAGACCGCCGGTTTCTACAAGGTCGATGCGCGCCTGGCGCCGCTGCCGAAGTATCTGAATGCGCTCGGCATGCCGGGCATGACCGCCTACTTCGGCCTGCTCGAAGTCGGCCAGCCGAAAGCCGGCGAAACGGTGGTGGTGTCGGGCGCCGCCGGCGCGGTTGGCCAGACCGTAGGCCAGGTCGCCAAGCACAAGGGCTGCCGCGTGGTCGGCATCGCCGGCGGCAAGGAGAAATGCGATTTCGTGGTCAACGAACTCGGCTTCGACGCCTGCATCGACTACAAGAGCGGCGACCTGAAGGAAGGCTTGAAAGCCCATTGCCCGGACGGCGTCGATGTCTATTTCGACAACGTCGGCGGCGAGATCCTGGACACCGTGCTGACCCGGCTGCGCATGAAGGCCCGCATCATCATCTGCGGCGCCATCTCGCAGTACAACAACACCACGCCCGTGAAGGGCCCGGCCAACTACCTGTCGCTGCTGGTCAATCGGGCGCGCATGGAAGGCATCGTGGTGTTCGACTACGCCGACCGCTACGCGGAAGGCGCCGCGCAAATGGCGCAGTGGATGAAGGAAGGCAGCTTCAAGACGCGCGAAGATATCGTGCAGGGACTGGAGAAATTCCCCGAGGCGCTCTTGATGCTGTTCGAGGGGAAAAACTTCGGCAAGCTGATATTGCAGGTGGCGCCGGAATAGGTTAACGGCCACGGCCTAATTCATTGAGAAAAACCGGCTGCCAGACAGCCGGTTTTGCTTTTGACAACACCATATTCATGGATTGTCGTGGCAGCGTCGTCCTATTGATCCAGCATTTCCGCGCTACCATAAAGCGACATTCCGGCGATCCGGCGCTGCCGCAATCTTCGATACCGACGCCCCTCAACTTCAGGAACCAACATGCCGCATCTCGCTATCGACTGGCACACAATCGGTGCCATGATGATCCAGATCATGGCGGCTCTGGTAGCCGGTGGCCTGATCGGCCTGGAACGCAGCTACCATGGGCGCGCGGCTGGGTTTCGCACCTTTTCGCTGGTGGCGCTGGGCGCCTGCCTGCTGATGGTGGCCACTTCCAATCCGCTCGACTGGAGGCCGCCGCTCGAAAGCTGGGCCCGGATCGACCCCAGCCGCGTCATGCAAGGGATCCTCACCGGCGTCGGCTTTCTTGGCGCCGGCGTGATTTTTCGCGATGGCTTCACGGTGCGCGGCCTGACCACCGCCGCCTGCATCTGGGTGGTATCGGCAATCGGCGTGCTGTTCGGGATTGGCTTCTATACGCTCGGCACGGCCGGCACGGTGCTGACGCTGATCGTGCTGTCGCTGTTCAAGCGCATCGAAGCGATGATGCCTGCCAATCAGTATACATACCTGTCCATCAGCTTCGCCCGCGCCAATGCCCCGAACGAACAGACGCTTACCGAGCGCCTGGCGCAGTTCGGGCTGGATGCCCAGGAAATCGGTTATGGCATTCATGATCAAGGCGATCTGTTTGAATATCATGCGACGCTGCGCACCGACCATGCCGACAACATCCGGCAACTGGTCGACAACCTGCGGCAGGACCCGCAAGTGATGCGCTTCCGCCTGTCGCCCACCAGCGATTGATCGGGCTGCAAGCCATCGACACAGCCCGGCCAGGCTTGCCGCTGCCAGCTTATACCGGGTGGCTCCTGCAGCTTGCAGCGGCCTTGGAATCTCTGGAAAAATGGACAAAAAAAACGCTGCCGATGATGGGCAGCGTTTTTTGATTTCAGGCGATTCAGTTACGAAGCACCCGTTTGTACTCATTGGTACGGGTATCGATTTCAATCACATCATCGGTGCTGACGAACAACGGCACTTGAACGATGTGGGAATGCGCCTCGATGGCATTTTCGATCTTGGCTTCCTTCAAGACGTTGCCGGAAGTATTGCCCTTGACGGCAGGCTCGGAGTACACCACCTTGCGCGCAATGGTGATCGGCAATTCAACGGAAATCGCCTTTTCGTTATAGAACACAGCTTCGCATTCCATGCCGTCTTTCAGGTAATGCAGCGCATCGCCCAGGTTTTCCTCTTCGATTTCGTACTGATTGTATTCTTCGTCCATGAACACATACAGCGGGTCGGCGAAATACGAAAAGGTCACCGGCTTTTTGTCGAGAACAACGACTTCGAACTTGTCGTCGCCGCGGAATACGTTTTCCATCGGCGCATTCGTCAACAGATTTTTCGTCTTCCATTTGTAGGTAAAGCCGGTGCGGCTCGAGCCGTTGACATCGGAACGCAGGACGATAAAAGGTTTGCCGTCAACCATGATGATGTTACCGACACGAATTTCTTTTGCAGGTTTCATAGTGAATGTACGAAAAAAATGGATAGCATAAGGATCATCTGTCGCATCATGGCCAACGGCGCAGTAAGCTCACACTTGATCGAGAAGGCGTTAAAAAATTAGCCGTGTATTATACCTTGTTTTCCTCGGCCTCCGACCGTAGCGAGGCAGCAAATTGCAGCAAGTTGCTTGCCAGGTCTCCGTTGGCCAGCACTTGCTGCTGCCAAGCAGCAGCCCTGCTGATCACTTCTGGTATGTCGGCCTGAAATGACGCCCATAGGTCGGACCAGTCAGCTTGCTCTTGCATGTTTTCAGCCTGTGCGCCGTTCCAGCGCCAGGAGAAAGCGACCAAACTGTCCATCCCGCCTGCATAACGTTGCAAAAACGCGCGCAATTTCTTGTGATGCAGGTTTTCGTCCTGAGGGTAGATATGCCAGATGAATGGCTTGCCTGCCCACTGCGCCCGCACCCATGAATCTTCGCCGCGTACGAAATTGAGGTCGCACGCCCATAGCAACTTGTCATAGTCCGGTTGAGCGACAAAGGGCAGGACGCGCACGGTCAAGGCACCGACGGTGCGCGCAGCTCCCGCTTTTGCCTCCTCACCCAGAAAGGCTTGCACCGCCTCGACCGCAACGCCTTCGGGCACCAGGCAAGTGATTGCGGCATCCCCGTTTTGCCATGCATCGAACAGCGCCGGGACCGGTGCGTGCGGATAACAAAACAAGGACACCTTCAGCGCCGCCATTTCTGCCGGCGTCACGCCGAACTGCGCCAGGAAAGCCGTCATGGCCCCCTGATCCGCTTGAAATTGCCGACGCTGTTCTTGCAAGTGCAGATTCATGCAGCAGGCCGCCGGTTTTGCTGGTGAAGCCGGGAAAGAAAAAATGTTTCGTCAACGACAGGCGTGGGTGTGGCGACGGCAAGGTATGGCAGCCTTCGACCCATTCCTCGGCGCTCAAGCCTTCCAGGTTGAGCCACACCGGACGCGGATTGCACTGCGCCATGGCGGCAATGTAGCCGGGCGGGATATCACAAGCAAAAAATTCAATCACGATGTCGGCCACATCGGCGGCCGAAAAAACGCCGTCCTGATGGCGCCAGTGGCGCACCGTCACGCCGGCAAGTCGTTGCACTTCAGCGTTGGGCGCCACCTCCGGGCACATGCGCTGAAAGCTGTGCAAATCGTCTACCCACAAGGTGACGTCAACGCCATGCTCCTGTTGCAGTTGCCGTGCCAGGCGCCAGCAGATACCGATGTCGCCATAGTTATCGACCACTTTGCAGAAGATGGCCAGGGATGTTGCCTGGCTTTTATCGAGGAACATGCTTGATGCGTCAAGCTTGCGCCGAACCGGCCGCAACGCGCACTTCGGCCGCGATCTGGTACGAGCGCAGGCGCGCCGCATGATCGAAGATCTGCGAAGTGATCATCAGTTCGTCGGCGCCGGTGCGCTCGATGAATGCCTGCAACTGCGCCGCCACCGTCGCCGGCGCGCCGATCGCCGAACACGACAGCACCTGCTCCAGCAACGCCTGCCCGGCCGGCCCGATACTGTCCAGGTAACCGGCCACCGGCGGCTGCAGCTGCGACGGCCGGCCGCTGCGCAGATTGACGAACGCCTGCTGCATCGAGGTGGCCAGCAGTTGCGCCTGATCATCGGTGTCAGCCGCGAAGACGTTAAATCCGAGCATCACATACGGCTTCTGCAATTGCACGGACGGCCGGAACGTGGCGCGGTACAGCGCGATCGCCTGCATCATCTGCGCCGGCGCGAAATGCGAGGCGAACGCATACGGCAAGCCGAGCGCTGCCGCCAGTTGTGCGCCAAACAGGCTGGAGCCAAGTATCCATATCGGAACGTTCAGCCCGGCACCCGGCACTGCGCGGACCGGCTGCTGGCCGGTATCGGCAAAGTAGTCCATCAGCTCGACCACATCCTGCGGAAACTCGTCGGCGTCCGACGCCAGGTTGCGCCGCAAGGCGCGCGCTGTGGCCTGGTCGGAGCCAGGCGCGCGCCCGAGCCCGAGATCGATCCGGCCCGGATACAGCGACTCCAGCGTGCCGAACTGTTCGGCGATCACCAGCGGTGAATGATTCGGCAGCATGATGCCGCCGGCGCCAACCCGGATGCGCGCCGTGCCGCCGGCGACATGGCCGATCAGGAGCGCGGTGGCAGCACTGGCAATGCCCGGCATGCCATGATGCTCGGCCAGCCAGTAACGTTGGTAACCCCAGCGTTCGCCGTGCTGCGCCAGGTCGAGCGTGTTGCGAAACGATTGCGCGGCGTCGCTGCCGGCGGTGATCGGGGCAAGGTCAAGTATCGAAAAAGGAATCATTGGTTTCATATCGGGCCTGCGGTGTAAAAAACAATCGATCCAGCAAACATCAAGCGCCGACAGCCGCAGCCGACGGTTTCAGCGCCTTGCGCTCGATGCTGGAGGACAGGATCAGCGAACTGGATGTCACGCCACAGCGTGTCAAGGCCATGATCACCCGTTCCAGATCGCTGACGGAAGCGGCCACCACCTTGACCACGCCGCAATCGTCACCGGTGATCGAGTGGCACTCGACGATTTCCGGCAATTGCGCGGCGACCACTTCGAGCGGCGTTTCGTGGATACGCTTGGCGACCCGGATGAAGGCGGTGATCGGATAGCCGAGTGCGGCCGGATTGACGCGCGCATGATAGCCGGTAATCACCTGTGCGGCTTCCATGCGGCGCACCCGTTCAGCCACTGCCGGCTGGCTCATATGGATGCGGCGACCGATTTCCGCCAGCGTGGTGCGGGCATCCGCCTGCAGGATTTCGAGGATTTTTCCATCCATCGCATCAAGCTCTATCTTCATGGCAGACCATCCATATTTCAATTAAAAAA
This sequence comes from uncultured beta proteobacterium, assembly GCA_963707665.1. Taxonomy (GTDB): domain Bacteria; phylum Pseudomonadota; class Gammaproteobacteria; order Burkholderiales; family Burkholderiaceae_D; genus DATJCV01. The sequence continues at coordinate 522,146 of CAVPQU010000018.1, read as the reverse complement.
AAGGCAAAATATCGTTATGACTTTGGTATTCCACTGTAAAAAACGGCATTTCAAGCCTACACTATATTCGTGCCAGCGAACCGGTGACAGGCCCGGCGAGCCACACACTCGACACCAGTCATACCGAATTTTTGGCCTTGACGCCTTTATATACTCCCATGTAAGTACGTAGTTATCGGTTACAAATAAATAGTTTTTGCTACATACTCTACCATTTAATAAGAAACATCAATTTTCCCATGCGCCACCTGCCCCGTTTTGTCCTGATTGCCCTGCTGATTGTGTATGTGGTCTGGGGTTCGACTTATTTTGCGATCCGCGTCGGCCTGGAATCGTTTCCGCCGCTGTTGATGATCGCACTGCGCTTCCTGGTGGCCGGCCTGTTGCTGTTCGGCGTCATGAAATGGCGCGGTGCGGCCAATCCGACGGCGGCGCAATGGCGTGATGGTGGCATCGTCGGCATCCTGCTGCTGGGCGGCGGCACCGGCTTTGTCGCCATCGCCGAACAGAGCGTAGCATCCGGCCTGACCGCGGTCTTCATTGCCATCACGCCCTTGCTATTCGCCTTGTGGTCGGGATGGTTCGGACACTGGCCGACGCGCCGCGAATGGGTCGGCATCGGCATCGGCTTCGCCGGCGTGCTGCTGCTGGCCAGCGGTGCCGGGCTGTCCGGCTCGCCGCTCGGTGCACTGACACTGTTATGCGCGGTCACCTGCTGGTCGCTCGGCTCGGTGCTATCGCAGAAAAAATTGAAAGTGGCGCCCGGACCGATGGGCTTCGCCAGCGAAATGATCGTCGGCGGCGGCTTTCTGCTGCTGGTCGGCTTGCTGAAAGGCGAGGCCTTGTCGTCCGACATCCTGGCACAAGCCAGCTGGCAGGCATGGCTCGCTTGGTTCTACCTGATCACGATCGGCTCGCTGGTCGGATTTTCGGCCTATATGTACACGCTGGCACGCGTCTCGCCGGCGCTGGCGTCGAGCTATGCGTACGTCAACCCGGTGATCGCGGTCGCGCTTGGGGTCTGGCTTGGCGGCGAAATCATCAGCACCCGCGAAGTGCTGGCGATGGCGGTGATTTTGATTAGCGTGATGCTGCTGACCACGGCACCGCGCAAGACCGCCGCATAGCACCGCTGCGGCCATTTGCCGCAGCGCGCATGGCGCGCTCCGCTTTGGTGTATAAATAATCAAGACTTTCCCGATTTTCTGCTGCCGCCGAGCAATTCGAATCGGCGAACAGCCGACACGCGGAGCATCAGGCCGCTCCACCAGGCCTCGGTACGCCCCGCTCATCCATTTTCAAGGAGTTCACCATGCAGCCATCCTTTGGTTATGCCGCCACCGACGCCGAGCAGCCGCTCGCGCCGTTTCATTTCGAGCGGCGCGAGCCCGGTCCGGACGATGTCCAGATCGAGATCCTGTTTTGCGGCGTCTGTCATTCGGATTTGCACGCCGTCCGCAATGAGTGGGGCAGCACCGTCTATCCGCTGGTGCCGGGCCATGAAATCATCGGCCGCGTGACGCGCGTCGGCGCCGAAGTTACGCGCTTCAAACCAGGCCAATTGGCCGGTGTCGGCTGCATGGTCGATTCCTGCCAGCACTGCAGCAGTTGCGCCGAAGGATTGGAGCAATACTGCGAAAACGGCTTTACCGGCACCTACGGCGGCACCGAAGGGGATACCGGCAAATCCACCAACGGCGGCTATTCCAACAATATCGTGGTCAACGAAAAATTCGTGCTGCGCATTCCCGACCAGCTCGATCCGGCGGCGGCGGCGCCGCTCTTGTGCGCCGGCATCACCACCTATTCGCCGCTGCGCCACTGGAAGGTCGGCCCCGGTCAGAAGGTCGGCATCGTCGGTCTGGGCGGCCTCGGCCACATGGGCATCAAGCTGGCGCATGCGATGGGCGCGCACGTCGTGCTGTTCACGACCTCGCCCGGCAAGAGAGAAGATGCGCTGCGGCTCGGCGCCGACGAAGTCGTGATCTCGAAAAACCCCGACGAAATGGCCGCGCACCAGAACAGCTTCGACTTCATCCTGAATACCGTGGCCGCGCCGCACAATCTGGACGCGTTCCTGGTGCTGCTGAAACGCGATGGAACCATGACCCTGGTCGGTGCACCGGCCACCCCGCATCCGTCGCCGCGCGTATTCAATCTGATTTTCAAGCGCCGAAGCTTGGCCGGTTCTTTGATCGGCGGCATTGCGGAAACCCAGGAAATGCTGGATTTTTGCGCTGCACATAACATCGTCTCCGACATCGAGATGATTCCGATCCAGAAGATCAACGAAGCGTACGAGCGCATGCTGAAAAGCGATGTGAAATATCGCTTCGTGATTGACATGGCCTCGTTGAAAAACGACTAGCCGGGCAAGCGGGCGCGGCGCTGTAGCACCGTCCGCCCTTTACTCGCTCAGAAAAAAAGCGACGATCTGGTCGGTCAGCTGGTCCAGGCTCAGGCCCTTGCCCGGCTTGTACCACTGCATGGTGTAGTTGATCGCGCCAAACAGCAGCAGGCGCACCACCTTGCTGTCGCTCTTGATCAGGCCAGCCTTCTTCAACAGGCTGAGCACCTGCTGCCAGCGCTTGTCATAGCGGTCTTTCAAACCAATGATGCGTTGCTGCAGGTCGGGACTGAGCGAGCGCCAGTCGTACAGCAGCACGGGTATGAAATCCTGCCCTTCGCCCAGCACCGTTTCCAGATGCGAACGCACCAGCGCGCGGAATTTTTCCGCCGGCGGAAGAGCGCTGTCGACAATGCGTTCGGTTTCCGCCAGCCCCGCCACCAGCCCTTCTTCCATCACTGCAGCGAGGATTTCCTGCTTGCTCTTGAAGTGGTAAAACGGACTGCCGGAACGCATGCCAACCGCATCGGCAATATCGCGCACGGTGGTGCCGCCGAAACCCTTTTCCCGAAACAGGCGAGCCGAACCGCGTATCAGGTCGGCGCGGCGGTTGCCTTCGTCGTCGCTGGCTGTCGCCAGCGGCCGATTGCGGGCGCTGCGCGGAGCCGGGACGGCAGGGGATGAGGTCGGTTTTTTGGGCATGGTGCTCACGTAGGACGGCAATTATAGGGGCCGAACGGTACACCCCGCAGCGTAAAAAATCCATTCTGCGTGCGGCCAGGCCAGTTCCGCCCCACGCCGGCCACGTTCATTTTTGTCCAAAGTGCGGCGCGCGCTTTTGCAGAAAGGCAGTAACGCCTTCGACAAAGTCGGGAGTCACGGTCGCCTGCGCAAAATGCTCGATCTCGTCATACAGTTGCTGCGCCAGCGGCGTCGATTCCGATTGGTAGATCAGGCGCTTCATCCGTGCCTGCGATCCGTGCGGGCCAGCCAGCAGGCGCGCCACCAGCTTGTCGGCTGCCGCCCGCAGCTGAGCGGCCGGCACCACCTGGTTGACCAGCCCGTACGCCAGCGCGGTATCGGCATCGAAGTCATCCGACAGCAGCAGCCATTCGAGTGCCTTGCGCGCCCCGACCAGGCGCGGCAGAAACCAGCTGTTGCCGACGTCGGGACTGGCGCCAATGCGCGCATAGGCCAGATTGAACTTGGTCCCTTGCGCGGCAATCACGAGGTCGGCGGCGCTCATCATGCCCACGCTGCCGCCGGCTACCGCGCCATGCACTGCCGCCACCACAATTGCCGGCAGCGCGCGCAAGCGCAGAATCGCCGGGTTCAACACACGGCCGATTGCGCGCAACTGATCGGGCGCATCATCCGCACCCGGGCGAAAACTGGCGATGTCGCCACCGGCGCCAAATATCGGCCCCTCCGCGCGCAACAACACCACCCTGACCCCGGGGTCGGCGGCCAGCTGTTCCGTGGCCTGGCCGAACGCAGTAAGCTGCTCCATGCTCATGACGTTGAAACTGCCCGGGTTATCGAAGACAATCGTCGCCAGGCCGTCTGCAATCTGCAAGCTCATCGTCATGCCGTTCTCCCGGCGCGCCAGGTTGCTGCGGCTATACGGGATACAGGCCGCATGGCTTTAGCCAGCAGCCGGCCAAAGGCTGGTACGATCAATGTCGAATGGGTTCGATTCTGCATTGCACCTCCTCAATCGGCCGTGGCATGAGTCATGTACGGCACACGTTGCGAGCTTCGGCCAGACGCCGGCGTTCGACCATCCTAGGCCGACGCCGCGCAAAAAGCAACCGCTTGGTTGCTATCGAAAAACAAACTTGCTACACTGGATTGCATAATGCAGGCGGCCATGGCAACTTCGGCTGCGATAGGTCCGACCTGCCACAAACGAATCACCAATAAAAAAACATCCAGGCAGCACGACTGCAGGGGGAGACATGCAAGCATTGCAGATCGCGCTGAGCGGTATTGCGCAGGGTTGCATCTACGGGCTGATCGCGCTCGGTTTCGTACTGATTTACAAGGCCACTGAAACCGTCAACTTCGCGCAAGGCGAATTGATGATGCTGGGTGCCTTTCTGGGACTGAGCGGCTCGGCCGTACTGGGCTTTCCATTCTGGCTCTCCATCGCCGGCGCCATGCTGGCCATGTTCCTGTTCGGCGCCATTCTGGAGCGCAGCCTGCTACGGCCGCTATTGGGCCAGCCGGCCTTTACGGTAGTGATGGTGACCATTGGCTTCGGCTATCTGGCGCGTGGCGCCGTCACCATGGTTCCCGGCTGGGGCACTGACACGCACAGCATGCCGGTGCCATACAAGGACCAGGTCTTGCGCTTCGCCTTGTCCGACACCGGCCAGCAAGTGGTGGTCAGCATGGAGCATGTCGTCATCATCGCCGCCACCGCCGTGCTATGCGCGGTGCTGTTCCTGTTCTTCAAATTCACCCGGCTCGGCATCGCGATGCAGGCAGCCTCGCAAAATCAGTTGGCGGCCTTCTACATGGGGATTCCGGTGCGCCGCTTGAATGCGCTGGTGTGGGGCATCAGCGCCGCCGTGGCCGCCTGCGCCGGCGTCCTGCTGGCGCCGATCACCTTTGTCCATGCCAACATGGGCTTCATCGGCATGAAGGCGTTCCCGGCAGCCGTGGTAGGCGGCTTTGGCAGTATTCCCGGCGCGATTGTGGGTGGCCTGACCATCGGCCTGGTGGAATCGTTTTCCGGTTTTTACCTGCCGGAAGGGTTCAAGGACGTGGCCGCCTATGTGGTGGTGTTGTTGATGCTCGCGATCCGGCCGAATGGCCTGTTCGGTGAAAAATTGAGCAAGCGCGTGTAGTCGCATCAGAAAAAAGCGAGGCCAAATGCGTTTCCTGTTCAAGACCGATTACAACCAGGATATCCGCCTGTTGAAGCATGGCGGCATGAGTTTCTGGTATGGCGCACTGGGCGTCGTACTGCTGCTGGCGCCCTTCATCCTGCCGGAATATTTCCTGTCACAACTGGTGTTCGTGCTGATCTACTCGATCGTCGGACTGGGCCTGATGCTGCTGTCCGGCTACACCGGCCAGATCTCGATCGGCCACGCTGCCTTTCTCGCGGTCGGCGCCTATACCGAAGCCTATCTGCAAAGCCGCGGCTGGCCATTCGTGCTGTCGCTCACTGCCGCTGCCTTGCTGTCGGCAGCGACCGGTGTCATCGTCGGCTTGCCGGCCTTGCGCACCAAGGGCATGTACCTGGCGATTGCCACGCTCGCCTTCGGCTTCATCGTCGAGGAAATCCTGGCGCGCTGGGAGAGCGTCACCGGCGGCAACGCCGGCATCCAGGTCGGAAAAATCGACCTGTTCGGCTTCGCCATCAACAGCGAACAGCGCTTCTATTATCTGGCGCTGGCGATCACCGTCGGTGTCACGCTACTGTCCCTGAACCTGTTGCGCAGCCCGACCGGGCGCGCCTTCGTCGCGGTACGCGACTCGGAAATCTCCGCGCAGAGCATGGGCATCAACCTGGCGCGCTACAAGACCATCGCCTTTGCCTTGAGCGCGGCGCTGGCAGGGATCGGCGGCGCGCTGTATGCGCACAAGATCAGTTTCCTTTCGCCCGATCAGTTCACCTTCGTGCAGTCGATCGAGTTGCTGATGATGATCGTCATTGGCGGCATCGGCTTCTTGCACGGCGCGTTTTTTGGCGCCGCATTCTGGATTGTGGCTCAGCAGCTGATCGTGCTGGCCAAGGATTACCTGCCGGAAGGCATCGCCCAGCAGACCGGCTTGCAGCCGACCGTGTTCGGCGTGATCCTGGTCGCCTTTGTGCTGTTCGAACCGCTCGGCCTGTATGGGCGCTGGCTGAAAATCCGTACCTATCTCGAACTGTTCCCATTCTATCGGCGCGGCATGTTCAAGCGACAAAAATCCTACACGAAATCGGAGCGTCTGAAATGAGCGCGCCCCTGCTGCAGGCGGACCAGCTGACCGTGCGCTTCGGCGGCCTGACCGCAGTCAACAACGTCAGTTTCACGGTGCAGGAAGGCGAGATCTTCACGCTGATCGGCCCGAATGGCGCCGGCAAGACCACTACCTTCAACCTGATCAACGGGCTGTATCGCCCGAGCAGCGGCCAGATCCGCTTTCGCGGCGAGGCGATCTCGCATTTGCCGCCGGACCGGATTGCCGCCCGCGGCATTGCGCGCACCTTCCAGAACATCGAATTGTTCGAGCACGCTACGGTGCTGCAGAACCTGCTGATCGGTCGTCATACCCGGCGCCGCACCATGCTCTGGCAGGAACTGCTGTTTACGCCGTCCACTCGTCGCGCCGAGCTGGCGTTTCGCGAGGAAATCGAAAAGGTGATCGATCTGCTCGATTTGCAGCATTACCGCGACAGCCTGGTGGCCGGCCTGCCCTACGGCGCACGCAAGGTGGTCGAGCTGGCGCGCGCGCTGTGCATGCAGCCGCAACTGCTGTTGCTGGATGAACCGTCGTCTGGTCTGAATACCGAAGAAACCGACGACATGGCATTTTGGATCGAGGATATCCGCAACCTCGGCGTGACCATCATCATGGTCGAGCACGACATGACGCTGGTCGGCCGCGTCTCGGACCGGGTGCTGGCGCTGAACTACGGCGAAGTGCTGGCCACCGGCAGTGCCGCCGAAGTCCAGGCCGATCCGGCAGTGATCGAAGCCTATCTGGGCGGGGTGACCGTATGAGCGAACCGATTCTGCAACTGAATAACGTCGAAAGCAGCTACGGCGCGGTGAAGGCGATTCGCGGCGTCAGCCTGCAGGTGAAAGAAGGCAGCATCGCCACCGTGCTGGGTTCGAACGGCGCCGGCAAATCGACCATCCTGAAAACCATTTCCGGCATCATCGATCCGCAAAAGGGATCGGTCCTGTTTCAGGGCGAAGCGATCCAGAAACAGGACCCGGCCCGAATCGTGCGCCGCGGCATCGTTCATGTGCCGGAGGGGCGCGAAGTGTTTCCACTGCTCTCCGTGTATGACAACCTGCTGATGGGCGGCTTCACCCGCAGCGACAAGGATGGCGTGGCGCGCGACATTGAGGCCGCCTACGCTTACTTCCCGATCCTGAAGGAACGCGCCAAACAGGAAGCCGGACTGCTGTCTGGCGGCCAGCAGCAAATGCTGGCGATCGCGCGCGGACTGATGGGGCAGCCGAAACTGATGCTGCTGGATGAACCGAGCCTGGGCCTGTCGCCCAAACTGACCGGCGAGATTTTCGAAATCATTCGCCGCATCAATCGCGAGCGCGGCACGACCATCCTGCTGGTCGAGCAGAATGCGCTGGTGGCCTTGAACTATGCCGACTACGGCTACGTATTGGAAGTCGGCCGCATCGTGATGGAAGATACCTGCGCCGCCTTACGCGAAAAGGACGACATCAAGGAGTTTTACCTCGGTCTGAAGGACGCCGGCGTACGCGGTCACCGGCGCTGGAAGCGCAAGAAAAACTGGCGTTGAGACGAATATGGACAAACATCCGGATGCCATGACACTGAGCAAGCCACAGGCAGCAAAAATGGAGCTTGCCGTGCCCGGCGACACAATTGCACGAATGTTCTGGAACGCAGCGCAGCAGCGCCGCGACCTGATCTGCCTGCGCCAGAAGGAATTCGGCATCTGGCAAAGCGTCAGCTATGCACACATGGCTGCCATCGTGCGCGAAGTGGGCCAGGGTTTGATCGCCTGCGGATTCGTACCGGGCGAATGCGTGTCGATCCTGGCCAACACCGCCAAGGAATGGCTCTACGCCGACCTCGGCGCCTTGTGCGCCGGCGGCGTATCGAACGGCATCTACCCGACCGATGCCGCCTCGCAGGTGGAATACCTGATGCAGGACTCAGGCTCGGTCTACATCTTCGTCGAAGACGAGGAACAGCTCGACAAGGTGCTGGAAGTACGCGAGCGGCTACCGCTGCTGCGCAAGATCATCGTGTTCGACATGGAAGGCCTGCGCGACCTCGACGACAGCCAGGTGATGAGCCTGGATGCACTGCGCGCGCTCGGGCGCGAATATGAAGCGGCCAGCCCGCAACATGCGGCCGAGTGGGAACGACGCATCGACAGCCGGCAGCCGCAGGACCTGGCGCTGTTGATCTATACCTCCGGCACTACCGGCAAGCCCAAAGGCGCGATGCTGTCGCACCGCAACGTCATCAGCGCGCTGCATGGCTTCCAGACGGTGCTGCCACAGGACGAGAGCGACGAGCGCATGTGCTTCCTGCCACTGTGCCATGTGGCCGAACGCCTGGCCGGCGCGTATTTTTCCTTGTACACCGGCTCGCGCCTGAATTTTGTGGAAAATCCGGAGACGATCCCGGAGAACGTGCGTGAAATCGCGCCGACCGTGTTCCTGGCGGTGCCGCGCATCTGGGAAAAATTCTATTCCGGCGTCACCATCACCGTCTCCGAAGGAACGCGGCTGGGCAAATTCGCTTACCGGACAGCGCTCGCGGTTGGCCACAAGGCTGCCGCCTATCTCGAAAAAGGCGAGACGCCGCCGCCGTTGCTGGCGGCACAGTTCTGGCTGGCGCGGCTACTGGTGCTAAACAATGTGCGCAAGTCAATCGGCATCCACCGCTGCCGCTACGTCGCGACCGGCGCGGCGCCGATCTCGCCCGACCTGATCCGCTGGTACCTGGCGCTGGGCGTGCCGATGCTGGAGGTGTGGGGCATGACCGAATCGTCCGGCGGCGGCACGGCCACCCGGCCCTCGCTGATCAAGCCGGGCATGATCGGCGCGGCGGCGCCCTTCAACCAGATCCGGGTGGATCAACAAACCGGCGAGTTGCTGGTGCGCGGCGACAACGTCTTCATGGGCTACATCAACCAGCCGGACAAAACCGCCGAAACCATCGATGCCGACGGCTGGCTGCATACCGGTGACGTCGGCTGGATGGATGCAGACGGCTACTTCAAGATCACCGACCGCATGAAGGACATCATCATCACTGCCGGCGGCAAGAACGTCACGCCGTCGGAACTGGAAAACGAGCTGAAGTTTTCACCCTACATCACCGATGCGGTGGTGATCGGCGACCAGCGGCCATATCTGGTGTGCCTGGTCATGATCGACCAGGACAACGTCGAAAAATATGCGCAGGACCACGACATCCCGTTTTCCAACTACGCCAGCCTGTGCCGTGCGCCGCAGATACAGGCATTGATCGACGCTGAACTGCAGCGGGTCAACCAGAAATTTGCGCGGGTCGAGCAGGTCAAGAAATTCCGCCTGATTGAACAAAAACTGACCGCGGAAGATGACGAATTAACGCCGACCATGAAGCTCAAGCGCAAATTCGTTCACCAGAAGTACAGCGACCTGATCGAGTCCATGTATCGGGGAGCATGAATCATGCACCAGATCAGATGCGGTAAAAAAGCGACACCAGGGTTTTCGATGCAAATTCAAGGGCATGCCGCTCCGTTTCCACTATATTACGGATTGGCAAACCAATAACAGCGCACATATCCACCATCACGCGCATTCCAAAGGAGGCAATATGAAATCGTTGACACGCCGTGTTTTCGCCCCCGCTGTACTGCTGAGCCTGCTGGCCTGTGCCGGATTGGCGCAAGCCCAGACCCAGGGCGTCAGCAAAAATGAAATCGTGCTCGGCTCGATCCAGGATTTGTCGGGACCGATCGCCGGCTTCGGCAAGCAAGCCCGGAACGGCTTGATCATGCGGACCGAGGAAATCAACGAGGCGGGCGGCGTGCAAGGCCGCAAGTTGAAGCTGTTGGTGGAAGACAGCGGCTACGATCCCAAGAAAGGATTGCTGGCGGCGCAGAAACTGGTGCAGCGCGACAAGATCTTCGCGATGATCGGCACCATCGGCACCGGTGTGGTGATGGCAACCTTCCCGACGCTGGCCGATAAAAACGTGCCCAACCTGTTCCCGCTGACCGCCGCGCGCGAAGTCTATGAGCCGCTCACCAAGCTCAAGTTCGCCTTCGCCGCGCCCTACTATGACCAGGCACGCAGCGGCGTCAAGTTCATGCAAAAAGAGCGTGGCGCGAAGAAATTCTGCATCATTTACCAGGATGACGACTTCGGCATGGAAATCCTGCGTGGCGCCGAGATGGGACTGAAGGACATCGGCCTCACCGCGACTGAAAAAACCAGCTACAAGCGCGGCGCCACCGATTTTTCGTCACAAGTAGCGAAGATGAAAACCTCCGGCTGCGACACCGTGGTGATGGGCACCGTCATCCGTGAAACCATCGGCACCATCGGCGAAGCGCGCAAGAACGGCTGGAACCCGAATTTCATCGGCACTTCCGCCTCCTACACCGAGCTGATCCACAAGCTGGGCGGCAAGGCGATGGACGGCTTCTACTCGACCTTCCAGGTCGCCGTGCCATACATGGATGATCCCTCGAAGAACGTGCGTGACTGGGGCGCCAAGTACAAGGCCCGCTTCAACGAAGACCCGAGCGAATTTTCCGCCTATGGCTACTCGATGATGAGCATGTTTGCGCAGGCATTGGACAAGGCTGGCGCCAACCCGACCGTGGACAGCCTGGCCAATTCGCTGGAGACCATCAGCTTCAGCCGCGACATGTTCGGCAGCCCGGAGTACAAGTTCAGCAAGACCAGCCATCTGGGCAACGCCAAGTCGCGTGTCGGCCAGATCCAGAATGGCAAGTGGGCGGCGGTCACCGATTACCTGGATTATTAGACTATCCCGGCATCGTCAACAAGCCCGCCTCGCGCGGGCTTTTTCATGCGACGGTGCAGCGCGCCGTTCGCCAGCGGCAGCCCGGCTCGGTTTAACGATGGAGCACCTTGATCCGCTGAAGCCTCATTGCCAGGAAGGACTGTGCTGCCCGACTGGCGAGACGACGATGCGCGTCTTCTGCGGGGGCTCGGCCCTTCAGGACGTAAGAATCTGGTCGAAATCCTTGCGCGGCTGCGTGGCGGGCCCGTATGCACGATCTTCTGCGGTAAGCTCCAGCGCGCGGTCGCCCTGCTCGTCCTTGACCCGGGTCGGCAGGCCCATGCGGTCAAGCAGCGCCAGGAAGGGTCGCGGATCGAGCTGCTCGACATTCGCCATGCAGCCAATATCCCACCGGCCGTCGGCAATCAGCATCGCGGCTGCCGCTGCCGGCACGCCGGCGGTATACGAGATCGCCTGGCTACCGACTTCCTTGAACGAGTTCTCGTGATCGCAGGTGTTGTAGATCAACACCTCGCGCTCACGGCCGTTCTTGACACCCCGCACCAGGTTGCCGATGCAGGTCTTGCCGCTGTAGAGGGGTGCCAGAGATGCGGGGTCAGGCAGCACCGCCTTGACCACCTTCAGCGGCACGACCTCGAGGCCCTCGGCCGTGCGCACCGGTTTTTCCGACAGCAGGCCCAGGTTCTTCAGCACCCGGAAGACATTGATGTAGTGGTCGCCAAAACCCATCCAGAAACGGATGTTGGGCACGTCCAGGTGCCGCGACAGCGAGTGCAGTTCGTCGTGCCCGGTCAGGTAGGTGGTCGAGCGCCCGACGATGGGCAAATCCCACTCCTGGCGGTGCTCGAACATCTGGTCGGCCTGCCACTGCCCCTGCTGCCAGGACCAGACCGTCGAGGTGAATTCGCGGAAATTGATTTCCGGATCGAAATTGGTCGCGAAGTAGCGGCCGTGGCTGCCGGCATTGACGTCGATGATGTCGATCGATTCAACCCGGTCGAACCAGGTATCGACCGCGTAACGGGCGTAGGCATTGACCACGCCGGGATCGAAGCCGGCGCCCAGCACGGCGGTGACGCCGGCGGCCTCGCACGCTTCGCGGCGTTTCCATTCATGGTTGGCATACCATGGCGGCGCCTCGCACACCTTGTCCTGGTCCTCATGGATTGCGGTGTCCAGGTAGGCTGCGCCGGTCTCGATGCAGGCCTGCAGCACCGACATGTTGAGGAACGCCGAACCGACATTGATGACGATCTGGCTGCGCGTGTCGCGGATCAGCGCCTTGGTGGCTTCGACATCCATGGCGTCTAGCGCATGCGCGGCCAGCTTGCCGGGACCTTGCTGACTATCCTTGGCGCGGATCGACTCGATGATGGCCCAGCACTTGGATAGCGTGCGCGAAGCGATATGGATGTCGCCCAACAGGATATTGTTCTGCGCGCACTTGTGGGCGACGACGTGGGCCACCCCGCCCGCGCCAATGATGAGGACATTGCGTTTCATATGCCGGATCTCCAATCAGAGTGAATCAACTACGCTTTTAGGACAAGCTGTCCACGTAGTCCTGGAACGAAAACTCGCGCACGACGCGCACCGTGCCATCCAGCTCGCGAATCGCGATGGAAGGCATGTGCACGCCGTTGAACCAGTTCTTTTTAACCATCGTATAGCCGCCGGCATCCCGCAGCGAGATGCGATCGCCCACCTGCAGCGGCGCCGGGAAGCTGGACTCGCCAAAGACGTCACCGGCCAGGCAGGATTTGCCGCAGATCATGTAGCGGTGCGGCCCTTCATCCGGCGCGGCCTTGGCTTGCTGCTGGTAAATCAACAGATCCAGCATGTGCGCTTCGGTCGAACTGTCGACCACCGCCAGCGCCTTGCCGTTATCCAGCAAATCAATGACCGACACTTCCAGCGTGGTGGTGTCGCCAACCACCGCCTCGCCCGGCTCCAGATACACCTGGACGCCGTAAGTCTCGGCAAAGCTGCGCAGGCGCGCGCAGAACGCGTCCAGCGGATAGTCTGGCGCCGTGAAATGAATGCCGCCGCCGAGGCTGACCCACTTCAGGCGATGCAACAGGCTGCCATACTGGTTTTCGATTTGCGCCAGCATCTGCGAAAAGCGCTCGAAGTCACGGTTCTCGCAATTGTTGTGGATCATGATGCCGTCCAGCCGGTCGGCCACGGTATCGATGCGCGCCGGGTCCCACTCGCCCAAGCGGCTGAATGGCCGTGCCGGGTCGGCCAGATCGAAATTGGAAGCGCTGATGCGCGGATTCAGGCGCAGGCCCACCTGGTGGCCGCGGCGCTCGGCCTGGCCGGCAAAACGCTCGAACTGCCCCAGGGAATTGAAGATGATCTTGTCCGAGTGATCCAGCACTTCCTCGATCTCATGCGCGGCAAAGGCGACACTGTAGGCATGGGTCTCGCCGCCAAACTTGGCATGGCCGAGCTTCACTTCATGCAGCGACGACGAGGTGGTGCCATCCAGGTACTCGCGCATCAGATCGAACACCGACCAGGTGGCAAAGCACTTCAACGCCAACAAGACGCGCGCGCCGGAATGCGCGCGCACGTAGCGCACGGTTTCCAGCTTCTGGCGCAGCAAGGTCTTGTCGATCAAGTAATAAGGGGTTTGTATCATCGATGGCAATCATCTTGGTATCACGGGTTGAACGGGTGTGGCAGCCTGCACGGTGCCCCATTGCCAGCGGTGCGCGCATACGACCGCCGCCCCCGGCTCGTCAAGCGAAGCGGAGGGTGTTGCTGCGACGGGCGCTACGCGCCAGCCGCGTCAGATCGGTGTTCGGGTGGGATGGGAGTCGCTGCTGGGCGCGCCTTGCAGACGACGTTTGGCGTGATGCAGCAAACGGTTCGCGCACAACTGGATGCGCCGCACGAGAACGGCGGCACGGACATTACCGCGCTCACGCCGCAGCGCGATCGGGTACTTGCGGCGCACCGGATACGGTGCCCGCCATCCCGCGCGAAGCGGGCTTGTAAAGTCTTCCCCTTGGGAGGTGTTCAGAGATTCTGAGACGATCCCCAATCGGAAGAGGGCGTCAGTTGACATGCGCCATCCCCAACCAGTAGATGAAGTAATCCTAATCCGCAAACACGGAGTCCGCGATGATAGCGAAGGTTGGGCTTACGTTCAAGTCAGTAGCTGTTTTTTCCAGCACTTTCGCGCAAATCGCTGCAGGGCACGCGGCCGGACAGGGAATCGGCCCCCGCTGCGGCCGTAATCCCGATCCGCTGTGCCAGTGGCCGCAGCAGCATCAACCCTCCATCCGAACTGATCGCTTCGCCTTCAAATACACAATGACCTGGCACTGCCATTTAGCATCGGCGAAACGCCTCCAATGTCAGTTTCGATACCGGAATTGGGCGCCTGTCGATCGTGTCACCTCGAAAGCCGCGATTCATACCATCACTCGCTGCCTGGCAGTCGAGGAGACGCACCAATCGCAACACAGGCTTGCCGTTGTTTGGCCATGCGACCTTCCCGGTTGGGCGGCGCACAGCATGGAAAACCCTCTATTTCCCCGCGCGGATCTTCAGACACGATTGAGTATGTACGAAAATCGCTTTAAATCCGTGCGATATCAGCTGTCTATATAGGGTGTATGTAATTCTAGACAGCCCTTCCACTTTCCCGCAATGGCAGCCCACGCACCGTGCTTAACGCGCCTGCTTGCCCGGATGGATCCCCATGGTCTTGGCGATGATGGCCATCATCACTTCGTCGGCGCCGCCGCCGATCGAGGCCAGCCGGCCGTCGCGGTACATGCGCGATACCGGGTTTTCCCAGGTATAGCCCATACCGCCCCAGAATTGCAGGCAGGCGTCCGGAACCGTGCGCATCAAGCGCCCGGCCTTCAGCTTGGCCATCGATGCCAGCTCGGTCACGTCCTGGCCACCGACGTACAGTTCGCAGGCGCGGTAAGTCAGCGCGCGCAGGGCCTCGACTTCAGTCTTCAGCTCGACCAGGCGGAAATAGACATATTGGTTATCCAGCAAGCGGCTACCGAACATTTCCCGCTCGCGCGCCCATTCAATGGTCCAGTCGATGCAGTTGGCCAGCGCCTGGATACTGTTCGCCGCGCACCACAGCCGCTCTTCCTGGAACTGCTGCATCTGGTAAGTGAAGCCCATCCCTTCCTGGCCGATCGCATAGCGTTGCGGCACCCGCACGTCGTCGAAATGAATCAGGCCGGTGTCCGAGGAATTCATGCCGATCTTGCGGATTTTTTTGGCGATGCTGATGCCGGCGGTTTTCATCGGCACCATGATCAGCGTCTTGTTCTTGTGCGGCGCGCCGTCCGAGGTATTGGCCAGCACGCACATCCAGTCGGCCTGCAGGCTATTGGTAATCCACATCTTGCTGCCGTTGATCACATAGTCGTCGCCATCCTTGCGCGCACTGGTCTTGATCGCGGCCACATCGGAGCCGCCGGATGCCTCGGACACGCCGATGCAGCCGACCATCTCGCCGCGGATCGACGGCGCCAGGAATTCCCGGCGCAAAGCGTCCGAACCGAAACGCGCCAGCGCCGGCGTGCACATGTCGGTCTGCACGCCGATCGCCATCGGCACCGCGCCGCAGCGGATGTGACCCAGCGTCTCCGCCATCACCAGCGAATAGGAATAATCGAGTTCCATGCCGCCATACTCCTGCGGCTTGCAAATGCCCAGAAAGCCGTAGGCGCCCATCTTCTTGAACAGCTCATGCGCCGGGAATATCTCGGCCTCTTCCCACTCGTCCACAAACGGATTGATCTCGACGTCGATGAAGCGCTTCAGGTTGCGTTGCAGCTCTTGATGCTCATGGGTGAATTGCATGGAAGGCTCCTTCTGGTTGATTGGATCGCGTAGCGCAGGAAGACCGGGGCCCGACACGCCGGATAACACAGTGCGACACGCCGTCATCGCGGCGCTGAAGGGCGTCAGGCAAGCCGAATCATTCTACTAACCAAGCAGTTGCTTTGTAAAGGCGCTGGTCTTATGATTCCTTGATCGATCGACCAGGAGATACGCCGTGAACGACGCATTCGTCTATGACGCCACGCGCACCCCGCGCGGCAAGGGAAAAAAGGATGGCAGCCTGCATACCGTCAAGCCGGTCTCTTTGCTATCCGGCCTGATGCAAGAGTTGCAAGCGCGTCATCAACTCGACACCGCGCAGATCGACGACGTGGTGCTCGGCTGCGTGACGCCGATCGGCGACCAGGGCGCCTGCATCGCCAAGACGGCAGCACTGGCGGCCGGCTGGGACTGGAAAGTGGCCGGCGTGCAATTGAATCGCTTCTGCGCTTCGGGTCTGGAAGCGGTCAACCTGGCGGCGCAAAAGGTCCGCTCCGGGTGGGAAGATCTGGTGGTGGCCGGCGGCGTCGAATCGATGTCGCGCGTGCCGATGGGCTCCGACGGCGGCGCCTGGGCGGCCGACCCGGAAACCAGCCTGGCCACCGATTTCCTGCCGCAGGGCATCGGCGCCGACCTGATCGCCACGCTGGAAGGATTCTCGCGCGAAGCGGTGGATGCATTCGCGCTGCGCTCGCAGCAAAAGGCGGCGGCGGCACGTGCCGCCGGCCGCTTCAAATCGGTGCACCCGGTGCGCGACCAGAACGGCGTGATCGTGCTGGCCGAGGATGAATTCATCAAGCCGCAATCGAGCATGGACGCGCTGGCCGGCCTGCGCCCTTCGTTCGAGGCGCCTGGCAAAATGGGTTTTGACAGCGTGGCGATCCGCAAGTATCCGCAGGTCGAGCGCATCCATCATGTGCACACCGCCGGCAACTCCTCCGGCATCGTCGACGGCGCCGCGCTGGCGCTGATCGGCAGCGCCGCCATCGGCCAGCGCCTCGGCCTGCAGCCGCGCGCGCGCATCCTGGCGACCGCCGTCACCGGCACCGACCCCACCATCATGCTGACCGGCCCGGCGCCGGCCAGCCGCAAGGCGCTGATGAAAGCCGGGTTGACGGTGGCCGACATCGACCTGTTCGAAGTCAATGAGGCGTTTGCCGCGGTCGTGATGAAATTCATGAAAGACATGGGCGTGCCGGAAGAAAAGGTCAACGTCAACGGCGGCGCGATCGCGCTCGGCCACCCGCTGGGCGCAACCGGCTGCATGCTGCTCGGCACCCTGCTCGACGAGCTCGAAGCACGCCAGCTGAAACGCGGCCTGATCACGCTATGCGTCGGCGGCGGCATGGGCATAGCCACCATCATCGAGCGCGTCTGACGACTGGCGCTCACTACCGACAACACATTGCGTGGAGAACACCAGGATGATCATCGACTACCGGACGGATGCCGGCGGCATCGTCACACTCACCATCGACATGCCGGGACAGGCAGTCAACACCATGAATGCGGCATTCCAGGCGGCGCTGGCCGAGGCCGTGACGCGCCTGGAAAATGAGCGCGAACAGATCAAGGGTGTGATCCTGACTTCCGGCAAAGATACTTTTTTCGCCGGCGGCGATCTGAAGGAACTGATCGCGATCCGGCCAGCAGCAGGCTGCAGACTGCTCGCGCATGATTGCGGCCAACCAGGCCGTCTTGCGGCGCCTGGAAAAACTCGGGCGGCCGGTGGTCGCCGCGCTCAACGGCAGTGCGCTGGGCGGCGGCCTGGAGCTGGCGCTGGCCTGCCATCACCGCATCAGCCTCCAGCATCCAAAGATCCAGTTTGGCTTTCCCGAAGTGACGCTTGGCCTGCTGCCCGGAGCTGGCGGCGTGGTGCGCACGGTGCGCCTGCTCGGCTTGCAGGAAGCCATGCCGTATCTGCTCGAAGGCAAGCGCCTGGCGCCGCAGGAAGCGCTCAAAACCGGATTCATTCACGCCCTGGCCAGCGATCGCGCCGACCTGATCCAGCAGGCCGATGCCTGGATTGCCGCCAATCCGAATGCGCGCCAACCGTGGGATGCCGACGGCTACCGGCTGCCGGGCGGCGCTCCCAACTCGCCGAAAATGCTGCCGATGGTACAGGTGGCGCCCGCCATGCTGCGCGAAAAAACGCGCGGCAACTACCCGGCGCCGGAGGCCATCCTGTGCGCGATGGTGGAAGGCGCGCAAGTCGATTTCGACAATGCGCTGGCGATCGAAGGCCGTTATTTCGTCCATCTCGCCACCGGCCAGGTCGCTAAAAACATGATCGGCACCTTCTTTTTCCAGATGCAGGAAATCA
This sequence comes from uncultured beta proteobacterium, assembly GCA_963707665.1. Taxonomy (GTDB): domain Bacteria; phylum Pseudomonadota; class Gammaproteobacteria; order Burkholderiales; family Burkholderiaceae_D; genus DATJCV01. The sequence goes on along the minus strand of CAVPQU010000018.1, from coordinate 503,901 downwards.
GCGCCGGCAAAAGCCGCCCGCGCGACATCCCGCAATGGCGCGCGGCCAAGGTCGGCATTCTCGGCGCCGGCATGATGGGCGCCGGCATCGCCTGGAGCAATGCCAGCCGCGGCATTGCCTGCGTGCTGAAGGACGTCGCCGTCGAGCAGGCGGAAAACGGCAAGGCCTACAGCGCGAAACTACTGGAAAAGCGCGTGCAGCAAGGGCGCATGAGCGCGGACAAGGCGGCCGCAACGCTGGGATTGATTCACGCGACGGCTGCGGCCGCCGACCTGGCCGGTTGCGACCTGATCATCGAAGCGGTGTTCGAGCAGCGCGAACTGAAAGCGCAAGTCACCAGGGAAGCAGAAGCCTTCCTCGCACCCCACGGTGTGATGGCATCCAACACCTCGACCCTGCCCATCACCGGGCTGGCGCAGGCGTTTTCCGACCCGGCACGCTTCATCGGCCTGCACTTCTTCTCGCCGGTCGACAAGATGCAACTGGTCGAAATCATCCGCGGCGCAAAAACGGCGCCCGAAACGCTGGCGCGCGCCTATGACTACGTGCAGCAGATCGGCAAGCTGCCGATCGTGGTCAACGATTCGCGCGGCTTTTTTACCAGCCGGGTGTTCGGCACCTTCGTCAACGAAGGCATCGCGATGCTGGCCGAAGGGCTGGAGCCGGCCCTGATTGAAAACGCCGCGCTGGCGGTCGGCATGCCGGTCGGTCCGCTGGCGGTGCAGGACGAAGTATCGCTGACGCTGTCGCTGCATGTCGCCAACCAGGCCAGGGCCGACCTGGCTGCCGAAGGCAAAACCTGGCCGGTGCATCCTGCCACCGCCATCGTCGAACGCATGGTGCATGAATTCAAGCGCGCGGGCAAAGCCGCCGGCGCCGGCTTTTACGAATATCCGCACGACCCTGCGGTAAATGGCGGCAAGAAATTTCTGTGGCCGGAATTGCGCTCGCTGTTCGTCAAGGCGGACGTCACCATTCCCTACCAGGATGTGCGCGACCGCATCCTCTACATCCAGAGCATCGAAACCATTCGCTGTCTCGAAGAGAAAGTACTGGAATCCACCCGCGACGCCAACATCGGCTCCATCTTCGGTATCGGCTTCCCCGGCTGGACCGGCGGCGCTATCCAATTTGTCAATCATGTCGGCGTCGGCAAATTTACCGAACGCGCCGAACAATTACGCCAGCGCTATGGCGAGCGCTTCGCGCCGCCTGCATTGCTGCTGGAGCATGCGCGCAGCAACACGCGGTTCGAGTAGTTGCGAAGCACGACCGGGAGCGCGGCCTTCAAACCGAATTTCCGGCTCGGAAATAGAGCGAATCGTGAATGAACGCAAAAAGCCGCGCCTTGCGGCTTTTTACTGCGCGCAATTGTGGCGCCACATGTCCTTCCGGCAAGCGTAACTGCCTCGCGCGGCGTCAGCTGTCAACCAGACCCGATCTCAATCCACCTGCCGAAATCTGCGATGATGCAGTCATGTGGCGACTGAACGGAAAGCACAGCCATCACCGGCATCCCGGACGGCCTCTGCAATCCAGACCAATCTCAAAGGCAGAAAAATGGCAACCCCAATGAAAATCGATTTCGTGTCGGACGTATCGTGTCCGTGGTGCGTGATCGGGCTAAGCGCGCTGGAACAGGCATTGGCCCGACTGGCTGACCAGGTCACTCCAGAGATACACTTCCAGCCGTTCGAGCTGAACCCGGACATGGCCCCCGGCGGCCAGGACATCGGCGAGCATCTGGCCGAAAAATACGGCGCCACGGCACAGCAATCGGCGGCCAATCGCGAGGCGATCCGCGCCCGTGGTGCGGCGCTCGGCTTTACCTTCAACATGGAGCAGCGTGGCCGCATCTACAACACCTTCGATGCGCACCGTCTACTGCATTGGGCGGAATTGGAAGGACGTCAAGCGGCCCTGAAACACGCCTTGTTCAAAGCGTACTTCACCGACGGCAAGGACCCGAGCGCACACGAAGTCCTGATCGGATTGGCGGACCAAGTCGGGCTGGATGCGAAACGCGCCGCCGAAATTCTGGCAAGCGATGCCTATACCGCCAACGTGCGCGCCCGCGAACGCCAATACCTCAACCTCGGAATCAATTCCGTCCCCGCCATCATCATCAATGAGCGATTCCTGCTGCAAGGAGGGCAGCCGGTGGAGGCGTTTGAACAGGCCTTGCGGCAAATCGTGGCGCAATCGGCGACGCCAACTGCCAGCGATGCAGCGGTCGAACCGGCGAGCCGCGCTTGAGGCCGGCGGGGCACACTTCCAAGTTGGATGCCGGGTTCCAGCCCGAGGCACGCCCCTGGATTGAACTGAAATCGCCGCAGGAAATCGAGGCCTGGATCGATCGGCTGAATCACGAACTGCAACAGATCGAACATGAGCGCGGTGCGGGCACTGCTGCCGACCATGGCCGCGGCCAGGGCGTTTGCCTGATGCTGACGAACGGCGGTGAAATCGTCCTGCATACTGCTCCCGACGGCCACATTCTGCTCGACGTCGACAACGACGCCACTTGGGTGGCGCCGCTGATTGTTGCCGCCACCGGCGCGCAGATGCCGCGCGGTGCGATCTGGGCGATTCCGGGCGAGCGCCTGATCGAATTGATCACCGGGTTGAACAGCTTGATCGGCTCTGAAAGACTGGTACTGCGGCACAAATTCCATCTCCGTAACTGAACCAGGATCGCTGCCTGACTCGAATCGCGTCCGCAATCCTTGTCATTCCGAACCATGCCCATATACTCCAACAGGAAATGCCGTATTTCCGGCCGTATATGCTCAGATATCATGGCATACTCCAGGCACACCCATCGCAGCGTGCCGGACGAAAGAGAAATCGGGCGTCGCTGAAACATAGCCAGCCCGGTCTCCAAGTCCTTGCCCCCAGTTTCAATTTGACGGCTATTACTCAAGCGTGCAGGCGCGCGCGCTCAAGCATCGATACCTTGCGCAAAGACTTCGGCACATCTACTCGAAAAGCACCCACACAATCAAATCAATGCGAGCGAACGGCCGACTTGCCATGTCGTCGCGCAACATCGTCGTCGACGATCGTATCTACCGCCCTCCCATCAATCATCACGGTCGATGCGTTTGTATTACCAGACGATATCCATGGCATGGAATCGTTTTTTTGCGATACGAGATTTTTTAGAATGCAACCGTGAATGCACGTGTCCGCGCCGCGCCGCACACAGGATCGGCGGTGAAATGGAATGAATGGAAACAGGCGGGATAAGGCACGGCGACGTCTCGCAACGATAAATAAAGACGTTCAACATGGGCATGCCGATGCGAACATGGAAAGCGTGGCTGCAACCCGTGCACAACCGTTTTGTGTCGTGAGCCAAAAACAAAAAAGCCCCGAATAATCGGGGCTTTCTCTTTCTCGCATGACCGAGAATCTTGGCGTCCCCAAGGGGATTCGAACCCCTGTACTCACCGTGAAAGGGTGATGTCCTAGGCCTCTAGACGATGGGGACAATGGACTGTCCGTACTACTGACCTAAATGTTACTTCTTTGTTGGTGGAGGTAAGCGGGATCGAACCGCTGACCTCTTGCATGCCATGCAAGCGCTCTCCCAGCTGAGCTATACCCCCTGCAAAGAAACGAGATTATAGCAAAGCTTTTACTCTGATGTAAATCCGATTTCACTATTTACGCGAGATATTTCTGCAGCCTGGCAATGACTTCCTCGCGGTCGAACAATGCGATCACGGCGTCGATCGACGGCGTCTGCAGCTGCCCTGTCAGCATCAACCGTAATGGCATCGCCAGCTGCGGCATTTTCAGTTGATGCACCTTTAACACGTCCTTCAGCATCAGCGACAATCCCTGCCGGTTCCATTCCACGCTGTTGCAGCGCTGCATATAGTCAATCAACGCCGGCTTCACCGCGTCAGTGACATGCTGTCGAAGCAAATCAGCATCCGGTGCGGGCTGTCGATAAAAAAGCATCGCTTCGCCCGCCAGTTCCACCGTGGTATTGGCGCGCTCCTTCAGTAGATGCAATACCGCCGACAAATCAGGCGCGCGATCGAATTGCGCGCCTGCCCGCTCCAGTAAAGGCCGCACCAATTGTTCCAGACGAGACTCGTCCGCCAACTTCAAATAATGATTGTTGAGCCACGCCAGTTTTTCCGGATTGAATTGCGCCGGCGATTTCGACAGATGATTGAGATCGAACCAGGAACAGAATTCCTGCATCGAAAATATCTCGTCGTCGCCGTGACTCCAGCCAAGCCGCGCCAGATAATTGAGCATCGCCTCCGGCAGATATCCCTGCGCCGGATATTCCATGACGCTCACGGCGCCGTGTCGCTTTGACAGTTTTTCGCCATCGGCACCGAGAATCATCGGCACATGACCATATTGCGGCAGTGTGGCGCCCAGCGCTTTCAGAATATTGATCTGGCGCGGCGTATTGTTGACATGATCGTCGCCGCGGATCACGTGCGTGATCCGCATGTCCCAGTCATCGACCACGACGCAGAAATTGTAGGTCGGAGTCCCGTCCGGCCGCGCGATCACCAGGTCATCCATTTCACGGTTGGCGATCGTGATCGGCCCTTTCACCAGATCGTCCCAGCGGACGTCGCCATCGATCGGATTGCGAAAGCGCACCACCGGCTTGCGCCCTTCCGGCACAGGCGGCAATACCTTGCCGGTTTCCGGGCGCCAGGTGCCATCGTAGCGCGGTTTTTCACCGGCGGCGCGCTGGCGGTTGCGCATGTGTTCCACTTCCTCCGGACTGCAGTAGCAATAGTATGCAGAACCATCCTCAAGCATCCGGTCGACCACCTCGCGGTAGCGATCCATGCGTTGCATTTGATAGAACGGTCCTTCGTCATGCTGCAAGCCCAGCCATTGCATCCCGTCGAGGATCGCCTGCACCGCTTCCGGAGTGGAGCGCTCCAGATCGGTGTCTTCAATTCGCAAAATGAAGGTGCCGCCGAAGTGCCGTGCGTATGCCCAGGCGAAGAGCGCGGTACGAGCTCCTCCCAGATGAAGATAGCCGGTGGGGCTTGGAGCAAAACGGGTGCGTACAGTCATGGCAAATAAAAACGGCCTTGGATAGCCAAAGCCGCTATGTAGAAAAATAGTATTTTACCCGCTTGCCCTGCTAGGCGAGACCTACGCAACCTTCAAAGTTCCCCCAGCCAATGCCGGATCCAGTAACAAGCGTTCGCGGCCGGACAGTAACAGGAAATGTTTGCCGGAACAGCGGGCAAGTAGAGACATACCTAAACGCTCGGCGACCATGTGCCCCATCTGCGTGGTGCCGGAACGTGAGAGCAGAAATGGGATACCCATCTGCGCTCCCTTGATGACCATTTCGGAGGTCAAGCGGCCGGTTGTGTAGAAAACCTTGTCATCGCCGTCGATACCGTCCAGCCACATTCTGCCGGCGATCGCATCCACCGCGTTGTGGCGGCCGACATCCTCGACGAAATAGAGCAAGTCGCCGCTGGCCGAAAACAGTGCGCAACCATGCACCGACCCAGCCTGCTTATAGATCGATTGCTGGGTCCGGATCGTATCGACGATTTGATATACAACAGCCTGCGCCAGTCGCGCATTCGGCGGCAATTGAATCTTGTCCACGTCATCCATCAAGCCACCAAAGACGGATCCTTGCCCGCAGCCAGTGGTAACTACCCGTTTCGCGGTGCGCTCCTTGAGGTTGGCAATTCCCTTGCGGGTGGTCACCGCAACAGCCTCGACCTCCCAGTCGACCTGCACCGATAAAATATCCTCAATCCTTTTGACCAAGCGCTGATTGCGTAAATAGCCAAGTGTCAGGGCTTCCGGCGCGCCTCCCAGCGTCATCAGGGTGACCAGTTCGCGCTTGTCCACATACATCGTCAGCGGCCGCTCTGCCGGAATCGAGATGGTCGACACCCGGCCACGCTCATCCACGGCTTCAATCTCGCGAGTCAGGTCAACACTGGAATTGGATAGAAGCGGGCGAAACGACATAGGCTTGCGTGTTGCACCAGGCAACACCCTTTAGGATGGGTGAATCATTTGCCGACTTGATCAGCGCCTGACGGCAACGATACAACAGATTTCGTGGCGAAGCCGATCAGCCTTCGGCAGGCAGCCGATACGCGGTATTTTTGCCGGTTGCATCCTCACTGCGGATCCGTGGAATTTTGCCGCTCTGGATGTCGTCGTACCACAGATCATGATGTTCTTTCGCCCACTCGTCATCAACATATCCGGTGGCCATCGCCGTGTAGGCGCCTTCCATGCCAAGCGTGCCCATGTAGATATGTCCAAGTGCAATGCTCATGAAAATCACCGCACTGATAAGGTGGACCACGTTGGCGATTTGCATATTGCCGCGCGTGTAGTCGAATCCCGGAATCAACATGTTCAGCACAAAGCCGGAACTGCTGACAAACAGGCCGAGCAGCACTACACCACCCCAAAACCAGAGCTTTTCGCCAGCATTAAAGCGTCCCGAGCTTACATTTTCCTTGCCGAATATGCCACCCAGCCGCGTCAACCATTTCACGTCAGTCGCTTCTGCCAGGTTGTCCTTGACGAAGATGAGAAAAACGACGACCAACGCCACGGTGAAGACTGGGCCAACAAAATTATGGATATTCTTGCAGGCAAATGAAAACCATCCAAACAAAGTGGCACCGAATAGCGGCAATATGATGTAGCGCCCGAACAGCATGGTAATGCCGGTTAGCGCAAGCACAATAAAACTGATGGCGGTGGTCCAGTGGGCAATCCGCTCCAGCGAAGTGAAGCGTTCAATCACCCTGCCAGATGGGCGCTCCTTCAATTTGGACGTGCCAAACACAAGATACGCAACGGCAATACCCAATACCGCCACAACCAGCATCCAGCCACCAATCTGCGTCAGCGGGCCGTTGCGATAATTGCGCCAGGCTTCGCCAGCTGTCGTGGCGTGCGCCTGTCCTGGAAAGCGCACTTTAGGTTGGATCAGAACCCCGGCCTCGCGCGCCGGCAAACTGGAATAATTTTGCCGACCTTCTTTTACAATCCGGTAGGTTGGAGCCAGATTGCCGGGCTGGTCTCGGGTTCGCTCAGCCTGATTCTGCTTCAGATACTCAAGCGACTCCGATTCGACATTGGGAATCGATTGCGAAGCATTAGGCGCAGCGACGACAGGATGACCCGCATCCTGATTTTGGGCCAAGGCACCGCCAGTCGTCACCAGCATCAGTGAAAAACTCAGCCCCAAGCCGGCAATCCATTTTTTCATGATGACTCCTGCACCATATGCTCAGTGAACCTTCAAGTATTCATTTTGCGTTTTTGCGCGCTCCCGCAATTGGTTTTCCCAGCGCGTTTTGTCGCCAGGCTGCCAGCCGGGCGCGACAAATGAATTTTGTGCGCCCTGCCAAGGCTTGCCATCTACTTTTGCGCTCGATGCATATAAAGACTGGTTTGGTTCACTACAGGCGGCCAAGCCCACCGTCAGCAGAGCAATCCCAATCAGACGGATCATGATTTTTTCTCCTCCGGAGCTTTCGCATCTGGATTGTGCGACTTGCCGTAGGCGGTACCCCAACCCCATACTTCACTGCCTTTACCGCGATGCATGACACGATTTCGCAAAATGTCTGCAATTACATCGCCATCGCCACCTAGCAATGCCTTGGTGGAACACATTTCTGCGCAGGCCGGCAGTTTGCCTTCCGCCAGACGATTGCGCCCATATTTTTCAAATTCAGCCTGCGAGCCATCGGCTTCCGGGCCGCCGGCGCAAAACGTGCATTTGTCCATCTTGCCGCGCAAGCCAAACGTGCCGTTGGATGGAAACTGCGGCGCCCCGAACGGACAAGCGTAAGAGCAGTAGCCGCAACCGATGCAAACATCCTTATCATGCAGCACCAAACCATCGTCAGTATGGTAGAAACAATCCACCGGACAGACCGCCATGCACGGTGCATCGGAACAATGCATACAAGCGACCGATACGGATTTTTCCTGGCCGACTATCCCATCGTTGATGGTCACCACACGGCGCCGGTTCACACCCCAGGGTACTTCGTTCTCGTTCTTGCATGCGGTTACGCAGCCGTTGCACTCGATGCAGCGTTCCGCATCGCAAATAAATTTCATCCGTGCCATTTGCCGTGCCTCCTTGTCTGACCGGATGCGAACAATGCCGCCCGGGTTAACATCAAGCCTCAGATCAGGCTTCCTATTGAATCCTTCGACGCAACAGCAAAATCAAGCCTGGAATTTTTCAATATTGCAGATCGTGGTTTTGGTTTCCTGCATCATCGTCACGGAATCATAGCCATACGTGGTTGCGGTATTGACCGCATCGCCGCGCACGATCGGATGGGCTCCTTCAGGATAGTATTCGAGCAGATCCTTGCCCTGCCACCAGCCGGAAAAATGGAAAGGAACAAACGCGGTATCGGGTCCGACGCGCGGTGTGACCTGCGCCCTGACCTTGATGCGCGCCCCAGTCGGAGTTGCCACGATCACGAAGTCGCCATTTCGAATACCGCGCTCAGCAGCGGCTTTCGGATTAATTTCGACGAAATTTTCCTGCTGCAGCTCGGCCAGCCATGGATTGGAACGGGTCTCTTCGCCGCCACCCTCGTATTCGACCAGCCGGCCGGAAGTCAGAATGATTGGGAATTTTTCGTACAGTTTTTCTTCCACATTCTTCTGCTGCAGCGACTTGTACAAGGTGGGCATGCGCCAGAATGCCTTCTTGTCGTCGTGCGTCGGGTATTTGGCCACCAGATCCGGCCTGGTTCCATAGATCGGCTCGCGGTGCAAAGGTACCGGATCGGGAAAATTCCAGACCAGTGCACGCGCCTTGGCATTGCCAAATGGATGCACACCATGCACCTTCAGGCACACGCGCTGGATACCACCGGACAGATCCGTCTTCCAGTTCTTGCCTTCCGCCGCTTTCTTCTCGGCGTCAGTCAAGTCATTCCACCAACCCAGTTTCTTCAGCAGCACATCGTCGAACTCGGGATAGCCGGTGGTTAAATCCGCCCCAAGCGAGTGCGAGCCATCTTCAGCCAGCAAATTGACTCCATTGCGTTCGACCCCGAAGTTCGCACGGAAATTGCCGCCACCATCCATCACATGCTTGGAAGTGTCATACAGATTCGGCGAACCCGGGTGCTTCAGCTCGGGGGTTCCATAGCAGGGCCATGGCAAGCCGAAATAGTCGCCGCTAAGATCATAGCCGGTGGCTGCATCCTTGCCGCTGGTGCATTTCAAGGTTTTCACGTCGAACAAATGCATGTTGCGCATGTGCGCTTTCAGGCGCTCAGGCGATTGCCCGGTGTAGCCGATGGTCCAGGAACCACGGTTGATTTCACGCAGCATGTCTTCCGGCTCCGGCTCCATCATGCCGCCCTTGCCCGGCACCAGTTTGATCTTCGCCACCAATTCCTTGCCGAAGCCCAGTTTCTCAGCCAATTGATACATGATCATCTGGTCGGTCCGCGACTCGAACAACGGCTCGATCACTTTCTCACGCCACTGCAGCGAACGATTCGACGCAGTGACTGAACCGGACGTCTCAAACTGGGTCGCGGCCGGCAAGAGATAGGCAGCGCGGTTCGGATTCAACTCCTGCCCCTCGACCTTCATCGCCGTCATCGCCGCCGTGGCGGAAGGATAAGGGTCAATGACGACGACCAGATCGACCTTGTCCAGGGCCTTTTTCATGTCCAGCCCACGCGTTTGCGAATTGGGCGCGTGGCCCCAGAACAGAATAGCCTTAACGTTGTTGTCCTGGTCGATCAGATCGCTTTTCTCCAGCACTGCATCCACCCAGCGCGATACTGTCGTGCCGGATTTTTCCATCATCGCCTGCGACGGATACTGTTTTTTGATCCATTCATAGTCCACGCCCCACACCGCTGCCCAGTGCTTCCATGCTCCGGTCGCCAGTCCGTAATAGCCAGGCAGCGAATCCGGATTCGGCCCGACGTCGGTCGCGCCCTGAACGTTGTCGTGGCCACGGAAAATATTCGCCCCGCCCCCAGACACGCCGACGTTTCCCAGTGCCAGCTGAACAATGCAGGACGCGCGCACCATGGCGTTGCCGATGCTATGCTGGGTTTGTCCCATGCACCAGACCAGCGTGGACGGCCGGTTCTTGGCCATCGTTTCCGCCGCCTTATACATTTCCGCTTCCGGCACGCCGCAGGCCTCTTCGACCTTTTCCGGCGTCCATGTCATTACCTCGTCCCGGACCTTGTCCATGCCGTAGACGCGATCATTGATGTACTTCTTGTCTTCCCACCCGTTCTTGAAGATGTGATACAGCAAGCCGTACAGGAACGGGATGTCGGTACCAGAACGGATACGAATATATTGGTCGGCCTTGGCGGCTGTGCGGTGTAAAGCGCGGATCGACCACGATCATCTTGGTACCGGTTTCCTTGGCATGCAGCATGTGCAGCATCGATACCGGGTGCGCCTCGGCCGCGTTGGACCCGATATACAGTGCCGCCTTCGAATTCTGCATATCGTTGTAGCTATTGGTCATGGCACCATAGCCCCAGGTATTCGCAACGCCCGCCACCGTGGTCGAGTGGCAGATGCGCGCCTGGTGGTCGCAATTATTGGTGCCGAAAAACGAGACAAACTTGCGCAATAGTGCCGCTTGTTCATTGTTATGCTTGGACGAACCGACCCAGAACACGGCGTCCGGACCGCTGGCCTTCCTGATATCCAGGAGTTTGGCGGAAATTTCGTTCAGTGCCTGGTCCCAGCTGATGCGCTGATACTTTCCGTTGACCAGCTTCATTGGATATTTCAAACGGTATTCGCCGTGCCCATGCTCGCGCAGCGCGGCCCCCTTGGCGCAGTGAGCCCCCAAGTTTATTGGGGAGTCGAATACCGGCTCCTGCCTGACCCAAACGCCGTTCTCGACAATCGCGTCCGCCGCACATCCGACCGAACAATGGGAGCAGACCGTGCGTCTGACTTCGATCTTTTTGCCGGCAGGCTTGTCGTCACCAGCGGCTTTCGCTTTTTCGATCAATCCCAGTTGGGAGATCGCGATACCGGCACCAACGCCGATTCCGGATCGCTTCAGGAACATCCGCCTATCCATCGTCGGCAGGGCGCGCGACAGCGAATCGGACAAGCTCGACGAAAAACGCGAGTGAGAGCGCTGGCCGCCCTGGGCCTTGCGAGTTAACAGCATGGTGTCACCTCGTTAGTTAGATTGCCGTGGTGCGGTAGTATTTTTTGACGTGGTCAGTCAAGCGGTAACCATCGCCCGCCGGTTCTTCCGGCGCAGACGAATTCAAGGGCGTTGCCTTAGGAGAGAGTTTGACGGCCAGACCGGCTGCTGCGATCAAGCCAAGGCCAGCAAACAAGCTGCGCCTCGCGATTTTCTTTTGCTCTGTCATCTTTGTCTCCGAAAGGATACGACAGTAAGAAATGCGTTTTTATTATTTAATTAAAAATCAGTATTACAGGTTTTTTCAGCAAACGCAACCATGAATATATTGACCCTGGACCAGGCATTTCCACCAGCAAACCTTTCCCGGATGACCTAGGCAAACAGATCGAAGGCCTGCATCTCAATTTCAAAATAGCAGCGCGCCACGCGTGCCGCCGGCGCATAAAACACCGCATCCGCTCGCTGCTCCAGCGTTTCCCACAAGGTGTTTACCCACGGTTGCAGGTGATCCGCAAAAAATTTCTTTTGCACCGACAGGCCGGTATGGCGCGCATCATCCGACGTAATCAGATACCGCATCACTTCGCACAGAGTAGCGATATGGTCTTCGCTCTCGACCATCGTTTCGGCGCGTTGCAGGCCCAAGGCAGACAAATCGGTACGCAGGGCGACCAGCGGCTTTTCCATCAGGAAGCCGGACAGGTAATAGGAACCGTACAGCATGACTTCCGGCTTGCCGACGCCAATAAACAGGCGTTCATATTCATCCCTCACCGCTTCGGCATCCATTTTTCCGGCCACCGCCGCCAATTCGCGCCAGGCACCGCGCAACAGTCCACCCGCGCCCAGATCCGCTGCCGCAATTCGATCCAGCAACTCCTGCGAAGGCGGCGCACAAAAAAGGCTGGCCAGAGTGCCATACCAGTCGGCTCGCGCCAACTCTTCATCCTGCTCTGGCGCCTCGGCAATCAGCGCTTCCCGGTTTGTCATGCGCGCTCCTTACTTCAGAAAGCAATGCGGTCAATGCGGCCGGCTTACATCGAGAATCGACACTTCCTTCTTGTTTTCCATCATGTCGACCACGCGGCAGTCGGAGCACATCTTGATGCGGTCCAGATTGCCGGCAAAGGCACTATGCAACGAAAGCTTTGCCAGCATGTTGTCAATCATCTGCAAGGTCCCGAACGGTTTCTGACAGCGAATGCAGTGATATGGCACGGCTTCGTTGATCACGCGCGCCTTCCGCGCGTCAGCGGTCAGCAACAGGCGCGGCGTCAGCGTGATCGCGTTTTCCGGGCAGGTCTTCTCGCACAGTCCACATTGGACGCAATTTTTTTCGACAAAGCGCAGCTGCGGCAAATCGGTATTGTCCATCAGCGCCGACTCCGGGCAGGCGCCTACGCAAGACATGCACAGGGTACAGGCATCCTTGTTCAGGTTGACCGTGCCAAACAGCGACCCGGCCGGCAAGGCGATTTCCTCCCTCGGCTGGGGCGCGAATTTCAACAAGTGATCAATCGCAAAATCCAGTGTATCGCGCTTGTCCGCGGCGACATTGAAACTGGCGCGCGCCGCTGGAACGGTGGCGGCCTGCAGCGCGTGCAGCGCCGTTTCCAGTTCCGCGGCATTCGCTGCCCGGATCAATTGAATGTGCGTGCCGGCATAACCCAGGCCCGACAGGATCGCCTGCGCACTGGCCATCTGTTGTTCCAGCGCATCGACATACTGCGGCGCTTCCTCGCCGGTCATCAATACCGCGATGTTGGCCGCACCATAGGCCAGCGCCGCCAGCCACAGATCGATCCCGACTGAAGCAACATGATGGACGGCGAGTGGAATCACGCGCGCCGGCATGCCGCGACCGCCGACCATCGCCAAGCGGCCAGTTTGCTCGATCAGCGCTGCACCCTGTTCCTTGCTGTGGAACAGCAACGCAGCCTGCCGACCGCCAGCGCCGTTGTAGGCAGCCAGCATGGTTTTGATCCGGGTACCCATATCAGTCGCGCGCGGATAAGAATATTCGATCGCGCCGGACGGGCAGACAGTGCTGCAGGCACCACAGCCGGCGCACAGATTCGGATCGATCTTGACGTGGTTGCCGTCATGCCGGATCGCTTCGGCGGAACAGACATCGAGGCAGGCGGTGCAGCCGATTTTTCCATTGCGGCCATGGGCGCACAATTTTTCCTTGTAGCGAACAAAACGCGGCTTCTCGAACTCGCCCACCAATTGCGCCAGTTTCAAGGCGTCGCCGGCCTGGCGGGAGAGATCCTGGCCGGGCGCAAAATACCCTTGCGGCAATTGATGCCGGCGCAGCGTCGGTGTTTGCGACAAATCGAAAATCAGATCGTAGGAACCGCTGCGCTCGTTCGCCTCGCGCACGAAGTCGATCGCGCCGATCGCGCCGCAGGCGGCGACGCAAGCGCGATGCGATTTGCATTTGTCGAGATCGATCTGATAGGTCAGGTCGATCGCGCTTTCCGGACAGGCATCGATGCAGGCCATGCAGCGGGTGCAGGTTTCCAGGTCGATTGGATTATCCTGGCGCCAGCTGACCTCGAAGGCACCGAGCCAGCCGTTGATGGCGATCCGGCTGCCGGAAAAGGTCGGGAATGACCGATCGTCCAGCATCTCGCTGGTGCCGCGGCGGGAGGTCAACAGGACGCTGACCTCCAGTTGCTCGCCCAGCTTCCTGGCCCACGGCAGCGCCTGGTCGGCCGTGCCGATGATCAGCACATGGCCACCCGACTCGTAGCTGACCGCCGGCACCGGCTCCGGCTCGGGCAGCGCCGCGTCGGCCAGCAGCGCCGCCATCTTGGGCAGCGCATCCCGGGCCTGTGCGCTCCAGCCGCCGGTCTCGCGGATATTCACGAAGCGCAGCGGCGCCACCGATTTTTTTTGCTGCGCCAACTCGGCAAAAAGCGCGCGTTCCTGGGTGCAGGCAACGACCACGGTATCCACGCCGTCGATCGCGTTCAGATAATCGCCGACCTGACGGCGGCACAATTGACTGGCAACCGGCAGCGCGTCGCTGCCCAGTGCCGCCCCCAGCCGCGCGCCGGCGGCAGCATCCAGCGGCATGGTGTGATTGCAGTTACATACCTTGAATCGGGTCATGTCGGGCCTCGCTCAGAAATCTCGTGAGTGGCTGGTGCCGCCTTGGGCGCGATCGCCGATGTGCCAGATGGCTGTTGCGGAATGCCAGCATCCGTAGCTTCAACGTCGATCGAGTCTGGTGCCGGCGGACTCGTTCGGCAGCTCCGCGGAAGCGGTCTGCGCCGTGCCGACCTCCGTTACCTTCTGCACCAGCTGCATCAGCGGCTGTGCCAATTGCGCCAATGGATCGAGCAGCGCCTTGCCATGGTTTAGCGCGCGCAGCATCTCGGGTGGAATCGGCTCGAAAGTGTTGTAGTCCTCAATGTAGGTATCGAGTCCATCCATCAGATTGAAGTGCGGATCGGAAAACAGTTTTTTCATGGCCGCGCGCTTGACGCCTTCATCGACATCGCGCGCAACAAAACGCGAGTAATCCGAATCGCGCGTCAGCAGGCTTACTTCCTCCATGGTCGGCGGTTCCAGTGATTCTGCCGCAGCCGATTCCCCAACCTCGGCGCTGTCGACAACCGGTTCTGGTTCTGAGGGCGCCGCCACGTCTGCTTCCTGCGGACGCCGTTTGCTCCAGCGTGCAAAAAAATCGTCAGCCGCCATCACGTTTGCCTTCCCGTATGCGCTCTTCCTGGGCCATTTTTTCGACTGCCGCACCGCCTTCGAACGAGGGTTTCTTATGTTTTTTCTTGACCTCGGGCCGGTAATTCAGCTGGATGAATTCCTGCAGCCAGCCGATGACCTGGCTTGAGGCAGGCAAGGTATCCACCTGCTCGCCGCCATCCATCAGGCGTGCCGCTTCGTTGTAGGACAGGGTCACGGTTTTCGGCACCGCGACTTCGGCGCCGTCGATATTTTCGATGCGCCACATGATGAACCAGCATGGAACCGGCGAACTGGTATTCAGGAAATAACCTTCGGCTTCGTCGGTAAACAACTGAATGTCGAAACCGGAAAAAAGCCAGCGCGTGTCATCCGGATCGTCGCGCAGGCAATGCGCGGCGCTATCCGCAGGCGGTACGTCAGCCAACAGCTCCAGCGGACGCCATTGGTGGGAGCGCCAGCGATTGTGGAGCGAGACCCGCTGCATGATGACATTCATGACCAACCACACTTTTCAAAAAAGGGAATTGTCTTGCGCGTCAATCTATCGCGTGACTAGATAATCACATAAATAGGCACATTGTGCAGCTATTCAAAGCAGGTCAAGACCACCTTTTGCAATCGGGAATTACTCCGTGGCCACAATATGCCGGTGCTAGATGTCCCGGCCCAGCGGCCGCTCCAGCACCTGGCCGCCACCGTAACTGCTCTGCGCCGGCTCCGCCCCACCTAGCGCCATACGGATCGCGCAATACTTGAATTCCGGAATTTTCCCGAACGGATCGAGCACCGCATTGGTCAGCTTGTTGATCGCCGCCTCGTAGTAGCAGAACGGCACGAACACCGCGCCCTGCGGCGAGCCCTCGTCGGCGCGCGCGTACAGGCTGACTTCGCCGCGGCGCGAGGCGATCGTGATGACGTCGCCCGGCTTGCCGCCGAGCGCCGCCAAATCGAGCGGATGGATCAGCGCCACCGGATCCGGTTCCAGCGCGTCCAGCACCGCCGTGCGGCGCGTCATACTGCCGGTATGCCAGTGCTCGAGCTGGCGGCCGGTGATCAGGACCATCGGATACTCCGTATCCGGCCGCTCGTCGGCCGGAATGACGTCGGCCGGGACGAATTGCGCGCGGCCGCTGGCGGTCGGGAAATCCTCGATGAACACCACCGGCTCGCCGGCGTCGCCCTCCGCCTCGCAGGGATAGGTGACCGCGTGCTCGCGCTCCAGCCGCTCCCAGGTGATGCCGGCGATGCTCGGCATCGTGTGGCGCATTTCGTCGAATACTTCCGACACGTGCGCATCGCCCCAGTCGAGGCCGAGCTGCGCCGCCATTTGCTGGATGATCCACAAATCCTGGCGGGCGTCGCCGGGCGGATCGATGGCCTGGCGCCCCATTTGCAGCGTGCGGTCGGTATTGGTGAAGCTGCCGGTCTTTTCCGGAAAGGCCGAGGCCGGCAGGATGACGTCGGCCAGGTAAGCGGTTTCGGTCAGGAAAATGTCCTGCACCACCAGATGGTCGAGCGCCGCCAGCGCCGCGCGCGCGTGGTTGGCGTCGGGGTCGGACATAGCCGGGTTTTCGCCCATGATGTACATGCCGCGGATCTCGCCCCGGTCGATCGCATCCATGATTTCCACCACGGTCAGGCCGGGCTGGGCATCGAGCGTGCCGGCCGGCAGCTTCCAGGCGTTTTCGAAACTGCGCCTGCACCTGCGGATCGGACACCCTCTGGTAGTCGGGGTACATCATCGGGATCAGGCCGGCGTCGGACGCGCCCTGCACGTTGTTCTGCCCGCGCAGCGGATGCAGGCCGGTGCCGGGACGGCCGATCTGGCCGGTCATCAGCGCCAGCGCGATCAGGCAGCGCGCGTTGTCGGTGCCGTGCACGTGCTGCGACACGCCCATGCCCCACAGGATCATCGACGCCTTCGAGCTCGCATACAGCCGCGCCACGTAGCGGATGGTGTCGGCGTCGATGCCGCAGATCGGCGCCATCGCTTCCGGGCTGTAGCCTTCGACGTTGGCACGCAAGGCGTCGTAGCCGCTGGTGCGCTCGGCGATGAATTGTTCATCGACCAGGCCTTCGTGCACGATCACATGCATCATCGCATTCAGCAGCGCGACGTCGGTGTCGGCCTTGAACTGCAGGAAGCGGTGCGCGATGCGCGCCATGTCGCGAGCGGCGCGGATCGCAGACGATCAGCTTGGTGCCGTTCTTCACCGCGTTCTTGATCCAGGTGGCGCCGACCGGGTGGTTCACGGTCGGATTGGCGCCGATCACGATCACCACCTCGGCTTGTGTGACGTCCATCACCGGGTTCGAGACCGCGCCGGAACCGATCCCTTCCAGCAGCGCCGCCACCGAAGAGGCGTGGCACAAGCGCGTGCAGTGGTCGACGTTGTTGCTGCCGAAGCCGACCCGCACCAGCTTCTGGAACAGATAAGCTTCCTCGTTGCTGCCCTTGGCCGAGCCGAAGCCGGCCAGCGATTTCTTGCCGTGCCGCTCGCGGATTTGCTTGAGCTTGCCGCCGGCCAGCGCCAGCGCCTCTTCCCAACTGGCCTCGCGGAACACGTCCAGCACGTGCTCCGGGTCCATCGTGAAGTCGCCGCGCTTGGGCGCGTCGGCGCGCCGGATCAGCGGCTTGGTCAGGCGCTGCGGGTGGTGCGCGTAATCGAAGCCGTAACGGCCCTTGACGCACAGCCGGCCGTGGTTGGCCGGGCCGTCGCGCCCCTCGACGAACAGGATCTGGTTGTCCTTGACGTTGTAGGTGAGCTGGCAGCCGACGCCGCAATACGGGCACACCGAATCGACCTGCTTGTCCGGTACGGTCAGGCCGACATTGCGCGCCGGCATCAGCGCGCCGGTCGGGCAGGCCTGCACGCACTCGCCGCAGGCGACGCAGGTGGAGGCGCCCATCGGGTCGTCCATGTCGAACACGATCCTGGCCTGGTCGCCGCGCAAGGCGAGGCCGATCACGTCGTTCATCTGTTCGTCGCGGCAGGCGCGCACACAGCGCGTGCATTGGATGCAGGCGTCGAGATTGACCGCCATCGCCGGGTGCGACAGATCGGCTTGCACTGGCGCACGGGCAACGAAGCGCGGCTTGCCGACCGCGAGTTTTTCGGCCCACTGGTCGAGTTCGTTGTGGCGCGTGTACTCGGTTTCGGGCATGTCGGACAGCAGCAGCTCGAGCACCATCTTTTGCGCGGCCTGCGCCCGCGCGCTGTCGCTATGCACCTGCATGCCGGCGCTGGGAGTGCGGCAGCACGACGGCGCCAGCACGCGCTCGCCGTTGATTTCCACCATGCAGGCGCGGCAGTTGCCGGCCGTGTCCAGGCCGTCCTTGTAGCACAGGTGCGGGATTTCGATGCCTTCGCGCTGCGCCACCTGCAGCAGCGTCTCGCTCTCACGGCCGGTGACGGTGCGGCCGTTCAGTTCAAAGGTGACGACCGGCGCGTCCAGCTGCGCGATCTCGTTGCGGGTAATTGCATTCATTCGGAATTCCTCTGTGCTTCGCCGACGTGCGCTCAGGCCAGCTCGTGCGGAAAATATTTGACGACGCAGTCGACCGGATTCGGCGCCGCCTGGCCCAGGCCGCAGATCGAGGCGTCGCGCATCACCGCCGACAGCTCGGCCAGCAGGCCGGTATCCCACTTCGGCTGCTCGATCAAGCCGAGCGCCTTGGCGGTGCCGTTGCGGCACGGCGTGCACTGGCCGCAGGATTCGTCCTTGAAAAACGCCATCATGTTGCGCGCCGCGCCGACCGCCGTGTCGCGGTCCGACAGCACGATCACCGCCGCCGAACCGATGAAGCAGCCGTACTCCTGCAAGGTGTCGAAATCGAGCGGGATGTCGCCCATCGCCGCCGGCAGGATGCCGCCCGAGGCGCCGCCCGGCAGGTAGGCGTAGAAATTGTGACCCTCTTGCATGCCGCCGCAGTATTCCTCGATCAGCTCGGTGATCGTGATGCCGGCCGGCGCCAGCTTGACGCCCGGTTCGCGCACCCGGCCCGACACCGAGAACGAGCGCAATCCCTTGCGGCCGTGGCGGCCTTGCGCAGCGAACCAGTCGGCGCCCTTTTCGACGATCTCGCGCACCCAGTACAAGGTCTCGAAGTTGTGCTCCAGCGTCGGCCGGCCGAACAGGCCGACCTGCGCCACGTACGGCGGGCGCAGGCGCGGCATGCCGCGCTTGCCTTCGATCGATTCGATCATGGCCGACTCTTCGCCGCAGATATAGGCGCCGGCGCCGCGCCGCAGATGAATCTGCGGCAGCCCCGACACCGGCGGCTCGGCCGCAAGCCGCGCCAGTTCGGCCTCCAGCAGCGCGCGGCAGCCGTGGTATTCGTCACGCAGGTAGATATAGATTTCGGCGATGCCGACCGCCCACGCCGCGATCAGCATGCCCTCCAGGAAGCGGTGCGGATCGCGCTCCAGGTAGAAGCGGTCCTTGAAGGTGCCCGGCTCGCCCTCGTCGATATTCACCGCCATCAGGCGCGGCCCGGCTTCGGCGCCGACGATGCGCCATTTGCGGCCGGCCGGAAAGCCGGCGCCGCCGAGCCCGCGCAGGCCCGAATTTTCCATCGTGACCAGCAGCTGCTCGCGCTCCAGGCCGCCGGCATGGCAGCGCTGCAGCAACTGGTAGCCGCCCTGCGCGCGGTAGGCGGCGTAATCGAGATACGCTTGCGGCGCATGCTGCAAGGCGCCGCTTGCCACCGCCTGCACCACGGCGGCGCAAGTCGCCTGCGGGATCGGGTTTTGCCCGGCCACCGCCACCGGCGCCTGCTCGCAGCGGCCGACGCAGGGCGCGGCCAGCACCCGCACTTCGCGTCCCGAGCAAGGCCGGCAATTTCTGCAGCAATTCGGCGGCACCGCCCATTTCGCACGACAGGCCGTCGCACACCCGCACCGTGATCGCGGCCGGCGCCGCTTCGCCTTCCTTGACGACGTCGAAATGGTGATAGAAGGTCGCGACCTCGTAGACCTCGGCTTGCGCCAGCCGCATTTCCTGCGCCAGCGCCGCCAGGTGCGGCGCCGACAGGCAGCCGTAGCGGTCCTGGATCTTGTGCAGGTGCTCGATCAGCAAATCGGCGCGGCGCGCGGCGTCGCCCAGCAAGGCGCGCACTTCGTCCAGCGCCTGCGGCTCGACGCGCCGGCCCTTGGGCTGCTGGCGCTTGCGTTCGCGCGAGGCGGCGGCGGGTACGATCGGAATTACGGGGTGATTCATCTCTGCTCCGAAAAATATGGCAGCGCCGCCAAGTCCTGGGCGCGTCGCGTTTGATTTTGCCGGCATTTGTCACGCCTGGCCGGCGATGCCCATCCCAAGCCTTCGGCCGTTTTCAATAAAAAATGAGAGTATATAGAAAAAAAGTCCATTTAATGGCCGAAAATAGGCACCATCACAGGGAGTATATTGTCAAAAACACCACCGGACATGGTACAGGCACCCCAAGCGCAACGCTGAGGTCTTAAAAGCAATGGGCCGCCGGCATTGTCGGCGACCCATCCTGTAGATACATGCCACAACCCAAGCGCTATCGCGTCATCCGTCTTATTCGGCCTTCATGTTATCGGGGCCACGGATGCGCCGCTCAGGTATTCTGAATCTTGATGGTCGGGAACTTGCTGCTCATGTCCTTCGATTTTTCCGCCACCTTGATCGCCAGCTTGCGCGCGATCTGCTTGTAGATTTTGGCCACCGCGCCGTCCGGATCGGCCACCACGGTCGGTTTGCCGGAATCAGTCTGCTCGCGGATCGCCATCGTCAGCGGCAAGCCACCGAGAAAATCAACGCCATATTCGGCGCACATCCGCTCGCCACCGCCCTCGCCGAAGATCGGTTCCGCATGGCCGCAGTTGGTGCAGATATGCGTGCTCATGTTTTCGACGATGCCGAGAATCGGGATGCCGACCTTCTCGAACATCTTCAAGCCCTTGCGCGCATCCAGCAAGGCGATGTCCTGCGGCGTGGTGACGATCACGGCACCGGTCACCGGCACTTTTTGCGACAGCGTCAGCTGGATGTCGCCGGTGCCGGGCGGCATGTCGACGATCAGGTAATCGAGGTCGCGCCAGTTGGTTTGGGTCAGCAATTGCTGCAAGGCTTGCGTCACGATCGGGCCGCGCCACACCATCGGTTCGTCGGGGTCGATCATGAAACCGATCGAGGACACCTGCAGCCCGTGGTTTTCCAGCGGATCCATGGTCTTGCCGTCGCTGGTTTCGGGGCGGCCGGTGATGCCCATCATCATCGGCTGCGACGGTCCATAAATGTCGGCGTCGAGGATGCCGACCTGGGCGCCCTCGGCTGCCAGCGCCAGCGCCAGGTTGACGGCGGTGGTCGATTTGCCGACCCCGCCCTTGCCGGAAGCGACCGCGATGATGTTTTTCACGTTCGACATCACGGCAACGCCACGCTGCACCGCATGGGCGATGATCTTCGAATGCACGGTGACGCTGACGTTGCCGATGCCGGCCACTCCGCGCACCGCGCCTATCGCCGCCTTGCGTATCGCATCGAACTGGCTTTTGGCCGGATAACCGAGCTCGATCTCGAAGGTGACGTCGGCGCCGTCGACCGCGATGTTCTTCACCGTCTTGCCGGACACCAGATCCTTGCCGGTATTCGGATCGATGACGGTCGACAACGCAGCCGTGACCGCTTCAGGCGTAATGTTCATTTGCTCTCCTTGACTATGGGACGTCTATTTGCGGCCAGTCTAATCCAATCGCAACCCGGTCGCACCATGATCCTGCAAAAATGACGAGCGTGGCACGCCGTCGGCGCCGCCGGCATGACAGAACGCATTGCGCTGCTAAAATCATGGCTTTACCTCTTACTGCATTATCCAATGAGCATCACGCCCGCGCGCCAGCTTTTCGTCACCACCGCCCTTCCCTACGCCAACGGCGCCTTCCACATCGGCCACATCATGGAATACATCCAGGCCGACATCTGGGTCCGTTTCCAGCGCATGCAGGGGCATCAGGTGCACTTCGTCGGCGC
Source organism: uncultured beta proteobacterium (assembly GCA_963707665.1). Classification (GTDB taxonomy): domain Bacteria; phylum Pseudomonadota; class Gammaproteobacteria; order Burkholderiales; family Burkholderiaceae_D; genus DATJCV01. The sequence goes on along the minus strand of CAVPQU010000018.1, from coordinate 482,018 downwards.
CGACGATGCGCATGGCGCGCCGATCATGATCGCGGCGGAAAAGGACGGCGTGACGCCGCAGGAGTTCGTGGCGAAGATCGCCGCCGGCCGCCAGCAATACCTGGACGGCTTCCACATCGCCTTCGACAACTGGCATTCGACCGACGGCCCGGAAAACCACCAGTTGTCGCAAGACATCTACCGCGCCCTGCGCGACGACGCCAAGCTGATTTCCACCAAGACCGTCGACCAGTTCTTCGACCCGGTCAAGAACATGTTCCTGCCGGACCGCTACATCAAGGGCGAGTGCCCGAGCTGCGGCGCCAAGGACCAGTATGGCGATTCGTGCGAAGTGTGCGGCGCGGTGTATGCCGCCACCGAGCTGAAGAATCCGTACTCGACGCTGTCGGGCGCGGCGCCGGTGATGAAATCCTCCGAGCACTTCTTCTTCCGCCTGTCGGACCCGAAATGCGTGGCGTTTTTGCGCGAATGGGCCTTGGGCGATGTCGACGGCAAGCCGCGCCTGCAGCCGGAAATCGCCAACAAGGCGCGCGAATGGCTGGAAGGCAAGGACGGCGCCGACAGCGGCCTGGGCGACTGGGACATCAGCCGCGACGCGCCCTACTTCGGCATCGAGATCCCGGATGCGCCGGGCAAGTACTTCTACGTCTGGCTCGATGCGCCGATCGGCTACCTGGCGTCGCTGAAGAATTATTTCGACAAGACCGGGCGCGACTTCGACGCCTTCATGGCCGATCCGGCCACCGAGCAATACCATTTCATCGGCAAGGACATCACCTATTTCCACACGCTGTTCTGGCCGGCGATGCTGCATTTCGCCGGGCGCAAGGTGCCCAACAACGTGTTCGTGCACGGCTTCATCACGGTCTCCGGCGAAAAGATGTCGAAGTCGCGCGGCACCGGCATCTCGCCGCTGCGCTACCTGGACATCGGCATGAACCCGGAATGGCTGCGCTATTACATCGCCGCCAAGCTGTCGGCCAAGGTCGAGGACGTCGACTTCAACCCGGACGATTTCGTCGCCCGCGTCAATTCCGACCTGATCGGCAAGTACATCAACATCGCCAGCCGCGCCGCCGGCTTCGTCACCAAGCGCTTCGACGGCCGCCTCTCCAACCCGATCGGCCATTCGACCAACCGCTTCTGGGAACTGGTCGGCGCCGGCGAGGAAGCGGCGATCCGCGACGCCTTCGAAGCGCGCGAATTCGGCAAGGCGATCCGCCTGACCATGGCGCTGGCCGATGAAGTCAACCACTTCGTCGATACCAAGAAGCCGTGGGAACTGGCGAAAGACCCGGCCAACAACCAGGCGCTGCAGGATGTCTGCAGCGATCTGCTGCTGTCGTTCTATCGCTTGAGCATCTACCTGGCGCCGATCCTGCCGGCGCTGGCGCGCAAGGTGGCGACGCTGTTCCAGATCGAGCGCGACCTGACCTGGGCCGACCTGCAGACGATTCCGCAGGCGATCGGCAAGTTCGAGCATTTGATGACGCGGGTCGAGCCGAAGATGCTGGATGCCTTGTTTGACTTGCCGGAAGTCGCGGCCGAGGCCGGCGCCGCCCCTTCCCCTTCCGAGGGCGAGGATAAGAGTGGCGGCGCGATCGAAGCGATCGCCCCGGAAATCAAGATCGACGACTTCGCCAAGATCGACCTGCGCATCGCCAAGATCGTCGATTGCGCAGTGGTCGACGGCTCCGACAAGCTGCTGCGCCTGACGCTGGACGTCGGCGAGGGCCGCTTGCGCAACGTCTTTTCCGGCATCAAGTCGTCCTATCAGCCGGCCGACCTGATCGGCAAGCTGACCGTGATGGTCGCCAACCTGGCGCCGCGCAAGATGAAGTTCGGCATTTCGGAAGGCATGGTGCTGGCCGCTTCGGCCGCCGACGAAAAAACCAATCCTGGTATCTATGTACTCAACCCGTGGCCTGGCGCCCAGCCCGGCATGCGGGTCAACTGAAAGCTATGGACCCCTTACCCAGTAGTAGCGGCTCTGCCGCGCTCCCTTCGGCGCCCTTCTCTGTGGCGCCACCCTGCAACATCCTGGTACGCGAAGCCAGCGTCGACGACGCCGAGCTGATCGCCGAACTGACCCGCCACAGCTGGGCCGACAAGGTCGCCCCCAGCTCCAGCGGCCACCGCGAAGACGTGGCGCGCGTACTGCACGACCTGCGCATCGGCGGCGGCTTCATCCTGCACGTCGACGACCGGTCCGCCGGCTCGGTGCGCTGGCTGCGCCACGAGTACGAACCGGCGGTATGGGACATCGTGCGCATGGGCGTGTTGCCCGCCTACCGCGGCGCCGGCCTGTCGCAGCATTTGCTGGAAGCGGTGATCCACCACGCGCTGGCAGCCGACGTCGACGAATTGCGGCTGGCGGTACGCACCGACCAGTCGCGCCTGATCGACGTCTACGCCGCCTTCGGCTTCGAACTGGCGCCGGAACTGGAGTATGACCACGCCAATCGGTTGGAGCCGGCACCGTTGGTAATGCGCAAGATACTCGGTCGATAAGCTGTCTGGAACACATACTCCAGCAACAGGAAGCCACTATCCGCGTGATAATGGCCGATTTATACGCATACTCCATGAATCAGTCCTGTCGCAGTTAGCTCTTCAAACCCATTCCATGTCGTTCCCGCATGCCTTTAGCGGGAACCCAGCCTGCCGATCTTGAATCAGGGCGAACTGGCGGTCTTGTATTGCTTCGTGTTCCTGTTCCTTGCCGTCACCGGAGCCGGCGCTTTCGGGCTCGACGCATTGCGCGCCAAAAGCAAGTAACGTCATCCGAACCGCGCCGCCGCAAGCCGGCGGCCGACAATTCCACGATAATGGCAAGGGTGTACCCAAACCGCGGCGCCGGTTGCCGGCGCCGCGGCTATTTTTTATGGAGTTGCAAATGAAAACCAAAGCAGCCGTTGCCTGGCAGGCCGGCAAACCCCTCACCATTGAAGAAGTCGAACTGGGCGGACCGACGTTCAGGCGAGGTACTGGTCGAAATCAAGGCCACCGGCATTTGCCATACCGATTACTACACGCTGTCCGGCGCCGATCCGGAAGGCATTTTCCCGGCCATTCTCGGCCATGAAGGCGCCGGTGTCGTGGTCGATGTCGGCCCCGACGTCAAGAACCTGAAAAAAGACGACCACGTGATTCCGCTGTACACGCCGGAATGCCGCGAGTGCAAGTTCTGCCTGTCGCAAAAAACCAACCTGTGCCAGGCGATCCGTTCGACCCAGGGCCGCGGCCTGATGCCGGATGCGACCTCGCGCTTTTCGCTGGACGGCAAGCCGATCTTCCACTACATGGGCACCTCGACCTTTTCCAACTACATCGTGGTGCCGGAAATCGCGCTGGCCAAGATCCGCTCCGACGCCCCGTTCGACAAGGTCTGCTACATCGGCTGCGGCGTCACCACCGGCGTCGGCGCCGTGCTGTTCACCGCCAAGGTCGAAGCCGGCGCCAATGTCGTCGTGTTCGGCCTGGGCGGCATCGGCCTGAACGTGATCCAGGGCGCGAAGATGGTCGGCGCCGACAAGATCATCGGCGTCGACATGAACCCGGCGCGCGAAGCGATGGCGCGCAAGTTCGGCATGACCCATTTCATCAATCCGAAAGACGACGAAAACGTCGTCGATACGATCGTGCAACTGACCGACGGCGGCGCCGACTACAGCTTCGAGTGCATCGGCAACACCAAGGTCATGCGCCAGGCGCTCGAATGCACGCACAAGGGCTGGGGCCAGTCGATCATCATCGGCGTGGCCGAAGCCGGCGCGGAAATTTCGCACCCGGCCGTTCCAGCTGGTCACCGGCCGCGAGTGGAAAGGCTCGGCCTTCGGCGGCGCGCGCGGCCGCACCGACGTGCCGAAGATCGTCGACTGGTACATGGACGGCAAGCTCAATATCGACGACCTGATCACGCACCGCCTGCCGCTCGAACGACATCAACGAAGGCTTCGAGCTGATGAAGAGCGGCGAGTCGATCCGCTCGGTCGTGCTGTACTAGGCGGGCGCGCCATGCTGGAAACCATCAGCCAACATGCGTGCTTCGGCGGCACGCAGGGCTTTTACCGCCACGCCTCCACCGAAATCGGCTTGCCGATGCGCTTTTCGGTGTATCAGCCGCCGCAGGCGCAGCACGGGCCGGTGCCGGTGCTGTTCTACCTGGCCGGCCTGACCTGCACCGAAGAAACCTTCATGATCAAGGCCGGCGCGCAGCGCTTCGCGGCGCAGCACGGCCTCATGCTGGTGGCGCCGGACACCAGCCCGCGCAACACCGGCATTGCCGGCGAAGCCGACAGCTGGGACTTCGGCATCGGCGCCGGCTTTTACGTCGACGCCACCGAAGCGCCGTGGAGCGCGCATTTCAGGATGTATTCCTACGTCGTGCAGGAACTGCGCGAATTGATCCTGGCGCAATTTCCGGCGCGCGCCGAGCGCATCGGCATCTTCGGCCATTCGATGGGTGGGCACGGGGCGCTGACCATCGCGCTGAAAAATCCGGAAATTTATCGCTCGGTCTCGGCCTTCGCGCCGATTGCCGCGCCGATGCAATGCCCGTGGGGCGAGAAAGCCTTCTCCGGCTATCTGGGTACCGACCGCGAGCGCTGGCGCCAGTATGACGCCAGCGAACTGATGAAAACCCTGCGCACGCCTTTCCCGCAAGGGATCCTGATCGACCAGGGTTTGGGCGACCAGTTTCTGGCCCAGCAATTGCTGCCGGAGGAGTTTGAAGCGGCCTGCGAGGCCGCCAATCAGCCGCTCGACTTGCGGCGCCACGCCGGTTGCCGCCGGTTATGACCATGGCTACTATTTCATCTCGACCTTCATCCAGGATCACCTGGAATTCCACCAGCGGCTCCTGAATCAGGACTGAAGCACCGGTGCCGCCACATCAGGCGGCACCCGGTACCGCCGACTCCCGGTACGAAGCTTGCATCCGCAGTGCAAACTCGGCCTTGGTCAGCGCTTCCCGCGACACCAGCAAGTGCTCGATCAATTTCTGGAAATTCCTGATCAGCTGCGGATAGGCGGCATCGTTGGGATGCAGGCCCAGCCGTACCAGTGGCCGGTGTGCCAGCAGGCGCACCAGCATGGCATTGCGCCGCGCCGACAGCCAGCGCCCGCCACTGTTACGCGCCGCATACACCAGGCTCGGCGCCAGCAGCGCATGTACCTGCGGCAAGATATAGAAATAGCGCAGAGTGGTGGTGTAGCAAAAGCGGAACTGGCACAAGGCGCGCCAGGCGCCTGGGCTCAGCAGCCAGGCTGGCGCCACGAAGCCGGCCACCGGCCAGTGGCGCTGCGCGAACCACGCCAGCCCCTGCGTAATCCGGCGGTGCGCTTCCGACGCATCCAGCGCACTGAACTCGCCCTCGCCAGTGGTGTAGACGCGACGCAGGAATGCCTGCTGCCAGCTGCCGGCCGGCGGCCCCTCATCGAGATGGGTGAAGCCATGCAGCGCCAGTTCGTCGCCCAGTGCCAGCCGCCCGTCCAGCAGGCGGTCGAAGGCAACGGCATCCGCTACCGGCAGCCGGTGATAAGCCGGCACCACCAGCAAGGTTACCGGGATCGGCGCCACCGCGCGTACCGCCTGCAGCAATTGCGCGCATTGCGGCCAGGTATGCGGTGACACATCGTGCAGCGAGACGCACAAGGCGTTCGCCAGCTCATTCGGTGGCATAGGCGGCGCTGGCTTCCAGTTCGGCGCGCTGCGGCGACGCCAGCAGACCGCCGTAGTGCGTAATCAGCTGCGGCACAATGATGTCCCAATCATATTTTTCCACCATCCGGCGCCGGGCATTGGCGCCCAGCGCAGCGAGATCCCGCCGGAACAAGGTATCGATACCCTCCGCCAGTAGAGCGGCGTCATTGGGCGGCACCAGCAAGCCGGTTTCCGCATCGACCAGCTCGCCCACGCCACCGGCGGCCACGCCCAGCACTGGAATGCCGCACGCCATCGCCTCCAGCACCACCAGGCCGAAAGTCTCGGAATCGCCGGCATGCACCAGCAAGTCGCAACTGGCCAGCAGACGCGCCAGACGCGGCGAACCGTTTTGAAACGGCAGGCAGGTGTAAGACGCCGACGGCGGTAGCTGCTCGCCGCCACCAACCAGGAGCAGATGGTAGGGCCGGCCCAGCCGCTGCACCGCCTGGATCAGAAGCGGCAGCCTCTTCTCCCGGGTAAACCGGCCGGCATAGACGAGCAGGCGGGTATCCAGCGGCAGACCCAGTTGCGCGCGCAACTGCAGATCACGGCAGCGCGGTGAAAATATCCTGGTATTGACCCCGAGCGGCTGCTGCAGCACGCGTTCCACACCCATCGCCTGCAAGCGGCGCAGAATGGTGTCGCTGGGTGCCAGCACCAGATCGAATTGCCGGTAAAGATGGCTGACATAGCGCGTCGCCAGGGCTTGCGCGTTGGCACCGAAACGCTGGCCGGCCAGTTGCGGCAAATCGGAATGATAGAACGCCACCACCGGGATATTTGTCTCGCGCTTGATGCGCAAGGCCGCCCAGGCCGATTGATACGGGTCGCCGGCCTCGATCAAGTCCGGCTGCAGGCGCCGCAGCACCGCAGCACAAACGGCGGGCGACAAGGGCATGCGGTAGCTGTTGTTGCCGGGGATCGGGACGCTGGGGATCTGCACAAAGTGCAGATCATGCAGAGGCGGACGCCCGGTTGTGCTGGGCTGGCGCCACGATCGAATGGGTAATCCGGCTGCGGCGCGCCAGCCAGTTTGCCTTGGCAGCAAGATAGGTGCTGACCCCACCGCCCTGCGCCGCATAAAATATCGTGATATCTGCCAGATGCACGGTCCGTTCACCTTTTTTGGGGTTAAAAGACACGTTACCGGATGATGCCGGTTCGGCATTGACCGCCGTCAACGCCAACCGGTCATCCGGACCGCAATACCGATATTCCGGTGACTGCATGGCAATTCCCGGTGGCCAACCTTCAGCCATAAACGACAGGCAACAAAAGCGTGGAAAAGTTCTGCACTGTTCCTGTGGATAAACTTGTGGCTAACTGAGTTGATTAACCGCAAGCATTTGATTCCGCACAGAATTTCCCCGCTGCACGCAAATCAGGCAGCTCAGCCCTGCACCCGCGAACCGGCGGCGTGGCAAAATGCAGCCATGATGCAATCTGAAAAACTGGTATTCCTCGATCTGGAAACCACCGGCACCAATGCGGCCACCGACCGCATTACCGAAATCGGACTGGTTGAAGTCGAAGGCGGGCAAGTATCGCGCTGGTCGACGCTGGTCAACCCGGAAATGCCGATCCCCTCCTTTATCCAGCGCCTGACCGGCATCAGCGACCGCATGGTCAGCACGGCACCGCCGATCGATGCCGTGCTCGACACGGTGCGCAGCCGTCTGGAAGGCGGCTTGTTCATTGCCCATAACGCGCGTTTTGATTTTGGATTTCTGAATCATGCCTGCCTGCGGGGCGGGCAAGCACTGCAAAATGAGGTGCTCTGCACGGTGCGGCTGTCGCGCCGGCTATTCCCTGGCGAACGGCGGCATAACCTGGACACGCTGATCTTGCGCCATCAACTGCTGACTGGCGAGCGTCACCGCGCCTTGGCCGACGCCGATCTGCTATGGCAGCTATGGAACAAGTTCTCGTCCGAGCTGGCGCCTGAGGTGTTTCAGCCGGCGGTGCAGGCATTGCGGCAGCGGCCAGGACTGCCGAGCGCCAAGAAAAAACGGCCGCGCGCAACGGATATGACGGGCGCGGCCGGCGAGCGCTGAGCGCAGCGGGCGCTACTATTTGGTGCCGAAAATCCGGTCGCCGGCATCGCCCAGGCCCGGCACGATGTAGGCATGCTCGTCCAGATGGGAATCCAGCGCGGCGGCATACAACTTTACCTGCGGATGCGCCTGCTGAAACACCGCCATTCCTTCCGGCGCGACCACCAGCGCCAGGAACAGGATCTGCTCGTCGGCCACACCGCGCTTTTTCAGTACGTCGACCGCATGCACCGCCGAATTCCCGGTCGCTACCATCGGGTCGCACAGGATGAAGGTGCGTTCGCGCACGTCCGGCAAGCGCACCAGGTATTCCACTGGCTGCAACGTAGCCGGATCGCGGTAGACGCCGATATGGCCGACCCGCGCCGATGGAATCAGGTCCAGCAAGCCGTCGCTCATGCCGATGCCGGCCCGCAAGACCGGCACCACTACCAGCTTCTTGCCGGCGATCACCGGCGCCTCCATGCCTTGCAAGCGGCGTCTCGATGTGGCGCGTCGTCAGCGGCAACGAGCGCGTGATTTCATAGCCCATCAGCAGCGTGATTTCCCGCAGCAGGTCGCGGAAGGTGCGCGTCGACGTATCTTTTTCGCGCATGTGGCTGAGCTTGTGCTGGATCAGCGGGTGATCGAGGATGAGCAGATTGGGAAAGCGAGAGTCGTGGTTCATGGCGTTATGCAGTGATCGAAAGATGGAACAACTGTTGGTGCGGTGCCGAGCGCTTGTGCCCGGCTTCAGGCTCACCTCATGTCGAGGCGTGTAGGTGAATCGCGCAAGCAGGGGCAAGTACGGTCGCGCTCATAGGGCGACCGCCAAATTCATATACTCCCCATACATATGACCTATTTCGGAGGTGCAATCTACTTTTTATTAACATACTGCCTATATCAATAGAAGGACTTGTAAGGTTTTCTATTGTGATTCTGGCGCTCATGCGCAGGCAGCAACCGGGTGCCGTTTCCTGCGCATGAACGTGCTTGTGCTGGTTCTTGAGGGCGGATGCCAAACAGGCCATTGCGTTGCCGCTTATCCCAGCGGGAATGAACAACGCAGCGTGCGCCCATCCAGGCCATCAACAGCAGCGGATAGACCGGCGGCGCCCACGGCAAAACCGATGGCGTCACTGCCGGGATTGCGCCGTGCCGACGGCATTGCCGGCCTTCAGCGATGCCGGCATCAGCGCATAGTAGACCACTGCCGAAATCGCCAGTCCGACAAACCAGGCATAGGTATACAGCGTCTCGAACAGCGGCGCGGTACTGGCGATAAAGCCGGCCGCCTTCAGGAAGCCCGGCAGGTTCGGCAGCACGCCCAGTACCAGCGCCGCCAGTGCGCATAGATTCCAGCCGTTGCGATAACGATATTCACCATGGGCGTCGAACAGCGCGGTGTGGTTCAGCTCGGTTTTGCGGATCAGGAAGTAATCGACCAGCATGATGCCGGCGATCGGCCCCAACAGCGCGCCGTAGCCGATCAGCCAGGTGAAGATGTAGCCCTGCGTGGTCTCCAGGATCTTCCACGGGAACATGCCGAGGCCGATCGCCGCCGTGATGTAACCGCCCATGCGGAACGAGATCTTGCGCGGCGCCAGGTTCGAAAAGTCGTAGGCCGGCGACACCACGTTGGCCGCCAGGTTGGTGGTGATGGTGGCGATGATCAGCGCGATCAGGGCCAGCACCACCGAGATGCCGCCCATCTTGCCGGACAATACCACCGGGTCCCAGATCGCTTCGCCGTAGATCACCACGGTGGCCGAAGTCACCAGCACCGCCACCAACGCCAGCAAGCCCATCGGCAGCGGCAGGCCGATCGACTGGCCGATGATCTGGTCGCGCTGGCTGCGCGCGAAGCGCGTGAAGTCGGGAATGTTCAGCGCCAAGGTCGCCCAGTAGCCGACCATCGCCGTCAGCGACGGCCAGAACACCAGCCAGAACTGGCCGGCGCGCTTGCCGCCGGCATCGAACTGCGACGGCGCCTCCAGCATCGGGCCGAAGCCGCCGGCGCCGTTGTAGGCCCACCACACCAGCGCGATCGACGACAGCAGCAACAGGGGCGCGGCCGCAGTTTCCATCCAGCGGATCGAGTCGGTGCCCTTGTAGATGAAGTAAATGTGCAGCGCCCAGAACAGCAGGAAGCAGAACAGCTGGCCGAGATTGATACCCAGCCCCGGCAAGGCATTCCCCTGCAGGAAGCCGTTGCCGACCACATTCAGGATCGTATAGATCGCTTGGCCGCCAAGCCAGGTCTGGATGCCGAACCAGCCGCAGGCGACGATCGCGCGCAGGATCGCCGGCAGCCGTGCGCCGTAAACGCCGAACGAGGCGCGCGCCAGCACCGGATATGGAATACCGTGCTTGGCGCCGGCATGACCGACCAAGAGCATCGGCACCAGCACGATCAGGTTGCCGAGGAACACCGTGAGCACCGCCTGCCACCAGTTCATGCCTTCGCTCATCAGGCCGGAGGCCAGCATGTAGGCCGGCACCGATACCGCCATCGATACCCACAGCGCCGCGTAATGGGTGGCGGTCCAGGTGCGTTGCGCGGCCGTGGTCGGCGCCAGATCGGTGTTCCATAGTGGATTGTCGGAGCGGTACAGTGACATGTCTGGGCCTCAGGTCAGGTTGTTGATAAAAGGAGCGGGTGTTGCGGGGGCAAGCGGCTTTGCAATAAGAACTAAAACAGTCTTGCGCACCGACTGAGACGGGGTCAGGGCGCGAAAAAAAGCCGCAAATGCAATTTTGCGGCTTTTTTGAGAAGGGGCGGGAGCGTGGCGTCCGTGGCGTGGAAAGCTTGCGCCAGCAGGCTGGGAACGCGATGGTCGCATGGATTATCGGGGGGCCAACAGTTCAAGAATCGCCGTCAGCTCGCGCCGCATGCCGGCCAAATCAATGGCGGCGACCCCAGGCTGTGCCGCTGCCGGGGTAGCGGCGAGCGTTTCCTTGGCCGCATCGGCGACACCGCTGCCCAGTCGGTTGCGGGCGCCGCTGATGGTAAACCCCTGCTCGTACAGCAGGTCACGGATACGCCGGATCAACAGGACTTCATGATGCTGGTAATAACGGCGATTGCCGCGCCGCTTGACCGGCTTCAGCTGCGTGAATTCCTGTTCCCAATAGCGCAGCACATGCGGCTTGACACCGCATAGTTCGCTGACTTCGCCAATGGTGAAGTAGCGTTTCGCCGGAATCGGCGGCAACACGGCCAGTTCAGTCTTGCTGGTGCGGTCGTTCATGGCTGCTCATTCACGCACATTGCGCGGCAGGCGGCTGGCTGGGACTTTCCACCATGCCCTTGAGCTTCTGGCTGGCGTGGAAGGTCACCACGCGCCGCGCGGTAATCGGGATTTCCTCGCCGGTTTTTGGATTGCGGCCAGGCCGCTGCGGCTTGTCGCGTAATTGAAAATTGCCGAAGCCTGAGAGCTTGACCGCTTCCCCGCGCTCCAGCGCATTGCGAATCTCTTCGAAAAACGTCTCCACCATGTCCTTGGCTTCGCGCTTGTTCAAGCCGACCTGCTCGAACAGCAACTCGGCCAGTTCGGCCTTGGTCAGGGTTGGCAGGCTTTTGGCGACTTGCGAACGCACCTTTGCTTCCAGCACGGCGCGGCTTAGATCGGCGGCCAGAAAAGCCGGAAATTCGACCGTATTGACGTCGTTCATCTTGGTTATCCCCACCTGCTTTCATGTGCGCAATTTTGCGCCATGTTTCTTTTGAACGGCAGCGACAAATGCGGCCATTGCCGCATCCACATGCTCATCTTGCAGGGTGCGTTGAGTATCTTGCATGGTAAACCGGAACGCAAGGCTTTTTTCATCAGATTCCAATCCCTTGCCGCGATATTCGTCAAATAAAACAATGGCTTGCATACTGCCACAGATTGGGTTGGCGTGCTTTTCCGCGTTCAATGTATCGATCACTTCCTGTGCTGTGACGCACTGCTTGAGCACCAGCGCCAAGTCGCGTGTAACTGCCGGGAAACGCGAAATTTCCACATACGCCGGTACCTCGCGCTGCGCCAGGGCCGACGCCTCGACTTCGAACAAGACCGGTGCCAGCGGCAAGTCGTATTTTTGCTGCAGGCGTGGATGCAATTCGCCAATGACGCCGACGATTTGGCCGTCCAGCTCCACTGCGGCGCAACGGCCAGGATGCAAGGCTGGATGTTTATGTTTCACAAAACGCAGTACCCGCGGCGCGAACAGCGCTTCCAGATCGGCCTTGAGGTCGAAGAAATCGACGTTGCGTGCGGCTTGGCCCCACTGCTCTTCCACTACCGGGCCGTAGACTAGCGCCGCCACCCGCTTCGGCTGATCAAAACCGGCGACCGACAAGGCGCCGTCCTCGGCCGTGTCATTGCGCAGGAACACGGTCGCCATTTCGAATACCCGCACCCGATTCAGCTTGCGGTTCAGGTTGTAGCGCGCGGTCGCCACCAGGCCGGCCATCAGCGTCGAGCGCATCACGCTCATCTGGCTGGCGATCGGATTTTGCAGCTTGATCGGATTGGTGTTGGCGGCGAAATCGATTTCCCAGGCAGTATCCACAAAGCTGAAGTTGATGACTTCCTGGTAGTCCAGGTCGGCCAGCTGGCGCCGCAGCAGAAACGGCGAACGGATATTTTCGGGCACGATGCGCATGGCATTTGGCGCTATCGGCGCTACCGCCGGAATATTCTCGAAGCCGTAGATGCGTGCGACTTCCTCGATCAGGTCTTCCTCGATTTCAATGTCGAAGCGATAGGACGGCGGCGTCACCGTAAACAAGCCGGGCTCGTGGGTAAATGCCAGCGCCAGGCGGGTGAAAATGTCGGCGATCTGCTCGTCCGACAGCGGCACGCCGATCACTTTTTCGGCGCGTGCGGTGCGCAGCGTGACTGCCTTGCGCTGCGGCAGGTTGAGCACCTGGTCATCGACCGGACCAATCACGGTATCCGTGGTGCCGCACACTTCGACGATCAGCGCGGTAATGCGCTCGATATGCTCGGCCGTGGTCGCATAATCGACACCGCGCTCGAAGCGGTGCGCCGCATCGGTCGAAAAATTATAGCGGCGTCCTCGTCCCTGGATCGCCTCCGGCCACCAGAACGCCGCCTCCAGGTAAATATCGGTGGTATCGAGCGACACCGCGGTGGCGTCGCCACCCATGATGCCGGCCAGCGACTCGATTTGGCGCTGGTCGGCGATCACGCCGACCCATTCGTCGACTGCCACGGTATTGCCATTCAACAGCTTCAGCGACTCACCGCTCTTGCCCCAGCGCACTTCCAGGCCGCCGTGGATCTTCGCCAGATCGAACACGTGGCTGGGACGCCCCAACTCCAGCATCACGTAATTGGAAATATCCACCAGCGCCGAAATCGGCCGCTGGCCGCTGCGCTCAAGGCGCCGTTTCATCCATTCCGGCGTCTCGCAGCGCGCATTCAGGCCACGAATGATGCGCCCCGAAAAGCGGCCGCACAGATCCGGCGCGGCGACCTTGACCGGCAGGATTTCCTGCATGGTCGGCGCCACTGGTGCGCAGCTTGGCGCCTTCAGCGTGGAACCGGTCAGCGCCACCACTTCGCGCGCCACTCCCAGCAGCGACAGGCAATCTGCCTTGTTGGGCGTCAGCTTGATGGTGAACTTGAGGTCGTTCAACTGGTAATAATCACGGAAATTGCGCCCGACCGGAGCGTCATCCGCCAATTCCAGCAAACCGCCGTGATCGTCCGACAATTTCAGTTCACGCGCCGAACACAGCATGCCTTGCGACTCGACCCCACGCAGCTGGCCGGTCTTGATCTCGAACGGCGGTTCGCCGTCTTTGGCCGGCGGCAGTTTGGCACCCACCATCGCGCACGGCACCTTCAAGCCAACGCGCACATTCGGTGCGCCGCACACGATATTCAGGATGGTCCCGGTGCCGACGTCGACCTGGCACACATGCAAGCGATCGGCGTTCGGATGCTTGGCGACCTCCAGCACTTCGGCCACTACCACGTGCGAGAACGGCGCCGCCACCGGCTCCACTTCTTCCACTTCCATGCCGGACATCGTCAACAGATGAGCCAGCTCATCCGAAGTCATGTTCGGATTAACCATCGTACGCAGCCAGTGTTCAGAAAATTGCATGATCGGTATACCTTTAACTTCAAAGCGTAAAAGCGCAGCGCGGACCACGATCGCTGATGGGATCAGCGCTGCCCTCCGGCGGCAAATGCGTCGGCGTCAGTTGAATTGCTTCAGGAAGCGCAAATCGCCTTCGTAAAACAGGCGCAGGTCGTTGATGCCGTAGCGCAGCATCGTCAGCCGTTCCAGGCCCGAGCCAAAGGCAAAGCCGATGTACTGTTCCGGGTCCAGGCCCATGTTGCGCACCACGCTCGGATGCACCTGGCCGGCGCCGGACACTTCCAGCCAGCGGCCTTTCAGCGGGCCGCTGCCGAAGGCGATGTCAATCTCGGCCGACGGCTCGGTAAACGGAAAATAGGATGGGCGGAAACGCACCTGCAAATCATCGGTCTCGAAAAACGCCTTGACGAAATTCAGGTACACGCCCTTCAGGTCGGCGAAGCTGATGTCGTCGGCGATCCACAAGCCCTCCACCTGATGGAACATCGGCGAGTGGGTGGCGTCGCTGTCGACGCGGTAGGTGCGCCCCGGCGCGATTACCTTGATCGGCGGCCGGTTCATGCGCGCATAGCGCACCTGCATCGGGCTGGTGTGGGTGCGCAGCAAAAGCGGCTTGCCCTGCGTATCGTTGCCCTCGATGTAGAAGGTATCCTGCATCGAACGCGCCGGATGGTTTTCCGGGCTGTTCAAGGCAGTGAAATTGGTCCAGTCGGTTTCGATCTCGGGGCCATCGGCGACATCGAAGCCGATCGAACGAAAAATCTCTTCCACCCGCTGCCAGGAACGCATCACCGGGTGAATGCCGCCCATGCCGCGTCCGCGCCCTGGCAAGGTAACGTCGATCGCTTCCGCATTCAGGCGCTCCTGCATCTGCGCGGTCGCCAGCGCCTCGCGGCGGCCGGTCAGCGCCGCTTCAATCCGCTCCTTGGCGGCATTGATGACGGCACCCTGCACCTTGCGCTCTTCCGGCGCCAGCTTGCCCAGGCCTTTCATCTGCTCGGTGATCTGGCCGGTCTTGCCGAGATATTTTGCTTTCGCGTTTTCCAGCGCCGCGGCGTCGGCGGCCACGGAAAAATCGGCCTCGGCCTGAATGACGAGTTGTTCCAGGGGGTTCATGCGCTACTTCCCACTCTTGAAAATGAGACAAAAAGAAACAGAAAATAAAACGGGGCACAGGTAATCACCTCTGCCCCGCGGGAAACTGCTGCACTGCCGGCAAGGCAGCGCGATCTCGGTATCAGGCTACTTAAGCAGCAGCGATGTTGGCCTTCACCTGATTCACGATCGCGGCAAAAGCCGGCTTGTCCATCACCGCCATATCGGCCAGCACCTTGCGGTCCAGCTCGATCGATGCGCGCTTCAGGCCGTTCATGAATACGCTGTAGGTGACGCCATGCTCGCGCGACGCCGCATTGATACGCGCAATCCACAAGGCGCGGAATACGCGTTTCTTGTTGCGACGATCGCGATACGCATATTGGCCGGCACGCATGACTGCCTGCTTGGCAACGCGATAGACCTTGCTGCGACGGCCGCGATAGCCTTTGGCTTGAACCAGAATTTTTTTATGACGGGCCCGTGCGGTAACCCCACGTTTTACTCTAGGCATGATTTCTCCTTGATATCGAGTGTGAGGTTAAGCGTTCGGCAACATGCGCAGAACGGAGACGACGTCGGCTGCATGCACCGTCGTGGTACCGCGCAACTGGCGCTTGTTTTTGGTGGTTTTCTTGGTCAGGATGTGGCGCTTGAACGCCTGGCCACATTTGACGGTACCGCCCGGACGGACGCGGAAGCGCTTTTTGGCGCTGCTCTTGGTTTTCATTTTAGGCATGACACTCTCTGTCCTTTGGACAGCTCCATTTTTAACATGATTGCAGGTGGCAATATTTCATTGCGCTTGGATGCCTGCTCTCACTTGTTTGACAGCAGAATCGAGTCTGCTGATTGGCACGCATCACTCATTGCTGAATGACACATGCAAATTCCAATTGCCTGGAGCCAGCGTATCGCATCACTTGGCTCCGTCCTGCAACACACTGCTACTTTTTCTTTTTCGGCGCCAGCACCATGATCATCTGCCGCCCTTCCATTTTCGGCCACTGCTCGACTTGGCCGTACGGCTCCAGGTCGGCCTTCAAGCGTTCCAGCATGCGCATGCCGATGTCCTGGTGAGCCATTTCGCGCCCGCGGTAACGCAGCGTGATCTTGGTTTTATCGCCGTCGTCTAGAAACTTGATCAGGTTGCGCAACTTGATGCTGTAATCGCCTTCGTCGGTACCCGGGCGGAACTTGACTTCCTTGACCAGAATGACCTTTTGCTTCTGTCTGGCATCATGCGCTTTTTTCTGCTCCTGATACTTGAACTTGCCGTAATCCATCAAACGCGCCACTGGCGGTTGCGCAGTAGGCGCAATTTCCACCAGATCCACATTTGCCTCTTCCGCCAAGCGGAAGGCTTCAGCCAGCGAAACGATCCCCAAAGGTTCGTTTTCGACTCCAGTTAAGCGCAATTCAGGGGCAGTGACTTCACCGTTGATGCGATGCGACTTGTCCGTAGCTATTGTAATTTCCTTTTAAAATCAAATAAATAAGCCGTGCTTGTTGCGCAAAGGGTTGCCCCGTTCAGGCCTTGGTTTCCACCTCATTCTTGAGGCGCTCCACCAAAGCGTCGACCGACATGGTTCCCAGATCGACGTTGCCCCGCGCACGCACGGCCACTGTGTTTGCATCCCGCTCCTTATCGCCGATAACGACGATATAAGGCAGCTTCTGAACTGAATGCTCGCGTATTTTATAGGTTATTTTCTCATTGCGCAAATCGGCCTGCACCCTAAACCCTTGTTTTTGCAGGGCTTGTGCCACCTCTTTTGCATACTCGTCCTGCGCCTCGGAGATGTTCAGGACCGCCACCTGCACCGGCGCCAGCCACATCGGCAGGGCGCCGGCATAGTTTTCGATCAACATGCCAATGAAGCGTTCCAGCGAGCCGAGTATGGCCCGATGCAGCATCACCGGCGTCTTGCGGCTGTTGTCTTCGGCGACATATTCGGCTTCCAGCCGCAGCGGCATCGAAAAATCGACCTGCATCGTGCCGCATTGCCACATGCGGCCGATCGCATCCTTCAGCGTGTATTCGATCTTCGGACCGTAGAATGCGCCCTCACCCGGCGAAATTTCAAACGGCTGGCCGGAACGCTTGAGCGACTCGATCAGCGCGCTTTCCGCCTTGTCCCACGCGTCGTCGGAACCAACACGTTTTTCCGGCCGGGTCGCAACCTTGTAGATGACATCGGTAAAGCCAAAATCCTTGTAGACCTTCTGCAGCAGCGCGGTATAGGCCACGCACTCATCCAGAATCTGGTCTTCGGTACAGAAGATATGACCGTCATCCTGAGTAAAGCCGCGCACCCGCATCATGCCGTGCAGCGAACCGGACGGTTCATTGCGATGGCACTGGCCGAATTCGCCATAACGCAAGGGTAGTTCACGATACGAATGCAGATTGGCCCGAAAAATCTGGACATGGCCGGGGCAGTTCATCGGCTTTAGCGCATAGGAGCGATTTTCCGATTCGGTGGTGAACATGTTTTCTTTATAGTTCTCCCAGTGCCCGGATTTTTCCCACAGGCTGCGGTCGAGGATTTGCGGCGCCTTCACTTCCTGGTAGCCATTATCCTGATACACATGGCGCATGTATTGCTCGACCTGCTGCCAGATGGTCCAGCCTTTCGGATGCCAGAAGATCAGGCCCGGCGCCTCTTCCTGGAAATGGAACAGGTCGAGCTGGCGCCCCAGCTTGCGGTGGTCGCGCTTCTCCGCTTCCTCCAGCATGTGCAGGTAGGCTTCCTGTTCTTCCTTTTTGGCCCAGGCGGTGCCGTAGATCCTTTGCAGCATTTCGTTCTTGGAATCGCCGCGCCAGTAGGCCCCGGCCAGCTTCATCAGCTTGAACACCTTCAGCTTGCCGGTGGACGGTACGTGCGGGCCGCGGCAAAGGTCGGTGAATTTCCCTTCGGTGTACAGCGACACATCCTGATCGGCCGGGATCGACTCGATGATCTCGGCCTTGTAGGCTTCGCCGATCGACTTGAAGTACGCCACTGCCTCGTCGCGCGGCAAGACCTTGCGCGTCACCGGCTCGTCCTTTTTCGCCAGCTCGGCCATTTTCTTTTCGATCGCCTGCAAATCGTCCGGTGTAAAGGGGCGCTTGTAGGAAAAATCGTAGTAAAAGCCATTGTCGATGACCGGCCCGATGGTTACCTGTGCATCGGGGAACAATTCCTTGACCGCATACGCCAACAAGTGTGCCGTCGAATGGCGAATCACATCCAAGCCATCGGCGTCCTTGTCGGTGATGATGGCCAGCTCGGCATCGCGTTCAATCAGAAAGGAGGTATCGACCACCGTGCCATCGACCTTGCCGGCCAGCGCCGCCTTGGCCAGCCCGGCGCCGATACTGGCTGCGACCTGCGCCACAGTGACAGGCGCCTCGAACTGACGCTGGGAACCATCCGGAAGTCGAATTGAAATCACTTTGCTCTCCATGCCAGCAATACGCTGACGCCAAACCATGATTGAAAAATAAAAATACAGACGAAAAAAAACGCGGACCAGCCGCGCTTTTTCATATTACTCGAACGAAAAAGATTCCGACTAGCGTCGCTGCAACAACATCGTCGTCGTAGTTCGCGGTGTCATAACCGGGATGCCTTTCTCGCTCTTGCAAGGGGTTGTCGCCGCGCTATCGCCGCTGCGAAAAACAAGAACGAAATCATACCAGAAAAAACGCGCCTGCCGATGGAACGACGACGAAGATCGCCGCAACCCGCTGCCCGATTCAAAACCGGGAAATGGCCATGCGCCACCTTTTCCACAAAGAACGATTTAAGATAAATCAATTACTTTTTCATTGTGGCCCGCTACAGTCGGCAGGCTGCAAACGGCAGCAGCCAGTGCGCTTGCCAGCTGCTTCACCGATCATTTTTTTGCTTACGAGGGCATCTCATGCAAACGGAAATTCTGCGCATCACCGGATTGAACGACGCGGCATGTGTCGACCATATCGCCAGGACACTGGATGCCATCGACGGCGTCGATGACTTCAACATTTCGCTGGCGGGCAGCAGCATCACGGTGCGCTACGATGAGCGTCGCACCTCATCCAAGCAATTCCAGAGCGCGTTGCTGGAAGCCGGCTACGGCATCGGCGGCGCCCAAAACGCGCATGCGAACGGTAGCTGCTGCGGCAGTTGCGGCGGCTGATCCAGCCGGCGCCCGGCGTCGTGTGGCCCCGCCCCACTGCCATTGCGCTTCCAGTCGACGGAGTATATTGATTTCTGTCAGGCTTTTAGTCCGGTATTTGGACACTATATAAGGAGTATCCGGCCAAAGTCCTATATCCCGGCACTTGCCGCGACGTCCTGCGGTGCCGCCGCAAGCACCGCCGGCGCTGCTGCGCAGACTGCCAGCGGCGCCGGTCGTGCCAATCGTCATCGCCATTTCCGGACTGGCTGCGCCTCAATCCAACTCGCCATAAGTCGGCATCGGCATGTAGTGCGCGCTGACCCCGCGACGCTGGGCGGCGGCCGAAATTTCCTGCCGTGCCAGCGAGCGCAGATGAACCTCATCCGGGCCGTCGGCGATGCGCAACACGCGGCCGGCAGTCCACATCGCGGCCAGCGGCGTATCGGCGGACAGGCCCATGGCGCCAAATACCTGCATCGCCCGATCGCAGACCGCGCTCTGCATGCGCGGCACCAGCGCCTTGATCATCGCGATTTCGCGCATTGCCGCCTTGGCGCCCTGCTGGTCGATCAGCCACGCAGTCTTCAACACCAGCAGCCGCGCCTGTTCGATTTCCATCCGTGACAGCGCGATCCATTCGGCCACCACGCCGTGCTGGTGCAGATAGTGGCCGAAGGTACGCCGTTCGGCGGCACGCTCGCACATCAGTTCCAGCGCCAGTTCGGCCTGGCCGATCAGGCGCATGCAATGGTGGATGCGGCCCGGCCCGAGACGTGCCTGGGCAATCGCAAAGCCGGCGCCCTCGGCATGGATCAAGTTGGCGAGCGGCACGCGCACGTTGCGCAAGACGATTTCGCAGTGCCCTTCCGACGCGACGTGCTGCATGACCGGGATGTTGCGCACCACTTTCAGGCCGGGAGAATCCATCGGCACCAGCAGCATGCTCTGGCGCCGGTGCGGCTCGCCGTCGGCATCGGTGACGCCCATCACGATCGCCAGCCGGCAGTGCGGATGAGCGGCGCCGGTAATGAACCACTTGCGGCCGTTGATCACGTACTGGTCGCCGTCGCGCCGGATCAGGGTCTGGATGTTGCTGGCATCGGACGACGCCACGTCCGGCTCGCTCATCGCGAAGCAGGAACGGATCGTGCCGTCCAGCAGTGGCGCCAGCCACTGGCGGCGCTGCGCCGGCGAGCCGAACAGATGCAGCACTTCCATGTTGCCGCTGTCCGGCGCGCTGCAGTTGAACACTTCCGACGCCCACGCGACGCGCCCCATGATTTCGGCCAGCGGCGCGTATTCGAGATTGCTCAAGCGCTGTCCCGGTTCGTCGCTGCCCAGGCTGGGCAAAAACAGATTCCACAAGCCTTCCGATTTGGCCAGGGCCTTCAGGTCTTCCATGAACGACGGATGCTTGCCGCGCGCCTCACAGCGCTGCCATTCGCCGATGCGCGGGATCACATGGTCATCCATGAAGTCCTGCAATTGCCGGCGCAAAGCCTGCACCCGCGGCGAGTAATCGAAATTCATCACGATGCCATCTCCAGAATGGAAAAACGCAGCTGCAAGCGGCGCACGATGTGTGCCCGAGCACGCGCTTGCAGCGCATGGTAAGGCGGCGCGCTAATAGATTTCTTTGATATACATCATTTATTCCGGCAAGGCCCCTTCCCTATACTCAAACCGAAAATTTGAATCACTAAAAAGGGAAGTCATCATGCAAGCAACGCGCAAACTATGGACATGGCTCGCAGTCATCTGCGTCCTGTCTTTCGGCGTTTTGGGCTGGGTCGGAACCGAGATTTATCTGGCCGCGCCGCCGATACCGAAACAGGTTGTCAGCACCCAAGGCCAGGTGCTGTTCTCGGAAGGCCAGGTACAACGTGGCCAGTCGGCATGGCTGACTGCCGGCGGCCAGCAACTCGGTTCGGTCTGGGGCCACGGCAGCTACCTGGCGCCGGACTGGTCGGCCGACTGGCTGCACCGCGAGACCGTTGCCTTGCGTGATATCTGGGCGCAGCGCGATTTCGGCAAGCCGTACGAAGAGCTCGGTGCCGGCCCCAAGGCGCAGCTCGACGGCTTGGTAAAAGACGAAATGCGGCGCAATACGTATGACGACCAAACCGGCGCCATCACGCTGTCGCCGGCGCGCTTCGCCGCTGCCCAGGAAGTGGCCAAGCATTACACCGACCTGTTCGGCACCGAACCGGCACTCGACAAGCTGCGCGAGCAGTACGCGATGTCGGCCGGTGCGCTGGCCGACCCGGCCGATCTGCAAGCCTTGCCGGCGTTCTTCTTCTGGTCTTCCTGGTCGGCGGCGGCTGATCGTCCCGGCAAGACCGACATGAGCTACACCAGCAACTGGCCGCCGGAACCGGCGGTCGGCAATACCCCGACCGCGGATGCCGGCATCTGGTCGATTGCCAGCATCATCCTGATGATCGGCGCCATCATCGGCATGCTGTTCTATCACTCGCGCCATCCGGAAATGGACGATCCAGTGCCGGCCAAGGCCGACCCGTTGCTAAGTCTGAAGCCGACGCCGTCGATGCTGGCCACCAGAAAATACTTCTACGTGGTCATCGGCCTGATGCTGGCGCAAGTCGGTTTCGGCGTGATCACCGCGCACTACGCGGTCGAAGGACAAAGCTTCTTCGGCATTCCGCTGGGCGAGATCCTGCCCTACACCGTCAGCCGCACGATCCACACCCAGTTTGCGGTGCTGTGGATCGCCACCGCCTGGCTGGCGACCGGCCTGTACATCGCGCCGGCGATTTCCGGCCATGAGCCGAAATTCCAGAAACTCGGCGTCAACGTCCTGTTCTACGCGCTCTTGTTCATCGTGGTCGGCTCGACCGCCTTCGGCTGGATCGGCACCATTGCAAAATCGAGCACCAGCTTCAGCTTCTGGCTCGGCAACCAGGGCCTGGAATTCACCAGCATGGGCCGGGTCTGGCAACTGCTGCTGTTCGTCGGCCTGCTGTTCTGGGTCACGCTGCTGGGCCGCGGCCTGTGGCCGGCGCTGAAGAAACCGAGCGAAAGCCGCGGCCTGATCGCGATGGTGTTCCTGTCGGCGCTCTGCATCGGCGGCTTCTATGCCACCTCGCTGACCTGGGGCCAGCACACCCACTACGCGATGGTCGAGTACTGGCGCTGGTGGCTGGTGCACCTGTGGGTCGAGGGCTTCTTCGAAGTCTTCGCCACCGCCGTCATCGCCCTCCTGTTCACCCGCCTCGGCCTGATTCATGCCAAGACTGCCAACAGCGCCATCGTGCTGGAAACCATCGTCTTCATGTTCGGCGGCATTCTGGGTACGCTGCATCACCTGTACTTCACCGGCACGCCGACCTTCGTGATCGCGATTGGCGCCATGTTCTCGGCACTGGAAGTGGTCCCGCTGGCCATGATCGGCACCGAAGCCTACAAAAACTACCAGCGCTCGAAAGCCGCACCGTGGGTGCAGACCTACAAATGGTCGATCCTGTGCTTCATCGCGGTCGGCTTCTGGAACGTGGTCGGTGCCGGCCTGCTCGGCTTCACGATCAACACCCCGATCGCGCTGTACTACCTGCAGGGCCTGAACATGACCGCCGCCCACGGCCACGCCGCGCTGTTTGGCGTGTACGGCATGCTCGGCATCGGCTTGCTGCTGTTCTGCCTGCGCGGCGTGTCGTCACGCGTGCTGTGGTCGGATCGCCTGCTGGGCCTGACTTTCTGGTCGCTGAATATCGGACTGGCGATGATGGTCTTCATCTCGCTGGTACCGGCCGGCATCTACCAGGTCTGGGCCAGCATCACCAAGGGCATGTGGTTCGCCCGCTCACCGGAAGTGATCCACTCCACCTTCATGGAAACCATGGTGTGGTTGCGGGTACCGGGCGACATCGTCTTCGCGGTCGGCATGGTGTTCCTGGCGGTATTTGCACTACGCCTCCTGGGTCGGCGGCAAGCGCCAGCCCGAGGGTGTCGGCGCGATCGCCAGCGCCGGCGGCGCCTGATGCATCGCTGGTAAGAGCCAGCAACCGGGGCCGGCACATGCCGGCCCTTTTCATTGTCTGACGCACGCGGATTCAAGGAGAATTATCTTGGCACACGATTGTTCCAGCCCACGCATCACCGAAGGCATTTACCCATTTGACGCCCGCGGCGTTGCCAAACGCTTTCGCCATGCCGCCATCTTTGGCGCGCTGGCCGCGCTGCAGCCGGGCGAGACCATGCGTTTTTGCAACGACCATGACCCGCTGCCACTGCTGGCGCAGATCGAGGACCACTATGGGCCGCACGTACGCGTCACTTATATTTCGCGCCAGCCTGGCGAGATCGTGATCGACTTCGCGATGGTTGCCGGATAAGCCAACGAGGTGTTACATACTGGCTTCATATACCTCCATTTACGCATATAAAATATACGCAATTTCGATATACTCCATAGCACATCGATCTGCAACCAGGCATGCGGGGGTTTTCAGGTAGTTCTGCGCGGATGGGGACGCCGGCAAGAACCGCGTGCCCTTGTTCCAAGGCTGCGCTCCAGGCCGGCATTCGAGGGGATTTGAAGCAGCTGCCTAATCGGTTGGGGTCGAGACCAGCTGGCCGATTACTGCACTGACCAGAGTGACGATTTCTGCTGCCTGTTGCGGATCAAAATCGGTGTGGAAACGTTTCTTGACGCCCTGCTCGCCCAATTGCAGATGCTCGGTCGGGATGATGCCATGGCGCTCCAGCGAGCGTTTGGCGCACACCAGCGCGCAGCCATCGATCACGACCATGGGCCGCCCTGACTTGGCGACCTTCAGCAGCGCAGGAACGTCGCCACCGACGCCGGCGATGCACGACATCTCGGCCACGCCAGTCCGATCCAGTCGCACTGCCACATGATTGGCCAGCTGCGCCGCACTGGAGCAGCCGGAACAGGAATACACCAGGGGCAGCACCTTCTTTTCAGTAACCATGCATCTCACCTCCAGCAGAAAAACAGCTCTGCGGCGCACTCCCTGCCAACATGGCCGGGCGGCGCCGGATCAGCGTGCCGCCTCGTCTGCCGGCCGGGCGCGCGAGCGCAGCCGCGCCAGTACCCGCGCCGGCGCCAGGTTGGCGCGCTCAAACACCGAGAGATCAATCGCGTCCAGCGTATTTTTGACCAGCAGGCCAAGTTCGGTATCGCCTTCCATCACCAGCCGCCGGCTGAAAAACAGCGTGTCGGGATCTTCACGCCGCTGCGCCAGCAATAGCAGATCGTGGGCGCTGGCGCCGATCGTCAGATCCGCTGCGCCGCTGTTGGCGATCGCGGAAAACGCCTGATCCTTCCAGCTGAAGTTGAACGCCAGGCGCGCATCGAGTACCTTCAGCCGCAGCTTCTTTTGCTGCAGCGCTTGCCATATCTCGCCCTGCAAATGCGGTGCCAGCGCCAGATTCAAGCCGGCGACGAACAAGACCGAGCCCGGATATACCGGCAGCATCGACAACAGCGTGCCAACCGGATCGGGCAATTCATATTGAGCACTACGCATGCGAAACCCCTTGGTTGAAAATGTCCGGCGTGCCGGCAAAGCCGCGCTTATGCGGGCACCCGCTCCAGGCCCGGCTTGCCGTGCCAGTAGCCATTGCAGGGCGCGGCCGGCATCAGGGGCTCGATCCGCGCCAGCGCCTCGGCGGCGCTCAGCTGCCGCTTCAGCACCGCATGGAACAAGGCAAGGATGTCGGCAGTGTGTTGCGACTGCGGCGAGATGCGCACCACATCCACTCCCAGTCCGCGCATCGGCTCCAGCTGATCGATCAGGTTGTAGACCAGCGCCGACTGCGTCTGGATGCCGTTCAGCGTCAGGAACGGCTGGCCTTCGCGCGTTTCCATCAGCAGACCGTCCGGATACTTCATGCAGACGAACTGACAGTCGTCTTTCGGCAGATTGTGGTGGCGGGCGGTGAAGCAGCGCGCGGAAAATGCCAGCGGCATGCGGCCATAGGCAAACACTTCGGTTTCCATCCCGGCCGGCCGCTCCTGCTGCAACTGGGCCAAGCCCTCGCGCCCCATTTCCAGCGGCATCACCCAGCGCTTCGCGCCCAGGCCAGCCAGCAGTTCAAGCGTGGGGCCGCTGTAGATGTTCAGGAACGGGCCGCCGATGAACGGCTTGCTGTCCATGCAGTGCACGGCGCCCATGTCGTTGGCCTCGACCATGAAGCGGCCGTTGTCGGTGATGCGGCGCAAGGTGCTCAAATCGGAACCCGATTCGATCAACACCTGGGTCGCCAACACCACTTCCTTGCCGGCGGCCTGCAGCCGCTCGCCGATCGCCAGCCAGTCCGCGACACGCAGTTCGTGACGGCGCGAACATACCGTCTCGCCCAGATAGACGATGTCCACCGGCGTCGCCGCCATGCTGTCGTAGAAATCGATGGTCGTCTCGCGCGGCCAGTAATACTGCAACGGACCCAAAGCCAGTTTCACGCTATTGCCTCCTGAATGTCGTTCGATGAGCCGGATTCACTTCCACGGCCGGTGATAGGCGCCCAGCGTGTGCTGCTGACCTTCGGCGACCTTGTCGAGCGCAGTCATCCAGGACGGCTTGATCGAATAGCGCTGGGTCGGGGACAGGCAGTTGTCGATCGCCTCGCGCCACACCTGCGTCACTTGCGCGACATAGGCCGGGCTGCGCTGCCGCCCTTCGATCTTGATCGCTCGCACGCCCATCTTGTGCAGCTGCGGCAGGATTTCCAGCGTATTCAAGCTGGTCGGCTCTTCGATCGCGTAGTAATTGCTTTCGCCGGCGACATCGAAGCGGCCCTTGCACAAGGTCGGGTAGCCGGCGTTTTCGCCATCGGCATAGCGGTCGATCAAGACGCCGTTCAGGCGCGATTCCAGCCCTTGCGGCGTCTGCTGCCCAGCGCACCGCCTTGGCCGGCGAACAGACGCCGGCGGTATTCGGCGATTCACCAGTGGCATACGACGACAGCGCGCAGCGCCCTTCCACCATCACGCACAGGCTGCCGAAGCCGAACACCTCGATGTCGACCGGCGTCTTGCCCATCACCTGTTCGACCTGCGCCAGCGACAACACGCGCGGCAGCACCGCACGGGCGATGCCGAAATGCCGATGGTAAAAATTGATCGCTTCGACATTGGTCGCCGAACCCTGCACCGACAGATGCAATCGCAGCTGCGGGTGCGTTTTTTGCGCATATTGCATCAGGCCGGGATCGGCCAGGATCACCGCATCGATTCCGGTTTCGGCGGCGCGATCGATCGCGCGGCGCCAGCGCTGCCAGCCAGTTGGCTGCGGATAGGTATTCAAGGCCAGCAGCACCTTGCGGCCACGCTCGTGAGCGTAGCGGATGCCTGCGCCGATCGCGGCCTCGTCGAAATTCAGGCCGGCGAAATTGCGGGCGTTGGTGGCGTCGCGAAAGCCCAGGTAGACGCAATCGGCGCCATGATCGATCGCCGCCTTCAGCGCCGGCAGGCTGCCGGCCGGGCAGACCAGTTCGATCGGCAGTGCGGGCTCGGGCGAATCCGCGTTCTCGGGATGGGTCAGCAGCATGTTCATGGGCGAGCGTGGTCGAGGTGAGATCAAAAAGCACCGGCGGCGCGCGCTACCGGCACGCTGTTTTTACGATGGCCAGCGCGTCAACACGACCATCCATGCTGATGGCATCGCACCGCTGGCGCCAGACTGCCGGCGCTGGCACGAAGCTGGCGATTGCGGCACTATAGCGAGCAGGATGGCCCGCAATCCTTAACCTGCATCAAGGATCGCCCGCGATCGACCAACGATGATCCAGACTCCGGGCAGGCACTTCCCGGTCACGCAGCGCAACGATGAAAAATATGGAACAGGACATCACCTTGGATGTGTGCGGACTGGAGCCGCCGGAACCGTTGGAACGCGTGATGAACGCATTGTCGGAACTGACGAAACCGCAGCGCTTGCGCATGCTGATCGACCGCGAGCCGCGGCCGCTGTATCGCATCCTGGACAACAACGGCTTCCTGTATCAGGTCACCCCGACGGACAACTATCGTTACGAGATACTGATCTGGCACAAGGAATGATTCAGCGCGTACTGGCTTTCGAACAGGCCCCCAGCCTGATGACGCCACTGCGCTTTTTCCTGGTGGCGCCGCTATTTGTACTGGCCGCCGCCATCCTGCTGTTCTGGCAAGGACCGGCGGCGCTGGTTTCGCGCTGGTCGCCGGTGACGCTGGCACTGACGCATCTGCTCACGCTGGGGGCACTGGCCGGCACGATGATTGGCGCGCTGATGCAGATCCTCCCGGTCGTCGCCGGCGTCGCGCTGCCGCGGGCAAATGCCACCGCGACCGGCGTGCATGCGTTGCTGGTGCTGGGTACGATGGTGTTGGCGGCGGCATTCTGGCGCGGCCAGCCGCTGCTGTTCCAGCTGGCGCTGGCGTGCCTGGTGGCAGCCTTTGGCTGGCTGCTGGGCGCTTGCGCGCTTGGACTGTGGCGCGCGCGGCGGCAAGCCGGCAACGTTACCGTGCGCACCGTGCGGCTGGCGCTGGCCGCACTGGCCATCACCATTGGCCTGGGCGCGACGCTGGCCAGCGGCTTTGCCTGGCCGCTGCCGTTGCCGCTGTTATTGCTGACCGACCTGCACGTGGCCTGGGGCTTGCTGGGCTGGGTCGGGTTGCTGGTGATTGGCGTGGCGTTTCAGGTGATCCCGATGTTCCAGGTGACGCCGGTGTATCCGCTGCGCATCACGCGCTGGCTGGGTCCGCTGCTGCTCGGCCTGCTGTTGCTGTGGTCAGGCGCCGTGCTGCTGTTTCAGGACAGCGCCCACTGGAGCGCCAGGCGCGGTCGCGCTGCTGCTGTTGCTCGGCTATCTCGGCTTCACGCTGATCACGCTGTATCTGCTGAGCCAGCGCAAACGGCCCCAGCCGGATGCCACCACCTGGTTCTGGCGTGCCTCGATGGCGAGCCTGCTGCTGTGCATGCTCCTGTGGCTGCTGCCAAGCAGCGGCAACGATCCGCGCTTGTCGCTGACGCTGGGCATGCTGTTCATCATCGGCTTCGCCTGGTCGGCGATCAACGGCATGTTGTACAAGATCGTGCCGTTCCTGGTCTGGTACCACCTGCAACACAGCGCAGCGCCCGGGCGGCGCGGGCCAAGCATCAAGGAGGTGCTGGCCGACCGCGTCGCGCTCAGGCAATTCGTCGCGCATGTGGCGGCCTTGCTGTTGCTGACCGGCGCCACCCTGTGGCCGCCGCTGGTCCATCCGGCAGCATTGGCGCTGGCGCTATCGGCCGGCTGGCTGTGGCTGAACCTGTTGCGGGCTACGTGGCTGTACCTGCGCGTCAAGCGCCAGATCGACATCACCCCTGGTAGTCGCGTAGGCGCTGAATGTCCTGAATCGTGATGTCGCGGCCATTCACCGCAATCAGCTTTTGCGCCGTCAAGTCGTGCAGAATCCGGGAAAAATGTTCCGGCGTCAGGTTCAGCCGGGAAGCGAGCACCGTCTTGCTGACATCCAGACGGAATTGATCGCCATCCTGCAAATCGTCACTCTTGAGCAGGTAGCCGATCACGCGCTGGGTGCCGGAATTCAGCGAGTAGGCTTCGACGTCGCAAATCAGCCCGTGCAGGCGCCGGCTCAAGCCGGCCAGCATCTTGCGCGCAAACTTCGGGTCGCGCTCGATGCCGCCGAACACCGCCGATTTCGCGACATGCAGCAACAGCGAATCAGCCAGCGCCTGGGCCGATACGATGTACGGCTTTTCCATGAACATCAACGCCTCGCCAAAACTATGGCCGGGGCCGATGATCTCGATCACCTTTTCGGTCCCTTGCGACGAGGTGAACGCCAGCTTGACCTGGCCATAGACCACGGTATGAAAGCCGACGCAGGGATCGCCGCGATGAAAGATGATTTCGCCACGCGCCACCTTGTGCTCGGTGGTGGCCTGTGCGATATCCGCCAGTTCCTCCGGCGCCAGGCCGTCGAACAATGGCAACACGGACAAAAAATCCTGAACCTTGATCTTGCTTGTGGCCATAGAGGGGAATATCAGCAACAATAAGTGGAAGAGATACTAGGATTGTATGCGACTTCCAGGCCGAAAATTCCGGCCAGCGCGCTGCAAGTATGGGAAAAACCGCATGGCAGATCGACCATCGACAGCCACTGTCTGCCATCGGTGCCAATCGCAAAGTGTTGCCTCGCAGACATGACACGCGCATGAAAATCACGCTCAATATCATCGGCACGCTGGCCGTCATACTTGCCATTCTGGGAATCTTCCTGCCGCTGCTGCCGACCACGCCGTTTCTGCTGCTGGCTTCCGCCTGCTACATGCGCGGCTCAACCCGCATGCACCGCTGGCTGCTGGGCAATCCGCTGTTTGGAGAGTACTTGCGCAATATCGAGGAAAAGCGCGGGATACCGCTGCGGGCCAAGATCGTCGCGCTGATCATGCTGTGGGCATCGATTCTGTTTTCCGTCTATACAGTCAAATGGATGGTGCTGAAAGGCATGCTGCTGGTGATCGCCAGCGCGGTCAGTGTTTACCTGCTGCGGATGAAAACCTTGCAGTCCAATCCTGACGACTCCCGGATGGACGAAAGCGACTCCTGAAATGGAGCCTGCTGGCGGGCCGGACCCGCCAGCAGAAGCATCACTCAGCCGCAGCTGCCGATCGCGCCACAGGAGGTGCAGAAATCGCAGCCATCCTTGCGGATCACCGTGCTGTTGCCGCATTCGCGGCACTGGCGGCCGCGTATGACGGGGCTCACCGTGCGTCCCGGTTCGCCGGCCACCACTCCCATCGACTGCACCGGCACCCCGCTTTCGGTCAGGATCCCGAGCATTGCGTAGCGGTGGATCACCAGTTGCGCAATATAGGCGACCGTGGACGGATAGCTGGCCTGCTTTTCGCTGCCCGGCACGCGCGCCAGGAAGTCGCCGCGCGGTTCGGCGTAGTTCAGCAGCTTGCGCAGCTTCATGCCGATCCAGGCCGGATCGATCACCCGCATGTCCAGGGAGAGCAGCTTGCACAAGCCATCCAGCGCCGGCGGGTGGCCGCCGGTCAGCCACATGCTGTACGGGCGGCGGCTGCCGTCCGGCATTTGCAGTTCCTTCAGCATCAGCACGAAATCATCCTCGGTCGCCGGGTTGCGCACGTCGGCCACCCACGCCAGCGTGCCGTCGGTGCCGGTTTTCGGCTCGTGCGCAGCAAACAGCGCATTCAGCACCGGTGACGGATCGCCCTCGTGCAGATCGAGCGCGCCCAGCTGGTGATAGCGCCACTCGACCAGGCGCGCCAGCGCCGCGGTTGGGCTCGGCACCTGCACCCGCTGGCCATTGGGCGGCATCGGCATCTCGAAGGCATCGCCGTAGGCGTTGGCCAGCATCGACAGTTTGTTGCGCAGCCAGCCGCGGTCATTGGCGCGCATGTCGGTCGACAGCGTCTTGGCGATCGCATCCAGGCCGCGCGGCGGCTGGCCACCCAGCACCCAGACTTCAAACGGCACCCCGCCCTGGTCGGAAACCGCCACCGCGAAATCGCCCTGCGGCGTGCGGATGGTTTCGCTGATCCAGCCGTTGGCGCCGACCGGCAGACCCGGACGCGACGGCCAGCGCAACGAGGCCAGCGGCGGCGACATCGTGAGTTCCGTCAGCACCAGGCGCTTGTCCTGCTCGGACAGCGTGATCGGTTGCGGCGCGCTGTCGGCCGACACCGACAGCACCGCGCCCAGCACGGTATTGGGACGATAGGTGGTGATGCCCTTCAAGCCCTTGTGCCATGCCTGCAGATACAGGTCGCGGAAGTCGTCGTATGGATAATCCACCGGGACGTTCACGGTTTTCGAAATGGCCGCATCAACGTAGGGTGCCACTGCGGCAATCATCAGCATGTGGTCGGTGGCGGAAATTTCCAGCGCCGAGACGAAAGCCTCCGGCAACTGCTCGACGTCATGCCCGAGCGCGCGATACACGCGGTAGGCGTGGTCTTCCACCGTGTAGTCTTTCTTGCTGCCGTCCGCCATGCGCTTGACGCGGTTGTAGAACCAGGAAAACGCCGGCTCGATGCCGTTCGAGGCGTTATCCGCGAAAGCCAGCGAAATGGTGCCGGTCGGCGCAATCGAGGTCAGGTGCGAATTGCGGATGCCGTGCTGGCGGATCTGTTCTTTCAACGCCTCCGGCAGGCGCGCGGCAAAGCCGCCCTGCAGGTATTTTTCCGCGTCCAGCAGCGGGAAGGCGCCGCGCTCCTGGGCCAGCTCGACCGATGCCGCGTATGAGGCGTCGCGCATTTCACGCGCCACTTCGGCCGCCAGCTCGCGCCCGCGCTCCGAGTCGTAGCGCACGCCCAGCATGATCAATGCATCGCCCAGGCCGGTAAAGCCGAGGCCGATGCGGCGCTTGGCGGCGGCTTCCTGCGCCTGCTCCTCCAGCGGCCACTTGGTCGCGGTCAGCACGTTATCCAGCATGCGCACCGCGATGCCGGCAACCTTCGCCAGCTTGGCGAAATCGAAGTGCGCTTCGGCCGTAAACGGCGCTTCGACGCAAGCCACCAGGTTGATGCTGCCGAGGCAGCAGCAGCCGTAGTCCGGCAACGGCTGCTCGCCGCACGGATTGGTGGCTTCGATCACTTCGCAATAGCCGAGATTGTTTTCAGCATTCATGCGGTCCATGTACAGCACGCCCGGTTCGGCCGCGGCGTAGGTGCTTTGCATGATCAAATCCCACACTTCGCGCGCCTGGACCGTGCGGTACACCCACTTGCCGTCGTCCCGCAAATAGGCGCCGGCGCGCTTCAAGTCGTCGTTCGGTTGCGCCACGTGCGCCAGCTCGAAGCTGCCGTCGGCTTCCACCGCGCGCATGAAGGCGTCGCTCATGCCGACCGAGACGTTGAAGTTGTTCAACTGTCCCTTTTCCTGCTTGACCGTGATGAATTCGATGATGTCCGGATGCTCGACGTTGAGCACTGCCATCTGCGCGCCGCGCCGAGCGCCGGCCGACTCCACCGTTTCGCACGAACGGTCGAACACGCGCATGTAGGAAATCGGGCCGGAGGCGCTGCTGCCGGTGCCCTTGACCTTGGCGCCCTTGGGCCGGATCGCGGAAAAGTTATAGCCGACGCCGCCGCCGCGGCGCATGGTTTCGGCCGCTTGCGCCAGCGCGGTGTAGATGCCCGGCTTGCTGCCGACGGTTTCGGTAATGGAATCGCCGACCGGCTGCACGAAGCAATTGATCAGCGTGGTCTGCAGCCCGGTACCAGCGGCGCTGGCGATGCGGCCAGCCGGAATGAAACCGTTTTGCATTGCCCACAGGAACGCCTCGCCATGCTTCTTGCGAGTTTTCGGCGTTTCGACCTCAGCCAGCGCACCTGCCACCCGCGCCAGCACTTCATCAATACTGGTTTCGCCATCCTTGGCGTATTTTTCCAGCAGCACTTCACGTGAAATTTCCTGCGGCAACGCCAATGCGATGGCCGCGCTTTCCAGTTTTTGCATGGTGGTCTCCTTAGATGTTCTTTCGGCTTGCCGCCGATGATGGCCGCCGCATGGGCCGTATATCCGACAACAAAATTTTTTACCGCGCCAGACCGTTCGGGATCGTATTCAGCTTCGGCACTGACTCGTCGTTAACTCCATACTCCCAATGACATGCTGCTTTGACGCATGCAAATCAACGCTTTTTTCAACATACCATGGCAGTATCGCGTGCGATGTGCTAGTGAGCCTTGGTAATCGCCGCTAACCCGACTGCCTGTTGGCGCCGCTTCCTGCCGTCATGTCGTCTCTGCCTGCAGGCTGCAGGGGCGACAGCAGGATGAAGGTGCGGCCAAACCATGAATCGCCCGGCGAATCGTAGCGCCGGTATCTGACTCATCTTAACCCGATTCTGACGGCTCCATCTCCGCCCAAACCACAATATGTAGTTTAAATCAGCTTCGAGTAACTTGATGTAGTAGGCTGACGCAAATATTTATCGAAGACCAGGCCGACCGCGCGCACGAACAGCCGCCCCTTGGCCGACACGAACACGCCCTCGGCCGTGATGTCGATCAGACCAGCTTCCTGATACGGTTGCAGCCGCGCCAGCTCAGTCGCGAAATAGGCCATGAAATCAATGCCATAGCGTTGGTTCAGCGGCGCAAAGCGGAGTGGCCCGCCGCACATGACTTCCATGATCACTTCGCGCCGCAAGACGTCATCCTGGCTCAATTCATAGCCTTTTTCGGTCGGCAAGCGGCCCTCGTCCAGATGCTGGAAATAGCCCTTGATACTGTGCGAGGACTGGCTGTACGAATTGCCGACCTTGCTGATCGCCGACACGCCAAAGGCGACCAGATCGCACTCGGCGCGCGTGGTATAGCCCTGGAAATTGCGGTGCAGCGTGCCGTTTTCGCGGGCCCGGTTCAGCTCGTCATCCGGCTTGGCAAAATGGTCGAGGCCGATGTAGCGGTAACCCGCATCCAGCAAGCGCCGCATCGACATCAGGAAAATCTGCAGGCGCGCCTCGGCGCTCGGCAGGTCGGCCGCCACGATCTGCCGCTGTGCCTTGAAGCGGCTCGGCAAATGCGCATAGTTGTAGAGCGCGATGCGGTCCGGCGACAGATCGATCAGTTGATCCAGCGTGCGGTCGAAGCTGGCCAGGGTCTGCTTCGGCAGTCCGTAGATCAAGTCGGCGTTGATCGACTCGAAGCCGGCAGCGCGGCTGGCCAGAATTGCGGTTTCCACCATCGCGCGCGGCTGGATGCGGTTAACCGCCTCCTGCACCGCCGGGTCGAAATCCTGCACGCCAAAACTGGTGCGGTTGAAGCCCAGCTCCGCCAGCATCGCCAGCGTATCGTGGTTGACGGTGCGCGGATCGATCTCGATCCCGAGTTCGGCGTCCGGCGTGAAGTTGAAATGGCCGCGCAGCATTGCCCATTAACTGCCGCAGTTCGTCGGCGGAGAGGAAGGTCGGCGTGCCGCCGCCAAAATGCAGCTGCACCGTCTCGCGGTCGGGCCCGAGATGCGCCGCCACCATCGCCATTTCCCGCTCCAGGTAGCGCAGATATTCGGCAACCTTGCTGTGATCCTTGGTGATGATCTTGTTGCAGGCGCAAAAATAGCAGAGCGATTCGCAAAACGGCAGGTGCACATACACCGACAGCGGTGGATTCTGGCTGCGGGTCGCGCGCTGCTCCAGGTAGCGGATCGTGGTCTGCGCGTCAAAATCGGTGTGGAACCGATCGGCGGTCGGATACGAGGTATAGCGCGGCCCGAGGGTATCGAAGCGGCGGATCAGTTCTTCGGAGATTTCGATGTCTGGCGCGGTGGTAGTCATGGATTTGATCTCGGGTAATGTGCAGGCTTGCAGGCACTCCGGAAGCGATATTCAAGGCGGGAGCCGCTTGAGCGGGATTTCGTATCCGGACCGGCATCGCAATTCAGCCAGGATGGCGCTTGCTGCCCGATGCCGCGCCTGCTGGTGAAGTGCATCATCACGGTATTGTCGAGCGGAACGCGCAACAAAATACATGATGCAAGTCAACGAAATATCTGCCACTCCGCATTCTACTGAAGCTGGCCACTCGATAGTATTGCGATCAGACAATTTACATACTCATTGCATTGGCTGCCGCGACGCGGTTATAGATGAAAATATTTTTCGGCATACTCCACCTCGGCAACAATTTCTCTTTGCCTTGCGCGGATTGTTCGTAATGCGGGTATGCCTGCACCAACGATTCAGGCGATTTGTCGCTGCCCATCATGAATTCAACCGCCGGCACCAGGACAAACTGCATGCCAAGCCTGTTTTCGATGGCGACTGCCGGCCCCTGCTTCGGCCTAGCCCACGCGACTTGGGAATGCAGGAAAATTAATAAGATGATTTCGTGTGCCCGTATGGTGCACTTGGGCAAGAATGGCTGGAAGAGCCGCATATGCCGGCAGCAGTACTGTCAGCGGCGGCAAGGGTGTCAGTCCGCTAAGTCGCGATCGGCAAGCCAAAGGAGCATCGACATGGAAAAACGCCTGACCCGGCATTTCAGCATTACCGGCATGGTACAAGGCGTCGGCTATCGCGCCGGCTTCGCAGCCGAAGCGCAGCGGCTCGGGCTGGGTGGCTGGGTGCGCAATCGCAGGGACGGTTCGGTGGAAGCAGTGGTGTGCGGCGACGCTGACACTCTTGACCAACTCGCCGAGTGGGCCTGGCAGGGGCCGCGTGGGGCGCAGGTGCGCGCAGCTCGCGTGCTGGATATCGACGAAGGCACTGCTGATTGTGGCGCGGATTTCGAGATACGACCGACGTCTTAAGTGTTAACCAGCAACGATCCATCCCGGGCGCAAAAAAGCAAAAATGGAAGCCGTGCTGCGCTTCCATTTCGATTTTGCCGACTTCAGATATCCAAATCAATCCCGACTCGATGACCCGTGCATCCACGTTACGAATCAGAACAATTTGGTAGGCACGATTGGACTCGAACCAACGACCCCTACCATGTCAAGGTAGTGCTCTAACCAGCTGAGCTACGCGCCTGAAGAAGCGGGATTATAACGGCAAATTTTGGTTTTTGCCAGTTTTGCGAATGATAGGCGATGAGCAGCGGCACTCTCTCGGTCACGTTACCGCTCGTGCAAGTTTCCTCGCTCTTGGTGCACAGCGCCTGCCGGCATGAAAAACGACTCTTTTTTATAAGATTTTGATCCGAACATTTTCTTTCAACTGGAGCCCGAGAACACAAGGATGCACGGCTTTTTCGTCATCTCCCCACGGATTTTCAACAATGGTTTTCCGTCCGGGAAAGTACGGCTGTAGCCGCTACGCAAGGAACACCTGGCGCAGGATGACGCGAGCGTTGCCCTGCTTGTGCATGGCAACTGAGCAAGTGGTTCTGGCATATTTATTTGTTCGCC
This sequence comes from uncultured beta proteobacterium, assembly GCA_963707665.1. GTDB lineage: Bacteria > Pseudomonadota > Gammaproteobacteria > Burkholderiales > Burkholderiaceae_D > DATJCV01. The sequence goes on along the minus strand of CAVPQU010000018.1, from coordinate 446,051 downwards.
ACCGGCTCCACCGGCTTTTTCCCCGCTTGCGCCATCAAGCCAGGACACGGATTTTCCTGCCCCGGGCCGGGATTGATCAGCGCCAACAGTGCGGCCACGGGTGTGGCCAGCGCTCCCAGCGCGACTGCAGCGCCAGCCTTCAGCGTCACCGTTCCCTTGTCAACCCCGACATCCGGCTTCTTGAAGCTGCCCTTCACATACAGCGGCGAGCGCAGTGACAACAGGCGTATCCCTTTGCTGTTCGGATGAATGGTCAAGTCCAGTTGCTCGCTGGCGAGGTTGATCGTGCCGTCCACCGCAATCGTCGCGTCGTTGGTATCGACCACGAACAGGCGCGTTCGCATCAGGCCCTTGGTCACGCCGAAGTCGCTCACCATGCAGTTCAGTTGCACCTGGCGATCGCCAAATAACTTCGAGACGATGACGCTGCCGATATTCAAGCCCATCGCTTCCAGGATGAACTTGCTGATCGTGCCCTGGCTGATCAGCGCTTCGACGTCGCCATTCGACGACCCAGCCAATGCCGCCAGCGAATTACCGACCGCCGACAGCTCGGCATGACCGTGCACCTGGCCCAGGCTGGCGCGCATCGACTCCACTTGCGGGAACAATTTCTTCAGTTGCAGGCCGCGTGCGGTGATTTTCATCCGCGCTTGCGCCGGATCGTTCTTGCCGTCGATCGTCAGCTCGGTTCTGAACTGGCCGCCGGCCACGCCAAAATTCAGCGGCGCAAATGACAGTTCGCCGTTGTTCAGACGTATCTTGGCAAACAGGTTTTCGATCGGCAGATCGCTGCGACGAATAATTTTCTTGCCGCTGAATTCGACCTGCACATCCAGCTTGTCCCAGCGTTCGGTGCGCAGCCGGGCCACTGGCAACACTTTCCCTGGCGGCTGTTTCGCGCTGTCGTCGCCCTGCCCCTTTTTTCCCTGGCCGCCGCTGACCAGCGCGCCCAGGTCTTTCAGGTTCAGGTAATTCGACACCACCGCCCCGCGCAGCAGCGGGCGCGGCTCCCGGCGCAAGTATTCCAGCGTGCCGCCGATATCGCTGGAGCCGACCTTGCCCGTGAATTTTTCATAGGTCAGATGAAAGTCGTCGCCTGCGATCGATCCGTACAAGCGCCCTTCGGTGGAAAATCGGGGCGTTTCCGGCAGCACCAGGCCGCTGAATGGAAACAGGTGCGCCATGCTGGCGCCGTTAATCTTCAGGTTGACGTCGAGTTTGCTCAGATGGCGCGGATTGGTCAGCGTGCCGTTGGCGCTCACTTCGGAGGTGCCGATCTTCAACTGCGCTTGCACCGGATAGGGCGTATCGCTGCTTTGCAGTGACAGCAGCGCGCCGGCCTTGCCCTCGCCCGCCACGCTGTCGTTATTCAATTTGCCGCTGATCTTCCAGACGATGCTGCCGTCCTGCTGCGTGTCGATGCGGGTGCTGACATCAGCCTTCTTGACTGGATCGACCAGACGCACCGTGCCCTGATTCAATGACAAGTCCTGCAGCACCAGTTGCCAGGGCGAGGGCGTTTCGCTTTTTTTGAAGCTCCAGTTATTCTGGCCGTCCTTGCCGACTTCCAGAACCAGTTGCGGTTCGGTCAGGATCAAGGATGAGACGGCGACCGTTTTTTGAAACAGTGCCAGTGGATTCAGGTTGAAATCCACCTGCGGCACGGTCGCCATGGTGGGACCGGTAGTGGCCCACTGCGGATTGCCCAGCACCAGGTCGTGGGCGCGCAAATGCGGCCATGGAATCCAGCCACGCCAGCCCTTCTCCACATCTCCCGGCCGCTGCCAGCTCAACTCCAGATCACCGTTGATCGCGAATGAACGACCGGTGGCTTCGCTGACGCGATTGCTAATCCAGGGTTTGGCAAAATTCCAGGGAATGACACTGACCAGCAGCAGAAGAGCCGCCAGCAACACGACCAGCCCGAGCGCCGTTCTACCGATGGTTTTTTTTAAATGCAACATGTCATTGCGACAATGAAGCGTGCATGAAGTTCGAAAAAAGCAAGAATTTCTTGAGCTGCTTCAATTCGAATTCAGTCTTACACGCGGCAAGACGCATCAGCCAGCGGAGTTCGATAAAAGACCTGTGAAGATACGCATACTCCCCTACATCATGCCATTTATCGCATATAAAATTTACAGACTTTCAATATACCCCATCAGTCTCTGCTATGTCGCAGTGAATTACTGAAATTATCTACTCGCCGTCAGCAGTCATTTCATCAGGCAATAACATCTCGCTGCTGTCGTTGCCCGAAGGCGGGAATGCATGCGTTCCCGAATGTCGTTTGCCCGGCACGCCACTGATCGCAGCACAGTGGCGGCGTTACTTGTGAGCCTCGGCCCAAGCCAGAATGCCTGCCTCGTTCATGGCGCCCGCCTGGCGCGCGACTTCGCGTCCGTTCTTGAACAATGCCAAGGTGGGGATGCTGCGGATGGCGTAGCGCGCGGCCAGGTCTTGCACCTCCTCGGTATTCAATTTGACGACGCGGAATTGCGGTTCCAGCCGTTGCGCTGCCTGCGCATAGGCCGGCGCCATCGCCTTGCAGGGGCCGCACCAGGGCGCCCAGAAATCCACCAGCAACGGGATGTCGCTGCGCGCCATGTGCTTCGCGAAGCCGGCGCTGTCCAGTTCCAGCGGCTGTCCGGTAAACAGCGCCTTTCCGCATTTGCCGCAGACAGGCTGCTCTTGCAGTTTCGCCGCCGGAACCCGGTTCACCGCCTCGCAATGCGGGCAAACAATATGCAGGGAGTCGCTCATGATTTCGTATGCTCGGGTAATGAGTTGTAGACGCCATGCGGCCAGGCAAGTTCGTGGCGGCGTCCATGCACTTGATCCACTGATTGCCAGGCGCCGCGGCGCTGCTTTTGTAGCACGATCATTGTGCTACTTTTTACCGATGATCACTCGCCGCCATCCAGCGCGACGCCGCCGACCCGACCTGCTTTTGAGATGGCGCTGGCAAGAACCTGGCGCGAGGAGTTAGCTGTAAGCGGGCTGCAAGCGGCGGCCGTCACACAGCCTTTGGCGGCGGCCACTTTATAATAAATTCTCCTGCGCAGCGTCACTAGACCACCTTTCCTCGCACATTGGGCTCTGGGCGCCGTTGAGGCTCGGCATGCCATGTTCAAGGAACAGGAATGGATTCAATCGAGGTGGTATTGGCAATGGTGCTGGCGGTGGTCGTCAGCGGCTATCTGGTGCGCGCACTGCCGTTCTCGCTGCCGTTGCCGCTGATGCAGATCGCACTCGGCGCGGTGATCGCGGGCGTCTCCACCCATGGCGTGACGCTCGACCCGCAAGTCTTCTTCCTGCTGTTTTTGCCGCCGCTACTGTTTCTCGACGGCTGGCGCATTCCCAAGAACGGGCTGTTCCGCGACAAGGGAGTGATTCTCGAAATGGCGCTCGGCCTGGTCCTGTTCACGGTGATCGGGGCCGGTTTCCTGATTCATTGGCTGATCCCGACGATGCCGCTGGCGGTGGCTTTTGCGCTGGCGGCGATCGTCTCGCCCACCGATCCGGTGGCGGTGTCGTCGATCGCGGCGCGGGTGCCGATCCCGAAACGCCTGATGCATATCCTGGAAGGGGAATCCCTGCTCAACGATGCCAGCGGCCTGGTCTGCTTCCGCTTCGCGGTGGCGGCGGCATTGACCGGCGGCTTTTCGCTGGCCTCGGCCTCGCTCACCTTCCTGTGGCTGGCGCTGGCCGGCCTCGGCATCGGCGTCGGCTTCACCATGGCCGTCAGCCTGGCCCAGCGCGGGCTGGCACGGCACTTCGGCGAAGAGAGCGGCTCCTCGATCCTGATCAGCCTGCTGATCCCGTTCGGCGCCTATCTGGTGGCGGAACACGTGCACGCCTCCGGCATCCTGGCCGCGGTGGCGGCCGGCGTCACGATGAGCTATGTCGAGCTGACCGGCCGTGCGCTCGCCGCCACCCGGGTGCAACGCGCGGCGGTGTGGGACACCGTGCAATTTTCCCTGAATGGCATCATGTTCGTGTTGCTGGGCGAGCAGCTGCCCGGCATTCTGCGCGGCGCGCTGGCCTCGATCGAGCAAAGCGGTCATCTGCAATCCCTGGTGGCTGGCGGTCTACGCGCTGGCAATCAGCCTCGGGCTGGTGCTGCTGCGCCTGCTCTGGGTCTGGGCTTCGCTGCGACTGGGCCGCTTCACCGCCGGCATGCGCGGTGAACCAATGGCCAAGCCGCACTGGCGGCTGATCCTGGCCACGTCGATGGCCGGGGTGCGCGGCGCCATCACGCTGGCCGGCGTCATGACGCTGCCCTTGCTGATGCCGGACGGAACGCCCTTCCCGGCGCGCGAACTGGTGGTGTTCCTGGCCACCGCGGTGATCCTGTTGACCCTGGTGCTGGCCAGCCTCGGCCTGCCGCGTTTGTTGCAAGGCATGGAACTGCCGGAAGAGCCGGCCGAGCAGCTGGAAGAAGACCGCGCCCGTCACGACGCCGCGGTTGCGGCGATTGTTGCCATCGGCAAGGCGCAAAACGAGCAGCGGCAGGAAGCGGCGGATGCCGATATCTACAGCCAGGCCGCCGCCCACGTGATTGCGCTGTATCAGCATCGGCTCGACGGCGGCGCTTCCAGCGAAGGTGAAGCCGGACAAGTGCGCAAGGCGGACCGGGTGGAACGTGAATTGCGCCTGGCCGCGCTACAGGCCGAGCGCGCCCAAATCTTCAGCCTGGCGCGCCACAACCATCTTTCGGATCACATCTCGCGCAAGCTGGTGCGGGAGATTGATCTGGCGGAATCGCTATATCGTTAGTCCTCTGCCTCGAAGTCAGCGACAGTCATATACTCCAGCCACATAGGCTGATTTTCGGACATAAAGCCTTCGAATTCATCACATACCCCTGCTAATAAGACTATGTCGTAGCTTAACTCTTCGACCCCCTCTTCGACCCCTTTCCTGTCGTTCCCGCGGGGGTAGGCGGGAATCCGGCGGCGTGACAGGCCAACGCCACTGGATCCCCGCCTTCGCGGGGACGACAGGCAAGACAAACCAGTGTTCAGGCAGCGATTGCGTATCGATCGCCACGCCTGTGCGCATCGTCAAGGATCAATGCCCTTTTTATTGCGCTGCAGCTGCTCGATAAAAGCAGCCGTGGCCGCCATCACGGCTTGCGCCTGGTCGCGCTGCGGAGAGTGGCCGCAAGCCGCCAATTTGCACAGCGTCACCGCGCTGCGATGGGCGTTTGCCGCGATGCCATCGATTTGCAGCATGGTTCCATATTCATCTTCTTCGCCCTGGATCGCGAGCACCGGACAACGGATGCCGGCCAGGAGCGCCTCGATATTCCAGGCGCGAAATGCGGGGTCGAGCCAGATGTCGCTCCAGTCCCGAAACACCGCCTCCGGATCGGCGTGATAACGCGCCAATTTGCTGCGCAGATCGGTGCTGTTCCAGGCCTCGCGCGCCGCTTCGATGCCGGCGATGGTGATTTCTTCGACCCGGATGTGCGGCGCCAGGGCGATGACACCGGCAGCACGCTCGGGATAGGTGGCGGCGTGAATCAATGCAATCGAGGCGCCGTCGCTATGGCCGAACAGCAGCGGATGATCGATTTCCAGTTGCTCGCACAGCGCCGGCAGCACGGCAATCGCCTCATGGTGCAGATAATCGGCGGTGCGCGGTGCCGCCAGCGGCGACGAGCGGCCGTAGCCCGAGCGCGAATACACGAGGCCGCGGCAATTGACCGCATCGCATAGTCTTTGCGGAAAATCGCGCCACATGGCAATCGAGCCCAGGCCTTCGTGCAGAAACACCAGCCACGGACGATCGGCGCGCTCGGCATGAATCTGCAGGGTCTCCAGGCGCGCGGCGCCAACCGACAGGAATGAGTGCATCGGAACGCTCCTGGCTCTACTCAGGACTGGGCCGCGGAACACTCGGCCAGCAGCGGCTGCAGCCACTCCAGGCAATCGTCTTCGGGCAGCGTGTCGCCGCTGGCATCGTGCACGAAGGTCTCGATCAGGCGGGTGGCACCCAAGGACTCCAGCGCGGCATCGAATTTCCTGCCGCCATAACCGAAGGTCTCGGCATAGGCGTGGTCACCCAGGCCGAACACCGCATACCGCACCGACGACAGATCCGGCTTTTCAGTCAGCAGGCTGGCGTACAGTGCCTGCGCGTTATCCGGCACATCGCCGCTGCCGTAGGTGGAACAGCAGATGATGAAACGTCCGGGACGCTGAAACACGGCCGGCGTGGCGTCGGCCATGTCGATCTGCGTCACTGCGGCACCTGCCCTGCTGCAACGCATAGCCGATTTCTTCGGCGACGATTTCGGCAGTGCCAGTCATGGTGCCGACCAGGATGGTGTACAGCAACGGTGAAAATCTATCCATAAAAACATCTCGACGCCGGATGAAACCAAAAAAACGGCTTGATTGACCAATCTATATATTGTGCGCTCCAGGCCGCCGGCCGGGCGGCGCGCAGCGCGCCCGTATTTTGCCTGAAATGGTGAACTGCACAGCCAACATCGATCCACCAGCCGGGTTTGGACTACAATTTCACGGTTCCCGCAGTCAACCAGAAAAAGGGTAAATTTTCATGATCGTTTTGATTACTGGCGCTACGTCTGGCTTTGGCGCGCAAATGGCGCGCAAATTCGTTCAAAATGGCCACAAAGTAATTGCCACCGGGCGCCGCCAGGAACGCCTGGAGCAGCTTGCCAAGCAATTGGGCGCGCAAGTCCTGCCGCTGGTGCTGGATGTCACCAACCCGATTTCAATTGACGCAGCGCTGGCCGCCTTGCCTGCCGAGTGGCGGGAAATCGACATCCTGGTCAATAACGCTGGCCTGGCGCTGGGCGTCGCGCCAGCCCAGGATGCCGCGCTGGACGACTGGGAAACCATGATCGACACCAATTGCAAGGGGCTGGTGGCCATGACGCGGCGATTGCTGCCGGCCATGGTTGCGCGTGGTAGCGGCCTGATCATCAATATCGGCTCGACTGCCGGCGCCTATCCTTATCCGGGCGGTAATGTATACGGCGCTACCAAGGCCTTCGTCGACCAGTTCACGCTGAATTTGCGCGCCGACCTGGTTGGCACCGGCGTGCGCGCCACCAATATCGCGCCCGGCCTGGTTGGCGGCACCGAATTTTCCAATGTCCGGCTGAAAGGCAACGACGCTGCGGCGGCCAAGGTATATGAAGGCACGGTGGCGCTGAACCCCGATGACATCGCCGAAACCGCTTACTGGATCGCGACGCTGCCGCCGCATGTGAATATCAATTACATCGAAATGATGCCGACTTGCCAGGGATTTTCACCCTTTACGATCAAGCGCACCTGAACTGGGCGTGCCGGTCGGTGGACCATCTTCCGACCGGTGCGCGATCATTTGTCAAACATTCCTGCCGCGGTCACGATGTTGAGGGTATGTCGTAAAACCAAAACAGGCATGCCCGTATTTAACCATCGTGACATGGAGTATATGAATCTCAAGGGTCGCATGCGCCTTCAAGCGCAGGCAAATCAAGCCGCTCACGGTCCGCACAGATAGGTACGCCCGAATGGCTCCCGATTTCAGCTGGACGATCCGCATCTACTACGAAGACACCGATGCCGGCGGCATCGTGTTTTATGCCAACTATCTGAAATTTTTCGAGCGCGCCCGCACCGAATGGCTGCGCGCCACCGGCATCAGCCAGCAGGGAATGGCGCAAAGTGACGGTGTGGTGTTCGTCGTCAAGAGTAGCGGGCTCGATTATCACGCGCCGGCGCGACTGGACGATGAACTAAAAATAACCGTTGTGGTCGAACGCCTCGGGCGTGCTTCAGTGCAATTTTTCCAACAAGCATGGCGCATCGGCAGCAGCCCGGAATTGCTGGCCACCGGCCACATCAAGGTCGGCTGCGTGGATCTGGCGACGTTCCGGCCAGCGCCACTGCCGCCGGCGGCTGTGGCCAAAATCAGGCGCTATCAGTCAGCCGCCACGTCGCCCTGAATCGGGCTCGTCGCAGCCGAACTGACATAGCTTTAAGAATATAATTACGCGCAATCGATTCGACAAAAACATCTACATGACAGTCACCCAGGATCTCTCCTTCCTTTCCCTCATCACCAACGCATCGCTGCTCGTACAACTGGTCATGGCACTCCTGATGGCCGTGTCGGTGATCAGCTGGACCTACATCTTTCGCAAGATGTTTGCGATCCGCAGCGCGCAAACCCAGACCGAGGATTTCGAGCGCGCCTTCTGGTCGGGCGGCAACCTCGCTACGCTGTATCAGGACGCCTCCTCCAATCGCCGCAAAAGCAGCGGCAAGAGCGGTGCGCTGGAACGGATTTTCGAATCCGGCATGGCAGAATTCAACAAGGCGCACGCGGCGCCGCACAAGGACCGGATGGACGCCAGCGCCATGCTGGACGGCGCGCGGCGCGCGATGCGAGCGGCCTACCAGCGCGAAATGGATGCGCTGGAATCCCACTTGGCCTACCTGGCTTCAGTCGGCTCGGTATCGCCCTATGTTGGTTTGTTTGGTACGGTATGGGGCATCATGAATGCCTTTCGCGGACTGGCCAACGTGCAACAGGCCACCCTGGCGGCGGTCGCGCCCGGCATCGCGGAAGCGCTGATCGCCACCGCGATCGGCCTGTTCGCGGCGATCCCGGCGGTAGTGGCCTACAATCGCTACTCGCACGACATCGATCGCCTGGCAATCCGCTTCGAAAGCTTCATCGAAGAATTTTCCAACATCTTGCAACGGCAGGCAGGCTGATGGCCAGTTCCTATTCCGGTTCGATGCGCGGCGGGCGCACGCGCAAGTTCAAGTCCGAGATCAACGTCGTGCCGTATATCGACGTGATGCTGGTGCTGCTGGTGATTTTCATGGTAGCCGCGCCGATCACCAATCCGGGCGTGATCGACCTGCCGACCGCCGCCAAATCGAACTTGCCACCGACCGAATATATCGAGATTGCGCTGAAGGCCGATACCACGGCCACGCTGACCGTACGCGGCACACCCGGTGGCGGCAGTGCGGAAACCGCCGGCGGCCGCGCCAGCCTGGTGCAAAAACTGGAACAGTTGCATGCCGACCGGCCGGGCTTGCCGCTGATGATTTCAGCCAGCAAGGACATCAAGTACGAAGAAGTGATCCGCACCATCTCGGATGCCAAAAAACTTGGCATAGAACGCGTGGGACTCGCCACCAAGTGAGCGCTGCCTTATGACGGACCCTGCCCCGTATTCGGTACCCAAGGAACCCGGCCGCTGGCGCGCGATTACCCTCGCGGTGATCGTGCATATCGCGCTGCTGGCATTCCTGTGGATTGGCGTCCGCTGGCAAAACGAAACGCCGGTGGGCGTGGAGGCTGAAATCTGGAGCCCGCAAAACCACGAGGCGGCAGCCCGCCCCGAGCCGCCGGTGCAGCAAAAGCAACCGGAACCGGCGCCGGAGCCGAAACCGGTGATCAAGGAAACACCGCCACCACCGAAGCCGCCGGTGGCTGAACCGGTCCGGGAAAATCCCGACATCGCGCTGGAACAGGAAAAAAAGCGCAAGGCGCAGGAACAGCGCGAAGAGCAGGAAAAACAGGCGAAACTGAAACAGCAAAAGCTGGAACAGGAACGGGAGCTGAAACAGCAAAAACTGGAACAGGAACGCGAGCAAAAACAGGCGCAGCTGGAAAAAGAACGCATCGAAAAGCAAAAGGAAAAGGAAAAAGCCGAGGCCCTGGCGAAGAAGGAAAAAGAGGCCGAGCAGGCGAAAAAGCTGGCCGCCGATAAGCAGGCGGCGGACAAGCTGGCGGCGGAAAAGAAACGCCAGCAAGACGCGTTGGACGCGGCGGCGGCCCAAAAGCGTCGCGACGACGACATGCAGCGTCTGATGGCCCAGGCCGGCACTGGCGGCAGCGGGGCGGCTGCCACTACGCAAGGCAGCCGCGCCGATTCCGATTATGGCAGTAAGGTCGGTGCGAAAATTCGCTCGAACACCATTTTCAATGTGCCGGAAGGCCTAAGCAGGGAATCCTGCTGCCGAATTCGAGGTCGAATTGCTGCCGGATGGTTCAATCCGCTCGCTAAGGAAAACCAAATCATCCGGCCTGCCCGGCTTCGATGACGCGGTACAGCGCGCAATCGGCAAGTCCGCGCCGTTTCCGCCCGACAGACTGGAAGAGTGCCTTCCAGCCTTGAGATATCTCATGCACCGAAACCGAAGGATCAATGACCCATGATGAAGAGCCTTTTTTTACGTAGCTGCGCCGCCCTGTGCGCCATCGTCGCACTCGGCAGCGCGTCGGTGGCGCAGGCGCAGTTGCGCGTCGAAATTTCCGGCGTCGGCGCCAACCAGATTCCGATCGCGATCGCCGGCTTTGCCGACGAAGCCGTGGCGCCGCAACAGATAACCGCGATCATCAAGGCCGATCTCACGCGCAGCGGCTATTTCCGCATCATCGATACCGGCGACGTCATGTCGGAAACCGCGCCGGTCAATTATGACGACTGGAAGGCACGTGGCGCCGATGCACTGGTGATCGGCAGCGTGCAACGGCTGGCGGACGGCCGCTTCGACGTTCGCTACAAGCTGCTCGACACAGTCAAATCCAGTTCCTTGTCGGCGCTGTCGCTGGCGACGCAACCGCAGTACATCCGGGTCACTGCGCACAAGATCGCCGACGACATCTACGAAAAACTGATCGGCGTGCGCGGCGCCTTTGCCACCCGCATCGCCTACATCACCAAGGTCGGCAAGGACTACCAACTGGAAGTGGCCGATGCCGACGGCGAGGGGCGCCAGATCGCCTTGCGCTCGAACGAACCGATCATCTCGCCGGCCTGGTCGCCGGACGGCAGCAAGATTGCCTACGTGTCGTTCGAAGCGAAAAAACCGGTGGTATACGTGCAGGATCTGGTCACCATGAAGCGCACCGTGGTGGCCAATTTCAAGGGCAGCAATTCGGCGCCGTCATGGTCGCCGGATGGCTCGAAACTGGCGGTGGCATTGTCGCGCGACGGCCTGACCCAGGTTTATGTGGTGAATGCCGATGGCAGTAATCTGCGCCGCCTGTCCAACAGCAACGGCATCGACACCGAACCGCAATTCTCGGCCGATGGCCAGAGCATCTACTTCACCAGCGACCGCAGCGGCGGCCCGCAGATCTACCGCATGAGTGCGACCGGCGGCGATGCGCGCCGCATCACCTTCAGCGGCAGTTACAACATCAGCCCGCGCATCTCGCCGGACGGCAAGATGCTGGCTTATATCTCGCGGCGCGACGGCAAGTTCCAGTTGTATGTGCTGGACCTGAGCAACGGCCAGGAACAGCGGTTGTCGGATAGCGGCAAGGATGAATCACCGAGTTTTTCGCCGAATGGCAAATATCTGATGTATGCGGCCGAGTCGGGGCGGCGTGGCTCCCTGGCTGTAGTGTCGGTTGACGGTCGCGTCAAACATCGCCTGACCATGCAGAATGGCGATATCCGCGAGCCCACATGGGGCCCGTTCATGAAATAATCCGTTCCACTACAAGGAGAAACTAATGCGTTCCCTGAATATCCTGGCTGTCGTTCTTTCCAGTGCCGTATTGCTGGCGGCCTGTTCTTCCGTAAAGCTCGACGACAAGGCACCGATCGCCGAAAGCACCGGCACCACCACCCCTGCACCCGCCGATGCGCGCAGCGTCGGTACTGTCAACACCGGTTCGGCCGATCCGCTGAACGACCCGCAAGGCGTGCTGGCCAAGCGCAGCATTTATTTCGACTACGACAGCTACAGCGTCAAGGACGAATTCAAGCCTGTGGTTGAAAATCACGCGCGCTATCTGACCACGCACAAAGGGCGCAAAATCCTGATCCAGGGGAATACCGACGAACGCGGCGGCGCCGAATACAACCTGGCACTGGGCCAGAAACGTGCCGAAGCGGTACGCCGGGCGCTCAACCTGCTGGGTGTGCCGGATGCGCAAGTAGAGGCAGTTTCGTTTGGCAAGGAAAAGCCAAAGGCCTTGGGCAGCGATGAAGCGTCGTGGGCCGAAAACCGTCGTGCCGACCTGGTTTATCAATAATCATGAAACCCTTGTTCAGAGCCACGCTGGTCGCACTCGTACTGAGTGCGACATGGCACGCATCGATCGCCAACGCCGGCCTGTTTGACGACGACGAGGCGCGCCGGGCGATCCTCGATATCCGCAACAAGATCGACGCCATCCAGCGTGACCTGGACAACAAGGCCGACAAAACCAGCGCGCTGGGACTGTCCGACCAGAACGACCAGGTCAAGCAGGAAATCGCCAGGCTGCGCGGCCAGGTCGAAGTGCTGACCAACGAACTGGCCAACACGCAGCAGCGGCAAAAGGATTTCTACGTCGACCTCGACGCCCGCCTGCGCAAGCTGGAACCGCAGCAAGTAATGGTGGACGGCAAGGAAGTCAGCGTCGATCCAGGCGAACAAAAAACCTACGATGCCGCGCTGGCCCAATTCAAGACCGGCGATTATCGCGGCGCCAGTACCGCGTTCGCCGATTTCATCCGGCGCTATCCGCAATCGGGATTTTTACCGTCGGCGCAATACTGGCTGGGTAACGCCTACTATGCACAGCGTGATTATCGCAACGCGATCAGCGCACAACAGGTGGTGGTAAAAAATTATCCGGACAGCCCGAAGGCGGCCGACGCCATGTTGAACATCGCCAGCTGCTACACCGAACTGAAGGACAAGCCCTCTGCCAAAAAGACATTGGAGACCCTGATCGCCCAATATCCGGCGGCACCGGCAGCCCAAACAGCGAAGGAACGACTGGCGGCGCTGCGTTAATCCGAAATACGCCGCACACACCAATAAAAAACCTCCTGTTGATTTGACAGGGCCAACATAATTTACTTATAATTGCGTTCTTTCGGGTCGTTAGCTCAGCTGGTAGAGCAGCGGACTTTTAATCCGTTGGTCGCAGGTTCGAATCCCGCACGGCCTACCACGAATACCAAGGGTCTAGATCACAAGTCTAGACCCTTTCGTGTTTCTGACGTGACAAAAACGTGACAGACTCTTTCCCGTCTTCATCATGTCGGACGCGCTCAATCCGTGCTGCCGCCACCGTTAAATGCTCGGTGGCATACCTGGCATAGCGATCCACCTGCCGCGACTTCCAGCCGCCCAATTCCTTCAGTTCATCGCACGACGTTCCCGCCTGGTGATGCCATGATGCCCAGGTATACCGGAGATCATGGAATCAAAAGTCTTGGATGCTCACCAGTTCACGAATTCCAAAAAGGGCGCCAAGAACGACCCCGATCGGATAAACCGCTATCTCATCGCGGCATACCCGCCCCAGTTGCGTCAAAAGCCTACCGATAACGGCGGTTTCAAGCTGACCGAGGTCGCCAAGTGTAGTGATGACGTCACTCTGCCCTCTGCTTTTCAGGCACACCCCGCGGAACGACGGAATAGGCGCGCAAAAACAAACGCGTTACGGGCCCGACTCGCGTGCACGCTCGTTGCCGGCGTGAGCAAGGACATGCTGCGCAATTAGATGCATAGCAACGGCCTTGGCGGCAGCATGGCGCTCAATGAGATGGCGCTACTCAAACACGCTTTTAACATGGCCATCCGGGAATGGAACTGGGCCAGTTTCAAGAATCTGCTGTTAGAAATAAAACTGCGCACGCCTGCCCCCAAGGTGATCTACGACATGGGGTTTGAGCCGTCGTTCGACTACATCCGCACGCGCTATGGCGAGGGTTGGTCGAAGAAAGTGCCACCGAACCCCGGCACACTTGGTGCCGCCGCCAGATTTTCCGAACAACAATTGCTGTCCAACCAACTGACACTCGACACTGCGATCTCGAAGATCGGTCGGGTAACCCTCGGTGACGCGGCGGTGCTGATGATCCAGCCGGTGTTGGATGCAATCGACGGCACGGCCGACCTTGAAGACGCCTTGCACGGCTGGAAACAGCATTTCCGAAGTTGGAAACCAACCAGCTGCAGGGGCTGCTGGCGCAGGCGATGTTTGGGGCGGATACAGTCGGGTGCCTGTCGGCCCCAAGCGATGGATGAAAGATACAGCGCTTCTATCTCCGTGTCGAACTTATCGCTACGGCCGGTGGGCATGAAGGCATTATTGCGGCCTGGTTGATCTCAACGGAAAGCGCTCACAGCAGTCCTGAGGCGGCGGTGGCAAAGATCGCAGTTGACTGGCTCGACGCCGCCTTGCCGCCATTGCCGTGCACCAGCGCGGTGTGTGCATCTTCGACTTGACGCGCGCCACAACCTCCGCGCAACTGGCGCACCGCTTCGATCACCAGGAACACACCGTACATATTTGGGTGTACACATGACAAACCGCCGCCGTTCGTGTTAACCGCCAGCCGCCCCCCAGGGCCAATCGCACCATTTTCGACAAATGCCCCACCTTCTCCTTTTTTGCAGAATCCAAGGTCTTCCAGGAACAGGATGGTATTGATCGTAAAGGCATCGTACAGCTGCACGACATCGATATCCTTAGGCGCCAGCCCCGCCATCGCGAACGCCGCCCGGCCCGACTCCGTGGCCGCGGTCACGGTCAGGTCATGCATGCCAGAAACCTGGCGGTGCCATGCCGCAGTCGCCGCGCCGAGGATGTGCACTGGCGCATGCGGCAGGCCTTGCGCGTGTTCAGCGCGCGTCATGACGAAGGCGCCAGCGCCGTCGGTAACCAAGCAGCAGTCGTACACGCTGAACGGATCGGATATCCTGCGCGCCGCAAGCACTTCTTCGATCGTCAATGGCCCCCGTGCGAACGCCTCTGGATTGAGCTGCGCCCAGCGGCGCGCAGCCACCGCCACTTCGGCCAGCTGGCGGTGCGTGGTCCCATACTGATGCATGTGGCGGGCGGCCATGAGCGCGTATGAGCTTGGCGGGTTGAACGGCTGGTATGGCGCTTCGAACGGGTAAGGATCGAGCATGTCGCGCGCCGCGCCCTTGTCGCGCCGCGAAGTCGGGTCGGTTCGCTGGGTGCTGCCATAGCAGACCAGCACGTGCTTGCACAGGCCGGCCTCGAGCGCCATCATGGCCGGAAGCAGGTGCGCCACGAAGGCAGAACCGCCGACGTTGGTGCCTTCGACGAAAGTCGGGCGCAGGTTGAGGTATTCGACAACATTGAGCGGCCATAGCGCGGCCGCTAGGTTTGCGGTGCACAGTCCGTCGATGTCGCTCATTTTCAGGCCGGCATCCTCGACCGCAGCGCTGGCGGCGAGCGCCAGGATTTCGATGTCGTTAAAGCCATGCGCCTCGCCGCAGCCCGCGGTCCCCACGCCGGCAATGGCAATCTTGCCACGCAATTGATTCAGGTTCATGCTGCCTGCACCGGATCGAAGACCACCAGCGGCTCCTTGCCGCCCAGCGCCACGCGCGCCTTGACGCGCATGCCGATACGCACCTCGTACGGGGGCACGCCCTCGACCCGACTCATCATCCGGATGCCTTCATCCAGGTCGATCAGCGACACGTCGTAGTCGCCGCCCGCCTCGGGCTTGCGGCGCACCGTCGTGGTCGAATATACGGTGCCGGTTCCTTTCGGCTCGACGAAGCTGAGCGCGCCGCCGTGGCAATGCGGGCAAAGCTGGCGCGGGTAAAACACGTGACCTTCGCAGGTGAGGCAGCGCTGGATCAGGAAACGTCCTTCGTCCAGAAACTGGAAATAAAGCGCCTGAGCGCCAGGCGCCGCCTCGCACGCGCCGGGTTCACGGTTCATCGGTCACTCCTTTCATCTTGGTTGCGGTACTAGCGGCCCAGGCCAAGGTAGGCCTTGATCACTTGCGGATTGCCGGCCAGCATGTGCGACTCGCCTTGCATCGATACCTGTCCTAGTTCGAGCACGTAGCCATAGTGAGCTACCTCCAGCGCGGCGCGCGCGTTCTGTTCGACCAGCAGGATCGAGATCCCGCTGGTCGCCAGTTCACCGACGATGCGCAGGATTTCCCGCACGATCAGCGGCGCCAGGCCCAGGCTCGGCTCGTCGAGCATCAGCAGGGTTGGCCGGGCCATCAGGGCGCGCCCGATCGCCAGCATCTGCCGCTCGCCACCGGACAAGGTGCCGGCCAGCTGGTTGCGGCGTTCCTTCAGGCGCGGGAATACGTCGAATACATGATCGAGCTCCCCCATCGAATCCGCTTCACCCAGCAAAACGCGGCGAAAACTCCCGAGCGCCAGGTTGTCCTCCACCGACATACTTGAAAACAATTCGCGCCGTTCAGGCACCAAGCCGATGCCGGCCAACACACGCTGCTCGAGCGCGCTGCGTTCGATGTTCCGGCCCTGGTAGCGGATCGCGCCGCGCGAAGGCTCGATACCCATCAGTGCATTGAGCAGGGTCGACTTGCCAGCGCCGTTCGGCCCGATCACGGTTGCGATGCTGCCACGCGTCAGGCACAGGCTCACGCCGTGCAAGGCCTCGACCTTTCCGTATGACACGTGCAAATCTTCGACTTCCAATAGAATGTCGCTCATTTCATCTCACTCCGATCGGCGCTGGCAGCAGTATCGGGCTCTTCCGCGCCGAGATAGGCGGCGATGACCGCCGGATGCGCGCGAACGGCCGCAGGCGTGCCTTGCGCGATCATGCTGCCGAATTCCATCACCACGATGTGGTCGGTCAGTTGCATCACGAATTCCATGTCGTGCTCGACCAGCAAGATGCTCATTCCGCCGGCGCGCAGTTTGCGCAGCACATCGGCCAGCGCCTGCTTCTCCAGGTGGCGCAAGCCGGCCGCTGGTTCGTCGAGCAACAACAGGGTCGGGTCGCAGCACAATGCGCGAGCGATCTCCAGCAAGCGCTGCTGGCCCAGCGCCAGGCTGCCGGCCTGCTCGTGCATCAGGCCGTGCAGGCCGACCTGGGCCAAAGCGCGGGCTGCCTCCTGCAGCAGGCGCGCTTCGTCGGCGCGGTCGAGCCTGAACATCGCACGCAGCACTCCGCCAATGCCGCGTCGGCCGCGCAGGTGGGCTCCCAGCGCGACGTTCTCGAGCACGCTCATGCCCGGCAGCAGCTTGACATGCTGGAAGGTGCGCGCAACCCCATGGCTGGCGATCGCGCGCGGGGTCATCCCGGTCAACGCTTTCCCCTGGTAGTGCACGCTCCCCCCGCTGGGCGGCAGCAGCCCCGTCACCAGGTTGAAGGTGGTCGACTTGCCTGCGCCATTCGGCCCGATCAGGCCGACGATGTCGCCGCCTTTGACGTCGAAGCTGACGTCGTTCACCGCGACCAGGCCGCCGAACGACTTGCTCAGGTTCGCCACTGTCAGCACGGCTGCGCCCGACGCTGGCTGGCGCCGGAGCGGCAGCGCGGCGGCAGCGGCCAGCGCGACTGGCGCCGCCGGCCCCGCCCTGCTGCGCGTCAATCCGCATAGCCACGGCCACAGTCCGCCGCGCGCATACTTCAGCAGCACCACGAGCAGCATGCCGAATACGATCACTTCATAGTTGCCGCCTGTGCCGAACAGCATCGGCGCCAGTACCTGCAGTTGGTCTTCCAGAAACTTCAGAAGACCGGCCCCAAGCAGCGCGCCCCAAACATTGGCCGCGCCGCCGACCACCGCCATGAAAAGGTACTCGATACCCATCTTCATGCCGAACGGGGACGGGCTGACCGCGCGCTGCAGGTGAGCGAACAGCCAGCCAGACGTGGCTGCCATCAGCGCGGCCAGCACGAATATGAACAGTTGGTAGCGGCCGGTATCGACGCCCATCGACTCGGCCATGGTGCGCCCGCCCTTAAGCGCGCGAATGGCCCGCCCCGCGCGCGAATCGAGCAGGTTGTGCGAAAGCCAGACGGCGCAGAGCAGAACCGCCCAGATCAGGTAATACATGCTGTGGGGCCGCCGAGATCGATGCCGTGCAATTGCAGCGGCGGGATCCCGGTCAGGCCGTCGTACTTGCCCAGCCAGCTGACTTTTTCGAACAGCAGGAACAGGCTGATGCCCCAAGCGATCGTGGCCAGCGGCAGGTAGTGGCCCGACATGCGTATGGTGACCAGCCCCAGCAACCAGGCGCTGGCGCCCGCTATCAGCAGGCCAAGCGGCAATGTCAGCCACGGCGAGAATCCGAGCACTGTGCACAAATAGGCGCTGGTATAGGCACCGATGCCGACAAAAGCGGCCTGCCCGAACGAGGTCATGCCGCCGACCCCGGTCAGCAGCACCAGCCCGACCACCACCAGCGCATACATGCCGACATAGCTGGCCTGAGTGACCCAGAAGTCCGACGTGGGCAGCAGCGGCAGCAGCGCAATGGCCGCTAGCAGGCATCCCAGCATAAGATGTTTTTGGATTTTCACGATGCCGATTCCTCTTCTTCGTCATGCGCCGGGTCGCTCAATGAGCGCCACAGCAGGATCGGCAGCAGCGACATGAACACGATGATTTCCTTATAGTCGCTGGCCCAGAAAGAGCTGAACGATTCGAGCAGTCCGATGAACAGCGCGCCGGCCGCCGTGGCCGGGAAGCTGGCCAGGCCGCCAATGACGGCCACCACAAAGCCCTTAATCCCGATCACGAAACCGGAGTCGTAGAAAATAGTGGTAGTGGGGCCGACCAGCATGCCCGACAACGCGCCGATAAAGGCCGCCATGGCCAACGCCAGCCGGCCCACCAGCGCCGTCGACACGCCCATCAGGCGCGCACCGAGGCGGTTGATCGCGGTCGCGCGTAGCGCCTTGCCGTACAGCGTGCGCTCGAAGAACTGCCACAGGCCGACCAGCAGAACCGCGGCCGCCAGTACCACCACGACGGTTTGGCCGTTGATCATCAATGCGCCGAACGACCAGTTACCGTCCCAGAATGCGGGCGTGCGGAAGCCCTCGGCGCCAAAAAAAACCAGGCCCAGTCCCATAGCCGCCAGGTGCACGCCGACCGAGACGATCAGCAACACCAGCACCGAGGCGTCGGCCATGGACTCATACACCACCGTGTAAAGCAGCGGGCCGAGCGCCGTGACCAGTAGCAGTGTCAGGCCGACCTGCAGCGGCAGCGGCAGATTCAACGGCGCAGCCCATGCCGCTAGCGCGGCAATCGTGCACGGCACGACCAGGTTGAACAGCATGGTGCGCCCGATCCCCGCCGATTCGCGCATGCGCAGGTGATCGAGCAGGCGCGTCGCCGTGGCGCACATCGCCAGCAGCAGCAGCAGCCAGACAGTGCCGGGCACCATCCCGCTCTGCAGCATCGCCAGTGTCAGCGCGCCGAACACGACGAACTCACCCTGCGGAAAAAACAGGATGCGCGTTACCGCGAACACGAGCACCAGCGCGATAGCCACCAAGCCGTAGATGACGCCGCTGGATAAACCGTCCAGCGCCAGGATGGGAGCGATCGACGTGTCGAGGCCAAAGAACATATTGTCTCCGGTAATGTGAAGTTGAAAAGCGTGCGGGCGGCCGGCAAGGGCCGCCGCTCAGGCACTGCGTCCGCCGATCAGCGCGGCTCTGCCTGCCAGTTGCCGCTCGTGATCTTGAGCACTACGACCGCATCGTCAGAAAGGCCGTAACGGTCCTGCGCGGTGTAGCGAAATACACCGTGGGCGGTCGGGATCTCTCCGCTGTTTTCCAATGCTTCCTTAAGCGCGGCGCGGAACTCCGGCGTGCCGGGCTTGCCTTTTTTGAGGGCGATTGGGACCACTTTCTCGAGGATCAGCGGGACGTTGTAGGTGTGCGCCGCGGCTTGGTTGCGGCTGTTCGCGCCGAACTTCGTTTCATAGCGCTCAACGAAGTCCAGGCCGATCTGGCGCGACGGGTGCGCCGCCGGCAGCGAATCGGGCATCAGCGCCACGCCTGCCACGACGTACGAGCCTTCGACATCCTTGCCACCGAGACGGATCAGGTCGCGCGTGGCGGCTGCCGAGGTCTGGTAGATCTTGCCCTTATAGCCGCGTTCGACCAGCGTCTTGTGCGGCATCGCCGCACCGCTACCGGCGGCAACCACCAAGATCGCATCGGGCTGGCTGGCGATGACCTTCAGCGCCTGAGCCGTGACGCTGGTGTCGGCGCGGCCGAAACGTTCGCTAGCGGTCATCTTGATGCCGGCCTGCTCTGCGACCGGCTGCGCATCGCGCAGCCACCCCTCGCCGTAGGCGTCGGCATAGCCGAGGAAACCGAAGGTTTTCACGCCGTTCTTCTTCATGTGGGCGACCATCGCGCGCGCCATTAGCGGGTTATGTTGCGACAAGCGGAAGGTCCACAAGCCCTTACCCGGCGGCATGTCGACCGGAGTGCTCGCCAGGTGAACGGTCTGCCCTTCGGCCGCTACGCCAGCAACCGCCATCGCGGTTGGGGTCGCAGGGGTGCCGATGATCAGGTCGACCTTATCCTCGCTGATGAAGCGGCGCGCGTTCTTATTGGCCAAGGTCGGGTCGGTGGCGTCGTCGAGGATGATGACCCTGATTTTTTCGCCGGCGACGGTGTCGGGCCAGAGCGAGATGCCGTTTTTGGAAGGAATACCCAGCCCCGAGCCGGGGCCGGTCAGCGGCAGCGTGGCGCCGATGACGATCTCGGCATGCGCCTGGCCTGCGCACAGGCCGATCGAGAGTAATGCGGTACAGATTGCCTTGTTCATTTCATCTCCATTTTGTTAATTTATGTTCATCCTGGCGTTGCGCCAGCCTACCCCGGACCCGCACTGGGCTTGCCCCACCACAATGCTTGCATCGACCACCGTCACGCCCTGTCCGGCCGGATGCACCAGTACGGGGTTCAGGTCGACTTCGGTAATTTCCGGGTGTTCCACCGCTAGTTGGCCGGCGGCCACGATCAGCGCGACAAGGGCATCGACGTCGGCCGGCGCCGCACCGCGGGCTCCAGCGAGCAGCGGAAAGGCACGCAGGCTCTCAAGCGCGCGGCGTGCGTCGGCGGCAGCCACCGGCGCCGGGACCAGCACCGTATCGTTCAGCACCTCGATCCAGATCCCGCCCAGGCCGATCATGATGGTTGGGCCCCACTCGGCGTCATTCCTGATCCCGAGCGCGATCTCCACGCCCGGAGCGGCCATGCTTTCGACCAGTACGCCATCGGGCGTCATGCCAGGGTGCGCCGCTTTTACGCGCCCGAGGATGGCGCTATAGGCGGCTTCCAGACTGCCCAGGTCAGTCAGCCCGAGAGTGACCCCGCCTGCTTCAGTCTTGTGCATCAGTTCAGCCGATTGCACCTTGAGTGCGAGCGGAAATCGGTGGCGGCCGGCCGCGTCGCGCAACTGGCCGAGATCCGTGACCAGGCTGCCGTCGGGGACCGGAAAGCCGCGCGTGGCCAGCAATGCCTTGGCACGGTACTCCGGCATCACGCCGGCTTCCAGTGGCGTACGGGTCTGCGTCGCAGGCGCGGCCGCGGTTTTGGCGCGCCCATCCAGCCACTCGGCATAACGCATGACGTGGGACAGGGCTTTGAGAGCGCTGTCGGGTGTGCGGAAGGCCGAGATGCCGTTGTCCTGCAACAGCTTGACGGCAGGAATGCCGGCGTCGCCGCCCAGCACCGTGTAGGCGACGGGTTTGCCGGCGGCCTTCAGGATCGGCAGCAGCGACTGCACCCGCGCCAGCGCATGTTCGGTCGCGCCCGGCATCGCGAACAGCGCCAGCGCGCCATACACCGGGTCCGCAACCAGCATCTCGGCGACTCGGCCGAACAGGCCGGGGTCATTCATGCCTTGGGTGGTCATGTCGACCGGGTTGCTGGCCTGCACGAATTCGGGCAACTGCTCGCGCAAGCGCGCGGCGGTGCCGGATTCCGGCTGCGGGAAATCGATTCCCAATGACGCGGCGCTGTCGAGCGCGACGCTGACAAGGGCACCCGAGTCGGACATCACGGCGATTCCGGAGGCGCCGGCCGCAGGAGGAGTGCGCGCCAGCAGGCCCGCCACGTCCAGCAGTTCATCCATTGAATCGACCAGTATCACCCCCTTGGCACGCAAGGTCGCGGCGATGCGCAAGTAGTCGCCCACCAGCGCCCCGGTATGCGATTGCGCCGCTTCACTGGCGCGCGCACTGCGCCCGAGCTTCATCAGCACCAGCGGTTTGCGCAAGGCTTGCGCGCGCTCGCACAAAGCCATGAACTGCTGCGGATCGCGGATCTGTTCCGCGAACAGGGCAATCACGGCAATGGCAGGGTCTTCCAGCGCATGGCGCAAGTAGTCGTTCAGGGTCAGCACCGCCTCGTTGCCGCTCGATACGGTGTACGCGAGCGGAATCCCGCGGCTTTGCGCCGCATACGTCATCGCCATGCCGATTGCGCCGCTTTGCGAAATAATCGCGACACCCGGAATATCCCGTACCGGGGCCGGTTCGATCCAGCCGAAGGTAAGCGGGGTCGCGGCGCGGTGGTTAATCAGGCCAAGTCCATTCGGCCCACACAGCGCAATGCCTGCTTCCCGTGCGCGCGCCGCGATGCGCGCCTGCAGGCGAGCGCCAACCGCGCCCGTTTCGGCAAAGCCGGCGCTGAACAGCACGATCGAGCGAACGCCGCGCTCGATGCATTCTTCGAGCACGGATTCAACGCTCGACTGTGGAATCACGAACAGCGCAACATCGATCCCGTGCGGCAGGCTGGAAGCCGACTTGACGCAGGCGATACCGTCGATTTCATCGGATGAACGGCTTACCAGGTGGATCTGGCCGGTGTAACCGAAGCGGCGCAGGTTGGCCAGCGGCCGTCCGCCGATCGCGGCCGGGTTGGCCGAAGCGCCGATGATCGCGACCGAACGCGGCGCGAGCAGCGGGGTCATGTCGAGCGACTCGAACGATGGGGTAGTGGCAGCTGGCCTGGTCATCGCGTCAGTCCTTCGGGAAGGCGCCGAGGCCCGGTTTGTAGGTTTTGTCGAGGAACTTGCCGAGACCCTGGTCGCGTCCGCGTACCGGATCGTTGAACTGCATCTGGTCAAGCTTGGCGTACAGGTAGTCGCGCGACTCTTCCCAACTCATCTGATAGCTAGTCTTGAAGGCTTCCTTGCATGCCTGCAAGGTAGCCGGGTTCTTGCCTTTGAGTTCATTCGCGATCGCCAAGACTTCATCGCGCAGACGGGCTGCCGGCACCGCCATCGTGACCACCCCCATCTCGGCCGCCTTCGTGCCGTTGAACACGCGTCCGGTCAGGATGTAAAAAAGTGCTTCGCGGTATGTCATCGCCGCAGCCACGTCGCGCGTCACGACACCGCCCGGGATGATGCCCCAGTTAATTTCTGACAGGCCGAACTGCGCGTCGTCGGCTGCGATCGCGATGTCGCACGAGATCAGTGGGGTAAAGGCGCCGCCGAAACACCAGCCATTGACCATCGCGATAGTCGGCTTGGGGAACGAGCGCAGGCGATGGTATTGCCAGTTCGCCGCAGCGCGCCGCACCTTCGACTGCACATGCTGCGGCTGGCCATCGACTTCCCGAAAGTATTCCTTCAGATCCATGCCGGCGCTGAAATTGTCGTCGGCTCCGCACAGCACCAGCACCTGCACTTCCGGATTGGCTTCGATTTCGTCAAGCGCCTTGCCCATTTCTTCATTCAACTGCGGGCTCATTGCGTTGCGCTTTTCCGGGCGGTTCAGCATCAGCCATGCGATGCCATCGGCAACTTCGATTTTGACGGTTTGATACGGATTACTCATTCCAGCTTCTCCTTGAACGTTTGGCGTTGCGAGCAGCGAACTCGCAATCGTGAGCCGATGGTAATGAGCCTGAAATGAGCCGTAAATTACCAAACCTTTATTCGCTGTATAAGGGTTTGAGATGAAGCCCTGCTAGTCCCCTTATTCCATTTCATAGATGACGTTCTACCACGACACCGCTCCATTCCGTATAGCGCCATTGGGCATAGCTGTTAGTGACGAATCCATGTTGCCAGTGCGTGCCGTCCAGAATAAGATGGCCCGCATGGGGCTCCTGGCCGCTACGGCCATCAACATTAAAAGAGATCGGATGGACCTGAACTTCACCAGCCGGAAATCGCGTTGCGGCAGATCGTGCGAGAATTTCTAAAGGCGACACTACCCGGAGCTATCCGGCGCAAGCGTGGTGCTCGCGCGGTCGATTACCTGGGCTGGCAACGCCTGCTGTACGTTCACGTTCGGGGCGGACCGTCGTGGCTGCAAAAGTTCGGCGGCACCGGCTGGAACCGGTTGCAACTGCCATGATCCACTCACTGGACCTGCGCCTGTTGTCCGTTTTCGACGCCATCATGAACAAGCGCAGCGTCACGCTGGCAGGACATTCGCTCGGGCTGAGCCAGCCTATGATGAGCCAGTCGCTCAGGAAACTGCGTCACTATTTCGGCGATCCGCTATTCGTGAAGACTTCGTCTGGCATGATGCCGACCCCGCGCGCGCACGACATGCACAAGCAGATCGCGGAAGTGCTGCGCATCATGAAGGAGAGCCTGAATCCGCTGCCGAGCTTCGATCCGACCAGTTCGTCGCGCACTTTCACGTTCCTGGCCACCGACTTCGGAGCTGCGCTGCTACTGCCACGCCTGCTGCCAATGCTGGCCAAGCGCGGACCACATATTCGGGTGCGCGCGATTACCGCGCCCAGCAGGGAGGTGGAAGATGTGCTCGAAAGCGGCGAGGCGGACGTCGCCTACGGCAGCTTCCGATTTTCGGGTTCGAGCATCCACCAGAAGCGCATCTACGACGCCGACTATGTCTGCATCGCGCGCGCTGGGCATCCCCTGATCGACGGCGAACTGACCGAAGAGATGTACATGAACGCGTCGCACGCGCTGGTGTCGCCAGTTCCGTATGGCTACGAGGGACTTGAAAATTTTTTGCTTCGAAATATCGCTTCCGAAAAATTCCTGATCACGATTCCGAGCTTCCTTACCATCATCACCACGCTGCCGTACTCGGACATCCTGTTCACCGTGCCGCGTCTGGTCGGCGTCAAGCTGGCGCAAATGTTGAAGGCGCAGTTGCTGGAACTGCCGGTCGATATACCGGGCTTTACCGTGTACCAGTTCTGGCACACGCGGTATCACAAGGATCCGGCGAACATGTGGTTCAGGGAGATCATGCGCGAGATGAATCGCGGCTAAGTGTCACAGCCAATTGTTACGTTGGTGAACACCTCTGCCATGCTGGCACCCTTATCAAGCGCCTTAACGACGATCACAGTGACGCCCTAGGGGCGGTGATCAGCAACCACGCCGCCGAGGTATTCCACGAGTTCGTTCTGTTCGCAAGCTGGCGGGAAACAAATCCATAGCGGCGGCTAATTAGGCGCCTTTCCTCAATAGATAAATCGCTGTTACCTTTTAGGCATCGCTGCGTTAAGGAAGCTATGCACGTATTTTCGTGCGCCCTCCGAGATATTCCCATGAAAAAATTTATTTTACTGGTGGCAAGCAGCCTCCTGTTCGGGTCTTCCGCTTTTGCCCAACCCGCTCCTGCCGCGCCCACCGCTCCGGCGGCCACGACTCCGGCTCCGGCCGCGCCGGCGAATAAAGCCACGCCGCCTATGGCCGCGCCTTCCGGTTCCGTCACTGCCGTTTGTAAGGATGGAACGCCCTATTCCGGCACCACCATGAAAGGCGCTTGCCGGGGTCACGGTGGGGTCGATAAAACGGCGCAAGCGAAAGGTGGTGCTCCGGCTGCCTCGTCGGGCGGCGGCACCACTTCATCGATGGCGGCTGCCGGCGGCGGTGCAGGCAAGGTATGGGCAAACAACTCGACCAAGGTGTATCACTGCCAGGGCGATAAATATTACGGCAAGACAAAACAAGGCGAGTACATGAGTGAAGCCGACGCCAAGGCGAAGGGCTTCCATCCAGATCATGGGAAAGCCTGCAAATAATGAAGACACCCATTTTTTCCGTGCCATGCACGAAAACGGCTTGCATCACCGCAAGCCGTTTTTTTACAGGAAATCTTCGGCAGCGCGCCGCGCAGCGCCTTCGAGCCGATAACGAATGAGCCCGACCACGCTGTCGGCGAAGGCATCCACGGTGACGTTGGCGGAACCGAATTTCCAGCGCTTCAGGTGCCAATCCTGAGCCAGCGACATGCAATGCGCGGCCAGCAGAAAAGCCTCGCCGGTGGAGAGCCCGGCGCCGGCGGCGATCAGCCGCGCCAGATGCGATTGCATATGCAGCTCGGAGGCCTTGGCGATATCGCGCTGCGCCGGCTGCAAGGTACGAGACTCCAGGAACACGAAGTACAGCCAGGGTTGGAAAATTTCGGATAAGCAGATGTATGCGCGCAGCATCGATTCGATTTGATCGAGCTCCGGCGCAACGTGCTTGAACCAGGCCGGCAGCATCTCGGTAACGTGATTGACCATGTCTTCGATCATGGCCGCCAGTTGCTCCTTGTTTTCGATATAGCCGTAGATGCCGCCCATCGAAAAGCCGGTTTCGCGGCACAAGTCGCGCAGCGTCATGGCCTGGAAGCCGACTGTATTGGCGAGGCGGAAGGTCGCGACAACAATTTTTTCCAGGTTTTCCAAGGCGGTATCGCGCCGCTTGACGCTGATCCGCTCGCTGTTGCGCTCCAACAGGCATGCCCAGATATTACGGTCGTCGATCGGGGTCACATTGCGGAATTGCGACAAGGTGAAACTGACGGGCAGGCTCTCCATCATGATGAGTCGCGGCTTCGTTTGGAAAAGAAAAAACTATAGCACGCGGATATTGCCAACCCGGCACGGCAACCCTCTTTGAGATCATGTTGCAGTGCATCTTGCCTTTATCAAAAACTTAACTCAGTATCCATTTACCGAGCGAGCGCTCGGTATTTAAAATAGACGAAACCGAGCATGACATCGGTCTGTTCGCCGCCAGGAGCCAGATACTGAGGTGTCAGCGGCGTTACCCAAAAATCAATAAAACCCGGAGACAAGAATGACAAGCAAAGTCTGGAAATATGCCTTGGCAACCCTGATTGCGTTCGCACTGACCCCCGCCTCATCGTCAGCTGCCGCCGGCTACACCCAAACCAAATACCCGATCGTGCTGGTGCATGGACTGTTCGGCTTTGACAGTATCGGCCCGGTTGAATACTGGTACGGCATCCCGTCCGCACTGCGCGCCGATGGCGCCAAGGTGCACGTCACGCAGGTATCGGCCGCCAACAGCACCGAAGTGCGCGGCGAACAATTGCTGACCCAGGTCAAGCAGATTCTGGCGGCCACTGGCGCGGCCAAGGTCAATCTGATCGGCCATAGCCATGGCGGCCCGACGATTCGCTATGTGGCTTCGGTGCGGCCGGATCTGGTGGCGTCGGTAACCAGCGTCGGCGGCGTCAACAAGGGTTCCAGCGTGGCCGACGTGCTGCTGGGGGTTGCACCGAGCGGGTCGCTGTCAAATGCGGTGCTGGTATCCGTTACCAACGGCCTGGCCTCGATCATCAGCCTGGTGTCGGGCAAGCCGGCCTTACCGCAAAATTCGCTGGGTGCCGTAAATTCACTCAGCACGACCGGCTCGCTCAAGTTCAACGCGGCGCATCCGGCCGGCGTCCCCACCAGCGCCTGCGGCGAAGGCGCTTATGAGGTGCGCGGCGTTTCCTATTTCTCGTGGAGCGGCGCAAAGCCCTACACCAACCTGCTGGACGTCATGGACCCGGCACTGGCATTGACTTCGCTTGCCTTTGCCGGCGCCAAGAACGACGGCCTGGTCGCCAGCTGCTCGACGCATCTCGGAAAGGTGATTCGCGACGACTACGCGATGAATCACATGGATGAAGTGAATCAAACCATCGGCCTGGTGAATATCTTTGAAACCAATCCGGTCACGCTGTATCGCCAGCATGCCAACCGCCTGAAGAACATGGGCCTGTAAGCCGATGGCGATGACGCTCAGGAGCGCCGCGCTGTGGGGCGCGGCGGCAACTGCCGCCGTGCTGGCGACGGTCATCGCGCTCAACTGGCAGGTCGCCAGCGCCGCCGCCGGCAGCGACGGCGCAGCAAGACCTGTTTCCGTTTGTGCGTTCGCTGCAAGGCACCTATCCCGATGGCGACCTGAAGACCGATGCCGCCGAGGGGCTCGTGGTGGATGCCGAATTGCGCCGCTTGTTCGATTATTACCTGGCCGCGATCGGTGAAAAATCGCTGGCCGAAATCCGCGCCGAAATCGAGCGGGAGCTGGATCAGCGCCTGAAGCCGCTCGCGGCCAATGAAGCCAAGCGCCTGCTGGGGCGCTATCTGGACTACAAGCACGCCCTGGTCGAGGTCGAACAGAACCCACAGACCACGGGCGGCGGCCTGCAGGCGATGCGGGAGCGGTTTACCGCGATGCAACGGACACGCAGCCAATTTTTCAGTGCTGCCGAGAGCGAGGCCATGTTCGGCTTCGACGATGCGTATGACATGGATGCGCTGACGCGCCTCGAAATCAGCCAGGACACCAGCCTCAGCGAGCAGCAAAAACAGGAAAAACTGGCGGCGCTGGACGCCACCTTGCCGGCCGCTGTGCGCGAAGCGAAAGAAGTGCCGTTTCAGATTGTCAGGCTGGAACAAGCCGCACAAAAAATGCGCACCGAAGGCGCCAGCGACGACGACGTCTACCGCATGCGGGCCGCCGCACTATCGCCGGAAGCGGCGGCGCGGCTGGCAGAAGTGGACCAGGACGAGGCATCCTGGAAAAATCGCATCGCCGCCTACCTGGCGGAACGCAATGGATTGCTACAGTCGAACGCCGGCCTGGCGCAGGTCGATCAGCAGGCGCTGCTGCAGCAGTTGCGCCAGACCCGCTTTTCCGCGGATGAGCAAAGACGGCTGCCGGCCTACGAATGAGCGGCCGGCCGCGGCGCGTTCCCGCAGCCTTTTAGCCGCGCGTCCCCAGTTGCTTCTGCCCGCAACGAGTGACGTACCAGCACGCCAAAAAACGCAGGGAATCCCGCAGCAACATCCGCTATCCCCAAGCCGTGCGCCTGTCGCAGAGCGTTACCAGGCGCGCTCAGGACGGTCGATTGTTCAGCTGGCTGAATGTCCGTGATTGGTCGTTTCGCGGGAGGCGAGCGGAAAACGATACATTGAGGAGCAGCGTCCGGGCACGTATGTGACGCCTGAGCAGATGAAATGGTGCGCTGATCAGCGACGAAGCACACGGCGCTCGCCCTTGCAGCAGAAGTTGGTGCTGGCAAGCGCAAACCGTTTCGCAGGCAGGCGGCAGGCTGACTGAACTCCCTACTGCACCCGGCACGGGAACGACAGCTACATCACTAGAGATTCTGAAATTCAATAATGTACTGAGTATGTTGATAAATCGTATATTTCTAGCCTGAAAACTAGTGTCTATATAGGGAGTATATAAAAAGGCGCCTGGTTATGAGGCGCGACTCCCGCTTTCCGGCTTGTTGCCGCCTGATTGTGCAGCGGCGCAGCCCGCTCCAATGCACTGCGGCCACCCTGCCGAACTGCGCAGGGTGGCCGCCGCATTCATGCCTGCTCCGCTTACTTGGTCGGCAGTTTGCCGGCCACGCCTTCGACGTAGTAATTCATCTTGTTCAAGGCTTCATCGCTCAGGACACCAGTGGCAAGACGCACCTTGCCTTCGTTATCCTTGATCGGCGCCGCGAACGGTTGCAGCTTGCCAGCCACGATGTCGGCCTGCTTGGCCAGCACCAATTGCTTGACGTCGGCCGGTACTGCGGGGCCATAGCCTTCCAGCGCCGCCATGCCGTCCTTGATGCCACCCCAGGTGCTATCCGATTTCCATGTTCCGTTCAGCACGTCCTGCGCTTCCTTGGTGAAGTACTTGCCCCAGTGGTGGGTCACGGCGGCCAGCTGCGCTTTCGGGCCGAATTTCTTCATGTCGGAATGGTAGGCAACCGCGTACTTGCCCTTTTCTTCGGCGGCCTGCACGATCGCGGTCGAATCGGTGTGGTGGGTGACGATGTCGGCGCCCTGCCCGATCAGCGCCAGCGCGGCGTCGCGTTCCTTGCCCGGATCGAACCAGCTGTTGACCCAGATGACCTTGGTTTCCGCTTTCGGATTGACGCTGCGCATGCCGCGCGTGAAGGCATTGATGCCCATCACCACTTCCGGGATCGGGAAGGCGCCGACATAGCCGGCCACATTCGACTTCGTCATCTTGCCCGCCAACACGCCGGCCAGATAGCGCGCTTCATAGAAACGCGAGTTGGTGGTGGCGACGTTGGGCGCGGTCTTGTAGCCGGTCGAATGCACGAATTTGACGTCCGGGAATTGCTTGGCCACCTTCAGCGTCGGATTCATGTAGCCGAACGACGTGGTGAAAATCAGCTTGTTGCCCTGCTGCGCCAGGTCGCGGATCACGCGCTCGGCATCGGCGCCTTCCGGCACGTCTTCGACGATGGTCGATTTGACCTTGTTGCCGAGCGCCTGCTCCATTTCCTTGCGTCCGATGTCCTGCTGCCAGGTCCAGCCTGCTTCGCCGATCGGGCTGACATAGACGAAGCCGATCTTCAGCGGCGCTGGATCGGCTGCGACCGCGCCCGGGGAAAGCGCGATAGCCGGCAGCACCGCCATCGCGTACAGCGCACCGCGCATGAATTTTCTAGACATGGTTTTCCTTTTGTTTAACTCCCACTTGACTAAAAAACGGACCGCAAGATACGCCGAGCGGGGAAAGCGGCGCCTTGCCGGTATCGGCACGAGGCCGGTACCGCAGTCCAATTCGGTATTGCCATTACCCATTAGCAGTTGCCGGCCACGATGCCGAAGCTACGTATTTGGATTGAAATGCCTGCCCAGGGAAGCCGGCATGTTAAGCCGAATCCAGTTGGCATTGCTCGAAATCAGTACCAGTACCAGGATCGTTGCCAGGTAGGGCAGCATCGACAATAGCTGGGAGGCGATCGGCACGCCCAGCGCCTGCATATGATAGGTAAGAATCGTGATGCCGCCAAACAGGTAGGCGCCGATCAGCACCCGCGCCGGACGCCAGGTGGCAAAGGTGGTCAGGGCCAGCGCAATCCAGCCGCGGCCGGCCACCATGCCCTCCACCCACATCGGCGTATATACCAGGGACATGAAGGCGCCGGCCAGGCCGCAGCAGGCGCCGCCGAACAGCAGCGCTGCCAGGCGAATACGGCGCACGTTGTAGCCCAGCGCATGGGCTGATGAAGGCGATTCGCCCACCGCGCGCAGAATCAGGCCGGCGCGCGCACTGCGCAGGAACCAGGCCATCGCCACACACAGCAGCAGCGACAGGTAGACCACCGGGTGCTGGCGGAACAGCATGGTGCCGAAGAACGGTATGTCTTCCAGGAAGGGAATCCCGAAGCGGCCGTTGTGCAGGCTGTTGCCGACATAGTCGATGCCGATATAGGCGGAAGCGCCGCCACCGAACAGCGACAGCGCAAGCCCGGTGGCGATCTGGTTGGTGCCGAGCCAGACTGTCATCCAGGCGAAAAAGCCGGCCAGCAGCATGCCGGCCGCCGCGCCGGCAATGAAGCCGAGCGTCACGCTGCCGCTTTGGATGGTGATGGCGAAACCGATCACCGCCGCCATCAGCATCATCCCTTCCGAGCCGAGATTGACAACCCCGGATTTCTCGTTGATCAGCAGACCGAGCGCGGCCAGCATCAGCGGCGTGCCGGCGTTGATGGATGCCGCAATCAGTGGTGCCAGCGCATCCATTATTTTCTCCAGCTCAGTTTGTAGTGGATCAGCACGTCGCACGCCAGCAGTGCAAACAGCAGGATGCCCTGGAACACGCCGGTGATGGCGTTTGGCATCCCGAGCCGCGATTGCGACAGTTCGCCGCCGATATAGAACAGCGCCATGATGAAGCTGGAAAACACCACGCCGATCGGATGCAGGCGGCCGACGAAGGCGACGATGATGGCGGCAAAGCCGTAGCCTGGCGACACCGACGGCGTCAGCTGGCCGATCGGCCCCATGACTTCACAGGCGCCGGCCAGCCCGGCCAGCGCACCCGAAACGCATAGGGCAATCCAGAGCGAACCGCGCGCCGAAAAACCGGCGTAACAGGCAGCGCGCGGCGCCATGCCGCCAACCTGCAGCCTGAAGCCGGAAAAGCTGCGCGACAGGTACAGCCAGCCCAGCAGCGCCGCTGCCAGCGCCAGCACGATGCCGAAGTGCAGCCGGGTATTGGCCAGCACGATCGGCAACAGGAAGCCGTCCGAAAACAATTTCGATTGCGGAAAGCTGAAGCCTTCCGGGTCCATCAGCGCGCCATGCACCAGGTAACTCAGCAGCAACTCCGCCACATACACCAGCATCAGCGAGACCAGGATTTCATTGGCGTTGAAGCGGTCGCGCAGCCAGGCGACAATCGCCGCCCACAGGATGCCGCCCAGCATGCCGCTCAGCAGCGCCAGCGTGATCAGGAAAAATCCGCCGTTGTCACCGTCGTCGAAATACAGCACGGTGGCGCCGGCACAGATGGCGCCGATCACGAACTGCCCTTCGGCGCCGATATTGAAGATGTTGGCGCGAAAGCAGATCGCCAGGCCGACCGAAATCAGCAGCAGCGGCGCGACCTTGATGCCGACTTCCGACCAGCCGCGCAAATCCTTGATCGGCTCGACGAAAAATACCGCCAGGCTGGACAGCGGCTCCTTGCCGACCGCGGCAAACAGAATGGCGCCGCATACGGCGGTCAGCAACACGGCAAACACCGGCGACAGCCACGACATCCAGGCCGAAGGGGCGACCCGCGGCTCCAGCTTAAACATGCGCCACTCCCTGCACCCGCTGCGTGCTGCCTGCTTCCCACAAGCCGCTCATCCACTGCCCGATCTGGTCCAGGCTGGCCTCCGAAGTCTTGATCGAGGGTGACATGCGCCCCTTGGCAATCACCACCAGCCGATCCGAGATTTCAAACAATTCATCCAGCTCCTCGGAAATCACCAGCAGCGCGCAACCGGCATCGCGCAGCGCCACCAGCTCGGCTCGAATCTGGGCCGCGGCGCCGACATCCACGCCCCAGGTAGGCTGCGCCACCAGCAGCACTTTCGGATTGCGCATCACTTCGCGGCCGACGATGTATTTCTGCAGATTGCCGCCCGATAGGCTGCCGGCCAGCGCCTGCGGGCCGCCGGCCTTGACGTTGAAACGGGAAAGGATCGCGGCGGCGATGGCGCTGATCGCCTTGAAACGGACCAGGCCGCCGCCTACGGTGCGCCTGGTCTGATGCGACAGCAGGATGTTTTGCGCCAGCGAGAGGTCCGGCACGGCGCCGCGCCCGAGCCGCTCTTCCGGCACGAAGCCGAGGCCGCGCGCGCGCCGCCAAGCGGCATTGCGGCGTCCGACCGCAGCGCCTTCCAGCATGATCATGTCTGCCGCGGCGCGCGGGTCTTCGCCGGACAATGCGGCCAGCAGCTCTTGCTGGCCATTGCCGGAAACGCCGGCCACGCCGAGGATTTCGCCGGCATGCAGATCGAAGTCGATGTCGCGCAATTCGGTGGCGAACGGGTGGCTTTTGGACAGCGCCAGCTTGCGCACCGCCAGCATCGTCTGCCCCGGCTGGCGCAACTGGTGCCGGATCGCCGGCGGCTCGGAACCGATCATCAGGCGCGACAGGCTGGCTTCGGTCTCGGCGCGCGGATCGCACACGCCGGTCACGCGGCCGCCGCGCATCACGGTGCAGGTATGGCACAGCGCGCGAATTTCATCCAGCTTGTGGCTGATATACAGGATGCTGCAGCCCTCGGCCGCCAGGCGGCGCAGCGTCTCGAACAATTTTTCCACCGCCTGCGGCGTCAGCACCGAAGTCGGCTCGTCGAGGATCAGCAATTGCGGCTTGGCCAGCAGCGCGCGCACGATCTCGACGCGCTGGCATTCGCCCACCGATAGCGTATGCACGTGGCGCTGCGGCTCCAGTTCCAGCCCATACTGGCGCGCAGTGTCGGCAATGCGCCGTTCCAATTCATTCAATTTGGTGTCGGACGGCAGGCCAAGCGCGATGTTTTCCGCCACGGTCAGCGTATCGAACAGCGAAAAATGCTGGAACACCATCGCGATCCCGAGCTGGCGCGCGGCGGCCGGATTGGCGACGCTGATTTCCTGACCATTCCACAGCACGCGGCCGGCATCCGGCTTGACGGTGCCGTAAATAATCTTCATCAGGGTCGATTTGCCGGCACCATTCTCGCCCAGGATCGCGTGGATTTCTCCCGGCTGCACAACCAGGTCGACGCCATCGTTGGCGACCACTGCGGGATATTTCTTGGTGATTTTTTGCAGCGCCAGACGAATTGTCATGTCTCGTTATATTTATAGTGAAATGCTTTTGAACCGAACTTACCGTAAATCGGCAGCGCGCTATATATCCAATTCGACATGCGTAGTATAAATCCGCAGATATGCAAAAAGAAACTGCTCATATATCCCGGTGATGAGCATGTTTATCAAATAAATCATATGCCAGTGTGCCCGCCGGCGCGTACCATGCACTGGCAAACCGGTATCGCGGGAAACACGCTATGGTGCCATGATTTCGCCGCGAAAGCTGCTGCGAAATTCGCTCTGGCGCGGCGCTGCAGGTCGGCGCCGCCTCTCTTTCCCGCGCTGGTGGCCAGGAGTTTCGTGTTACCAGCGGGTTTCAGAACACAAGCGTTGGCATGTCGTTGAAGTCATGCCGATTGCCATTTTTAGCAGGGAACTCCGATGAACCACAGCTACCACAATTACCCGCGCGACCTGATCGGCTACGGCCGCACGCCGCCCCATCCGCATTGGCCGAACGGCGCCCGCGTCGCGCTGCAGTTCGTGCTGAATTACGAGGAAGGCAGCGAAAACTGCGTGCTGCATGGCGATGCGGCATCGGAAACCTTCCTCTCCGAGATCATCGGCGCGCAAGCCTTCAACATGCGCCACATGAGCATGGAGACGCTCTATGAATACGGCTCGCGCGCCGGCCTGTGGCGGCTGCTGCGCCTGTTCGAGCAGCGCCGCCTGCCGCTGACCATCTTCGGCGTTTCGATGGCGCTGAAACGCAACCCGGAAGCGGTCGCCGCCTTTCTGGAGCTGGGCCATGAAATCGCCTGCCACGGCCTGCGCTGGATCAGCTACCAGCAAGTCGATGAAGCGACCGAACGCGCGCACATCGCCGAAGCGGTGCAGATCATCCGCGAATTGACCGGCAGCGCGCCGCTCGGCTGGTACACCGGGCGCGATTCGCCCAATACACGGCGGCTGGTGGTCGAGCATGGCGGCTTCAGCTATGACGCCGACTCGTATGCGGACGACCTGCCGTACTGGGAAC
This sequence comes from uncultured beta proteobacterium, assembly GCA_963707665.1. GTDB lineage: Bacteria > Pseudomonadota > Gammaproteobacteria > Burkholderiales > Burkholderiaceae_D > DATJCV01. The sequence goes on along the minus strand of CAVPQU010000018.1, from coordinate 410,938 downwards.
AGGTAGCGATCGTCACGGCCGACGGCCAGAAAACCACGCAGCCGCAACTGGTGGTGCCTTATACGCTGGACACCAACGACATGCGCTTCGCGGCGCCGCAAGGTTTCAATTCCGGCACCCAGTTCTTCGATTACCTGAAGGACGCCTTCGACCTGCTGTACCAGGAAGGCGATCCGGCCGGCATGAACGCGCCGAAAATGCTGTCGATCGGGCTGCATTGCCGCATCGCCGGCCGTCCGGCCCGAGCCGCGGCGCTGGCGCGTTTCCTCGACTACGTGCAAGGCCACGATCACGTGTGGATCACGCGCCGCATCGATATCGCCAACCACTGGCGCGCGACGCATCCGTTTGCGGCTGCCTGAGCAGGCACGCCTTACTTCTTGATCAACTGCTTTTCGAATGCCAGATCGGCCTTGGTGGCACGGCGCGGCGTTTGCGGACCGAAAGCATCGACAAAGCGCACGAACTCATCCAGCGGCAAGGCCTCGCCGATACGGGTCGTCACTCCCTCGACTTTTTGCACCAGATGGAACAGGCCATCGGCGCTGCGCACCATCGAATAGCGCTGGTCGCCGCTGCGGCGCTTCAAGCGTTCCAGCGCAGCGCTGGCTCGGGTCGATCGCATCCAGTGTCTCCAAAAATCCGGATCATAGCGCCGAACCGCAAAAAGAGCTTTGCTGCGCGCTTTTCCCGTTGCACAATCATGCTTTACTGAAACAAACCGACCTCGATGTTATAGCTACGGCAATATAGATCGTATGCGTGACGAGAATGGTTGGCGGTGGGATGTTGCCGCATGATTCAGAAAAAATATTCCAAACGACAATTTCAATGCCGGGGCACCGGCCTACAACAACCCGCTTTCAGAGGAGATCTCATGCACCACGCTCGCCCTCGAGTCAAAAAACTGCTGCTGGCCACTGCGCTGGCGAGCGCTTTCGCCGCGCCGGCACTGGCTCAAACCAATGTGACCGTTAGCGGCATAGTCGATGCCTTCGCCGGCTCGATGCGGATGGCCGGCGACCCGGGCAGCGCGGCGGTGGTCGGCAGCGGTGGCATGACGACGTCCTGGTTCGGCTTCAAGGGGTCGGAAGACCTCGGCAACGGCTTGAAAGCCAACTTCGCGCTGACCAGCTTTTTCCAGGCTGATACCGGCACCCAAGGGCGATTCTTTGGCGACACGCTGTTCTCGCGCGACGCCAACATCGGCCTGTCCGGCAATTTCGGTACGATCACGCTGGGCCGCGGCCTGGCACCGAACTTCCTGCCGTCGATCCTGTTCAACCCGTTTGGCGATTCGTTCACCTTCGCGCCGCTGATCCTGCACATGGACGTACCGCTGATGTTCCGCCCCGGCAATACCTCCGGCTTGCCCAGCACGATCGCGGCCGACACCGGCTGGAGCAATGAAATCATCTATACGACGCCGAACTTCGGCGGCCTGTCGGCCAACCTGCACTACCAGTTCGGCGAACAGGCTGGCGACAACAGCAAGAACAACGTCGGCGGCAACCTGCTGTATTTCAACGGCCCGCTGTCGCTGACCGCGTTCTACGAGAATGCGCAGCTCACGAATCCGCAACCGGCGCTGCAAAACCGCTCGAAGACCTGGTTCGTCGGCGGCGGCTACGACTTCAACGTTGCCAAGCTGTTTGCCACCTACCAGAAAACCTCGGTCGATACCGTCAATCAGGACTTCAAAACCTGGTCGCTCGGCGCCAGCGCACCGGTCGGCGCCGGCAAGGTCCTGGCCGCCTGGGCCCAAACCAAGGCGGACAATGTGGTTCCAGGCACGAGTGCCACCCGCAATACCGCGTCACTCGGATACGACTACAATCTATCCAAGCGCACCGACGTGTATGCGATCTACATGAACGATCGCGTCACCAGCCTGTCGAGCGGCAACAGTTTCGGCGTCGGCATTCGCCACAAGTTTTAAGCGGCGGCAACTTCATCCCAACGGCGCCTGCGGGCGCCGTTTTTCATGCGGCCTACGCATCGGATCGCCGTAGCGGCCGCTGCACCCGAAGCCGGCAACGCCACATTGTCATCAAGCATGCCTGCTATCGGCGCGTGCTTATAGCGTGCGAGGCCACAAGTGCTAATCTGGACAGTAAACTAGAACAACACGGAGACCTCATGTCCGATCCTATCCGTTTCTACTATCGCGGCCGCATCCAGCAGGTGGAAAACGTTTCCCCTACCCGCACGGTGTTGCAGCATCTGCGCGAAGACCTGCACTGCACCGGCACCAAGGAAGGCTGCGCCGAGGGCGATTGCGGCGCCTGCACCGTGATGGTGGGCGAACTGCGCGACGGCGAGCTGCAACTGAAAACGGTGAATTCCTGCATCCAGCTGCTGCCGACGCTGGACGGCAAGGCGCTGTTCACGGTGGAAGACCTGAAACAGGCGGACGGCGCGCTGCACCCGGTACAGCAGGCTATGGTCGACTGCCACGGTTCGCAATGCGGCTTTTGCACACCCGGTTTCGTCATGTCGCTGTGGGGACTGTACCTGCAACAGGAAGGCAAGAACGGCGCGCCGACCCGCAAGGAAATTAACGATGCGCTGTCCGGCAACCTGTGCCGCTGTACCGGCTACCGCCCGATCATCGATGCCGCCACGCGCATGGGTGAGCTGCCGCCGGTGGCCTTCGACCGCAGCGCGCTCATGCAGCCGCTGCGAAGCTTGCAGCGCAGTGCGGCCTTTCTCTACACGCACAATGGCCAGACATTCCATGCGCCGCGCACGCTGGCGCAACTGCTCGAATTGCGCCGCGCCCATCCCGATGCGGTGTTGCTGGCCGGCTCCACCGATGTCGGCCTGTGGGTCACCAAGCAACTGCGCGAATTGGGCGAGCTGATCTACGTGGGCCAGGTGGCCGAGCTGAAAACCCTGCGCGAACACGACGGCATGCTGGAAATCGGCGCCGGCGTCTCGCTGGACGACGCCTATCGCGCGCTGTGCCGACATTATCCGGAGCAGTTAACGGAAATGTGGCAGCGCTTCGCCTCGCTGCCGATCCGCAATGCCGGCACGCTGGGCGGCAATGTCGCCAACGGCTCGCCGATCGGCGACTCGATGCCATGGCTGATCGCACTGGGCGCCGAGGTGGTACTGCACGGCAGCGACGGCCAGCGCAGCATGCCGCTGGAAAATTTCTATCTCGCCTACCAGAAAAAGGATCTGCGAGCGGACGAACTGGTTGCGGCACTACGGGTTCCGCTGCCGCTGCCGCAGCTGCAGTTCCGCACCTACAAGCTGGCCAAGCGCTTCGACCAGGATATCTCGGCGGTATGCGCGGCGTTTTCCTTCGTGCGCGATGGCGCGGGTGAAAATGAGATCGTGCGCCACGCGCGCATTGCCTTCGGCGGCATGGCGGCAACACCGAAACGCGCTCCCCTGGCCGAGGCCGCGATGAATGGCCAGCCATGGAATGAAGCCACGCTGGAGGCGGCCGTCGCGATGCTGGCGCAAGACTATGCCCCCCTGTCCGACATGCGCGCTTCCAGCGCGTATCGTATGAAAGCGGCGCAAAATCTGTTGCGCCGCTTCTGGCTCGAAACCCGAACCGACGCACCGTTGCCGAACACCACTGTCAACGCGTTCGCCAGCATTTAAGGAGACGCATGATGAAGTCGCAGGCTGAACAACTCCCGACACAAACCGAACTGGACGCCTGGGCCGAAGTCGGCTGCGCCCGGCCGCATGAATCGGCGGCGCTGCACGTGCTGGGTGAAGCACTCTATACCGATGACCTGCCGGAATTGCAGGGCACGCTGCATGCGGCGCTCGGCATGTCGTCCAAGGCGCACGCCAAAATCCGCGCGCTCGACCTGGAGGCGGTGCGCAAGGCGCCCGGAGTCGTGCTGGTGCTGGCCGCGTCGGACATCCCGGGTGTCAACGATTGCGGCCCGATCCTGCATGACGACCCGATCCTGGCCGACGGCCTGGTGCAATACATCGGCCAGCCGATCTTCCTGGTGGTGGCCGCCAGCCATGACCTGGCACGGCGTGCCGTGCGCCTGGCCAAGATCGAGTATCAAGACTTGCCGGCGGTGCTGACGCCGCGCGCGGCGCACGAAGCCGAGTCTTATGTGCTGCCGCCGCTGCGGCTGCAGCGCGGCGATTTTCGCAGTGCCTTCGAAACAGCGCCGCATTATGTCGAAGGCCGGCTGGCGGTCGGCGGCCAGGAACAGTTTTACCTGGAAGGCCAGGTTTCCTACGCGATTCCGAAGGAAGACCGGGGCATGCTGGTATTTTGCTCGACCCAGCATCCGAGCGAAATGCAGCATATCGTGGCGCACGCGCTGGCCGTGCCGATCCACAATATCGCGGTCGAATGCCGGCGCATGGGCGGCGGTTTCGGCGGCAAGGAATCGCAGTCGGCACTGTGGGCGGCGGCCGCCGCACTGGCCGCCGCGCGCCTGCAACGGCCGGTCAAGCTGCGCGCCGATCGCGACGACGACTTCATGGTCACCGGCAAGCGGCACGCCTTTGAATACGAGTACGCAGTCGGCTACGACGATACCGGCCGGATTCTGGCAGCGAAAGTCGAGATGGTATTGCGCGCCGGCTTTTCGGCCGACCTGTCGGGGCCGGTGGCAACCCGTGCGGTCTGCCACTTCGACAATGCCTACTATCTGTCCGACGTCGATATTGCGGCATTTTGCGGCAAGACCAACACCCAGTCGAATACCGCATTCCGCGGCTTCGGCGGCCCGCAGGGCGCCATCGCGATCGAATACGTGATCGATGAAATTGCCCGCAACCTGGGGCGCGATCCGCTCGATATCCGGCGCATCAATTTCTACGGCCGCAACGATACGGAAGGGCGCAACGTCACGCCCTACCTGCAAAAAGTCGAAGACAACATCTTGCACGAACTGGTGGCGCAACTGGAAGCTGACAGCGACTACCGGCAACGGCGGGCCGCCACGCGTGCATTCAATGCCGCCAGCCCGATCCTGAAAAAAGGCATCGCGATCACCCCGGTCAAGTTCGGCATCGCCTTCAACCTGACCCACCTGAACCAGGCCGGCGCGCTGGTGCACGTCTATCTGGACGGCTCGGTACTGGTCAACCACGGCGGCACCGAAATGGGCCAGGGCATCCATACCAAGGTGGCGCAGGTGGTGGCGCACGAACTGGGCCTGGATCTGGCGGCCGTGCGCAGCACCGCCACCGATACCAGCAAGGTGGCCAATACCTCGGCCACCGCCGCTTCCACCGGTGCCGACCTGAACGGCAAGGCGGCGCAGGACGCCGCCAGCCAGATCCGGCAACGGCTGGCCGCAGTCGCAGCGCGCGAATACGGCGGCAGCGCCGAACAGGTGCGCTTCGCCGACAACCATGTGTATGTCAATCAACAGGCAATCCCGTTTCGCACGCTGGTCGGGCAGGCCTACATGGCGCGCGTGCAGTTGTGGTCGGACGGCTTTTACGCGACGCCGCATCTGCACTGGGACGCCGCCAGCATGACCGGCCACCCGTTTTCCTACTACGCCTATGGCGCGGCGGTATCGGAAGTGGTGGTCGATACCCTGACCGGGGAATGGAAACTGCTGCGCGCTGACGCCTTGCACGATGTCGGCTGTTCATTGAACCCGGCGATCGACATCGGCCAGGTCGAAGGCGGCTTCATCCAGGGCATGGGCTGGCTGACCACCGAGGAATTGTGCTGGGATGCCGCTGGCCGCCTGACCACGCACGCGCCTTCCACCTACAAGATTCCGGCGATCTCCGACTGCCCGCAGGATTTCCGCGTGCAGCTGTACCAGAACCGCAACGTCGCCGACAGCATCCATCGTTCCAAGGCGGTCGGCGAGCCGCCGCTGCTGCTGCCGTTCTCGGTGTTTTTTGCCATCCGCGACGCGATTGCCAGCGTCGCCGATTACCGCCTCAATCCGCCACTGAACGCGCCGGCCACCAGCGAGGAAATCCTGAACGCGGTGGAAGCGCTGCGCGCTGCCGGCACCAACGGTATGCGGGCGGAGGCGACGGCTGGCGCCGGCACGACCGCTGCCGCGGTGGCCTAGCGCATTGCGAGCGACTGCCATGCAACACTGGTTGAGCGCGCTGACGCAGGCCCAGACTGAAGCGGCGGTGCTGGTGACTGTCGCCGCCGTGCGCGGCTCCAGTCCGCGCGAGCCCGGCGCCAAGATGGTGGTCACCGCCCGACAGCAGTTCGATACCATCGGCGGCGGCCACCTGGAATTGCGTGCGGTCGAAATCGCCCGCGAAATGCTGGACCTCTCGATGCCAGCTGCAGCGGCGTGCCGGCTGGAACGCTTTCCGCTGGCCGCCAGCCTCGGCCAATGTTGCGGCGGCGTGGTGCATCTGGCCTTCGAGCGGCTGGATGCCAGTTCCGGCAACTATGTGCAGGAATTGCAGCAGCGCTGGCAGGCGCGCGCCGACACCTGGCGCCTGAGCGCGCTGGATCTGCCGCTGGCGCCACTGCTGTGCGAGCGCGACGGCACACGGCTATTGCCGCAATCCTGGCCAGCCTTTGCATCCGCAGCGCTGCCGGAACTGTCATCGTTCGACCCGCAAGCGCCCTGCCAGGTCCTGCAAGCCGCAAACGGCAGCCGCTGGCTGCTCGATCCGTGCCTGGCCTGGCGCGCGCATCTGTACCTGTTTGGCGCCGGCCACGTTGGTCGCGCGATCGTGCGCGCGCTGGCCGACTTGCCCTGCCACGTGACCTGGATCGATCAGCGCGACGACATGTTCCCGGCGGATGTGCCGGCCAATGCACGGATCGAAATCACCGACACGCCGCAGGCGCTGATCGACGATGCCGCGCCCGGCTCGCATTTCCTGGTCATGACGCACAGCCATCCGCTGGACCAGGAATTGGTGGAAGCGATCTTGCGGCGCGACGATGCCGGCTGGCTCGGCCTGATCGGCTCGCACAGCAAGCGGCTGCAGTTCGAGCGGCGGCTGCGCGCGCATGGCTTCTCCGAGCGCCAGCTGGCCGCCATCACTTGCCCAATCGGCATTGCCGGCATCGGCGGCAAGGCGCCGGCGGTGATCGCGGTGGCGGTTGCCGCGCAGCTGCTGCAAGTATGGGAAGCCGCTCAGCAAATCGAAACCGGCAGCCACGGCCTACAATCGGCGGCGCGCTAGACCGCTCGCCGACACGGCAGCGCTGGACCGCGCGCTTCGCCCCTACCCGCGCTACCCAAGCGCTCCTTAGACCTTTTTTGAATCAGGACCAACCCAGCCGATGAACAGTTCCAGCACCAAGCCCCTGCAAGCCTACCGCGCCAGCCTGCTGCATTTTCACGCCGACCCCGCACGGGATGCCGCCGCCCACCACTGGCACGAAGACGGCCTGTTGATCGTCGCTGGCGAACGCGTGCAGGCCGCCGGCGACTATGCCCAGCTCAAGCCGACGCTGGCGCCGGACACGCCAATTCACGACTATCGCGGGCAACTGATCGTGCCGGGCTTCATCGATACCCACTTGCACTTTCCGCAGACCGACATCATCGCCTCGCCGGCACCCGGCTTGCTGCCTTGGCTGGACACTTATACCTTCCCCATTGAGCGCCAATTCAGCGATACCGAACACGCGCGCGAAGTGGCCAGCTTTTTCCTGGACGAGCTGCTGCGCTGCGGCACCACCACCGCGATGGTGTATTGCAGCGTGCATCCGGAATCGGCCGACGCTTTTTTTGCGGAAAGCGAGGCCCGCAATCTGCGCATGGCGGCCGGCAAGGTGTTGATGGACCGCCACTGCCCGGAATTCCTGCGCGACACGGCCGAAGGCGGCGTCCGCGACAGCGAAGCCTTGATCAAGAAATGGCATGGACGCGGACGCCAACTGTACGCGATCACGCCCCGCTTCGCGCCGACTTCCAGCGAAGCGCAGCTGCAGCTGGCCGGCGAACTGGCGGCGGCTTATCCCGATGTCTACCTGCAGACCCACGTGGCGGAAAACGCCGACGAAATTGCCTGGGTCAAGCAGCTGTTCCCCGCCGCGCGCAGCTATCTGGACGTGTACGAGCGCTACGGCATGCTGCGTCCGCGCTCGATGTACGGTCACTGCATCTGGCTGGACGACACCGATCGTGCGCGGATGGCGGAAACCGGATCGTCGATCGCGATTTGCGCGACGTCGAACCTGTTTTTAGGGAGCGGCTTGTTTGATTTTGCACGCGCCGATAGTGCGCAGGTCGGCCTGTCGATCGCCACCGATGTCGGCGGCGGCACCGCGTTTTCGATGCTGCGCACGATGAACGAAACCCACAAGGTGGCGCGCATGGGCGGCACTCACCTGCCGGCGCTGCGCATGTTTTACCTGGCGACCCTGGGCGGCGCGCGCAGCATGCGGCTGGAAGGGACGATCGGCAATTTCGTGGCCGGCGCGGAAGCCGACTTCATCGTGCTCGATCCGCAGGCGACGCCCTTGCTGGCGCGCCGCACGCAGCGCGCCGACAGCCTGGAGGAATTGCTGTTTGCGCTGGCGATCCTGGGCGACGACCGGACGGTGGCCGCGACCTATGCGGCCGGCCGGCTGGTGCACCGGCGAGCGGCCTGAGCAGCGCTCAGTGGAACTAGCGGTACGCGCGCCACTCGGCCTCGCGCAGGCGGTCGCGGGCACGCCGCAAGTCACTATCGATATCCCGTAATTCATTGCGCAGCGCGCGCTTGGCGCTGTCGTCCTTGGATTCGTCCAGCTTGCGCTGCTTGTCGCGCAGGCGGGAATCGAGACGGTTGATTTCCTGTTGCGCACGATAGATTTCATAGCCGCGTTCGTAGCGGAAACGAAACGCTGGCTCCAGCATCGCCGGACACGTGCCGCTGGAATAGGAGCGTCCACGGCGGCCGACTTCCAGCCCGTTTTCCGGCGTGCAGTAATACGGTATGCCGCGCTCCCAGCCCGCCATGTATTGCCGCTGGTCGGCCACCACGCCGGCTTCGCGGCAGGCCTCGACGTGACTGGCAAAAGTCGCGCGCGGCTGGCCGTTCTGGCCATCGCGCATGCCGACTTCAGTCCAGTCCGCGGTCAGGCATTCCTCTTTCGACATGCTGGCGCAGCCGGCGAGCGTCAATAGCAGCAAGGCCAGTGCCAGGCGCTGCAGGCGAACGGAATAGGACGAGGCAGGATGCATGCAAGGACTCCGGCAGGATCGAGGAAAAAGACAGTAAAGAAACTGCGAACCGGAGGAATTATACGAAGAATTGTTAACGCCGAGCATGTTTTTGCTGCGCGTAGCGGTAGGCGCTTCAGCAACGGTTTGCTCCGACTATGGATGATCCATTCTCACTCAAGAGCTGACTCAAGAACAATATACTCCATTCACATACACTCTCTTCCCGGCATTAAATTTGCGCTTATACAGCATACTCCATGTAATTGGCTGTGGAATCTGGGACCAGAGGGCTGCGCTGATGGCGCCTGGCGAAACGAGCGCCAAGCACTGCCAGCTCAAACCCGCTCGGATAAAGCCGTATCCGTCCGCGCCGGCTGACCCAGGCCGCGATAGGCCGGCGGTCAAACCGTCTCGCAGGAACAAGCAGGTACCGCATCGCTCATCGTAGAACGGTATTCGCAAGAACCCATGCAGGCGTGCACATGCGAAAACCGCATATACAAATGCAATAAGATACGTTAGAGAAACGCTCATGCATAGGTAGACTCGTGTGCTTTTCCACAAACCGAGTCGTCACCATGCTTCTGTCTCGCCTTCCCCGTTTGTTCAAGCCTGCGGCTTGCATTGCAGCCCTGCTCGTGTTCACCGTCAGTCTGGCCGCTGAAAAAACCGTGCTCATTGGTGCCCCGCTACCGCTTACCGGCGCGCTGGCGCCTGAGGGAACCAAGCTGCGCCAGGGTTATGAACTATGGCTCGAACAAGTCAATGCGCAAGGCGGCGTCAAGCTTGGCAAAGACCGGCGCAAAGTGGAGCTGCGTTTCTATGATTACCAGTCGAGCACGCCCAAGGCGGTGCAACTGGCCGAAAAGCTGATTAGCCACGACAAGGTGGATTTCCTGTTTTCCCCCTTCGGCTCCGGCGCAGCCAAAGCCGCGAGCACGGTGGCCGAGAAAAACAACATACCGATGATTGCGTCGAGCGCCTCTTCGGCGGAAGTATTCGATCAAAACTACAAGAACCTGTTCGGCCTCTACACCGACAACAGCAGCCTGACGGAGCCGATCGCAACGCTGGTGCAGACAAAGCTTCCTCAGGCCAAGCGCGTCGCCATTCTGGCGCGCAACGATCTTTACCCCTTGTCTCTGGCAAATGAATTCGAGAAGTCCGCCAAGAAGCGTGGTCTTGAGGTCGGTTATTTTGAGCGCTACGCGATCGGCACGCTCGATCACGCAGCCTCCTTGACCAAGATGGCGACGGTCAAACCCGACTGGATCATCATCACCGGCTACATCAACGACCTGATCCTGGTGCGCAAACAGCTCGCCGATCTGCGCATCGAGCCCCGGATACTGACGATGATCAATGGCCCGGCCTACGACGAATGGGCCAAGGCAGTCGGCCCGCTGTCCGAGAACGTCACCACGGCTAGCTGGTTCCATCCGGTCCTGAAATACAAGAGCGACGACGTATTTGGCTCGACGCAAAAATTCGTCGAGTTGTTCCGCAAAAAATTCGGCAGCGAACCCGATTTCACGCAGGCTTCCGGTGCCGCCGTGGGGGTGATTCTTCAGCAAGCCATCGAGCGCGCCGGCAGCACCAGCCGGGATGCTGTGCGGGCTGAGCTGAAAAAGGGCGGATTCAACACCTTCTTTGCGCCGGTCTCCTTTGGCCCGAGCGGAATGGCCGATTCGTATATTCCGCCCGTATATCAAATCCAGGATGGCAAGGTAACGGCGGTGTATCCGACCAGTATCGCAACCAGCGAACTCAAAGTGAGCGGTTCCCGCTAATTCGGCAACTCTCCAGTTTTGGCGGAAGGCGTCGGCCCTCCGCCTTTTTGACTCTCTTCGGATGACTACGTGATTTACCTACAAGTTCTTTTGAACGGCCTAGCCCTGGGCGGCCTGTATGCCTGCATAGCAGCGGGCTTTTCTCTGGTGTGGGGGGTGCTGAATATCATCAATATTCTGCATGGCTCCCTGGTGGTGCTCGGCGCCTACCTGGCCTTCTTCGCTCACCAGACATTCCAGATCAACCCTTTTGTGTTTGCGCCGATAGCGGGTGCGCTGCTGTTCTTCGTCGGTTATTTTTTACAGCGCATCGCCGTCAACCGCGTCATGGGACATCCCGTCCTCATTACCCTGACGCTCACCTTCGGACTGAACCTCCTGCTCGACAACCTGATGCTGAAGTTTTTTCAGGCCGATTTCCGAAAAATCATTTTCGATCCGCCGCTGGGAATCATAGAACTGGGCGGCTTGATGATCCCTGTCGATCGCGTGCTGGCAACCGGTATCGGCTTGTCCCTGGTGGCCGGGTTATGGCTCTTGCTGCGCGGTACGCAGTTTGGCCGTGCCATCGTTGCCGTGCGCATGGACCGCGAAGCCGCCGCGCTGATGGGCATCGATGTCAAAGGAACCTATGCGCTCGCCTTCGGACTGGGGGCCTTCATGGCCGGTTCGGCGGGTGCGCTGCTGTCCGCCATCTTCCCGATTTCGCCCATGGCATCGAGCGGGTACCTGGGAAAGGCTTTCGTCATTTGCGTTCTGGGTGGCTTGGGTAGTGTGCCCGGAGTCGTGATCGGCGGCTTCGGCCTGGGGATCATCGAAAGCTTCGGCACCCTGGCTTTGGGCCCCGAGCACGCCTTGACGCTGTCCTTCCTGCTCCTGATATTGCTGTTGATGTTCCGGCCCTCGGGACTGCTCGGCCGCAGGGGGTTCCAATGAACTGGCGCGTTCTTTTTTCCGTCCTCATCGGCCTGCTGGCCGTGGCGGCACTGGCAGTCACAGCCGACAACTATGTTCTTCGCCTCGCCACGACCGTCGGCATGTATTCGGCTCTGGCCTTGTCATGGAATTTGATCGGCGGTTATGCCGGTTATCCGTCGTTTGCTACGGCGGCGTTCTTTGGTCTCGGGGCGTACGCCTCAGGGGTTCTGCAAGTCCACGGACTGGCTTTCATGTGGGCCTGGCCCGCCGCCGGCTTGCTGGTAGCCGTGTTTGCGGGATTGCTGGGCGGCGCCATCCTGCACCTGCGCGGCCATTACTTTGCGATTGCCAGCCTGGTGGTAGCCGATGTGCTGCGTGAAATGACCAATGCCTGGACCGGTCTCACCGGTGGAGGCATGGGAATCAATCTGCCGCTGCTGTCCCTTGGAGGCGTCGATCGCCAGGCGGCTTTCTATTTTGCGGCAATGTTGTTGATGGCGGTCGCCGGGCAGCTGGTCACATGGAAGGTGGACCGCTCCCGGCTCGGCTGGGCCTTGCGTTGCATAGATCAGAACGAGGATGCGGCAATGGTCATCGGCGTCAATACGCACCGTGCAAAAGTCATGGCCTTTGCGCTCTCCGGAGTGATCGCCGGCGCCACCGGTGCGGTTTACGCGTCGTGGGTTACGTATATCGATCCCACCGACGTCTACGACATCCTGCTTTCGGTCAAACCCATCCTGATGGCGATGATTGGCGGCGTCGGCACAGTATTCGGACCGGTGGCAGGGGCAATCGTTTTTCTGGGCCTGGAAGAAGTCTTATGGCGCAACGTCCTGGAGTTTCATGCCGGATTGCTGGGCGTACTGGTGGTCGTGCTGGTGCTCTTCCTGCCCGGCGGAATGGGCAGCCTGCGTCGCTCCGGATTGACGCGCTGGCTGACCTTCAAGATGCCTCCACGAAAGGGGACGAAATCATGAGCGCCTTATTGACCCTGAAGGACGTCACTCAGCGCTTCGGTGGAGTCGTCGCACTGGACAAGCTCAGTTTCGCGCTGCATGCCGGAGAGATCGTCGGCGTGATTGGCCCAAATGGCGCCGGAAAAACCACGCTGGTCAACGCCATTACCGGCGTGCATCGCCCGGTCGCGGGAGAAATACGCTATGGCGACCGCGCTCTGACAGGACTGAGGCCGGACCAGATCGCCAGGCTGGGGATTGCACGGACCTTTCAGATCGTGCAGCCTTTCCCGCGCATGACGGTGGAGGAAAACGTCGCTGCCGCTGCACTCTTTGCCGGCGGTGCGGCCACTCCCGCCCAAGCGCGCGAAGCAGCACACGCGCATCTCGCATTTTGCGGGCTGGCATCCCAAGCCGGCAAGCCTGCAGCATCGCTGACGCTGGCCAGCCGCAAACGGCTTGAACTGGCCAAGAGCCTGGCGCTGCAACCGAAGCTGCTATTCCTCGACGAAGTCAATGCGGGGCTGAATCAAGCTGAAGTCGATCATGCGCTGGAGTTGATCCAGTCGATCGCGGCCGGCGGCGTCACGATCGTCTTGGTCGAACACTTGATGAAGGTGGTGATGCGTTCCTGCACGCGCGTCATGGTCTTGCATCACGGACAACTGATCGCCGACGGCGATCCGGGCCAGGTAGTGAGGGATCCTAAAGTGGAGGAAGCCTATCTGGGCAAGAGATATACCGGGCATGGGCAGGAGGCGCTCATATGACTACACCATTGTTGACGGTGACGCGGCTGCAAGCCGGCTACGGGGATGTCCAGGTTCTGTGGGATGTCAGTCTGGAAGTCGGCCACAATGAAATCGTGTGCCTGGTCGGTTCCAATGGCGCCGGTAAAACCACGTTGCTGCGCACGCTGTCCGGCTTGATCCCCGCGCAAGACGGCGACATGCGTTTCGATGGCCACGGAATTGAAAACTCCAGCACGGCCGAACTGGTTGAGGCAGGCATCGCTCATGTTCCCGAAGGTCGCCGCCTCTTTGCCGGGCTCTCGGTCCATGAAAACCTGCTGCTCGGGGCGTATCGCCGCGTCGATGGCCGGGCTGCTGTGCAGCGCGATCTGCAGCGGGTCTACGGCCTTTTCCCGCGGCTGGCAGAACGCCGTTACCAGGATGCCAGCACCTTGTCCGGCGGCGAGCAGCAGATGTGCGCCATTGCCCGCGGCCTGATGGCAGCGCCACGCCTGCTTCTGATCGATGAGCTTTCTTTGGGCCTGGCGCCAAAAATCGTTCAGGAACTGGTGCAAACGCTACGCAAGATCAATACGGATGGAACCAGCCTCCTGATCGTCGAACAGGACGTGTCCACCGCTTTCGATTTGGCACATCGGGGCTACGTTCTGGATCAGGGACGAACAGTTGCGGAAGGGGCAACGGCTGTGCTGAGAAACGATCCCGTCGTCCGTACGGCCTACTTGGGCACATAAACCACAAAACTTCAGATATGCAAAAAGGGCTTCACATGAGCACGCACCATCCTCGCATCGACTACTACTTCAGCTTTATCTCCCTATGGTCTTACGTCGGTAGCCTGCGCTTCCGCGAATTGGTCAAGACGCACGAGGCCGAAGTCATTTACAAACCGATCGACCTGATGGCGGTTTTCGCCGCCGGTGGCGGCAAACCCGTGAAGGAGCGGCCGCTCCAGCGCCAGGCATATCGCCTGGTCGAGATGCAGCGGTGGCGGGATATTCGCAACATTGATCTCAAGCTGCACCCCAGGTTTTATCCGGCCGACCCTTCGCTCGGCCATCGCCTGCTGCTGGCCGCATTACGGGAAGGACAAGAGGTTAGCGATTTTGTGCATGCCGGATTGCGTGCCGTCTGGGCCGACGAACTCGATATCGCCGATCCGGATACCCTGGTTGAACTTGCGGATGCAAACGGCCTGGATGGCCGCCGCCTGCTGGCGCGAGCCGAGGATGGCGCGCTGCGTACCCAGGAAGCTGCCCTCACCCGGGAAGCAACGGATCGCCAGTTGTTTGGCGCGCCTTTCTATTTTTACCGCGACGAACCATTTTGGGGCCAGGATCGCCTGGAACTGCTAAATGATGCAATCGAATCACGGCGCGCCCCCATCGAGATGCAACGACTTAAACCCACCGCATAGCTGGCCAAGGCGGCTGCTCGATCGAGACTGCGCGGAACAGGCGACGCAGTCGCAACGGCCAACAAGGGGTAAAAGTCGGCCAACACGTTGACATGGCTCTTACGGGCCATGACTGCGGGCTTTGCAGTCCGCTTGCGCCGGCTATATGAGGGCGTCAGCCAGTTGGCTCGTCGCGAGCAGTCTCACACAAATTTCCCGATTTTCTGTTCGACCGCCGCCCGCACCGAGCCGCTGGTGACAAACGAATGCGCCACCGCGATGTCATCGTGGAACCAGCGGTCGCCGTCCAGGCTGGCCGGGATCTGGCGCCGCACTTCGTCGTACGCCGCTTGCGTGCCCTGCCCCAGCACGAAGCCGGGCAGCAGGTCTTCAGTCATGGTCAGCGCCTGCGCCGCCAGCAGCATTTCGACGCCGACGATGTATTGGGTGTTGGCGACCACGGTGGCGGCCTTGCGCGCGCACCAGGTCGAGTTCGAGACGTGGTCTTCGCTGTTGCCCTTGGCCGGGATGCTGTCGACGCTACCCGGCGTACAGAGCGTGCGGTTTTCCATCACCAGCGAACTCATCGAGCATTGCACCACCGTGTAGCCGGTGTTGACGCCGGCGATGCCGGACATCAGGTTGCGCGGCAAGCCCCACGACAAGCTCGGATCGATCAGTCGGGCGATCCGGCGCTCGCAGATACTCCCAAGATCGGCGACGGATATCGCAAGCAAATCCATCGCCTGCGCCAGATACTGCCCATGAAAATTGCCGCCCGAGATGATTTCGAAACCGCCGCCATCCTTGCCGAAGATCAGCGGATTGTCGGTGGCGGAATTGATTTCGGTGCCGACGATGGTGTCGATGTAATCCAGCGCGTCGAACACCGGGCCGTATACCTGCGGCGCGCAGCGCAGCGAATACACGTCCTGGATGCGCGGCGTGTACGGAATATCGGTACGGCGCGACTCTTGCGGCAGTTGCACCGCGCGCGCCGCGTGCGTGGCGCGGGTCGAGCCGGCCAGCAAGTTGCGGATGATGGTGGCACTCTTGATCTGGCCCTTGTGCGGGCGCGCCTGGTGGATGCGCGGATCGAAGGCGGCCAGTTCGGCGCGCATCGCTTCCAGTGTCAGGCCGAGCGACAGACAGGCGTCGGATAACAGATTGCGGGCGTCGTCCGCGGCCAAAATCGCCACCGCCAGCGATACCGTGCAGCCGTTGATGATGGCCGACGCATCCTTGGCCTTGAATTCGAACTGCACCGGGCTGATGCCGGCGGCGGCAATCGCCTGCGGCGCACTCATGCGCCGGCCCTGGTACATGACTTCGGCTTCCTCGAAGCCGGCCAGTGCCGCGCCCAGATAGGCCAGCGGCGCCAAGTCGCCGGAGGCGCCGACCGAACCCTTTTGCGGCATGACCGGATGAATGCCGGCATTGATGAAGGCCAGCAGCCGATCCACCACCTCGACCCGCGGCGCCGAATAATTGCTGGCAAAGGCATTGGCGCGCAGCAGCATGGTGGCGCGGCTGACCTGCTCCGAAAACGGCTCGCCCATGCCCGCCGCGTGCGCCTTGATCAATTGCGTCTGGAACAGGCCGATCTGCGCGACCTTGACGCGGGTGTCCTTCAGCAAACCGACACCGGTATTGAAGCTGTACATCATCGGCGCGTCGTCGTGCATCCAGGTCGCTTCGATGTAGTCGCGGCTTTCCTTCAGCGCCGCGCGCGAGGAGTCGGCCAGGCTGACCTTGACGCCAGGGTCGCGCGCGACTGCCAGGACTTGCTGCGCGGTGAGAGTGAAACCGTCGATGGAAATGGTGGTCATGGCTGGCTCGCTTCCAAATGAAATGTGTTGCCTGTCGTTCCCGCGCAGGCGGGAACCTAGCGGCGTACGTTTTACCGCGATTAATTTCACGATACTGAAAATCTCAACAATGCAGTATTTCAGTTTGCGATCGTTTTTGTCATCTGACGAACAAAGACACTGGGTTCCCGCCTGCGCGGGAACGACAAGCTCTATTTACAAGCAGACCTACTTCGCCCCGGCCGCGAACCAGGCGCCAATCACGGCTCGCTCTTCATCGGTCATCTGTGTCAGGTTACCAATCGGCATCGACTTCAATTGCACCGCCTGCTGATAAATTTTCGCCGCGTGCTGGTGAATCAGTTCCGGCGTTTGCAGCATCATGCCCAGCGGCGCGGTGGCAAAACCGGGTTGATTCGGCGTCGCCGAATGGCAGGACACGCAGCGCTGATCGATGATGGCTTGCACCCGCGCAAAATCCGCTGCGCCCGACGCCACGCCGCTGTTGCCAGCTGGCGCTGGCGGCAACGGCTTGGGCGCGATCGCTGCCGCCACGATCAGCAGCAGCAACACTCCGGCCGCCGGATAACCCCAGGCCAGACGGCCCTTGTGGCGCAGGTTGAAGAAGTGCCGGATCAGCACCCCGGCCGCCATGATGGCCGCCAGCACCAGCCAGCTATAGGCATGGTTGTAGGTCATCGCGTAATGGTTGCTGATCATGATGAACAGCACCGGCAGCGTGAAATAGTTGTTGTGCACGCTGCGCTGCTTGCCGCGCTGGCCGTACACCGGATCGGGCGTCTGGCCGGCACGCATCGCTTCCACCAGCTTGCGCTGGCCGGGAATGATCACATGCGCAACGTTGGCCACCATGATGGTGCCGATCATCGCGCCGACGTGGATGTAGGCGGCGCGCCCGCTCAACAGGTGCGACAGCAGCCAGGCGACGGCGACGATGAAGACGAACATCGCCACGCCCGAGCCAGCCTTCATGCCGGCCCAGCGTCGATTTGCACAGCTGGTCATACACCAGCCAGCCGACCATCAGCGTGCCGATGCCGATGCCGATCGCCTGCCACGAACTCAGGTCGGCCACCGACTTGTCGATCATCATCGCCTTGGCGTTGAAGTAGTACACGATGAACAGCAGCGCAAAGCCGGACAGCCAGGTCGAGTAGGCTTCCCACTTGAACCAGTGCAGCTCGGCCGGCAGCTCTTTTGGCGCCACCAGGTATTTTTGCGGATGGTAGAAGCCGCCGCCATGCACCGCCCACAGTTCGCCCGCCACGCCTTTCTTTTCCAGCTCGGAACCGGGCGCCGGCGGCTTGATCGAGTTGTCGAGCCAGATGAAATAAAACGAGGCGCCGATCCAGGCGATGCCGGTGATCAGGTGCAGCCAGCGCACCAGCAGGTTCGCCCATTCGACACCGTACGATAGCCACAAAGCTTCCATGCATTCCTCTTGATTCAAGCGCGCCTGCGGCCGGACGGCGTGGCAGGAGACGGTCCATCTCGGCGATGATTGCCGACAATGACTTGCAAGATAAACTTCCCGGTAGCGTAATTCATTGAAGCCAGAGTATATTCAACATACTCGCATCCATATAATTTGCCATGGCCAGCCTGCCCGATCATCTCGATATCCACCTGATTCGCATCCTGTACATGCTGCTGTGCGAGAAAAACGTCTCGCGCGTGGCGCTGAAGCTGAACCAGCCGCAGCCGTCGATTTCCGCTTCGCTGCGCAAGCTGCGCGAGCTGACCGGCGACCCGCTGCTGGTGCGCGGCGCGCGCGGCATGATTCCGACCCAGCACGGCGAAAGCCTGCTGAAACCGGCCAAGCGCATCCTCGACGAAACCGAGCGCCTGTTCGTGCGCAAGCTGCCATTCGTGGCGCAAGACGAAGCGCGCACCTTCCAGATCGCGGCGCCGGATTACCTCGATTGCCAGTTCCTGCCAGCCGTGGTGGCGCGCATCCGGCGCGAATCGCCCAAAAGCCGGGTCGTCATCCACGGCCTCGGGCCGGAAGTCGATTACGCGCGCTTGCTATCCGACGGCGAGCTGGACCTGGTGATCGCCAACTGGGACGAGCCGCCGCAGCATCTGCACCTGTCCAAGCTGTTCGAAGACCCGCTCATCTGCATCATGCGCGCCGACAGCCCCTATGCCAAGCGCACCGAAGCCGATGCGATGACGGTGGAAGACTATCTGGCGCTGCCGCACATCGCGCCCTCGCCGTTCGTGCGCGGCAACCGCGGACTGCTGGACGCCTGGCTGGAGCGCCAGAACCTGCGCCGCAACGTGATGGTGGAATCGGCTTACTTCAACCTGATCCCGTACATGCTGACGCAGTCCGACCTGGTGCTGACCACCGGCACGCAATTTTTGCGTTTTTACGAAAAAATCCTGCCGTTGAAGAGTTTCGTCTCGCCGCTCAAGTTTCCGCCGATCCGCTATTACCAGCTATGGCACGAGCGCGTGCACCAGGCGACCGAACACAAATGGCTGCGCGACCTGGTCAGCGCTGCCACCAAGTCACTGGTCAGCGCTTAGGCCGCGACGCGCTCAACTGCCGCGGTAAGTCGAATACGCCCACGGCGAAACCACCAGCGGCACATGATAATTCTGCGCCGGATCGGCGATGCCGAACGCCAGCGTGACGCGATCGATGAAGCGCGGAGTCGGCAAGGCCACGCCCTGACGCGCGAAATAGTCGCCGGCGCCAAACACCAGTTCGTACTGGCCGATAGCCAGCGCCTCGCCCTCCAGCAGCGGCGCGTCGCAGCGGCCGTCGGCATTGGTAACTGCTTTTTTCAGCAAGCGGCGCGCGCCGCCTTCGACCACGTATAACTCAATCGCAACGCCAGCGCCGGGCTTCCCCTGCGTCATATCCAGCACATGCGTACTCAGTTTTCCCATCGCTCCGCCTATATCATCAAGTTGAAAAGCCGTATTCGCCAAATCATATATCGACAGCGGTTTGCGCCTATATGATCGGTTATATACGAATCATGCTGGGAGGACACTGAGGCACAGTGAAACACTGATTTGTAGTTTGCAGATGGACACTATAAAAATTCAACACTGGAGACGATATGACGACCACCACGGAAGCCATAGACGAAATACTACCTGCCGGAAAGCTGTTCGCGCTCGGCATACAACATGTGCTGGTCATGTACGCTGGCGCCATTGCAGTGCCGCTGATCATCGGCGGCGCGCTGCATCTGCCGAAAACGCAGATCGCGTTCCTGATCAGCGCCGATCTGTTCTGCTGCGGCATCGCGACCCTGATCCAGTCGCTCGGCATCTGGAAATTCGGCATCCGGCTGCCGGTGATGATGGGCGTCACCTTTGCTGCGGTAGGACCGATGGTGGCGATGGCGGGCCAGCCTGACCTCGGCATCCTCGGCATTTACGGTGCGGTGATTGCGGCCGGCATCTTCGGCCTGCTGATCGCGCCCCTGATGAGCCGCCTGGTGCGCTACTTTCCGCCAGTGGTCACCGGCACCATCATCACCATCATCGGCATCTCGCTGATGGGAGTAGGCATCAACTGGGCCGCCGGCGGCCAGCCGACCATCAAGCAACTGGTGGATGGCGTGCTGACCACGGTGCCCAATCCCTCCTACGGCTCGCTGGAAAACCTCGGCGTCGCACTATTGGTGCTGATCGCGATCCTGCTGATCACCAAGTACGCCAAGGGCTTCATCAGCAACATCGCGGTGCTGCTGGGACTGGTGATCGGCTTCGTGATTGCCCTCGGGCTGGGACGGGTCAGCTTCGTTGGCCTGGGCGAGGCGGCCTGGTTTGAAATGATCCGGCCGTTCCACTTCGGCATGCCGACCTTCGATCTCGGCGCCACGCTCGGCATGTGCATGGTGATGATCGTGGTGATGGTCGAATCGACCGGCATGTTCCTGGCGCTGGCCGACATGACCGGCAAGAAGATCGACAGCGCGGACCTGGCCAAGGGCTTGCGCGTGGATGGACTGGGCACCGTCGTCGGCGGCATCTTCAATACCTTTCCGTACACTTCGTTTTCTCAGAACGTCGGCCTGGTCGGCGTCACCGGCGTGAAGAGCCGCTTCGTCTGCGTCGCCGCCGGCGTAATCCTGATCGCCTTCGGCCTGTTTCCGAAGATGGCGTTCATCGCGGCCTCGATCCCGCAATTCGTGCTGGGCGGCGCCGGCATCGTCATGTTCGGCATGGTGGCGGCAACCGGCATCAAGATCCTGGCCAATGTCGATTTCAACCATAATCGCAATAACCTGTTCATCGTCGCCATCAGCATCGGCGTCGGCATGATTCCGCTGGTGGCGCCGACTTTTTTCAAATTCATGCCGTCGTACCTGTCGACCATCCTGCATAGCGGTATCCTGCTGACTTCGATCATGGCAGTGCTGCTGAATCTGTTCTTCAACGGCAAGGGCGACACGCTTGAAGTCCGGCAAAATAGGCTGGCGGCAGCACAAAGCCCGGAGCATTGAAGCCGGTGCGGTAACGCAGAACAGCACGCGCAATGGGAGGAGTCCCACTCCTGCTCGATCAAACGGAAAAACAGCGGCGGGTGGGACCCGCTGCCATCACATGACGACACTAGACCACCTGAATAACGGCGACACCACGGCATTCACCGAAGCGCTGCACGGCATTTACGAACATTCGCCGTGGATCCCCGAGTGTGCCGCCGCGCGCCGCCCGTTTGCCAGCGCCAGCGCGCTGAAACTGGCGCTGCAGGCAGTCGTGTCCAATGCCAGCCGCGAGCAGCAGCTGAGCCTGGTCCGCGCCCACCCGGAACTGGCCGGCAAGGCAGCCATCGCCGGCCAGCTGACCGCCGAATCGACCGGCGAACAGGCCAAGGCCGGCCTCAACCAGTGCAGCCCCGAGGAATTCGCCACGCTGCAAAAGCTGAATGCCGACTACAACAAGCGTTTCGGCTTTCCCTTCATTCTCGCGGTCAAGGGACGCGGACGGACAGGGCCTTGCGCGCAGCGCCATCATCGAGACCTTCGCCCGGCGCCTGAAAAGCCAGCCAGCCGACGAGATGGCGGAATGCCTGCGCCAGATCCACCGCATCGCCGAACTGCGCCTCAACGACCTGCTCGGCTTGACGCCGCAGTTGGGCATCGAGATCATGCAACGGGCGGAAATTCTGGCCGCCTGGAGCGATGACGAAGTCGGCCTGACCTGCGCCTACATGACCGAAGCGCACCGCAAGACCGCGGCGCAATTGGCAACATGGATGACTGATGCCGGCATGCAGGTCGAAATCGACGCCGTCGGCAATGTGGTCGGCCGCTACCTGTCGGACGCGCCGAACGCCAAAACCCTGATCACCGGCTCGCACTACGACACCGTCTGCAACGGCGGCAAGTACGATGGCCGCGAGGGCATCCTGCTGCCGATCGCGGTGGTGCGGCAGTTGCACCAGCGTGGCGAGAAGCTGCCGTTCCACCTCGAAGTGATCGGCTTCTCGGAAGAGGAAGGCGTGCGCTTCAAGAGCACGTTCCTGGGCAGCAATGCGGTGATCGGCCAGTTCGACCTGGCCCTGCTGGACAAGACCGATGCCGACGGCGTCACCATGCGCGCGGCGCTGCAAGCGGCGGGCCACGATCCCGCCGGATTCCGTTCATCGGCCGTAATCCGGCGAATCTGCTGGGCTACGTCGAAGTCCACATCGAACAAGGCCCGGTGCTGTTGCAACACAATCTGCCGGTCGGCATCGTCACCTCGATCGCCGGCAGTTCGCGCTATCTGGTGGAACTGGCCGGCGTCGCCAGCCATGCCGGCACCACGCCGATGACGATGCGCAAGGATGCCGCCGCCGCCGCCGCCGAAATCGTGCTGTACGTCGAACGCCGCTGCAGCCAGGCGCCGTCGCTGGTCGGCACCGTCGGCCAGTTGCAGGTGCCGCACGGCTCGGTCAACGTGATCCCGGGCGCTTGCCGGCTGTCGCTCGACATCCGTGCCGCCGACGACGCGACGCGCGACGCCGCGGTCGCCGACGTACTGCAGGAAATCGACGCCATCTGCGCCCGGCGCGGAATCGACCTCAAGGTGGAACGCGCAGTCTGCGCGCGCGCCGCACCGTGCGCGCCGTGGCTGATGCAGCAACTGGCGGCTGCCACCGAACGCGCCGGCGTGCCGGCCTTCGAACTGCTGTCCGGCGCCGGCCACGACGCCATGGCGATGGCGCGCATCACCGACGTCGCGATGCTGTTTACCCGCTGCGGCAACGGCGGCATCAGCCACAATCCGCTGGAAACCATGACCGCCGACGACGCTGAAATTTCGGCGCAGATCTTTCTGGATTTTTTGCGCAATTTCCAGCCGCAAACTCATTAGGGTTTGCCTATTTCGCAACAACGTTAACTCTTTGCCTGTCGTTCCCGCGGGTTTAGGCGGGAATGCATGCATTCCCCCCAGCGTCGTCTTACACTGCCTGCTTCTAAGCACGCTGTCCATGAACCATGAACGACACTGGGCTCCCGCCTTCGCGGGGGCGACATGGGTAAGCTCCAAAAATCCTAACCAAGCAATGACAAAACACTCCTGATCCGCAACGCCGCCGTCGTCGTCACGATGGACGACACCCGCCGCGAAATCGCCGACGGCGCCGTCTTCATCCGCGGCAATGTGATCGAACAGGTCGGCGCGAGCAGCGAACTGCCGCACAGCGCCGATGAAGTCATCGACGCCCGCCACCATGTCGTGCTGCCGGGCCTGATCAACACCCACCACCACATGTACCAGAGCCTGACGCGCGCGCTGCCGGCGGCGCAGGACGGCGAACTGTTTCACTGGCTGACCAATCTGTATCCGGTGTGGGCCGGACTGACGCCGGACATGATCCAGGTCTCGACGCAGACCGCGATGGCCGAGCTGATGCTGTCCGGCTGCACCACCAGCAGCGACCACCTGTACATTTACCCGAACGGCTGCCGGCTGGACGACAGCATCGAGGCGGCGCAGGAAATCGGCATGCGCTTTCATGCGGCGCGCGGCGCGATGAGCGTCGGCCAGTCCAAGGGCGGGCTGCCGCCGGACCGCGTGGTCGAGGATGAAGCGGCGATCCTGAAAGATACGCAGCGCCTGATCGAGACCTATCACGACGCCAGCCGTTACGCGATGCAGCGCATCGTGGTCGCGCCCTGCTCGCCGTTCTCGGTGTCGCGCGACCTGATGCGCGAAGCGGCCCTGCTGGCGCGCAGCTTCGGCGTCTCGCTGCACACCCACCTGGCGGAAAACGTCAACGACGTCGCCTACAGCCGCGAAAAATTCAACATGACGCCGGCCCAGTACGCCGAGGATTGCGGCTGGGTCGGGCACGATGTCTGGCATGCGCACTGCGTGCAACTGGACGAGGCCGGCATCGCGCTGTTCGGCCATACCCATACCGGCGTCGCCCACTGCCCTTGCTCCAACATGCGGCTGGCCTCCGGCATCGCGCCGGTGCGCAAGATGCTCGATGCCGGCGTGCCGGTCGGCCTCGGCGTCGACGGCTCGGCCTCGAACGACGGCGCTCACCTGCTGGGCGAGGCGCGGCAGGCGATGCTGCTGCAGCGCGTCGCTCACTGGGACAGCCCGGGCCCGGCGGCGATGAGCGCGCGTCAGGCGCTGGAAGTCGCCACGCTGGGCGGCGCCAAGGTGCTGAACCGCGACGACATCGGCGCCCTGAAGCCGGGCATGGCGGCGGACGTGGTGCTGTTCGACCTGCGGCAGATCGGCTACGCCGGCGCGCTGCACGATCCGGTGGCGGCGCTGGTGTTTTGCACGCCGTCGAATGTGGCCTGCAGCATCATCAACGGCCGCGTGGTGGTGCGCGAAGGGATGTGCACGACGGTGGATACCGGCGTGCTGCGCGAACGGCATAACCGGCTGGCGCGGGAATTGGCCGAGGCGGCCCGCTGACCGTCTGCGGCGAGCATCCGGATCGCAGGCTACCATATACTCCCTTGGTATAGCGCCAATACCGGACTAAATATGGCAGCTTAAACAACATACCCCATGATTAGGCCGCCGGCCATCTCCATATCCGCAGCGCGGCGAACCATTTCACTTGCATGCCACCCGCTCGATCTGCCGGCGCTTCATTTAGCCGCGCCGCAGTGTCATCGGTGATGGTTCAGCCCGCCCGCGCTATCGGTTAGCCTGTAGCAGCGCCGCCATTTTTTGATGGATCAGGTTGACCGCCTTGAGCGGCCGCAGCATCACCTTGAAATCCACGATTTGTCCGGCGTCGTTCCACTTGATCATGTCGACGCCATTCACGCTGATACCGTCGATCTCGACCTGGAATTCCAGTACCGCGTCCTGCTTGCCAGCGACTTCGCGCACGTAGCGGAAAGACTCGTTGCCGAACACATGCAGCGCCGCTGTCAGGTACTGCCTGGTGATCGCCTTGCCGACCTGCGGCGTATGCACCACCGGCGAATGGAAAACCGCGTCCTCCGCCAGCAACGAATCCAGCTCCCTGGCGTTGCGGGACTGCACCACGTGGTGCCAGGCGGCGAGTGCATTAACGGCCATGATGAAACTCCTGAGTGGGAAGATCGATGAAGAAAAATCGCATGTCGGGCAGCCTCTCGCTCAGGCACGCTGCGCCGTCAGCTCAGTCGCTTCCTGCGCACCGACGCGGCGTGCCGCCGCGCGAATGAAATCGGCGCTGGCCGCGGCGTTCGTCAGCGGCAGCATGTGGCCGGCGCCCGGGATCACTTCAAGCGTCAGGCCGCTCACCTTGTCGCGCATCGAAGCGCCATGTTTTTGCCAGTCAAGGATGCGGTCGCCGTCGCCGTACAGAATCCCGACCGGTAATGACAAGGAGCCATATCGTTCGACCATGCCAGGCAGATCGTCGCCGACCTCCAGTAAGTTATCCGAAGCAGCCCGGTAGGCCGCAGGCCGCAAGCTCATCAAGCCCCCGCCCACGGTCGGAAAGTTGGCCGGCGCCGGCTCAGGGCCGAAAACCAGTTCCAGGGTTTCGTCCTTCTTCAGGATGGCGAGTGGAATCAGCAAGGTCTGGCTGAATAGCCAGCGCAGCCATTGGGATCGAATCGCCATGGCCGCAAATACGCTGGGTACGCGTTCCTGCACATGAGTCAGTGGCGCGATCAGCGCCAGGCCACCAACGCGTTCCGGGTAATCGAGGGCCGCGGACAGCGCTACCGCGCCACCCAGCGAATGGCCCACCAGCAGCGGACGATCGAGACCCATGGCGGCAATG
Organism: uncultured beta proteobacterium; assembly: GCA_963707665.1. GTDB lineage: Bacteria > Pseudomonadota > Gammaproteobacteria > Burkholderiales > Burkholderiaceae_D > DATJCV01. The sequence goes on along the minus strand of CAVPQU010000018.1, from coordinate 384,991 downwards.
AATTGCGCCACCAGCTCGCCCTGCGCCTTGATGCCCGAAGAGCCGCTGGCCAGCCGACTCGAATGGCCACACCCTGGCCGATCAATCAGGACCACGCGAAACTCGCTCGTCAGGCGCTCCATCAGCGAATGCGAAAAATGCCGCAACTGGCCGCTCAAGCCATGGATCATCAGCAGTACCGGCCCCTGCCCTTTGTCGAGATAGTGAATCCGGGTACCGTTGATCTCGATGAACTTCCCGTTCGGCGGAAACCCTTGTTCTATTTTTGATGCGGTGAAGGCGGTAAACAGCGCCAGCATGAGGAGAAGCGCCAAAACAGCACCGAGCAAGGCCAGCAGCAATGTCGTCATAGGAGTCCTGTTAGCTTGGCGCCGCGCATGCTGCGCCGGTTATTCGTGTTATGCAAACCAGATCGACCGCATACTGTATCAGGCATCGCTGGCCTGAGCACCCCGCTGCCCGAAGTGCATCACGCCATCGTTCACCGCGGAAAACGTCATCGCGATGTAATCCACGAAGTAATTCTGATGCAGTTTCCAGGGCGCCTTCACACCCTGCCTGGGCAGCAGCTTGTTCGCCCTGAGCACATAGCCGGAGCTGAAATCGAGGGCGGGAAGTTCGGCGACGCCAGCGCCTGGCCGCGACGGCACGCACGATTGCAATGCATTCCGATCCATGTATTTCAACAACCGGCATACATATTTCACGGTCAACTCGCACTTCAGCGTCCATGAGGCGTTGGTATAGCCAAATGCCGACGCCAAATTGGGAATGCCGCTGAACATCATCCCCTTGTAGGAAAGCGCCTGGGACACATCCTTCTCTACGCCGTCGACGATTATTTTCATGCCGCCAAACAGCCTGACCGTGAGCCCGGTGGCGGTCACGATCAGATCGGCCTCAAGCTGCTGCCCGGAACGAAGTGTCAGGCCGGTCTTGCTGAAGGAGGCGATTTCATCGGTCACGATCGACGCCTTTTTCGATCGTATCGCCTTGAACAGGTCGGCATCCGGAACCAGGCACAGGCGCTGTTCCCACGGATTGTACGAAGGCGTGAAATGGCGCCCGATGTCATAGTCCGGCCCGAGGTGCATCGCCACACCCTGGCGCAGGGCGCGTTTGGCCACGGCCGGCCGGCGCCGCGCGAGGCTGAAAAAAAACGCCCCGAGAAAAATGTTTTTCCATCGCACCAACGCGTGCGCCAGCGATTCCGGCAAACTCTTCTGCAGCCAGTAGGCGATGCGGTCGCTCGACGGGCGCGCGGCAACGTAGCTGGGCGAGCGTTGCAGCATCGTCACATGGGCGGCCTGCTCGGCCAGCGCCGGCACCAGCGTGACCGCCGTCGCGCCGCTGCCAATCACGACCACCCGCCGGTTTGCATAATCCAGGTCGCTCGGCCAGTGCTGCGGATGCACCACTTTGCCGGCAAAGTCGGCCATGCCGGGCCAGGATGGCAGGTAGCCGTTGTCATAGTCGTAGTAGCCGCTGCACATGAACAGAAAGCCGCAGGTGAAGCGCACCGGCTCTTCGCCGCCAGTTTGCGCCGTCACCGACCACAGTGCGTCCGGCGACGACCACGATGCCTCGGTGACGCGGTGGCGAAAGCGGATTTTTTCTTCAATGCCGTAGTCTTTGGCGGCGTCCCGGATGTATTCGCATATGGCAGCGCCGCCGGCGATTGCTTTTTCGCTGCGCCAATGCCGGAAGCTGTAGCCGAGCGTGAACATGTCCGAATCGGAGCGCACACCGGGATAGCGAAACAGGTCCCAGGTGCCGCCAATGGCGTCGCGCCCTTCCAGTATGACGATCCGCTTGTGCGGAAAGCGCGCCTGCAGATGGTAGGCGGCGCAGATACCGGACAAGCCGGCACCGACGATCAGCACATCGACGTGTTCTGCCTCGGATTTCCCGACTACGCCGGTGCCGCTGTCTATGTCACGTCGCTGCACGTTCCTGTCCTCCGAAAAGAGTGAAGCTTCCGGCTTTCCATTGGCGCTGCCCGCTTCAGGCAGGATGCTCTTTATTTGCGGGAGCTGCTCGTGCATGCCCGAAAGTCCTGCTGGCAATCACCCGTACAGTAGTGCCGCTGCCACGCCCAACCGGCCTGCTGTCTGCCGCCATGGTACCCGAGCCGACGACGGGCTCTTTTTCCATCGTCATCGACTGCCAGCCATGCCTTTCCCCGACATGCAGGGTATCGCAGAAACGATAGGGTTTATGGTGCAATCCATGCTTTCATTTTTTGCATAAGAGTGCCTAACAAAACCGCTCGGTATAGTGCCAATAGATCAGTGTATCCATGAGCGAAAGGATGGCTCGCACAGTTTTAGCGTGATGTTTGCAGCGGATCGGTAATCGACAAAAACAATGACGCCGCCCGAGCGTGCTCAATAACCTGTCGACAGCATCCTAGTCGAGCTTTAGATCGCTCACATGTGTGAGCCAACGTGCAACGGTAGCCAGTTCGTCGCCGGAAAAACCCTCGCTCAGCCGTTTATTCAGTTCCTTGAGCACTTCGCTGCTCCGGGCACTGGCCCGCTCGCCAGACTGCGTGAGCTGCAGCCGTGTCATGCGCCCGTCGTTCGTGTCAGCGATTCGTTCGATGAGCCCGCCTGCTTCCATTCGCTTGGAGAGGTTGGTGATTGCCGCTGGTGCCACCTGCAGTGCTTGGGCGATTTCGCCGATAGTGGCCTGGTTGCGCGACGCCAGAAGAAAAAGTAGTGCAACCTGGGCAGAGCTGATGCCCTCCCACGCCCCGGACCTCGTTTCGGTCCAACGCTGTAGCCTTCGATGGGCCCGGTTCAACAGGAAAACAAGGCGAGGAGGCTTCAACGCGTTGTTCATCTGGCCTCCTGCGGCGCGTCAAAGGCCTTGGAACCGTCTCTAGTCTGCGTATCAGCTGGCCCGAGCTGTTCCAACAACCAAGACCCAAGCTGAGGCCACAAGCGTTCTGATGCGTGTTTGCGAAAAAATCCCATGTGGCCGATTGCAGGCATGCCAGCGTCACGCGGCGCAATCTGGCGCCGCTCTATTCTTGCATTTACGAGTGGTTCAATGAGCCGACTCACGGCACCCGGATTAGCCCAGGGATCATCGTCAAAGCCCAATACCAGCAGCGGTATGCGCACACGTGCCATGCGACCCACTGCATCCATTGCTGGATCATCAAAGAAATAACGCGGGAGAGTGGTCCAGCGGCTCCACTGCAGCATGACACCACGCGGCAAATCCTCACCGAGCCCGAGCTTGCGTCCTGGCATATATCCGAGCACTGTGCACAACAAGGGGGCAAGGACACGCATTACCAACCAGACACGGATCCGTTCTGCAATTCCGCTTATTGTGGCGGTGACACCGGCGTGGGATGCCACCAGCACTGCTGCACGAAGAGAATTGGTATCAACCGACAAGGCCAATGCGTGACCACCTAAACTGTGCCCGACGGCTAACATTGGCAGCCCAGGAAAACGTACAGCGGCCCAACGTGTCACTGCGCTCACATCTTCATCCATCCAATCGGACATGGAAACCTCGAACCCGTGCAGGCTGGTAGGACGCGAACGGCCAGTGCCACGGTAATCATAGGTAATGACGCTAAAGCCGAGCCCTAGCAGGTAACGGGCGAAAGCTTCGTAATAGCCTTGGGTAACGGCTGTGGCCGGGTGCAAAAGGACGATTCCCTTGGCGTTAGCTGTTGACCAGAGACTGGCCTCGATCATGCCCTGTTTAGGCGTTGTGATGTGAATCAGTTCGGGGTCCATAGTCCGCGCAGTTAGTTAACGTGTTAACTAATTTAGCATGCCTGTAGACGAGCCGCAAGAGCGGAAACGGACGTCCGAAAAGTTTATAGTCTGTAACTCCCGAGGTCGTCACTGCCCGCGCATTCACATGGCGTGCATAACCGGTGATAAACGCTATCCCTGCGGTGACAGGGTTGCCAGGGTGTGCTCGAAGATGCCCAGGGAAACGGCACGCTGACTGCGCTTACGCGTCACGCGCGCACCACGCCTGGCTGCGCCGACGAGGCATCGTCCCAAGCATCGCACGGTATGGCGTCGAGTCTCGCGCAAGACTTGGCCGCTTGGGTCGTTGAACGTACCCTTGCTTGGCTTCATCGCTTTTGCAGACTGCGCATCTGCTACGAGCGGCGCGCAGACATTCATCAGGCCTTTCTTTCGCTCGCCTGCTCCCTCATCGGCTGGAGGTACGTCGAGAGGTTTTGTTAGGTGCACTAAGGCGAATCAAAAAACAAAACCATTCAGGCAGGGCCTTTCAGCCCTGCCGCTTTTCAAGAATGCGAATGCAGCACCAATCAGTGCGGCAATCCAATTCCCTGTTGATCGTCGCGCCTGCTCAGGGGCTGTCCGGCCTGCCGCTGGTGCAGCATATCGGTCATTTTCTGATTGAACGCCGGGATGTCGGCAGGTTTGCGGCTGCTGACCCAATTGCCGTCGACCACCACTTCCTGGTCGACCCAGTTGCCACCCGCATTGCGGATGTCATCGCGCAAGGTTGGCCAGCTCGTCATCCGGCGCCCATCCACCAGGCCTGCCGATACCAGTACCCAGCCGCCATGGCAGATAACGAAGATCGGCTTGCCGGCTTCGTCCATTTGCTGCACGAATCGTTGCGCCTCGGGAATGATTCGCATCTGATCGCCATTGGCAACACCGCCCGGCAACAGTACGCCGTCGAAATCGTCCGGCTTGGCCTGATCGAAAGTCAGGTCGACGTCGAACTGATCGCCCTTGTCAAGATGTTTGAACCCCTGGACCTTCCCTGGTTTCTGCGAAATTACTTGGGTGGCGACGCCTTGTTTTTCCAGCGCCTGTTTGGGCTCCGTAAACTCAGCCTGCTCGAAACCGTCGGTCACCAGAATGGCCACGCGCATGCCATGAAGATTCGTATCGTTCGTATCCATAACGCTCTCCTGATTAACATAGTGCTTGCGTCCGCTGCATGAAACAACTGCAGCAATATTCGACTATGGAGTCATGGGAGGAACGGATGTTCCCGCATTCGTGTGCCTCGTATCCTGGGCCTGCCGCCTTGCCGCTTCAGCTGACAGTCATGGTACCGGCCATGCTTTCATGGCCCGAACCGCAGAATATGTCGCAATGAAATGGAAATTCGCCCGCCTTGTCCGGCGTGAAGCGAACCCGTGACACCGTTCCCGGCAGGATGTCGGAACGCACCCCGAAGTCGGGCGCACTAAATCCCATCACGACATCCAGCGTCGTCAGTTCCACTACCACCGGCACGCCTTTTTCCAGGTGAATCTCGGCCGGCGTGAAATCGAATTTCTTCGCGACCACCTTGATGATGCGCTCCCGCGGTTGCCCACCGGCCAGCGCCGCAAATGTACCCAGGCCACCCGCTGCCACGCCGATCAGCAGCAGGCGCCGTTTGTGGTTGATGTTCATGATGCACTCGCCTGTACCGGCAGTTCAAGCACCGCGTACTCTGCATTCCGCGGCCTTGTCGCCACTTCGCGAAAGCCCAGGCCACGATAGGGATGGGCATTGTCCCAAGGCAGCGGCGTGCGCTTCGGCTGCGAGCCGGGGGCAGGCAGCGGAAAGATCAGCGACTTCGCCGAGTGATGGGCGATATGTCCGGTCATGTGGTGATTTTCCTGGTGAATGTGGCCGTAGAACACCGTCACGTTGGCATGCGGCATCAGCAAGTCGACGGCCTTGGCGCCGTCCCGGGTTGCCCAATCCCACTGTGGGTACAGATCGAATAGCGGGCGATGCGCAAAGACGACAATTCGCGCATCCTTCGGGCTGTTTCTGGAGATCCGCGGCGAGCCAGGCGAGCTGCTCTGCGCCAATACTGCCGGTAGGGTCGGACACATTGTCGAGCGCAATGAAATGCACCCCTTTGTGGTCGAAGGTGTAGTGCGTTTGTCCGAAAAACTCCTGATAGGCCTGCCCATGGTCGAGCGAGGCATCATGTTCGCCCGGTATGAAGTGGATGGTCTTTACCTTGAGGTCGGCCACGATATCCCTGAATTCGCTCAGCCGCTTGCGGCGTTCCTGCGGGTCGTCGGTGGTATGCGTGAGATCGCCGGTGAACATGATGAAGTCGGGGGCCTGATCGAGACCGTTCACCGCCGCGACGGCTTTCTTCAACGTGCCGCGTGCATCCGGATTCGGCGGCCCTTCGAAGCCCCAATGGGAATCCGACAATTGGACGAAAAAGAAATCTTCGTGGTCCGCTCCCGCCTTCGCTGCTGCGCTCGCCCATCCGCTCAAGCCGGAAACAAAGATCGCGCCGCCGACTCCCGCCAGCCTGAGAAAACTGCGTCTGTTGATAGTGGTATCCATGAGTACCTCCAGAGTAAGGTCGGTCACCTGATCGACATCTACCCATACCGCCACCCCCGGTGATTTATTCCCGGCCCCAGCGTTTATTCGGGAATAAAATTTCCGCGTAGGGGGTCTTGTAGTAGTAACCCTCGGGACGCGCGAATGATCGATTCGAAAAACAGGACGCGCTTTGAAGCCATCGTGCTGCCGCACTTGAATTCGGCATTCAACCTTGCCTGCTGGTTGACCCGCAGTCCGCAGGATGCGGAAGACGTGGTACAGGAAGCGTGCTTGCGCGCCTACAAGTTCTTCGGCAGCTTTCATGGCGAGGATGCGCGCGCCTGGTTGCTGACGATCGTGCGCAATACGTTCTATACCTGGTGCCAGGACAACCGCGGGCGAAAACAAAACACGGTGTTCGACGAGGCGCTGCACAGTTTTGAAACCACCGATGCCGCTAGCGGCATGCAGCATGCCGACAACAATCCGGAAGTTTTGCTGCTGCGCAAAGACAGCCGGCACCAACTACAACAGGCGCTGGAATCCTTGCCGCTGGAATTCCGCGAGGTGCTGGTCATGCGTGAACTGGAAGCGCTCTCTTACAAGCAAATCGCCGGCATTGCAGGCATTCCGATCGGCACCGTCATGTCGCGCCTGGGACGTGGCCGAAAACTGCTGGCGAAGCTGTTGGCGCCAGCGCAGCAGGAGGAATGATGGACCATCAACAAATACTGGAATTGCTGCCCGCCTACGTGGACCAGGAACTGGGCATATCGGAGACCGTCGCCGTGGAACGCCATCTTGGCAATTGCGCCGAATGTCAGCAGGCCTATGCCGAGCAAAGCGTTCTGAGTGCGCGGCTAAAAAAGGAGGCGAGCTACTTCCTTCCGCCCGCAGGCCTGGCCGGCCGGATCCAGGCCGCGCTGCCACGCACCGAGTCCGACGCCGCGCAGCCGAAATTTCAGGGGTTCAAGGGGTTCAAGTGGTTCAGTGCCGCGGCCGCGGTGGCGCTACTGCTTGCAGTGGTCTGGAACATCGGCTTGTATTCCAGCCAGCCGTCGGCTCGCGAGCGGCTCGTCGAAGAAGTGGTGGCCAGCCACGTTCGCTCGCTCCAGGTCGATCATCTGGCCGACGTGGCATCCAGCGACCAGCATACGGTCAAGCCATGGTTCAACGGCAAGCTGGATTTTTCGCCGCCGGTCGTCGATCTGGCGCCACAGGGCTTTGTTCTGGAGGGCGGGCGGCTCGACTATCTCGATGGCCGCCCGGTGGCGGCGCTCATCTATCGACATAATCGGCATCCGATCAATCTCTATGCGTGGCCAAGCGCCGAGAGCGATGCCGCAACACAACTCCAATCCAGCCAGGGCTACCATCTGGTGCACTGGGCCGAGAATGGCATGAGCTACTGGGCGATATCCGATCTGGCAGCCAATGAACTGGAACAGTTTGCAGCGATGCTGCGCGCGGCCGCGCCTCAGTGACCGATCATCCACCAGGCAGTGAGCGAACTGGCCAGTGCAAGCAGCGCCGACAGCAGCATCACCCAACGGAATCCAGCCACGAAGGAATCTCCGATCGCGGCCCGGATCACGGCCCGGTCTGGCTCGCTCACCGTTTGTGGGATCTCGATCGCTGCCAGCTTGTCCTGCTGCACGATCACCTGCCGGGCGAGCGCCGGAGCGACTCTTGCATCGACGAGTGCCTGGGCCAATGCATGCCTGAAGGCAAGGCTCATGACAATCCCGAACACCGCAATCGCCAGCAATGCGGCGACGCGCGACACTGCATTGTTGACGCCGGAGGCGATGCCCGCCTGGCTGCCGTCCAGCGCGTTCATCACCGTTGTGGTCAAGGGCGCGACGCTAACCACCATGCCGCATCCGAGTACCAGCATCGGCGGGAAAAACGTCGACCAGTAACTGCCTCCAACGCCGGGCAGCGCCAACAGGCCAAAGCCGAGGGCCGCGATCGCCGGCCCGATCACCAGCGGCCGCTTGGCGCCGTAGCGGTCGACCAGGCCGCCCGCCCAGCGCGACAGCAGGAACATGAGCAGGATGAAAGGCAGCAAGGCCGCGCCCGCCGCCAGCGCCGAATAGCCCTGCACCTGGATCAGGTTGAGCGGGACAAAATACAGGCTGCCGCCCAGCGCCGCGTACAGCAGCAGCGTCAACAGATTGGCACCGCTGAAATCGTGCGAACGAAACAGCGCCAGCGGCAGCAGCGGCGCCGGATGCCGCTGCTCCAGCACCACAAATCCGGCCAGGGCCGCGACGGCCAGCAGCAGCGTGCCGATCACTCGCGGGTCCAGCCAGCCGGCCGAGGGCGAGGCGATCAAGCCGAACACCAATGCCCCCAATCCAAGACTGGCGGTCGCCGCGCCCGGCCAATCCAGCCGGGTCGCGCTCCGCACGCCGCGGCTTTCTGGAATGAAACGATAGGCAAGCGGGAGTACGACGACGGCGAATGGAACGTTGATCAGGAAGGCGTAGCGCCACGACCAATGCTCGATCAGGAAACCGCCGATGACCGGCCCCAGCGCCGCGGTAATCGCCGTATAGCCGGACCAGGTGCCGATCGCCTTGCCCCGGATCTCTTGCGGGAAAGAGGCGCTGATCAGGGCCAGGCTGCCCGGCACCAGCAAAGCGCCGCCGATCCCCTGCACTGCCCGCGCCCAGATCAATTGCTCGATACTGCCGACCAGGCTGCACCAGGCCGAAGCCGCCGCGAACAGGGCCACGCCGAGCGCGAACACACGGCGCCGGCCAAAGCGGTCGCCGGCGCTGCCGCCAGCCAGCAATAGTGCCGCCAGGAACAAGGCATACGATTCGATGACCCATTGCACCTGCGCCGCGGTCGCGCTGAACTCGCGCTGCAATGCCGGCAGCGCCACATTGGCGACGGTGCCGTCGATGAAGACCATGCTCGACGCCAGTATCGTTGCCACCAGAATCCAGGGGCGGGCCGCGACGCTGCACGGTGCATCGGCCGAGACGCCCTGAATGGCGCCCTCATCGCAAGCCGATGCGGTGGCAAGACTCATTTGATTTCCCTGCTTGGCAACGGCTGCCAGGTTCGGTAGCCTGATGCCGTCAGACAGCTCGAATCCCGTTTCATTCCGCCCGGCCAACTCTGCATGGACTGGAGCAGCGCAAGCACCGTTGCCTGCGCGACTTTCCTTCCAGCCCGTGCGCGAAAGGCAAGCTCCATGGAGATCGACTATTTCGACCTTGCCGCTCTATTCGCCCTGGGCGTTTTAGGCGTGCTGCTGTTCCTCGTGCTGTTCGAGCCAGGCCTTGCCTACAAAATCGACTTCGAGTTGCCGGCGCCGGATTCAGAAAATTTTTCACCCTTGCTGGCAGCCGTGATCGACGAGCCGGCGCTCGAAATTTTCGACTGCGAGGTATTAAGAAATGGCGCGATTTTCTATTCCGCCGAACTGGCGGCAATCGCCAACGCGAAAACCTCGATCCATCTGGAAGCCTTCATCTTTCATGCGACGCCGATCGGCGAGCGCTTTGTCAGTGCGCTGGCCGAGCGTGCGCGGGCCGGTGTCAAGGTGCGCATCATCGTCGACGCCGTCGGCAGCATGCTGACGCCAAACCGCTTCTTCGATCGCTTGCGCACGGCCGGCGGCAATGTGGCGTGGTATCAGCCGCTGCGCTGGTACACGCTGAAGCGCTTCAACAATCGCACCCACCGCGAGTTGCTGATCATCGATGGCAAAACCGCATTTATTGGCGGCGCCGGCATCGCTTCCGCGTGGGATCAGGGCGTCAATGGCCGGCAGCCATGGCGCGACACGGTGGTGCGCGTCGCCGGCCCGACCGCGGCTGCGGTACAGACGGTATTCATCGAAAACTGGCTGGAGAGCAGCGGCGAAGTGTTGGCCGACGAAACGGTCTTTCCGATTGGAAATCGATTTGAGCAACCCACGGTGGCGGGGGAGCGCCTGAGCCTGGTCGTCGGCAGCAACCCCACAGGCGGACGTGGCACGCGAGCGCGCATCCTGTTCCAGTTGCTGATCGCAGCGGCACGGACCGACATCCGCATCAATTCGCCTTACTTTCTGCCAGATCGGGCCATGCGGCGCGAACTGCTGAAGGCCGCCGCGCGCGGTGTCCAGATTACCGTCGTCGTCCCGGGAAAATACAATAATCATGTGATGGCACGCTACGCCAGCCGGCGCCTGTACGGCGAGCTGCTCTCCGGCGGCATCGCCATTTACGAATACCAGCCGGGAATGATTCACGCCAAGATTCTGATCGTCGATCACCTGTGGTCAGTGGTCGGCTCCACCAATTTCGACAACCGCTCCTTCGGGCTGAACGATGAAGTCAATCTGGCGATCATGGACCGCAATATTGCCGGCCGGCTGGCAGCCGATTTTGAGCGCGACCTGCAAGCTAGTCGTCTAGTCGAACTGCGGGAATGGGCACGGCGCCCAATCACCGAGCGGATGCTGGCAACCATTGGCAGGGTGATCGAACGGCAGGAATGATACGCCTGAGAAAAGTCAAACCAGCAAGGGAAATTGCGGCTCGGGGCATTGCTACACCTGCGATGCCGTCACTTCCTCATACCATTGCGCATATGGGGTGTTCTTGACCATGTGGCGGTTGAAGTCCTTTGCACCGTCTGTCCACCACGGCGGACCTCGCTCCCCGAGCGCAATTTTGGCCAAGTTGACTGCGGCCCGCGCTGCTGCAAGGCGCCCCGGGTTCGGGTGCCGCAGGGCAGCTTTCACATCCCGGCGAGCGGCTGCCAGATCATGTACCAGCGCAGTGTGCTCTGCGGCAGGAAGATTTGGATTGCTCGCGCGCCAAAGGCGTCCGCGAACAACAATGTATCGCCCGTCTGGCGTAGTCAGAGGCTTCACTGCTCTCAACGACGGAGGTCAGCGACAGGCAGTCAGCGAAGCTGGCTGGCTAGTCCGCTGGACCGGATTGTCGAGGGCGGACAGCGTGCGGAGCCCGTTGGGCGTGTTGATGTGGGCAACCAGGTAGGGTGCAACGCCTTTCGGTGTTGGGAAAACTGAAACAGGCCCCTGGCACTCGATTGATTTCAGTAATGAAGCAATTCGATCCGGTTCGGGATGAAATAGCTCAAGTTTGGCCAGTGAAAGGCCCAAATCCTCGAGCTTGGCTGCAGGATGCGGCTCGGCCTGCCACTCAATTAGGGTTGGAGCGATGCCACCCAGAGGAAGGCTGCCATCGGCGGGAATCGTAATGAGCCAATTCAGCGTGCCGCGCGTCATTGGTTCGATCAGCCCTAGCGTCTCGGACGAGACGGCAGCAGTGGTGTGAAGGTCGGTGGTTCTGGCAACCCAGGTCGCTAAGCTCGGAGCAGCATCGGCTGCGAGACTATCCAGGGCAAACCACCGGGCTCTCTCGGGCCGAGAAGCAGCAGGATTCGGTGAGATAACTTCCAGGAATAATGCCTCTCCCAGCCGCAGCAGAAGATTGTGCGTTCCCATACGGGGATGTTCTCCGCCTCGTTGCGGCATGACGCCCAGCGTTTGGTTTACAAACTCGGCACCAACCTCAAGATCGGGGGCCGTAATTATGATGTGGTCAACGTAACAAGGCGCCATCTGAAGTAATCCCTAACGCCACGCTAACAGGCACACAACATGTGCCGCGGAGCGGCAGCTCTATGTTGTGTGTCCGGGTTGAGCAACGAGTTATAGCTATTCACGAGACCACTCTCTTTCTGGCTTTTGCCCCAACTGCCATGCAGAATATTTTGTAGGTGGCGTGTCGATTTCGATGACATGCTCGGCCTTGAATGGAACCTCTGCACCAAAGCGCAAGTAAACATCCTCGTCACGCTCAATTGATATGGGCTGATTGTCCAAGATACCGATGTAAGTGTCACCGACCCTCTCCGCGACAATCACCCACATTCTTTCGCAGCTTATATCCAAGGTCCCGTCTGCATCCTCGGATTTAATTTCGAACATTAACTTGGCCGCCTGTCCGCGCTTGAGATTATGCCTTTGTATCGCAGGCGGAATCGTAAACGTCTCAGGATGAGCGGCATGAGAAGCTTCCCCTGAGCGAAGCCTCCAATTATCCTGGACAATATTCTGTAGCCTCATTCGCTATAACGCCGCAATAACGGGCGCGTAGCGTCCCAGTTGATTGATAAGTTAGAGATGAGATGATTGAGAAGCGCCATATTTTTGCGCGACCTTAAGGAAACGATGAAGCTGAGGCACGAAGATGCCTTCAGGCACTCCAGCCCCAACACGCTCTGATGGCAGGCGTATATATTCTGAACAATCTTACCGCATTGGTCCGTCCGGTCTATTAAGCATGTCGTCCATCGGGGAAGTATGGGGAAAAGAGGTTTGCGGGGAATCCATCCGCGCTTTGGAGAATAGAGTGACAGGCTGTACGGTTTTCGGTTCGTGACTACATTCGCATGGAGCCCCGCATGGACCAATAGATCACGCATAGTGCGCATCTGATAGAACCATGACCAATCAGATTGAATAAAGCCAAGCACTTCCGGCCTGACGCGAGTCGGATTTTTCTTCACCCATTGGAGAAGATCGTTCAAACTTGCAGCCGGCGCTTGCCGAGGTTTTGTGGCCGCACAATATGCGGCCATTCTGCCAACTACGTTTGCCGCAGAGCGCAGATTAACGATATACGCTTCGGTGAGGCCGAACTGCGGACACATGGCGCTGCGTGGCAGCCTTGGCGCGCCTATGCGGCGCAACATCTCTGGGCCGGACTCGCGTCTGCTGTGCCGGCCAGCAACGACTTACGCACCGAAAGGACAAACCCGCATTATGAAGCTCCTGATTGATCGTTTTCCTTCGCCGATTGGCGAGGTGCTGCTGGTCTCCGACGGCCAGAATCTGCGGGCGCTGGATTTCCAGGATTATGAGCCGCGCATGCATCAATTGCTGCGGCTGCACTATGGCAGCTATGAATTGCAGGCGGCGCACAATCCGGCTGGATTGAGTGCGCTGATCGAGCAATACATGAGCGGCGATTTGCAGGCCATCGCGGCGATCCCGGTCGCCACCGGCGGCACGCCGTTTCAAAAGGAAGTGTGGGCCGCCCTGCGCACGATTCCATTGGGCCGGACCATCAGTTACGGCACGCTGGCGCGGCAAATCGGGCGGCCGAAAGCAGTGCGCGCGGTGGGTATGGCGAATGGCGCCAATCCGGTCAGTATCGTGGTGCCCTGCCATCGCGTGATCGGCAGCAATGGTGCGCTGACGGGTTACGGCGGAGGGCTGGAGCGCAAACGCTGGCTGCTGAATCACGAAAGCATGGAGATCCAGCCGCAGCTAGCGCTCGCCTAGCGCGCCCTCCACCGCGATGTCGCACAGGTCCGCCGCCTGCCCGAACACGACACCGGCGACGCGCGCCGCTTCTAGAGCGCCGCCGCAGTCGAAGATCGCCAGGGACAGGAAGCGGCACGCGATCAAAAGACGCATCGGGCAAGCGGCACATTCGAGCAAACGCGGGTCGGGCCTACACGCTTTTTACCGCCGCACCGGAGCAAGCGCCATCGATTCCCCATGAATGCGCGATGACCATGGGAGTATGATCAAAGTTCAAAGCAACTACGGTCGACATTAGCCATAAACCTATGGAGTATATGCCCTCTCTATAATGATTCCATGGCGGCTGGGATAATGTGCGAAGCCTGATGTCCGGCGGCACCCCTGGTGCACGCATTCCATGTCGGGCGCCGGCGCGGCTTCGGCCACGCCTTCATTTTCACAATTCATTTTTCATTTCACGCATGTCGACATTCTGGAATCCGGTCCTGCATACCCTCACCCCCTATGTGCCCGGAGAGCAGCCCAAGCTGAGCAACCTGGTCAAGCTGAACACCAACGAAAACCCGTTCGGCCCCTCGCCCAAGGTATTGGCGGCCTTGCAGGATACGATCGGCGCCGCGCTGCGCCTGTACCCGGACCCGAACGCCAGCCAGTTGAAGGAGACGCTGGCGGCCTACCACCACGTCGCGCCCGATGAAGTGTTCGTGGGCAACGGTTCCGACGAAGTGCTGGCGCTGGCATTCCTGGCGCTGCTGAAGCACGAGGCGCCGGTGCTGTTTCCGGACATCACCTACAGCTTCTATCCGGTGTACTGCAAGCTGTATGGCATTGACTTTGTGCGCATCCCACTGGGCGAGCAGATGGAAATCCGCCCCGAGGATTATCGCCAGCCCTGCGGCGGCATCATCTTCCCCAACCCGAATGCGCCGACCGGCATCGGCCTGGCGTCCGCCGCGATCGAAACGCTGCTGCGCGATCACCCGCAGCAGGTCGTGGTGGTGGACGAGGCTTACATCGATTTTGGCGGCGAGTCGGTGATTCCGCTGGTGCGGCGCTATCCCAATCTGCTGGTGGTGCAGACGCTGTCCAAATCGCGCTCGCTGGCCGGCTTGCGGGTCGGCTTCGCCATCGGCCAACCGCATCTGATCGAGGCGCTGGAGCGGGTCAAGAACAGCTTCAACTCGTATCCGCTGGACCGCATGGCGCAAGCCGGCGCGGTGGCGGCGTTCGAGGACGAGGAATATTTCCAGAAAACCCGGCACGCCATCATCGACAGTCGCGAACAACTGACGCAGACGCTGACGCGCGCTCGGCTTCGCGGTTCTGCCGTCGCAGGCGAACTTCCTCTTCGCCCGCCACCCGCAGCACGACGCCGGCCAACTGGCGGCCGCGCTGCGCGCGCGCGCTATCATCGTGCGCCATTTCGACCAGCCGCGCATCGCCCAATACCTGCGCATCAGCGTCGGCACCGCGGAAGAATGCATGACGCTGGTTCGGGTGCTGGGCGAGATCGTCGACACCCCACCCCAAGGCTAGCGTCCGAGCGCTGGCCGGCGCTTCGTATCAGGTTTTTCCGAGGGCGCATCTCAGCGTTTTCCGATGGCGGCGCGCGCAATGCGGTTTCACACTTGAACAAGTTGTGATTCCTCGGCGCCATTCCGGCGTGCGCAGCGAGGTGCCCACCCGCGCATCGGAGCTAGTCCATGCAGAAACTCACCCGCCGCCAACTGTTGCGCGCCGCCGTCACCAGCGGCACCGCCTTGATAGCATCGTGGTTCGGCCTGCAGCGGGCCGTGGCCAGCGTCGATCCGGCGATCCCGCAGCCGCCGTCGGTGCGGCGCTTTTCCTGGTTTACCGAAGATGAACTGGCCTTCGTCAATGCCGCGCTGGCGCGCCTGATCCCGGCCGACGAGCTTGGTCCGGGCGCGCGCGAAGCGGACGTCGCCTTCTTCATCGACCAGCAGCTAGCCGGCTCCTTCGGCCGCGCCGAAAGCTGGTACATGCAGGGCCCATGGCGCGACGGCACGCCGCAACAGGGCTACCAGCTGAAGCTGACGCCGGCCCAGCTGTACCGCACCGCGATTCCCGCCATCGACCAGCATTGCCGCCGCAGCTACGGCGGCAAGGTGTTCGCCGCGCTCGGCGGCGACGACCAGGACAAGATCCTGCATGGGCTGGAACAGGGCAAGATCGAACTGGATGGCGCACCAGCCAAGGATTTCTTTTCGCAATTCTGGAGCAACGTCAACGAAGGCTTTTTCGCCGATCCGATGTACGGCGGCAACCGCGATTTCGCCGGCTGGAAGCTGGTCGGCTTTCCTGGCCCACGCTATAACTACGTCAACGAGATCGAGCAATACGGCAAGACCTATGCGCTACCGACGGTCGGCCTGCTCGGGCGCGACGGCTCAGCGCTGCGCCAAACATAGAAAGGAGCGGTATGGCAACCCGGCTGAAGGAAGTAGACGTGGTGCTGGTCGGCTTCGGCTGGACCGCCTCCATCCTGGCGCAGGAACTGACCGAGGCCGGATTGCAGGTGCTGGCGATCGAGCGCGGCAAGTTCCGCGACACGGTGCCCGATTTTGCCACTACCCACATCCAGGACGAGCTGCGCTACGCAGTGCGCAACGGCCTGTTCGAGGAACCCGCGCGCGAGACGCTGACCTTCCGCAATTCGCCCGATCAGGTGGCGCTGCCGATGCGGCACCTCGGCTCCTTCAACCCGGCAGCCGGCGCCGGCGGTGCCGGCGTGCACTGGAACGGCCAGCACTGGCGCTTTCTGCCGGCCGATTTCCAAATCCGCAGCCATACCGAGGCGCGCTACGGCAAGAACTTCATCCCGGCCGACATGACGATCCAGGACTGGGGCATCACCTACGACGAGCTGGAGCCGTACTACGACCGTTTCGAATACCTGTGCGGCATATCCGGCCAGGCAGGCAACATCGGCGGCCAGCTGCAAGAGGGCGGCAACCCGTTCGAGGGCGCGCGCGCCCGCGGCTATCCGCTGCCGCCATTGAAGCGCAGCTATGGCACCGTGCTGTTCGACCAGGCGGCCAAGGAAGCCGGCTTCAAGCCCTTCCCCTGCGCGGCCGCGAATACCTCGCAGCCGTACAAGAACCCGTACGGCGTGCAGATGGGCCAGTGCACCTACTGCGGCTATTGCGAATGGTTCGGCTGCGGCAATTACTCGAAGGCGTCGCCGCAGAGCACGATCTTTCCGGTACTGCTGCCGAAGGACAATTTCTCTTATCGCACGCTGTGCAACGTCACCCGCGTCAACCTCGACGGCAGCGGCAGCGGCCGCCGCGCCACCGGCGTCACCTACGTCGACGTCCAGGGCCGCGAATTCGAGCAGCCGGCGCAGCTGGTGGTGCTGTGCGCGTTCGCGCAGCACAACGTGCACCTGCTGCTGCTGTCCGGTATCGGCCAGCCCTACGACCCGAAGGCGAATACCGGCGTGGTCGGGCGCAACTATGCGTACCAGATCACGTCGTCGGTCAGCGTATTCCTGAATGACAACCTCAATCCGTTCATGGGCGCCGGCGCGCTCGGCGCAGGCGATCGACGAGTTCAACGGCGACAACTTCGACCACGGCCCGCACGGCTTCGTCGGCGGCGGCTACATTGTGCTGTGGACCACTGGCGGACGGCCGATCCTGCAGCAGCATGACTTGCCGGAAGGCACGCCGACCTGGGGCGTCGCATGGAAAAAGGGCATGCATGAAAACTACCTGCGCAGCGTCTCGCTGGCGACCCACGGCAGCGTGATGAGCTACCGCGATGCCTGGCTCGACCTCGATCCGACCTACCGTGACGACTACGGCAACCCGCTGCTTCGGCTGACCTTCGACTTCCACGCCAACGAGCACAAGATGTCGCACTTCCTGACCGACCGCGCGGCCGACATCGCGCGCGCGATGAAACCGCGCTCGATCAAACTGAAGTACCGCGACGGCCATTATTCGATCCTGCCGTACGAGACCACGCACAACACCGGCGGCGCGGCGATGGGCGCCGATCCGAAGACCAGCGTCGTCAACCGCTATCTGCAATCGTGGGATGTGCCGAACGTGTTCGTGGTCGGCTCCTCGGTGTTCCCGCAAAACGCCGGCTACAACCCGACCGGCACCGTCGGCGCGCTGGCCTACTGGGCGGCGGACGCGATCAAGAACCGCTACCTGAAGCAGCCCGGCCCGCTGGTGCAGGTGTAAGGAGGCGGCATCATGCGCGCATTTACCCCGTTCATCTCGCTTATCCTGTCGCCGCGGCTGCTGGCGCTGTGCACACTGGCGCCGCTGCTGTGCCTGCTCGCTGCTGCGCCGGCGGCGGCCCAGGGCACCACCTATACGACCATCGAGCGCGGCCGGTACCTGGTCAGCGCCGGCGACTGCGCGTCCTGCCACACCGCCGCCGGCGGCAAGCCGTTCGCCGGCGGGCTGCCGGTGGCCACGCCCTTCGGCACCATCTATTCCACCAACATCACGCCCGACCCGGCCACCGGTATCGGCAAATGGAGCGACCAGGAGTTCTACCAGGCGATGCATTCCGGCGTGCGCCGCGACGGCAAGCTGCTGTACCCGGCCTTTCCGTATCCGTGGTTCACCAGGACTTCCCGCGCCGACGTGCGTGCGATCCGCGCTTTTCTGAACACGCTAACGCCGGTGCGCCAGGAAAACAAGGAGCCGGAATTGCCGTGGCCGCTCTCGACGCGCGAAGTGATGACGGGCTGGAACACGCTGTTCTTCCGCGAGGGCGAATTCAAGCCTGTCCCGGACAAGTCGCAGCAATGGAACCGTGGCGCCTATCTGGTCGAAGGGCTCGGCCATTGCAGCGCCTGCCATACCGCCAGCAACCTGCTGGGCGCGCCGAAGAAGGACAGAAAGCTCGAAGGCGGGGATTTCGGCGAGCACTGGTACGCGCCCAGTCTGACCAGCGATTTGCGCGACGGTATCGGCGACTGGAGCGAGGCCGACATCGTCGAATACTTGAAAACCGGCGCCAACAAGCAATCGGCGGCGGCCGGGCCGATGGCCGACGTGATCCGCAATTCGACCCAACACCTGACGAAGGACGACCTGGGCGCGATTGCCGTCTACCTGAAGGATTTGCCGGCCGACCATGGCGGCGCGCCGAAGACGCCGCAACCGGACCAGCAGGCGCTGGCGCGCGGCGAGGCGCTGTACCTCGACAACTGCACCGGCTGTCACATGGAACACGGCCGTGGCCTGGAACGCATCTTCCCGCCGCTGCAAGGCAGCTCCACGGTACAGGCGCAACAGGCCGATTCGCTGATCCACTTCGTGCTGGCCGGCGCCAAGCGCCCGGCCACCGGCGGCAAGCCGACCGGCTTCGCGATGCCGGCCTTCGACTGGAAGTTGAGCGACCAGGACGTGGCGGACGTCGTCAACTACATCCGCAACGCCTGGGGCAACCGGGCCGCGCCGACCAGCGCCGACCGCGTCGCCAAGGTCCGCCGCACAATCGCGCGCAGCAGCGAATAGCTCCGCTCACCTCCAGGGCTGTTAATTGCTTCCGTTTCAATAGTCTGTCGTCCCCGCGGTTTTAAGCGGGAACGACAAGCGAAAGAAGCATTTAACAACCCTGCATTCACTTCCCATTTCCGATGGAGTATGCATCAATATCGCATATTTTTCCTGCGGCATGAGCCGTCTATGCAAGGGGTATATGCTGGCGTTGGCGTCCCGCCGGATGCATTGCCGGCAATCACGCGATAATGGCACCGCGCGACCTCCTCCCCCGCGCATTTTTCCACGCATCACGAAGGCGAAGCATGACGGACAAACACGAGATCCGGCCCGGGCAATCGATCGAGCTACTGAAGGAATTGCACATCCTGACGCGCGACGGCAAGCTGAACCAGGACAGCCGGCGCAAGCTGAAGCAGGTCTACCACCTGTACCAGTTCATCGAGCCGCTATTGAATGACATCCGCCGCGATCACGCCGACATCCGGCTGGTCGACCACGGCGCCGGCAAGTCCTATCTCGGCTTCATCCTGTACGACCTGTTTTTCAAGTCGCTGGCCGGCGACTCCCGCATCTACGGCATCGAGACGCGCGACGAACTGGTTGCCAAATCGCGGGAGTTGGCGCAGCGGCTGGATTTCCCGCGCATGTCCTTCCTCAACCTGTCGGTCGCCGATTCGATTGAGTCCGACCAGTTGCCGGCCCGGATCGACATCGTCACCGCGCTGCACGCCTGCAATACCGCGACCGACGACGCGATCCGCTTCGCGCTGAAAAAGCAGGCGCAATTCGTGGTGCTGGTGCCCTGCTGCCAGGCCGAAGTCGCTGTCGGTGCTGAAGAAGAACAAGGGCAAGACGCTGGCCAAGAATGCGCTGACCGAAATCTGGCGCCACCCGCTGCACACGCGCGAATTCGGCAGCCAGCTCACCAACGTCTTGCGCTGCCTGCAGCTGGAAGCGCACGGCTACCAGGTTAACGTGACCGAGCTGATCGGCTGGGAGCATTCGATGAAAAACGAGCTGATCATCGCCCGCTTTCAAGATTTGCCGCGGCGGCGGCCGAGCGAGCGGCTGCAGGAGGTGTTGCGCGAACTGGGTCTTGAAGAATTGGGCGAGCGCTTTTTTACCGCGCCGCCAGAGTCGGTGCACATCCCGTCCTGCGTGCACTAACCCCAGTCTGGCTTGACTGGTACATACTACATGACCAAGGTATTCGTGCTCCGCTAAACTCCCAGATAGGCCCGCTGCACCGCCGGGTCATCAATCAGTTCCTTGGCCAAGCCGTGATGCACAATCCGGCCGGTTTCCATCACGTAACCGCGATCGGCGCCGGACAGCGCCAGCTGCACGTCCTGCTCGACCAGCAGCACGGTGACGCCTTCGCGCTGGATCGCGGCCAGCATGTCCATCAATTGCTCGACGATCACCGGGGCCAGCCCGAGGCTCATCTCATCGACCATCATCAGTACTGGCGCCGCCATCAGCGCCCGCGCCATCGCGCACATCTGCTGCTCGCCGCCGGACATGCTGCCGGCCAATTGCCGGCGCCGCTCGGCGAGGCGCGGGAACATCGTGTAGACGCGTTCCAGATCGCGTTGCAGTGCCGCCTTGTCCTCACGCCGATAGCCGCCCATCAGCAAATTGTCCTGCACCGTCATGCGGTCGAACAACTGCCGCCCTTCGGGTACTTGCACCAATCCAAGGCCAAATACCTGGTCCGGCGTCATGCCGGCCAGTTCACGGCCGTCGAGTGAAATGCTGCCGCGGCACGTCAAGATGCATGACAGCGCGCGCAGCAGCGTGGTCTTGCCGGCGCCGTTGCTGCCAACGATGGCTACCATTTCCGCCGGATAGACTTCGAGCGCGATCTCCTGCAACACCGGCATTTCGCCATAGCCGGCAGACAAGCCTGCGACTTTCAGCAATGGCGCGCGCGTTTCGGAGTGCGGCGCGCTGGCCTGCGGCACCTGGTTCATGTGCGTCTCTTGCCCAGATAAGCTTGAATCACAGCCGGATCGGCCAACACCTGGTCCGGCGTGCCTTCGGCAATCATTTCGCCGTGGTGCAAGACCAGCAGCCGGTCCGACAGGCTCTTGATCGCCTTGATCACATGCTCGATCACCAAGACGCTGATACCCTGCGCGCGCACCTTGCGGATCACTTCGATCACCTCCTCGATCTCGACATGATTCAGACCGGCCATCACCTCGTCGCACAGCAACACCTTCGGCTGCATCGCCAGCGCCTTGGCCAGCTCCAGCCGCTTGCGTCCCGGGCCACCCAGCTCGTCGGCGCGCTGGTCAATGGCGCGGCCGAGGCCGACGAATTCAAGGCTGGCGCGCGCCTGTTCGCGCGCCTGCGCCAGCTTGGCATGGCCGCCGCCATGCCCGAACAGCGCGCCGACCGCAACATTGTCCAGCACCGAAAGGCCGGGGAACGGCCGCATGATCTGAAATGTGCGGCCGATGCCGAGCCGGGCACGGCGGTATGCCGGCACCCGCGTGATCGATTCGCCCTCGAACAGCACCTCACCCTCGCTCGGCGCCAGCGTGCCCGAAATCAGGCTGATGACCGTGGTCTTGCCGGCGCCGTTGGGGCCGATCAGCCCGAGGATTTCGCCCGGCGCCAGCGCAAAGCTGACGTCGTTGACCGCCACCAGTCCGGCAAAGCGCCGTGTCGCATGGCGCACTTCGAGCAGCGCGGTGGTAGCCGAGGTCATCGCCGAGCTCATAGCCGATGGGCCCGGATGTTTTCAGCGAAATAGCGCCAGCCGGTACGGCGGAAGCGCCGCAGCATGTCGGCCAGGCCGCGCGGCATCAGCACCACGGCGGCGACGATGACCAGGCCGAAGAACAGGCCGGCGATGCTGGTGACCTGGCTCGCCAGCACTTCGGAAACCGCCGACAGGCTGATGGCGCCGACAATCGGCCCCAGCACCGTGCCGGCGCCGCCAAACACCGCCATGATGATCATCTTGACATTCAAACTGATGTCGAATGCGCTTTCCGGATCGAGAAAGGTGATCCAGTAGGCGTGGATGCCGCCGGCCAACGCGGAAAACACACCCGACAGCGTGAACGCCAGCACCTTGTACAGCGTGGTGTTGACGCCCATCACCGCCGCCCCCTCTTCGTTTTCGCGGATCGCGATCAGGCCGAAACCGAAGCGGCTGCGCGTCAGCCAGAAGATCGTCAGTGTCGTGATCACCAGCAGCCCCAGCGCCAGTTCATAAAACAACCGATCGTTATTCAGAGGAGGCAGTACCAGACCGATATTCTGGCCGGCCAGGCCGACGTTGGAAACAATGGCGGCCATCACCTGCGACAGCGCCAGCGTCGCGATCGCAAAATAGTGACCGCGCAAGCGCAGCACCGGCAGCCCCAGCAGCACGGCGAACACCACGGCCAGCAGCACGCCGAACAGCATGCCGACGCCGAACGGCAACTCCCATTGCACCATCGCAATCGCGACACCGTATGCGCCGAGGCCGTAGAACACCGAGTTACCGAACGAGGCATAACCGGCATAGCCGCCAATGATGTTCCAGCCCTGCGCCAGCACCGCCAGCAACAAGGCGTTGATGCCGAACTGCACCAGCACGTCAGAGCCGAACCACGGCACGGCGGCCAGCACGATCAGCGCCAGCACGATCAGGCCGAGGCGCAGCGCGCCGTACTTTTTCATGCGGTCTTCCCGAGCAGGCCGCTGGGCCGCACGATCAGCACCAGCACCAGAATGCCGAAACTGGCGACGTCGGCGAAGGTGGGGCCGATGTAGAGCGTGGTCAGCGATTCGACGATGCCGAGGAACAGGCCGCCGACGATGACGCCGAGCGGATTGTCGAGGCCGCCGATGATCGAGATCGCAAACGACTTGGCGGTCAGCGAGGCGCCGATATACGGATTGATCTGCGACACCGTGCCGTACAGGCCGCCGGCGGCGCCGGCCAGCGCCAGCCCCAGCGCGAAAGTGACGGCGTACAGGTGGCGCGGCTCGACCCCGTACAGGCGCGCCGCCAGCAGGTTCTGCGCGGTGGCGCGAATCGCGCGGCCGAGCCGCGTATGCAGCAGGAACAGCCACATGCCGACCGTCAGTACGATGGCGACGCCGAACGCCGCCAGGCGCACCACCGGCAGCACCACCGGCCCCCATTGCAGGTTGCTGCCGGCATAGGGCGGATTGATGGTGCGGAAATCCGCCGAAAATGCCAGTTGCGCCAGATAGGTCAACACCACTTCCAGGCCAAAAGTGATCAGCAAGGTATTGAACATCGGTGCCCGCACAATCAGATTCAGCAAACCGCGCTGCAGCGCATAGCCCAACACGAACAGCAAGAGCGCAGTGATCGGCAAGCCGAGAAACGGATCGATATGCAAATAGGTATATAGATGCCAGGAAGCATAGGCGCCCAGCATGATGAAAGCGCCATGCGCCAGATTGACGATATTCAATACGCCCCACACCAGTGCCAGGCCAAGCGCCATCACTGCGTACAGCCCGCCCAGCAGGATGCCGTTGACGAGGATTTGCGCGAGCAGGTCCATGGCTGCGCCTTCGCCGCGACCTAACGCGCGTTCCAGGCCGGCATCGGATATTTCGGCTGCGTGACAAAACCCTTGGCGTCATAGATTTCCGCCAGCGCATTGCCCTGCACCTGAATCACCACCTGCGGCAAATCGATCTGGCCGTTAGCCCCAAATGCAATCGGGCCATACAGGCTGTCGAACTTGATTTTTGCCAGCGCATCGCGCACTTTCTGCGGCTCCATGCTGCCCGCGTCCTCCATCGCCTGCACCAGTGCCTCGACATCGGCGGCGCCGGACGCCGCATGGTAATCGGGGTCGTATCCATATTTGGCCTTGTATTCCTGGGCGAATTTTTCCGCATCCCCAAACCAGCGATCCTTCAGCGCCGGCGACGGCAGCCAGGCCGTCATGCCGAATGCATAGTCGGCGTCGGCGCCGAGCGCCTTGCGGAAGTCCTCGCTCGGCACGCCGACCGTGAACGAATACATCTTCGGCGCCACCGCCAGGCTCTTGGCCTGCCGCACGAAATTCAGGATCTCGGTTTCATGCCCGGCCACCAGCACCGCATCGACGTTTTTGCTTTTGATTTGCGACAGCAGTGAATTGAAGTCGCTGGTATTGCTGCTGTAGCGTTCGTCCAGCACGATGTCGAAGCCGGCTTTCTTCAAGAGCGGCCGCGTTCCGGTTGCCACCGAAACGTCAAAGGAATCATCGGCGTACAGCAGCGCCACGGTTTTGGGTGGCGTCTTCAGTGCCTTCAGCATGTCGATGGTGCTGCCGAAATAATTGCTGGCCGGCGCCAGGGTGCCGAAGATGTATTTGAATTTGCGCGCGAAAATCTGGTCGGAAGCGCCGCCACCCTGCACCATTGGCACCTTGTATTTCTCCGATACCGCCGAATCGGCCAAGGCGAAATTGCTGGCGAACGGCCCCAGTAGCAGCTGTACCTTGTCCTGCGACACCAGTTGCGTGTACTGGCGCACGCTCAGATTCACGTCGGATTGATTGTCATACAGTTTCAGTGCCAATTTGTGCGACTGGCCGCCGATTTTGACGCCGCCGGCGGCATTGATCTTGTCGATCGTGATCTGATAGGCGTCGCGGTAATAGCGGCCGGTATTGGCGACCGGTCCAGTGAGTTGCACGGACGCTCCCAGCACCACATCCTGTGCCAGAGCGGCGGCAGGAAACGCGGCTAGCGATGCGGCGGCCAGCAATGCAAACAAGAATGTCCAAAATAAACGGACAAAGCGAAGAAAGCCGTGCAACATGATGTTATCTCCTTGCAATTCTGCATTCTCGAGCGAATGAGATTACGCGGATGGCAATACCATTACAAAGAAATCGAGTGCCTAGTTGACGCGCATCAGCTTGTCGTCGATCAATAGTCATGAGCTTCGCACTGAGCAACAACGCAATGATTTCCGATGCGGTTGCGGTGCTCGCCGGCGTCGATCTCGAACAGGATGGACATCGACACCACCTGCCTGAGCTTCGACATCCCGGCTGTCGTCATGGACCCTCAAGCCATACCTGAAAACGACTGGACCGCTGAGTAATGGAGCCGACAAAACAGTCGTCGCCGGAATTGGGCAAACGGATTGCAAAGGCCACAACTCGATAGTCTGGCTACTTGGCGCAAACAGATCCTTGTCGAAACTCAAGAACGTGATTCTGAAAATTGATTTTTTTACGTCGCTTTGTAAAAGATACGCGTCATCACATGGCGCTTTTACGCGATCGATCAAAGCCGCCCGCATTGCCTATTCCAAGGACCCGGCGCACAACGCTTGGGATGGGTGATCAACGAGAACCGGTAGCTGGCGTGGAGCGCCAGCCGACGCCAGATGGGCTCGCTCTGTTACACGGAATCTGCTCTTCATATATCGCCATATCGGTGGCCATTGGACAGCCTGAGGCGGGGTGCGTGCCCGGTGCCAGGCGATGACGGACACGAGCCCTGTCATGAATTGTCGACAGCGCCGGTCACCAAGCGGCAGACACCGACTGGCGTAACACCGAAATTTCAAATGCCCTTGTATTGCCTGAACGACGGACTTCGCTTGCCGATCCTGTAGCGTGCGGCAATTACAACCATCCAGTAACAGCACGTCACGCAATACCGCAACGCAAGTCACTGCGGGCTCCTGATGAGAGCCTGCTGGACGCCATGGCCAAGGCCTCAACAACGCCTGCAACGATGACGGCTAGATGGGCATGAATCGACAGTAACCCCCACAGAACCAACTACAGGCGTCAATGTAGGCTCAAAGACGTGCGCACTGGCCGGAAAAATGGCCAATACACTTCTACGCATGCAATCACACCGGCCTCAATTATCAACGCCGATCCAGTTCCTGTCTGATGGCGTAGTGGTCTTCAACATTGGTCCGCATCTACAACCGAACAGTCTCGCGATTCGCCCTCTGGCAGAAACCATGCCGAAAAAGGTGGTACAAAATTTGCTGACGATAGTGGTCTGCTTTCTATTTTCATCGGAGGAAATATGCGTACATTATCATCCACACTACTCGTCGCGCTGATGGCCACCGCCGGTCTGGCGCTAGCGCAGACATCATCATCTGACCCGAGTAGCGGTAGCTCAACGAGCACAGGAACCGGCTCATCCAGTTCAGGGACATCCGGAGGTACAAGCGGCTCGTCCACCGGCAGCTCGAGCTCGAAGCCGGATTGCCCTCCGGGCTCATCCAGCAGTTCTTCCTCGAGCGGCGATTGTGCGCCGGGAACATCGGCTAGCCCCAGTTCACCATCCGATTCGGGGACATCCGGGTCCTCCAGTTCGGGTAGCTCCGATTCGTCAGGCGGTATGAGCGGCGCTCCGTCGGGTGGCACAAATGGCTCTTCTTCGGGCGGCGGCATGGGCGGTGGCGCTTCTGGAGGCGGCATGGGCGGTGGCGCTTCTGGAGGGGGCATGGGCGGTGGCGCTTCCGGAGGCGGTACAGGCGGTGGCGGTTCTGGAGGCGCAGGCGGTGGCGCGGGAGGTGGAGGGGCCGGGAAATAAGTGGCCTTAGGCACAGGGTAACGAGGTATTCGCTGCAAGAACGCCTCGTTATCCCACTCCGTAGTAGAGAAGTGAATTTCTGCGAAATTTGGCAAAGACAGAGAAAGGCAAATCAGCCTGGACGATTCTTTAAAACGGTCGCTACAGCATGAAGCGGCTTGCCGATATGCTCGCCAGACGATAGCCCTCCTTCCGATCACAAGAACGACAAATTTCTGCCATCAAGGCTGGTCACGCCTCTTTGCTGAAATTTTTTGTCAATCCCTGCCAGCAGTCAAGATAAGCCTTCTGCAACTGCGGTGCTTCCAGCGCGGCGCGCGTTGGCTTGATGACATAACGGCTTTCGAACATGAACGCCAACGTATTGTCAATTTTTTGGGGTGCCAGTCGAGCATTGCTGGCACGCTCGAAACGTGGTGGCGTCGGGACCGTGGCCGGACATGCAATTGTGCAAGCTGCCGCCGCCAGGCAAGAATCCTTCCGCCTTGGCGTCATAGGCGCCATGCACCAGGCCCATGTATTCGCTCATCACATTGCGATGGAACCATGGTGGCCGGAAGGTATTTTCGGCCACCATCCAGCGTGGTGGAAAGATGACAAAATCAACGTTGGCGATGCCAGCTGTATCCGACGGCGACGTCAATACGGTAAAAATCGACGGATCAGGGTGATCGAAGCTGACGGTGTTGACCGTATTGAAGCGCGCCAGATCATATTTGTACGGCGCATAATTGCCGTGCCAGGCGACCACGTCCAGTGGTGAGTGGTCGATGTCGGCACGCCAAAGCTGGCCCATGAATTTCGATACCAGCTCAAAATTGCCTTCACGCTCTTCGTAGGCAGCTACCGGGGTCAGGAAATCGCGGGGATTGGCCAAGCCGTTGGCGCCGATCGGCCCCAATTCGGGCAGCCGCAACAGGGCGCCATAGTTTTCACAGAGATAGCCGCGCGCCGTACCTTCGGGTAATTCAACGCGGAAGCGCATGCCGCGCGGCAGTACCGCAATTTCCCCCGGCGCGGCGTCAAGGATGCCCAATTCAGTCATTAGCCGCAGCCGCCCCTGTTGCGGCACCATCAACAATTCGCCGTCGGCATTGTAAAAAAATCGATCTTGCATCGAACGATTGGCGCCATACAAATGGATGCCGATCCCGGTTTGCAATGCGCAATCGCCATTGCCGGCGATCGTGGTCAAGCCATCGATAAAATCGGTCGCGCTGGATGGCAGCGGAAACGGGTCCCAGCGCAACTGGTTTGGCGACGCGTCGATGTCATTGAATGGCGCACTTCGGAGCAGGCGGTTATCCAGCCGCTGAAACGGCCCATGCACCACCGCCGGCCGCATTCGGTATAACCACGAGCGGCGATTGTCCTTGCGTGGCGCGGTAAACGCGGTACCTGAAAATTGTTCCGCATAGAGGCCGTAGCGGATTTTTTGCGGCGAATTTCGACCAACGGGCAAGGCGCCGGGCAAAGCCTCGGTAGCGAATGCATTGCCGAAGCCTGACTGATACCCGATCGCGTCGGCGGCCACCGCCGCTGCCTTGCCATGCTTGCCAGCATTCATGGAAAGCAAAGGAACGAAACGCTAAGAGCGCCTTGCTGTGACGCTGCTATCCATGGTGGCGTTCCACCCTTTGTATTGCGACAGGCGAACCACCAGTTCTCCTTGCAGCATCGACAACGCAACATTGCTGCCAAAGCGAAAACCGCGCAACGCGGCGGCGTCCATGAGCGACAGCACGTCATCCTGTGTCAATGCTTGCAGGTCTTTCTGCAAACAAAGCACGGTCCGATTGGTGCGGCTGATTTCAGCAACGATTTCTTCCGGGGTCATGTTGTGCTCCTGATTTCAGCAGAGTTTATTCTTAGCTTAGGCGCTGAAACCCACGCGATCGAAGAGAAGGATGCTGTTTTCTTGTCGAGCATCAGTATTTTGTTGGATAAAAAACGTACAAATTGCGCCTTGGAAAATATGGCACAAATTCAGCCGTTTTTATTTTGCAATGTGTCGTCAACCAGTAATCCTTCACCGCATGCACGCAAGTAATCCTGCGGCGTATCGATATCCCACAATGCGGGCAGCTCACGCCATTCGCGGCCGCATTGCCAACCAAGTGCGGCCAGTCGTGCACGGCTCTGCGCCATTACCTGATCACTGCCCCACGCGATACCTTGAAATGCCGGTATCGGCACCGGCGCCCCACGCCGTACACCAACCAATACATAGCCGCCATCTTCGGCCGGTGTAAACACCAGGTGCGCGCCCTCTTCGAGCGCGCGCGCAGCAGCAGCAAAAGCGGCCACGCTCCATACTGGACAGTCGGTGCCGATCAGCAATACCGTCCGGCTCCGCGATAGCTGTTGCAAACAGGACGCCATGCGATCGCCAAGGTCGCCGGCGCTTTGCAGCTGGCGGCTCAGGCCAAAGCGTTGCGCGCATTCGACAAAAAACGGATCATCAGGCGTATCGGCAGCCCACAGCGAGACCTGTCCCGGCGCAGCAGCAGCGGCCACCTGCAGCGTGCGCAAGCTCATCGCACGCTGAGCGGCGGCGGCGCCAACCGCGCCCAGTAATGGCATCAGCCTGGTTTTGGCGTGCCCGGCCCGCGGTGCGCGCGCAAATACGGCGATATGGAAAGGGAGCTGATCAGGTGTCATGCCAGGTCGTCGGCGTGCCCGTGGTAGATGCGTTCCAGCCGGTGCGGATCGGCGCCGCAGAAATAAGCCAGGCGCAGTCGCCACATCAGGAAAATGGTACGCCAGACCCCATGTTTTTCCCAGCGCCGGCCAGAGGTCACGACGCGCGCATACAGGCTGGCCGGTGGCCCGATGCGTTT
Organism: uncultured beta proteobacterium; assembly: GCA_963707665.1. Classification (GTDB taxonomy): domain Bacteria; phylum Pseudomonadota; class Gammaproteobacteria; order Burkholderiales; family Burkholderiaceae_D; genus DATJCV01. The sequence continues at coordinate 355,500 of CAVPQU010000018.1, read as the reverse complement.
CAGTCTCTTGCACAACTCGATGTCTTCCATCAGCGGCAGCGCCGCGTACCCGCCCACTGCGCCAAACGCCTGGCGCCGTACGAAGATGGCCTGGTCGCCGGTGGCGATGCCGGTTAGGCGCGAGCGCAGGTTCATCAGTGCCGCCACCACCCTGAGCATCGGGTGGGCGCCATCGATCGTGACGTCGAAACGGCCCCAATGATGGTGCGCCAGCGCCGCTACCAGCATTGCTCCGGCGGCGGCCGGCAACACGGTGTCGGCATGCAGGAACAGCAGCACCGTGCCACGTGCCTGCTGCGCGCCGGCATTCATTTGCGCGGCTCGGCCGCGCGCCGACCGCAGGACCTGATCGACCAGCGGCCGTGCCCGCGCTACCGTAGCGTCGCTGCTGCCGCCATCCACCACGATCAGCTCGGCGCCCTGCGCGCGATACGGCGCCAGCCGCCGCAGCGCTGCCTCGATTCCCGCGGCCTCGTTCCAGACCGGCACGATCACCGACAGCATCGACAAGGACATGGGCCTAGCCACGGCGCCAGCGCTGATAGCGCCCTGCCCATGCCAGCAGGCGCGCCGGCGCATGGGCGCGCTTCCATGCGCCTGCCACGTATTTATTGGCTTCCATCATGCTCGGGTACAGATGCACCGTGGCCAGAATCTTGTTCAATCCCAGCCCGTGTTTCATCGCCAGCGCATATTCGGCAATCAGCTCGGCCGCGTGCGCGCCGACGATGGTGACGCCGAGGATGCGGTCGCTGCCCGGCACGGTCAGCACCTTGATGAAACCCTGCGCGGCTTCGTCGACGATCGCCCGGTCCAGTTCATCCAACTGGTAGCGCGTGACTTCAACCGCTATCTTGCGCGCCTGCGCCTGTTGCTCGTTCAGGCCGACCCGCGCCAGCTCCGGCTCGACAAACACCGCCGCCGGCAGCACCGCATAGTCGACTCGAAACAGCTTGAAGCGGCCGAACAGCGCATTCACTGCCGCATGCCAGGCCTGGTGCGCGGCCGCATGCGTATACTGGAATGGCCCGGCAACATCGCCGGCGGCGTAGATATTCGGGTACAGGGTTTGCAGATATTCGTTGGTCTCGACCGTGCTCGCCGGCGTCGTGCCGATGCCCATCTCTTCCAGCCCGTAGCCGGCGGTGTTGGCGACGCGCCCGAGCGCGCATAGCAGCAGGTCGAAGCCGACTTGCAATGGCTCGCCGTCCTGCTCAGCCAACATGGTTTTCTCGCCATCTGCCAGCGTGAAATGGCTGACGGCGCAGCCGGTCAGCACGCGTATCTGTTCCGCCCTAAAACGCTCCGCCACCAGCGCCGACACTTCCTCGTCTTCGCGCGCCAGGAGACGCGACGCCACTTCCACCACCGTCACTTGCGCACCTAGCCGAGCAAAAGCCTGCGCCAGCTCGCAGCCGACGGCGCCGCCACCCAGCACCAGCAGCCGCTGCGGTAATGCGCGCAACTGCCAGATCGTGTCGGAAGTGACATAGCCGACCTCCTCCAACCCGGCAATCGGCGGCACCAACGGCCGCGCTCCCGCTGCGATCACGATGCTGCGCGTGCTCAGGGTGCGCACGCTGCCATCGGCGGCCGTGACCTGCACCGCGAATGGCGAGACGATGCGGGCGTTGCCGGCCACGCACTCAACCCCCAGCTGGCGATAGCGTTCAGGGGCATCGTGCGGCTCGATGGTCTGAATCACGCGCTGCACGCGCTGCATCACTGCGGCGAAATCGATTTCGGGTGAGACGGCGCCCAGGCCGAATTCGCTGGCACGGCGCATTTCCGCTGCCAGCCGGGCGCTGCGTATCAACGCCTTGGACGGCACGCAGCCGGTGTACAAACAATCGCCACCCATTTGCTCGCGCTCGATCAGCGCCACTTTCGCCTTCACCGCCGCGCCGAGATAGGAAGTCACCAGCCCTGCCGCGCCGGCGCCGATCACGACCAGGTTGTAATCGACGCGCCGCGGTCGCGGCCAACGGGCATAGAGGCGGCGCGTCCGCAGCCATGCGATCGCTTGTTTCGCCAGCAGCGGGAATATGCCAAGCAGCACGAAGGCCCAGATCAGCCCGGGCGACAGGATGTCTTGCGGCGCGCCGATCTGCGCCAATTGCGTGCCGGCATACACATACACCAGCGCGCCCGGCAGCATCCCCAGTTGGCTGACCCAGTAATAAGTCCAGAGCCGGATCGGCGTCAGGCCCATCAGCAGATTGATGAGCACGAACGGCACCATCGGCAACAGGCGCAGGGTCAGCAGGTAGAACGCGCCATCCCGGGCGATGCCGTCATTGAATACGTGCAAGCGGTGGCCGTAGCGCTGTTGCACCGCGTCGCGCAGCAGGAAGCGAGCGGACAGGAATGCCAGCGTGGCGCCGGCAGTGGCGGCAAACGACGCAATCAGCGTCCCCCAACCAAGGCCGAAAATCGCGCCGGCCGCCAGCGTCAGGACGGTAGCGCCCGGCACGGATAACGCAGTGATCAGCGCGTAGCCAACAAAAAACAGCCCGGCACTGGCGAATGGATGCAGGCGTGCCTGCAGTTGCAAGGCCTGGTGTTGCTCCTTCAAGGCATCGAAGCTCAGAAAACGCTGCCAGCCGAGCGCGAAAAAAATACCGACTGCCAGCAGCAGAACCAGCACCAGCAGGCGTTTTTTTAGCACGGCCGTCCTGCTCTCAGGCCGGTCCAGCCAGCGGCGCGGTGCACGATGACGAGTCGATGCAGCTTCAAGCGCTGCGTTCGGCCAACGCCGCCGGTGCCAGCGCGCCGCCGCAACTGCTGCCGGCGCCGGCGGTGCAGCCCCAGCAATGGTCGGCCACCGCAATCGGGTTGCCCTCCAGGTCGCGCGCGAGCAAATCCGACAGATGCGCGCGGCCGTGACCCTCATGCCGCAACGGCAATCCCAACATCTGGTTGAAATCGCAATCGAACAGGTAACCCTGCCAGTCGACCGACAGCATCGAGCGGCACATTACGCCTTCCAGATTGTCCTTGCGGTGGGCGCCGCGCAGCAATTCCATATAGCCGTGGAACTGCCCTTTTGAAATCAGCGTGCTGCCGAAGCGCTGGATCGGCATGTTGGTGATGGTGTACAGGTGATTGAAGCGCACGCCGAAATGCTCGCCGAGGAAACGGTCGTAATCGGCTTTCAGCGCCGCCTGCGGTGGCGGCAGCGACGGACCCTGCGGGTTGTATACCAGGTGCAGTTGCAGGCCGCCGGCGTCGGACATGCCATAGCCGAGCCGGTTCAGCCGTTGCAGCGCCCGAATGCTGGCATCGAACACGCCCTTGCCGCGCTGGCGGTCGACATTGTCTTCCGAATAGCATGGCAGCGAGGCCACGATCTGCACTTCCTGCTGCGCCAGGAATTCCGCCAGCGTTTCCTGGCCGGGCAGCTCCAGCACTGTCAGGTTGCAACGATCCATCACTTCGACGCCCAGCCCGCGTGCGGCTTGCACCAGGTAACGGAAGTGCCGGTTCATCTCCGGCGCGCCGCCGGTCAGATCCAGCGTCGTGATACCCCCGGCGCGCAATACATCCAGCACCAGCTCGACCGTTTCCAGCGTCATCTGTTCTTCGGTGCGGGTCGGCCCGGCATTCACATGGCAGTGCACGCAAGTCTGGTTGCACAGATAACCGAGATTGACCTGCAAGGTTTCGGTGCGCCGGCGGCGAATCGCCGGAAAATCGGTCTTGATCAATAACGGCAGGGTGGCGTGCATGACAGTAGGGGGCGAGAAATCAGGTCAGAGATATTTTTCCAGCAGCGGCGCCAGCCGCTCGCGCACCGCGGCCGACATGGCCGACACCGGCGTCACCAGCGCCTGGCGCAGCGCGTGGTGCGCTACGGATGGCGGCGGCGCCGCTGCCAGACGCTGGATACAGGCGCGCAAGACGGCTTGGGCGTTGTCTGCATTATGCAGCAGATTCCCGATCGCCATTTCCGCCGTCACGCTGGCGTGATCCGGGTGCCAGCAGTCGAAATCGGTCACCAGCGCCAGCGTCGCATAGGCGATTTCGGCCTCGCGCGCCAGCCGCGCTTCCGGCAGGTTGGTCATGCCGACCAGGGCCGCGCCCCAGGAGCGGTACAACTGCGATTCGGCACAGGTGGAAAACGCCGGCCCCTCGATGCAGACATAGGTGCCGCCGCGATGCAGCTTCGTCTGCGGCAACTTGCAATCGGCAAAGGCAGCCGCCACCACCTCGGCCAGCGCGCCGCATACCGGCTGCGCGAAACCGACGTGCGCGACCGCGCCCTGGCCGAAGAAGCTGCCGTCGCGCCGAACCGTGCGGTCGATGAACTGATCCGGCAGCACCATGTCGCGCGGCGCCATCTGCTCGACCAGCGAGCCGACCGCCGATACCGACAGCAGATAGTCAACACCCAGTTTTTTCAGCGCCCAGATATTCGCGCGAAACGGTATCTCGCTTGGCAGCAGCGCATGGCCGCGCCCATGCCGCGCCAGGAATGCAACCGGCACGCCGTCCAGCATGCCAAGCGTGATCGCGTCCGAAGTTGCCCCGAACGGCGTATCGATCCGGATTTCGCGCAGCTGCTGCAAGCCTTCCATCTGATACAGACCGCTGCCGCCGATGATGCCGAAGCGGAAGTTTTCCATGCTCATGCCATGTCCCAAAAGATAAATCGAAGGTCTCGGTTTGCGCGCAAGGCGTCCGTCACGCCGGCCACAGCGGCGGCTCGTCCATCAGCGCGATCTGCTCGCGCAATTCCAGAATCCGGTCCTGCCAGTAACGTTGCGTGTTAAACCAGGGGAACGCCAGCGGAAAGGCCGGATCGTCCCAGCGCCGCGCCAGCCAGGCCGGCGTAATGGATCAGGCGCAAGGTGCGCAGCGCTTCGACCAGGTGCAGCTCGCGCGGATCGAATTCGAAGAAATCCTCGTAGCCGGCCAGCACGTCGGCCAGCTGGCGCATCATGTCGGCCCGCTCGCCCGACAGCAGCATCCACAAGTCCTGGATCGCCGGCCCCATGCGGCTGTCGTCGAAATCGACGAAATGCGGTCCGGCATCGGTCCACAGCACGTTGCCGGCATGGCAGTCGCCATGCAGGCGCAGCCGTGCCACCGCGCCGGCGCGGTCGAAGCAGCGGCGCACGCCGTCCAGCGCCTGCGTGGTCACCGCTGCGATAGGCCTCGGCCAGGTCGGCCGGGATGAAACCGTGCGCCAACAGATACGCCGAGCGGCTCCTCGCCGAAGCTGGCGATATCCAGCGCCGGCCGCTCGCTGATACGGCACCAGCGCACCGACCGCGTGGATGCGTCCGATGAAGCGACCCATCCATTCCAGCGTGGCGCGGATCTTCCAGCTCCGGCGCGCGGCCGCCGTGTTTGGGAAACACCGCGAAGCGGAAGCCGCCGAACCGGTGCAGGGTGCTGCCATCGGCCAGGGCCAGCGCCGGCACCACCGGAATTTCGCGCTCGACCAGTTCCGCCACGAACGCGTGCTCTTCCAGAATCGCCGCATCGCTCCAGCGCAGCGGCCGATAGAACTTGGCCACCAGCGGCGGCCCCTCCTCCATGCCGACCTGGTACACGCGGTTTTCGTAGCTGTTCAGGGCCAGCAGGCGGCCGTCGCCGTGCAGGCCGACGCTGTCGAGCGCATCGAGCACCAGATCGGGCGAGAGTGCGGCATAGGAAGTGTGGAGCGGTGTCGTCATGACTGCCATTGTACGGGGCGCGGCAGGCGCTGGTGCGGCAATCGCGGGTACACTAGCGCCCTGCCCACTGAACCGTATATTGGACTTTTCCATGCATCTCGACCAGCCCCTGTCCGACAAGGAATTCGACGAACTCGACCAGTTCCTGCTGTCCGAGCGTTGCGCCGAAGACGGCATGACGATGGACACCCTGCACGGCTTCCTGACCGCACTGGTGATCGGCCCGGAAGAAGTGCTGCTGGCCGAATGGCTGCCGCACGTATGGGGACCATTGCAAAAGGCGCCAAAATTCAAAACCGACAAGGAAGGCGAACGCATCGTCGGCCTGATCGTGCGCTTCATGAACGAAATCGCGATCACGCTCGAAGTGGCGCCGAAGGAATTCGAACCGCTGTTTTGCGAGCAGGAAATCGAAGGCAAGCCGCTGCTCGACGGCGAAGCCTGGGCCTGGGGTTTCTGGGAAGGCATCGACCTGCGCGCCGAAGCCTGGGCGCCGATCTGGAGCTCGAAGCTGGCGGACCTGATGCGCCCGATCTACCTGCTCGGCGCCGACGAAATCGAGGAAGAGGAAGCAGCGCTGATCGACGAGCCGATGCAACGCCACAAGCTGGCGATCGAAATCGAATACGCGATCCCGCAAATCTACAACTTCTGGCTACCGCAGCGCAAATCCGCCGTCAGCACCAGTCGAACGCAGCGAGCCCAAAACCGGCCGCAACGACCCCTGCCCTTGCGGCAGCGGCAAGAAATTCAAGAAGTGTTGTGGTGCGAACAATGCGACGGATGACAAGGACGCTGATAGCTGATCCGAAGCCGCTTTCGGTGATTGCTTTTGCAGTTGCCGTTGCTTTTGACGTGAAATCCGCTTGGGACGCTGCCGCTTGTGCGGCGCAGAAAATCGGATCAGAAATGAAACATGTCTGAGCGCAGCGAGTTGGTTTCATTTCCCGATTTTGGCCGTGCACAGCGGGAAGCCGCAGGCCAGCGTCTTGCGGTCGCCTTTCTTTGCTTACTTTTCTTTGGCGAGACAAAGAAAAGGAAGTAGCCGCCGGGCTACCCCCGGCCAGTCACCACGAAGTAGCAGCCGTTTTGCTGAGCGAGCGAACGCCACTGGGGAATGCATGCATTCCCGCCTACGCGGGAACGACAAACAATGGAGTATGCGACAATTTCGCAACATTGACGTCCGATATCAGGCCAAATATGCTGGAGTATATAAAAACTACCAGCACCGCTCATGCCTTGATGAAATGCTCCCGGTAATACCGCAACTCCTCAATCGACTCCACAATATCCGCCAGCGCCGTATGCTTCTGATGCTTCTTGAACCCGCTCGCCAGTTCCGGCTTCCAGCGCCGCGCCAGCTCCTTCAAGGTCGAGACATCCAGATTGCGGTAATGGAAAAACGCCTCCAGCTTCGGCATCCCGCGTGCCATGAAGCGGCGATCCTGGCAAATCGAATTGCCGCACATCGGCGATTTCCCGTTCGGCACAAATTGCTTCAGGAAGCCGATCAAGGCGGTTTCCGCCTGGGCTTCGGTAACGGTCGACGCCTTGACCCGGTCGGTCAATCCCGAACGTCCATGGGTGCCGGTATTCCAGGCGTCCATGCCGGCCAGCACGGCGTCCGACTGGTGAATCGCGAATACCGGGCCCTCCGCCAGGATGTTCAGTTCGGGGTCGGTCACCACCACTGCAATTTCAATGATGCGGTCGGTATCGGGATCGAGGCCGGTCATTTCCATATCGACCCAGACCAGGTTGAATTCATTCGGACGCGGCGTCGTTCCGGGTGCAGCGGCCGACTCCGGCGCAGGTGCGGCGTGTGACATAATTGTTTCCTTCGTCTGGCAAACTGCCATTTTCTCACAGGGAAAGAATGTCTTCACTCGCGTTTTCCGTATTGTTCGTCGTCGTCCTGGTAGTCACGCTGGTGCTGCGCTTCTGGCTCGGTTCGCGCCATATCCGGCATGTGCTGGCGCATCGCGGCGCGGTGCCGGCCGAGTTCGCGGAAAAAATTCCGCTGGCGGCGCACCAGAAAGCCGCCGACTACACGGTCGCCAAGACCAAGCTCGATCTGCTGATGCTGCTGGTGAATAGCGCGGTACTGATCGGCTTCACGCTGCTCGGCGGCCTGCAGTGGCTGTCGATCAAGCTGTTCGGCATAACCGGTGCCGGCATGAGCTATCAGCTCGGCCTGATCGTGGTGTTTGCGCTGATTTCCGGCGTCATCGACCTGCCCTTCACGCTATATCGCCAGTTCGTGCTGGAGCAGCGTTTCGGCTTCAACAAGATGACCTTCAAGCTGTTCGTCAGCGACCTGGTCAAGGGCTTGCTGCTGGGCGCCGCCATCGGCCTGCCGCTGTTGTGGGTGGTACTGACGCTGATGGAAAAAAGCGGCGACCTGTGGTGGCTGTATGCGTGGCTGGTGTGGAGCGGCTTCCAGCTCTTGATGCTGGTGCTGTATCCGAGCGTGATCGCGCCGCTGTTCAACAAGTTCACGCCGCTCGACGACGATGCCTTGCGCACCCGCATCGACCAGCTGATGCAGCGCGTCGGCTTCGCCTCCAAGGGCTTGTACGTGATGGATGGCTCCAAGCGCAGCGCGCACGGCAACGCCTATTTTTCCGGCTTCGGCGCCGCCAAGCGGATCGTCTTCTTCGACACCCTGCTGTCGCGCCTGCAGCCGCAGGAAATCGAAGCGGTGCTGGCGCACGAACTCGGCCATTTCAAGCTGAAGCACATCGTCAAGCGCATCGTGCTGATGTTTGCGCTGTCGCTGGCGTTCCTGGCGCTGCTCGGCTACCTGAAGACGCAGGTCTGGTTTTATACCGGACTCGGGGTCGATCCGCTGCTGTTGACCAATAACGACGCGATGGCGCTGATCCTGTTCATGCTGGTGCTGCCGGTGTTCACCTTCCTGTTTTCGCCGCTGTCGTCGATCACCTCGCGCAAGCATGAATTCGAAGCCGATGCCTTTGCCGCCCGCCATGCGAATGCGCAGGACCTGGTGGCGGCGCTGGTCAAGCTGTACGAAGACAATGCCTCGACCCTGACGCCGGACCCGCTGCATTCCGCTTTTTACGATTCGCATCCGCCGGCCACGGTGCGCATCGGCCGGCTCAACCAACTCCACGCCGCTTGAGGTGACCCCATGATCAGCAACGCCGAACTTTTGCAAAAGACATCCCGCCATACCGAAACCGCGCTGACCGAGGCGCAGATCGACGAATGCCTGGCCGCCGTCCCGGATTGGGCGCTCGCCGACGGCAAGCTGACGAAAACCTTTTCCTTCAAGAACTATTATGAAACGCTGGCCTTCGTCAATGCACTGGCGTACATGGTCCACGCCGAAGACCACCATCCGGAGCTGGTGGTGACTTACAACCGCTGCCAGGTCCGCTTCGATACCCACAGCGTCAATCACGGCAGCGGCGGCCTGTCGGAAAACGACTTCATCTGCGCCGCCAAGGCCGACGCCATCGCGCGCCGTTCCTTCGCCTGACGCATGGCGCATCCCAAAGAGCACGACACTGGCATCGCCATCGCCGCCCACGGCCGCCACTATCTGGTGCAGGCCGACGGCATCAAGCTGCATTGCGTCACACGTGGCAAGAAAAGCGATGTCGCGGTGGGCGACCTGGTGCATTTCAAGCTGACCTCGCCGAACCAGGGCGTGATTGAATCGGTGGCCGAACGCAAGACCCTGCTGTACCGCTCCGACCAGTACAAGTCCAAGCTGCTGGCCGCCAACGTGACGCAATTGTTCGTGGTGGTGGCGACCGAACCGGGTTTTTCCGACGATCTGATCTCGCGCGCGCTGGTGGCGGCCGAAGCGGCCGGGGTCGAGGCGCATATCGTGCTGAACAAGACCGACATCGCCGCAGCCTTGCCAAAAACCCGGCAACGGCTGGCGACCTACACCGCGCTCGGCTATCCGCTGCATGAGGTGTCGGCACGCAGCGCGCCGGAGCAGGCGGTCGCCACGCTGGGGCCGCTGCTGGCCGGCCATTCCAGCATCCTGATCGGCCAATCGGGCATGGGCAAATCCTCGCTGATCAACCTGCTGGTGCCGGATGCCGACATCGCGGTGCGCGAGATTTCAGCCGCACTGGATACCGGCAAGCACACCACCACCTTTACCCGGCTGTACGCAATTGACGACGCGACCAGCGTCATCGATTCGCCGGGCTTCCAGGAATTCGGCCTGTACCAGTTGAGCGAAGGCATGCTGGAGCGCGCCTTCCGCGAGTTCGAGCCGTATCTGGGACACTGCAAGTTTTACAACTGCCGGCACCTGATCGAGCCCGAGTGCGCGATCCTGGCGGCAGTCAAGGCGCAGCGCATCACGCCGTTCCGCCATGCGCTGTACGCGCAACTGCTGCACGAATCGTCGCAGACGTTGTATTGAACCAGGTAGCAGGCAAACCGCGCACGGCTGGTCTGTCGGGCGGCCATCGCGAATCACCGGGGCGCGATAAAATCCAGGCTGCAGGCGGGCGCCAGGAATGCCTGACGCCCATCCCGTATTTCAATAAAAGGTTGATTCATGTCCAATCAGGAACCGGCAGTTGCATCCGATCCGGCAACGGTGACCGCAACATCCGTCAAGCGCGTCGCCAGCGGCAGTAAATACGTCACCCCGGACGGCACCCGCGCGGTCAAGGACGGCATCCGTCCGAACGCCGACAGCGCCGTGCCCAATGCCGACAAGAAACCGATCTGGCTGCGCGTGCGCGTGCCGTCCGGCGGCAAGTACGAAGAAGTACGCGACATCGTCACCAGCCACAAGCTGCACACCGTATGCGCCGAATCCAAATGCCCGAACATCGGCGAATGCTGGGGGCGCGGCACCGCCACCCTGATGCTGATGGGCGAGGTCTGCACCCGCGCCTGCAAATTCTGCGCGGTCAGCACTGGCAATCCGCACGGCTGGCTGGACCCGCTGGAACCGGCGCACGTGGCCGAAGCGGTGGCGCTGATGAACCTGCGCTACGTGGTGCTGACCTCGGTCGATCGCGACGACCTGGCCGACGGCGGCGCCGCCCACTATGCGGCCTGCATCCGCGCGATTCACCAGCGCATGCCGAGCACCGCGGTCGAGGCGCTGACGCCCGATTTCAGCGGCCGCGAAGAATGCGTGGCAGCCGTGCTGGATGCCGGCCTGGTCACCTTTGCGCAAAACCTGGAAACCGTCGAGCGCCTGACGCACCGGGTGCGCGACGTGCGCGCCGGCTACCGGCAAACCCTGGACGTGCTGGCCTTTGCCAAGCGCCACGCGCCGGCCACCCGCACCAAGACCAGCCTGATGCTGGGCCTGGGCGAAACCGATGCCGAAATCGAGCGTGCGCTGGACGACTTGCGCGCAGCGCAAGTGGATATCGTCACGCTCGGCCAGTACCTGCGGCCGACCGTGCATCACCTGCCGGTGGAACGCTACGTCACGCCCGAAGCGTTTCGCGACTACCGCGAACTGGCGCTGTCCAAGGGCTTCATCGAAGTGGTGGCGGGGCCGATGGTGCGCTCCAGCTACCGCGCCGAGCGCGTGCTGGATTTGAACAACGCCGGGCTGTAACGCACAAAAAAGTCGGGAAAACACATACCCCCATACTGATACGTAATTATCGGATATAAATAAACGGTTTTTAGCACATACTCCGCAGATAAGGTGCTATCACGCTGAGCCATCAATTGTTTGTCTGTCGTTCCCGCGTAGGCGGGAACCTAGTGTCGTTGGTCCCCTGCAAACATCCTATTGCACCCGGTCAGTGCACGAAAAACGCCGCTGGATTCCCGCCAAAAACCGCGGGAATGAAGGACAAACTGAGCATTTAGCTCAAACAACTAGCAGCCCTGCCCGGCACAATGAGTCGTTGAAATCGCCTTCGGCATCGGAGTTTCCGGGGCCGGAATTTTTTCGCCTCATCGGGAAAATGTTTCTGATACCAGTAACGGCCTAGTGACATGAGATTCGAAACCATGCGGGTTTGAGCGCCGCTGCGCCTGATCCGCTTTGCCGCTATGGCAACTCGCCTTGGCTGGTGTTCCAAGCCGAATCCCTTATAATCAAGTTGTTATGCAAACTTCGGCGGCAGGCGCCACACTGGCCGCCGTTTTCAATTATGGCAATCAAACACTACTTGCAGTTTTCCGACTTCACGCTGGCCGAGTACGAGCATGTGATCGAACGCTCGCGCGTGATCAAGCGCAAATTCAAGAACTACGAGCCGTATCACCCGCTGGCCGACCGCACGCTGGTGATGGTGTTCGAAAAAAATTCGACCCGCACCCGCCTGTCGTTCGAGGCCGGCATGCATCAGCTGGGCGGCGCCGCGATCTACCTCAACACGCGCGACAGCCAGCTCGGACGCGGCGAACCGGTGGAAGATGCCGGCCAGGTCATGTCGCGCATGTGCGACATCATCATGGTCCGCACCTTCGGCCAGGACATCATCGAGCGCTTCGCCGCCAATTCGCGGGTGCCGGTGATCAACGGCCTGACCAACGAACACCATCCGTGCCAGGTGCTGGCCGACATCTTCACCTTCATCGAACAGCGCGGCTCGATCGCCGGCAAGACCGTGGCCTGGATCGGCGACGCCAACAACATGCTGTATTCGTGGCTGCAGGCGGCCGAGGTGTTCGATTTCCATCTCAATGTCTCGACGCCGAAGGGCTACGAAATCGACATGGCGCTGGTCTCGCCAAGCAACCGCCACTACACCGTGTTCGCACAGCCGGCGGACGCCTGCGCCGGCGCCCACCTGGTGACCACCGACGTCTGGACCAGCATGGGCTACGAGGAAGAGAACGCCGCGCGCGTCAAGGCCTTCGACGGCTGGATCGTCGATGCCGCCAAGATGCGGCGCGCCGAGCCGGACGCCTTGTTCATGCACTGCCTGCCCGCGCATCGCGGCGAGGAAGTCGCGGCCGAAGTGATCGACGGCCCGCAATCGGTGGTCTGGGACGAGGCGGAAAACCGGCTGCATGTGCAGAAGGCGCTGCTCGAATACCTGGTCCTGGGCAAGGTCGCTTAGTCGGCGCCCGGCTCCCCGCTGATCCCCAATTTCGTCTTACCTCCATTCACCTCCAGCACGCGAAGCAGAAATCATGTCGACCATACTCCAGTCCGTACCCGTCAACCAAAAAGTGGGCATCGCCTTTTCCGGCGGCCTCGACACCAGCGCGGCGCTGCACTGGATGCGCCAGAAAGGCGCGATTCCCTACGCCTACACCGCGAACCTGGGCCAGCCCGACGAAACCGACTACAACGAGATCCCGAAAAAAGCCAAGCTGTACGGCGCGGAAGCAGCGCGCCTGATCGATTGCCGCGAACAACTGGTGGCGGAAGGCATCGCCGCGCTGCAGAGCGGCGCGTTCCACATCTCGACCGCCGGCGTCACCTACTTCAACACCACGCCGCTGGGCCGCGCCGTCACCGGCACCATGCTGGTGGCCGCGATGGCCGAAGACGAGGTCGAACATCTGGGGCGACGGCAGCACCTTCAAGGGCAACGACATCGAGCGCTTCTATCGCTACGGCCTGTTGGTGAATCCGGCGCTGAAAATCTACAAGCCCTGGCTCGATCAGACATTCATCGAGGAACTCGGCGGCCGCAAGGAAATGTCGGAATTCCTGGTTCACGCCGGCTTCGACTACAAGATGTCGGTCGAGAAAGCCTATTCGACCGACTCCAACATGCTGGGCGCGACGCATGAGGCGAAGGATCTCGAATACCTGAACAGCGGCATGCAGATCGTCGAGCCGATCATGGGCGTGGCTTTCTGGCGCGACGAGGTCGAAGTCAAGCGCGAGCAAGTCAGCGTGCGTTTCGAGGAAGGACGCCCGGTCGCGCTGAATGGCGTCACCTATTCGAACCTGGTCGAGCTGCTGATGGAAGCCAACCGCATCGGCGGCCGCCACGGCCTGGGCATGAGCGACCAGATCGAAAACCGCATCATCGAAGCCAAGAGCCGCGGCATCTACGAAGCTCCCGGCCTGGCGCTGTTGTTCATCGCGTATGAGCGCCTGGTCACCGGCATCCACAACGAAGACACGATCGAGCAATACCGCGAGAACGGCCGCAAGCTCGGGCGCCTCTTGTACCAGGGCCGCTGGTTCGATCCGCAGGCGATCATGCTGCGCGAAGCCTCGCAGCGCTGGGTCGCGCGCGCGATCACCGGCGAAGTCACGCTGGAACTGCGGCGCGGCAACGATTACTCGATCCTGAATACCGAATCGGCCAACCTGACCTACCAGCCGGAACGCCTGACGATGGAAAAAGGCGAAGGCGCATTCACGCCGCAAGACCGCATCGGCCAACTGACGATGCGCAACCTGGACATCGCCGACACGCGCGACAAGCTCGGCGTCTACGGCAAGGCCGGCCTGCTGACCGCCAATCCGTCCGTTGCGCTGCCGCGCCTCGGCAAAGACGGCGACCAGTAACCAGAATCCTCGACACCATGAGCACACAATTCGACGACGTTTCGGTCATCAAGAAAGCCAATGTGTATTTCGACGGCAAATGCATTTCGCACAGCGTGGTGCTGCCCGGCGGCAGCAAAAAGACGCTGGGCGTGATCCTGCCGTCCAAGCTGCGTTTCAACACGCGCGAAGCCGAAGTCATGGAAGTCACCTCGGGCAAATGCCGGATCTTGCTGAAGGGCGAGCAGGAGTGGAAAGACGTGGGCGCCGGCCAGCGCTTCGAAATCCCGGCCGATTCGTATTTCGATATCGAAGTCAGCGAGACCGTCGATTACGTTTGCCATTACGGCTGAGCGCTGTAGCCACTCATATACTCCCGGTATTAGCATCTTGTGCCGGGCATGAAATGGCAGTTTTTACAGCATACTCCATAGTAATAAAATAAGCCGGCAGCGTGCCGGCTTTTTCACGGCCGCCGTCCCAGCTGCATCAGGGAATGAACACCGGCTCCGGCTCCAGCTGCACGCCGAAGCGCTCGCGCACATCGGCCTGGATCGCCGCGCGCCAGCCGCACCACCTCGGCGCCGCTGGCGCCGCCGCGATTGACCAGCACCAGCGCCTGCTTGTCATAGACGCCGGCCGCGCCCAGGCTTTTGCCCTTCCAGCCGCACTGGTCGATCAGCCAGCCGGCCGCCAGCTTCTCGCTGCCGTCCGGCTGCGCGGTAGCTGACCAGCTGCGGATAGCGCGCCAGCAGCGCGTCGCGCTGCGCCGCCGGCACCACCGGATTCTTGAAGAAGCTGCCGGCATTGCCGATCTGGCCGGGTCCGGCAGCTTGCGCGGCGGATCGCGATCACCGCGTCGCTGATCTCCTGCGCGCCGTCGGCGCGTCGATGCCGGCGCGCCGCCAGCTGCCTGCGCCACGTCGGCGTAGCGCAGGTTCGGCTGCCAGCGCTTCGGCAAGGCGAACGTGACGTCGAGGATCACCGCGCGCTCGCGCCAGCGGTGCTTGAACACGCTGTCGCGGTAGCCGAAGGCGCAGGCGGCCTTGTCCAGCGTGAAGATCGTCGCCGCTGTCGAAGTCGAAGGCGCGCAGCTGGTGGAAACACGTCCTTGAGCTCGACGCCGTAGGCGCCGATGTTCTGGATCGGCGCGGCGCCGACGCTGCCCGGGATCAGCGACAGGTTTTCCAGCCCGCCGCAAGCCGCGCTGCAAGGTCCACTGCACGAAGCGATGCCAGTTTTCGCCGGCCGCCGCGCGCACGTAGGTGGCGTCGGCGTCCTCGCCCACGATCTCGATGCCCTCGGTGCACAGATGCAGCACCAGGCCGTCGAAATCGCCGGTCAGCAGCACATTGCTGCCGCCGCCCAGCACCAGCCGCGGCTGGCGCGACCAGTACCGGATCTTCCCTGACGCTGCGCCAGCAGGCGCGTCGAATCCACGCGCAGGTAGGCGCGCGCCCGGCGTCGATGCCGAAGCTGTTATGGCGGCGCAATGAAAAATCGGCTTGCAGCGATGGGAAAAACTCATGGTGTGGCGATCAGGATGTTTGGGCGCGGATTATAGCGCGTCCGCGCCGGCGCACGATAGCCACCCGCTTTTTGTCGGCTAGAATGCCTGACTTTATCGGGAAAAACGGCAGGTCGGAGTTTAATCGTTATAAGCGCCGTTCGTCCGTTGCCATTCGTCATCCGCATCATGTAAAAGGAATTACACCATGCCATCATTCGATGTCGTCTCGGAAGCCAATATCGTCGAAGTCAAGAATGCCGTCGACCAGGCCAACAAGGAAGTCTCCACCCGCTTCGATTTCAAGGGCAGCGATGCCCGCGTCGAGCAGAAGGAGCGCGAGCTGACCGCGTTCGCCGATTCCGAATTCCAGCTCGGCCAGGTGCGCGACGTGCTGACCGCCAAAATGACCAAGCGCAACGTCGACGTGCGCTTTCTCGATCTCGGCAAGATCGAGAAAATCGGCGGCGACAAGGTCAAGCAGGTGATCAAGGTCAAGAACGGCATCGAGTCCGACGCCGCCAAGAAAATCGTGCGCATCGTCAAGGACAGCAAGATGAAGGTGCAGGCCAGCATCCAGGGCGAAGCCGTGCGCATCACCGGCGCCAAGCGCGACGACCTGCAGGCGACGATGGCGCTGCTGCGCAAGGAAGTGGCCGACCTGCCGCTCGAGTTCAACAACTTCCGCGACTAGGCCGGAGAGCGCCGCGCCATGCCACGCTACCGCTTTTCAGATGCGCTGCCGACTGCGGCAACAAATCCGGTGGCGGCCGCACTGCTACCCGAGCGCGCTGGAAACCCGGTTCCCGCGCATCCTGGAGGCGATCCAGGCGCTATGGGGCTATCCCGAACTGAACGCCTATTTCGACAAACTGGTGATCGACGACCGCGGCGACCGGGAGGGCTTCCCGCCTGACGCCTGGGATGAAATTTCGCTGCTGATGCACATCCATCAACGCCTGGTGCCGACATCGCGACTTTGAGCAAGGGCATGCTGCCCTCCGCGCTGCTGCCGGCCTTGCTGCTGGCCGCAACGGCGTTTGCCGGCACTGCCCAGGCAAGCGACATCAGCGTGGTCGGCGTGTTTCCCGGCAAGGCAGTGCTGGTGATCGACGGCGGCACCCCCAAAACCTTTGCCATCGGTGCCAGCGTGGCGCCAGGCGTGAGGCTGGCAGCCGTGGCCGCGGATAGCGTTACGCTGGACGCCAACGGCAGGCGGCAAACCATCGAACTCGGCGCGCATCTGAATCGGACGCCGGCGGACGGTGCCGCCAGCGTCACGCTGCAGGCTGATGGGCGCGGCCATTTCATGGCGCAGGGACAAATCAATGGCGGCACGATTCGCATGCTGGTCGATACCGGCGCGACGCTGATCGCACTGCCGGCACAGGACGCGCAACGCCTCGGGATCGACTACCGCAAAGGCGTGCCCGGCATGGTAAATACCGCCAACGGCCTGGCGCCGGTCTATCGCATCCAACTCGCCAGCGTCAAGATTGGCGACATCGTCTTGAACCAGGTGGATGCGGTAGTCCAGGAAAAAGGCCTGCCCTATGCGCTGCTCGGCATGTCCTTCCTGAAGCGGACCGAAATGCGCCGCGACGGCGAACAAATGACGCTGACCAGGCGTTTCTGATCACGGGAATACCGGTGTATGCGGATCCTGGCCGCCGAAGCGTATTTCCGGATGGCGGCGGGCAAACAATTCTTCCACCGCTTCTACCTTGGCATACGGAATATCCAGGATCAGCAGTACCTGGCCCCGTTCGATGCTTTCCTGAAACGCTTTCAAGCGCGAATTGGGAATCGCTGCCGCCACCATGCCAGCAACCCAGGCGCCGAATAACGCCCCACCCAGCGCCGCCACCAGAATCGCCCCCGTGTGCAAGATAATCCCTTGCAGCGGAAACATGACCAGCAAAATGCCCACCAGCATGCCGACCGCAGCACCGACCACCAGCCCGGTCTGCAGCCCGTGCACCAGGTCTGTTTTCTGCCAGAAATTAGCTGCCGGCATGTCCGGCCGGGAGCATGTCTTCCTGGGCCCAGAAGCGCATATTCTGCTCGTGGATGCGGGCCAGCAGCAATTCGTCCAGCATCGCGCGGGCACTGGCAATATCCGGTAGCATGAAATACAGTTTTCGGTGATACATGATCGCCTCCTTGCTGCTCAAGCTGGTTGGATTTTTCAGTATAGGAAGACAGGTGGAATACGGAAGATAAACACACCGGAAGCGCGACATTTTTCACGCAATAAAAAAACCGCCGTTCATGACGGCGGTTTTTTATTGCTGCAGATGCGGCCTTCAGGCGGCCAGGCTCTTGGCCTCGCGCCGTTGCCGTACCGCAGCAGCCAGGCCTTCCAGCAAGCCGATGCTCTCGTCCCAGTTGATGCAACCGTCCGTCACCGACTGCCCGTAGGTCAACGTTTTCCCGGGTACCAGGTCTTGCCGTCCCGCCACCAGGTTCGACTCGACCATGACGCCGACGATCCGCTCATCGCCGCCAGCGATCTGGGTACCGATGTCAGCGGACACCGGGATCTGGTTTTCCGGTTTCTTGGAACTGTTGGCGTGCGAGGCGTCGATCATCAGCCGTGGCACCAGGCCGCTGCCGGCGATGGTCTTGCAGGCTGCATCGACACTGGCGGCGTCGTAGTTGGGCGCCTTGCCGCCGCGCAGGATGACATGGCAATCGTCGTTGCCGTTGGTGGAAACGATCGCCGAATAGCCACCCTTGGTGACCGACAGGAAACAGTGCGGTTGCGAAGCGGCCTTGATCGCATCCACTGCGATCTTGATACTGCCGCTGGTGCCGTTCTTGAAGCCGACCGGGCACGACAGGCCGGACGCCAGCTCGCGGTGCACCTGCGATTCCGTGGTGCGCGCGCCGATCGCCCCCCAGCTGACCAGGTCGGCAATATATTGCGGGCTGATGACATCGAGGAATTCAGTACCGGCCGGCAAGCCCAGCGCGTTGATGCCAACCAGCAGTTCGCGCGCCATGCGCAAGCCGTCGTTGATGCGGAAACTATTGTCCATGTACGGGTCATTGATCAACCCCTTCCAGCCCACCGTGGTGCGCGGTTTTTCGAAATAGACGCGCATCACGATTTCCAGCTCATCCTTGAACCGCTCGCGCTCCGCCGCCAGGCGCTTGGCGTATTCCATCGCCGCCTGGGTGTCGTGGATCGAGCATGGTCCGATCACGACCATCACGCGATCATCCTGGCCGTGCAGAATGCGATGCAGGGCAATGCGGGAGTTCGCCACCGTTTGCGCGGCTTTTCCGGAACACGGAAATTCGCGAATCAGGTGCGATGGTGGAATCAGTTCTTTCATTTCTCGGATACGCAGGTCATCAGTACGCGGCATTTTCTTCTCCTTGAATTTTGAATCTGGAAACAAAAAAACCGCCATCACTGGCGGTTTTTTCGGGAATTCTGGTTTAGCTTTTTCTCGCGAACGCTTACCTCTTCTCCACCGCCTTTGGGCTGGGGTAGCTAAAGTAAAAATAGAATTGGAAGCGGGCGAAAGACATGTTTTTTGCGGCCTTGGGTCGAAAACTGAATCAATAGTGCAGCAAATCAAGGCGTTTTGCAAGGTCAATGTGATCATTACATCCGAAAACCGGCAAAATAATACGAAATCCGGGCCCGTTCCATGCGACCCAGGTGGTCGTGTCGGAAACATGTCACTGGCCCGGCGATGACTCGCGAGCAGCGCATCCAATACAATGACAAACAGGAAAACAGCCTGTCCCGGCACGACTTGAACCGCGTTCCCCGGCCTGCGGCATGGCTTTGCCATACCGGCAACTTGCGCCTGACTGGAAGGGATATGTGATGCGCGCATCGACCATTCATCTCGGCCCGGCGGCACGCCAGCGCTTGCTGCTGGCGGCAAAAATTCTGGTTGCGGCAATTGCCGTTTACGCGCTGCTCGGATTTTTCGCCGCGCCGCTGCTCGTCAAAACCTACGTCGCGCCCAAGCTCGGTGAGGAAATCGGCCGCAAGCTCGAATTCGGCGAAGTCCACGTCAATCCGTTTGCCCTTTCGGCCACTCTGCGCAATATCAGCCTGTACGAAGCAGATCGACAGAACAAGATGTTGACGGTCGGCCAGGTTTACCTGAACGCCTCGGCCGCCAGCCTGCTGCGGCTGGCGCCGGTAGTCACCGAAATCCGCATCGAGCAGCCGGTCGCCCGCATCGTGCGCAGCGGCGAAACCCGCTTCAATTTTTCCGACATTATCGACAAGATCCGCGCGCAACCGGAGAGCGACAACGGCACCGCCCATTTTTCCCTGCACAATATTCACCTGCTCCAGGGCCGCATCGACTATGACGACCAGTTCCGGCAGTCGCGCCACAGCCTGACCGAGATCGACCTGGCGCTGCCGTTCCTATCCAACCTGAAGCGCGGCATCGATATCTTCACCAAACCGGCATTCAGCGCCAAACTCGACGGTAGTCCGTTTGCCATCAGCGGCCAGACGCGGCCGTTTGCGCCGACCCATGACACCTCACTGCAAATCAACCTCGACGCCCTGGCACTGCCGGAATACACGGCGCTGTCGCCGGTGCCGCTTGATTTCAAACTGGAATCCGGCTTGCTCGACACCCGGCTGAATATCGATTTCCACCAGAGCGGCGCAACCGGCACTGTCGTCGTCAGCGGCCAAGTGGTAATACGCCAGGTGAAATTGCAGGAAAAATCGGCCGCGCCGCTATTGCAATGGGAGCGTCTGACGCTGGAACTGGAACGGCTCGAACCCTTCAACAAACTGCTGCACATCACGTCATTAAAGCTGGAGTCGCCAGTCCTGCACGCCAGCCGCCTGCCAGATGGCTCGCTCAATCTGCTGCGCGCATTTTCCATACCGCCGGCGACGGCGAGCACGCCATCGACGCCGAGCACCAGGCCGATGGTCTTTACCCTGGCGCAGGCGGAAGTTTCCGGTGCACAGGTGCAATGGCACGATGCCGCGGCCGGTCCAGCCGGTGCCGCCGCACTGAACATCACGAAGCTGGATGCGACGCTGACCGACTTCAGCACCGACGGCAGCAAGCAAGCCCATCTGAAGGCATCACTTGAAACGGACGCAGCCGAAACCCTGCGCTACGACGCCACCCTGGCGGCCGACGGCGAGTCGCTGCAAGGCGACATGCAGATCGCCGCACTGCGGCCACAACGCTGGCAGCCGTATTTCGCCGCGGCATTTGCCGGCGGGCTGGGCGACACGCTGCT
This sequence comes from uncultured beta proteobacterium, assembly GCA_963707665.1. Lineage (GTDB taxonomy): Bacteria > Pseudomonadota > Gammaproteobacteria > Burkholderiales > Burkholderiaceae_D > DATJCV01. The sequence continues at coordinate 334,637 of CAVPQU010000018.1, read as the reverse complement.
GGACGCCACCCTGCCGCACCGCCTGTCTTGGCCAGCCGGCCGACTGCAACTGACATTGCAGCAGGCCAGCGCCCATCTGCGCAATCTGCAGGTCACGCTGCCGCACGCAAAAACCCCCGCCGTCACCGCGCGCGAGATCGCTCTGGCCGGTTTGCAGCTAGACCTCGCCAAGCGAAGTATCAGCGCCGACGAATTGGCGGTCGATGGCGCCAAACTGGCCGCCAACCGCAATCAGAAAGGGGAAATCGATCTGCTGGCGGCGCTGGCCGGGGCGCCCGCGCCCGTTCGCACTGCAGCGGCCCCGAAAGCGCCGGCGACCGCCACCAGCGGCTGGCAAACGGGATTGAAGCGCCTGCAGTTGAAGCAGGCCGAACTGCGCTTCAGTGACGCCCAGGTAGCCGCGCAAAACGGTGGCAAGCCGGCGCTACAGCAATTCAGCAAGCTGGACCTGGCACTCGAAAATATCGCGCTGCACATCGGCGGTGACGCCGCCGCTGGTGCGGCGCCGATTCCGCTCTCGCTGAAAACCACTTACAACCAGCGTGGCGCCTTGAGCGCACAGGGCACGCTCAGCCTGCAGCCGCTCGGCGTCGAACTGCAGATCGACGGCCAACGCCTGGATCTGACCGGCTTCCAGCCGTATTTCGCCGATCGCAGCAATGCCAGCATCAGCAGCGGCGCCCTGAACGCGCGCGGCAAGCTGATGCTGCAGATGCCGGAACAGCAGCCGCTACGCGCCAGCTATACCGGTGCCGTCAGCCTGACCGGGGTGCGGACCCGCGACCGCCTCAGCGGCGACGACTTCGCGCGCTGGAAATCGCTCTCGATCGGGCATCTCGATGCCCAGTACAACACCCGCAAGAATCCGCTGCAGCTTGCGTTGAGCAATGTCGCCCTCAGCGATTTTTATGCGCGCATCATCGTCAATCCGACTGGGCGCCTCAACTTGCAGGACATTGTCGCGCACCCCGGGCAAGGGCCAGCACCAACCGTCAGCCTGACCCAAACGGCGGTCGCACCCAACGCGGCAACGCCGGGCGCTCCGGCCGCAGCCGGGCGGGAGCCGCTGGTGCGGGTGGGACATGTGACGCTGCAAGGCGGCAACATCAATTTTTCCGACAACTTCATCAAACCCAACTACAGCGCCAATCTGACCGACATGAGCGGCTCGATCTCGAAAATGGCGAGCGATGATCCGGCTCCGGCTGACATCGTCATGAAAGGCAAGCTGGACCGCGATGCCCCAGTCGAAATCAACGGCAAGCTGAACCCGCTCGGCCGTCAGCTGTTCCTTGACCTGGCGGCCAGCGCGCGCGGCATCGAGCTGACGCGCCTGACGCCGTATGCGGCCAAGTACGCCGGATACTCGATCACCAAGGGCAAGCTGTCGGCGGATGTCAAATACCATGTCGAAAACGGCACGCTGGAGGCGCAGAACCGGCTCTTCCTCGACCAGCTGACCTTCGGCGACAAGGTCGAGAGCCCGGATGCAACCAAGCTGCCGGTTCTGCTGGCGGTGGCGCTGCTGCGCAACAGCCGCGGCGAAATCAATCTCAACCTGCCGGTGTCCGGTTCGCTGTCGGACCCGGAATTCAGTGTCGGCGGCGTGCTGCTGCGAGCCCTGGTGAATGTGCTGACCAAGGCCATCACCGCGCCGTTCTCGCTGCTGGCGTCCGCCTTCGGCGGTGGCGGCGGCGGTGACGAACTGAGCTATATCGAATTCGCCCCAGGCACCAGCAATCTCACTACCGACGCCACCAGGAAACTCGATACGCTGGCCAAGGCGCTGCATGACCGTCCCGCGCTGAAACTGGAGATCACCGGCCGCGCCGATCCTGCCAGTGACCGCGAAGGCACGCGCCATGCCTACCTGGATCGCCAGGTACGGGCGCAGAAAATCGAGGATTTGCGGGATCAGGGCTCGGCCGTGCAAATGCGCGACGTGAGCGTGGCGCCGAACGAATATGCCAAGTACCTGGAGCGCGCCTACAAGGCGGAAAAATTCGACAAGCCGCGCAACGTGCTCGGCTTCGCCAAATCGCTGCCGCCCGAAGAAATGGAAAAGCTGATGCTGGCTAACGCGCCGGCAGGCGACGCCGAACTGAAGGCGCTGGCCGACCGCCGCGCGCAGACGGTCAAGCGCTACCTGGAACAGCAGGAAGGCGTGGCCAACGAGCGCATGTTCCTCACTGCGTCGCAACTGAGCGCGGCCGGCATCAAGGATGACGGCAAGCCGAACCGGGTCGAATTTGCCATCAAGCATTGACGGCCCGGCCTGACGCTGCCGCCAAAGCGGCGGACCTGGTCTAGGCGGTGCCGCCCACCGTCACGCCATCGATGCGCAGGGTCGGCTGGCCGACGCCGACCGGCACGCTCTGCCCTTCCTTGCCGCAGACGCCGACGCCAGAATCGAGCCGCATGTCGTTGCCGATCATCGACACCCGGTTCAGCACGTCGGGGCCGTTGCCGATCAAGGTCGCGCCCTTGACCGGATAAGTCACCTTGCCGTCCTCGATCATGTAGGCTTCGCTGGCGGAGAACACGAACTTGCCGTTGGTGATGTCGACCTGGCCGCCGCCGAAATTCACCGCATACAAGCCGTTTTTCACGGAAGCGATGATTTCCGCCGGATCACGTGTCGCCGCCCAGCATGTAGGTATTGGTCATGCGCGGCATCGGCAGGTGCGCGAACGATTCGCGCCGCGCATTGCCGGTCACCGGCAGCTTCATCAGGCGCGCGTTCAAGGTGTCCTGGATATAGCCCTTCAGGATGCCGTCCTCGATCAGCGTGGTGCACTGGGTCGGATTGCCTTCGTCGTCGATGTTCAGCGATCCGCGCCGGTTGGCGATCGTGCCGTCGTCGACCACGGTGACGCCCTTGGCCGCCACGCGCTGGCCGATGCGGCCGGTAAAGGCGCTCGAACCCTTGCGGTTGAAGTCGCCTTCCAGTCCGTGCCCGATCGCTTCGTGCAGCAGCACGCCCGGCCAGCCCGGTCCGAGTACCACCGTCATCGGCCCGGCCGGCGCCGGCCGCGCATCGAGATTCACCAAGGCCGCCGCCACCGCTTCCGAAGCGTACTGCTCCAGCAGCGCCTCGCTGAAATAATCGTAGCTGTAGCGGCCGCCGCCGCCGGACGAGCCCATCTCGCGCCGGCCGTCCTGCTCGGCGATCACGGTCACCGAGACCCGCACCAGCGGCCGGATATCGGCCGCGATCACGCCGTCGCTGCGCGCCACCAGCACCACGTCGTATTCGCCGGCCAGGCCCGCCATCACCTGCACCACGCGCGGATCCTTGGCGCGGGCGATGCGTTCGATCCGTTCCAGCAACTGGACTTTTTGCGTGGCGTCGAGCGAGCCGATCGGGTCGTTCGGCAGGTACAGGTCACGACCGCCGACCTGCTGCATGCCGGACGCAATCTTGATCTTGCCATTGCCCTGGCGCGCGATGGTACGGGTGGCGGCCGCCGCTTCTGCCAGCGCCCGTTCGGAAATCTCGTCCGAATAGGAAAAAGCCGTCTTGTCGCCGGACACGGCGCGCACGCCGACGCCCTGGTCGATCGAAAAACTGCCGGTCTTGACGATGCCCTCTTCCAGGCTCCAGCCTTCGTTCTTGGTGAACTGGAAATACAGGTCCGCGTAATCCACCTTGTGCGTAAACATCGCGCCCAGGGTTTTCAGCAAGGCCGATTCGTCGAGGCCAAAAGGCGTCAGCAGGATGTCGCGGGCCACGGCCAGCGTGCCGAGATTCGGTTCAAATGGTTTCATGTTGTCCTGGGTAGGCGGCCGGGTGCCGCGCTGGGAATGGAGAAATCGATAGATCGATTGTAGAGCATCCGGCAGCTGTCGGTTCGGTGGTGCGGCGGGCGCGGCCCGACTAGCTTCTGGCTTGCATATTAGCCCTCTATATTTTCATATACTCCATGTATGTAGGCTCTATGTCGCCTGTCAAACCTGACAAATACTCACATACTCCATAAATTCAACTTGCGAGAACAAAAAAAGCCAGCCTTGCGGCTGGCTTAAACCCTCGGAGAAGCTTGTTATACGACGCTGTTAATAGCTGGTGATGGGGCTTGGTTCGCCATTCTTGAAGTCGAACACCGTCACCGGCGAGCTCTTCATGTCGTGGTTCTTGTCATACTCGTAGACGCCGGCGACGCCGTTGTACTTGATCTTCGCCAGCACCGGCTCGTATTGCTTGGGCTCGACCGACTTCGCCTTTTGCATGGCATCGGCAATCAGCATCATGCCGTCGTAGAACGACACCGCATAGGTCAATGGCTTGCTGCCGTACTGTTTTTCGTAGTTGGTGGCAAAGGTCTTGCCGGCGGTTTGGGCTTCCAGCATCGAGCCGCCCTGGGTGCAGAACACGCGGTTGTCCATCGCATCGCCGGTCAGCTTGCCCATCTCGCCATTGCAGATAGTGTCACCGCCCAACAGATAGGCGTTGACGCCCAGCTGTTTCATCTGGCGCTTCATGGCCGCCGCTTGGGCGAAATAGCCGCCGTAAAAAATGGCATCCGGATTTTTGGCCTTGATCGAGGTCAGGATCGCAGTGAAATCGGTGGCCTTGTCGTTGGTATATTCACGTGCGGCAATCGTCACGCCGCCGGCCTTGGCCGCCTTGATGAATTCATCCACCACGCCTTGGCCATAGGCGGTGCGATCGTCGATCACGGCAATCTTCTTCAGCTTCAGTTCCTTGGCTGCGTACAAGGCCATTTTGCCGCCCAGCTGGCTGTCGTTGGCGCCAATCCGGAACACATAGGGAAAGCCTTGCAGCGTGATTTTCGGGTTCGAGCCGACCGTTGCCATGACGATGCCGGCGTCGTTATAAACTTTGGACGCCGGAATCGCAACGCCCGAGTTATAGGGCCCGACCACTGCCTTGACGCCGGCATCGACCAGTTTCTGCGCTGCCTGCACGCCGGATTTCGGATCGGCCTGGTCATCTTCCACCAGCAGTTCGAACTTGACTTTCTTGTTGCCGACGGTCACGCCTTTTGCGTTCAGTTCGCTGATCGCCATCTTGACGCCATTTTCATTGTCCTTGCCGGCCGGCGCCTGGGGACCTGTCATCGGGCTAGTGAAGCCGATCTTCACGACTTGTTCGTCGGCCGCGAAGCACAGGACCGGCACTGCGGCCAGCGCGACACCAAAGCGAACCCATCCTCGTAATGCGTATTTTTTCATGTCTACTCCGTTGTGGTTTGGTCTTTTCGAATTTTGCCTGACGGCATTCCACGGTTTGCAGCGGATGCCGGCGGAACGTCATTTGCCCGGTGCCGAAACCGGACATTCGCTTGATTATAGAGAAACCTTCTACATATTTATTCCTTTATTTTTGTCAGGAACGACACTTAATTCTTTTGAAATTCTGTTTCCCTGAATTAAATATCTCAACGTGCTGGCCATTGGCAAACGTCAATGGCCAGCACGGCCAGCGGGAAATCAAAAGGCCAGACGACGCTGCCGACTCCTGAGCGCGGACCAGGCGGCGACAACGTCATTTGGCGGAACTAGAAGCGTCGATGGCGCAGCGCTGGCAAGCTCTCGCGTACCTGGCGCAAGCGTTCCGGATCCAGTTCACCCGCCACCACTGCGGGACCTTCCTCGCATTGCGCGACGATCTCGCCCCATGGATCAATCAGCATGCTGTGGCCCCAGGTACGACGGCCGTTCGGATGGCGGCCGCCTTGCGCCGCCGCCAACACGTAGCACTGGTTTTCAATCGCCCGCGCCCGCAGCAGCAACTCCCAATGCGCCTGGCCGGTAGTATGGGTGAACGCCGCCGGCACCACCATCAGCGCGCAATCACCCAGCGCCCGGTACAGTTCCGGGAAACGCAAGTCGTAGCAGACTGATAGTCCAACCCGTCCGCATGGCGCCTCGAACGTCACGGCCTCGCTGCCGGATTCGATGGTGCGCGCCTCATCGTAAAATTCGTCGCCGCGCGCGAAGTTGAACAGATGCACCTTGTCATAGCGCGCCACCTGCTCGCCGTCCGGGTTATAGACCAGCGTGGCGTTGCGCACCTTGTCGTCTGCTACGCCAGCCAAGGGCAGCGTCCCGCCCACCAGCCAGAGCCCATGGCGGCGCGCGGCTGCCGCCATGAAAGCCTGGATCGGCCCGGCTCCCGGCTGCTCCGCATAGGCCAGCTTGTCGCTCTCCTGCAAACCCATCAGCGGCCAATACTCGGGCAGCAATATCAGTTGCGCGCCGGCTTGCGCGGCTTCCGCCATCAGCGCCGCCGCCACCGCGAAATTTTGCTCTGGAACCGGCGTCGATACCATCTGGATTGCGGCAACTTTCATCTCGACTTCTCCGTCATTGAGGCACCGCTTCGGCCGGCGCTCCGGTCGTCGCCTCGCCATTCTTGCGCTCCAGCTTGACCACCTTCGGATCCTGCCACGAGCCACTGATATCATATTCAAAAGTGAAAGCCCGCATCAACGGATCGCGCAAGAACAGCTGCGCCAGGAACGAGCCAATACCCACCACCGGATTAATCGCCAACGCATAGACCACCGATGCGGTGCCGAGGTTGATCTCCGGAATCACCGCCACGTGCAGGTTTTGCGTTTCCTGCGCCAGGTCGGCGCTGCCATCCATCAGCACGGTAGCGCTGACGCTGCGCATCTTGAAGTTGTCGGTGGTTGCCCGCCCATTGGCAATAGTCGCGGTGCCGACCACGCCGTCAAAGGCGAAACCTTCCGAAAACACGTCGCGAAAATCCAGCGTCAACCGCCGTGGCAGCGATTGCAGACTGAGCACGCCCAATAGCTTGGCAGCGCCCGGATCCACTTTCAGGAACTGACCGGCCAGCATATCCAGATGCAACTGCCCCGATAGAGACGGGATGTCGATCGAGAACGGCAATCCATTCCAGGTGACTTCGCCATCCATCCTCCCCTTGCCGCCACGTAATACCTGGGCAAAACCGAAGCGCTCCAGCAATTTGCCGGCGTCGGCGATATCCAGCGCATAGGTCAGGTTGGAGGTGCTTTTGCCGCCAGCCGTGGTCCACTTGCCGGCACCCTTGAAGCTGGCATCGGGATTGACAATGTCCAGCTTGCTGATGCGCCATTCCCGACTGTCGCTGCCAGGCGTTGGCCGCATGTTGTTGGCGGCCAGTTCCAGCCGCCCGAAGTGCTTGCCGAACAGACGAAAGTTGTCGGCCACGATATCCAGTGCGGGAATCTGGGTTGTTTCATTTTTTCCTTCCAACAAATCGCTCACCTCGCCGGCGGCCGACTGCGGAATGATCAGCGACGTCAAGCGCGCCTGCACCCGCCCCAAGGTGCGGCCCGATCTCGACTCATTCCAGGTGACGTAGCCGGAGGCCTGCGCGGAATCGATATTGACCTGCCATACATTGCCCTGATGGGAAGCGCCGACCACCACGTTATCGAGCTGCTTGCCCATCACGAGCAATTCAGTGGCGCGTGCGGCCAGCACGTCGGGTTCGATGTACTGGCCGATCTCGAATTCGCCGGCCGGCGCGGGCAACGTCTCTTTTTCCGCTTCCGCTGTGATCGCAGCCACGAGATCGCGCCAGGCATCGATATTCAGGGATTCCACGCTGACGTTGGCCAGCAAGCCGCTATCCGGCTGCGGCGCCGGCACGTTGACGCCGATACCGCCGGCCACCACGCGCCAGGCGCCGTTTTCCACCGGTTTCTGGCGCTGGTAGCGCACCGCAATCGTCGAGCCAAGCGTCAGACGGATTTCATCGCGCGCCACCAGCACATCATCGGATGGCACGCCAGCCAACTCGAACTTGAGCGGCAGCGGCTGGTGCGGCGCCTTGTGCAAGGGTGCCGGGAAATCGAGTCCGATACCATTCAGATCGGACTCCACCGTGATTCCCGGGTGGCGGTCCTTGACCGTAATCGCCGCGCTATAGCGGGTACCGCCGCTAGTCCGCTGCAAGATCCGCTGCATGGCCGCTTCTGGCCAATGCTTGCGCACGCCGTCGGCCGACAGCGCGCCCTCGGCTTTTACCAGGATCGTGCCATCGCTGCGGCTGCCGCCGGAGAGCGTCACCGGGCCGCCCAGGAACTCGCCCTTGATGCCATTCAGATTGAAGCCGTGCTCGTTGAATTCCAGCTTGCCGCCGGCCCTCGAAATCTGCGGGATGACGTTTTGCAGCCTGACATCGTTATTTGCCAGTTGCAGCGTGCCCTGCACTTTTGCATCGTGCATGTGTTCCAGCGGCAGTTGCAGCTTGAGCGCCAGCGTGGCATTACCGCTAGCCTTGGTCTCTTCGGTGAAATCGCCAATCCAGCCCAGTACCGGACTGTGATTGACGTAGCCGACCAAATCCTGCAAGGCACCGGCCGCGTTGCCGTCGATGTCCAGTTTGCGCTCAGGCGCCAACAAATCGGGAATCACTGCGGTAACGCCACTGAGCGTGACGTTGCCAGTCTTGGCGCTACGTGCCTTGATTTCCATCCGACTGCGCTCGAACACAAAGCTGCCATCAATCTGCTCCAGCAACGGCCATAGCGGCGATTTGCCATCGATGCCGAAGTCGCCTGGCGTGTAGTCCAAGCGGCCGTTCTCGATTTTTCCGGCCACCCTGAATTCGCCCTGCGGCTGTCCCGCCGGCCGTACGGCAGCAAACGGAAATTGGGCCAAATCGCCCTTGACTACCAACGTGACATCAGTGGCGCGGCCCTGCTGCAAGGCGCCCAGCAGCCAGTCGACGCAGATGCTCCGGCGTCGCACTCGGCAGGTAATGGCCGAGCTGGCTGAAATCGAAACTGGATATCTTTCCGGTCAACTCGATATTGCCGGGAGATTTCAAGTCGTGCAATGCCATCTGGTGCTTGCCGGAAAATGAAGCGACGATGCCATCCTGGCGGAAATCCAGATGATCGAGTTGCACGCGACACGGTCTTTTTGTCAGGAAAGGTCCAGCGCGCCTGCAGGTCCAGCTTGTCAAACGGCAGCGTCGGGTCGCTCAGGTAGCCAGGTAACTGCAACTGCGACTGTGCCGAATCGAGCGTCAGTACCCCTCCTTTTTCATTGACATCGATGCTGCCGGTCAAATTGTCGAAACCGGGGGTCGCCCGCTTTGCTGCCGCACCCGCCGTGACCGTGCCGGCCGGCTGGCTGTCCATGCCAAGGCCGCTGAAACGACCCTTGACCGCGTAGCTGGAAAAATCGGACCAGGCGCCACGCCATTGCGCCGAAAAATCGGTCAGCCGGCCGCGCGGCGCATAGTCCCGCAACAGCTGCCGCTGCGCGGCGGAGAGCGGCAAGCGCTCGGCCAGCGCCGCCAGCGGCTGCAAATCCAGCGTGCGGATATCGACCATGGTGCGTGCCAATTGATTTTTGGTCGCAGCCGCAAACGTCTCGCTGATGGTCGTGGCCGGCAGGACGATGCCATCCTCGGTCTGCAACGACAGATTGGTCAGCATGACGGTATGACCCTGACGGCCGAACGAGAGCAGCTCGGTCTTGCGCGCCGGCTGATAGATTTCACTCGCCACGACACGGCCGCTGACCTGCTGCAGCTCCAGCGGCGGCAGGTCTGGTGCCAAGCGCGTCGACACATTGCTCAGCGCCAGATCAGCGGTGAAATCGGCGACGTTGGCATGATCGAAGCGCAGCCATGCGCGCAGCATGCCGGCGCCACGGTTGAACTCGAACGGGTAATCCAGATAGGGCTTCCAGGCCGCCAGATCGGCCTCGCGCAGATCCAGATACAGTTCGCCGCTCCAAAGTGCCGGATCAGCCATGGTTGGGGCAAATCGGGGATGGGTAAAATCGGCGCGAATATCGAGCGGAGCCGCCAGTGCCGCCGCCGGCGTCGCCTGCAGCGCCAGCCGATGGCGCCGCCAATTGTTACGCAGCACGAAGTTCACGTTTTCCAGCATGAGTTCCGGCGCGGCGCGTTGCGCATCGTTCCAGCGCACCCGGCCTTGGCGGATGACGATCTGTCGCTGCGACAGGACCCAGTCGGCGCCGGCGCCATTGCCCTTTTTCTCCGGATCAATGAACATGCCGGCCACGTACAGCCGACCATCGCGCTCGCGCCGGATGTCCAGGTCGGGGCGGATGATTTCCAGATCGGTCAGACGCAAATCGGCTGCCGCCAGCGACCACCACGAGACGGTGGCCGCCACCGCCGGCAGGCGCAGCGCCGCGCGCCCCTGCGGGTCGTGGAGCACGACATCGGTGAACGCCAGATACGGACGCAAGCCCTGCCACGAGGCCTGGACCGTGCCAATCGAAACCGGCTGGCCGATGGCACGCGTGGCGATCTGCTCGATATTGCCGCGGTAGTGGTCAATATTGGGCAGCACCGCATAGCGCAAGCTCAGGAACAGCGCGCAGAAGATGAAATACAGGATTACCGCCGACTTGAACAAGATGCCAAGCAGACGCCGGGTCCAGCGATCCAGGTGCCGGTATCCGGTGACCAATGCAGTGCCGCAGGCGAGCAGGCGGCGCAACGGCGCAAAACGCTGAAGTGGCTCGATCGTCATCCGGCAAGACGGCGGCCAAGATGGAATAAAATGAATCCGGCCGGCATCAGGCGCCATGCCGGGCGCCTCATTGAACGCCACACTGCCATGGCCTGACTGCGCTCGCCCAACTCCGAACAACCCTTTTTCAAACCTGCCCTCCGTGATCCATTCGCTTTTGACCAGTCATGCCGCCTCGCGGTTCGTTACGCGCTGGATAGGCGCCGAGCCCGGACGCGCCGCGCTGGTGCAAGACCTGGCCCGATTATCCCTGAGCACGGCCGACTTTGCTCGTATTTTGCAAAATGAAACGAACGGCGGAATTGCATTGCCGGCGGCGATGCGGCGCCTGCGCAATCTGGTGCTGGCAGTCCTGATCGAACGCGACCTGGATGGGCGCGCCGATCTGAGCGAAGTGGTGGCGACCATGAGCGCCTTCGCCGAGTTTGCGATTCGCACCCATCTGGCGGCGTTGATGGCGGAGCTGACGGCCTTGCACGGGATACCGCTCGGCCAGGAATCGGCTCAGCCGCAGGAGCTGATCGTCCTCGGCATGGGCAAGCTGGGCGGCGCCGAGCTGAATGTTTCATCCGACATCGACCTGATTTTCGTCTATGCGGAAGAAGGCGAAACACAGGCCGCCGCGGCGCGCAACGTGCGCTGTCAAACCATGAGTTTTTCACGCGGCTAGGCAAGAAGCTGATCGCTGCATTGTCGGAAATCACCGCCGACGGCTTCACCTTCCGGGTCGACATGGCGCTGCGCCCGAACGGCGCTTCCGGGCCGCTGGTGGCCAATCTCAACATGGTCGAGCGCTACCTGATCGTGCAAGGGCGCGAGTGGGAACGCTACGCCTGGATCAAGGCGCGCGCGATCAGCGGCCGCGCAGCCGACATCGCAGCGCTGGAAAATATCGTGCGGCCGTTCATCTACCGCCGCTATCTCGATTTCGGCTCGATCGACGCGCTGCGCTCGATGCACGCGCAGATCCGCGCCGACGTTGCACGCCAGGAACTGCGTCATCCGGAGCGCAGCGACAACGTCAAGCTGGGACGCGGCGGGATTCGCGAAATCGAATTCCTGGCGCAGGTGTTCCAGCTGATCCGCGGCGGCCGCGACCCCGAATTGCGCGCCCGCTCGACTCGAGACACCTTGCGCACGCTGGCGGAAAAAGACTTGCTGGATGCCGCCACGGTGCGGCAACTGCTGGAATCGTATGAATTTTTGCGCAACCTGGAACATCGTCTGCAATATCTGGACGATGCCCAGACCCACACGCTGCCGGCCAATGAAGCCGACCGTCTGCGCGTGGCGCAGATGATGGGCTACACCGACAGCGGCGCGCTGCTGGCGGCGCTGCAGTTGCACCGCGGCCGGGTGGCGGCCCAGTTCGATGCCATCTTCAGCGACCGCCAGCCCGGGCCGACCGCCGATACGCCAAACGGCGGCGATCCGGTTCCCACGCTGAGCGACCACGATACGGTAGAAACGGTGACCGCCTGCCTGGCCGCGCTCGGCTTCGAAGACGCCGCCGCCGCTGCCCAGCGCCTGTTGCTGACCTGGCAATCGGCGCGCATGCAGTCGCTGCCCGAATCCAGCCGCAATCGGCTGGCGGCGCTGATCAATGCCGCGCTGCCGCTGATCGCCGGCATGCCGCAGGCGCGCTTCGCCACCCTCGCCCGCCTGCTGGATTTCCTGGAAGCGATCGCGCGCCGCGCCGCCTATCTGGCGCTGCTGACCGAATATCCGTACACGCTGATGCGCGTGATCCGCATGATCAACGCCAGCGACTGGGCCGCCAAGTTCCTGACCCGGCATCCGATCCTGCTGGATGAAATCCTGGAAGAAAGAACGCTCAAGACCGGTTCCGACTGGGCCGCGTTCGCCACCGATTGCCGGCGCCAGCTGGACGCCGCCGCCGGCGACACCGAACGGCAAATGGACATCCTGCGCGAAATGCATCACGTGCAAGTATTCCGCCTGCTGGCGCAAGACCTGGAAGGTGACCTCACGGTCGAGCGGCTGGCCGACGAACTGTCGGCGCTGGCCGATATCCTGGTGGGGGCGACCTTGCATGCCGCCTGGCACACCATTGCCAACCGCCATCTGGACACTCCGCGCTTCACCGTGATCGCCTACGGCAAGCTGGGCGGCAAGGAGCTCGGCTACGCCTCCGACCTCGACATCATCTTCCTGTACGACGACGAGCATCCGGAGGCGCCGGCGCTGTACGCCAAACTGGCGCAACGCTTCATCACCTGGATGACCAGCCACACCTCGGCCGGCACCCTGTTCGACATCGACATCGCCTTGCGCCCGGACGGCGCTTCCGGCCTGCTGGTGTCGCCGCTCTGCCAATTTCCGCAAATACCAGACTGTCGTCGGCCTGGGTCTGGGAACACCAGGCCTTGACCCGCGCCCGCTTCTGCGCCGGCGACGCCGCGATCGGCGCCGAGTTCGAAGCGATCCGCGCCGCCGTACTGCGCCAGCCGCGCGACGCCGCAGTCGCTGAAGCACGAAGTCACGCGCGATGCGCCAGAAGCTGCACGAGGCCCATCCGAACCGCACGCCGCTGTTCGATCTGAAGCACGACGCCGGCGGCATGGTCGATATCGAATTCATCGTGCAGTACCTGGTGCTGCTGCATGCGGCGCAATATCCGCAGCTGGTGGCCGACATCGGCAATATCGGCCTGCTGAAACTGTGCGGCGAACTCGGCCTGATCGAACCGGCGCTGGCGGGCCGCGTCGCCGACGCCTATCGCAGCATGCGGCGCCTGCAGCACCAGATGCGCCTGCAGGGCGAACAACGGGCACGAGTCGAGCCGCAGCAGGTGGCCAATGAAATTGCTGCCGTCCGGCGGCTATGGGAGACGATCTTCGGTCAAGCCGACTAGCCGACTAGCCGCCGGCCACGGTAACGACCCAATGCGCGTTGACTAATGAAATGCGATATATCCAAATTTCTTCTTGTTCGTTTCGTCCGCTGACCCTCGTTCATAGAATAAAAAATCTATCAGGCTTATAGAGTTTTTTATTCAATCCGTCGCCGTGGCCGTGAAGCGTCTGCGAAAGACACGCAAAATGAATACAAATCAGTCCATTGCACGCAAACATGCAATCGTGATTGTCGACGGCGGCGCGAGCGGTACTGCCGCCGCGGCACGTCTTCCGCGCGCCCTCCCGGACCTCGATATTGCCGTCCTCGAGCCCGCCTCGTTCCACGATTACCAGCCGGCCTGGACCCTGGTCGGCGACGGCCATGGCAACGCGGCGCGATACGACGGCTACGCCGCCTGCCCGCTCACCACCTCGGTCGGCAAGGTAATGCTGGCGGATTTCAGCTATCGCGGCGTCATTTAGCCCAGCTTTGCGGCCGATCCGCGCCTGCCGCGCTATTCCTACTAATGGCTGAAGAAGCGGTTCCTACCCTTCCTCTACTGGAACATCATCCTGCAAGGACGCGACTGGCCGGTGGTACACAAAAAGTGCAAATTCCCGATTGACGCACCCTCTGCGCAGCCCTGATCTTCCCAAAAAAAACGCCCCGGTTCGCGGGGCGTTTTTTACTTGAACTTCCAGAATTACTTGGCGGTCATCAGCGCGACCGTCGTATCCAGCATCCGGTTCGAGAAGCCCCACTCGTTGTCGTACCAGGACGACACCTTGACCAGGCGGCCGGAAACTTTGGTCAGCGTCGCATCAAAGACGCTGGAAGCCGGGTTGTGGTTGAAATCGACCGACACCAGCGGCGCCGTGTTGTATTCCAGAATGCCCTTCAACGGCGCGCTTTCGGAAGCCGCTTTCATGACCGCGTTGACTTCGTCGACCGTCGTGTCGCGCTTGGCGATGAAGGACAAATCAACGATCGACACGTTGATGACCGGTACCCGGATCGAATAGCCATCCAGCTTGCCGTTCAGTTCCGGCATCACCAGGCCGACCGCGGCGGCGGCGCCGGTCTTGGTCGGGATCATGCTCATGGTGGCGGAGCGGGCGCGGCGCAAGTCTTCGTGCATGACGTCGGTCAGCACTTGATCATTGGTGTAGGCGTGGATCGTCGTCATCAAGCCGGTTTCGAGGCCGATCTTGTCATGCAGAGGCTTGACCAGAGGCGCCAGGCAGTTGGTGGTGCAAGAGGCGTTGGAAATCACCGTGTCGGTGGATTTCAGCACGCCATGGTTGACGCCGTAGACGATGGTGGCATCGACATCCTTGCCGCCCGGGGCCGAAATGATCACTTTTTTCGCGCCGCCGGCAATGTGCGCCGACGCTTTTTCCTTGCTGGCAAAAAAGCCGGTGCATTCCAGCACGACGTCGACCTTCAATTCACCCCAAGGCAAATTGGCCGGGTTGCGTTCCGCAAACACCTTGATCTTGTCGCCGTTGACGATCATGAAATCACCGTCGACCGTGACCGTGCCCGGGAACTTGCCGTGCGCGGTGTCATAGCGGGTCAGGTGTGCGTTATGTTCGGCATTGCCGAGGTCGTTGATGGCGACGATCTGAATGTCATGTTTTTTGCCGTCTTCGTAATGAGCGCGAAGGATGTTACGGCCGATACGGCCATAGCCGTTGATTGCTACACGAATAGTCATGGACAACTCCTGAGTAAACTAAAGCTTTAAGCTACAGACAATTAAACCAAAACCGATTTGACGGCAGCCACTACCTGCTCCGTGGTGAAGCCGAAATGCTTGAACAAGGCGCCGGCCGGAGCCGATTCACCGAAGGTATCGATGCCGACCACCGCGCCCTCCAGGCCGACGTATTTGTGCCAGTAGTCGGTGACGCCGGCTTCCACCGCGACCCGCGGCAGGCCCTTGGTCAGCACGCTGTCCTTGTAGGCGGCATCCTGGCGGTCGTAGACGTCGGTCGACGGCATCGACACCACGCGCACCGCGATGCCTTCGTTTGCCAACTGGGCGGCGGCCTGCATCGCCAGCTCGACTTCGGAGCCGGTCGCGATCAGGATCGCCTGCGCGTTCGCCGCATCCTTCAGCACATAACCGCCGCGGTGGATGTGGCTGATCTGTTCGGCGCTGCGCTCCTGGTATTGCAGGTTCTGGCGCGAAAAAATCAACGTCGACGGGCCGTGCCGGCGCGTCACCGCATGCGACCAGGCCACCGCCGATTCCACTGTATCGCATGGACGCCAGTTGTCCAGGTGCGGGATCAAACGTAGGCTCGAAACATGCTCGATCGACTGGTGGGTCGGGCCGTCTTCGCCCAGGCCGATCGAATCGTGGGTGAACACGAAGATCGAGCGGATCTTCATCAGCGCCGCCATGCGGATCGCGTTGCGGCTGTAGTCCGAGAACGTCAGGAAGGTGGCGCCGAACGGGATGTAGCCGCCATGCAGCGCGATGCCGTTCATGATCGCGCTCATGCCGAATTCGCGCACGCCGTAATTGATGTGATTGCCGGCCTGGTCGGGCCGCACCGCGACGCATTCCTTCCAGTTGGTCAGGTTGGAGCCGGTCAGGTCGGCCGAGCCGCCGAGGAATTCCGGCAGCACCGGCGCCAGCGCCTGGATCGCGTTCTGGCTGGCCTTGCGGGTGGCGATGGTTTCCTTTTTCTCGACGCAGGACGCGATGTAGGCCTGCACCGTTTCATTGAAATTGGCCGGCAGCTCGCCCTTCATGCGGCGCAGCAATTCGGCCGCCTGTTGCGGATAGTGCGCGCGATAGGCTTCGAACGTGGTGTTCCACTCGCCTTCCAGCGCGGCGCCGGCGGCCTTGGCGTCCCACGCCTGGTAGACGTCGGCCGGAATCTCGAACGGCGCATGCGGCCAGCCGATGGCGGCGCGCACCGCGGCGATTTCCTTGTCGCCAAGCGCGGCGCCATGCACCTTGTCGGTGCCGGCGAGGTTCGGCGAACCCTGGCCGATCACGCTCTTGCAGCAGATCAGGGTCGGCTTGTCGGACAGCTTGGCTTGCGCGATCGCGGCATCGACCGCATCGACGTCGTGGCCGTCGACGCGTGCTGACGTTCCAGCCGTAGGCTTCGAAACGCTTCGGCGTATCGTCGCGGAACCAGCCGTCGACCTTGCCGTCGATCGAGATGCCGTTGTCGTCGTACAGCACGATCAGTTTCGACAGGCGCAAGGTGCCGGCGAACGAGCAGGCTTCATGCGAGATGCCTTCCATCAGGCAGCCGTCGCCGACGAATACATAGGTGTGGTGATCGACCACCGTGCAATCGGGCCGGTTGAATTCGGCCGCCAGCAGCTTCTCCGCCAGCGCCATGCCGACCGCGTTGGTCAGGCCCTGGCCGAGCGGACCGGTGGTGGTTTCGATGCCCGGTGTGACATCGACTTCCGGATGGCCCGGCGTCTTCGAATGCAACTGGCGGAAATTCCTGATTTCCTCCATCGGCAGGTCGTAGCCGGACAAATGCAGCAAGGCATAATGCAGCATCGAGCCGTGGCCGTTGGAGATCACGAAACGGTCGCGATTGGCCCAGTGCGGGTTGGCCGGATTGTGGCGATAGTGCCTGCGCCCACAAGGCGACTGCGATTTCCGCCATCCCCATCGGCATGCCGGGGTGTCCGGAATTTGCCTTTTGTACTGCATCCATTGCCAACGCGCGGATTGCGTTGGCCATCTTGTTGGTGGGGAGCGAAGAAGTCATGTTGTTCAGGTCAAAAGCGGCCCATTCCGGGCCGTTGAAATGGAGGGAGCGAAGCCAGATATTTTACCAGAGTGAAGCTGCTGGACTTAAAATTGGCGCCCCGAGATCATGGAGCACTGCCGTGTTCACTTGCCGCCTGCCGGTATCTTCGACCCGCGTTCGGAGTCTGAACCCATTGCCGCTGCCAAGCCTGCACATGCCGCCGCTTGCCCGTCGCGGCAGTGCACCGCGCCGCTGACGGAACCGAGATGCCGCGCTTTTATTGCCCGCAAGCGCTCGCGATCGGCGCCTGCATCACGCTGCCCGAGCACATCGCCCACCATCTGCGGGTGCTGCGCACCGCGCCCGGCGCCTGTATCACGCTATTCAACGGCGACGGCGGCGAATATGCCGCCGTGCTCAAGGTGCTCGAGAAAAAACGCGCCGATGCCGAAATCAAGACATTTTCGCCGCGCGAGGCAGAGTTGCCCTACGCGCTGAAGCTGGCACAAGCGCTGCCGGAAGCATCGAAGATGGACTGGATCATCGAAAAAGCGGTGGAACTGGGGGCGACGGCGGTCCAGCCGCTGGCGGCGCAACGCTGCGTGGTGCGACTGTCCGCCGAGCGCGCCGCCAAAAAAATGGAACACTGGCACGGCATCGTCGCCGCCGCCGCCGAGCAAAGCGGGCGTAACCGACTGGCGCAACTGGCCGATCCGATCGGCTTCAACGACTGGGTCGCGCAGCGCGACCTGCACCTGCGCGTCTTGCTGACGCCGCGCGCCGAACACTCGCTGTCTGCGTGGGCACGCCACCATCCACCGCAATCGCTGACACTCGCCATCGGCCCCGAGGGCGGCTTCACCGAACTCGAGGAAGAGACTGCCCAGGAGCAAGGAGTACTGATGCTGTCAATCGGCGCACGGGTATTGCGCACGGAAACCGCAGGCTTGGCTGCCATGGCCGCCCTGAATGGCATTTGGGGCGAAATGTAAGAACCGCACGCTGCTTGACTGCGGCCCGCCTGGAAATGGATCGCGGCAGTCGGATTTGTGCATATACTCCATTGCATGAGCATCATTTTCCGGCTTCCAATGGTTGTCTATGGAACATACTCCCATATCGATACATTAACGAAAACGAACAAACAGCGAGAATGACGATTCTCGCAACAGCTGTCACATTGCTTTGGCCATCATGTGCGCGAGCCGCAATTTGATCAGGATCAAGCGGTGAATGCATTTGGCAGCATGAAGCCCCTGCCCCTTCTAGGCTGGCTAGATTAGCCAAACCAGGAAATGATCATGGGCCTCTTCGACAGTGCGCTCGGGATGCTGGGCGGTGGGCAACAAGCAGATGATCCCAAGTCAAAATTACTTCAGGCGGCGGCGGCACTGCTGTCGAACAACAGCCAAGTGGGCGGCCTGTCCGGCTTGCTGGACAGATTCCAGCAAGCCGGGCTCGGCCACGTGGCCGGCTCCTGGATTGGTACCGGACAGAACCAGCCGATCTCGCCCGAACAGGTGCAGCAGGTGTTGGGCAACGACCAGCTTGAGCAAGTCTCGCAACAGACCGGGGTGCCGCCAGAGCAGGCGGCCAGCCATTTGAGCGAGCTGCTGCCAGGCCTGATCGATAAATTGACGCCGAACGGGGAAGTGCCGCAAGGCGGCCTGGGCCAAGTGGGCGCGCTGCTAGGACAGCTCATGGGCCGGCACTAGGGTCGGCCCCATTGTTGCGGAACGGTGAATTCCGCGACAATGGATGCCATGCAATGGCTCCGTCAATTATTCCGCCGCGATAAACCGCAGATTCCCGCTCCGTTGTGGCAGGCGAGTGTTGCGCGGCTGCCGTTTTTGCAGCGCTTGGCGCCGCCCGAGCTGGAGCGCCTCAAGCAATTGTCTGAAACCCTGCTGGCCAAAACGACCTTCACCGGCGCCGGCGGACTTGACCTCACCGATGAAATCGCCGTATCGATCGCCGCCCAGGCCAGCCTGCCGGTGCTCAATCTGACGCTGGATCTGTACCGCGACATGGCCGGCGTGATCGTCTACCCGGCTGCCTTCATCGTGCCGCAGGCGGAGATGGATGAGGCCGGCGTGCTGCACGAATGGCATGAACCGGTTTCCGGCGAAGCGCTGGACGCCGGCGGCGCAGTGGTGCTGTCCTGGGAAGACGTGGAACAGGCCGACTGGTCCACGAAAGTTGCCGGCTATAACGTCGTGATCCACGAATTCGCCCACAAGATTGACATGGCCGACGGTGTCGCCAACGGCTGCCCGCCGTTCCTGCCGGCCTATCACGGCGGGATTGCCATTTCGGCATGGCAGCACACCTTCAGCGCTGCCTATGAAGACTTCACACGGCGCGTGGATCAGTTGGAAAACTCCCTGCCGGACAATTTTGACGAGGACGACCCGGCCCATGCCGCGCACTACGAACATTGGTGCGCCGGCTTGCCGCTCGACCCCTATGCCGCCAGCCATCCGGCCGAATTTTTCGCGGTGGCATCGGAAGCATTCTTCGTCCTGCCGCAGCCGCTGGCTGCCGCTTATCCCGATGTCTATCGCCTGCTGGCAAGGTATTACCGCCAGGAGCCACTGGCCGGCGGCATACCGGGCCAACGGGAACCCATCCAAAAGCATCTATAATTCAAGGTTTTGCAGCTGTCCTTGCAGCAGCTTCCTCAATCGACTTCCCATGAAGGTATTTCGCGGACTTCCCAACGCAGCGTCGCGCGCCCCCTGCGCGTTGACGATCGGCAACTTCGACGGCGTGCATGGCGGCCATCAGGCACTGCTGGCACGCGTGCGGGCAGCCGCTACCGAACGGGGCGTCGAAGCGGCGGTGATGACCTTCGAGCCACATCCGCGTGAATTCTTTGCACAGATGGCTGGCGACCCGTCGAAGGCGCCCACCCGCATCGCCAACCTGCGCGACAAATTGCAATCCTTGTCGAATAACGGCGTCGATCGCACCATCGTCGAGCACTTCAATGCGCGCTTTGCCGCCATGTCGCCGCAGCAGTTCATCGAGAACGTGCTGGTTGAGGGGCTGCATGTCAAGTGGCTGATGGTGGGCGAGGATTTTTGTTTTGGCGCGCGCCGCGCCGGCAATGTCGCGACGCTGCTGGCCGCCGCTCCGCAGTACGGTTTCGAGGTTGAAACCCTGCCTGCGATCATGGAGGGCGGCGTCCGCATTTCGTCGTCAGCGGTGCGCGCGGCATTGGCGGCCGGCGACTTTCCACGTGCAGAATTGCTGCTGGGGCGCCCCTATGCAATTTCCGGCCATGTGATTCACGGCAAGAAACTCGGCCGTTCACTTGGGTTTCCTACGCTGAATTTACTGATCCGGCATAAACGGCCCGCGCTTTCCGGCATTTTCGTGGTGCGCGTGCACGGACTGGGCGGGCCGGACGCCGCGCCGCTGGCCGGCGTCGCCAGTCTCGGGGTACGGCCGACGGTGGACGACAGCGGACGCGTACTGCTCGAAACGCATGTCTTCGACTATCACGGCGACTGTTACGGCAAGCTGGTGCGGATCGAATTCCTGCAGAAATTGCGCGACGAAGAAAAATATGCCGATTTGCCGTCGCTTGCGGCGGCCATCGACAACGACGCAGAGCGGGCTCGCGCCTGGTTCCGACACAAAAGCGGCGCCGGCAACGCGCGTGGCGCCACCGACCGAATTTGACGCCCCGGCGTCACCACCAGCCGCAGCGCCGCCCACCGGCATCCGCGCGTCCACCTTTGCCTCACCAAATTCCAGTGAAAAAACAACATGTCCGATCACGAATCCAGTAAAACCAGCAAACCCGGCAACAAAGCCGGCGCCACACCGAAGGCCGCCAGCAAATATCCGGTGAACATGCCGGAAACGCCGTTCCCGATGCGCGGCGACCTCGCCAGGCGCGAACCGCAATGGGTCAAGCAATGGCAGGAAAAAAAGCTCTATCAGCGCATCCGCAAGGCCTCCAAGGGGCGCCCGAAGTTCGTGCTGCATGACGGCCCGCCGTATGCCAACGGCGACATTCATCTCGGCCACGCGGTCAACAAGATCCTGAAGGACATGATCGTCAAGGCGCGCAACATGGCCGGCTTCGACGCGCCCTACGTACCGGGCTGGGATTGCCATGGCATGCCGATCGAGATCCAGATCGAAAAGCAATACGGCAAGGGCTTGCCGACCGCCGAAGTGCTGGCCAAATCGCGCGCCTACGCCGGCGAACAGATCGAGCGGCAGAAAAAAGACTTCATCCGCTTAGGCGTCCTGGGCGAATGGGACAACCCCTACCTGACCATGGCTTTCGGCAACGAAGCCGACGAGATCCGCGCGCTCGGCACCATCCTGGAAAAAGGCTATGTCTATCGCGGCCTGAAGCCGGTCAACTGGTGCTTCGACTGCGGCTCGGCACTGGCGGAAGCGGAAGTCGAGTATCAGGATAAACGCGACCCTGCGATCGACGTCGGCTTTGCATTTACCGAGCCGGAAAAAATCGCCCATGCCTTCGGCCTGGCCAAGCTGCCGACCGACAAGGGTTACGCCGTGATCTGGACCACCACACCGTGGACCATCCCCGCCAACCAGGCCCTGAACGTGCATCCGGATCATCGCTACGCGCTGGTGGAAACCGAGCGCAACGGCGAACCGCTATTGCTGCTGCTGGCAGTGGAACTGGTCGGCGCCTGCCTGCAACGCTACGGCCTGGAAGGCAAGATCATCGCCACCGCCGGTGGCGAAGCCTTATCGATGTTGCGCTTCAAGCATCCATTTGCCGATATCGATCCAGGTTACAACCGCACCGCGCCGGTCTTTGTCGGCGAATATGTGACGCTGGATGCCGGCACCGGCATCGTCCACTCGTCTCCTGCCTATGGTCTGGACGACTTCATCTCGTGCAAGGCGCACGGCATGACCGACGACGAAATCCTGAAGCCGGTGCTGGGCGACGGCACCTACGCGTCGTGGCTGCCGTTCTTCGGCGGCATGACGATCTGGGAAGCATCGAAGCCAATCTGCGCCAAGCTGGAAGAAGTCGGCGCCCTGTTCAAGCTGGTGATGTTCGATCACAGCTACATGCATTGCTGGCGCCACAAGACGCCAATCATCTATCGCGCCACTTCGCAATGGTTTGCCGGCATGGACGTAACGCCGAAAAACGGCGGCCGCAGCCTGCGCGAGACCGCTCTGGAAGCAATTGAACAGACCGCCTTCTTCCCGGCCTGGGGCAAGGCGCGGCTGCACGGCATGATCGCCAACCGCCCGGACTGGACCCTGTCGCGTCAGCGCCAGTGGGGCGTGCCGATGGCGTTCTTCGTGCACAAGGAAAGCGGCGAGCTGCATCCGCGCACCATGGAATTGCTGGAACAAGTCGCACAAGCGGGTCGAGCAGCACGGCATCGAAGCCTGGCAGACGCTCGATCCCAGGGAGCTGCTCGGCGCCGACGCCGAGATGTACGTGAAGAACAAGGACACGCTCGACGTCTGGTTCGATTCCGGCACCACCCACCAGACCGTTTTGCGCGGCTCGCATGCGGCGCAACTGAAGTTTCCCGCCGACCTCTACCTGGAGGGCTCGGACCAGCATCGCGGCTGGTTCCATTCATCGCTGCTGACCTCGTCGATGATGAACGGCCGCGCGCCCTACGACGCGCTGCTGACACACGGTTTTACGGTCGACGGCGAAGGCAAGAAAATGTCGAAGTCGCTCGGCAACACGCTCGCGCCGCAAAAAATTTCGGATACGCTGGGCGCCGAAATCCTGCGTCTGTGGGTGGCCTCGACCGACTATTCGGGCGAACTGTCGATCTCCGACGAAATCCTCAAGCGTGTGGTGGAAGCCTATCGCCGCATCCGCAATACCTTGCGCTTCCTGTTGGCCAACACGTCCGATTTCGACCCGCAAACAGACGCGCTACCGATCGCCGAATTGCTCGAGATCGACCGCTATGCGATCGCCAGCATGGCAGCGCTGCAGGACGATATCCTGCAGCACTACCAGGTGTATGAATTCCACCCGGTCATCTCGAAGCTGCAGATGTACTGCTCGGAAGACCTGGGCGGCTTTTACCTCGACATCCTGAAGGATCGCCTGTACACGGCCGGCGTTTCGTCGCCCGCGCGGCGTTCGGCGCAGACTGCGCTCTGGCACATCACGCAAGCGCTGCTGCGCGTGATGGCGCCGACCCTGTCGTTCACGGCGGAAGAAGCCTGGGCCGCATTCGCCTCGCCCGCCGAATACGCGGCCAGCGACGAGACGATTTTCACGCAGACCTATTACGCGCTGCCGGCGGTGGCCGATGCTGCGGCGTTGCGCGGCAAGTTCGCGGCTGTGCGGGAAATCCGCGCTGAAGTCACCAAGCAGCTGGAGGAAGTGCGGGTCGCCGGCGGTATCGGCTCGTCGCTGCAGGCCGAAGTCGAGATCCGTGCCAGCGGCGAGAAATATCAACTGCTGACCAGCCTGGGCGACGACCTCAAGTTCGTGCTGATCACCTCGGCCGCCACGCTGACGCAAGTCGCGCAGGCCGAGCAGGAAGCGATCATCGTCACGCCGTCCGCGCACCAGAAGTGCGAGCGCTGCTGGCACTATCGGGCCGACGTCGGCAGCGACGCCCAGCATCCTGGCCTGTGCGGCCGCTGCGTGTCGAACCTGTTTGGCGCCGGCGAACACCGACACTTTGCCTGACCAGGCGGCGCCCGCGCGGCGCCGTATCGACCAACCCGACACTTGAAACACGACCGTAAACATGGCCAGAAAACCCTATTCGAATTCCTCCCGAGCCAGCCTGGCACCATGGCTTGGCATCGCGACGATCGTGATCCTGCTCGACCAGTTGACCAAGATCACCATCACGCGCCTGTTCTCCTATGGCGAATCCGATCCGGTGACCTCGTTTTTCAATCTGGTACTGGTTTATAACAAGGGCGCCGCCTTCAGCTTCCTGGCACAAAGCGCTGGCTGGCAGCGCTATTTCTTCACCGGCATCGGCATCGCCGCGGCCCTCTTCATCGTCTACCTGCTGAAAAAAAACGCCGGCCAACGCCTGTTCTGCAGCGCGCTGGCGCTGATCCTGGGTGGCGCGGTCGGCAATGTGATCGACCGCATCGCCTACGGCCACGTGATCGATTTCCTGGATTTCCATGTGGCTGGCTGGCACTGGCCCGCGTTCAACGTCGCCGATAGCGCGATCTGCATCGGCGCCGTGCTGTTCGTGCTGGACGAGCTGCGCCGCGTCAATAAATAGCCGTCCTGTTCGGACTGCTACACTATTGCGCGACGCCCTTTCAGGAATTCCCATGGACCTCGCTGGCAAAAAAATCATACTCGGACTCTCCGGCGGCATCGCCTGCTACAAGGCGGCCGAGTTCACGCGCGCGCTGACCGGCGCCGGCGCCACGGTACAGGTCGTGATGACGCAGGCCGCCACCCATTTCATCACCTCCGTGACGATGCAAGCCTTGTCGGGCCAGCCGGTATTTACCGATCAATGGGATGCGCGTATCGCCAACAACATGCCGCATATCGACCTCACGCGCGAGGTCGATGCCATCGTGATTGCACCCTGCTCGGCCGATTTCATGGCCAAGCTGGCGCACGGCGCCTGCGACGATCTGCTGTCGACGCTGTGCGTGGCACGGCCAGCGACGCTGCCGCTGCTGGTGGCGCCGGCGATGAATGTCGAGATGTGGCAAAACCCCGCGACCCGGCGCAATGCCGCCACGCTGGCGGCGGACGGCATCCAACTGCTGGGCCCGGACGCCGGCCAGCAGGCCTGCGGCGAAACCGGCATGGGACGGATGCTGGAACCGGAACAATTGCTGGCGGAAGTCATCGCCTCGTTCCAGCCCAAGCTGCTGGCCGGCAAGCGCGTACTGCTGACCGCCGGCCCTACCTTCGAGCCGATCGACCCGGTGCGCGGCATCACCAATCTTTCCTCCGGCAAGATGGGCTATGCGCTGGCGCGCGCCGCGCGCGAAGCCGGCGCCGACGTCACGCTGATCTCCGGCCCGACCGCCTTGCCGGCACCATATGACGTGCAGCGCCTCAACGTCTGCAGCGCGCAGCAGATGCATGACCTGGTGATGGCGCAGGTGGCGGCGCAGGACGTGTTCATCGCGGTCGCCGCCGTGGCCGATTGGCGCGTGGCCAATGCCAGCGCCCAGAAGCTGAAGAAGAATGCGGACGGCAGCGCGCCCGAGCTGCGCTTCGAGCAAAACCCCGACATCCTGGCGACCGTGGCCGCCCTGCCGAACAAGCCGTACTGCGTCGGCTTTGCCGCCGAATCGGAAAACCTGCTGCAATACGGCGAAGCCAAGCGCGTCAAGAAAGGCATTCCGCTTTTGGTCGGCAATATCGGCCACCAGACCTTCGGCCGCGACGATAACGAATTGATCCTGTTCGATGCCCATGGCCATGCCCAACTGCCGCGTGCCTCGAAACAGCACCTGGCGCGGCAATTGATCGGCGAAATCGCGCGGCGGCTACCGGCTTGAATCCCGCCACCCTGAATTTGACCGCCGCCCGCCGTTTCCGCCTATGGCAATGCCGTGCGCTTTTCCCGTGCCACCCTTTCGTGCCATTCACGACCTTATGAAAACCATTGATATCAAAATTCTCGACGCCCGCATGACAGGCTGCCTGCCGGCCTATGCGACGACGGGCAGCGCCGGCCTCGATTTGCGCGCCTGCATCGATGCCCCGTTGCTGCTGCAGCCGGGGGAAACGCAGTTGGTGGCCACCGGCCTGGCGATCCACATCGCCGATCCCGGCTACGCCGCCATGATCCTGCCGCGCAGCGGCCTCGGCCACAAGCACGGCATCGTGCTGGGGAACCTGGTAGGCCTGATCGACTCCGATTACCAGGGCCAGTTGATGGTATCGACCTGGAATCGTGGCCAGACGGCGTTTACGCTGGAACCGATGGAACGGCTGGCGCAATTGGTAATCGTGCCGATCCTGCAAGTCGGCTTCAACGTAGTAGATGACTTTGACAGTAGCGCGCGCGGCGCCGGCGGCTTTGGCAGCACCGGTACGCGCTGATGAGGAGAGCAACATGAGGGCGATGCGCCAAACCAGGAATTGCGGAGCGAAGCCGAGCCAGAGCCGGCGCGCTGGGCGTTACGGGGCCCTGCTGTGCGCCGCGTTGCTAACGGCGTGCGCAACGCAAGTACCGCTGACGCCGTCCCCCGCGCCCGGGATCAGCGCCGCGCCGGCTGTGGTCGATAGCGCACAACAGAAAGAGCTGCGCGCGCTGGTGGCGCTGCAGGACCGGCTGTATAACGTCGCCGCGCCGCTCCTGGTGGAGAACGCCGCGCTGTGCCAGAACAATGCGCGCAAGCTGTTCGGCTTCACCGCTAAAACCAAATATTCCTACTCCAGCGAATTTGTCGCCGCCGCGCAAAGCGTACTGCGGCTGGAAGACCGGCTCCAGATCACCGGCCTGCTGCCCGGCAGTGGCGCCGTAAAGGCTGGCGTACGGCGCGGCGACATCCTGCTGGCCGTGGATGGCCAGCCGATGCCGCAGGGGCCAAACGCCGAGCGCGACGCCGCCACCCTGCTCGGACCCATCGTCGCGGCCCGCTCCAGCGTCAACCTGACCCTGCTGCGCAACGGCTCCAACCTCACCCTGAACGTACCGCTGACGTTGGCATGCGCGTTCGGCGTCGAACTCGGCAATAGCGATAACGTCAACAGCTATGCCGACGGCCGGCGCGTCCTGGTGACCCGTGGCATGATGAATTTCACGCAATCGGACCAGGAACTGGCCTATCTGCTTGCCAAGGAAATGGCGCACAACACGCTGGCCCACGCGCATCGACAGAAAATGAGCGCGACCATCAGCGGCATCATCGACAACCTGATCCTGATTCACCCCGACATGTCCATGATGGGGGGCAGCGGCGGCATCAAGGCCTACAGCGCGGAGCAAGATGCCAGCGCCCAGTCATTGGCCTTATACATGGCGGCGCGCGCCGGCTACAGCATCGATCAGGCTGCCAGTTTCTGGAGCCGATTAGGGACCCGCTACCCGCCGACGGTGGCCAACGGCTATACCGCGATTCATCCATCGACCGGTAGCCTGCTGCCGACAATAGAAAAAACCGTCGCTGAAGTCAAAGCCAAGCGGGCCAGCGGCAAGCCACTGCTGCCATGAGCAGCGGTAGATGCATGCGCCGCACAGGCCCGGCTTGTTTTCCCCACACTGGAATAACGTCCGCCTAACCTGGCCGGAAGTAAGCCATAGTCCTGGACCGGCTTAGAAAAAGCAGGAGTATCAGGAAAAACCTGACATTCCACGCGCGGAATTTGTATTGATACTATGGAGTATATGGTTCCATAAGGCTGCCAAAAGAGCACTGATCTTGGATCCACGCCAGCATCCACTCATAAAATGCCCGATTGACATGCGGTGGACATCTGCTTTTTGACATAAAAAAAGCCCGAAGCACGTATGC
The DNA here is from genome assembly GCA_963707665.1 of uncultured beta proteobacterium. Lineage (GTDB taxonomy): Bacteria > Pseudomonadota > Gammaproteobacteria > Burkholderiales > Burkholderiaceae_D > DATJCV01. Next base: position 307,096 of record CAVPQU010000018.1, on the reverse strand, counting down.
ATTCGGGCTTGATTGCCGTTGCCGCCTTATTCCACTTCGACCGTTTCCTCCGGTGCCGCGGGTGGCACAGCGTCCTTCTCGGGAAAGTCCAGCTGAACCTGATCTTTTTCGTCCAGGTCCACGGTCACCCGGCCGCCGTTAACCAGTCGGCCAAACAGCAGTTCATCGGCCAGCGCCTTGCGGATCATGTCCTGAATCAGACGTGCCATCGGCCGTGCACCCATGGTCGGATCAAAGCCTTTCCGGGCCAGGAAGCGGCGCAGATTTTCGGCGAAAATCGCCTCCACTTTTTTCTCATGCAACTGTTCTTCCAGCTGCATCAGGAACTTGTCGACCACGCGCAAGATGATTTCCTCGTCGAGCGCCTTGAAGCTGATAATGGAATCGAGGCGGTTGCGGAATTCCGGCGTAAACATGCGCTTGATGTCGGCCATTTCATCGCCCGCTTCCTTCTTGTCGGTGAAGCCGATCGAGCGTTTTTGCAGGCTTTCGGCACCGGCATTGGTGGTCATGATGATGATCACATTGCGGAAATCCGCCTTGCGGCCGTTGTTGTCGGTCAGCGTGCCATGGTCCATCACCTGCAGCAGGATGTTGAAGATATCCGGATGCGCCTTTTCGATTTCATCCAGCAGCAGCACTGCGTGCGGCTTCTTGGTGATCGCCTCGGTCAGCAAACCGCCCTGGTCGAAGCCGACGTAGCCCGGCGGCGCGCCGATCAGGCGGGAGACCGCATGGCGCTCCATGTATTCCGACATGTCGAAGCGGATCAACTCGATGCCGAGTATGAAGGCCAGCTGCCGCGCCACCTCGGTCTTGCCGACGCCGGTCGGCCCAGAGAACAGGAAGGAGCCGATCGGCTTGTCGGTCTTGCCGAGGCCGGCACGCGCCATCTTGATCGCCGAGGCCAACGCCTCGATCGCCGGCTCCTGCCCGAACACCACGTTCTTCAAGTCGCGGTCGATGGTCTGCAGCTTGCTGCGGTCGTCCTGATTGACCGATTGCGGCGGAATACGCGCGATTTTCGAGATGATGTCCTCGATCTCGGCCTTGCCGATGGTTTTTTTCTGCTTCGACTTCGGCAGCACACGTTGTGCAGCGCCCGCTTCGTCGATGACATCGATCGCCTTGTCCGGCAAGTGGCGGTCATTGATGAAGCGTGCCGCCAGCTCGGCTGCCGTACTGAGCGCCAACGCCGAATATTTGATGCCGTGATGTTCCTCGAAACGCGATTTCAGGCCGCGCAGGATCTGCACCGTCTGTTCCACGCTGGGTTCGGTGACGTCGATTTTCTGGAAGCGGCGCGCCAACGCGTGGTCCTTTTCGAAGACGCCACGAAACTCGGTATAGGTGGTCGCACCGATGCATTTCAACTGGCCGGTAGAGAGCGCCGGCTTCAACAGATTGGATGCATCCAGCGTACCGCCCGAGGCCGAACCGGCGCCGATAATGCGTATGGATCTCGTCAATGAACAGGATGCCGTGCGGGCTGTCCTTCAGTTGCTTCAACACCGCTTTCAGACGCTGCTCGAAATCGCCGCGATATTTGGTACCAGCCAGCAGCGCACCCATGTCGAGCGAATAGACGATCGCGTCCTGCAGTATTTCGGGTACGTCTTTTTGCGTGATCCGCCATGCCAGGCCTTCGGCGATCGCGGTCTTGCCGACGCCGGCTTCGCCGACCAGCAAGGGATTGTTCTTGCGGCGCCGGCATAAGGTCTGAATCACCCGCTCCACTTCCGTTTCACGTCCGATCAGCGGATCGATCTTGCCCTCGGCGGCCAGGCGGTTCAGGTTTTGCGTGAATTGTTCAAGCGGACTTTCCTTTTGCTGCCCTTCGGCCGCCACTTCCTCCGCTCCTTCCACCGATTTTTGCGCATCAGACTGCTGGTCTTTGCGCACCCCATGTGAAATGAAGTTGACCACATCCAGGCGCGTTACGCCCTGCTGATGCAGGTAGTACACCGCATGCGAATCCTTTTCGCCAAAGATCGCCACCAGCACGTTGGCGCCGGTGACTTCCTTCTTGCCGTTCGAAGCGGATTGCACGTGCATGATGGCGCGCTGGATCACTCGTTGAAAACCCAGCGTGGGCTGGGTGTCAACCTCGTTGGCGCCGGCCACGGTAGGCGTGTTGTCGGCGACGAAATTGGACAGCGCCTTGCGCAAATCATCGATATTGACGGCGCACGCGCGCAACACTTCCGCGGCCGAAGGATTATCCAGCAACGCCAGCAGCAAGTGCTCGACAGTGATGAATTCATGGCGCGATTGCCGGGCTTCGACAAAGGCCATATGCAAACTAACTTCCAGTTCTTGCGCAATCATGCTTCCTCCATCACGCATTGCAGGGGATGCCCTGCACTCCGAGCGTGGGTCAAGACAAGTTTAACTTTGGTGGAGGCGATATCTTTTGGATACACCCCACACATACCCTTTCCGTCACGGTGCACTTTAAGCATAATTTGCGTCGCGGCTTCGCGGTCCTTGTTAAAGTATTCCTGAATGATGGTCACGACGAACTCCATGGGAGTGTAATCGTCATTCAACAACAGAACTTGATACATGGGGGGCGGCGCAAGTTTTTGCTCCTGCCGGTTCAGGACGGTATCGGTTTCTTGCCTGGTTGCCATGCTTCTTCTGCTTTAAAACCATTCATATCTACGCCAACCATCACCGACTGGCGCCCTTTTTCTTGATACTACGCGTTTTCCTCATGCTGTGCAGATGATGTTGGCAGAGTCAAAATCAAGACCCGGATCAAGGTCTTGCCAGAAGTTCTTTTCAGACGCAGAAAGTTGCTTGACTTTTAAAATTTTAGCGCAAACAATGGCCACGTATTGATAGATGACGAGTTGGCTACTATCAGTAAAGAGAGCACATTGTTGTAAGAAGTCCCGTTACGCGAGGCTTTTTGCTCCTGCGGCTCGTGTGATTAGTTCTTATTTGAAAGACGTTTATGGCAACAGGTACTGTCAAGTGGTTCAACGACTCAAAAGGCTTCGGCTTTATTACTCCCGATGATGGCGGTGAGGATTTGTTTGCACACTTTTCCGCAATCCAAATGAACGGCTTCAAGACCCTCAAAGAAGGCCAAAAAGTCCAGTTCGAAGTCACGCAAGGCCCCAAAGGCAAGCAAGCTTCCAACATTCAAGCGCCTTGATTCATTCAAGCTGAGGCGATTAAAGAGCCCCGCGTCGCGGGGCTTTTTTATTGTTCGCATGACACAAATAAAAAAGCGCCGGACTGGTTATCCAGTCCGGCGCTTTTTGCGCGTTGGTGACGAATTCCTACATGTTGGCAATCATGACGTCGCCAAAACCGGAACACGACACCTGCGTGGCGCCTTCCATCAGGCGGGCGAAGTCATAGGTCACCTTTTTCGACGAAATCGAGTTTTGCATGGATTCGATGATCAGATCGGCCGCTTCAGTCCATCCCATATGGCGCAACATCATTTCGGCAGACAGAATCAGAGAGCCTGGATTGACATAATCCTTTCCTGCGTATTTTGGTGCGGTGCCGTGGGTGGCCTCGAACATCGCGATCGAATCTGACAAATTGGCGCCGGGAGCAATGCCGATGCCGCCGACCTGCGCGGCCAGGGCGTCCGAAATATAGTCGCCGTTCAGGTTCAAGGTGGCGATCACGCTGTATTCGTTCGGACGCAACAGAATTTGCTGCAGGAAAGCGTCGGCGATCGAATCCTTGACGATGATTTCATGGCCGGTTTTCGGGTTCTTGAACTTGCACCATGGGCCGCCATCAATCAGCTCGGCACCGAATTCCTTTTGCGCCAGCGCATAGGCCCAGTCGCGGAAGCCGCCTTCGGTGTACTTCATGATGTTGCCTTTATGCACGATCGTCACCGATGGCTTGTCATTGTCGATCGCGTATTGGATCGCCTTGCGCATCAGCCGCTCGGTGCCCTGGCGCGATACTGGCTTGACGCCGATACCCGAGGTATCGGGAAAACGAATTTTGGTGACGCCCATTTCCTTGACCAGGAAATCGATCAGCTTCTTGGCTCCTTCCGAACCTTCCTGCCACTCGATGCCGGCGTAGATATCTTCCGAGTTTTCACGGAAGATCACCATGTCGGTTTTTTCCGGCTCACGTACCGGCGAAGGCACGCCCTTGAAATAGCGCACCGGACGCAGGCAGACATACAGATCGAGTTGCTGGCGCAGCGCCACGTTCAGCGAGCGGATGCCGCCGCCGACCGGCGTCGTCAACGGACCCTTGATCGACACCACATATTCCTTTAGCACATCCAGGGTTTCCTGCGGCAGCCAGACATCCGGACCATACACCTTGGTCGATTTTTCACCGGCATAGATTTCCATCCAGCTGATCTTGCGCTTGCCGCCGTAAGCCTTGGCGACTGCGGCATCCACCACCTTGATCATCACCGGGCTGATATCCACTCCGGTGCCGTCTCCCTCGATGTAAGGCAATACCGGATTGTCTGGTACATTCAATGAAAAATCGGTATTGACGGTAATTTTCTTGCCTTCAACAGGCACCTTGATATGTTGATACATCGTTGTCTCTCCAGAGAAGCGGCAAAAAGATGATGGGGGATGTCGGCGATGTGCTGACGATATTTCAGATCTGCTAACCAAATTCAATCTTATATAAGACATAAGACCAGAATTTCATATTATGCACCAGTATTTTACTGTGCGCCATGTTTTTAGATGACTCCCGGCATGTCTCTCATTCTATTCAATAAACCCTGTCAGGTCATGTGCCAGTTCTCGCCACATCCGACGCGGCCAACCCTGGCCGATTATCTCGCCCTGCCCAACATTTACCCGGCCGGACGGCTGGATGCCGACAGTGAAGGCCTGCTTCTGCTGACGGACGATGGCCGCCTGCAGCATGCCATCAGTCACCCCGAACGCAAGCAGGCGAAAACCTACCTGGCGCAAGTTGAAGGCATGCCGGATGCAGACAGCTTGGCGCGCCTGCAAGCACCGCTGGATTTGGGCGATTTTGTCACGCTTGCCTGCCGCGCCCGGCACATTGAGGCGCCGGAGTGGCTCTGGCCACGCCAGCCACCGATCCGGGAACGGCAAGACAAACCCGTCAGCTGGCTGTGCATTACGCTGACCGAGGGCAAGAATCGCCAGGTGCGGCGGATGACCGCCGCCGTTGGCTTGCCGACGCTCAGGCTGATTCGCATCGCCATCGGCCCGTATACCTTAGCCGATTACCCGCTTCATCCGGGCGAATGGCGCCCAGTCGCGGCTGCCGAACTGGGAATTTCCGAGCAAACCGGTTCCCGATCGCACGATCGATCCTTGGCTTCCGGCCCCATTCGAACCCGGCGCAGCAAATGAAAAACGCGACGAAAATTCGTCGCGTTTTTGATCAAGGAACGAAATGGTGTCAGCTGCGACACCCATCGCCAGCATCAGCCAGTTCAGGCATAGCTGCGCAAGCGTAACGAAAAATCGCGCAAAGCGTGAACCCCTGAAGCCTCGGCACGTGCGCACCAATCCTGCAAATGCTGCAACAATTGTTCGCGCGTCAGATGCGAGCGCTCCCACAACGCCGTCAGATCCATTCTCATTTCGTGCAGGGTTTGCAGCGCTTTGCTGTGCGCGAACAATTCGCTCAGTTGCTGCTGCTCCGGTGGCGCCAGCCGGTCGGCGGCGCGATACAACAGTGTCCGGGACGATTTCAGCACGCGCGTTGCGATCCTCGATTCGCTCGACAGACGCTTGCGCTCGTCGCGCCAGGTGCGCTTCAGTGACTGCGCATATTTCGCCATCACGTCATACCGGTTCGCAATCACCGACTGCAGCGTCTCGAAGTCGGCAATCTGCTTGGCGCCATCGAACCGTGGCACCGGTGCCACTTTCTTTACCTGTGCCAGACCGGCAAGTTCCATCAGGCGGATATACATCCAGCCGATGTCGAATTCATACCATTTCGAGGAAAGCCTGGCCGAACTGCCAAACGTATGGTGATTGTTATGCAGTTCTTCACCGCCAATCAGGATTCCGATCGGCAGGATGTTGGTGGAGGCATCCGCACAATCATAGTTGCGATAACCCCAATAATGGCCGATGCCGTTGATGATGCCGGCTGCGGTAATCGGAATCCACAACATCTGCACCGCCCATACGGTGACGCCGATCACACCGAACAACAGAACGTCGATCAGCAGCATCAGCACGATGCCAAGCCCGCTATGTTTGGTATAGAGATTGCGCTCGATCCAGTCGTCCGGCGCGCCATGGCCGTATTTTGCTATTGTTTCGCGATTCCTCGATTCGGCACGATACAGCTCGGCGCCTTCCAGCAGCACCTTGCGGATGCCGCGCGTGACCGGGCTATGCGGGTCTTCGACCGTTTCACACTTGGCGTGATGCTTGCGATGAATCGCCGCCCACTCCCGGGTAATCATGCCGGTCGTCAACCACAGCCAGAAACGGAAAAAATGACTCGGAATCGCATGCAGGTCAACCGCCCGATGCGCTTGCGAACGATGCAGGTAAATGGTCACGCCGGCAATGGTGATATGCGTGACCGCCAAGGTGTATATCAGGATTTGCCAAGCGCTGGCCGCTGCCAGGCCATTGATCAGGAAGTCAATCGCGGCGTCGAAAACGGTATTGAACATTCATGCTCCAGAATGGTGTCGCGCTGCGGCCATCGGCTACATCGAAACGATCCAGGGAAATTTTGACCGCATTGTACGCCGGCTACAGATCGGGGGCAGGCGCCGATAAATCAAGGGACGAGGCGCGCTGCTCGCGGCCGTCGACGCAGTTCAGATCGCGCTTCGGATGGGCGATACGAATCTGGTACGCCTGCAGAGTGCGCCAGACGGCGCGGTTCACATCGGACAGTACGTTCAGCCGGCCATTTTCCGGATCCGTGATCCAGAATCCGATCTCCAGCTCAAGCCCGTCCGAGCCAAACTTGACCAATAGCGCGCTAGGCGGCGTCAATCTGGAAACACGTTCGATGCCGGCCACAGCCTGTTCCAGCACCGGCAACAGGCTTTCGACGTCGTGGCTGTATTCGATCGTCAGCTGCGTCGCCAGCCGGATCGCGTGCACCGACAACGAGTGATTTTGCACCGGGGTCGAGACAAACATCTCGTTTGGCACTGCGGACTCCACCCCATCCAATCCGCGCAGCACCGTGTAGCGGGTATTGATCTGAGCCACCTTGCCATAATATTTGTCGACCGTGACCATGTCGCCGATAGCCATCCCGCGCTCCAGCAGGATGACGAAACCCGAGACGTAGTTGCTGGCAACCTTTTGCAAGCCCAAACCGAGCGCCACACCGAGCGCTCCGCCGAATACCGACAACACGGTCAGATCGATGCCGACCATCGACAGGCTGATCAAAATCGCCACCAGCACCAGCAAGGCACGCGCCATGCGCGCCACTACGGTGCGCAGAGACAAATGCATGGTGTTCAATTGCATCAAGCGGTCTTCCAGCATGGCGCCGAGCCAGAGCGCCAGGATCAGGGTCACGACCACCGACGCCAGCGCCTGCAGGATCGACAGGACCGAAATTTGATAACGCCCCACCGGCAACACCGTTTGCTCCAGCTCATGCAGCAGGTCCGGCCACAAGCCGGTGATATACAGCGCAACGCCGCTCCACACCAGCACGGCAAACAATTTCTCGAACGCCAGCAGGAAGCTGCCGCGCGCGCCATCGCGGTCGAAGGCGCGCTGCAATACGTAAACCACAAACCGGATCAGGGCCAGCGACAGCACCAGCGGGATCGCCAGCCGCAGCAGATTGACGCGATGGGATTCGACCAGTAGCGCTTTGGCGATAAAAATCAAGATCAGGATCAACACCGGCGACAGCACGCGCGCGAAGCTTTCAATGCCGAGACGCACTACCCGCGGCTGCGCCGCCGGCAGCTTGAACAGGGCGCGCATCGTCCGCGACAGGCCCCAACCCAGCAGCACGCACACAAATAGTGCGGCGATCTGCCAGACGATGCTGGGTGTATGGAAATCCCGGATCAGATTGGACAGAAGACTGGTCTGCATTGAATATCAGCGACGGTAGGCCAGGGCGGCGCGCTGGTGCCGCTCCCAGTTGGCGACATACAGCAAGGTCAGCGCAGGGTCGTCGCGCACCACCAGCACGTTTTCGGCATTCTTGTGCGCAGCAGCCCAGGTGAAATTGAAGCTGCCGGTGATCAACACCGGGGCGCTCGTGTCAGCATCGATGATGATCACCTTGTTGTGCGCGTTCTGGTATTCGGTTTCCAGCCAGACCGATATGCCGGCTTCAGTCAGCGTCAACGCCTGTGAAGCGGGCGTCTTTTCCATCTGCTCGGCATCCATCAGCACCCGCACCCCGACTCCGCGCTGATGCGCGCGGAGCAGGGCCTGCGTCATCTTCTTGCTGGTCAGCAGATAGGCCTGCACCAGCACCTGTTTTTTTGCGGCGTCGATCGCATCGACCAGTAAGCCTTCGATGTCGTTCCACGGCGCAAACGCTGCCTGTATCGTTCCGCGCACGGCAAGCGGCGCCGGCAACGGCTCGAAAGCATGTGCCACGACCATCGGCGCCAGCATCACCAGCCAGAGCAAGGCCCGATGAAGCGCGCGCACGCTCATTTGCGTTCGAGGACCGCGGCAAAAAATCCATCGGTCTGGTGCAGGTGCGGCAGCAGCTTCAGGTAGTCGCCCATCTCCAGCGGTATTTTTTGTTCGGCCAGCACGTCCTTCATTGGAACCAGGGCAAAATTTTCGTGGCTTGCCAAAAACTGCGCGACGATCGCATCGTTTTCTTCATCCAGCAGGCTGCAGGTGCCATACACCAGCCGCCCGCCGACTTTCAGCAGGCGGGCGGCGCTGGCCAGAATGGCGCTCTGCTTCAGATTCATTTCAGCCACTGCCGCCGGCGTCTGCCGCCACTTGACGTCCGGATTGCGGCGCAAGGTCCCGAGCCCGGTGCACGGGGCGTCGACCAGCACCCGATCGACCTTGCCGGCCAGGCGCTTGATCTTGGTGTCATTTTCATGCGCGATTTGAATCGGATGCACGTTCGACAAGCCGCTGCGGGCGACCCGCGGCTTCATCTTGGCCAGCCGCTTGGCCGAGACATCGAAGGCATACAGGCGACCGGTATTGCGCATGGTGGCGCCCAGCGCCAGCGTCTTGCCGCCGGCGCCGGCACAAAAATCGACCACCATTTCGCCGCGCCGCGCTCCTAGTACCTGCGCCAGCAACTGGCTGCCTTCGTCCTGCACTTCGACCACGCCGTTCTGGAACAGGGGCAGATTCTGGATCGATGGCTTTTTTACGATGCGAATCCCGAGCGGCGCATACGGCGTCGGCTGGCCGATGATCGGCGCCTCGGCCAGCGCGGCGATCACTTCGTCGCGCGTCCCTTTCAGGGCGTTGACGCGCAAATCGAGCGGCGCCGGCGTATTCAGCGCCGCGGCCATGGCGAGCGTCTCGACTTCACCGTGGCGCGCAACCAGCAGCTCGAATAGCCAGGATGGCAGATTGGCGCGCAACGCCGGTGGCAACTGGGTGCGGTCGATCTCGCCGACCCGGCGCAGCCACGCGCTTTCTTCTTCCGACAGGCCGCCCAGCGCATCGATGCCGACGGCATCGGCCAGCCCGAGCAGCGCCAGCCGGCGCATCGCCGGGCCGTGGCCGGATTCGGAAAAATTGGTATAGACCAACTTGTTGCGCAGCAGGCCGTAGACGCCTTCCGCGATCACCCCGCGTTCACGCGCCCCCAGCCGCGGATTGTCGCGAAAATAGCGCGACAACGTACCGTCGGCCGGGCCGGTAAAGCGCAGGATTTCCCGCAACACCTGCTCGGTGTGCACAATCAGCGCGGGGGGTAATCTCATACTGTTCTTTCATGAAGGGCGGCAGCGCCGGCAGCAATCGGCGCGGGCGCCTGCTCCCCGACGATCCAGGCACCTGTCGGCTGCAGCCGCAACCGGCCTTCGACGAAGGCACGCACCGCGCCGGGATAAATGACATGCTCGGCATCCAGCACGCGCGCCGCCAGCCGTGCTTCATCGTCGTCGGCCAACACCGGTACCGCCGCTTGCGCGACGATCGGGCCGCCATCGAGCTCGGAAGTGACGAAATGAACCGTGGCGCCATGCAGCTTGACGCCGGCTTGCAGCGCCCGCCGGTGCGTGTCCAGGCCGGGGAAACTGGGTAGCAATGACGGGTGGATATTCAATAAACGGCCGGCATAGTGCTCGACAAACGCCGGCGTCAAAATCCGCATGAAACCGGCCAGCACCACCAGATCGGGAGTATAACTGTCGATCGCAGAGGACAAGGCCGTGTCGAACGTGGCACGGTCGGAGTATTGCTTGCTAACCACTACCGCAGTCGGGATTTGATGGGCGGTGGCGAATGCCAGCCCTTCGGCCTCAGCGCGATTGCTGATCACGGCGACGATCTGCGCCGGCCAGTGCTCGGCTTGGGCGGCGTTGACAATCGCCTGCATGTTGCTGCCGCGGCCGGAAATCAGAATAACAATGCGTTTCATGGCGCGCATTGTACCTGCTGCGGCGCCGATCAGCGCGACGCAAAGCGTCAGCTAAGCGCGCAGTCGCAGGCGGGAAACGATGTTATTGAAACGAATAAAAGACGCGAAAGGCAACCTTTTTTTCCGCCCAAAAATCGGCGGCATCGCGGAATACGTCGAGCAGGGTTTCGCGCGCTTCCTTGTCGAACTTGGGTGTATTCGGCAATTGCTCGAGCACGACCAGAAAGCCCGTCTGCGGGCCGGCCTTATAGGGCAAATCGGTCAGGCAATCGGCCAGCGCATCGAAATTTTTGCCGAAATGCCTGGGAAAATGAAATGCTTCCGCAATGCTTGCGAGCACTTGCTGCTTGGTGGTCGCCTCCGCGCACCAGGCATACAGAAAATGCTGGTCAAGACGGGCCGCCTCGGCTTGCAGGTCGATGGCGCGAAACGCACGGATGGACTGCACGACGTTGGGCGGCACAGTTTTGAATAAACTCATTTCTCCCTCGGGGTTGACCATATTCATTGCGGCGGTTGTTGCGGACAGGATGCTGCCTGGTTTCCGTTATTCTTGTATGCGCATGAACGTCACATAGTGGTTGTCGGTGTAATAATATTCACTCGCGATCGCCGACTCGCCACCGGTAATGATGCGCCGCGCGCCGCGATTACGGGCGTGCGGCGTCTTTACCGTGTATTCGTGGTAATACCCGCGTTTTTGACGAGGCAGCAAGCCTTCGTAATTGCCAAAAACCACGCCATCCTTGGCATAAGGAAAGGGTCCGCCCTGCTTGATCAAGGCCAGCGTTTTCCGCGCTTCGGCCGGCAGATCGCGAGCTTGAATCGTCGCCAGCCGCACCGCCGTCGGCGCTGGCCTGGCAAAGGCGCCGGCGCATAGCAGCCAAGCCAGCAGCACCCACAAGCATCGTTTCAGGAACGAATTATTCAACATCGTCTTTCCGCGTTTTGTTGCCTTTAAGATAACGATAAAAATCGCATCACATAGGGTAACGTGTTGCTGAAAACGAATCAACAGGAATGAAACAATTCCGCCGGCCTGACCGCCAAGAGCGCGGGCGACGGAAGCTGCAGTCGATTAATTGCCACAGAAATCCAGGATATCGGCACGCCGCGCAAATGCATCTTTTTGCCCCAGCCGAATCAGTTCGCAGGTATAGCTGGCTTCAAACAACAGGTAAGAGGCCAGCGCGCCGCCGCCCGCCTCGGTGGCGCCGATACCCGCCAGCGCCGCGTGAATCGGTCGCGGCAGGCTGCCGACATGGCGGCTGGCAAGATCGTCCAGACGCTCTGAAGGTGAAATCAGCAACATGTCGATCGGCCGCAACTGGGTTTTCTCCCTTTGTTCGGGCGTCAGCAGCGACAAGGTCTGATTGATCCGCGACAGTCGTTCGATATCCACCGCGATCCCGTCCAGGAAGATGCTGGACAAGGAATGACCGGCAATTTGGGCCACGGTCGGGTAGGACGGAAATGGCGAAGCATCGAGTGCCGGCTCCATCAGGCGGCCGGCGCCGATCACGAATACCTTGTTGGCACCCAGATGAATTGCCGGCGCGATCGGGGTCAGCTGGCGCATCGAGCCATCGCCGAAATATTCGCGCCGACCGTCGCAGTAGATCGGCGTGGCGGGAAAGATGAACGGAATCGCGGCCGATGCCAGCAAATGCTCTACCCCGATCTGGTCCTTGATGGCGCGGCGCTGGCTGCGCGTCCATTCCTGGATATCCGCATGGCTCTGATAAAAAGTGACATGATGGCCGGCGGTATAGGACGAGGCGGTTACCGCCAGCGCCCGCAGCACGCCGCTGCTCAGGGCGGCATCGAGACGCGGCAGATCAAGCAGGCGGTGCAGCAGCGTCACCAGCGGCGTATTGTCGAGCAGGGAATTGGGCGGCCGTGCATGCCACTTGCGCAACAGCCAACCGAATGACAGCAGGGATAGCCAGCGCGCGCCGGTGCGAATGACTCCCAACGAGTCGGCGCGATACACCTGCTCCACCGAAAAATGCGACCAGACCTTGAGCAAGGTCTCGACCCCTTCGGCAAAATCATCGGCGCGACAAGCCAACGCGGTGGCATTGATGGCACCGGCCGAGGTGCCGCAGATCACGTCGAAAGGACTACGTTGCGGCGCCCAGCCCGCCTCGCGCAAGATTGACGACACCGCCTGCAGCACGCCAACCTGATAGGCTGCGCGGGCGCCGCCGCCGGTCAATACCAGCGCGGACTTGATTTGTTTCTCCATGTCAAGAGATTAACAGGCCAGCGCCGGTTTGTGAATGCCGCTGGCCAGCAGAGCACCTCAATCCAGCGCCTTGCTTTGAGAATCGGCTCGCTTTCCTCTCGACAATACTCCAAAACAACATACTCCACTATATGGCAACGATTTTCGGGTCTAAAATGGATGTATTAACAACATACCCCACCAAATTGAATTTCGATGGGGTATCGGCCTTGCCGCGACAAGCCCGGACAGGCCAGGCGCGGCAGCTTACTTCGGCTGCATCCGGATCGCGCCGTCGAGGCGGATCGTCTCGCCGTTCAGCATCACGTTTTCGATGATGGTCTTGGCCAGGTGCGCGTATTCGGCCGGCTTGCCCAGGCGCGGCGGGAACGGCACCATCTTGCCCAGCGCGTCCTGCACTTCCTGCGGCATGCCGAGCAGCATCGGCGTCTCGAAGATGCCGGGCGCGATCGTCATCACGCGGATGCCGCTGCGCGACAGGTCGCGCGCCATCGGCAGCGTCAAGCCGACCACCGCCGCTTTCGACGAGCCGTAGGCGGCCTGGCCGATCTGGCCGTCGTAGGCGGCAACCGAGGCGGTATTGATGATGATGCCGCGCTCGCCGTATTCGGCGGCCTCGGTCTTGCCCATCGCATCGGCGGCGAGGCGCGCCATGTTGAAGGTGCCGACCAGGTTGATGTTGACGGTGCGCTGGAACACGTCGAGCGGATGCGGGCCGTCGCTGCCGACGGTCTTCACGGCGGGCGCGACGCCGGCGCAATTGATCAGGCCGCGCACGGTGCCCAGCGCAGTCGCTGCCTGCACCACGGCCAGGCCGTCCGCTTCGGAGGTGACGTCGCACTTGACGAACTTGCCGCCCAGTTCGGCCGCCAGCTTCTCGCCGAGCTCGATCTGGACGTCGGCCAGCACGACTTTGCCGCCGTTTTCCGCGAGCATGCGCGCGGTCGCGGCGCCCAGGCCGGAAGCGCCGCCGGTGATGATGAAGACATTGTTTTGAATCTGCATGACTGGTTTTCCTTTTGCAAAAACAGAGAATCGGACATGACGCTTACGTTAACGTCACGATGCAGCGATTGTAGCCAGTTTTACCGGCTTCAGAATGCAAAAGACGGCCACAGCCGTCTTTTGCATGAGCCCCGGCGTGCCTTCGCACCCGGGGTTGTGCAGCGCCTTCAGTACCGCTTCATGGTTTGGCCGCTGGCGTGGCAACGGCGCCAGCCGCGGGTTCCGGCTGAACCAGCGTGCCTGGCACCGGCGTCGGTACTGTCACACTCATCACGATTGCTGGCGCATTGGCCGGCACCGCTGCCGTGCTGGTGCCAAACATGGCGCCGGCCGGTAACAGCGGCACGATCAGCAAAGCGACGATATTGATGATCTTGATCAGCGGATTGACCGCCGGCCCGGCGGTATCCTTGTACGGGTCGCCGACGGTGTCGCCGGTGACCGCCGCCTTGTGCGCTTCCGAACCCTTGCCGCCGTGGTTGCCGTCTTCGATGTATTTCTTGGCGTTATCCCAGGCGCCGCCGCCGGTGGTCATCGAGATCGCCACGAACAGGCCGGTAATGATGGTGCCCATCAACAGGCCGCCCAGCGCGACTGGCCCGAGCAGCATGCCGACCGCGATCGGCACCACCACCGGCAGCAGCGACGGGATGACCATTTCCTTGATGGCGGAACTGGTCAGCATGTCGACTGCCTTGTCGTATTCCGGTTTGCCGCTGCCATCCATGATGCCCTTGATGTCACGGAACTGACGCCGCACTTCGACCACCACCGCGCCGGCGGCGCGCCCGACCGCCTCCATTGCCATCGCCCCGAACAAATAAGGAATCAGGCCACCGATAAAGAGACCGACAATCACCATCGGGTCCGACAGGTTGAACGACACCACCCGCCCCACCGATTCCAGCGCATGGGTGTAATCGGCAAACAGCACCAGCGCCGCCAGCCCGGCCGAACCGATCGCATAGCCTTTGGTCACGGCCTTGGTGGTGTTGCCCACCGCGTCCAGCGGATCGGTAATGGCGCGCACCGAATCCGGCATGCCCGACATTTCGGCGATGCCGCCGGCGTTGTCGGTGATCGGACCGTAGGCGTCCAGCGCCACGATGATGCCAGCCATCGACAGCATCGAGGTGGCTGCGATCGCGATGCCATACAGGCCGCCGAGCTGATACGAGGCGATGATCGCCACGCACACCGCCAGCACCGGCTAGGCGGTCGATTTCATCGACACGCCGAGGCCGGCAATGATATTGGTGCCGTGGCCGGTAGTCGAGGCTTGCGCGATGTGCCGCACCGGCTTGAAGTCGGTGCCGGTGTAGTACTCGGTGATGTAGACCATCAGGCCGGTCAGCACGATGCCGATCACGGCCGACCCCATCATGGGAACGCGCATCGGTTCCGGCAGCACGATCCAGGTCACCGCGGCAAAGCCGATCAATGACAGCCCGGCGGCCCACCACAGGCCGGTATACAGCGCCGACATGATCTTCTTGCCGGGCTTGGCCTTGACCATGCCGCAGCCGACGATCGAGGCCAGAATCGAAACGCCGCCCAGCATCAGCGGATACAGCGCCGCCTGCGTTTCGTAGCCGGTAATCATCAGCGTGCCCAGCAGCATGGTGGCGATCAGCGTCACCACATAGGTTTCGAACAAGTCGGCCGCCATGCCGGCGCAGTCGCCGACGTTGTCGCCGACGTTGTCGGCAATCACGGCCGGGTTGCGCGGGTCGTCCTCGGGAATGCCGGCTTCGACCTTGCCCACCAGGTCGGCGCCGACGTCCGCGCCCTTGGTGAAAATACCGCCGCCAAGACGCGCGAAAATCGAAATCAGCGAAGCGCCGAAGGCCAGCCCGATCAGCGGCTTGATGACGTCATGCAGCGTCACCGTAAAACCGGCGCCATGCGGCGCCGAGGTGGTCAGAAACCAGTAGAAGATCGTCACGCCCAACAGGCCAAGGCCGACCACCAGCATGCCGGTAATCGCTCCGCCCTTGAAGGCGACGTCGAGCGCCTGGTTCATACCCTTGGAGGCCGCCTGCGCGGTGCGCACGTTGGCACGCACCGAGACGTTCATGCCGATGAAGCCGCAGGCGCCAGACAGCACGGCGCCGACCAGGAAGCCCATCGCGGTGATGAAGCCGAGACCAGGAACGATGGCGATGATGATGAACAGCACCACGCCGACGATGGCGATGGTTCGATACTGGCGCGCCAGATACGCCGCCGCGCCGGTCTGGATGGCGGCCGCGATTTCCTGCATTCGGGCGTTGCCGGCATCTTGCTTCAAGATCCAGCCACGCGAGATCAAACCGTAGATGACGGCGATGGCACCGCACACTACAGCGAACAATAACCCTGTTGCCATATTGACTCCTCCTTGTTATCACATTCAAGCAAAAATAAACAACTTACCGAACCTCTGCAGCCGCCTTTTTGCGGCTGCCAATCGCGTTGCCACCGTTTCCCTAAGAAACGGCGTGCTGCAAATCTTTTATTGGCCTGGCTGAACATGATTCCCTGGACTGGCCGGGTCCGCTGCCGTCAAACAGCGATCGTTACTGTGATGCGGGATAAAAAAAAGCGGACACAAGGTCCGCTTCGAGTTAGTTCGCCAGTGCGGCAAATGCACTGTCGCGAATGGCCTCGACACTGCCGACGCCGGCGATCTTCCGGTATTTTGGCGCTCCGGGTTGACCCGATTGCGCCCATCTGCCGTAATAATCGAGCAGCACTTCCGTCTGTTCGTGATATACCGCCAGACGTTTTTTAACGGTTTCTTCCTGGTCGTCGTCGCGCTGAATCAGCGCCTCGCCGGTGACATCATCGTGCCCCTCCACTTTTGGCGGATTGAACTTGACGTGATAAGTGCGCCCCGACGGCTGATGCACGCGGCGCCCGCTCATGCGTTCGATGATGGCGGCGTCCGGGACGTCGATTTCCAGCACGTAATCCACCTGCACACCGGCGTCCTTCAAGGCGTCGGCTTGCGGAATGGTGCGCGGAAAACCGTCGAACAGATAGCCGTTGGCGCAATCCGGTTCCTTCAGGCGGTCCTTGACCAGGCCGATGATGATGTCGTCCGACACCAGGCCGCCGGCGTCCATCACCGCCTTGGCGGCAATCCCAAGCGGGGTACCGGCCTTGACCGCCGCGCGCAGCATGTCGCCGGTGGAAATTTGGGGGATATTGAATTTTTCCTTGATGAAGGTGGCTTGCGTGCCTTTACCGGCACCAGGCGCTCCTAAGAGGATGAGGCGCATGTTGTTTCCTAAAACGAGTTGAATTTATTGCGGTGGCTGACCGGAGATTCGCGATCGCCATCAGATGTACGATTGGCCGGACCGGCTTTGTACGAAACTTACCACAGAATTTCTCTGCGCTAACGCTTTGGCAACGATTTCCGCCAATTCAGGCTTGAAAATGGCGTCGCACCGAAGCCAGATCCGCGGCGGTATCGACGCCGCCGGCCGGCGCCTTGGCAGCGATATGCACGGCGATCGGGTGCCCGTGCCACAGCGCGCGCAACTGCTCCAGCGCCTCGATCTGCTCCAGCGGCGCCAGCGCCAGCGCCGGGTATGCCTGCAGAAAGGCATTGCGATAGGCGTACAGGCCGATGTGGCGCAGACCGGAATAGCCTGGCGGCAGCGCCTCCCGCGTTTGTGCAAAGCCGTCGCGATGCCACGGGATCGGCGCGCGCGAAAAATACAGCGCCCGACCGTTACGGTCCAGCACCACTTTCACGACATTCGGATCGAACAATTCGGCCGCGCTGCCGATGGCATGCGCCGCGGTTGCCATTGGCACGTCGGGCTGGATGGCGGCGGCGACGGCGGCAATCAGCTCGGGCTCGATCAGCGGCTCGTCGCCCTGGACGTTGACCACCACCGCCTCCGGCGCCAGTTGCAAGACCGCCGCGACTTCGGCGATGCGATCGGTGCCGGAGGCGTGATCGGCGCGCGTCATGTGCACCGTCACGCCGTGCCGTTCGCAGGCGGCAACAATATCCGTATGATCGGTCGCAACCACCACTTGCGCCGCGCCTGATTGCGCGGCGCGCTCGGCCACGCGCACCACCATCGGCTTGCCGCCGAGATCGGCCAAGGGCTTGTTGGGCAGGCGGGTCGACGCCAGGCGAGCGGGAATGATGACCGTGAATGACATCGGGATGTGGGTGATCTTAGGAAACGTTCAAGGCCGTCAGTTACGGCTTGAACGAAAATTTTGAATCAACTCGGCGACGGCACTGCCACCGGTGGCGCGTTCAAGTCGCGCGCTTCGTCGGCCCACATGATCGGAATGCCGTCGCGGATCGGGTAGGCCAGGCGGTCACCCTTGCAGATCAATTCCTGAGCCTGGCGGTCATACTCAAGCGGACCTTTGCAGATCGGGCAAACCAAGATATCAAGCAATCGGGTGTCCACGCAATTTCTCCAGAATATGTTCTGCCAGTGCTTCATCGATGCGCGCCGTGACCGGCACCACCCATAGCCGCGGGTCGTTTTTGAGGGTCGGATGGCGGCTACATTTTACTGCATCCTTCTCGGTGATCAGGATGATGTCGGCAGTTTCGCCGGTGAACGGATCGTCGGCGAAGGAATAGTGATCGGGCAACGGCATCTCATCGAAAATCAGGCCAGTGGCGCGCAGCATGTCAAAAAAACGCGCCGGGTTGCCAATCCCGGCGGCCGCCACCACGCGCGAAGCATGGCGGGCAGCAGCCCCATCTTGATCCATAGCCGGCACGTACAACTGCGGTGTCAACGGCATGCGCTGCGCGCGGTCCACCAGGCATTCGGCGACCACTCCCACCAGTTGCATGCGATAAATTGGCGCGCCGGCCGGCGCGCCGACGCTCGGCGGCGTCGCGGCCGCGTTGACAACAGTGAAGTCGCGCCGGCGCAACGCCGGCTCGCGCAGCGGCCCGGCTGGCAGCAGCCAGCCGTTGCCCGCGCCACGCTCGTCGAACAGCATGATCTCGATGTCGCGCGCCAGCGCGTAATGCTGCAAGCCATCGTCGGCAACGATCACGTTCACTTCCGGGTGCGCAGCCAGCAGCGCTTGCGCCGCCGCCGCGCGCTGGCGGCCGACCATCACCGGGGCGCCACTGCGCTCGGCGATCAGCAAGGGTTCGTCGCCCACCACAGGAACACTGGCATCGGCGCCAACCAGGCGCGGTGCGGCTTCGCGGCCACCGTAGCCGCGCGAGATCACTCCTGGCCGATAGCCCGCCGCACGCAATGCCTGCACCAGCCAGATCACCAGCGGCGTCTTGCCGGTACCGCCGATATAGATGTTACCGACCACGATCACCGGCACCGGCAGGCGCACGCTCGCCAACCAGCCGCCGCGGTACAAAGCGCGCCGCGCTGCACTTAGGGACCGAAACAGCAGCGACAACGGCCACAACAGGCAAGCCAGCGGCCCGCGCCGATGCCAGGCGCGCGTCAAGACGGATGCGGCGGATGGAGCCGCGGAGGGCGGAGCGTTCAAGCGATGGCTTTCATGCCGGAGGATAGCCGGCCGGGAAATATACTACGACCAGTATTAAAAATTCCGCAGGAGTAACGGCCGAAATCAGCCAAATTTACAGCATACTCCCACTAACGCTTGCCATTGCTTTGCGCAGCAAAGGTCACGCGGGCAAAACCGGACAGGCGCGCTGCTTCCAGCACGTTGATCACGGTCTGGTGCGGCGACAACTGATCGGCATTGATGATCACCACCGGCTCCGGCTGATTGTCGCCAAAGCTGCCGGCCGCCGTCTTCAGTTCGAGCGCCAGTGCCGCCGCGTCACGCGCGGCCACCGCCATATTATTGATTGCATAGCGCCCCTGGGCATCGACCGCGACGTTGATTTCGCGCGGCTGCTGCTGCGCTTTTTCGGCGTCGGCGGTGGGCAAAGTGATTTGCAACGCGGTGAACTTGCTGTAGGTGGTGGTCACCATCAGGAAGATCACGATCACCAGCAGCACGTCGATGAACGGAATCAGATTGATTTCCGGATCTTCGCGGGTCCTGCGTTTGCGGAAATTCATGCTCGCTTTCAGTCGCCTAGCGCCGCGCCGCGTGCACGGTATCGACAAACTTCACCGCCTGCTGCTCCATCGCCAGGATGAAGGTGTCCACCAGCGCGCGGAAGTGACGGTAAAAAATCAGCGCCGGCATGGCAATCGCCAAGCCAAAACCCGTGTTGTACAGCGCCACCGAAATGCCGTGCGCCAGTTGCGCCGGATTGGCGCCGGTCGGGTCCTGGGCGCTGAAAATCTCGATCATGCCGACCACGGTGCCGAACAGGCCCAACAGCGGCGCCAGCGTGGCCACCGTGCCGACAGTGGTCAGGAAACGCTCCAGTTCGTGCGCGCTGGCCTGCCCCGCCTCCTCGATCGCCTCCTTCATGACTTCGCGCGGCGCATCGACGTTGCGCAGGCCGGCCGCCAGCACCCGTCCAAGCGGCGAATTGCGCTCCAGGCTTTCCACCACTTCCGGCGTTACCTTGCCATTGTGATACACACGCACCACTTCCTGCAGCAGAGTCGGTGGCAAGATACGATGGCGCCGCAAGTACAGGACGCGCTCGACGATCAGCGTCGTCCCGACCAGTGAGACAATCAGCAGTAGCCAGATGGGCCAGCCGGCAGCTTCAATAATGGCGAGCAAAAAAACTCCTTCAGATAGTTCGGTCGATTGCCTGGATGCAGAATGTAACGTGTTGAACCAATGTGAGCAAGCGTGGGCAGCGCGGCGATTTCAACAGGCCTCACAGGATTGCTCACATATTTTGTGGACAAGCTTGTGGACAAGTCACCCACGCTCGGGCAAAGCGATTGATTCCAAAGGAATTTGTTTTCCTGCCGGCAAATCAGGCAGCTATCGTGCCCATTCGCGGTTACGCCATTGCGGGCACCAAAGCAAGCGGGTCGGTGCAGATCAACGACAATAGCTTCCGGGAAAAGGCCTGATGTGAACCCAGAAAATAGCTGCCGTTTCTTGACATTGCAGAAAGCGGCCGCACCATGCACCCCTAATACTAATCAGGCGCGTAGCGCAACCAGCACATGAACCCAGATGCCATGACGCCAACCACACCCGCGGTACTCAGCGTCTCCGCGCTCAATCAGGCGGTGGCACGCATGCTGGAGCGCAATTTCCCGCTGACGTGGGTGGCCGGCGAAATCTCCAACTTTACTCGCGCCAGCTCAGGCCACTGGTATTTCACGCTGAAGGACAACGCCGCCCAGGTACGGGCGGTGATGTTCAAGGGCCGTGCCCAATACGCCGGCTTCACCCCGCGCGAAGGCGATCGGGTCGAGGTGCGGGCGCTGGTCACCCTGTACGCGGCGCGCGGCGAATTCCAGCTTAGCGTCGAAGCCATCCGCCGCGCCGGCGTTGGCGACCTGTATGAAGCCTTTATCCGCCTGAAGGAAAAACTGGCCGCCGAAGGCCTGTTTGACGCCGAGCGCAAGCGTGCGCTACCACGCTTGCCGCGCGTGATCGGCATCGTCACCAGCCCACAGGCGGCGGCCTTGCGCGATATTCTGACCACATTGCAGCGGCGCGCACCGCATGTCGCCGTCATCCTGTATCCGACGCCGGTCCAGGGCGTCGGCGCCGCCGAAAAGATCCGCGCCGCGATCGAACTGGCGGCGCACCGGGCTGAATGCGATGTACTGCTGGTCTGCCGCGGCGGTGGCGGCATCGAGGATTTGTGGTCATTCAACGATGAAGGCGTGGCGCGCGCGCTGGTGGCCTGTCCGATGCCGGTGGTGTGCGGCATCGGCCACGAAACCGATTTCACCATCGCCGATTTTGCCGCCGATCTGCGTGCCCCCACCCCTACCGCCGCCGCCGAAATGGCTGCCGTGCCGCGCGCCGACTGGTTGGCGGCGCTAAAGGCCCATGCCGACGACCTCGGTTATGAATGGCGGCGGCAGTTGACCGAGCGCACGCAAACGCTCGACTGGCACGCACGGCGGCTGCAAAACCCGGCTGCCGCCATCGCCCGTGAGCGGCTGCAGCTGCGCGCCCTGCAATCGCGACTGGCGCATGCGCTGCGCAACCGGCTGGGACATAGCGGGTTTGCGCTGGCCCATCTGCGTACCCGGATCGGCACGCAATTGCCCGACACCGCGGCGCACCGGCTGGCGCTGGTCACGCGGCGCAGCAGACTGGCCGGCAGCCTGCGCGCCCTGCTGGCACAGCGCCGCCATGCGCTGGGCTCGCTGGCGGCGCAACTCGAGCTGCTCAACCCGCAACGCACGCTGGAACGCGGCTACGCCATCGTCAGCGATGCGCGCGGCCGTACCATCCGGGCGCCGCAGGAATTGCAGCCGCGCACCATCGTCACGGTACGCGTGGCAGGCGGCGCCGCGGAGGTCGGCATTGCCAGCGTGCAGCCGATGCTCGACTGAGGCAGGCGGCAGGCCGCTGCAGCCATCTCGCTTCCGTCTTACAATCAGCGTTTGCCAAAAGAATAATTCTCCGAACCACAGAAAGGACCCATCATGGAACACACCCTGCCTGCCCTGCCCTACGCCCTCGACGCCCTGGCTCCGCACATCTCCAAGGAAACGCTGGAATACCACTACGGAAAGCATCACCAGGCCTACGTCACCAACCTGAACAAACTGATCAAGGGCACCGAATTCGAAAACGCCTCGCTCGAAGACATCATCAAGAAATCCAGCGGCGGCGTGTTCAACAACTCGGCCCAGGTCTGGAATCATACGTTCTACTGGAATAGCCTGAAACCCAACGGCGGCGGTGCGGCGACCGGTGCGGTGGCAAAAGCGATCGACGCCAAATGGGGCTCGTTCGACCAGTTCAAGGAAGCCTTCTCCAACTCCTGCGTCGGCAATTTCGGTTCCGGCTGGACCTGGCTGGTGAAGAAGGCCGACGGTACGCGTCGATATTGTCAACACGTCGAATGCGGCCACACCATTGACCGGCGCCGACAAGCCGCTGTTGACCTGCGACGTCTGGGAACACGCCTACTACATCGATTACCGCAATGCACGGCCGAAATATGTGGAAGCGTTCTGGAACCTGGTGAACTGGGATTTCGCCAACCAGAATCTCGGCTGACAAGCACGCGACAAAGCCTGCCGTAGCCACGATTGAGAATATAGGGAAGCCATTGCTTCATAAGCACTGGCTTCCTTTTTTTCAGCCATTTATGCCACTCCCGCAAGCAGCATGCGGCGATCGTCGACCGCGAACAAGCGCATGTTTGCAATGGAAATTGCTTGTCCCGCCGTGATATGCTCCTTGGCCCTGCACTTCGGACGCACGAGTACCGTTCATGAACACGCCCAGCCCTGCCCCCAACCTCGCACCCAGCCCCGACCAATCCGCCCGCATCCTGCTGAAAGAACTCCAGGAAAAATTTGACGTCTTCCGCGATGTCCAGCCATTGGCGATCGGGATTGACAAGCAACTGCTCGCCTCGCAGCCGGAGTTGCCACGCAAGGTGCTGCGCATCGCATTACGCATCCACACCAACTCATTGCGCTACCTGAAGACAATGGAAAAGGCCGCTGTGCGTTTGAATCTGGATGGCACGCCGGCGGATCCGGTGACGGAGGATCATCGCAAGCATGCCAGCGAGACTCTGCGCGAACGCGCCCAAAGGCATGCCGCGCAACGCAAGCTGCAGCGGGCCGCGGAAGAGGCGCAACGCAAAGCCGACGCGGCGGCGGCGCAGCATGCCGAAAAACTAAACCAGCTCGCCGCCAAATTTTCCCGCCACGGCAACTAAGACCGGCACCGTCCATCGGCCGTCCGGCCCGCTGTCTCGCCTGCGTTTCCCCACTACAGGAGCACGCCCATCATGACTACTCCAGAAACCAGTCACGGCCAGCACCCGCTGGATACGGCCACCTTCCTCGAGCCGCTGGGAGGTGGCCGCTATCGTGGCCACACCAGCGCCGCTTATGCCAACATGGTCGGCCCGTTCGGCGGCATCATTGCCGCCACGCTGATGAACGCCATCCAGATTCATCCGGAGCGGCTCGGGGAACCGCTGGCATTGACCGTGAATTTCGCCGGCCCGGTAAGCGATGGTGAGTTCATCGTCAGCACCAGGGTGTTACGCACCAATCGGACCACGCAGCACTGGACTGTCGAACTGACACAAGGCGATCACGTCGGTGCCAGCGCCACCGCCGTGTTTGCCACCCGGCGCGATACCTGGTCGGCCACCGAAGCGCGCTTTCCTGCAACTGCTCCGGCGACCGGCATCGAGCGCGCTACGCCTATCGAGCGCGTCAAGTGGACGACCGCCTACGACATGCGCTTTGTACGCGGCCAGTTCAGCCTGGCAGAAGACGATAACGACCAGCGCGACTCGGTCACGACACTGTGGATACGCGACGAACCGCCCAGACCGCTCGATTTCATTTCGTTGACTGCAATCTGCGATGCCTTCTTCCCCCGGATTTTTATCCGCCGACCGCGCTGGGTGCCAGCCAGCACCGTATCGCTGACGATTTATTTTCATGCCGACGCCGAGCGCCTCGGACTGCTGGACCGGCGTGCGGTGCTGGGGACCGCGCGCGCACTCCATTTCGGCAACGGCTACTTTGACCAGGCGGCGGAAATCTGGAGCGATGACCAGGCCCTGCTGGCCAGCACTCACCAGGTGGTTTATTTCAAGGAATAGCCAGACCTGACTTCGCCCGCGGCCAAGCCGAAAGTGCACGGGCGACAAAATCCATTGGCAGTCCGAGTCCAGCGACTGCCCTTCGTCCCCGGTGCCGAGAGGCGGCCCAGTCGCCCCCGCTTCTCTAGGGCAGACTTGCAATTATTTCCATCATCCGCTGTCTGATTGACGGCCACTGCGCATGCAGCGGCAACCTTTCACTTTCAAGGAGCGATCATGATCAAGAAGAATGCATCGGCAATCTGGCACGGCGGCTTCAAGGATGGCGGCGGAACAATCTCGACTGAAACCGGCGTCTTGAAAGATGCGCCATATGGCTTCAGGTCGAGATTCGAGGATGGCGCCGGCACCAACCCTGAAGAGTTGATCGGCGCCGCTCATGCCGGCTGTTTTTCGATGGCGTTTTCATTATTACTGGGACAGGCGGGCTTGACGCCGGACAAAATCGAAACACATGCCGCGGTCACGCTCGACAAAGTGGGCGACGGCTTTGAGATCACTGCCAGTCATTTGACGGTCACAGCCAAAATCCCGGGCGCGGATCAGGCAAAATTTGACGAAATCGCCAATATGGCCAAAGCTGGCTGCCCCGTTTCCAAGCTGCTGAAGGCAAAAATCACGATGGATGCCACTCTGCAAGCGTAGCCCGGCTCGCGCCGTGAAGCCGGCGTCAGGTCCTGGTGTCAACCGCCTGACGCAGGTGCCGGCGCAGCCTGATTACCGGCCACCTCCGCGTGGTGTTCCGCGGCCAGGAACATATACATCGCCGGCACCACAAACAGCGTAAATAAGGTGCCGATCGACAAACCGGTAAAAATCACCAGGCCCATCGCATGCCGGCCGGCGGCACCGGCGCCGGCCGCGATGACCAGCGGCAACACGCCGAACACCATGGCAAAGGTCGTCATCAAGATCGGCCGCAGCCGGATTGTGGCAGCCCCTTCGATCGCCTCGCGCTTGCTCATGCCGGTTTTCTGCAACTGGTTGGCGAACTGGACGATCAGGATGCCGTGTTTGCTGATCAAACCCATCAGCGTCACCAGGCCGACCTGGGTGTAGATGTTGATCGAGGCGAAGCCTAAAAAGATGAAGATCATCGCGCCGAACAGCGCCAGCGGCACCGATACCAGGATCACGATCGGATCGCGGAAGCTTTCAAACTGCGCCGCCAGCGCCAAAAATACGATGATCACCGCGAACAGCATGGTGACCAGGAAACCGCCCGACTCGTGCACGAACTGGCGCGACAGTCCGGAATAGTCGACCGTATAGCCGGCCGGCGCGACTTCCTGCACGGTGTCCCGCAGGTATTGCAGTATCTCGCCCTGCGAGGCGCCGGTGACGCCGCTGATGGTCACCGAATTGAGTTGCTGAAAGCGATTGATCGACTCCGGCACCACGCTGTACTTGATGTCGGCAATCGTGCTGACTGGAATCACGCTGCCGTCCGGGGTCTTGATGTAGTAATCCAGCACTTGCGCCGGGTTGAGCCGATCGACCTGCAGCACTTGCGGGATCACCTTGTAAGAGCGACCCGCGATCGAAAAATAATTCACGTAGCCGCCGCCAAGCGCGGCACCGAGTGCGCTGCCGACTTCCTGCTGGCTCAAGCCCAGGCTGGCGATCTTGTCACGGTCCACCTGCACCGTGGCCTGCGGCAGGTCGATCTTCAGATCGGCATCCACGAAGTAGAACTTGCCCGAGCTGCGTGCCTTGTCGAGCACTTGCTGCGCGACCGTGTTCAGATTTTCAAACGGCTCGGTGGTGGTGATCAGGAACTGCACCGGCAGACCGGAGGCGCCGGGCAGCGGCGGGAACTGGAAGGCCGCGACCCGCGCCCCGGCGATCTGGTTCCATTGCTCCTGCAGGTACTGTTGAATCTGCTTGGCGCTGCGCGTGCGCTCGCCCCAGTCCTTCAGCAAGACGCCGCCAAGGCCGGCATTGATCGTGGGCACGCCGGTGATCTGGAACATCTGCTTGTACTCGGGAATGGCCTTGGAAATCTGGAATATCTGATCGGCATAGGTCAGCATCTGGTCCGAGGTTGCGTTCGGCGCCCCGACCACCTGCGACAGCACCAGGCCCTGATCTTCTTCCGGCGCCAGCTCCGATTGCGACATCTTGAACATCAAGCCGAGGCAGACGACCAGCAGTACCCCCATCGCGATCAGCACCGGCCAGGTATCCAACAAGCTGTGCAACAAGCGTTGGTAGCCATGGTGCACCTTGTCGAACACACGGTCGATCGCCTTCGCGAAGCGGCCTTCATCCTGTGACGGCCGGAAGAAGCGCGAACACATCATCGGTGACAGGGTCAGCGCGACGATGCCGGAAACCGCCACCGCGCCGGCCAGGGTGAAGGCAAATTCGGTGAACAGGGCGCCGGTCAGGCCGCCCTGGAAGCCGATCGGTACGTACACCGCAACCAGTACCACCGTCATCGCCAGGATCGGGCCGCCGAGTTCCCGCGCGGCGAGCAATGCCGCGTCCAGCGGCGATCGGTGTTCTTCCTTCATGTGACGGTCGACGTTTTCAACCACGATGATCGCATCGTCGACCACCAGACCGATCGCCAGCACGATCGCCAGCAAGGTCAACAGGTTGATCGAGTAGCCCAGCATCAGCATGACGAAAAAAGTCCCGATCAGCGACAAGGGCATCGCGATCACCGGCACGATCACCGCGCGGAAGCTGCCGAGGAACAGATAGATCACCACGGTGACGATCAGCAAGGCTTCGACCAGGGTCTTGATCACTTCCCGGATCGAGGTGTTGATGAAGTCGGTCGAGTCATACACGATTTCGCCGGTCAGGCCGGTCGGCAATTGAGCGCGTATCGAGGGAAATACGGTGCGCACGCGCTTGGCCACGTCCAGGATATTCGCTTCCGGCGCCACCTTGATGCCGATGAACACCGAGCGCACGCCGCTGAAGGCGACGTTGAAGTCGTAGTTCTCCGAGCCGAGGGTCACGGTCGCCACGTCTTCCAGGCGGACGATGGCGCCGCCGTTCTGTTTCACCGCCAGCTGCTTGAATTCCTCCACCGTATGCAGGTCGGTGCCGGCCGTCAGCGGCACCGTCACCATCTGCCCCTTGCTGGCGCCGAGCGCCGTCAGGAAGTTGTTGCTTGCCAGCGCAGCGCTGACGTCGGCCGCGGTCACGCCGTGGGCCGCCATCTTGGCGCTGTCCAGCCAGGCACGCAGCGCGAACTGGCGCGCACCGAGTATCTCGGCGGTCTGCACGCCCTCGATCGAATCGAGTTTCGGCTTGACCACGCGGACCAGGAAGTCGGTAACGTTGTTGGTCGGCAGCGTGTCGCTGTAGAAGCCCATATACATGGCGTCGGTGGTTTGCCCGGTCTGCACCGTCAGCACCGGCTGTTGCGCCTGCGGCGGCAATTGGTTGCGAACCGAGGCGACCTGGGTATTGATTTCCGTCAAGGCGCGATTGGCATCGTAGTTCAGGCGCAGCGTGGCGGTGATGGTCGACACGCCGCTGCTGCTGGACGACGAGAGGTAATCGATGCCCTGGGCCTGGGCGATCGCCGATTCCAGCGGCTGCGTGATGAAGCCGGCGATGGTTTGCGCGTCGGCGCCGTAATAGGTGGTCGATACCGTGACCACCGCGTTTTGCGTGCGCGGATACTGGTTGACCGGCAGGCTGAACACGGAACGCAAACCGAGCACCACGATCAGCAGGCTGACCACAGTCGCCAGCACCGGACGATGAATGAACAGATCGGTAAACTTCATCGTCGTCTCCTCAATGTTCCTGCGGAGTCGGGTTCGGATTGTCGGCGGGCCGCACCTGGTTGTCGACCACTACCGGCGTGTCGTTCTTCAGCTTCAGCTGGCCACTGGTCACCACCAGTTGCCCTTCGCTCAGCCCTTTCAGGATCGCGACCTGGTCGCCCCGGGTCGGCCCGGTGGTGACAAACACCTGGTGTGCCACCAGTTGCGGCTTGCTCTTTTCGTCCTTGGCCTCAGCCTTGTCTTTCTTCGCATCCTTGCCCTCGTCCGGCTGCAGGATGAACACGGTCGAGCCATACGGGTTATAGGTAATCGCCGTCTGCGGCAAGGTCAGATAGCGCTGCTTCTCTCCCATATCCACGCTGACATTGGCAAACATGCCGGGTATCAGCTGACGCTTGGTGTTGCCGATGGTGGCCTGGATCTGGACGTTGCGCGTGGTGGCGTCGATGCGGGGATTGATGGCAGAAATTTTTCCGGAGAAGGCGACACCGGTATAAGCATCATTGCTCAGCGTCAGTGTCTGCCCGACAGTCAGACCGGCGATCTGCTTTTGCGGCACGAAGAAATCGACGTAGATCGGATCTATCCTTTGCAGGGTGACGATCTTGTCGCCCGGATTCAGGTATTGCCCGGGATTGATGGTAGCGATGCCGATTCGGCCCGCAAACGGCGCGCGTATGGTCTTCTTGGCCACCAGGGCTGCCTGCTGCGCCACCAGCGCCTGCTTGCTCTTGAGGTCAGCCAGGTCGGCGTCTACCTGGGCCTGGCTGATGCCTTGCGCCGCCAGTTGGGCGCGGTCGCGCGCCAGCACCGTGGCGGCCAGTTCGGCCGCCGCTTCCAGCGAGCGCAACTGGGCGATATCCGAGTCGGCGTTGAGCTGCACCAGCACCGCGCCGGCCGCCACGTCCTGGCCGGATTCAAAGCGGACATCGCGCACCAGGCCGGCGATTTCGCTGGCCAGGTCGACACCGCGCACTGCGATCAAGCTGCCCACAGCGGTCAGCTGCGGCTGCCATTCCAGGCTTTCAACCTTGATCGCAGTCACGGTCTGGGGGCCAGGCTTGGGCGAACTGGCAATCAGTTGCCGGATCTGCAGAAACTTCCCAAGCGCCAGCACGGCGATCAGCAAGACCACACAAGCCAGCATGATCAGCATGCGCCTGGTCATGGTTACTTTCGCCATCGATGCTTCCTTTTACGGTGCATTGTTTAGGACCGGGGTTAGCCGGAACATTGGTGAATGTGTGCCTAATCGCGGCTCACCGGTGCTGTCTCGACCGACGCCGCGGCCAACGCCGGCCGGTTCCACCAACCGCCGCCTAGCGCCTGAAACAGCGCCGCGGTATCGGCATAGCGCGCCGCCTGCGCTTGCACCAGGGCCACACGTGCCTGCTGATACGTACGCTGGGCATCCAGCAGCACCAGGTAGCTGATGCCGCCGAGCTGATACTGCCGCGTAATCAAGTCCAGCGACTCTCGTGCCAGCGCTTCCACCTCGGCCTGCGCCTTCAGCGTGGCGGCGTCGGAATCGAGCGCGCGCAGGCTGTCAGCAACATTTTGAAAAGCGCCCAGTACCGTTGACCGATATTGCGCCTCTGCCTGTTCATACGCCGCCACCGCAGCGCGACGCCTGGCACTGAGCGCGCCGGCATTGAAGATCGGCTGCAGCAGACCGGCGCCCAGACTCCAGAGCCCGGCATCAAACAGCTGGGAGGCGGCGATGCTGGTAAAGCCGTAACTTGCGGTCAAATTAATTTGAGGGTATTGATTCGCGGTGGCGACGCCAATTTGCGCGCTGGCTGCATGCAACAAGGCTTCATTGGCACGAATGTCGGGACGCTGGCGCACCAGCGCCGACGGCAGCGAAACCGGCAGTTCCTGTGGCAAGGCCAGTGCGGCCAGCTGAAACTCCGGCAAGCCTGCTTCGCTGGGAAACTTGCCCGTCAACACGGATAACTGGTGCCGCGTTTGCGCCAGTGATTTTTCCAGCCCGGGCAAGCTGGCAATGGTCAGCGCCACCTGATTACGCTGCGTCAGCACGGTGGTGCGCGGGATGGCACCAAGAGCGAACTGTTTCTCGATCACCAGCAGTTGCTTTTGCTGCGCATCCAGCACTTCCTGCGTGGCTTGCAGTTGCGCGCGCAACGAAGCCTCCCTGATCGCCGCTGTGACCAGATTTGCAGTCAGCGACAGATACGTCGCTTCCAACTGAAAGCGCTGGTAGTCAATGCTCGCCTGCAGGCCTTCGAGCGTGCGGCGCGAGGCACCGAACGCGTCCAGCGTATAGCTCACATTGACCGATGCGTTATAGAGCGTGAACAGGCTGCTGCCCGGCAGGCCAAGCGCGACACTCGAAGCCCGTTCCCGCGTGACGCCCAGTTGGCCGGCGACGTCCGGATACAGCAAGCTGCCGGCGCTGGCCTTGTAATTTTCCTGCGCTTGCCTCAGCGCTGCCTGCGCCGCCGCCAGATTCGGGCTTTGCACCAGCGCCGAGCGAATCATCTGGTCCAAGGCATCGGAATGGAACACGGCCCACCATTGAGCCGGAATATCCTGCGCCGGCGTGAAGCGCTGGGCTGCCCCGGCAACGCCTTGCGCAGCTGCGGTTTGTTCCGGAAGCGGCGTTGGCGTATAGCCGTTACCACTAGCGAAGGATGGTGCCGGCGGCGAATGGAAGTCGGGGCCGACGGCGCAACCAGAAAGCGTCAGGCTGATCGCAAGGCCTATGCCCACAGCGTGGGCGTGCCACGCGCAAGCGGTAAATCGGTTTTTCCGCATTACTTGATTCCTGGCATCAAGGACCGAGTCCGCAGCGCGAACAGATGCGACCATGAATTCGCCAATGAGGCATAAAAAATCAATAATCTTGCAAATACACCGCACTGTTTTCGATCCTGGTCAAGTCTGCTTCATGTCGCACCATAATGTGGCACGCTTATTTCACAACAAACTGCGATTTGCGAAATCACCTATCATTAAAAAATGATGTCCGAGCCTTCTCTTGCCTATCCGGCCGGCCCGCCGGGCCCGCTCGCAAGCAGCCCAACGCGCGGTGAACGCTGGGTGGCCTGTTTTGAAGCCGCCAAAGGCATATTGGTCATCCTGGCGGGATTTGGCCTGCTGTCCCTCATGCACCACGACCTGCGGCATTTTGCCAGGGCATTCGTCGACCATCTGCATCTGAATCCCGGCGGCCGCAGTGCGCGCGTCTTCCTCTCGCTTGCCTCGGTTTCGGGGCAGCGCCTGTGGCTGCTGGCTGCAATGTCGTGCGCCTACTCCGCTTTGCGGCTGGCGGAGGCGTATGGCCTGTGGACTGGAAAACGATGGGCCAAATGGTTTGCGGTGGCCAGCGGCGGCTTGTACATGCCGCTGGAAGCCTGGGAATTACTGCACGGCACCTCCTGGATCAAGGCTGCCGCGTTCCTGCTCAATGCCGGCATCGTGCTGTACATGATTTATGCACTGCGGCGCGATCAGAGGGCGCTTTCGGGATGAGCCGCATGACGGTTGTTGCAGCAGCGCTTAACCATAAATAGCAGGGGAATAGCATGACCGAAAGAATCCTGATTGCGCAGGGCGGCGGCCCGACCGCGGTCATCAACCAGTCGCTGGTCGGCGTGGCGCTGGAAGCACGCCAGTTTTCCAGAATCGAACGGGTGTATGGCGCCCGCAATGGCGTGCGCGGCATCATCGACCAGGATCTGGTCGATCTGAGCCAGGAAACCAGCGCCAATCTGGAGCTGGTCGCCAAGACGCCGTCGTCGGCACTGGGCTCGACGCGCGACAAGCCGGACGTCAAGTATTGCCAGGAAATCCTCAAGGTGTTGCAGGCACACCGGATCGGCCATTTTTTCTACATCGGCGGCAACGATTCGTCCGATACGGTACGCATCGTCAGCCAGGCGGCACAGGCGGCGCACTACCCGCTGCGTTGCATGCATATCCCGAAAACCATCGACAACGACCTGGTCGGCAGCGATCACACGCCTGGCTACCCCTCTGCGGCGCGCTTCGTGGCGCAGGCGTTTGCCGGTGCCAATCTGGACAATGCTGCCTTGCCCGGCATCTATGTCGGCGTCGTCATGGGCCGCCACGCCGGCTTTCTGACGGCGGCATCCGCTCTCGGCCGCAAATATACCGACGACGGCCCGCACCTCATCTATCTGCCGGAACGCACCTTCGTGCTGGAGCAGTTCCTGGCCGAGGTGCAGGTGGTATATGCGCGCTTCGGGCGCTGTGTGATCGCGGTGTCGGAGGGCATCCACGATGCGGCCGGCACGCCCATCGCCAGTTCGCTGGCAACCGAGACCGAGCATGATGCGCACGGCAATGTCCAGTTGTCCGGCAGCGGCGCACTGGCCGACCTGCTGTGCACTGCGATCAAGGCCAAGCTGAACCTCAAACGCGTGCGCGGCGATACCTTCGGCTACCTGCAACGCTCGTTTCTCGGCTGCGTCTCGGACGTCGACCAGCGCGAGGCGCGCGAGGCAGGCGAAAAGGCGGTGCAATTTGCGCTGCACGGAAAACGCGACGGCTCGATCGCGCTGCGCCGCTGCGGCGATTATGCGGTCGAGCATCAGCTGCTGGCGCTGGATGCGGTGGCCGGCAAGACGCGTGTCATGGAGGAAGAATTCATTGCCGCCAACGGCACCAATGTCACCGCAGCCTTTCACCATTACCTGCGACCCTTGCTGGGTGCCGACCTGCCGGACCCGTTCCGGCTGCGGGCGCCGGCGGTCGCCAAGATCATCAGCGCCTGAGCGGCAGCCGAAAGCCGCGGATGCCGGATACCCGCCACACGCGCTGCTGCATCGCCGGCGGCGGCCCGGCGGGCATGATGCTGGGCTTGTTGTTGGCACGTGCCGGCGTCGAGGTGCTGGTGCTCGAAAAGCACGCCGACTTCCTGCGCGACTTCCGCGGCGATACGGTGCATCCCTCCACACTCGACGTGATGCATGAGCTAGGCGTGCTCGACGCGTTTCTGGCTCGCCCGCACGATGAAGCGCGCGTCCTGCACGCGACGGTCGGCGACACCGAATTGACCATCGCCGATTTTTCGCGCTTGCGCAGGCACTGTCCCTTCATTGCCTTGATGCCGCAATGGGAGTTTCTCGATTTCCTGCGCGACGAAGCGCAGCGCTACCCCGGTTTTCGGCTGCTGTTGCAGGCGGAAGCCAACACGCTGATCGAGGCAGACGGCCGCGTACTGGGCGTGCGCGCTGCCACCGCCGACGGTGCGCTGGAAATCCGTGCCGATCTGGTGATCGGCGCCGACGGCCGCCATTCCGTGCTGCGCGCTGCGGCCGGCCTCACGGTACTGGACCTGGGCGCACCGATCGACGTCTTGTGGTTACGGCTGCCACGGGCGCCAGGCGACCCGTCCGAGAGCGGCGCCCGCATTGGCAACGGTTATTTTCTGGCGATGTTACGTCGCGACAATTACTGGCAATGCGCCTACGTGATCCCGAAAGGCGGCATTCAGGCAGTGCAGGCGGCCGGACTGGAGGCTTTTCGCGCCGAGCTGGCGCGCGTGGCGCCGCAGTTCGCCGACCGCGTGCACACACTGGCCGGCTGGGATGACATCAAACTGCTCAGTGTCGCGGTGGATCGGCTGCAGCACTGGTGGAAGCCGGGGCTGCTGTTCATCGGCGATGCCGCGCACGCGATGTCGCCAATCGGCGGCGTCGGCATCAACCTGGCGATCCAGGATGCAGTGGCAGCGGCGAACCTGCTGGCCGCACCGCTGGCCGACCCGGGCATCGATGCCACGGCGTTGACGCCGCTGCTGGCACAGGTCGAGCGCCGGCGCCTGTTGCCGACCCGTGTCACGCAGGCGCTGCAGGTGACGATTCAAAACCGGCTGCTGGCACCGGTGGTCGGCGGCCACGGTCGGCCACCGCGGCAAATGCTGCAAGCACCCTGGGCGTTGCGCTGCCTGAATCGCTGGCCGCTGTTGCGCGCGCTACCGGCGTATGCGGTCGGCGTCGGCGTACGGCCCGAGCATGTGCGCTCGCCGCGCACCGTGCCGGCACAGCCGAACGCCTAGCTGAAACCGGTCTCGCGGATCGTGATGTTGAGGCGCCCGCGCAGCGGCCCCAGCTCGGCCGGCGCCGACCCATTGAACACCTTCGGCACACCGTGATAGGCCATCCTCGACGCGCCGCCGAACACGAACAGGTCGCCACTGGCCAGCGTGACGTCCCGGTACGGCTTGGCCCTGGTCTTGGTATTACCGAAGCGAAACAGCGCCGAATCGCCGAGGCTGATCGAAATCACCGGTGCGCCGCGGGCAATGACCGCATCGGTCTCGCCGCGATCCTGATGCATCCCCAGCGTCGCGTTTTCACCATACCAATTGACGATCGCCGAATCCGGCGCAAATGTGCCGTGACTGCCGAAGGTCTGCGCATAGGCGCGTTGCGCCAGCGCAGCCAGCAGCGGCGGAAACGGCTTGACGGGAATGGTGCCGTTGGCATCGGCGAATTTCGAATAGCGGTCGCGGTGCCAGTACCAGCCCAGATACACCGACTTGATCAACAGCGGCGTGCCGTCGAACATGCGCGGCACGATGAAGCCGGCCGGCGCTCGGCCCCATTCGCGGCACAACTCGATCAACTGCACCTGCTCTGCCAGCGGCAGCCAGTCGGGCCGGTA
This sequence comes from uncultured beta proteobacterium, assembly GCA_963707665.1. Classification (GTDB taxonomy): domain Bacteria; phylum Pseudomonadota; class Gammaproteobacteria; order Burkholderiales; family Burkholderiaceae_D; genus DATJCV01. The sequence goes on along the minus strand of CAVPQU010000018.1, from coordinate 272,253 downwards.
AAACGCGCCGGGAGCGACCGTCATCGGTTCCCGTTCAAACAGGTCCATGGCCAGCATGCTATCGGAATGTCGACACAGAGCAGAAGAGGTCACCGCATGAAATACAGCGTTCAAGTATTTTACGCTTCCCTTCGTGCCCTCGAAACGCAGCAACGGCAATTTGCAAATCTTGCTCAACGATAAAGGCAAGGAATTTTCAGGGAATCCAGCGGCATACTATTCCTACGATATCGTCGCGCCCGGCTGTACCCTGGTGAAATGTACCTGCTGGCGCGTCAATTCGAGCGTGTTGCCGTGCTGCCGCACCACAGTGTAGGTCGAGCCCGATAAGGCGCCACTATCGGGAAAATCTTCCCGATAATGAGCGCCGCGCGAATCTTGGCGTGCCAGGGCGGCAACGGCGACGACCCGGCTGACCGTGATCAGGCTCTTCAGGTTCAGCCAGTCGTGCCAGGTAACGTTGAAGGCGGGATCATCCTCACCGACGCCAATTAGCGATAGCTCGGCATCAAGTTGCCCCAGTTGCTCGTATCCTTGCGTCAATCCCTCTGCAGTGCGCAGGATGCCGACGTTGTTCCACATGCACTCGTATAGAGCCTCGCGAATCGCCTCCAGATCGCCGACCGGCAGGCCGAACGGCGCTCTATTGCATGCCACGCTTTGCTCGATCGCTGATTCGTCCGGCGCGCGTAAGCCGTCGTTTTCCTTGAGCCACGCCGCCATGTTGTCGCCCGCGATACCGCCAAACACGGTCGAATTGGCAACGCCGTTGCCGCCCAATCGATTCGCGCCGTGCACGCCGCCGGTATCTTCGCCGGCGGCGAACAGCCCGTGCAAGGGCGTGCTGCAATCCGGCCGGAAGACAACGCCGCCCATCATGTAATGCGCGGTCGGCACCACTTCCACTGGATCGCCGGCCAGATCGAAGCCGCAGTCGGCACAGCGCTCGACCATGCCCTTGAACTGCTTGCGTACCTTATCCGGCCCCAGATGGCTCATCTGGATATAGACGCCGCCATTCGGCGAGGCGCGGCCGGCGCGCATTTCCGAATAGATCGAGCGCGACACGATGTCGCGCGTCGCCCGTTCGCCACGCGGATCGTAGTGCTGCATGAAGCGCTCCCCGGCACCATTCAGCAGATAACCACCGGCTCCGCGCAAACCCTCCTCCAGCACGGTGCCGGTCATGCGAGTATCGGTACCGGCCAGCAGCCCGGTCGGATGGAACTGCACCATCTCCATATCGCGCAGGGGCAATCCCGCGCGCAACGCCATGGCCAGGCCATCGCAACTCTTGTCGCCGGATGGGGTATGGAACTTGTACATGGTGGGGCCGCCGCCGGTCGCCAGCAAGACCGCCTTGGCCTGCACAAACACAAATTTGCCGTTGCGCATATCGATCATCAGCACGCCGGCCAGGGCCGAGCCATCCTCAGTCTTGATCAGCTCCACCGCGCGGTGTTCTTCCATGCGCCGAATACCGCGCGCCCAGACCTGTTCCGACAGGCGGTTGATGATTTCGATGCCGGTCAGGTCGCCCTTGTGCACGGTGCGATCAAAGGTCTGGCCGGCAAAGGCTTTCTGATGCACGCTGCCGTCCGGGTTGCGATCGAAATAGCAGCCCAGTTCATTTTCCAGTTCGTGCACCCGTTCGATCGCCTTGGTCACCAAGGTCCACGCCAAGTCCTGATCGGGTAACCACTTGCCGCCCTCGATCGTATCCATGAAATGCCGCTCGACCGAATCGCCCGCCGCCAGCGCGACGTTGTAACCGCCCTGGACCATCCGCGTGCAGCCGGATTTTCCGAGCAGGCCCTTGACCGCGACCGTGATCGACAGCCCAGGATCGGCCTGATGTGCATGCAGCGCGGCGAACAGGCCGGCGCCGCCGGAGCCCAGGATCAGGATGTCGGTTTGCACGCGTATCATGTTCATCCCGCTTTCACTCCCAGCGACGCCAGCACCTGCGCCCGGCGCGCCGCCGTATCCTGCCGCACCTCCTGGTACAGGCTGGCGCCATGGCTATCCATCGCCACCAGTAGCGGGCCAAAATCCCGGATGCGGAATCTCCACAGCGATTCCGGGTTCAGGTCGTCCAGATCGACATCCTCGATCTGCTCGATCCAGGTTGTCTCCAGCGCCGCCGTACCGCCGACGATCGCCAGGTACACGCCACCCAATTCCTTGAACGCGTGTAGCGAGTCCTCGCGCAGACCGCCCTTGCCGACAATGATGCGCACCCCGTACTGCGCCATCAGCGGCCGCGTGAAACGCTCCATGCGATCCGAAGTGGTGGTGCCGATACAAAGCGGCGCATACCCGGCCGGATTCTCGGTGCTGGCGAGAACCCTTTTTACATTCGGTGCGGTGTGAATCACCGCGTGGCCATGCAGGTCAAAGCGCGTTGTACGGCCGTGATCGAACATGTGTATCTGGGTCGCATCGCGGATGCCGAACAATGTCGACTGCAAGGTTACGGTGTCGTTCACATGCAACTGCCGCATCTGCGTTTCGCTGACTGGAGTGGAAAGTTCGTAGTGAGCCATGATCAGTATCCGTAGCTGGTGCCGGCCGGAGTCAGCGTTGCGCTGGCACGGCGGGCGGAATGGCATTGCATGTTGACCGCTACCGGGTTCATCGTGATGTGGGTGGCAGCCAGTTCGACATGCACGGCGAAAGCAGTGGAATCTCCGCCCAGGCCTTGCGGCCCGACACCGAGCTGATTGACGGCAGACGATAGCTGCTGCTCTAGCCTCGCACCGTCCGGATCGCTGCAGGTGCTGCCCAACTCCCGGGTCGACGCGCGCTTGGCAAGCGCCACACACAATTCGGAGGTCCCACCGATGCCAACACCGACGATGGTCGGCGGACAGGTCTTGCCGCCGGCCGCCAGCACGCAATCGATGGTAAATGTCTTGATCGCATCGATGCCATCTGCAGGAATCGCCATCTTTAGGAACGAATTATTTTCAGAGCCGCTGCCCTTCGGGATCATGATGATTTTCAGGGTTTGCGGTGTCGGCACGAAATCGATGCTGATCACCGGCACCTCGATTCCGCACGAGGTGTGCTCGTTCTTGCGCGTGAGCGGATGGACCACCGACGAGCGGAACGGATGTTCGCGGGTGGCGCGCTCGCAGCCGCTGCGTATCGCCTGCTTCAACGCATAGCCGTCCACTTCGACTCCGCTGCCGATTGTCACCTTGTAGATCGGCACGCCGGTATCCTGACACAGGAGGTTGTCCTGCCGTTCGGCAACCTGGATGTTGGTCACCATCGTCGCCAGAATCCGTTGGGCGCCGACACCGGTCTCGTTCTGGACCAGATCGGTAAAACCCTGCTTGATGTCCGGTGGCAAAATCTTCAGAGCGCGTATGTACAGCTCCTTAGCGATCTGTTCGATTTCCTGCAAATCGATTTTCATGTTGTTTCCCTCAGTGGGCGACCCCATTTGCTCGGTCGCGATGAATACCTGCGCTTGCATCGATCTTCATTTTCCGATCAGCGCCAGCGCAAATGCCAGCCCGGTTGCAAATGCAAATCCGAATGAACCTGCGATCCAGTTCTTGCGCAGCCCTGACCAGGAGCCAAATTCGATCAACAGCAGCCTCAGGCCACCCATCATGTGCAGCGACAGCAGCACGACCAGCCCCCATTCGCCGAACTTGAATAACGATTGATCGGCAAATCGGAGAAAGCCGTCCAGCGCCGCCGAGCCGGCCAGTGCCTGACTCAATGCCCAGAAATGCAGCGGCAAAAACAGTGCCAGCGACAGGCCCGAAATCCGGTGTAGCAAAAACGCCCAGTAGGCCGGATGCTGGCGTGCGCGGAAGTCATTGCTGCGGATCATGCGACCACCACCGCATACACCGCGCGCCAGCCGCTTATCAAAATCATTACGCCAAACAGGTTCGATATCAGCCTTGCGCCAACCCCGGACCAGCCGAGCCATTCCTCGATGATATTGGCGATCCCGGGCGGCACATGCACCGCGCAAGCCAGCACGAACACGCCATAAAACAGGCCGAACCACCAGTTACCCTGGGTACGGCCCAAAATCTCGGCGCCAGTCAACCCGCCGCGCACCGCATAGATGATGCCGGCCAGATGCAGCAGCACGCACAGCGCCAGCACCATCGCGCTAAGGCGCTGCCAGTACCAGCGTCGAGCCTGGCTGGAAGCGGAAGCGCTATTCACAGGCGTCCCCGGATTGCGGCCTTGGCCGTGCGCAGTTTCAGGCCGGCAATTCCAGCAGTCGGCGCAATCTGCTTTGGACAACGTTCGGTGCACGAACCCTGCGTATGGCAGGAGTGGCAACCGGCGTCGCCGGCCACCGCCTGCAGTCGCTCGCGTTGCTGTGTGTCGCGCACATCGTTGACCAATGTCCAGGCACGGTTGAGGGCTGCAGGGCCGAGAAAAGCCGGACGCCAGCTCACCACATCGCAGCTTGCATAACAGATGCCGCAGCCGATGCATTCGATGCCGGCATTGGCGGCCACCCGCTCTTTCGATGCGGGTTCGACCCGCTCGAAGTCGTCGTGCCGAGTCTTGCTGCCCTTGAACTGGCCTTTGGCGCGCGCCCATTTGTCGAAAAACTCACGCATATCGGCGGCCAGATCCTTGATCACCGGCAGATTCGCCAGCGGTCCGATTTCCAGCATGCCGTCGGCCGCAACCTTGCCGACATGGGTGCGGCAGGTCCAGCGCGCAACGCCATTCACCGTCATCGCGCACGAACCGCACATGCCCACGCGGCAGGAAAACCGGTACGAAAGCGTATGGTCGAGATGGCGCTGGATATACGTCACCACGTCAAGTACGGTCTGACTCTCGCGGCGTGGCACCTCATAAGTCACGAAGCTTCCGTTCTGCGTACCGCGCCATACCTTGACTGTCAAATTACTTGCCATGTTGCCGCCATATTGACCGTGATTGAAATCTCGTTGTTCAGGCTTGGGAAAATTGAGAAACAAGTGGCTGCACGCCTTCCGTCGCCTCAGTTCAATGTATCTCCCGCCAGTGCCGCAATCTGCCGATACAAGCCGTCCGCCACCTCGATTCCGTGCTGCCGAGCCTGTTCCAAAAACGCGCGGCGTCGCTCGCCGGGCAAGCGCACGCCCTCATCCTGCAACATCATTTCGATCAAGCGCTCGGTGCGGGAGAAATACATGTCGGCACCCGCTGCCGCTGCCGGGTCGACCGCGATAAACAACTGGCCGAGTCGCGGCTGGTTACCCTCCTCGACAAAGAAGGAATCGGCCTCGAAACCGAATGCCGCGCCAGTCAGCGCGCACACCAGCAACTCGACCGTGAGCGCCAGCATCGCGCCTTTGACGCCGCCCACCGGCAACATGCTGCCGGCGAGCGCCGCACGGGCATCGGTGGTCGGTTGGCCGTCCTTGTCGAGTGCCCAACCGGGTGGGATCGGCTTGCCCTCCTTGGCGGCCATCATGATCTTGCCGCGCGCCACTTCGGATAGCGCCAGGTCAATCAGCAAAGGCGCCGCATCACGGCGCGGAAATACCGCTGCAATCGGATTGGTGCCGAACAGAGGCGTCCTGCCACTCCAGGCCGGCATCGCCGCCGGCGAATTGCTGAATGCCAGGCCAACCATCCCGGCCGCGCCCAGCGGTTCAAGATGCAAGGCCGCCGCACCAAAATGATTGCTGTTAGTGACGCCAACGCAGGACACCCCAAACTTACGGGCCCGCGCCTGTGCGGTGTCGATGGCCAGGGCGCAAGCTTCATACGCCATGCCGCTTTCGGCATCGATCAAGCAAACTCCGCCCTTGCTGCGCACAATCGCCGGCACCGCCTGCGGATTGCTGCGGCCGTTGCGTAGAAATGCCGCGTACTGCGGTATGCGCGACACCCCATGCGAACCCAGCCCCTGCCCTTCGGCGGCAACCAGCGCCCGTGCCGCCGCCAGCGCGGCGCCACGGCTGGCGCCGGCCATGGCCAATGCTCTGGCCGCAAGCTGTGTCAACTCATCGATCTGCAATACGGGCATGAAATGCGATCCTGGTTGGAAATAGATAGTGGTTGGCTTGGCTTGGGATTATGTGCGTCACAGCGTCTACGCCTCGGTACCTGCCCGTAAATACGCGTCGACTTTTTCAGCAATCAGCGTGCTGACACGGATATTCGATTCCAACGTGACGCCGGCAATATGCGGCGTCAGAATCAGGTTCGGCGCAACGGCCAGGGCACTGTCCGCAGGTAGCGGCTCCAGGTCGAAAACATCGATCGCGGCGCCCCCCAGCCGCCCGCTCTGCAACGCCGCCGCCAACGCTGCCTCATCCACGATGCCACCCCGCGCGCTGTTGATCAGGACGGCCCCCGGCTTCATCCGCGCCAATGCGGCTTGATCAATCAGATGGCGCGTTTGCGGCGTCAGCGGCACATGCAGGGAAATGACGTCCGATTTTTCCAGCAAGGGTTCGAATCCGCTTGGCGCCACGCGGGTTTGATTCCACAGTGGCGCCGCGGGCATAATCAGTGGATCGTGCGCAATGACATGCATGCCAAGAGCATGCGCCAGTTTCGCCACCAGCTGGCCGATACCTCCAAAACCGACCAAACCCAGCGTCTTGCCTGCAATCTCGCTGCCGTTGGACAAGGCGGCACGCGGCCATTTCCCAGCGGCCGTCTCGGCGCTGTGCAAATATGCCTGACGCAGAAGAAGCATCGCGGTGGCGATCACATATTCGGCCACGGCACCGGCATTGGCGCCAGTCGCCGGAATCACGATAATGCCGCGTTCCTCACAAGTGCCGACCTCGATGTTGTCGAGACCAACTCCCAGCCGGCCGACGACGCGCAAGCGCGGTGCGGCCTCGAGGAGCACGCGATCGACCTGGGTCCGATTGCGCACGATCAACGCATCGGTATCGGCCAGCATGGCCAGCAAATCGCTGCGGCGATCGACCAGGCCCGGTTCGTAGACAGTGTCGAAACGCGCCGACAGTGTCGCCACCGAGCCTTGCTCCATGAATTCGGAAATAACGATTTTCATTTTGATTCCATCGCTTCGCTCTGCCACTCGCGATTAATTTTGCATGCCCCATTTCCGTATGGTTCCTTGCTCGATCAGGCGGAAAATGAAGTTTTCGACAAACAGGCCGATCAGGATCACAGTCAACAGGCCGGCGAACACGCTGGGAATTTCCAGCTGGTTCTTGTTCTCGTAAATGAACCATCCGAGGCCACCGCTGCCCGAGCTGACACCAAACACCAGCTCGGCGGCGATCAGTGTGCGCCAGGCAAACGCCCAGCCGATCTTGAGCCCTGTCAGTATGCTTGGGAACGCTGCCGGAATCAGGATACGGAATACATAACGCAAGCCACTCAAGCCGTAGTTCTGGCCAACCATGCGCAAGGTGTTGCTCACCGACATGAAGCCGGAATGCGTATTGAGCGCAACAGCCCACACAACCGAGTGCACCAGAACGAAGACCAGACTGCCGGTGCCGAGCCCGAACCATAGCAACGCTAACGGCAACAGCGCAATTGCGGGCAAGGGATTGAACATCGACGTCAGCGTTTCCAGGAAATCGCGGCCGATGCGAGTAGTAATGGCAAATATCGTGAACACGGCGGCCAACCCCACCCCAGCACCGTACCCGATCAGCAGCACCCTGAGAGAGAACAGACATTTCTGGATGAGGCCGCCACTAACGATTCCTTCGAAAAAGGCTCCGAGTGTCGCCGAGAGCGTCGGAAACAGGAGTGAATTATTGATGACTCGTGCGTAGACTTCCCAAATCAGTGCCAGCAGAAACAGGATAAAGACCTTGCGCGCTGCGTTGTTATCAAGGAGCTTTTCCCAGGTCGTGAGCGGTTTTTCCACCACTCCGAAATCCTCGCTACTCCTGCCTTCACGGATGAATTCGGGCCGTTGCACGTTCTCTCGCATGACCGCATTCTCTACCCTGCTGATCGGCACGTTAGACATGGGCGATCTCCGGCTCGACCTGGTCGGCAAACAGCATGGCGTCGATGCGTTCGGTCAAGGAGTGGCCGCTGCCATCTACCGTATCTTCGCCGCAGCTATTCAGTTCCGCCTTGACTTGGCCGGGATGCGCGGACAGCAGCAGGATACGATTGCCGATCTTGACGGCCTCGGCGATAGAGTGTGTGACAAACAAGACGGTGAAGCGGGTTTCGTCCCACAACTGCAGTAACTCATCCTGCATCTTCTTGCGCGTCAACGCATCGAGCGCGGCATACGGCTCATCCATCAACAGGATGTCGGGCTCCATCGCCATGCCGCGTGCAATTGCCACGCGCTGCTTCATGCCGCCTGAAAGCATGTGCGGATAGTGGTTGGCAAACTTGGTGAGATTCACCTTTTCGATGTATTGCATCGCTTTTTCTTCCGCCGCTTTGCCGCGCAGCTTACCGCTGGCAACCAGTGGAAAAATCACATTCTGCTTGACTGTCTTCCAGGGTGGTAACTGATCGAACTCCTGAAACACCATCATCCGGTCCGGCCCAGGCCGGGTGATAGCCTTACCCTTCAGGCGCATTTCACCCTCGGTCGGCATCAGGTAACCGCCGACCGCTTTCAACAGCGTTGACTTGCCACAACCGGAGGGGCCGAGCAGGACGAAACGGTCCGACTGAAACACCTTGAAATCGACCCGGTATGTCGCCGTAACCAGATGCTCCTTGGTTTTATACTGCAGGGTCACCCCGTTCACATCCAGTAATGGTTGTGGCGTGCTGTTCATCGTTGTCGCCTCCATAACGAATTCAATCGTTTGGTGTCCCGCCGGTCAGGCCGGCGCGTTTTTTCTTGAGAATCCACGCGGAATCACTTTGTTCGTCGCGCGCATTATTCGCCAGAATGCAGCATTCACCGGGGTTTGAGCGTATTCGCGACTCCTTTTATTGAATAACTGCGGGCTCACGACTAATGCGCTGTAAAAGCATACAAGGCTTGCCCTCCCGCTTATGCGCTTTCATACAGACGCGTCAGCACAAATTCGCGATGCCCCAGCGCCTCTGCAGCAGTCAGTCGGCCATTCGCGGTACGCAGCATCGCTTCGAGCAGTTTATCGCCGGCCTGATCGAGATTCAGCTCTCGCTGCAACAGGGCGGAGCAATCGACATCGATATGCTCGCTCATCAAGCGCACAGTGCGCGGATTGGCGCAAATCTTGATAACCGGAAGAATCGGATTTCCGATCACGTTGCCCTGCCCGGTCGGGAAAAAATGTACCGCGTAACCGGATGCCGCGCACAGCGTTACCATCTCGGCCGCCGCCGAGGACGAATCCATAAACCACAAACCAGAATGCGTGGGCATCTCGGCTTTGTCAAGAACGCCGTCGACACTGCATTTTTTCCCAATTTTCTGAATATTTCCGAGTGCCTTTTCTTCGATCGTCGTCAGGCCGCCGGCGATATTGCCCTTGGTCGGCTGCGAATCGGACAGATCGGAAGTCTTATGACGGTTGATCACTTCCTGGTAGCGGTCGAACATGAACATGAATTTTTCGCGCACGGCGTCGTTGGCGCAGCGTGCGGCGACGATTTGTTCACCGCCTGTGATTTCTGTGGTTTCGCCGAAGACCAGTGTGTTGCCAAGTGCATGCAGCTTGTCGAACGCATTACCGACGGTCGGATTGGAGCCGCAACCGGAGGTGGTGTCGCTTTCGCCACATTTGGTCGATACCCACAACTCATTGATGGGACATGCCTCGCGCTGCTTTTCGGACGCCCATTGCACATATTCACGCGCCACCTTGGAGGCCTTCATGATCGTTTCATGGTCGCCATGTCCTTCAATGCCGAAGCCCACTACGGGCTTGCCGGTAGCAGCGATGCCGTCCACCACTTTCTTGGTCCATCCCTCCTCGATCCCGATCACCACCACCGCCGCCACGTTCGGATTGGAACCGGTGCCAATCAAGGTACGGAAATGCAGATCGAGGTCGGCCCCGAACTGTAGGCGCCCGTAGGGATGTGGAATTGCCAACGCGCCCTTGATGTTATGCGCCACCGCTTCGCAAGCGGCATTGGACAAATCGTCCAACGGCAGAATGACGACATGGTTGCGAACGCCAACACGGCCGTTTTCGCGACGATAACCGAGGAAAGTGGAGTCTTGAGTAATCATGGTGGTAGTTCGATCCTATAAGCGTGAAGGGCAAGTTACCGGCAGTAGCCGCCTGCGGCGGTGTGCCGAGCAAGGTCAGGCAGCGCGCCGCGCCTGAATGCAGCAATTACCAGCGTTTGGTTTTGATGTTCTGAACATGCGCATGGTCGCCCGCCCGGATTGGCGCCACCACCTTGCCGATATCGACACCGTATTTGTAAACCGTATCGCCCACCGCCATGTCCGCCAAAGCCACCTTGTGGCCGATCGGGATATCCTGCCTCGCCTTGACCGTCAGGGTGCGATCATCATCCATGACCCAGGCGGTCAGTTCGGCGCCGGCCTTAATGCCCTCCACCACCGCGACCGCCACCGTATCTTTGACATCATGCAACACAATATGAATCATTTTATGGACTCCTGAGTTGAGGGAATTTTCGGCCGCGTGCAGGTCAGATGATTCATCTTAGTTTTAAAATCTACCAAAGTCAACTATATGAGTTGTATCACTTATATAAATCTGCAAGGAACCTCGCTTATATGAAAAACGGCGGCAAATTGCCGCCGTTATAAAGCTAGAGGAAACGGCAGCTACCTAGCTGCCGAGCAAAGTGTGCATGTTGGGAAAGAACAGATCTTTCCAGGTGGTGGGCTTGACCTTGACGATCCCGATCCGGCTCATGAATTCCACATAGGTCATGATGTTTTTCGGCGTGGTGGTAAATTCGACGCTGGGATCGTTCAACATCTTTTCTACCGACTCGACCGATTCTTTCGATTTGGCAATACGGATGTACATCTCGGCCGCTGCCTTCTTGTCCTTGTTGATGGTGACGATCGCTTCCTCAAACGCCTTGACAAAAGCCGCATAGGTCTTTGGATTGGCATCCGCAAATTTCTGGCTGGCCCAGACCAAATTGAAGGTATGGGGTCCGCCGGTGACGTCATAGGAATTCAGCACGGTGTGAATGCCGGCGCGGTCCAGTTCGGTGTACTGAAATGGCGGCGAGGTAAAATGACTGTTGATCTCACTGCTGCCCGACAGCAGCGCCGCCATGCCGTCCGGATGCGATTGGGTGACCGTCAATGCATCCAGCTTGTTTTGCTGGCCCTGTCCGAATATCTTTTCCGCCGCCATCTGCAGTGTAATGGCCTGGATCGAAACCTTGACCGCCGGCAGCGCAATCCTGTCCTTTGCAGTGAAATCCTTGATCGTCTTGATTTCCGGATTACGCGTATTGAGCAGCAACGGCATCGAATTCATCGCCGATACTGCCTTGACACCAATATTGTCGCGGGTCTTGGCCCATAGGGTCACAAACGGGCCGACACCACCGGATGCAAAATGCAGATCGCCCGACAACAATGCGTCGTTCATCACGTTACCGCCAGCGAATTTCGCCCACTTGACGGTGATATCGCCAAGGCCCGCAGCCTTGGCTTCTTTTTCAAGCAATTTGTTTTCTTGCATTATCATTAACGGCAGGTAGCTGATCCCATATTGCTGGGCGATGCCGACTTCGCTGACTTCCGCCATTGCGCTGCTGTTGACTGCAGTCAGAAAGCTCGCCCCCAATAAGGCGGCTAATCCGATTTTTGTGATTTCATCATTTTGTCGTCCTTCGATTGAATACGGCGCAGCATCGCATCAAAGCGTGTTGCAACCGGCGCATTACACCTTCTTGATCTAGAACAACAACCCGATGCCAGACAACATGAACAGGCCTAATATCAATTTTCTGAACCCTTGTTCTCCGACCGAACGAAATAACCATAGGCCGGCCCAGCCGCCAATCGCCAGCGCCGGCAGGCATAACAGCAGGTTGCGGCCGGTATGATGCAAATCGAAGCCGCTGCGCGCCACCCAACCAGCCCAATGTTAGGCCGTGCACGATCAGGATATAGGGCTGGAATACACCGCGCTGCTCGCTTTTGGTCCAGCCCCGCAGCCCGCACCAAATGGTGGGAAGAATGCCATTCAGGCTGGTCGCTCCCCCCATGAATCCGCCTGCCAGGCCTACCGCGCCATCGGCGGCGCGTCCTCCGGCATGACTCATCTGCAATACCGGCATGGCCGGCAACCTGAACATGTAGGCGCTATACGCCACCAGCAATAAACCGACCGCGCGGCGCACCAGTTCGGCATCGATCATGTGCAATACCGCGACTCCAATCGGCACACCGGCCATGGCGCCCAGTAGAAACGGCCACAGCAGACGCAACTGCACCTCCTGCCACAGGCGCCAGACAATCACCAGGTTCAGCAGCATCGAACAGGCCGCGACCAGCGGCACCGTTCTGGCTCGGCGCCAGTGCATGCAGCCAGATCGCTGAAGCGATCAACCCGAATCCGAATCCACTGCTGCCGGCTACCATCGCCGCCAACATCGCACCGCCCGCAACTACAGTCGGCTCATACCACATTGGAGCCGCGCTCTGAGCAGCCGGCGCCCCTAGTTGAGGCCAGCGGATAACGATTGCGCCCGAGGCCGCGGCAAAGGAGGGAAATTTTTTTGCAGCAATCGGCCCGACTTACAATCATCGAAATCCTTGCCAGTGAGCGTAGCGGCCAATCCGCGGAGCCGGATCGCGACGCTGAAACATGCCTGTAAAATGCGCGGCTGCCGATATGTTGGCGCCGGACGAAATCCGGTCCGGCAGAGAAGCCACCGGTCATGTTAAGGCTATCCTAGTGACTAAATTCATCAATGTCAATTAGATGACATGTATCAATTAGATTATAATCGACTGCCGACCGCGATTCGAGCGCCGGCCCGTCAACCCACCCTATTCCAACATGCCCGACCTCCATCCTCCCACCGCCGTCGGCGTCACGCTTTACAAGGAAGTGAAACGTCAGCTGCTGGCGGATCTGTCCGCCGGCGAATGGCAGCCCGGCGAGGTGGTTCCATCCGAAAAGCAGCTGTGTCTGCGTTTCGGCGTATCGATCGGCACCCTGCGCAAGGCGATCGATGAACTGGTTGCGGAAAACATCCTGATCCGTCATCAGGGCCGCGGTACCTTCGTCGCGACGCACGGCCGCGATCAGCATCTGTTCCGCTTCTTCAACGTAGTCCGGCACGACGGCCAGAAAACCTATCCGAAGCTGACATTGACCGCGTTTGTCAAAGCCCGGGCCGATAAAGCGACCTGCGACAAGCTCGGCATTGCCAGCAGCGCCAAGACATTCCATTTCACCAATCTCCTGAGCCTCAATGATGAACCGGTTCAGGTCGATGAAATCACGCTGCCGGAAGCCTTGTTCGCCGGCCTTTCGGCGGCGCAATTGCGCAACCGCCCCAGCACCTTGTATAGCTTGTATCAGGTCGCCTACGGCCTGAATGTAATTCGCATCGAGGAACGCGTACGCGCCACCCTGGCTGGCGCCCGAACACGCGAAACTGCTCAACATCCGACCTGGTACGGCACTGCTGCAGATCTACCGAACTGCATTTTCCTACAACAATCAGCCGATCGAATCGCGGGTATCGTATGTCAATACCGAGCGTTACGAGTACTTCCAGACGGCCGCCCAATGAGTGTTTTTTCGGTGTGGCATCCGGCCGTGTTGCGCAAGTGCTGGCCCGGAATAGCGATTGCGAGCGTGATCGCGCTGGCGGCCACCTTCGTTTCCGACAGCTATGGCGGCCCGCAAATGCTGTATGCACTGTTCTTCGGCCTGGCGTTCCATTTCCTGGCCCGCGATCCCGTGTGTCAGCCCGGCATCGAATTTAGCAGCCGCACCATCCTGCGCACCGGCGTCGCCCTGCTCGGCGCCCGCATCACCTTTGACCAGATTGCATCGCTCGGGGTGGCACCGATCGCGATGGTGTTGTGCGCGGTGGCCGCCACCCTCCTGTTCGGCTGGCTGCTGGCCAGGCGGCTGCGGCCGGTCCAGCGCTGAAGGCTTGTTGTCGGGCGGCGCGGTGGCGATTTGCGGCGCCTCGGCCGCATTGGCGATCGCCGCAGTGCTGCCGCAAAGCAAGGAAAACGAAAAATTCACGCTGCTGACGGTGGTCGGCGTCACCACGCTGTCGACGCTGGCGATGGTCGTCTATCCGCTGATCGTCGCGCTGTTCGGCATGACGCCGGACGCGGCCGGCATCTTCATCGGCGGCACCATTCACGACGTGGCGCAGGTGGTCGGCGCCGGCTACCTGATTTCGAATCACACCGGCGACGTCGCCACCTTCGTCAAGCTGACCCGGGTCGCTTGCCTGGTGCCGGTGGTGCTGGGCTTGTCGATCGTCTTCAAGAGCCGCGTGGGCAAGACCGAGGTGCGTACACAGCCGCTGGTGCCGGTGTTCTTGATCGGCTTCGTCTGGTTCGTGCTGGCCAACAGCCTGAGCTTGATTCCGGCCGCGGCGGCAGACTGGATCAGCCACGCCTCGCGCGCCTGCCTGGTGATGGCGATTGCCGCGCTCGGGGTCAAGACCTCGTTCCAGTCGCTGGCGTCGCTCGGCTGGCGGCCGGTGGCGATGCTGCTGGCCGAAACGGTCTGGCTGGCCGCCTTCGTGCTGATCGCGCTGGCCCTGATCGGCTAGGCGCGGCGCCAGACCAGCAGCCGGTTGTTGGCCGGCATCGCGTGATCCGCTTCCAGCACCAGCCCGGCGGCCGCCGCCAGCCGATTGACGGCTTCCACATCGCGAATCCCCATGTGGGCTGCTTGCTGGCGCAGGGCGGCGTCGAACTGGGCGTTGCCGGCGCTGGTGAAATGACCGCCGACATTGAACGGTCCATACACGCACAGCACGCCGCCTGCCGGCAGCAATTGGCCGACGCCGGCGAACATCTGCTCCACCTGCGGCCACGCCATGATGTGGCAGGTATTGGCGGTAAATACCGCGTCGAACGAAGGCGCCGGCCAGGCCGGGGCGCGCATGTCGAGCGTCAGCGGCGGCAGCACGTTCGGCAACTGCGCTTCCTGCTGCCAGGCCAGGATGCTGGCGTGATTCTGCGGCAGGTCGCTGGTCTGCCAGATGAGGCCGGGCAGGTGCGCGGCAAAAAACACCGCGTGCTGGCCGCTGCCGCTGCCGATTTCCAGCACGCTCTGGCGGCCAGCCAGGATCGTGCGCAGCAACGCCAGAATCGGCTCCCGGTTACGTTCGCAGGCGCTGGAAAATTGTTTGCTCATCACTCTGGTTCGCCCTTGCAGGCTGCTATCGCCGCGCCGGATATACGCCCATCATACACGGGAGTATGTTGCAAAAACTGCCTTTTCATCCCCGAAATTACGCTATATATAAAGGAGTATATGCGAGGCGCGTGACATTTCGCGCAGTTCTGCGGCTAACATGGCTCACTTGCCAAGCAATTGATAATACGTCGGATCATCGTCGCACTGGCCGGCGCCGCATTCCAGTATCGTCGACAACAGATTGGCCGCGATCAACAGCGTAAACAGGATTGCCACCACCTTGCCGGCAGCATGCATGCCGGTCGTCGGCGCGGCGGCAGCTTGCGGCCTGTGCAACATCAGCAAAACGGTGATGAAGGCAGTCGCTGCGATGGCCGACAGCAGTGCCAGCGTATAGAAATGCATGCCGAACAATGCCGAGCCATACGTCCCGGTGCCGGGCACGATATGCAGCAGCACCTGGCGCGCAGCCAGGGCGCCGGTCAGCAGGCAACCCACCAGCGCCACGCCGTAATGCAGGCTGCGCTCGCCAAAGCGCAAGTTGAGCATGAAGCCGATGCCGATAGCGATCATGCCGACCCGCTGCAGCAGACACAGCGGACAGGGTAATTCGTGCAGCACGATCTGGTAGTAAAACGCAATCAGCAGCGAGAGGCTGATGCCGGACAGCCCGAGCAGATTCAGGGCGACGCCTCGGTCCATGGTAGCCCGGCTGGAGTCAAGTTGGCTCATCATCCGGTCTCCGTCAGAACGCCAGCTGCAGCGGATCGGTGGCGTGATGCTGGAACCAGACCAGCGTGATCACTACCAGCAAGCCCCACGCCGCCAGCGCGGCCTGGCGACGGCCATACAGGATGCCGAGCGCACCCAGCAGTGCAAGCAGAAACGGTACGAACATGAACATGCGAATTCCTCCCTAGAATCGTTATGGCCCTCAATCTGCACAGGCCTCTCTCGACGTGCGCGCCACCCCAACGCGCGCGCAGACGGCATGGTACGTTATATTTTTACAAGCCAGAAATCGATCGGCTGCGTGCCGGTTTGATATACCATTTTGGCCTTCTTGCCGCCTGCGGCTCCCTTCATCCACCCCGAAAGACCGGTAGTGCGCCTGAAATACACCGCCTTTGCCTTGCTGGCGATCCTGATCTGGGCCGGCAATACCGTCGTCAGCAAAATGGCGGCCGGCGTCATCGAACCGGCGGCGATTTCCTTTGACCGCTGGCTGCTGGCGGCGCTGCTGCTGACGCCCTTTCTGCTGCGCCCGGTATGGCGCAACCGGGCCGCGATCCGGCCCTACCTATGGCAGTTGCTGGTGCTGTCGCTGCTGGGCATGGTGCTGTATCAGAGCCTGGCTTACTTCGCCGCCGAAACCACGTCGGCCACCAACATGGGCATCATCGCCTCGCTGATGCCGCTCTTGACTCTGTTGTTGTCGGCGCTGCTGCTGGGCGAGGCGCCAACCCTGGGCACCATCGCCGGCGGCCTGCTGTCGCTACTCGGCTTGACGCTATTGATCGGCGAAGGCGAGCCGGCGCGGCTACTGGCGCACGGCATCGGCCGCGGCGACGGCCTGATGCTGCTGGCGACGCTGGCCTACGCCGGCTATGGTGTGCTGCTGCGCAAATGGCCGATGCCGCTGCCGACCTGGCACATGCTGTATGTGCAGATCTGCTTCGGCGTGCTGCTGCTGTTTCCCGGCTACTGGCTGGCGCCGGCGTCGCCGATCACCGCCGCCAATTTGCCGCTGGTGCTGTATGCCGGCATCGCCGCCTCCATCGTTTCCGCCTTTCTGTGGATGGAAGGCATCGCCGGTCTGGGCGCGGCGCGCGCATCCATGTACATGAATTTGATGCCGGTGTTTACCGCGCTGATCGCGATCCTGCTGCTGTCGGAAACGCTGCACGGTTATCATCTGCTCGGCGGTGGCATCACGCTGGCCGGGGTGCTGCTGGCGCAGGCCTTGAAGCTGCCGCCGTGGCGCCGCGCCCGCCAGTGAGCGGCGGCGCCGGCCTTCATTGCCCGGCGCTGGTCGGCGCGCGCAGCACGTCGGTAGCCTGATGATCGGGCGCCACGCCGTCGACCAGGAAGACGGTGCCGCGCGAGTTCCCTGTGCGCAGGGGCAGGATGGCACGGTAAGCCGGCGATGCGTACCACCGGCGCGCACGCTCGATATCGGGAAACTCGATCACGATCACATCGCCTCCCAGCGCGCCTTCCATCACTTCGAGGCGGCCGCCATGAACCACGAAGCGGCCGGAAAATGGCGCCAGCGTGGCGTCGATCGCTTGCAGGTAACCGACGATCTCAGGTCCCATGTGGACCTGCTCCAGATGGCCGATGGCATAGGCACTCATAGTTTCTCCTTTGCGCTGTGAAATGGCGCTCAAGCACGCGCCGACCGTAACGGCGCGACCGGCGCCGAAGCCGTCAACCCGGCAAATTCCAGACCGGCGAAAACCAGCACGGCCAACGCCTGAAGCAGCACGAAGCCAACCCCGAGGCCATTTGGCGTCACCCATCCTGCGACCAGCAAGGCAACGCAGCCGACCGCCCAGCCGAGGTTGCCGGCGACGATCAACACAACGATTGCCGCCCATATCGTTTTGCTGCGCACCAGCAGGGCCAGCAAGACGGTATAGAAAGCCAGGAACGCACCGCTGCCCAGCAGCAGTGAATCCGGCAGCGCCAGCAAGTCGGCCAGGAATTGCGGCGCCAGCAATTGCAGCGCCGTCACGGCGCCGCACAGCACGGCGTCGGCCATCAGGGTGAATCTGAGGATGGGAGCGGGATGGATCGATTTCATGGGGTTCTCCTGGATTGGATTGAGGTCAGCGCCCGGCGCCTGCGGCGAAGACGGTTGTTCCGCCTTCGAGATCCAGTGTCGGCCTGCGGGCGCGCTGCGGCAATTACCTCCCAGGTAAGCATCTGCTCATGCCGGCGCCAACCGGGGCCGGCTTGCAGCGTGATCCTGCTGGAAGAGCGGCGGCCGGGCGCTCCCAGCGCCACCACGAGCGCTAGTCGAAGCGCTTGTTGAAGAGCACGTCCAGCCCGAGAATGGAACCGGCGCGCGCCACCAGCGACCAGCGCCGCGAAAACTGCCAGGTCAACTTGGCGATGCTGGCGGCGCTGGTCAAGCTTTGCTCGTAGCCGACATAAAAGCGTTCCGAGATTGCCTTGCCCAGGTTCACCACCTGCTGGTCGGGCAGCCCCGATTCACTGGCGCCGATCGAAAATTCATCGAGGCCTATGCCCTGCGCGATCCGCTTGCCGCCGGCGTTGCCGAGCAGCGCCAGGGCCGCGCCGGCCGCCTGCCGCTGGCCGAGGCCGCTGCTGTCGGAGCCGTGGCCGAACATCAGCCAGGATAGTTTTTCCTCGTCGCCGACATTCGGCTCGGATACCAGCCGCACGCGCGGCTGCTGCGCCAGCCCGGTGACTTCGACGCCGGCTTCGACTTCCTGATTGCGGCGCATCGCCAGGATGTTGATGTTTGGATTGTCGATCGGGCCCTGAAAATTCAACAGGCCGCGCTCGATCGCCAGCTTGCGCCCGAAAGCCTCATACGACCCTTCTGTCACCCGCACCGTGCCGGTGGCGCGCAACGGCGCATAGGGTTCGCCATGTACCGCCATGTTGCCGCGCAACAGCAGCTCGGCACCGCTGCCGTGAAAGCGGAAGTCGCGCCCGAGATCGACCGCGATGTCCAGCACCGGCGCCCAGCTGCTGGCCGGCTTGCGGGTCCCGGCGCCAAGGGGTTGTGGCGCCACCGGCTTGCCATTGCCATCTTTTTGGCGGCGCACCACGATGACGTCGCTGCTCAATTCGGGCGCG
The DNA here is from genome assembly GCA_963707665.1 of uncultured beta proteobacterium. GTDB lineage: Bacteria > Pseudomonadota > Gammaproteobacteria > Burkholderiales > Burkholderiaceae_D > DATJCV01. The sequence goes on along the minus strand of CAVPQU010000018.1, from coordinate 253,183 downwards.
CTCTTTTTAGGCAGGTCGAATAGTGCCCGATCCACCGTAACCTTGCCGTCGATATGCAACTGCTGCTCGATATTTGCGATCTTCGCCTGGCCGGACAAGGTGAGGCGCCGATCCGGGCTGGCAAACAATTGCAGGCGATCGGCGACGATGGTCGCCGCCAGCGCCGGATTCGATTCGCCAATTTGCACGCGGCCGCTGGCGCGCAGCGTGCCTTCGCCACCGTGAAACTCGATCTGGCGCAAGTCGATTACATTTTGATCGAGGCCGATGCGCACCACGCCATCGCGCAACTGGATGCCGAGATCGAACAGCGTCACCGCCAGCCGGTCGCCGGCGAGCGTGCCCGACCACTTGGGCTGCGCCAGACTACCGGCCAGGTCGAGATCGAATGCCAGGCTGCCATCCAGCGCCAGTTCCGGGCCCGCCAGCATCGCCACCGTCTTCAACTGCGGCAGGCGCACGCTGGCTTGCCCTGCCAGCGGCGCATCCGCTGCCAATCGCAGACGCCCATCCTGCCGACTCCAGCCGGCGCTCGCCTGTGCGTTCAGGGTGCCGATGCGGGATGCCGCTGCCTGCAAGTCAAGGCGGATGCCGCTGGCTTGCAAGTCGGCGCGCACCTGCAAGGCCGACAGGCCGAGCATGCTGCTGCCGCGGCCGCTATCGAAGCTGACATCGCCACTGCGGCGCCCTATGCTGGCAAAGCCGCTGGCACTGTCGCCAAGCTGGAAATTCCAGCTGCCATCCAGCACCAGATCCGTTCTCAGCGGAATTTGCTGGCCGGTGAACTGATGCTGAAGTTGCAGCAGATTGGCCACTGCCAGTGCGCTCAACGACCCTTCGGAACGAAGGCTGCCGTGATCCCAGACCAGGCTTTTCAAATCCAGCATGGCGTCGGCCAAGCTCAGGCGGGTCGCACCAAATTGCAGGCGATTGGCAGCGGCGCTGACCGTCAGTGGCGCCTGCAACGCAATGCGCGGCTGGCCCCGGTTTTCCAGCGTGTCGAGCGTGCCATCCCAGCGATAGCCATTCTTGTCCTGGGTCAGGCCGCCGTGCGCGGCGATGGCCAGCGCCAGTGGCTGGCCGCGCAATTTGCCGGCGCCCTCGGCGCTGAAACTGTGTTGACGGTCGGTGCCGGATAACTGCAGATGCAACTGGTCCAGCATCGTGTCGGGGCCGCGGTAGCCGTGTGCATCGAGTTTGATCGACAGCCGCAATGGCGGCTCGCCGCGACCAGCCAGCGCACCGTCCAGCTCGGCCGAACCGGCCAACCCCGCCAGCCGTTGCGGACCGAGCGCTAGGTTTTCCGCGCGATAGCTGGCACGCAAAGTCGGCTGCCGCAGCGTGCCGGTGATGTCGCCGTCGAATTGCAGCAAGCCGTCCAAGCCGTAACCGAGCCGGTCCAAACGGGGCGCATTCAGGTTGACCTGCAGATGATCGCCGCTGGCACCGAAGCTGCCTTTGAACGCCAGCTGGTTGCCAGCCACATCGAGTTGCATGGCACTTGGCAACAGGCGCGTTCCGGCCAGGTTGAGCGTGCCGCCGCCAGTCAGCGGCAGCTGGTCGTAGCTGCTGTCGTGCACATCGAACTTGAATTTCACCTGCAGCGGTGTCAGCGCGCCGCTGGCATCGAAATCCAGGTTGATGCGCGCCGATGGCGTACGGCGCGCGGGTTTGCTGCCCCCCTTTTTTCCCGTCGGGCCGGAGGCGATCCACTGCGCCGGATCGAAATCGACCAGCTTGCCGGCCAGCGCATAAGTCGTCTGCGCATCCCGGCTCAGCGTGCCGGAAGCGTGCAGTTGCGCCGCGCCTGCCTGCAGCCTTGCCTGTTGCAGCGCAATCCGCCCGGGTTCCAGTGTCGCCTCCAGTTGCAGCTGGTATACGGCATCAGCCAGTGCCAGCGAGATGTGCTGCGCACCGGGTTGCAAGCGGAGCGTGAGCGGGCCGCGCAGCTGGCTCGGTTTCAGGCTGGCATGCAGCGCGTGCAGATCGAGCGCGCGCGCTTGCAGCTGGAATTCGCCGCGGCTGCCGTCATCGGCTTGCTGCAACTCGCCGGCACCGCTGAGCACCGCGTTGTGCAGCAACTTGACCTCGATCTGCGCCAGTTGCTGGGTGTGCGTATTTAGACGCGCGTGCAGGCTTGCCGAGACCAGCGGCAAACGCTCTCGGTCGAGCGAACCGGGAATGGCGTTACGCAGCATGATCGGGCCGCTGACTGTCAGCTCGCCGTCAGCGCCCGCTGCCTGCGGCACCAGGTCGGCATGCAGCGTCAGGTCGGCACTCGGAGCACCGGCGGAAAACAGTTTCGGATTGATGTGAGCGGCGCTGATCTCCGCCCGCAGCAGCGGCTGCGACGCAAACGGTGCCAGCTCCACTTGCGCCTCGCCGTTCAGCTTGTCGCCGCTGGCGTTCAACTCTAGCCGCAGCGCGGCCAGCGTGCCTGCTGCATTGGCAGTCAGCCGGCCTTTTTCCTCACGATAGCTGCCGGCCAGTTCGGCGCCCCCGTCCACGGCAAACGGCGCGCGGCCGTCGAGTCGTAGGTGCGCCGAAGCCTGACCGTATGGCGTTTCGGCGTGCTCCAGCGTCAACTGGTGCCGCCGGCGATCGGAGCTGGCGTGCAGTCGCAGATTGCCGATTTCCACCGGCACGGCAACGCCCTGCAGCGTCAGTTTTTCCACTGACAGTTGCCGCAGCTCGATTGCCAGCGGCAGTTGCAAATCCTGCGGCATCACCGGCACGCTGGGCGCGGTGGATGGTGGCAACTGCAGCTCCACCTGGCCAAAACGTAAAGCATCGACGGTCAGGGCAAGTGGTGCGAGATTCAGGCGCCAGCGGCCGTCAAAGCGGTCCACGCTTGCCTGCAAGGCGCCATCGCGGTAGCTCACTCCGCGCAATTGCGCGCCATGCGCCAGCGTGCCGCCGGCCCACGTGCCGGCCATGCGTCCCGCCGCGACCTGCAGTCCCAGCTGCCACAGCAGGCGGCTGCCGCGCTCGGAATGGGCTGCCAGCAATAACGCGCCCAGCAGCAACAACGGCAAGAGCAGCACACCGGCGCCGAGCCAGGCGGCTAGCCGGCGGCCGCGCCGCGCCATCGGTGCGGCAGACGGTGTCTCGGGTGAATCGGGAGTGGCGGTAGAGGTCATGCAAATAGGGTTCAGGAAGAAAGCGGGCCAGGCCGCTCAGAAAGCAATGCCGAGCGAGATATGCGGGCGGATCTGGCCGTCGCGCACGCCATAGGCCAGATCGAGATTGACCGGTCCCACCGGACTGCGCCAGCGGGCGCCAACGCCGACACCCTGGTAGAGCAGCTTGTCACGCCAATTGTCGGCGGCGGTGCCGACGTCATAGAACACCGCAGCGCCCCATGCGCCGTTCAGCCAGTGCTGATATTCGGCGCTGGCGGTCAACAGGAAGCGGGTGGGAAAAACCGTGCCGTTCTGGACGTTACCGATGCTCTGATAGCTGTAGCCGCGAATCGAATCGGTGCCGCCGGCGCGAAACAATAGCGAAGCCGGAACCTGCGCGCTGCTGCCCTTGGTCAGCACCGCGCCCAGTTCCGAGCGCAGGATCACCAGGTCGCGCTTGCCGACCGGCAGATATTGACGCGCACGGCCATACATGCGCACGAAGCTCTGATCGGTAAGCAGTCCTTGCAGTGCCGCCCCGACCTGCAGCGACACCAGATTGCCGCGGCGCGGAAAGATTGGATCGTCGACATCGCGCCGCGCCCACGAAACGCCCGGCACCAGCGCCTGATGCTTGCCCGGCTGCACCACCGTGCCGACCGGCAGCGGCAAGTCGTTCAACTGCTGCAACTCGTCCCGATAGTAGTCCAGCGTGTAGGCGATATCGTATTTTTCACGCGCGCGAGCGCGCTTGACACCGGCCCGCAGGCTGCGCAGATCGACGCCCTGCAGGGTGCTGCGATCGAACGAGGTATTGGCGCTGTTGACGAAACTGGAGCGATCCGGCGGCAGCGCCAGATCCAGCGCGCCATATTGCCGCTGCTGCTCGATACGAAGCTGGCTGTCGAACACTACTGCCCGGTCAAAGACGTTCAGATGCGTATAGCGCGCTTCGACCTTGGCCCCGGCATCGGTCGTATAGCCGGCGCCGGCCCGGATTCGCTGCGTCTGGAACTCGCTGACACGTACCTTCACTGGCGCCATCTCGGCGTGCTGCACATCATTGTCGATACCGACAATGACATTCGAGAAGTACGGCGTATTCTGGATCTGCCGCTGTAGCTCCAGCAAACGCTCGACGCTGTATTGTTCGCCGCGCTGGAGGGGATTGACGTTCTCGATAATGCTGGGCGAATAGCGCCGCGTACCAGTAATTTCCAGCGCACCGAGCGTGAAGGCTGGGCCGCTATCGTATTGCACCGCCAGCTGCGCCTGATGGTCGTCGGCCTCGATACGCGCCTCGGAATGGGCGATTCTGGCGCCCGCATAACGGCTGCTTTGCAGGCGCTGCAAGCCTTCCTGCTTGGCGCGCTCCCATTCGCTCTGGCGAAACGGCCGCCCGACCGGCAGCGCCCAGCTGTTGCGAATCGCGGCCACCCGCTGCGGCGCTTCCTGCACCACCGCCCCGGTCACGTCGATATTCGCTTGACCCACCTCGGTACGCTCATTGAGCGTCACGCGAATGCGCACCACGCGCTGTTCACCCTCGCCTTCCAGTGTGACCGTGGTGGCAGGCGAAAAATATCCTTCGGTGGACGTCAGCCGCTGTACCTGGGCCGGTGCAGTGTCGATCAGGAATTGCAACTGTTCGTCGCTCAGATCGGCGCGCTGCCGATAGCGTGCCAGATCCAGGAATTCGGTCAGCAACGCGCGCACCGGCTGCGGTGCCTCCACTTCGATCCGGTAGACGGCCGCCGCCGGCGGCGCCAGCAGTACCAGCAACAATCCCGCCAAGCCCGATTTCCAATGCCCTGCCACGCGTGCCGGCAGCTGCCGCAGGTGCGCCATACCGCCCGCGCCACTCATCGCAGCGCGCCAAGACAATGACCGGCGGCTGCTGGATGTTGCCTGCTGAACCCTGAATCCAATCTTATACCCTATACTGTATTTTTGAAATCCCACGTATTTTGCGCGAAAGCGTGATATTTAATAGCATACTCCCATGTGGCTTCAAAGCAGCAGTAGTAGCATGGAGGCGTAGGTACGCTCGGATGGCGATGGCGCCCGCCGATGTCGCCGCCCAAGCGCGTCTGACGACTACAGTGCGCTGCGCAAGGATCGCGGCGCCTCGCTGTTGGCCGCGACTATTTCTTCGCCTCGCTTGCCGCATCCTGTATCTGCTGCCCGGCTTTCTGGATTTCCTGCCCTGCCTTTTGGGTTGCCTCATCAATGCTCTTGCCGGCGCGCTCGGCTGGCCCTTCCGGCTTCTGGCAGGCGGCCAGACTCGCCAGTGCCAGGGTAGCGGCCAATACGGCGACAAGCGAGCGGATGGTCGACGTCATTTCTTCTCCTTGAGATGGGCCAGACGGACGGCGGCCACGATGGCGCGGCAGTCGGGCAGGAAGGAAGCTGGAGTGCCTGAGGCCTGCGTGCTGCAGGCAGCAAGACAGCTGCGATCATACTTGAAAAACGCCAACCGAATGGACACGCGGGACGCGAATCAGGGCTGTTCGCAGGCGAACACCTCCACCAGCGGCGCCACCGCTGGCGACCCAGCCAACGCCGCCAGCGGCTGGCAGTGGCCGTCCCAGCAAATGCTGTAGTCGGCGACATAATCGGAACGTGCCAAGCGCAGCCGCTGCAGTGGTGCCAGCGACGGCCGGTAATGCCAGGCGCCATCGGCCAACACCGCGTCGGCCGGCGGCTCCATGCCGGCACCCGAGCCGCGGATGCGCGCCTCGGTCAGTTGCAGGCGGGCGCCATCCGCGCTGGAAAGCACACGGTAGTCCTCTTCCCAGCGGATTTTTTCAATTGAATGAGTCCAGGCCAGCGTGAAGTCTGGCAGCGGCAGGCGCGCCGTGATGCCGGCCGCCAGTCCCGCCGCTGCCAGACAGATGCCGATCATGCGATGGCCAGCCGCCGCTTTTGCCAGACGTGCCAGCCGACGAACAGCGCGGCCATTGTGAAGCCAATCTGATCGCTCAGGGTGCCGGCAGTCACCAGCATCAGGGCCGCCAGCCCGGTAAACACGCGCTCGTACACCTTGAGCGGCGCCAGCAGGTAACCGACCGAAGTGGCACCCCACAAGCCTACCGCCAGTACCGCCTTGCCGACGATATACAGCACCGCCGCCACCGTCCATTCGCCCTGCAGCATCAGTGCCGGTGTATATACGGCCATGTATGGAATCACGAAGCCGGCAATTGCGATCTGGGTCGCCTTGACACCGATTTTCATCGGCGACGCCTTGGCGATGGAGGCAGCGGCAAACGCGGCCAACGCCACTGGCGGCGTCAGATCAGCCATGATGCCGAAGTAAAACACGAACATGTGCGACACGATCAGCGGCACACCGAGGTGCAGCAAGGCCGGCGCCGCAATCGAACTGGTGATGATGTAGTTCGGAATGGTCGGAATCCCCATACCCAGGATCAGACACACGATCATGGTCAGGAACAGCGACAGGAACACGCTTTTCTCACCCACCGTCAGGATGAAGCCGGCAAAGCTGGAAGCGGCGCCAGTCAGCGTCAGCACACCGATGATGACGCCGACGATGGCGCACGCGATGCCAACCGGCAATGCCTGCTTGGCGCCATCGATCAGGCCGACACGGATAGTACGCAAGGTGTCGCGCCCGCCCTTGACCCAGAAACACAGCAACACCAGCGCGCCGATCACCGCCAGGATCGAATAGATGCCCCACTTGACGAAAGTGGCCGCGGCCAGGCCCAGCGCCAGCCAGAACACGTAGCGGAACGCCGTGGCGGACATGCGCGCCGCGACCGCCGCGCCGAGGATCAGGATCGCCGTCAGCGCCAGTCCGGTCAGACCGGCGAACATCGGCGTGAAGCCATGGAACAGCATGCCAACCAAGGCTGCCAGCGGCAGCACCAGATACCAGCTTTCCTTGATCGCGCGCCACGGACTGGGGCACTGCTCCTTCGGTAAGCCGACCAAGCCGGCCCGTCCGGCTTCCAGATGGACGATCCAGAAGGCGGTCAGGTAATACAGGAAGGCCGGAATCACCGCCGCCTTGACGATCTCGATGTATGGCACGTTCAGTGTTTCGGCCATGATGAAGGCCACTGCCCCCATCACCGGCGGCATGATCTGGCCGCCCATCGAGGCAGTCGCCTCGACCGCGCCGGCGAACACCGAGGTATAGCCGAAGCGCTTCATCAGCGGGATCGTGAACTGGCCGACGGTCAGCACGTTGGCTACGCCGGAGCCGGAAATCGTGCCCATGAAGCCGGATGAAATCACGGCTACCTTGGCCGGCCCGCCCTTGGCCCGCCCGACCAGGCCGAGCGCAATCGAATTGAACAGCTTGATCATGCCGGCGTGCTCGAGAAAGGCGCCGAATAGAATGAACAGGAAAATATAGGTGGCCGACACCATGATCGGAATCCCGAGTATGCCTTCGGTCCCGAGAAACAGCTGATTGACGATCTGGTCGAAACCATAGCCGCGATGTTCGAGCGGCGCCGGCAGGTACTGGCCGAACAGACCATACAGCAGGAAGGTGCCGCACACGATCGGCAGCGCCAGGCCGAGAATGCGGCGCGTGGCTTCGAACACCAGCACAATCATGATGGCGCCGACCACCAGGTCGGCCGTATTGGGGTCACCGGAACGCACGATCAGGTCGCTCTCGAAGATCCAGTGGTAGAACGACAGGCCAAAACCGGTGGCCGCCAGCAGCCAGTCGTACCAGGCGATGGAAGTCAGCTTGCCGCTTTTCAAGGCGGGGTACAGCAGAAAGGTCAGCAACAGCAGGAAACCAACGTGCAACGAGCGAATCACCAGCGACGACAGCGGGTGAAAGCCGGCCACCACCAACTGGTATGCGGAGAACGCCAGGGCCGCGGTGAGTGTGAGCTTGAGCGCGATGCCAGTCAGCGAACGCTGCGTGCCGTGCTCCTGGAAATCATCGGCGGGGATGTGCAGGGAAGACATGAACGGAAAACTCCTCAGCGGAAATCAAGAGAGGGCGCAATCGCCCTCCCCCGTGTAACGTCTTGTGGTGTGCCTACTTGACCAGGCCGCTTTCGCGATAGTATTTTTCTGCTCCCGGATGCAGCGGCAGCGGCATGCCGACCAGCGCCTTGTCCTTGCGGATCGCCTTGGCGGCGGCATGCGCCGCGACCAGATGATCGAGGTTGTCGAACATGCTCTTGGTCATTTGATAGACGGTATCGGCCGGCACCCCTTCATGCGTGACCAGGAAATTCTGCACGAAGGCGGTGGCGACATCCGCGCTTTGCCCTTCGTAGGTATTGGCCGGAACCGTGCCGGCCTGATAGGCCGGATCACCGACCTTGGTGACCACATCGGCCGGGATCGGCACGATCACGATCTTCACCGAGGTCGCCAGGTCGCGCAGCGATGACACGCCCAGGCCGGCCGACTGCAGGGTGGCATCGAGCTGGCGATTTTTCATCAGCTCTACCGATTCGCCGAACGGCAGGTATTCGACCTTGGAGAAATCCTTGTAGGTCATGCCGGCAGCCTTGAAGATCGCGCGCGCATTCAGTTCGGTGCCGGATTTCGGCGCGCCAACCGAGATGCGCTTGCCCTTCAGGTCGGCCAGCGTCTTGACGCCGGAATCGGCGGCAGCAACGATCTGGATGTAGTTCGGATAAATGCCGGCGACGCCGCGCAGTTTGTTGAGCGGCGTCTTGAAGCCGGCTTCGGCATCGCCCTTCCAGGCGTCGGACAAGGAATCGCCCAGCGTAAACGCGATTTCTCCGCGCCCAGCCTGCAGCAGGTTCAGATTTTCGGCGGAAGCCTTGGTCGCCTGCACCGAGGTCTTCACATTCGGCATCGCCTTGGCATAAATCTGCGACAACGCCACGCCCATCGGGTAATACACGCCGCTGGTACCGCCGGTCAATACGTTGATGAATTGCTGCTGCGCTTGGGCGGGTGCAGCGGCCAGCATGGTGACGCCGGCCAGCACGAGCAAGCCACGCAAGAATCGAGATTTCATTGTCTGTCTCCTTAATTTTGATATATGGGGCCAACGAGCCTTCCATATTCTATTAGCAGAAACAGGACGATGGTTGGAAAAACTGACGCTGATGAGCAAAGTCGGTGTCTGGCCGTTTGCAATGCAGAATTGAAGCACAAGCGGACGCGCCATGCCGGCCATCGGGGCCACCGGAGTTGCGCGAAACCGAATCAGCGCCTCAATTGCGCGCTTGATCGCGTGCGACCCATCTCAGGACTGGCTGACGGGTCGAGTCATGGTTTCCGGCTGCACCCATTGCGCGAACTGTTCTTCGCTGACAAAGCCCAGCGCCGGCGCCGCCTGCTTCAGCGTGCTGCCGTCGTGATGCGCCTGCTTGGCGATCTGCGCCGCGCGGTCGTAGCCGATGTGCGGCGCCAGCGCCGTCACCAGCATCAGCGAACGCTCCATCAGCTCGCGCGATGCGCTCGCGATTGGCTTCGATGCCGCGCGCGCAATGCTCGTCGAAGCTGCGCATGCCGTCGGCCAGCAGGCGCACGCTTTGCAGGAAGTTATGCGCGATCATCGGCTTGAACACGTTCAGCTCGAAATTGCCGGAGGCGCCGCCGAACGTGATCGCGACATCGTTGCCGAACACCTGGCAGCACAGCATGGTCAGCGCCTCGCACTGGGTCGGATTGACCTTGCCCGGCATGATCGAGCTGCCCGGCTCGTTTTCCGGAATGCTGATCTCGCCCAGGCCGGAGCGCGGGCCGGACGCCAGCCAGCGCACGTCGTTGGCGATCTTCATCAGCGCCGCCGCCAGCGTCTTCAGCGCGCCGTGCGCGGCCACCAGCGCGTCGTGCGCGGCCAGCGCGGCGAACTTGTTGGGCGCGCTCATGAACGGCAGACCGGTGCGCGCGGCCAGTTCGGCCGCGATGCGCGTCGCCGAATTCCGGATGCGTATTCAGGCCGGTGCCGACCGCGGTGCCGCCGGCGGCCAGCGCGCACAGCGCCGGCAAGCGGCGGCGATCACCGCTTCCGCGCATGTTCCAGCTGGGCCGACGTAGCCGGAAAATTCCTGGCCCAGCGTCAGCGGCGTCGCATCCTGCAAGTGGGTGCGGCCGATCTTGACGATGTCGGCGAACTCTGCGCGATTTCTGTTCCAGCGTGGCGCGCAGCCGGCGCAAGCGCCGGCAGCAGCTGCTTGCGCGACCGCAGACGCCGCCGCCACATGCATCGCGGTCGGGAAAATATCGTTGGACGACTGGCCCATGTTGACGTGCGTCGTTCGGATGCACCAGGCGCTGCTCGCCGCGCTCGCCGCCCAGCAGTTCCGAGGCGCGATTGGCCAGCACCTCGTTCATGTTCATGTTGGTCTGCGTGCCGGAGCCGGTCTGCCAGACCGACAGCGGAAACTCCGTCGGCATGGCGTGCCGGCCAGCACTTCGTCGGCGGCCTGCATGATGGCGTCGCCTTGCCGCGTCCAGCAGCCGAGGGCGCGGTTGACGGCGGCGGCGGCGCGCTTGACCTCCGCCAGCGCAGCGATCAGTTCGGGCGCCATGCGCTCGGTCGAAATGTGGAAATGGTGCAGCGAACGCTGGGTCTGCGCGCCCCACAGATGGTCGGCCGGCACGTCGATCGGGCCGAAGGTATCGCGCTCAACCCGGGTATTCGACATGTCTGACTCCATTCGCAAAGAGTAAACGCAAGCGTGGCTGCGGTCGCGTCCGCTGGCCGCCGGAACAACGCGCTTGTCCGGCTTCATTATCGCGGAAACTGCGGCCAGCCGGATTTGCCGCCCGCCATGCCGCACCATAACGACCCGGCGCAGCTGGCTGGCGGCATGGCCGCAGTGCCACTCGGTGCGCAGCGGCACCGATCACTTTTGTTCGAAAAACTCTCGGAATATCCTGCAGAATGTCGAATAAATATGGAGTATGTTATACAAACAACCATTTTACAACCGAAAATGGCATGCATTGCAGGGAGTATATGAATTACGCTGTTTTCACCGAATGCCACCGGGAAAAATACCGTATCGGCTATCGCCCCGTCCCGCTTTATCGCGGGCGGCCTAACGTGCGCCAGTGGTGGGCGTCCACGCCGGTATCCGGTGGCAGGCACTTGCCCTGCAAAAGCAAGGCCTGGAAGTTGTCGGCCGCCAGCGGTGGGCTGAAATGATAACCCTGGATTTCATTGCAGCCGTTGCAGCGCAGGAAGTCCAGTTGCTGCTCGGTCTCCACGCCTTCCGCAATCACCTCCATGCTCAGGTTGTGCGCCAGCGAAATGATGGAGAGCACGATGGCGGCATCATCCGGGTCCAGCGTGATGTCGCGCACGAACGACTGGTCGATCTTCAGCACATCGATCGGAAAGCGCTTCAGGTAAGACAGGCTGGAATAGCCGGTGCCAAAATCATCGATCGACATCTGCACGCCGATCGCATGCAACTGCTGCAGGATCTGCACCGCATGCTCGACATCCGCCATCACCAGGCTCTCGGTCAGTTCGATGCCGAGCATGTGCGGCGCCATGCCGGTTTCTTCCAATACCGCGGCGATCGACTGCGCCAGCTCCTTTTCATAAAACTGGCGCGCCGACAGGTTGACCGACATCCGCAGCGCTGGCAAGCCGGCACGTTGCCAGGCCATGTTCTGGCGGCACGCCTCGCGGATCACCCAGGCACCGATGGGCACGATCAAGCCGGTTTCCTCGGCCAGACCGATGAAGCGCATCGGCGCAATCAGTCCCAGTTGCGGATGCTGCCAGCGAATCAGCGCCTCCATGCCGACGACCTGGCCGCTGCGCAACTCCACCTGCGGCTGATAGTGCAGGACGAATTCGCCGCGCTCCAGTGCGTTGCGCATATCGCTTTCCAGGCGCAGCCGTTCCAGCGCCTGCTGGTTCATTTCAGGCCGGTAGAACTGATAGCTGCCGCGCCCGCCATCCTTGGCGCGATACATCGCGATCTCGGCATGCTTGGTCAGGGTTTCGGCATCCATCGCATCGCCCGGATACACCGCGATGCCGGCGCTGCAGGTCAGATACAGTTCGTGGTTATCGATCTTCAACGGTACCGCCACCAGCTGCATGACGCGCTGCATGATGGCCACGCAGGTCTCCTGTTCCATGTCATCGATGAAAACCAGCAGAAATTCATCGCCATTGACGCGAGCCACGGTGTCGGCGCTGCGCAAACCCTGCTTCAGACGATCGGCCAGCGTGCGCAACAGGGCGTCGCCGGCTGGATGGCCGAGCGCGTCATTGATGAACTTGAACTGGTCCAGATCGACATGCACCAGCCATACCGCATGGCCGTAACTATCGGCATAGCTGATCGCCTGTTGCAGGCGGTCGCGTACCAGGTTGCGGTTGGCCAGCCCGGTCAGGTGGTCGTGTCCGGCCTGGAATTCCAGCTCTGCTTCGTAATTCTTGGTGGCCGTGATGTCGTATTGCGCCAGCACGAAATGACTGACCGTGGCGTTCTGGTCGAGCACCGGCGAGACGTAGAACTCGCTCCAGTAAATCGAGCCATCCTTGCGCAGATTGCGCAACACCGCCTTGCCTTCCCGCTGCTCGAGCAGGGCGGCACGAATCTCGGCAATCGCCTGCTGGTCCCGCTCGTCGCACCGCAGGGCACGCACCGTCTTGCCGAGGATCTCATGCGCGGCAAAGCCGCTGTTGCGCTCGAAGGCCGGGTTCACGTACTCGATCGGATAATCGGGCGCTTCGGCGCTGACGATCACGATCGCATTGGCGCTGGCTTCGATCGCGCGCTGCCGCAACTGCAGTGCCTGCTCGGTACGCGCACGAGCGGCAATGTCGCGCCGCAGATGCCGGTTCGCAAGCCGTAATTCGGCGGTGCGCCGGCGCACCAGCTGCTGGATGTCGCGCGTGCGGCGTGCCAGCGACTGCAGATAAAAACAGCCCAGGGCACTGGTTAGCAAACCGCCCAGGAGCACCAATAGGGAATCGCTGCGCAGCGAGCGGAAGGAGTCGGGCGCAGCCGCCACTGTCATGCTCCACAATTGGCCGCCAATATCGAACGATTTCGATAGCGATTGTGGATGCGCATACAACAAGGAGTCAAGCCAGCCCGATGCGTTCGGAAGCGCCATGCCGTCGCTGCTGTACGCCAGCTTTCGGGCAACGTCGGACTGCTGAAGATAGAGCGACACCCGGGTCTGGCCGGCGTCCAGCGCGGCTTCGGCCGCCAGCACGCGTTCCACCAGATCGGCGATCCGAAACACGGCGGCGGTGTCGCCGATCAGCGCTTCCCGCCGCGCTTCCACGGAGTCGGTGGCAGCACCGTGCCGATACACCGGCATCAATACAATCAGCCCGGATTCGCCGTGCCGTTCTTGCATCAGACTCAGGAGGCCGGTGGCGGACGGCTGGCCAGTCACTACCGCACGCTCGAGGGCTTCACTTTGGAAGGAATAGGACGCGGCATCAAAGCCGAGTGCTGCCTCGTTGCCTTCGAGTGGCTCGATATAGTCCACCGGCCGGTATTGCGCCCGCCGAGCGGCGGCCACCAGTTTGCCGGCGGCCAGTTCGCGGATTGAAAAGCCGGGAAAGTAGTGCTGTACGCCTGCCTCGAATTCGGCGCGCTGCTGATGCGAGATGATGCGATGGAAATTAAATGCCTGGATATACGGGTTGCGCTCCAACAGGGGTCGGGTAAACGAATGAAACTGTTCGCGACTGACGGTGCCGAAGCTCACGAACAGGCGGTTGACGGAAAACAGCTCATTGATCGACCACTGCAAGCGCGTTCGCACCGCCTCGATACGGGCTCCCGCACGCTGTTCGAAATCGAGCCGGTTCTTGTCATGTTCGACACCACGGGCCGCGACAAACAGCATGGCAGTCAAGACCAGGCCCAGCAGCAAGCCGAGCAAAGCCCCGAATGACAAGGAATACAGCCGGTATTGGCGCAACATGGAACCCCCTGGGTACAGCAAGACTTCGGGCGCCGCGTGCGAGCGCGGAGCGCGTCATGTCTTGCCGTTTTATTTTTTTTGGTAGCGTAACTGATTTGTGAAGCAGATGTCAGCCGGTTTTTTCACAGTTCACGCACCATCAGAGGGCAGCGGGGGGAGACCGCTCCATAAATAATGACGATCCGAATCGGCCGTTATGGCCTTTCAGGCAACTCAGCGGCCGCTTCGCGATCGCGCTGGTTCATGTAACGATGGCCAAGCGCCGCAAGCGCATGCCTGCATGCTGAGCCAATATTTTTTTGCAAAGCGAGGCAATCCGGCGCTTACGACACTGCCCGGTACCCGGATGCGAGCCGATCAGCGGCGCTCTGCGGCTTGCCGTTTGCGCGGCACGGCCGCATCAATCCGGATCGTCACCGGCATCCGGCAACAAGCATGCCTCAACGATCTGCAGATCATTATCTCGGGCGAAATCCAGCACGAAGTGATAGGCCAGCGGCTCGATCTGGCGCAGGTCTTCCTTGACCACCACCGATTTGACCCCTTCCAGCAGCAGCGGGCGAACGTATGGAGAATATTTGAGGTGGGCGTTCAGGCCGCCATGGCCGGCCGGACGGAAGCACGACATGGCGCCACACAGACGCTCGGCCCAGTCGCTGGGCCGAAACGGCTTGCCGCTGCTGGTCACGCCTAGGATGAAAAACTCGCGGCTGGATGTGCCGGTAGTTTCAGGTAGGGATGTAGATGGAACAGGATTGTCACGCATGCATGCAGCTCGTTTCGATAGCGCTTGCCAGTTGGCTGTGCGCGGCGCCCTTGTGAGGCGCTCGCACGAAATGTCATGCGTATTATATCTTATAGAAGACTGAAAAAACGACGTGCACGAATGCGACGCTGTCAGCCGGCCCAGATCGCCACCGACAGCAACAGCAACAGGAACATCCACAATAACAGAGCGCGCCACACCAGGCCGACCGTGCTCTGCAGCGCGCGCGGACCCGGCTCGGCCCCGGGCAAGCCATTGTTGTCGAGGTCGCCGTCGCTGGAATCGACGGTAGCAGCATCCGCCGGCAGCACTTGGATGGCGCTTTCGGCTGGCGTACCGAGCCGCACGTCCATGGCGCCCCCGCCGGCTGCCAGGATAATGCCGGCCGCCTCGTCCGGCCAGCGGCCGGCGAAGTTGCGCCAGGCATAGACCGCATCTTCGAAATTGCCAACTACCGCGAACGCCACAGCGGTCAGGCGCGCCGGAATCCAGTCGATCCAGTAAAACGCGCGGGCCGCAAACCGCCCGAACGCCTCGTGGTGCAGATGATCCGGCTCATTCCATGCGCGCGCCAGATATTCGGCCACCCGATACATCACCGCGCCGGCCGGCCCGAACGGCACCAGGAACCAGAAAAACACTCCGAACACATTGCGATGCGTGGTGACCAGGGCTTTTTCGACCGCAATTCGGGAAATTTCGCTGACATCCAGGCCGGCCGTGTCCTGTTTGGTCCAGTCCGCCAGCAGCGCCCGCGCCGCGACGTCATCGCCGGCATTCAGTGCCAGCTGGATCGAGGTGAAGTAATGGCTGTAATGGCGAAATCCCAGTGTCAGATAAACGATCAGGATGTTCCACAGCAGCGCTGCCAGCGGACTGATGCGTGCGCACAGCCAATACACCAGCGCGGTCGGCAGCACCAGCGCCGCGATCATGGCAAACCAGCCGACGATACCGTGCCGCGCCTGGCCGGCGTTGAACCAGGTTTCCATGCGGCGCGCCAGCAAGCGCACGCCGGAGTAGACCGGATTATCGGCACGCAACGGCTTCAGTTGCTCGATCAGTAACGCAAAAAGAATGGAAATGAAGGTCATGGACACCGCCTGTTCGGGATCGATACGATAACGCAGCAACTTGCCGGAATCAAACAATTCGGCGCAGCGCCGACCAGCGACACGCGGCCGCCAGCTTCAGGCGCGCAAGAAATGAAACAGGTTGCGCAAGATGCCGGCAGTCGCGCCCCAGATGAAAAAGCGATCATACGGCATGGCGTAAAACGTGCGACGGCCAAAACCGTTGGGAAAGTCCATGCTGCGCCGCTGATGATGCATGCCATTCATCAGGAATGCCAGCGGCACCTCGAAAATTTCCGCTACTTCGTTGGGGTCGGGGTGCAGGCTGAACGGTGGTTGTGCCAGGCCGACGATCGGCGTGATGCGATAGCCGGTACCAGTCACATAGTCAGGCAATGAGCCGATAACCTCGACATGGCGCCGGTCGAGGCCGATTTCCTCTTCCGTTTCGCGCAGCGCGGTATCGATGGGCGAGCGGTCGCTGCTTTCCGTGCGGCCGCCCGGAAAGCTGACTTGACCGGCATGATCGCTCAGATGGGCGGTACGCTGGGTAAACAGCAGGGTGGCGCCATCCTCGCGCAGAATCACCGGCACCAAGACGCAGGCGGCGATCGGCGTTGCGCCGAATGCGCGGACCGGTTGATCGTTGGTAATCTCCGGTTGCCACTGCGGCGGGCAGCCAAAGCGTCGCCGCAGCGATTCGGCACGCAATCGGTCCGCCACGATCGCCGCCTCGCCGGCAACCGAATCGACGGGAATGATCTGCGGGTCGAAAGACAGTATGGCCAAGATAGTTTCCTGATCTGAAGCAAAAAAAGGCACCTGCGGTGCCTTTTCGTGAAACGTGCGCGCGATGCTTACTCCGCTTGCTTGGCCGCAGCGCGACGGCTCGGCAGCTTTTCCTTGATGCGCGCCGATTTTCCGGAACGCTCACGCAGATAATACAGTTTGGCGCGCCGCACGTCGCCGCGCCGCTTGACTTCGATCGATGCAATCAACGGCGAGTAGAGCTGAAAGGTACGCTCAACGCCTTCGCCGGAAGAGATCTTGCGAACGATGAAGTTCGAATTCAAGCCACGGTTGCGGCGCGAAATCACGACACCTTCGTAAGCCTGGGCACGCTTGCGCGTTCCTTCGACCACGTTGACATTGACCACCACGGTATCGCCGGGGGCAAAGTCGGGAATGCTTTTTCCGAGACGGTTAATCTCGTCTTGCTCAAGTTGCTGGATCAAATCCATTTTCAGCTCCAAATGCCATCGTGCCGGCGCTGTGTAATTGCAAAAATGCCCGGTATAGGATGGGGTTAAACATGCAGCTCCCAAGAGAGCTGCGCGACACTACAACTGCAAACTGCTCAAATATTTTTCGTCGGCGGCGCTCAGCAAACCTGCGGCGCGCGCACTGATGATCATGTCCGGCCGCTTTTTGGCAGTCGCCCGCAAAGCCTGCTGACGCCGCCATTTTACAATTTCAGCGTGATTTCCGCCCAACAGCAGCGGCGGCACCGCCCTGCCCTCGTATTCTTCCGGCCGCGTGTAATGCGGGTAATCCAGCAAGCCGTTGACAAAACTGTCCTCGACTGCCGAGGCCTCGTCATGCAACACGCCAGGCAACTGCCGGATCAGCGCATCCATCAGCGCCATTGCCGGCAATTCGCCGCCCGACAGCACGAAATCGCCGAGACTGATTTCTTCATCGACGCGGCGTTCCAGCAAACGCTGATCAACCGCCTCGTAACGCCCGCACAACAACACCAGCCCGGCCTCCGCGCTCAACTGCATGACCCGCGCATGCGTCAGCGCCGAGCCTTGCGGCGACAGGTAGATGACGCGCGGCCGTGGCAGTCCGGCGTGCAACTGGCGCGCGCTGGCGGCATCGATCGCGGCCTCCAGCGGCTTGACCATCATCACCATGCCGGGTCCGCCGCCATATGGGCGGTCATCCACGGTGCGGTGATTATCGCTGGTGAAATCACGTGGATTCCACAGCGCCAATTCGCATTTTTTTTGCTCGAAGGCGCGCCGGCTGATGCCGGAACCGGTCAATGCGGCAAACATCTCCGGGAACAGCGTCACGACATCAAATTGCATCTCGACCGCTCCCTGCCCTCACGCCCTTGCCGGACAAATCAATAATCCAGGCCCCAGTCAACCGTAATCTTCTTTGCCGTCTGGTCGACCGCGAGAATGAATTGAGCGACGAACGGTATCAGCAACTCGGGCGCAGCCGCCTGGGACGCGGCGACCGCTGGCGGCGCCACCCGCAGGATCGGATGGGCACCGTTATCCATCAAATCCGTCACCCGCCCCAGCGCTTGCTGCTGCAGATTCTCGACATCCAGTCCGATCAGATCGGACCAATAAAATTCGCCTTCCGCCAGCGCCGGAAAATGACTGCGCCGAATCTGCACCACCGCACCCTTGAGCGCCTCGGCGGCGTCGCGTCCGGCCATTCCCATCAAGAGCGCCACCACGTCGGCTCCATGACGCTTGGCCTGCAGTACCTGGACGTCGTGCAAAGTGGGCTTGTCGAGCCACCAGGAGCGCGCCTGCAGCAAGGCTTCCGCCTCAGGCGAATACGGCCGGATTCTGACCCAGCCGGCGACGCCGTACGCGCCCGTTACATGGCCAACCGGCACGACATCATCAGGAGGCACCAGCCCTGCTACCACTCGCTGCGACAACGCCGACACCAGTTTGAATCAGGCTGCCGCTTTTTTGCTGTTTTGAGCCAGCAGACGAGCCACGGTCGGCGACAGTTGCGCGCCAACACCTTGCCAGTGCGTCAAGCGGTCTTGCGCGACCCGCAGGCTTTCCTCGCCGCCGGAAGCAACCGGATTATAAAAACCGATGCGCTCGATAAAACGGCCGTCGCGCCGACTGCGCGAGTCGGTAGCGATGATATTGAAAAAGGGGCGCTTTTTTGCGCCGCCACGGGATAAGCGAATAACGACCATAATGATTCCAGAAAGTGTTCGAACACGAAAAAAGCCGCAAATTATAGCGCGCTTTCACCTTATGCGGCAACTCGATACCCGGTGCCCGTTCGTCCATCCTGTTTCGGCGTGACGTCAGGATCAGAAAAGCAGGCAGAACAAGACGCTTATGCCTGTCAGGCACGACCCCGAGCCTTGGGCCGCAGCGCATGCCGCCTATATACTCCGTGGTGCATTTTTATTCTCGCTCTCACCTTATGCGGGAAAACGCCAGTTTGTGACATACTCCTTTATTTGCTCTTGAGTCCAGAATCGAACCATGCGACATAAAAACAAGACCCTTGCGACGCTGCTGGCCATTGTGCTTGGCGGTTTTGGCGTCCATCGCTTTTACCTGTACGGCCTGCGGGATA
This sequence comes from uncultured beta proteobacterium, assembly GCA_963707665.1. GTDB lineage: Bacteria > Pseudomonadota > Gammaproteobacteria > Burkholderiales > Burkholderiaceae_D > DATJCV01. The sequence continues at coordinate 233,975 of CAVPQU010000018.1, read as the reverse complement.
TCTGGGCTTGGCTGCATCTGGCCACGGTGCCGATTTCGCTGGCCATCTGGCTGGCCGTACCCGAGCAACAAATACTGTTCGTCGGGGGCCTGTTTGTCGCATCGGTTTTGATCGGCCTGCTGGAGGCGTTGGTGCTTGGCCTGACGCCGGACCAGCGCTGGGACGCGAGCCATAATCCGGCCACTGGCCGGCACTCCAGTTCGGGCTGGCCTGTCGTGTTGCTGCTGATCCTGGCCATGGCAGGGGGCACGACCGGCCTGATCGCCGCCATCGCCCGCACTTTCGACCTGCTATTTACCGGTGGTGCCTACGGCTGATTGCGCTGGATGGTTGCTGGCGTGCGAAAAGCGTGCCAATCCGCACGTTTTATTACGATAGATCAATAGTGGTGTCACATCCTTCGTCAAAATAAATCGAAACGGCGCAACCAACCACTGAGGGCACCATGGCACATCATCTGCTTGAACAAAGGGAATACAACCCGGACCATCTGCTGGAAGCATTGATCCAGCGCCTGCACCTGAAAAACGATGCAGCGCTGTCGCGAGCGCTGGAAGTCGCGCCACCGGTCATCAGCAAGATCCGCCACCGCCGCTTGCCGGTCGGCGCCTCGCTGCTGATCCGGATGCATGAAGTCAGCGAGATGAGCATCAGCGAACTGCGTGAATTGATGGGCGACCGACGCGGCAAATACCGCATCAGCGAGCAGCAATTCAAACCCAAGCTGCCGCCGACGCCGGAAAATCAGCAGCCGAGCTGAGTCGATCGCAGACTGCGACCAACCCGCACAGCGCTCAGAACTGCTGTTCGGTCAGCGCTAATACGCCGGCACTGCCTTCCATGATGGCAGTCCGCATGCCTTCTGCCTGCGCCAGGAAATGATCGGCAAAAAAGCGCGCGGTAACGATCTTGGCGCGCAAGAAATCCGCATCGCCGCCGCCCGTCTGCAGTTTCTGTTCCGCAATCGCGGCGGCGCGCGCCATTTGCCAGCCACCGAGCACAATTCCCGTCAGTTTCAAGTACAGCACACTGCCCGCGAATACAGCCTTGACATCCGATCGGGCATGCGCGGCGACATAGCCGACCACCTGCTCCAGGGCGCTGACGGCGCTTCCCAGGCGGCTACCAATGGCCGCCAGTTCGTTTGATGGGCTGCGCGCCAGATCCGCCTCGGTCTGGCGCACCTGGACGATGATCGCCTGCGCAGTTGCGCCGCCATCGCGCGCGGTCTTGCGACCGACCAGATCATTGGCCTGGATCGCGGTGGTGCCTTCGTAAATCGGCAGGATGCGCGCATCGCGGTAATACTGGGCGGCGCCGGTTTCTTCGATGAAACCCATACCGCCATGTACTTGTACGCCGGTCGAGGCGACATCCACCGACAATTCGGTGGACCAGCCCTTGACCACCGGCACCATGTATTCGTAAAACGCCTGGTTGCTCTTGCGCGTCGCCTCATCCGGATGATGATGCGCGGCATCCAGCGCCGCTGCCGTCACATACGCCAGCGCTCGCGCCGCTTCGGTCTGTGCCCGCATCGACATCAGCATGCGCCGCACATCGGGTTGATGAATAATGGCAACCGGGCCGGCCGAACCGGCCAGGTCGCGCGACTGCACCCGGTCCTTGGCGTATTCCACCGCCTTTTGATAGGCACGCTGGGCCACGCCGACGCCCTGCATGCCAACCGCAAAGCGCGCCGCGTTCATCATGATGAACATGTATTCGAGACCACGATTTTCTTCGCCGATCAGGGTGCCGATCGCACCGCCGTGATCGCCGAACTGCAATACCGCGGTCGGACTGGCCTTGATGCCGAGCTTGTGTTCGATCGACACGCAATGAACGTCGTTGCGCGTACCCACCGTGCCGTCGGCATTGACGAGAAATTTAGGCACGACGAATAGCGAAATTCCTTTCACCCCTTCAGGCGCGTCCGGGGTGCGGGCCAGTACCAGATGGACGATGTTCTCGGCCATGTCATGCTCGCCGTAGGTGATGAAAATCTTGGTGCCGAACAGCTTGTAGCTGCCGTCGCCTTGCGGCACGGCCTTGGTGCGCACCAGTGCCAGATCGGAGCCGGCTTGCGGCTCGGTCAGGTTCATGGTGCCGGTCCACTTGCCCGAAATCAGATTTTCGAGATAGGTATTTTTTTGCGCGTCGCTGCCAGCGGTCATCAGCGCTTCGATGGCGCCGTCGGTCAATAGCGGGCACAGGGCGAACGAGAGATTGGCCGAATTCAGCATTTCAATACAGGCCGTGGCCACCAGCTTGGGCAAACCCTGGCCGCCGAAATCGACCGGGTGCTGCACACCTTGCCAGCCGGCTTCACCGAAGGCCTTGAACGCTTCGCGAAACCCCTTGGTCGTCGTCACCTCGCCATCCTGCCAACTGCTGGGCTCGCGGTCGCCGATTACGTTCAGCGGCGCCACCACTTCGCTGCAGAAGCGGGCATTTTCTTCGAGCACCGCCTGTACCGTTTCGGGCGTCGCATCTTCGCAACCGGGCAATTGACTGACTTCGCGCAAACCAGCCAATTCGTTCATCACGAACAGCATGTCCTTCAATGGTGCGACGTAACTCATGTGAAACTCCATAGAAAAAGGCAGGCCATGCAGGAACATGGCGCCACTACGAAAATTGTTCCGTGCGCGCCAGCGCTGCAAGCCTGCCTGGTGTTATTGCCAGCGAATCAACCGCGGTTTAACCGAGTTCCGCCACCAGTTGCGGCACGATGTCGAACAAGTCGCCGACCAAGCCATAGTCGGCCACGGCAAAGATCGGCGCTTCCGGATCCTTGTTGATGGCGACGATGGTTTTCGAATCCTTCATCCCCGCCAGATGTTGGATCGCGCCCGAAATCCCAACGGCAATATACAACTGCGGCGCGACGATCTTGCCGGTCTGGCCGACTTGCCAATCGTTCGGCACGAAGCCGGCGTCGACTGCCGCGCGCGACGCGCCCATCGCCGCCCCCAGCTTGTCGGCCAACGGCTCGAGAATCTTGAAGTTGTCACTGGAACCCATACCGCGTCCACCCGAGACGATGATCTTGGCAGCAGTCAATTCCGGCCGGTCGGACGTTGCCAATTCGCGCGACACGAAGGCGGACTTGCCGGAATCGGCGACTGCCGCGACGGTCTCGATCGCGGCATTGCCCCCCTGGGCGGCAGCGTCAAAGCCGGTGCCGCGCACGGTGATCACCTTGACCGCATCCGCCGATTGCACGGTGGCAATCGCATTGCCGGCATAGATCGGGCGCTCGAAAGTGTCCGGTGCATCGACCTTGGTGATTTCCGAAATCTGGCCGACGTCCAGTTTGGCCGCCACCCGCGGCAAGATATTCTTGCCATAGGCGGTGGCCGGCGCCAGGATATGCGAATACGTACCGGCCAGCGCCAGCACTTGCTCGGCGACATTTTCAGCCAGGCCGTCGGCGAACTGGGGCGCATCGGCGACCAGCACCTTGGCGACGCCGGCAATCTTCGACGCCGCTTCGGCCGCGGCCCCCGCCTGATGGCCGGCGACCAGGATGTGGACGTCGCCGCCGCACTGGCGGGCGGCGGTGACGGTATGTAACGTGCTTGCCTTGAGCGAAGCATTATCGTGTTCAGCAACGACGAGTGCAGTCATGATCGATTCCTAATGATTCCTAATGGGGCGCAGCGCGCGTCTGTGTCAACGGGTCGGGGCGGCGCGGCAGTGCAGTGCTGCCGGCGATCCGCACCATTCAAATTACCTTGGCTTCGTTTTTCAGCTTCGCCACCAGCGTCGCCACATCGGGCACCTTGATCCCGGCCGAGCGCTTCGGCGGCTCGACCACTTTCAAGGTCGTCAAGCGCGGCGCGACATCGACGCCGAGATCGGCTGGCGTGACCACGTCGAGCGGCTTTTTCTTCGCTTTCATGATGTTGGGCAATGTCACATAGCGCGGCTCGTTCAGGCGCAAGTCGGTGGTGACGATGGCCGGCAGCGTCAGCGCCAGCGTTTCCAAGCCGCCATCGACTTCGCGCGTCACCGTGGCCTGGCCGTCTTCCAGCACGACCTTCGACGCGAACGTGGCTTGCGGCCAGCCCAATAGCGCGGCCAGCATCTGGCCGGTCTGGTTGCAGTCGTCGTCGATCGCTTGCTTGCCGAGGATGATCAATTGCGGCTGCTCCTTGGCGGCGACTGCCTGCAGCAACTTGGCAACTGCCAGCGGTTGCAGTTCGACCTCGGTTTCGACCAGCACCGCGCGGTCGGCGCCGATCGCCAGCGCGGTGCGCAGCGTTTCCTGGCAGGCCGTCACGCCGCACGAGACCGCGATCACTTCGCTGGCCTTGCCGGCTTCTTTCAGCCGCATCGCTTCTTCCACCGCGATTTCATCGAATGGATTCATCGACATCTTGACGTTGGCGATGTCGACGCCGGTGCCGTCCGACTTCACCCGCACCTTGACGTTGTAGTCGACCACGCGCTTGACTGGAACCAGTATTTTCATAGGTAGGCCTTTAAATGACGTAAATCGTAAACCGGTAAATTATAAAAGAGAAATAGCGCGCCACGCCAAAATTTAGAACGATCGTTCGATAATTTTCGGGATGGCCGCCAGTGTCGAGGCAGCGCTACTTGCGTCGCATATAGAACAGAAATTCCTTGTTGGATTCCGATTGTGCCAACAGTTCATTGCCGGTTTGTTTCGCGAATGCCTGGAAATCGCGCACCGAACCGGGGTCGGTCGCGAGCACGCGCAACACCTGACCGCTGGTCATTTCCGCCAGCGCCTTTTTGGTTTTCAAAATTGGCAGCGGGCAGTTCAAGCCGCGCGCGTCCAGTTCCTTGTGGAATTCCATGGTGGGTTCTCAAATGAGGCAAGTGCAGGAGTGTCGGATTCTATCCCAAACAGCATACGGATGATGCATTGCAACAAGGCATCATTCATTCAGCGGCCGTCTCGGCGCTGGCTGGACGTCCGGGCCAATCCATGAATTCCACCGCCAGACCGCGCGCCCGCATCCAGTCAGCCATCGCATAACCGGTGCCGGCGCGCCATGGGCGCAGCTTTTCCGGTGCCAGCAAACGGTATTCGACCAACTCCTCAGACAGGCGGATATCGCCTGCCGCCTGCACATGGTACGCAATGATCACTTCATTCTTGCGCATGAATTCGTAGACGCCGATCAAACTGATCTGTTGCGCCACCAGGCTGGTTTCCTCGAATAATTCGCGCGCCACACCCTGCTCCGGGGTTTCATCGCGTTCCATGAAACCGGTGATCAGGGCAAAGGTTTTTTCCGGCCAGGCGGCGTTGCGCGCCAGCAGGATGCGGCCATCGATTTCGACCAGCGCAGCCAGCACCGGTAGCGGATTGTCCCAATGCGTCCAGTGGCCGTCCGGGCAAGCCAGCCGCAGCTTGCCGGCCTCGCCCACATCCGCCCGCTGCACCAGCGGCGCTGCACACACCGGACAATAACGATAAGTCATCGATTAACTCGTAGTTAATTCAGGACAGGAAACGGCCCTTGGGCTCAATGTGTGACGCGGGTAGAACGTCCGGTCGAAAGCAGCCGTACACGATCGCCAACCCGGAATGCTTCATCGGCGTCCTGGGTTACTGCGCGCAAGCCGCCGCTATCCAGCCGCACCGTGATTTCCAGTCCCGGCCGCTGCGTCAAATTTGATTCTACATGGCTACCGGCGATCCCGCCCACCACCGCGCCGACAATGCCAGCGGCGATCGAGCCCGTGCCGCCGCCAATGTTGGAGCCGGCGGCAATACCGCCGAGCGCACCGCCGGCCACCGTACCGACGCCGCTCTGGCCCTTGTCGATGGTGACGTGGCGTACTGATTCGACCACGCCCATGCGCACACTCTGCTCCTGGCCCGCCTGGCGGCTGCTATAGACATTGCCGGAATTAGGTGTGACCGCGCAACCGGTCAGTGCAACAAACATCAGAATATAAAGTGGTCGCTTCATTTCAACTCCCCATCAGTGTCCCTGCGTCAACGGCACGGACAAAAAGAAGGGAGTGTAGCAAGCCTGCGGCGGCGGCACCGATTCTTCCGCAGCCATCTGCCGAGGCGTATATTTCTCTTTTCCTATTTCTCTTTTCTGCACGCGCCCAAACCAGGTGGCGCCACTCGCCTGAAACGGCAGGCGAGCGGCAATTGAATGCGACTGAGTCGTGGCGAATGGAGTGAGCGCGGCGCCGACAGATTCGTGCTGCGCCCAGGAGAAGTGAGGAGTATGTTGCATAAACTGCCATTTAACGCCCGAAATTTGACCCATACTAGTGGAGTATATGGATCCCTCAACGTCGGCATGAGCTGCAGGAAAGCAAAGGAAGGTAGCCGACGGGCGCCCGGATGGGAGGCTGGAAGGTAAGATTACATGTCTTTCCGCGGCAAAATATTAACATTTTATGTTAACATAACGCACATATTTACTGCCCCGTGACCATAAACGCGCAAGCATGATAGCGATTCAAGAAGCCTGGAAAGCCGGCCTTTTCCGGCGTGAGCACTGGTTGCCGAATATCGTCTCGGGGGTGGTGGTCGGTGTGGTGGCGCTGCCGCTGGCGATGGCGTTCGCGATCGCCTCGGGCGTCAAGCCGGAACAAGGTATCTACACCGCCATCATCGGCGGCCTGCTGGTTTCGCTGTTCGGCGGCAGCCGCGTGCAGATTGCCGGTCCGACCGGCGCCTTCATCGTGATCCTGGCCGGCGTCACCGCCAAGTACGGCATCGACGGCCTGCAGATCGCCACCTTGATGGCCGGTGTCATCCTCGTTTTTCTGGGAGTGGCGCGGCTCGGTGTCGTCATCAAGTTCATTCCCGATCCGGTGATCGTCGGCTTCACCGCCGGCATCGGCGTCATCATCTGGGTCAGCCAGTGGCAGGATTTTTTCGGCTTGCCGGCAGTGACCGGCGACCACTTCCACCAGAAACTCTGGCATCTGCTGCAGGCATTGCCGCAGCTGCACATCGCCACCACCGTACTGGCGCTGGCCAGCCTGCTGCTGGTGATTTTTTCCAACCGCATCCGCGGCTTGCAGCGCGTGCCGGGGCCGCTGGTCGGCATGGTCGTCGCCACGATCGTCCAGTCGATCTTCCAGTTCCAGGGCGTCACCACGATCGGCAGCGCATTTGGCGGCATCCCGCTGGGATTGCCCAGCTTCACGCTGCCGAGCATCACGCTGGCGCAAGCTCTCGAACTGATCGGCCCGGCGTTCACGATCGCCATGCTGGGCGCGATCGAATCGCTGCTGTCGGCGGTCGTCGCGGACGGCATGGCCGGCACCAAGCACGACTCGAATCAGGAGCTGATCGGCCAGGGCATCGCCAACATCGCGGCGCCGATGTTCGGCGGCTTTGCCGCCACCGGCGCCATTGCGCGCACCGCGACCAACATCCGCAACGGCGGGACCAGCCCGCTGGCCGGCATCGCCCACTCGGTCACGCTGCTCCTGATCATCCTGCTGCTGGCGCCGCTGGCGGCGAACATCCCGCTGGCGGCGCTGGCGGCGATCCTGTTCGTGGTCGCCTGGAACATGAGCGACCTCAAGCACTTCAGCCGCATGGTCAAGCGCGCGCCGCGCGCCGACGTCGCCATCCTGCTGATCACGTTCCTGCTGACGGTGTTCACCGACCTGGTGGTGGCGGTGAACATCGGCGTCATCCTGGCCATGCTGCAGTTCCTGCGCCGCATGGCCGCGTCGGTACAAACCCAGCAACTGACCGAGAAAGACCTGCAGATGGAGTTGGCCTACCATGGCATGGCGCAACTGCCGCGCGGCATGCTGGTGTACACCATCGAGGGGCCGTTCTTTTTCGGCGCCGTCGAGAATTTCGAGCGCGCGCTGGCGCAGACCCACACCGATGCCCAGGTACTGGTGCTGCGCCTGCAGCGCGTGCCGTTCATGGACATCACCGGCCTGGAAACGCTGGGCGAAGTGATTCAAAACCTGGCTCGGCGCCATGTCACGGTAATCCTGTGCGGCGCCAATCAGCGCATCACCGGCAAGATGGACAAGGCCGGCATCCTCGCCATGCTTGGCGCGGATAACCTGGTGCCGGATTTTGCCGCCGCCCTGGCGCGCTGCAACGCTCTGCTCGGCACGTCGCCAACAGCCGCGTATGCGAGCTAGCCGGACTTGTCGCAGCCGATGCCCGCAGCCTCGTCCAGCCCATCGCTAGCCTGTCTGGCGCCCGTCATCGACCGCCAGACCCGCATCCTGATTCTGGGCAGCTTCCCGGGTGCGGCTTCGCTGGCGGCGCAACAATACTACGGCCATCCGCGCAACCAGTTCTGGCCGCTAATGTCAGCGCTGCTCGACGAAAGGCTGACCGACCTGCCCTATGCCGAACGCTTGCAGCGCCTGTTGACGCACCGGATCGGGCTGTGGGACGTGATCGCCAGTTGCGAACGCGCCGGCAGCCTCGACAGCGCGATCCGCAATCCGCGCCACAACGATTTTTCGGCCCTGCGGCGGCGCTGCCCACAACTGATGCGCGTTTGCTTCAACGGCAAGACTTCCGGCAAATTCGAGGCCCACTTTGCCGCGGCCGGCTGGCAAACGCTGGTGCTGCCGTCCTCATCGCCCGCCAACGCGCAATTGAGTTTTTCTGAAAAGCTGGATGCGTGGCGCGGTATCATCGCCTGAATTCAAAACCCCGCCGTTCATCATGCTGATCAAACGCAAATCCATCGAAGCAGACGCCAATCGCAAGACCGGGCCGGCAAGAACCGCACGCAAGCCAAAATATGCACCGGTCACCTTGTCCGAGCAGGATGGCGTGCGCTATCTGCACTTCGGCACCGAATGGGTGCAGGGCGCGATGCGCATTCGCAAGCCGGACTGGCCGGAACTGGAATATGCGCAGCAGATGATGGCCTGGATGCTATTCAACCACGACCCACAACACGTGGTGCAGCTGGGACTCGGCACCGGCGCGCTGACCAAATTTTGCTATCGCCGCTTCCCGGCTGCGCGCATCACCGCCATCGAGTTGAACCCGTCGGTGATCACGATTTGCCAGACCATGTTCAAGCTACCGACCAACGACGAACGACTGACTGTGCTGGAAATGGACGCACACGATTTCGTGATGGACCAAGCCAATGCCGGCAGCTTCGACGTGCTTCAGGTCGATCTGTACGACGCGACCGCGCGCGGGCCGGTGCTGGATACGCCGGAGTTTTATCGCGCATGCGCTGCTTGCCTGAGCCCGGATGGCATCATGACGGTAAATTTATTTGGCGACCATCCGAGCTACGCGAAAAATCTGAAGGCAATGCGCTTCGCCTTCGATCAGGTGATCTGCCTGCCGGAAGTTCACGCCGGTAACGTGGTTGCGATCGCTTTCAAGCGCAAGCAGGAATTGAGTTTTCCAGCACTCTACCAGCGCGCCACCAGCATTCGGCAAGAGTCGCGCTTGCCTGCCCGATCCTGGGTCAACGGCTTGAAATCGCAGCAGCCGGCAACATGAAAAATTCACGCCAGATGCGTCCCACCGCCGTTTTGCCCGGCAACGCGCCGCCAGCAGGCGCCGCCCGATCGATTGCTGCCGCGATTGTCGACCATGAATAGTTCAAGCTCAAAGACGCTCGACCTGCAGCAAGTTTTTACCTGGCTGGTGGCAGACGGCATCATCGAACGCAGCACCGCCAAGCCGCTCTACCTGCAGGCGCAAGGCGTATTGAAAAATGCATCGGCGACGATGCATGTGCTGACTGCGGTGGCACAGTGCAAACTGCAATCGGCCTTGCCGCCGCGCCCCACCCTGACGCTGGACTGGCTGACGCAATGGCTGGCGGGCAAGGTCAAGCTGCCATTTTTCCGTATCGATCCGCTGAAGATCGACTTCACCAAGGTGGCCGATGTGATGTCCGCCACCTATGCCACCCGCTTCAACATCCTGCCAGTGGAGTTGACGCCGGACGAACTGGTGATCGCCACTGCCGAGCCGTTTCGCATCGAGTGGGAAATGGAGATTGCCAAGATCGCACGCCGCAAGATCAGGCTGGTGGTCGCCAACCCGCTCGACATCGCCCAGTATATTTCGCAATTTTTTGCGCTGGCGCGCTCGATCAAGAGCGCACACCGTTCCGGCGGCCAGGACCTGGCCTTGCGCAACAATTTCGAGCAACTGGTGGAACTGGGCAAGGCCAACAAGCAGGTTGACGCCAACGACCAGCACGTGGTCAATATCGTCGACTGGTTGTGGCAGTACGCGTTCGAGCAGCGCGCCTCCGACATCCACCTGGAACCGAAGCGTGAACTGGGTGCGATCCGCTTTCGTATCGACGGCGTCCTGCACCAGGTATACCAGGTGCCGGCGGCGGTGATGATCGCGATGACCGCGCGCATCAAGCTCCTGGGCCGGATGGACGTGATCGAAAAACGCCGGCCGCAGGATGGCCGCATCAAGACCCGCACCGGCGACGGCCAGGAGATCGAATTGCGGCTGTCGACCTTGCCGACCGCCTTCGGTGAAAAACTGGTGATGCGGATCTTCGATCCCGAGGTGGTGGTCAAGACGCTGCCGGAACTCGGTTTTCCGGCGGACGACGCCGCCCGCTGGAACACGCTGACCAGCCGCCCGCACGGCATCATCCTGGTCACCGGCCCGACCGGGTCCGGCAAGACCACCACCCTGTACACCACGCTGAAAGCCTTGGCGACCTCGGAAGTCAACGTCTGCACGGTGGAAGATCCGATCGAGATGGTGGAAGCGGCATTCAACCAGATGCAGGTGCAGCACGGCATCGACATTTCCTTCGCCGACGGCGTGCGTTCGCTGATGCGGCAGGATCCGGACATCATCATGGTGGGTGAAATCCGCGACCTGGAAACCGCCGAAATGGCAATCCAGGCCGCGCTCACCGGCCATCTGGTGCTGTCCACGCTCCATACCAATGATGCGCCCTCGGCGGTGATGCGCCTGCTGGAACTCGGCGTCCCCTACTACCTGCTGGAGGCGACGCTGATCGGCATCATGGCGCAGCGCCTGGTGCGCACGCTGTGCCCGGATTGCAAGGCCGCCAGCGGCAGCATCGCCGACGATATCTGGGACAGCCTGAGGGAAGGCCAGGACATTCCCAAGCCTGCCGCCGTATATCGCCCGGTGGGCTGCCCGGAATGCCGGCAGACCGGCTATCGTGGCCGCACCGGCCTGTATGAACTGCTGATGGTGACGCAAGCGTTTTCCAGCCTGATTCGGCCCGCAACCGATATCCATGCACTGAAACGGCAAAGCCTGGCCGATGGCATGAAGCCGCTGCGCGTGGCCGGCGCGCTGAAGGTGGCAGAAGGCGTCACCACCGCCGATGAAGTGCTGAAGGCGACCGCGGCACTAACCTGAAGCAGCTTCCTGGTTTTTAGCCAGCGCGCTGGGCGGCGGCAATCTGTGCCAATGCCGCCGGCACCTGCGGGTAGCGCAACTGCAAGCCCCACTCCGCCTTGATGCGCCGATTCGACAGCCGCCGCGATTCCGCCATGAACGACCACAGGCTGGGCGTCACCGCCTTTTGCAGCTCCGCGCGCGGCAGGCGGGGCGGTAGCGACAAGCCGAAGGCGGCGGCCACCGCGTCGAAATACTCCGCCATCTTCATTTGCGAGTCGTCCACCGCGTGGTAGACGCGGCCCGGCAAGCCCCTGAACAACGCCGCGGCAATGATGCGCGCCAGATCGTCCGCATGGATATGGTTGGTATACACATCGTCCGCCGCCGTGAGCGCCGGCGTGCCTTGCTGCAGGCGCTCCAGCGGCAAGCGGTTGCCGGCATAGATGCCCGGCACCCGCAGAATCGCCAGCCGGCCGCCGGCGCGCTTGCCCCACGCCCGCAGGACCTGTTCGGCATCCAGGCGCCGCCTGGCACGCGCCGTTTGCGGCCGCACCGGCCGCGTTTCGTCCACCCATTGGCCGTCGCAATCACCATAGACACCGCTCGTGCTGACATAAACGAGCGTCGCCCGCTCGGGTAAAATGGCGGCCAGGCGCCGGCTGCGTACGTCTTTCAGGCCATTGGCCGCGGGCGGCGCCAAATGGACAATGATGGTGGCCAATCGCGCCAGCCGTGCCAATGTATGTGGCACATCCAGATCGGCTATGACCGGGATAGCGCCGGCGGCCCGTAACTTGGCGCAATGCGCCGCCTGGCTGGTCACTGCAAACACTCGAAAGCGCGGGCACAGCAACGGCAAAAGCCGCAGCCCGACATCGCCGCAGCCGACGATCAGCAGACGCGGTTTGCCGAATTTTTTATCACTTGATTTCATGAGCGGGATTGTATGGCCTTCCAAGTAACTGTTCAGCCGAGCGGTCGGCAATTTGTCTGCGAAGACGGCGAAACCGTGCTGGCAGCCGCCATCCGTTGCGGCGTCGGTCTGCCCTATGGCTGCAAGAACGGCGCCTGCGGCAGTTGCAGGGGCAAGCTGCTGTCCGGCGGCGTCACGCATGGCGCGCATCAGGAAAAGGCCCTCTCGGTGCAGGACGAGGCAAACGGCTCGGCGCTGTTCTGCTGTGCCACCCCACAATCCGATCTCGTGATCGAGGTGCGCGAGGTGCTTGGCATGGGTCAGTTTCCAATTCGCAAGATGCCGTCGCGGGTGACGAAGATTCAAAAGGTGGCGGATGACGTCATCATCGTTTCGCTGCAATTGCCGGCCGGCGAACGGCTGCAATACCTGGCAGGCCAGTACCTGGAATTCATTCTGCGCGACGGCACCCGGCGCAGCTACAGCATCGCCAACGCTCCGCATCTGGATGACAACATCACGCTGCATATCCGCCACATGCCGGGCGGCGTGTTTACCGATCAGGCATTTACGACGCTGAAGGAACGCGACATCCTGCGCTTCGAGGCGCCGCTCGGCACCTTCTTCCTGCGCGAGGATTCCGACAAGCCGATGGTGCTGCTGGCCTCCGGCACCGGTTTCGCGCCGATCAAGGCCCTGATCGAACAATCCATCCACGCCCAATCAGAGCGGCCGATGACGCTGTACTGGGGCGGCCGCCGGCCGCGCGACTTGTACATGCATGCCCTGTGCGAGGAATGGGCGCGCACGCTGCCGCATTTCCGGTATGTGCCGGTGGTTTCCGACGCCACGCCGGAGGACGGCTGGCACGGCCGTACCGGCTTCGTGCATCGGGCCGTGCTGGAAGATGTTCCCGATCTTTCGGGCTATCAGGTCTATGCCTGCGGGGCGCCGGTGATGGTCGATGCCGCAAAGACCGACTTCGCGGCGGCCGGGCTGCCGGCGGAGGAATTTTTCGCCGACGCCTTCACCTCGGAAGCGGACTTGATGAAGTAGCTTGGCCTGCGGCGGCTTGGCGGCCCTGCCCGGCCTGCGCACGGCTGCCCATCTGGAATGCATATTCATAGGTGAACAGCGAGCCATAGAAGAAGATCTGGGCCGAGTAATAGATCCAGGTGATCAGCACCACCACCGAGCCGGCGGCGCCATACGAAGAGCTGATGTTGCTGCGTGCGACATACAAGGTGATTAGCGCCTTGCCGACCGAGAACAGCGCCGCGGTGATGAAGGCGCCGACAATCACATCCCTCCAGGCGATCCTGGTCGCCGGCAGGTACTTGAAAATCACTGCAAACAGGCCGGCAACGATCAGGAAGGACACCGTGCTGGTCACGCCGCGCGTGATGATTTCAAATACCGAATCGGCGCCGCCCCCGCCCCAGAGGCGGCTGAGCGCGGCCAGCGCGGTGCTGACGGCGAGCGACGCCAGCAGCATCAGCGCCAGCACCAGAATCAGGCCGAACGACAGGAAGCGTTCCCGCAGCAGGCCCCAGATGCCGGACCTTGCGCTCTTCGGCACCTCCCACAACTCGTCGAGGCTGTCCTTCAGCTCGGCGAATGCGGTGGTCGCGCTGACCAGGACCAGCGCGGCCGACACCAGGCTGGCCATCAAGCTCGCATCCTTGTGTTGCGTCCCCTGCAGAATGGCCCGAATCGCGTCGCCACCCTGTGTTCCCATCAGGCTCTTCATCTGTTCCACCAGCAGTTGCCGCACCACCTCTTCGCCAAAGAAAATCCCGGCCATGGCTATCACCAGCACCAGCATCGGCGCCAGCGAAAACAAGGTGTACAGCGCCAGCGCCGCGCCCTTGCTGGCCGCCCGACGTGCGGCCCACGCCCGGCCGGCATCGACGGCGACCGCGCCAATATTCCTGAGGTAGGCCAGTTTCGAGCGGCTCGGAGGACGCGCCGCCGGTCTACTACCCAGTGCAGGGTCCGGCGCAGCAGGGGCAGCCGGAGTTGGCACCGGACCGGGAGGCTGCTGCTGCGGCAGCTCTGCATGGCATGCCGGCGCCGGCGAGCGGCGTTGCCGCAGTTCGCTCCAGGTCGAATAGGCGATCATCAGAAATTGCGCGACCGACCACAGAATTGCCCACTTGGGGGCGCGTTTGGCTGGTTTCATGAATCCGCGTTTTTGCATGGCCCAGGGCGGTGAGAGCAATACTCGAAATCGACGGCACTCCCACAGAATAAAGGCGGCAGGCGCAGCAGCAACTGGACGGCGGTTACGCAGGAATAAGCGCCCCCCACGCCTGCCGGCGCGCAGCCCAAGCCCATTTCCATGTGATCCTGATAAGGCAATTTATCGACCGCTTTGTTCCGGCTAGCCGCTGCGCGCACCGTGCAAAGCTGCGCAGTATCAAGCCCGGCAACCGTCGGTGCGTCGGCGGAGGCGCCCAAAAACTTTTGACGCACTGCGCAAAACGCCCTAATATGGGACGCATGAAACCATCAGCCCAACTGCTGCGACGCCGAGCTCCGATCCCCCCTGCGGACCTGCCGTGCGCGTGAGCGTTTCCTGATCACGAAGCCACAGGCAAGCCCTGTGGTTTTTTTTTGAACGCATTTTTGCGCCCCTTTCGAATTGCCAGCATCGTTTTGCCGAGGAGATCCCCGATGGAATTCAGCCAGTACGACGTCGACGCCCTGATGTATGTGACCCCCCGCCCGCCGCTGGTGTTTACCGAAGGCAGCGGCATGTGGATCACCGACCATACCGGCAAGCGTTACCTCGACTACCTGCAAGGCTGGGCGGTCAACTGCCTCGGCCACTCGCCGCAATGCATCCAGGATGCGCTGGCGGCGCAGGCCAAAAAGATCATCAATCCGTCGCCGGCGTTCTATAACGCGCCGATGATCGAGCTGGCGTCGCTGCTGACGCAAAATTCCTGCTTCGACCGCGTCTTCTTTACCAACAACGGCGCCGAAGCCAACGAAGGCGCGATCAAGCTGGCGCGCAAATGGGGCAAGCTCAACCCGAACGGCGCCGGCGAAAACCGCTTCGAGATCATCACCTTCGACCACAGCTTCCACGGCCGCACGCTGGCCACCATGTCTGCCTCCGGCAAGAGCGGCTGGGACACGATGTATGCGCCGCAGGTGGCCGGCTTTCCGAAAGCCGAGCTGGGCGATCTGGCCAGCGTCGAAAATCTGATCAGCGACAAGACCGTGGCGGTGATGCTGGAGCCGGTGCAAGGCGAAGGCGGCGTGATCCCGGCCTCGCCCGAATTCATGCAGGGCCTGCGAGCGCTGACGAAAAAGCACAATCTGCTGCTGATCGTCGACGAGGTGCAGTCCGGCATGGGCCGCACCGGCGCGCTGTTCGCCTACCAGTTGTCGGGAATCGAGCCCGACATCATGACGCTGGCCAAAGGCATCGGCGGCGGCGTGCCGCTGGGTGCGCTCTTGTGCCGCGAAGAGATCGCCTGCTTCGAAGCCGGCGAGCAGGGCGGCACCTATAACGGCAACCCGTTGATGACGGCGGTCGGCCTGGCCGTGGCCAAGGCGCTGCTGCAAGACGGCTTCCTGGAATCGGTCCAGCGCAAGGGCGATTACCTGCGCGCGGCGCTGCTCAAGCTATCGGCGCAGCACGGGCTTGAAGGCGAGCGCGGCGCCGGCCTGCTGCGGGCACTGAAACTGGGCAAGGACATCGGCCCGCAGATCGTCGACGCCGCGCGCGAGCTGCAGCCGCTCGGCCTGCTGCTGAATTCGCCGCGCCCGAACCTGCTGCGCTTCATGCCGGCCCTGAACGTGACCGAGGACGAGATCGACCAGATGATCGCCATGCTGTCGGGCGTGCTGAAGCAGCTCGGCCACTGAGCCCGGCTTGCCCGTCGGCATCGGTTTTCCTTACACTAGGGGGCATGTCGATCAGAACCTGGATTCTCTGCTGCTGCGCGCTGCTGCTGGCAGCCTGCGGCAGCGTGCCGCAGCGCGACCAAGCATCCGTCTCCTATGCCGAGCGACCGGCCGCCAGCGGCAAGGGTAGCGAAGTCGTCATGTACGCGCTGGGCCTGATCGATACCGGCTATCGTTTCGGCGGCAAGAATCCGGAAGCCGGCCTCGATTGCAGCGGCATGGTGGCCTACATCTACCGCGAGGCGCTCGGCATCACGGTCAGCGGCAGCGCCGCCGATATCGCCCAGCGCGGCAGAAGAATCGCCAGGGAAGCCTTGCGGCCGGGCGACCTCGTGTTTTTCAACACCTTGAACCGGCCGTTTTCGCACGTCGGCATCTACATCGGCGACGGCCGCTTCATCAACGCCCCGTCCACCAACGGCCGAGTGCGCATCGACCGCCTCGACAACCGCTATTACGCCCAGCGCTTCGAGGCGGCGCGCAGCTATTTCGATTGACGGGCTGCGCCGACCGGCCGCCTGCGCTCGAGCCCCTGCGGCTTCACATACTCCCTATATAGACAGCCTATCTCAGGCAAGAAATAGAAGTTTTTTCAACATACTCCCATATTACGAAAAGACTCCCTGGCGACATGCCGGCGCCGGCGGGCGCACCTGCCTATGCCCCGTCGTCACACATGGAAATTTTCGGGCGTCTCGCCGTGCCTGGGATAGACCTGGACCATGACGATGCGCGGACCGCTCATTTTTTTGACGACCAGGTCGAACTGGCTGAATTCGATGCGCTGGCCTTCCTTGGGGATGTCGCCGAGCTTGACCATGATCAGGCCGCTGACCGATTCGACGTCCGCCTGGTCCAGTGCCGGACTGTCGATATCCACTCCCAGGAGCTGTTCCAGCGAAAAGATCGGCAGGCTGCCCTTACCGATCAGCGTGCCGTCTTCGAGCCGGGTCCAGTCGTTATCATTCTGGCGGAATTCGTCGCGTATCTGGCCAATCATCGCTCCCAGCAGATTGTCGAGGGTGATGAACCCCAGCGGCTTGCGCCCGGCCTGTCCGATCATTGCAAAATGCGGCGCGCCCTCGCGGAAGCGGCGGAACACTTCCAGCGCCGGCGTGCGCGGCGAAATGTACTGGATCGGCCGCAGGTATTTCTCCAGGTCTTCAATCGGCTTGCCCTCTTCGCGCGCGAAAAACAGGTCCTTCAAGTGGATCACCCCGAGTACGTCGATGCCGTTGGTGTCGAAGTAGGGATAGCGGCTGAAGCGGGTGCGATACATCGTCTGCAAATTTTCCTGCACCGATTTGGCGCGCTCCAGCGCCACCAGTTCGTGGATCGGCCGCATCAGCTCGGAGACTTCCAGTTCGCCGAAATCGAGGGCTTGCGCCAGCACATTCCATTCGTCGCGGGTAAAGCGTTCGCCGGGACGGCTCGAGCGCAGGATCAGCTTCAGTTCGTCAGCCGAATATTGCGCATCGTGGCCGGGGGCGCCGCCCAGGCCGGCCACGCGCAACACCCAATTGGCGCTGGCGTTGAGCAGCCAGATCGCCGGATACATCATCCAGTAGAAGCCGTAGAGCGGCGCGGCGGTCCAAAGGCCGATGGCTTCCGGATTGCGGATTGCCATCGATTTCGGCGCCAGTTCGCCGATGACGATGTGCAGAAACGAAATGACGAAGAAGGCGAACGCGAACGAGATGCCCTGAATCAGCTCCAGCGAGGTGATGCCGAGCCAGCCGAACACCGGCTCCAGCAGCCGCGCGAACGCCGGCTCACCGATCCAGCCGAGACCGAGCGAGGCCAGCGTGATGCCCAATTGGCAAGCCGACAGATAGGTATCGAGCCTGGTGTGCACCTCGGCCAGCATGCGGCCGCGCAAACCTTGTGTTTTGGCAATCGTGCGGATGCGCGTCGATCGCAGTTTGACCAGGCCGAATTCGGCGGCCACGAAAAAACCGTTCAGCGCCACCAGAAAAAAGGCGGCCACCACCAGCAAGGCGTTTTGCATAAAAGGGGAAAGAGTTTGCGAGGTGCAATAGTAGATTATTTCGATTCTACCGAAGCAGGGCGCAAGCGGCGCCGCCCCGAAGCGTCGGGTACTACCGCCATTGCGACATGCGGATTGTCCCGGCACGAACACTTTAAAACACTCCGGGCAAAAAAAACGACGCCATCCGGCGTCGTTTTCGCTTGTGCGGCCTGCGCTCTATTTCTTGCGCTGCGGCGGCAAATCGGTGCACACGCCTTCGAACACTTCCGCCGCCATGCCGATCGACTCACCCAGGGTCGGATGCGGATGGATGGTCTTGCCGATATCCACGGCATCGGCGCCCATCTCGATCGCCAGCGCGATTTCGCCGATCATGTTGCCGGCATCGGTGCCGACGATGGCGCCGCCGACGATGCGATGGGTTTCGGCATCGAACAAGAGCTTGGTGAAGCCCTCGTCGCGACCGTTAGCCACCGCCCTTCCCGACGCGGCCCACGGGAACAGGCCTTTCTCAATCTTGATGCCTTGGGCTTTCGCCTCGTCTTCGGTGATGCCGACCCACGCCACTTCAGGATCGGTATAGGCGACCGACGGGATCACGCGGGCGTCGAAGTGCGACTTCTGCCCGGCCGCCGCTTCCGCTGCCACGTGTGCCTCGTGCACCGCCTTGTGCGCCAGCATCGGCTGGCCGATGATGTCGCCGATGGCAAAGATGTGCGGCACATTGGTGCGCATCTGCGAATCGACCTCGATGAAGCCGCGCTCGCCGACGGCGACACCGGCCTTGTCGGCGCCGATTTTTTTGCCGTTCGGGCTGCGTCCGACCGCGACCAGCACCATGTCGTACAGCTGCGGCTCGGGCGCGGCGACTGCCGGATCGGCGCTTTCGAAGCTGACCTTGATGCCCTCCGGCAGCGCTTCCACCGCCACCGTCTTGGTCTTCAGCATGATCTTGTCGAAGCGCTTCTCGTTGAATTTTTGCCACACCTTGACCATGTCGCGGTCGGCGCCCTGCATCAGGCCGTCCAGCATTTCCACGACCTCGATGCGCGCGCCCAGCGTCGAATACACATTCGCCATTTCCAGGCCGATGATGCCGCCGCCGATCACCAGCATGCGCTTGGGCACCTGGCGCAGTTCGAGCGCGCCGGTGGAGTCGACGATGCGCGGATCTTCGGGGATGAACGGCAGCTTTACCACCGAGGAACCGGCGGCGATGATCGCCTGCTTGAACTGCACCGTTTTCGTGCTGCCGTCGGCCGCCGTGACCTGCAGGTGCTGCGGGCCGACGAACTGGCCGTCGCCCTGCACCACGTTCACCTTGCGCGCCTTGGCCATGCCGGCCAGGCCGCCAGTCATCTTGCCGACCACTTTTTCTTTCCAGCCGCGCAGCTTGTCGAGGTCCACCTGCGGCTTGCCGAAACTGATGCCGTGTTCGGCCATCGCAGCAGCCTCATCCATTACCGCGGCAACGTGCAGCAAGGCTTTGGACGGAATGCAGCCGACGTTCAGGCAGACGCCGCCCAGCGTCGAATAGCGCTCGATCAGCACCGTCGCCATGCCGAGGTCGGCGGCGCGGAAGGCCGCCGAATAGCCGCCGGGGCCGGCGCCCAGCACCAGCATCTCGCATTCGATGTCGGCCGCACCGGTAAAGCTGGCGGCCGTTGGCGCCGCAGCGGCGGTGGGCGCAGGAGCGGGAGCAGCGGCAGGGGCCGGGGCCGCTGCAGCGGGGGCTGGCGCCGCTTCGGCCGCCGCGCCGCTTTCCTCCAGCAGCAGCACCAGCGACCCTTCCGCCACCTTGTCGCCCATCTTGACCTTCAATTCCTTCACCACCCCGGCATGGCTCGACGGAATCTCCATGCTCGCCTTGTCCGACTCCACCGTGATCAGCGACTGGTCCACCTTCACCGTATCGCCCGCCTTGACCAGCAATTCGATCACTTCCACTTCCTTGAAATCGCCGATATCCGGGACTTTCACTTCAATCAAGCTCATGGCCTCGCTCCGTTTGTTGTTTCCCGCGCAGGTACTGCGCAAGGTTGGATGGTGTTGATGCGGTCAACCGGTCGACACGCTCGCCGGCCCGCGTCATTGCGGGCCGCATCGCGCCACCGGTCATCTTGTCGAAAAGCTGTAAATCTGAAACGGCGGCGCCGAGCTCTTGTCGAATTCGGCGCCGGCCTGCACGCCGGCTTCCGCTACCTCGCGTGCCGTCGACACACGGTCGTAGACGGCATGCATCGCGCCCAGCGCAAAATTGCGGCCGCTGCCGAGGCCCCAGAAGCGCTCGAAACTGAATACTTCGCGATACGAATACACCCCGAAAATCCCGTGCGGATTGGCGATCAGGGAAGTGACCTGGGACGATTCATAAGGATCGTCCTCGTCCTCGCGGGTATTCAGAAAGTAATTTTCCTTCAGGATCTGATGGACCTTGGAATAGGTTTCGAACACTTCTTCCCTGCTCGACAGCCGGCAGTCGTCCCCCATGTCGGCCAGCAGCTTGCGCATCACCGGAAAATGCGCGGCGGTGCCGGCGACGGTGATGTACGACTGTCCGACCTGGAAAATCTTGTGATTGGCCTCATACGCGTGGGACAGGCGGGTGTCGCCGAACGTCACCAGGGAGTCCGACGCGATCGCAATCTCGTAATTCTTTTTGACGACGACGCAGGTGGTCATTGCCGACCTCCTAACAGGACGGAGCCGCCACAGCGCCCGCTAAAAAATGAAACAGCCTGGCTCATTTTCAGGCGGACGATGTGCCGGGCCGGCCTATAACAATGTTTTGCGCAAATCCGCCAGCACCTCGGCCAGGTAGACCGAGAAGCGGGCGGCCATGGCGCCGTCGATCACGCGATGGTCATACGAGAGCGAGGTCGGCAGCATCAGGCGCGGCACGAACTGCTTGCCGTCCCAGACCGGCTTCATGCCGGACTTGGACAAGCCCAGAATCGCCACTTCCGGCGCATTGATGATTGGCGTAAACGCGGTGCCGCCGATCCCGCCCAGCGAGGAAATGGTGAAGCTGGCGCCCTGCATGTCGGTCGGCTTCAGCTTGCCGTCGCGCGCCTGTGCCGACAGCTCGGCCAACTCCTGCGCGATCTGCGCCACGCCCTTCTGGTCGGCATTCTTGACCACCGGCACCACCAGGCCGTTCGGTGTGTCGGCGGCGAAACCGATATGGTAGTACTGCTTGAGAATCAGGTTCTCGCCGGCGGCGTCGAGCGAGGCGTTGAACGCCGGGTATTTCTTCAGCGCCGCCACGCAGGCCTTGATCACGAATGCCAGCATGGTCAGTTTGATCGGGGACTGACCCTTGGCGGATTTGGCCAGCGCCGCGTTGCTCGTGACCCGGAATTCTTCCAGCTCGGTGACATCCGCCTCGTCGAATTGCGTGACATGCGGAATCATGACCCAGTTGCGGTGCAAATTCGGTCCGCTCAATTTCTTGATGCGCGACAGCGGCAACAACTCGGTGGCGCCGAATTTGGAAAAATCCAGCGAGGGCCAGGGCAGCAAGCCCAGGCCAGTGCCGCCGCCCTGGGCCGCGCCGGCGGACGCGCCGCCGGCCATGACAGCCTTGACATGATTCTGCACGTCGGTATGCAGGATGCGCCCTTTCGGGCCGCTGCCGGCAACTTGCGTCAGATCGACGCCGAGTTCGCGCGCGAACTTGCGGATCGATGGCGACGCATGTGGCTTGGGACCGCCCGCCTCGCGCGGCTCCAGGGCCGCGGTCGGCACCGTCCTGGCGCGCGGGGCTTCTTCCATTGCAGCGGCTGGCGCGGGTGCAGCGGGCGCCGGCGCCGCAGTGGCGGGCGCAGGAGCGGGAGCGGGAGCAGCGGCGGGTGCCGGGGCAGCAGCAGCGGGGGCTGGCGCCGCTTCGGCCGCCGCGCCGCTTTCCTCCAGCAGCAGCACCAGCGACCCTTCCGCCACCTTGTCGCCCATCTTGACCTTCAATTCCTTCACCACCCCGGCATGGCTCGACGGAATCTCCATGCTCGCCTTGTCCGACTCCACCGTGATCAGCGACTGGTCTACCTTCACCGTATCGCCCGCCTTGACCAGCAATTCGATCACTTCCACTTCCTTGAAATCGCCGATATCCGGGACTTTCACTTCTACCATACCCATCGTTTTAGCTCCGTTATGCTCCTTCGCTTGCAAGGCACAAGCTGGGCTGGAACCGATTCCGGCTTTGCCAGGAATCGGTTCCAGCCTTGCCTGAAGGCAAAGGAATTAATTATTGAGAGTTACACCGTCACCGGATTCGGCTTTTCCGGATTTATATCGTATTTTGCAATCGCCTGCGCTACGGTGGAGGCAGGAATCGCGCCTTCGTCGGCCAGGGACTTGAGCGCCGCAATCGTCACGAAATGGCGGTCGACCTCGAAGAACTCACGCAGCTTGGCGCGGGTATCGGAGCGGCCGAAGCCGTCGGTGCCGAGCACCTTGTAGCTACGGCCTTTCGGTATGAAGGCGCGAATCTGTTCGGCAAAGGTGCGCATGTAGTCGGTGCTGACGATGATCGGGCCGCTGCTGTCCTGCAGCGACTGCGTGACGTGCGCAACGCGCGGCTTCTCCGCCGGATGCAGCAGGTTCCAGCGTTCCACCGCCTGGCCGTCGCGCGCCAGCAAGGTGAAGGACGGTGCCGACCAGACGTCGGCGTCGACGCCCCAATCGTTCTTCAGCAGCTCGGCGGCGGCGATGGATTCGCGCAAAATCGTGCCGGAGCCCATCAGCTGCACGCGCAGCTTGGATTTCTTGGCGCCTTCCTGCAGCAGGTACAAGCCTTTCAGGATGCCTTCCTCCTGCCCCGGCTTGAATCCAGGCTGGCTGTAGTTTTCGTTCATCAGGGTGATGTAATAGAACACGTCCTCCTGATTCTCGACCATCCGCTTCAGGCCATCCTGCACGATGACCGCCACCTCATGCGAGAAGGTCGGGTCGTACGGAATGCAGTTCGGAATCGTCGATGCCACCACATGGCTGTGGCCATCCTCGTGCTGCAAGCCTTCGCCGTTCAGCGTGGTGCGGCCGGCGGTGCCGCCGAGCAGGAAGCCGCGCGCCCGCATGTCGCCGGCGGCCCAAGCCAGATCGCCGAAACGCTGGAAGCCGAACATCGAGTAATAGGCGTAGAACGGAATCATCACGCGGTTGTTCGACGAATACGAAGTCGCCGCCGCAATCCACGAGCACATGCCGCCCGCTTCGTTGATCCCTTCCTGCAACAGCTGTCCGGCCTTGTCCTCGCGGTAGTACATCACCTGGTCGCGATCCACCGGTTCGTACAGCTGGCCCTGCTGGCTGAAGATGCCGATCTGGCGGAACAGGCCTTCCAGACCGAAGGTGCGCGACTCGTCGACCAGGATCGGGACGATCCGCTTGCCCAGATTGGCGTCGCGCAGCAGCACCGCCAGCACGCGCACAAAGGCCTGCGTGGTCGAGACTTCACGCCCTTCGGGAGTGGCGTCGAGGATCGCCTGGAACGCGGACAGCGGCGGTACCGGCAGCGTCTCGTCGGCTTTCATCCGACGCTGCGGCAGATATCCGCCCAGCGCCTGGCGACGCTCGTGCAGATACTTGATTTCCGGCGCATCGTCGGCCGGCTTGAAGAACGGCAGTTGCGGCAGTTGGTCGTCCGGGATCGGGATGCCGTAGCGGTCGCGCATCTCGCGGATCGCCTCGTCATCCAGCTTCTTGGTCTGGTGCGCGGTGTTCTTGGCCTCGCCCGAACGGCCCATGCCGAAGCCCTTGACGGTCTTGATCAGCAGGACGGTCGGCTGCCCCTTGTGCTCCACTGCCTGCTTGTAGGCGGCATAGATCTTGTGCGGGTCGTGGCCGCCGCGCTGCAGGCGCCAGATGTCGTCGTCCGACATCTTCGACACCAGTTCCAAGAGCTTCGGATGCTTGCCGAAGAAGTGCTTGCGCACGTAGGCGCCGTCGCGCGACTTGTAGTTCTGGTACTCGCCATCCACGGTTTCCATCATCACACGCTGCAGGATGCCTTCCTTGTCGCGCGCGAACAGTTCGTCCCAGTAGCTGCCCCAGATGACCTTGATCACGTTCCAGCCGGCGCCGCGGAATTCGGCTTCCAGCTCCTGGATGATCTTGCCGTTGCCGCGCACCGGACCGTCCAGCCGCTGCAGGTTGCAGTTGACCACCATCACCAGGTTGTCGAGCTTTTCGCGGCCGGCCATGCCGATCGCGCCCATTGATTCTGGCTCGTCCATCTCGCCGTCGCCGCAGAATGCCCACACCTTGCGGTTGGCGGTATCGGCCAGGTCGCGGGCATGCAGATATTTCAGGAAGCGCGCCTGGTAGATCGACATCAGCGGCCCGAGCCCCATCGAGACGGTCGGGAACTGCCAGAACGACGGCATCAATTTCGGATGTGGATAGGAGGACAAGCCGTGGCCATCGACTTCGCGCCGGAAGTTCAACAATTGCTCTTCGGAGAGACGCCCTTCCAGGAACGCGCGCGCGTAGATGCCAGGCGAGGAATGGCCTTGCAAATACAATAGGTCACCGCCATGCCCTTCGGATGGAGCGTGCCAGAAATGGTTGAAACCGATGCCCAGCATGGTCGCCAGCGAGGCGAAACTGGCCAGGTGACCGCCCAGGTCGGGATCAATCCGATTGGCCTTGTTGACCATCACCATCGCATTCCAGCGCATCCAGGAACGCAGCCGCTCTTCATATTCCAGGTTGCCCGGGCAAGGCTCGCCCATATGCGCCGGAATCGTGTTGACATACGCGGTATTGCTGGAGAATGGAATATGCGCGCCGCGGCGGCGGGCCAGATCGAGCATGCGCTCCATCAGGTAATGGGCGCGCTCGGGACCTTCGTTTTCAACGACCGACTCGAGGGCATCCAACCACTCCCGCGTTTCCATGACGTCGGGGTCGTTGGCAGCCTGCTCGGCCAATTGATTAATTTGAGCTGACATGTCGCGTCTCCTGTTAGTCCGGGAAAGCCGACCGACCCGGTACTGTCGATCGAGTCCCTATTAGTTAGTTTGCCCCTTGTGGAGCATCCGTCAACCTATTCTAGCAGTACTTTTTTCAATTTCCAAATTACGGGAATGATTTTTATAATGTGAAATAACAGGTGACGCGATACGGGTAAAACGCTAACTTCATTTGCCCGAAGACGTTGCCGGCGCATCTTATAATGCTGTTTTTACCCGCCTTTCGCCCCTTCAATACCATGACCGCTCAAATCATCGATGGAAATTTGCTCTCCCGCCAACTGCGCACCGACGTGGCGAAACGCGCGGCCGCGTTGACAAAACGCGGCCGGCAGCCCGGTCTGGCGGTCATCCTGGTAGGCGACAGCGCCGCTTCCCATGTCTACGTACGCAACAAAATCAAGGCTTGCGAAGACAACGGCATCCATTCGGTATTTGAAAAATACGACGCCGAGCTCAGTGAAGCGGCACTGCTGGCGCGGATCGATGCTCTGAATTCCGATCCACGCATCCACGGCATCCTGGTGCAACTGCCACTGCCGCCGCACATCAACGCCCACAAGGTGATCGAGGCGATCGCACTGGAAAAGGACGTGGACGGCTTTCATGTCAGCAATGCCGGTCTGCTGATGACCGGCCAGCCGCTGTTTCGTCCGTGCACTCCATACGGCATCATGAAGATGCTGGAGTCGATCCAGTATCCGGTGCGCGGCGCCCACGCGGTGGTGGTCGGCGCATCGAATATCGTCGGCAAACCGCAAGCGATGCTGCTCTTGCAGGCCGGTGCTACCGTCACCATCTGCAATTCCAAGACCCGCGACCTCGGTCACCACACCCGCCAAGCAGATATCCTGGTGGCCGCCACCGGCAAACGCAATCTGATTACGGCCGACATGGTCAAGCCAGGTGCCGTTGTGATTGATGTCGGCATGAACCGCGACGATCAAGGAAAATTATGCGGTGATGTCGACTTTTCCAACATCAAGGAAGTCGCCGGCCACATCACGCCAGTGCCCGGCGGTGTCGGACCGATGACCATCACAATGTTGCTGGTCAACACCGTTGAAGCCGCGGAAAGAAACGAAATTCACGAGAAATGAGATCTGATGAGCGCTGTTGCAGACATTAAAGCTATTTCCTCCAATCCGCTGCTGGATTTTTCTGGGCTGGCCCGTTTTGACCAGATTTTGCCGCAACACGTGGCGCCGGCTGTCACCGTCTTGCTGGGGCGCTGCAACAGCGTTGTCGCGCAATTGGAAGCGCCATTGCCAGAGGTGACCTGGGAAAATTTTGTCGAGCCGCTGGAAAACGCCACTGAGCAGTTGAGCCGCGCCTGGGGCATCGTCGGCCATTTGAATGCCGTTGCCGACACACCGGAACTGCGCGCCGCCTACAATGAAAACCAGCCCCGCATCGTCGAGTTCTGGACAGCGATGGCGCAAAATCAGGCACTCTTCGAAAAATACCAGGCGCTCAAGGCCAGCCCACAATACTCTTCGCTTTCCGTCGCGCGCAAAAAAATTCTGGATAATGCCCTGCGTGATTTCCGGCTGGGCGGCGCCGAGCTGCCGCCAGAGCAGAAGCAGCGCTTTGCAGCCATTCAGGAGGCGCACGCAGCGGTGAGTACACGCTTCTCCGAAAACATCCTGGATGCGACCAATGACTATGCGCTGTTCGTTGAACAGGAAGCGGAGTTGGCGGGCTTGCCGGACGACGTCAAGCAGGCGGCGCGCGGCGCGGCGGAAAAGGACGAGCGCGCCGGATTCAAATTTACGCTGCATTTCCCGTCGTATTTCCCGGTGCTGCAATACGCCGATAATCGGGCGCTGCGCGAGCAAATCTACCGCGCCAATGCCACCAAGGCGTCCGAACTTGGCACCGTGTTCAGCCAGTGCGCGCAATGGGACAACACGCAAAATATCGTCGAGATCCTGAAGTTGCGCCGTGAAGAGGCGCAACTGCTCGGTTTTGCCAATTTCGCCGAATTGTCGTTGGAGCCGAAAATGGCGCAGAGCCCGCAGCAAGTCATCGACTTCCTGGAAGACCTGGGGCGCCGGGCACGGCCATTTGCCGAACATGACCTCGCCGAATTGCAGGCGTTTGCCAAAAGCGAACTCGGCCTCGATGCGCTGCAGGCATGGGACATGACCTACGCCGCCGAAAAACTGCGCCAACAGCGCTATGCGTTCTCGGAACAGGAAGTCAAGCAATACTTCCCGGAACCGAAGGTGATCGACGGCTTGTTCCACCTGGTGCAGCAGCTGTTTTCAGTGGAAATCAAGCCCGACACGGCGCCGGTCTGGCATCCGGACGTCAAGTTCTTCCGCATCGAACGCAAGGGTGCGGCCGGCATGGAACTGGTGGGACAGTTCTATCTCGACCTGTACGCGCGCAAGGGCAAGCGCGGTGGCGCCTGGATGGACGATGCGCGTGGACGCCGCCGCACCGAGCACGGCCTGCAAACACCGATCGCCTACCTGACCTGCAATTTCTCGGAGCCAGTCACCAGCGACGGCAAGAGCCAGCCGGCGTTTTTCACCCACGACGAGGTCATCACGCTGTTCCACGAATTTGGCCACGGTCTGCACCACATGCTGACCCAGGTCGAAGAACTTGGCGTTTCCGGTATTTCCGGCGTTGAGTGGGATGCGGTGGAACTGCCCTCGCAATTCATGGAAAATTTTTGCTGGGAATGGGACGTACTGCGGCATATGAGCGCCCATGCAGAAACTGGCCAGCCGCTACCACGCACGCTGTTCGACAAGATGATCGCCGCCCGCAATTTCCACGCCGGGTTGCAGGCGCTGCGCCAGGTCGAATTTTCACTGTTCGATATGCACTTGCACTGCGATTACGATCCGGCCGGCACCCGCACCGTGCAGCAGGTTCTGGACCAGGTACGACAGCAGGTCGCGGTCGTGACGCCACCACCATTTAACCGCTTTCAAGATTCGTTCAGCCATATTTTCGCGGGCGGCTATGCTGCCGGGTACTATAGCTACAAATGGGCGGAAGTCCTGTCGGCTGACGCCTATAGCGCCTTCGAGGAAGCCGCAGCGGCCAGTGGCAACATCGTCTCGGTTGAAACCGGCCAGCGCTTTCAACAGGAGATCCTCGCGGTAGGCGGGTCTCGACCGGCGCTGGAATCGTTCCGGGCATTTCGCGGGCGGGCGCCTGAAATCGACGCCTTGCTGCGCCACAGCGGCATGGCGGCTGGCAGTCATTAGGTGGCAAGACGCATAAGGAAAACCACATGAAGAAGAAAGCAGCCTTGCTTTTTTGCCTGGCAACCCTGCTGTACGCGGCTGTCGCCAGCGCCCAGCTCTACAAGTCGATTGGAACGGATGGCCGAGTAACTTACAGCGACATGCCGCCAGCCAGCGCCGCACACATCGAAAAAAAGGCCTCCAGCCAGGCCAATAGCGACGAACTACCACCCGTCTTGGCTGCAGCACTAAAGCAAAACCCGGTCATCCTATACACGACAGGAAAATGCAAACCGTGCGACGAAGGCCGCGATTTGCTCGGACAGCGCGGAATTCCATTCGCCGAAAAAACGGTGAATACCAACGAAGATCTGGCGGTACTGCGCCAGGCAGGTGGCGATCAGCAACTACCCTTGCTGAGCATCGGCGGCCAAAAAAAACAGGGCTTCGAAACCGATGCCTGGCATGCAGCGCTTAGCGCTGCCGGTTATCCGACAACCAGCCAGCTGCCGGCAAGCTATCAGCGGCCCGGAGTCGTGCCAGCAGCGGGCGAAAAGCCGAAGGCCACCCAGGATGCGGTGCCGCCCACTGCGACCGCGACGCGCCAGCCGCCCGCACCGGCCAACAATTCCCCATCCGGATTCCGCTTCTGAGGTTTGCCAACAGCAAGCCGCCCGACCGCCCATTTCCTGGAGAATCGCCCATGTCCGCCGTTATGCCGTCATGACCCGCATCGATTTTCACAGCAATATCGGTGATCGCATCGCTTATGCCTGCCGGTTGGCGCGCAAGGCGCACGCGGCCGACAACCGGATCATTTTGCTGACTGCAGATGATGAACAGCGCGACGCCCTGGACCAGGCGCTGTGGATTTTTTCCGCGCCGGATTTCCTGCCGCACGTCACGTCGGACGACCCGCTGGCTGCACAGACGCCGATCGTGCTGGCACCGCACGACGCCGACGATTTACCGCACCATCAGTTGCTGATCAATTTATCCAGCCACGCGGCGGCGCAATTTGCGCGTTTCGAACGTGTGATTGAAATCGTCGGGCGTGCTGACGGCGACGTCGCCAGCGGTCGCGAGCGGTGGACGTTCTACAAAGACCGCGGCTATCTGCTGCAACACCACGTTATCGAGGGCGCATGAAACCTTTCTCCTCGGATGCCGGGATTCCGGTCTTGACCGAAGTCATTGTGGAGGCGACCCGACCGGTGGCCTCGAGCGACCAGCCACTGCCGCCGAGCGCGGATCGCACCCCCGACGCCAACGCCGTGCCGGCATCACCCCTGAGCCGGGATGAGTTCAACCGCGTGGCCGACATGGTGCTGGAAAGAATCGTGACCCAACTCCAGACCCGCTTTGATACCTTGCTAGGGGAGCGACTGGAAGACCATCTGTCGGACAGGCTGCATGCGATTGCGGCGAATCTGGCAATGGAAATTCGACACGACGTGCGGCATGAACTGGAAGCGATGATTGCCGCGACACGAGCCAAAAACAGCCACGACCCTGATTTTACAAACGAATAGTCCTCTTTGAATTATGTTTTAAAATCGATAAATTGATGAAGTATTTATTTAAATATAAAAATTTATAGCCCTACATTGAATACATAAATAATGCCGAATTTCTTACAATCAGTCCCAATACAACAAGGGGATCGGCATGAAAGTCATCGTTTTGGGTTCCGGGATCGTCGGCACGGCTTCCGCCTGGTTTTTGAACAAATCCGGCCACGACGTGACCGTCATCGAGCGCCAGCCTGGAGCGGCGCAGGAAACCAGTTTCGCCAACGGCTGCCAGATCTCCGTCTCGCACGCCGAACCCTGGGCCAATCCATCGGCACCAATGAAGGTGCTGAAATGGCTGGGACAGGAAGACGCGCCATTACTGTATCGTTTCCGCCCTGAATGGCTGCAATGGAAATGGGCCCTGAATTTCTTGCGCGAATGTACGCCGGCACGCACCGCCGACAACATTCGCCAGATTGTCGCGATCTCCGAATACAGCCGCCAGACCCTGCAATCGGTGCGCGCGGAAACAGGCATCGACTATGATTGCCTGACCGCCGGCATCTTGCATTTTTATACCGACAAGAAGGAATTTGACGAATCGCTGCCGATGGCGAAACTGATGCGTGATCTGGGCTGCCCACGCGAATCGATCAGCGCCGACGAAGTGGTCCGCATCGAACCGGCGCTGGCGCGCATCCGCGACAAGATCGTCGGCGGTGACTTTACCGCAACCGACGAATCCGGCGACATTTACAAATTCACGGTCGGACTGGCACAAAAGGCGGCTGCCGCCGGCATCAACTTCAAATTCAACACTACCGTCACGCGCTTGTTGACCGAAGGGTCCGGCGCCTTCGCTAAAATCAGCGGCGTTGAAATCATCGATGCCGAAGGCCACCATCAAGTGCTGCGCGCAGACGCCTTCGTCATGGCAATGGGCAGTTTTTCGGTGCCCGTATTGAAACCGCTAGGAATTGATTTGATGGTCTATCCGGGCAAAGGCTACTCGGCGACCTACCCGATCACCAATCCCGATGCCGCCCCTACCGTGTCGCTGACCGACGACGGTCACAAACTGGTGTTTTCGCGGCTAGGCGATCGGCTGCGGGTTGCCGGCACCTGCGAATTGAACGGCTACACGCGCGACCTGAACATGACGCGCTGCGAAGCCCTAACCCGCCGGGCGCGTGAACTGTTCCCGGATGCCTGCGATTACTCAAATCCGGCATATTGGACTGGACTGCGGCCATTGACGCCATCCAACGTGCCGTATGTCGGCAAAAGCCGATTCAGCAACCTGTACCTGAATACCGGACACGGGACGCTGGGTTGGACCATGGGTTGCGGCTCGGGGCGGGCGATTGCCGATATCATCTGCGGCCGTCAGCCGGAAGTCGATTTCGCGTTTACCGGCTTGCCACGCCGCGCGCCGCAGGTGGCAACCACGCACGCCGTCGAGGCGTGATCAGCGCAGGACCGCCATCGCCCTGCCTGGCCTGACTCCAGCGCGGGACACAAGCTGCTAGTGACCCGCCCGCACATTGACCTCGGCGGCGTGTTCATCGAATGCAATACGAGTGGCAAACTTGACTCGTTTCATTGGAAAGCGCGACTGGAAATGGCGCACGTTGCCCGATCCTGTAATGACACGGCGCACGAACTGGTAATAGGCATCCATATCCAGCACATGGGCGACCACAAAATAATCATAGTCGCCCGAGACAAAATAACACTGCATCACCTCTGCCTCCCGACTCATGCGCAGTTCGAATTGGTGCATTTGCTCGTCCGACTGGTTGTTCAGGGAGATTTCCAGAAACGCCAGCATGCCGTATCCCAATGCAAATGGATTGACTAGCGCGACGTCAGCGTCGACGATTCCGGCCTGCCGCAAGTCGCGGATGCGGCGCAAACAGGTCGGTTGCGAGATATGCGCTTTTTCAGCCAGCGTTCTGGTCGGCGTCTGATTGTCCTGCTGCAGCAAATTCAGCAGCTTGCGATCGATCCTGTCAAGTGTTTGGAAAGCGGGCATATAAAAGTTGTCCATTATGAAAAAAACCGCAGAAAAACTCTTTGCTAACGGTTTTTTATGTTGTACCGTCTGGTTATTCAGAAATCTGAATAAATAAGTAGAGTTGCTGCAAGCACATCGTATATCAATCCTTAGGAGGAAATCATATGCAGTTCAATACAAAACTGATCCCACTGGCCGGCGCGATTGCTTTCGCGCTGGCCGGTACCGCCGCCGCACAAGAGCAAGTCGTCAAGATCGGCCACGTTGGCCCTCTATCTGGCGCGATCGCTCACCTTGGCAAGGATAATGAAAACGGTTCGCGCATGGCGATCGATGAGTTGAATGCAAAAGGCGTCACGATCGGCGGCAAAAAAATCAAGTTTGAACTGATTGGCGAAGACGATGCCGCCGATCCGAAACAAGGCACCGCGGCCGCGCAAAAACTGGTGGACGCCGGCGTCAAAGGGGTCATCGGTCACTTGAACTCCGGCACCACGATTCCTGCCTCGAAAATCTACTTCGATGCTGGAATTCCGCAAATTTCCGCCTCCGCCACCAACCCAAAATATACGCAGCAAGGCTTCAACACGGCGTTCCGCGTCGTTGCTAACGACGGCCAGCTGGGCGGCACGCTGGGGCGCTACGCCGTGCAAATCCTGAAGGCGAAAAATATTGCCGTCATCGACGACCGTACCGCCTACGGTCAAGGCGTAGCGGAAGAATTTTCCAAGGGTGCAAAAGGCAAAGGCGCGCAAGTCGTGTCGCAGCAGTTCACCAATGACAAGGCGACCGATTTCAACGCCATTCTGACCGCGATCAAGGCCAAGAATCCGGAAGTTATTTTCTTCGGCGGCATGGATGCAGTGGGCGGCCCAATGCTGCGTCAGATGAAACAACTTGGCATTAACGCCAAGTTCATGGGTGGCGACGGCATCTGTACCGAGCAACTGCCGACGCTGGCAGGTGACGGCATGGCTAATGACCAAGTCGTCTGCGCTGAAGCCGGCGGTGTGGTGGATAGCGACAAAAAAGGCCTGGAAGACTTCAAGGCCCGTTACGAGAAAAAATTCGGCACCAACGTGAAACTGTATGCTCCGTACACCTACGACGCAACGATGGTCATGGTGGCTGCGATGCAAAAAGCCGATTCGGTCGAGCCGAAAAAATATCTGCCTGAACTGGCCAAGATCCACTACAAAGGTGTGACCGGCCCGATCGAGTTCGATAAAAAAGGCGACATGAAAGAAGGCACGTTGACGCTGTACACCTACCGCGACGGCAAGCGCGTCGTGTTGGCCGTTACCAAGTAATCGACAGCCGCACACGCAGCAGACAGTGCCCG
This sequence comes from uncultured beta proteobacterium, assembly GCA_963707665.1. Taxonomy (GTDB): domain Bacteria; phylum Pseudomonadota; class Gammaproteobacteria; order Burkholderiales; family Burkholderiaceae_D; genus DATJCV01. The sequence goes on along the minus strand of CAVPQU010000018.1, from coordinate 200,775 downwards.
GGTCTTCGGACCCGGGCTTTTTTTTGGAGCGGCAGCGGGCGCCGCCGCAACCATATCCGCTCCCTTCGATATCTCCGGCGCCCACAGCGCGCGATGCCGATTTTGACAGGCAAAAAAAAGCGCTCCTCGGAGCGCTTTGTCATGCCGGAAATGGCCTATTTCAACGACAAGATCCATTTGACCAAGGTGTGCGCCTCGGCGTCGCTCACTTGCGTGTTGGCCGGCATCGGAACCGGACCCCAGGCGCCGCTGCTGCCTTTCAGCACGCGCTGGACCAACTCGTCTTCAGCACCTTTTTTCCCTGCAAATTTTGCCGCAACATCCTTGAAAGCCGGGCCAACCACTTTGTTGCCTACCGCATGACATGCCATGCAGTTCTTCGATTTCGCCAAATCGGCGTTGGCCATGGCGGATCCGGAAGCAAATGCCGTCAAAACCAGCCCAAGCAGTAAAGCACGTTTCATTCGTTTCTCCCAAAAAAATGTCTGAGTCATTTTACCGTGAATCTCTCTCTAAAAATGCCTTTATCGATGCAAGGCTCAACAGCGTTGCATAGTTGACCAGCTTGCGGTTTGCCCATATTCTGCGACAAAGGAGCCTGCCATGCCGTTGATCATTGTGATTGTGCTGTTGTCGGCACTACGTTTTTTTGAAATCGGGCCATTTGCCCAACTTTCCTGGTGGTGGGTTGCCGGCCTGATGGCGATCGCCTTCCTCTGGTTTGAATTCGGCGAACGGTTGACCGGCCGCGACAAGCGCCGCGCGCACGAACAGCTGGAAAAAATCCGCGCCGAACGCGTCAAAAAAACCTTCGAAGACCCGCGCCGCAAACGCTGACGCGCCAGCATCAGGCGGCACGGGCAAAAGCCCGTCCCCGCCCTGCCGCTTGTTCCATATCTCCATTACTCAATCACATACTCCCTTAGCCACATGTCGTTTCCGGATATGGAACGGCCGTTTGCAGTGCATACTCCGTTACTGTTCTTTTAATCGGTCACCGCGCCCTTGCTGGCCGATGACGCCAGCTTGGCGAATTTGCCCAACACGCCGCGTGTATAGCGTGGCGCTGGCGCCTTCCACTCGGCGCGGCGACGTGCGATTTCTTCGTCCGCCACGTTCAGCTGGATCAATTGCTGGTGGGCGTCGATGGTGATCGAATCGCCTTCCTGCACCAGCGCGATGGTGCCGCCGGCATAGGCTTCCGGCGCCACGTGGCCGACCACCATGCCCCAGGTGCCACCCGAGAAGCGGCCGTCGGTAATCAGGCCGACCGATTCGCCCAGGCCCTTGCCGATCAGCGCCGAGGTCGGCGCCAGCATTTCCGGCATGCCAGGCGCGCCTTTCGGCCCCAGATAGCGCAGCACCAGCACGTCGCCCGGTTTGATGCCATCGGCCAGGATCGCGTCCATCGCGGTGTATTCATCATCGAACACGCGGGCCGGGCCGGTGATCACCGGGTTTTTCAGGCCCGTAATCTTGGCCACGCAGCCTTCCGGCGACAGATTGCCTTTCAGGATCGCCAGGTGGCCTTCCTTGTACAGCGCGTGGTCGATGGTGCGGATCACCTTCTGATCGGTGCGCGGCACATCCGGAATGTTGGCCAGTTCCTCGGCCAGCGTGCGGCCCGTGATCGTGATGCAATCGCCATGCATCAGGCCGGCGTTCAGCAATACCTTCATCACTTGCGGAATGCCGCCGGCGGCATGCAGATCGGTCGCCACGTATTGGCCGGACGGCTTCAGATCGCAGATCACCGGCACCCGATGCCGCATGCGCTCGAAATCATCCAGCGTCCACTCCACCTCGGCCGCGTGCGCGATCGCCAGGTAGTGCAGCACGGCGTTGGTCGAACCGCCGGTGGCCATGATCACCGCCACCGCGTTCTCGATCGACTTGCGGGTGATGATGTCGCGCGGCTTCAGATCGCCTTGACCGCTTCCACCAGCACGCGCGCCGACTGCGCGGCGGAGCCGACCTTTTCGTCGTCCGGATTGGCCATGGTCGAGGAATACAGCAGCGACATGCCGAGCGCCTCGAACGAGGACGACATGGTGTTGGCGGTGTACATGCCGCCGCACGAGCCGGACGACGGGCAGGCGTTGCGCTCGATGCCGTCGAAATCCTCCTGCGACATGCGCCCGGCAGAAAATTCGCCGACCGCTTCGAACGCCGAGACGATGGTCAGGTCCTTGCCCTTCCAGTGGCCCGGCTTGATGGTGCCGCCGTAGACGTAGATGCTGGGCACGTTGGTGCGCGCCATCGCGATCATGCCGCCCGGCATGTTCTTGTCGCAGCCGCCGATCACCACGCAGCCGTCCATCCACTGGCCGTTGACGGCGGTTTCGATGCAGTCGGCGATCACTTCGCGCGAAATCAGCGAATACTTCATGCCTTCGGTGCCCATCGACATGCCGTCGGAAATCGTCGGCGTGCCGAACACCTGCGGATTGGCGCCGGCTTCCTTGACCGCGGAAATCGCGATGTCGGCCAGCTTCTGCAGGCCGGAGTTGCAGGGCGTGATGGTCGAATGGCCGTTGGCGATGCCGATCATCGGCTTGTCGAAATCTTCCTTTTCGTAACCCATCGCGTAGTACATCGAGCGGTTCGGGCTGCGGGCGACGCCCTGGGTAATGTTTTTGGAACGACGATTGAATGCCATGCTGACCTCCGGGACGGAAAATTTAAAGCGGGAATTTTGCTAGCTTGCCTTGCGCGCCCTACGCTGTCAAATATATGATTCCATGATGATTGATATGGAATGCATATGAATCCGCGAAAGTGCGGAATCTCGAGCTGCGCCAGTTGCGCTATTTCGTCGCGGTGGCCGAAGAAATGCATTTCGGCCGCGCCGCCGCGCGCCTGCACATGACGCAGCCGCCCTTGTCGCAAACCATCCAGGCGCTGGAAGCCACGCTCGGCACCCTGCTGTTCGAGCGCAGCCAGCGCAGCGTCGCCCTGACGGCGGCCGGTGCCGCGCTGCTGCCGGAAGCGCGCCGCATCCTGCAGCAGGCCGGCCGCCCTGCCCGAGCTGGCGCGGCGCGCCGCCGCCGGCGCCTCCGGCACGCTGTCGCTGGCCTTCGTCTCGACCGCCGACTACAGCGTGCTGCCGCCGCTGCTGCGCGAATTCCGCGAAGCCTGGCCGCAAGTGCAGATCGACTTGCGCGAAGCGACCTCCGACATGCAGCTGGAAGACCTGGCGCAGCAGCGCATCGATGCCGGCCTGCTGATCCCGCCGCTGCCGGAGCGCGCAGGATCGAGCTCGACTACCTGCCGCTGCTGAAGGAGCCGCTGGTGCTGGCGGCGCCCAAGGGCATGAAGCAGCTGCGCGGCCAGCAGCGCGTCGCACTGCCGCTGCTGGCCGATGCGCCGCTGATCATCTTCCCGCGCCGCATCGCGCCCGCGCTGCACGACGCGATCCTGGCCTGCTTCCACGGCGCCGGGCTGACGCCGCGCATCGGCCAGGAAGCGATCCAGATGCAGACCATCGTCGGCCTGGTGTCGGCCGGCATGGGGATCGCACTTGTGCCACAATCGGTGTCGAACCTGAAGCGCCCCGGCGTCGAATACCGCGCGCTGGCCGAGCCGGTGCCGCTGGTCGAAACCGGCCTCGCCTGGCGCCGCGACAATCGCTCGCCGGTGCTGGCCGCCTTTTTGGAATTACTGCGAAAGAAACGATAAATGCTGATCCACCCGATGCCCGACCCGATCGCCTTTTCCATCGGCCCCGTGGCGGTGCGCTGGTACGGCCTGATGTACCTGCTGGCCTTCATCCAGTTCATCGCGCTGGGCCGCCTGCGCATGCGCCAGCCGCACATCGCCGCCGCCGGCTGGAAGAAGGAAGACCTGGACGACATGCTGTTCTACGGCGTGCTGGGCGTGGTGATCGGCGGCCGGCTGGGCGAAGTGCTGTTCTACCACCCGGTGTTCTACTTCAGCCATCCGCTCGAAATCTTCGCGGTCTGGAAAGGCGGCATGTCGTTCCACGGCGGCTTCCTGGGCGTGATGATCGCGATGGCGATGTGGGGCAGAAAGCGCGGCCGCAAGCTGATGGACATCATGGATTTCATCGCGCCGATGGTGCCGCTCGGCTATGCCTTCGGCCGCATCGGCAACTTCATCAACGCCGAACTGCCGGGACGCGTCGCCGACCCGTCCCTGCCGTGGGCCATGATCTGGCCCAACGTCGACAGCCTGCCGCGCCATCCGTCGCCGATCTACCAGGCGCTGGTCGACGGCGTGCTGCTGTTCATCATCCTGTGGCTGTATGCGCGCAAGCCGCGTCCGCATATGGCGGTGTCCGGCGTGTTCGCGCTGCGGCTACGGCTGCGCCCGCTTCTTCACCGAATATTTCCGCATGCCGGACTATGAAGTGACGTTCGCCGGCTGGACCATCTCGGCCGGACAGATGCTGTCGCTGCCGATGATCGCGCTCGGCCTCGTCCTGCTGTGGCTGGCCTACCGCCATCCGGCGCAGCAGCCGGCCGCGCGCTGATCCGCTTTTTTCCATTTGCCTTTGCCATCGATGAACGCCAATCTGTACGCCCTGCTGGAAGCAAATTTTCCGCAAGATAAGGACGCCTGCTGCATCGAGACCCACGACGGCCATTTTTACAGCTGGCGCGACCTCGAACGCGCCACCGCGAAAATCGCCAACCTCTTGGCCAGCCTGAACCTGCCGCCGGATGCGCGCATCGCGGTGCAGGTCGAAAAATCGCCGGAAGCGCTGTTTCTTTATCTGGCGACGCTGAGCGCCGGCTACACCTACCTGCCGCTGAATCCCGCCTACCGGGCCGCCGAGCTGGAATACTTCATCGGCGACGCCGAGCCGGCGGTGGTGGTGTGCGCGCCGGAGAATTTCGGCTGGGTGGCGCAGATCGCCTTCAAGTCGGGCACGCAGCACGTGTTTACGCTGGGCGAAGCGCAGCACGGCAGGAATTCCGGCTCGCTGCTGGCGCGCGCCGCCCATCAGCCCGACCGCTTCGAGACGGTCGCGCGTCAGCCGGACGACGCTGGCGGCGATTCTGTACACCTCCGGCACCACCGGCCGCAGCAAGGGCGCGATGCTGTCCCACCACAACCTGGCGGCCAATGCCAAGGTGCTGCGCGAGTACTGGCACTGGCAGGCGGGCGACGTGCTGCTGCACGCGCTGCCGCTGTTCCACGTGCACGGCCTGTTCGTGGCGTCGAACGGGGCGCTGCTGAACGGCAGCAAGATGATCTTCCTGCCCAAGTTCGACGCCGCCCAGGTGATCCGGCAGCTGCCGCGCGCCACCGTCTTCATGGGCGTGCCGACCTACTATGTGCGGCTGTTGGCCGACGCCGCCTTCACGCGCGCGACCTGCGCCCACATCCGGCTGTTCGTCTCCGGCTCGGCGCCGCTGCTGACCGATACCTTCAACCAGTTCATCGAACGCACCGGCCATACGATCCTGGAGCGCTACGGCATGAGCGAAACCAACATGCTGACCTCGAACCCGTACCACGGCCGGCGCATCGGCGGCACGGTCGGCCTGCCGCTGCCGGGCGTGTCGGTGCGCGTGGTGGACGAAGCCACGGGAGCACCGTGCGCGCCGCAGCAGACCGGCGCGATCCAGGTCAAGGGGCCGAACGTGTTCCAGGGCTACTGGCGCATGCCGGACAAGACCGCCGAGGAATTCACCGCCGACGGCTATTTCCGGACCGGCGACGTCGGCCAGTGGAATGCCGACGGCTACCTGACCATCGTCGGCCGCAGCAAGGACCTGATCATCTCCGGCGGCTACAACGTCTATCCGAAAGAAATCGAGCTGGTGCTCGATGAGCTCGACGGCGTGCTGGAGTCGGCGGTGATCGGCGTGCCGCATGCCGATTTCGGCGAGGCGGTGACCGCGGTGGTGATCGCGCGGCCGGGCGCGCAGCTGACGGCGGCGCAGATCATCGGCGCGCTGAAAGGAAAGATCGCCGGCTTCAAGGTACCCAAGCAAGTGTTTTTCGAAGAGCAGCTGCCGCGCAACACGATGGGCAAGGTGCAGAAAAACCTGCTGCGCGAACGTTACCGCGACGCCTGAGCGGCGCCGCCGCAGGCGCGGTGCGCCTCGCCTGCAGCTCAAGTATGGGAGGCGATAGCGACATGCCTTCCCATATACTCCCAATGATAGCGTCTTATGTCGGGCGCACACTGGTCATTTTTTCAACATACTCCTGCGATGCCCATATCTGGCCTGAAACCCGGCGTCGCACGCGCCATGCGCGAAGAGCGGCTTCAGCGGCCGAAGGCTTTCCACAGCATGTAAGCGGCCAGCGCATACAGCATCAGCGAAAAAATCTTGCGCAGCGCCTGTACCGGCAGCTTGTGCGCGGTGCGCGCCCCCAGCGGCGCAATGACAACGCTGGCGAGTGAAATCACCAGCAGCGCCGGCAGGTAAATGAAACCGAGCGAACCGGGCGGCAAATCCGGCACGCCGCTGCCGTAATAAATATTCGACAGCGTGCCGGCCAGCGCGATCGGGAAGCCGAGCGCGGCCGAGGTCGCCACCGCCTGGTGAATCTTGACATTGCACCAGGTCATGAACGGCACCGAGATGAAACCGCCGCCGGCGCCGACCAGCCCCGACAGCACGCCGATCGCGCCGCCAGCGGCGAACATGCCGGGCCGCTGCGGCAGGTCGCGTGCGGCTGGTGGTTTTTTATTCAGCAGCATCTGCGTCGCCGACAACAGCACGAACACGCCGAAAAATGCCGCCAGCATGGAAGAATTCATCTGCTTGCCGATCCACGGACCGATCCAGGACCCCAGCAAGATTCCCGGCGCCAGCAGCGCCACGATTTGCCATTGCACGGCACCATGCTTGTGATGCGCGCGCACCGATGAAATCGAGGTAAACATGATGGTCGCCAGCGAAGTGGCGATCGCCACGTGCACCACCAGGTGCTCGGGAAAGTGCTTCAAGCTCAGCAGCAGCGTGATGAACGGCACCAGCAACATGCCACCGCCGATGCCCAGCAAGCCGGCGGCAAAGCCCGTTATCGAACCCAGCACCAGCAGCGCAAAAATCAAACCCAGATCCATTGAATTCCTTCGGTGGTTAGACGCCGGCCAGCAACTGCTGCGTGATAAAGCGCCATTCGTGCGCTGTCAGTGGCGTGATCGACAAGCGATTGCCGTGTTTCAGCAATTGCATGTCCGCCAGTTCGGCATGGGTGCGCAATTGCGGCAGGCGGATCAATGGAGTTTTTTTGATGGCGCGCACGTCGACCTGCATCCAGCGCGGGTTTTCCGGCGTCGCCTTGGCGTCGTAATATTTACTGTCCGGATCAAACTGGCTCGGATCGGGGTACGCTGTGCTGGCTACTTCCGCCAGGCCGGCAATTCCCGGTTCGGCGCAGCTGGAATGGTAGAACAGCACACCATCGCCGACTCGCATCGCGTCGCGCATGAAATTGCGTGCCTGGTAGTTGCGCACGCCGAACCAGCCAACGGTTTGGTTGGGCGCCGTCAGCACGTCGTCGATGCCGATCTCGTCCGGTTCGGATTTCATTAACCAATAGCGCATATGCTGATCTGGAGACGGCTGGCACCGCATAAAAAAAGCGGCTGCATCGATGCAGCCGCTTACAATTTCAGCCCCCGCCAGTGCCGCTTTGCCGGCATCCCGAACCAAGACGGTTCAAGGTGGTCACAGGCAGTTCAACTTCGGGTTCGTCGAACGAGCGACGCGCACTCCCATCAAACAAAAGTCCGTAACCGATGCGTATAAATGGTTCAAGGAATATATGGCAATGGCGAACACGGCAGGGATGTTTAGTCTACCCTATTCAGGTCACATGTCAAACCGTTTGCTGGCATGTTGAGGCGCGGTAATTTTACATTTGGCCAGTTGCGGCACAGTGGGCAACTCGACACGCCACGCTGCGTCACAAGCTCTGTCCCGCAAGGCTTTAGAATAAATTTTCCTGCGGCGCCAGCGCCTGATCCAGCACTTCGTGCATGGCAGAGATTTTCTGTTTCACTTCTGCCATCGTCAATTCGGACAACGGGCCGCTGGGCGATTTCAGCGCCAGCAGTTCGGCAGCGATGCCGAGCGCCGCCATCACGGCAATCCGGTCGTTGCCTTTCAGCTTGCCGGCATCGCGGATCGCGCACATCTTATCGTCGAGATAGGTCACCGCCTGCTGCAAGGCCTGTTCCTCGCCGACGCCGCACGCCAGCCGGTAAGCCTGGCCCATGATCATCACATCGAGTTGGGTCATGCGAGCTCCTGATCCGGCGTCACGGCGGGCACCGCTTCCAGCAGCGCCGCCACGCGTTGATGGGCCTGTTGCATGCGCCGCCCGAGCTCGGCGTTTTCGGAAGCCAGTGCCGATGCCTGCAGGCGCAAATCGGCATTTTCCCGGCGCAGCAATTGCGCCAGCTCCGCCAGTTGACGGATTTTCTCGGAAAGGTAATCGAAATCGGAAATCATCACGACACTATAGTGGCCGGAATGAATTGGCGTCAACCGCCATGCACAGTACACGGCCAACTAGCTTGACAAGCAGGCCCAGCCGGATGCGGCCAGGCCGATGCCGCGGCGCCAGCGCAGGACAGGCGGCCTGCGCTGACACGATCGCTGTCTTCAGGCAGCGCCGACGCGGCCGATTTCGACCCGCCAGGTTTGCGGCCCCTGCTCCTTGTATTCCCAGGAGAATTTGCCGCTGTGCTCGGCATCGAACTGATAATAGAGTGGCTTCGGATCGTGGTCATTGACCAACACGAAACTTTGCCCCGGACTCAGTTCGTTGTAGGTGGCGAAAATCAGCCGATGACGTTCGGCGGGAATGAAAGTGCGGACATCGAGGATCTTTGGCTCAGCCATCTTTTTCTCCATCAGTTGGTAGGATTACAGCAGGTAGCGTTACAGCAGAATTGCGGGTCAGCGCATGCAATGCACCATTCAGCCGTTCGGCTTCCCGCGGGTGGGCGTGGCGCAATGTCGACCAGGCCTGCGCAGCCAGGCGGCACGCCTGTTCGGCTTCGCCGGCAGCGCCAAGCGCCAGCAGCGCGCGTACCAGCAGGCGATTCAACACGCTGACGGCATCCTCCGCGGCAGGTCGACTTTTCGTCATGCGCCGTCCTCGGTGATGCCGAAGTATTCCTTGGCGATTGGCGACATCATTTGCGGTGACCAGCGCGGCTCCCATACCAGTTCGATATCCACATCGTCGATGCCAGGAATCGCGGCGCCGCGCTCGTCGACGCCGCCCATGATGTAGTCCTGGGCCGGGCAGCCGGGCGTGGTCATGGTCATGGTCACCTTCAGCAAGCCCTCCACGATCTCCAGCTTGTACACCAGGCCGATGTCGACAATGTTGTAGCCCAGCTCCGGATCGATGACGTCATGCAGCGCCAGGTAGGCTTCCTCCACGGTTGGCGCGCTCATGCCGGCGCGCCCTTGCGAATCAGTAAATGGACGCCGTCGCTTTTTGGCTCGGCACGAATCGCCGCGCCGCGCGCTTCGAGTTCCGGATAAAGAAATACCGGGTCGCGCTCATTGATCGCCGCCAGCACCGCGCCCGGCGCCAGGTGCTCGAGCGCCTCGAGGATGCGGATCATCGGCTCCGGCGGCTGCAGGCCGCGGTTGTCGAGATGGGTAGTCGGGGCCGGCCAGTCGGCAGCCGCAGCCGTGACAGCCGCGGCGGCCGGCTTGGCGGCCGCTGCCTGGCCCGGCATGAACAGCACTTCCCAATCGCCGTCAGCGTGCTGCAGCGCGCTGTGGCCGTAGCCTTTTCGGCCCAGCAGCGCATACAGCGGCAACGGCTCGAAAGTGGCCAGCAGGCGCAGCGGCTGATTCGGCGCCAACTGGCCTACCGCCTGCATGATCTGCGGCAGCGGCTCGCCGCCATTGCGCAACTGTTCGCGCACGTCAAGCGTATGGGGTTCGAGAGTATTCATGATGGGCGTTTCCCTTCAGGCAATGGCGGCGAAAATGAAGCGGGACGAGCGGGAGCAGTGGCTGCGTATGTGCCGCGATAGGCGCGCCAGTATTCGACTCCCAACAGAACGGTAGTCAACATGCAGAGCGCAACCGCGGCGCGCCACATCGACTGGTAACCCAACAGTCCGGCCACGGTTCCCACTACCACCGCCGCGAAGTAAAGCAAGAACCACGGTGCCGCCCGCTTTTCATTGACCAGGTCCTGCACCCGCGGCACCGGCCCCCGGCCCAGCTTGCTGCCGAACAGTTCGAGCCAGGCGAGGAAAGCGACCACCTTGAACAGCTGGCTCAAGCCAAGGCCGGACAGCCAGCCGAACAGCACCAGGAAACCGAGCACGCCGACGTAGCGGGCGACGCTGCCGGTCACCAGCAGCAGCGCAAACAGCACCAGGCTGGCACCGAGCGCGACAAACGCACCGACCGCCATCCGGTTCTGCAGCTCGATCAGCGTGCGCCGCCGCGTGCGGTACATTCGCACCACATCAATCAGGTACAACACGATCCCGGCCGCCACGCAGCCAAATCCAATCCAGCTGACCAGCGGCAGCGCATTGGTCGGGACAAACAGCTGCACTAGTTCGGCAGCCACCGTCGCCAGAAAACCGCCAGCGGTCAATATCAGCACGCCGTCTCCCACCCAGCCACGTTTTTCAGGCGCCAGCATGAACATCGGCAGCAGCTTGTAGCTGACGCCGATCGCGATCAGCGTAAACCAGCCGCCAATCCCAGCCAGCGCGTGATAGCCGACACCACCACCGACCAGCGGCGCCAGCGCCGGTGCCGACGCCGGCACGGTCAAACCGAGAGCCAGCAGCAAGCCAAGCGTCATGGTGGCGATCAGAAATGCAAACCCGGCCAGCACGAAACGTCCGGGCAAGTCAAGCGGCCGCACCGCTGCCAACGGCACGACGATGTCTGCGATGGCGATGCAAGCGCCCAGCGCGACCAGCGAGCCGCCGACCGGCAGGCAATGGACAAAGCGTGCCGAGCCGACGGCCAGCGCCGCAAAACCGGCCACCATGCCCAGCACGCCGATTTCCATCAGTATCAGCGCCACCAGTGCCAGTTTCTGGCTCGGCAGCTGGCGCGACGTAATGACCGGGACAAACTGGAACAAGGCGCCGAACATCAACAAGCTGAGCCAGCCCAGCACCAGCAGGTGCACCGCTGCAAACGTGGCGGGCGCCATCAAGGGCTGCGCCGGATAAACCCAGCCGCCGACCATCAATCCCTGGGCTGCCAGGAAATTCAGCAGCGCTACCCCGAAATAAGCCGGCGTCCAGTGCGAGACACGACTGCTGATCGCGCTCGCCATCAGAAACGCTCCTGGCGCGCGGCACCACCGGGCAAGACTGGAGTTGATCGTTGCATCGCTGCTTCCTCGCGCTGAGCTTTTTTAAACGAAATGACGAATTTCCATTGCCATCTGCCATACAGCACCGAACCAGTACAATATTCCTCGATAAAAATGCCGACCATGACAATAGTCATGTACTGCAGCACGGCGATGCTGAACGGGAGAGTGGCGGCAACAGCAACCACCAATGCGCCGATACACTGGCCCTGCTCGCCTCCCACGAGCCGCGACAAACTCCGGGCAATTGGCTTGCTTGATGTAGAAGCCAGGCTTATTCCGCGAATTCCCGGCGCAACACAAGCCACTTTCCAGCTATTCTTCCGCCCAAAGTTGCACTACAATATTTGCACACGTGGGGATGTAGCTCAGCTGGGAGAGCGCGGCGTTCGCAATGCCGAGGTCGGGAGTTCGATCCTCCTCGTCTCCACCACGATTCCAAGGCCAGAGCTTGCTCTGGCCTTTTTGTTGCCCTCGATGCAATCCATGTATGTGGCATCCTTGCCGGCCGCGCTTGCCTAGGGGGACGCCGATTTCAGCCGGTCCAATTCCAAAGCGTGTTGCTACACCGGCTTGCGAGCTTCGACTTGCGCTCCGCGCGACACGGTCGCCTCCTCGCCGATCAGGCCGCGCGGCCGGAAGATCAGCGTCAGCATCAGCACCAGCCCGATCAGGATGATCTGCGCAGCACCGCCCTTGACCTGCAGGCCGACCGGCAACAGCGCCTGCGCTGCGCTGCCGGAGAGGGTCCATACCGCCCACATCAGCAGCGCGCCGAGGATGGCACCCTTGTTGTTGCCGCTGCCGCCGACGATCAGCATGGTCCAGACCTGGAAGGTAAGGATCGGCAGGAAGTCCTCGGGGCTGATGAAGCCGATGAAACTGGCGGACAGGGCGCCGCCCAGCCCCATGATGGCGCAGCCGATCACGAACGACTGCAGGCGAAAGCTGAAGCAATTCTTGCCAAGCGAGGCGGCCGCGATCTCATCCTCGCGGATCGCTTTCAGCACGCGGCCCCAGGGCGAGCGCACCATCGCCTCAAGAGCACCGTAGATCACCAGCACCACCACGATCATCAGCACCAACATCAGCAGGTTGCGGCCCAGTACCGACTGGAACATCGCCGGCAGCAGCCGCGGGATGCTGGTGGCGCCCTGGCTGCCCCCGGTCAGCGAGGCGGTATTCAAGGCAACCAGTTGCAGGATCGAGCCGATGCCAATCGTGACGATCGCCAGGTAATCCTCACGCAGGCGCAAGGTCGGAAGACCCACGACGAAGGCAATCAGCCCGGCCGCGCCTACGGCTCCGGCCAGGCCGACCACGAACGGCAGGCCGAAGCCGCCCAGGTGCGTGGCGTAAGCCGGCCCGCACAGGATGGCGAAGGCGTAGGCGCCGACCAGGAAGAAGCCGGAGACACCGATGTTGAACAAGCCGGTGTAGCCCCATTGCAGGTTCAGCCCGAGGCAAACCACCGCGAAAATCAAGCCCTGGATCAGAAAGAACACCAGGTAGGAACTCATGCCGCTCATGAGCGCTCTCCCAGAATACCCTTGGGGTAAACCAGCAGGATCAGGAACATCAGCACGAAGCCGACCGCCGGCATGTAGGCGGCGCCGATGAACGGCACCGACATGGCTTCGGCCAGGCCGATGATCAGCCCCCCCAGCACCGCGCCATAGATGCTGCCGACACCGCCCAGAATGGCGGCGGCAAACATCGGCAGGATCAGGTTGAAGCCCATCTCCGGCGCAATCTGCACCGTCAGGCCGAACAGCACGCCGGCCACCGCCGCCAGGCTGCCGCCGACGATCCAGGTCCAGCGGATCACGCCTTGGACGTTGATACCGGTGACGCTGGCCAGGGCCGGGTTGTCCGACACTGCCCGCATGGCCTTGCCCAGCCGGGTGCGGGTCAGGAACAGATGCAGCGCCACCATCAGCACCGCGGTCAGCACGATCACGAACATCTCGTCGGCGGTCAGGCGCACGCCGGGCAGAATTTCGCGGGCAATGGCGATGTTGCGCGAGTAATACTCCGGCTGCGGGCCCCAGAGGAAAACCACCACGTTGCGCAGCATCAGCGAGGCGCCGAACGAGGCGATCACCAGCGTCACCGCCACATCGCTTTTGCGCAGCAGCCGGAACAGCAGCCAGTCCAGCAGCAGCGCCAGACCCGCCGTCAAGCCGCAGGCCACCACAATCGCCAAGAGGAAGCCCCAGCCGAAGGTCAAAGGGCCCAGCGTGGCGGCGCCAATAAAGAGGCTGGCAAACGTCAGCGCGAAGTAGGCGCCGAAGGTCAGGAATTCGCCATGCGCAAAATTGGCGAAACGCAAGATGTTGTAAGTCAGGGTCAGGCCAATCGCGCCCAGGGCCAGGGTAGCGCCGAGGATGACGCCATTGGCAATATATTGGCCCATCATGACAGGCCTCGCCGCACGCCCAGATAGAGCTGGCCGACTTCCGGGCTTTCCAGCAGTTCGCGGGCGCCGCCGCTGACTTGCTCGCGGCCCTCGGCCAGCACATAGCCACGGTCGGAGATGGCCAATGCGGCCTTGGCATTTTGCTCGACCATCAGGATCGTGACGCCGATGTCGCGCACTTCGCGCACCTTGCCAAACAGGATGCTGACCAGTTTCGGCGACAGCCCGGCCGACGGCTCGTCCAGCATCAGCACCCTGGGGTTGGCCATCAAGGCCCGCCCCACCGCCACCATCTGCCGTTCGCCGCCGGAGAGCGTGCCGGCCGGCTGGCGGCGCCGCTCGCGCAACCGCGGGAACAGCTCGTACATGCGCTCGATGCCCTGCCGGATCTCGGTGCGGTCGCTCTGGATGTAGGCACCCATTTCCAGATTTTCCTCAATGCTGAGGCGGGCAAAGATGTTGCTGGTTTGCGGCACGTAGGCGAGGCCGCGCTGCACCATCAGGTGCGCGGCAACGCCGGCGATCTCCTGCCCGAACAGCTGCACGCTGCCGGAGCGCACGGTGACCAGGCCGGCGATGGCCTTGATCAGGGTGGATTTGCCGGCGCCGTTGGGGCCCAGCACCGTGACGATTTCATCACGCCGGACTTGCAGCCCGATACCGCGCAAAATATTCACTTCCGGGGTATAGCCAGCCACCAGTTCCTGCACCGAGAGTGCCAGCTCGCTCGCATCAGTCATGCCGGCACTCCGCCCAGATACGCTTCCAGCACCCGCGGGTCACTGCGCACTGCTGCCGGCGGCCCTTCCAGGATCAGCTTGCCTTGGGCCATCACCAGCACCGGGTCGCACAGGGTCATGATCAGATCCATGTTGTGTTCGATGATCAGGAAGGTGATGCCGCGGGCGTTGAGTTCCTGCAGCTTGTCCATGATGGTGACCAGCAGGGTCGGGTTGACGCCGGCACCCGGTTCGTCCAGCAGGATCAGCTTGGGCTCGGCCATCAGTACGCGCGCCAGTTCCAGCAATTTCTGCTGGCCGCCCGACAAATTCCGAGCATATTCCCCGGTCAGCCGCTCGAGGCCGACAAAGTTCAGGATTTCTTGCGCCCGTTCGCGGCAGGCGCGCTCTTCCGCACGGACCGTGGCGCGGCCGAACCAGTTGTTCCAGAAACGCTCGCCGGATTGCCGGGTCGGCACCAGCATCGTGTTTTCCAGCACCGTCATCGCCGCAAAGGGACGCGGAATCTGAAACGTGCGCACCAGGCCTGCGCGGAAAATACGATGCGGCGGCAGACCGCCGATGCGCTGGTCGAGGAAGGAAATGTCGCCGGAGGTCGGCCGATGCAGCCCGGCAATGGTGTTGAATAGCGTGGTCTTGCCAGCGCCATTGGGTCCGATCAGGCCGGTAATGGTATTCGCTCGCAAGGTGAAGGAAACGTCATCGACCGCGCGCAACCCTCCAAACTCCTTGACCAGCTGGCTGACTTCAAGCATCGCGCGGTGCCCTTCCCGAGATGCCGCCCGCCAATGTCAAACCCCCGTCAGGAAAGGCGCATCTCGCTTCCTCCCCGATGGACCGCATCCTGAAAAACCGCAAGCCGCGCAATAGAGTAATGCCGTTCAGCTTAGGGCCGAGCAGCCTCGTCATGCCGGCGAAGGCGCAATCTAGTGGCTTGGCTGGCAGACGACACTGGAGCACTGCCTTCGCGGAGACGCCCTGACCGAGCGGTTGGACGCGATCGTCGTACCAGAGCCTATGTGCGTGAGACCGCCATCACTTGATCTTCTGCCGCAGGCCCGCGATCTGCTCCACCGTGACCATGCCCTTGTTCGCCACTTTGCCGCCGCTATCCACCGACCAGACCACCATCGGCGCGTCGATATCGCCGTACTGGTCGAACTGCAGCGGCCCGGACGCACCGACATACTGGATCGCTTTTTTCTGTGCCAGCAGTTGCATCGCCTTCTTCAGCTGAGTGGCGCCGGCATAGATTTTCTCGCCCTTGGGATCAGTCACCTTGCGAATACCGTCACGCACCGCGGGAGCGGCGGTGCTCTTCGCATACGACATGGCCAAACCAATCAGCACCGTGCCATCGTAGGCGTTAGGGATATAGGCTTGGGTCGGCAATTCGCCGAATTTGGCCTGGAATTCCTGCTTGAAGGTATCGAGCGATGGTGTGGTCACCGAGCCGGCTGCCGTGCCATATACATTTTTCATGTACTGCACGCCGACGTCATTGACGAAATCCTGCGATTGCAGCCCATCTGGCAACAGGAATTTCTGCGGCCCGCCGGAAGAAATCCACTCGCGCGCGATGGTGGTGCCGTCGCCCGGGTACCCAATCAGGAACAGCGCATCCGGCGTCGGACTCAAGGCCTTGTTGACTTCCGAGCGATACGACGGCTGGCTGGGGTTATAGACCACGTTTTGCGTGACGCTGCCGCCCAGTTTGGCGAAGGCATTGGCGAACTCCGTGGCCAGGCCCTGGCCATAGGCGTTGTTGAGATACAGCACCGCCACTTTCTTGAGGCCGGCATCCAGTGCGACCTTGGCCATTGCCACGCCCTGCAGCGCATCCGACGGCGTGGTGCGGAACCAGTAGCCGTCCGTCTTGCCATCCTTGCCCAGCTGGGTAAAAGTCGGCGACGTCGAGGCAGGCGAAATCAGCACCACCTTGCTTGGTGTCGCTACAGAAGTCAGGATCGCCGCGCTGACGCCGCTGGACAGCGCACCGACGATCGCCGGGACGTGCTGCACATCGACCAGTTTCTTGGCTGCATCCACGCCCACCGACGCGCTGGTCTGATCGTCCAGCAGCGACAAGGCGACGGTGCAACCGTTGGCGCCGCCGGCAGCATTGAGGTCAGCCACCGCCAATTGCGCGCCTTTGGCAATTTGCTGCCCAAGCACGCCCAGGGACCCGGTCAAGGACATCACGCTGCCGATGGTGGTGCTGCACGCTGCATACACCGAGCTACAACCCAACATGCCGGCAAGCGCGGTACCGACAATCAGACTTCTCCTGAACATGGCGAACCTCCGTTGCAGAAACCATGGTTGCCGGCCAAGCCGGCCAAAGCATCCTCATCGCGTCGGTAAGCTGGAGCAGTGCGGGTGTCCTAAAAGCGTATCACTTGCAAGTGAGTTGTCAACGTACCAACCGAGCTCGGCGCACATAGCTTGACCTGCCACAATTGCGGGAATACACGTGGCGGCCTTTCTGAGAAATCGTGGAGTGAGTACGAATCAGCGTACGCAACGCTGCCACACCAACGTAGCCTATTTGCAAAGCGGCTGGCCACTTCGGCGATGACGTCGCATAACGGCAGCTCGCGTTTCCGCCCAGCGCGCGAACGGTCTACCGTGAATTGGGGTAGCACGCTTCTTTCGGCAGTAGCGGCCGCCTGCTTATCATATACTCCGTTGCAATGATATGAAATACGGAAGTGTATGCTCGTTTTTTTCAACATACTCTTCATAAATCCAGAATAAAGACAGGTCTGCGCACCATTCCGGCTTGATACCAGCAGCGGCTGGCGACGCCCGTGCGCCGTTTCACGTCAGGGAGTCAGTCGCTGCCAACGCTCAGCGTTGCTCGTGAATATTATCCAAAGCTGTCAACCGCGCTACCAAGCCCTCCGTTATTGCTGTTGATTCATGCGAATCACCGTTATCAACCTATCCGAAGGACTAAAATGAAATCCCTGCTCGCCGCCCTGATCGCTGGTTTGTTCGCCGCTTCCGCCTTCGCCGCCGACGCTCCGGCTGCACCTGCTGCTCCCGCCGCTCCTGCCGCCACGG
This sequence comes from uncultured beta proteobacterium, assembly GCA_963707665.1. GTDB lineage: Bacteria > Pseudomonadota > Gammaproteobacteria > Burkholderiales > Burkholderiaceae_D > DATJCV01. The sequence continues at coordinate 183,243 of CAVPQU010000018.1, read as the reverse complement.
CTCCTGCTCCTGCAGCCGCTGAAGCCGCTCCGAAAGCCAAAAAAGTCAAAAAAGCGAAAAAAACCCACAAAGCCAAAAAAGCCAAGGCTGCTCCCGCTGACGCTGCTCCAGCACAAGAACCTGCCAAGTAATCCAGTCTTGGTGATAGCGGAAAAGGCAGGCATGTCCTGCCTTTTTCTTTTCTGGAATGCGACAATGCCGTTTTCCGCCTCTTCCGTATTCATCACCAGTCCATGATGCGCTTCGCTTTCCTCTCGACACTATTCCTGGCCGCCGCCTCGCTCGGCAACAGCGCCCTGGCCCAAGAGCTGCAGAAACTACCGACCATTCCACTGAATGCGGGAATTCACCTGATTACCGCGGAGGTGGCCGCCAATGACACCCAGCGCCAGCAAGGATTGATGTTTCGACGCAACATGGGCCCGAACGAGGGTATGGTGTTTGTGTTTGAAGCACCTGTGCGTACCTGCATGTGGATGAAGAACACGCTGATTCCGCTGGCGGTGGCGTTCATCGATCAGCATGGGAAGATCGTCAACATCGAGGAAATGCAGGCGCAATCCCTGGCATCGCATTGCGCCGCCGGCCCGGTAATGTACGCGCTGGAGATGAACCAGGGCTGGTTCAAGCAAAAGGGCATCAAGCCAGGCGCCGTGATCGCAGGCTTACCGGGACAAAGATGAGCGTTTGTCAGAACGGCCGCCAGCCACGACTACGACTGGCTTGAAGCTGCACGCCGCTACCGGCGCAAACAATCCCAAACAAAAATAAAGCCCGAATGACTGACGTCATCCGGGCTGTATGATTTCTTGCCGGCTACGCTTGGCGTAGACGGCAGTCAATGATGGAGCTTAAGCCAGTGCTTTCAGGGCAGCAGCCAGACGGCTCTTATGACGCGCAGCCTTGTTTTTATGAATGATTTTTTTGTCGGCAATGCGATCGATGGTGGAAACCGATGCCTGGAAAACTTGGGCTGCGACCGCCTTGTCGCCGGCCCCAATGGCTTTACGCGCGGCCTTGACGGCGGTGCGCAAGGTCGAGCGCTGGCTGGAGTTATGCAGATTTTGCTTGACTGCTTGACGAGCGCGCTTGCGCGCTTGCGCGGTATTTGCCATGAAATTTCCTAGGATACGATGTCAATGTCTCTTCGCAAAAACAGATAAGCGAAGACAGAATTCGGTAAAGCACGGGATTATAACGGCTTTTCAGGAAACGGGCAAATTCACATCGACCGGCCAGCGAACAACTTCTTCACATTCCCTTGCAGCACCACTCCGGAACCGCCCGGCCTCAACCCATCCGGCACATACTCACCGCAGCATTTTTAAAGCGTCAATATTTGCGCTACAAATCATAGTGTTTTGCAAGATACTCCGTTTTTTACAGAAATAAGCAAAACGAACGGCCATACCGGCACGCTACCATCCGTATCGGACGTAGAGCACGGGTCTGCGACTGCCAGCCGGAGCGCAGCAGATATAATGCCGCTCCATGAACTTGCATAAAACCCTGGCAACTATCTCCGGCCTGACGATGCTGTCGCGCGTTACCGGCTTGATTCGCGAGATCTTGTTTGCCCGGGCCTTCGGCGCTTCCGCGTATACCGACGCCTTCAACGTCGCCTTCCGCATTCCCAACCTGTTGCGCCGACTGTTTGCCGAAGGCGCCTTTGCGCAGGCCTTCGTGCCGATCCTGGCCGAATACAAGAGCCAGAAAGGCGCCGCCGCCACCAAGGAACTGGCCGACCACGTCGCCACCACGATGATCTGGGCCATGTTGATCATCACCCTGCTTGGCATCGCCGCGGCACCGGTCGTTGTGTACCTGATCGCCACCGGCTTTACCGACAACCCGGATGCCTTCAGCGCCTCGGTGGTGATGACGCGGGTGATGTTTCCGTACATCGGCTTCATGTCGTTCGTGGCACTGGCCGGCGGCATCCTCAACACCTGGCGCGAATTCCGGATTCCGGCGGTGACGCCGGTGCTGCTGAACCTGGCCTTCATCGTCGGCGTACTGTTTCTGGCGCCGCATCTGGCGCAGCCGATTTACGCGATGGCGATCGCGGTATTCATCGGCGGTCTGTTGCAGGTAGCCATTCAGATTCCGGCATTGATGAAGATTGGCATGTTGCCGCGCATCGCATTGAACCCGCTGACCGGCTTGCGTGACGCCGGCGTGCAAAAGGTACTGAAGAAAATGGGGCCGGCGGTGTTTGCCGTATCGGCCGCGCAAATCAGCCTGATGATCAATACCAATATCGCCTCGCGCCTGCAGCACGGCAGCGTCTCGTGGCTTTCCTACGCCGACCGCCTGATGGAGTTTCCAACCGCACTCCTGGGCGTGGCGCTGGGGACGATCCTGCTGCCGAGTTTGTCCAAGGCTAATATGGATGGCGACCATGCCGAATATTCATCGCTTCTGGATTGGGGTCTGCGCCTGACTTTCCTGCTGGCGCTGCCGGCAGCGGTTGGCCTGGCCACCTTGTCGCAGCCCTTGACGGCGACACTATTCCATTACGGCAAATTCGATCCGCTGGCGGTGGCCATGACCGGCCGTGCCCTGATTGCCTATGGTGTCGGCCTGATCGGCTTGATTCTGGTGAAAATCCTGGCACCCGGGTTTTATGCAAAACAGGACATCAAGACGCCGGTCAAGATCGCGATTGGCGTCCTGATTGCGACACAGGCGATGAACCTGATTTTCGTGCCGTGGATCGCGCATGCCGGGCTGGCGCTGTCGATCGGTCTGGGCGCCTGCCTGAATGCCGGCTTCCTGTTCTGGAGCCTGCGCCGACGCGCAATTTACGTGCCGCTGCCAGGTTGGCGCCCGTTCATGGCACGCCTGTCTGGCGCGCTGTTCCTGCTGGCCGGCGTCGCCTTGTGGAGCGCCAGTTACTTTGACTGGTTACGCTTGCAGCAACAGCCGCTATTGCGCGTGGGCGCGCTCTTGCTGGTGCTGGCACTGTGCGGCGCAACCTATTTTGGCGCCCTGCTGGCGATGGGCTTCCGTTTTCGGGATTTTCGTCGCATGGCACAGTAACAATGGCGGAACCTGTTGCATCGCAACGGGTCTTTTATAAAGCGATACACGAACGCCATGATGATTCATTCCCTGGATTATTTCACCTCGCTAGTACGGCAGGACGATTCCATCCCGCTGTTCGAGGCGGCCTTGTCGATTGCCCAGGGCATGTCCGCGCAACTCGACCTGATGGCGGTCCAGCTGGAAGTCGACGGCTTTGCGCAGCGCCTGCAACAGCGCCTGCCGGCCGACGCCTCCGACCTGCAAAAAGTGCGCTTGCTAAACCATTTTTTTTATCGCGAACTGGGTTTCGGCCCCAACCTGAACAATTTTTACGATCCCGACAACAGTTATCTGGATCGCGTGATTGCCACCCGGCGTGGGATTCCGATTTCACTGGCGCTGATCTACATGGAACTGGCGCAGCAAGTCGGCCTTGAGTTTCGCGGCATTTCCTTCCCCGGCCACTTCCTGATGAAGCTACCGCTGACGGCCGGCGCGATCGTACTCGACCCCCTGAACGGCGCCAGCCTGTCACAAGCGGAATTGGAAGAACGGCTGCTGCCCTATGTGCAACAACAACCGGACATGGCAGAGGCGCCGGTAACCCAGTTCCTGCAAGCAGCCACTACGCGCGAAATCCTGGTACGGATGCTGCACAACCTGAAAGCCATTTTTCTGGAAAACCAGCAGTGGAAAGCATTGCTGGAGGTTCAGCAACGGCTGATGATCCTGCTGCCGGACGAAATCACCGAGCGCCGCGATCGCGGCTCTGCCTATGCGATGCTGGAATGCCCGCAGGCAGCGCTGCAGGATCTGGAAGCCTATGTACACGCACGGCCGAATGCGGCGGATGCGAGTGACATCCGTGCCCGCCTGCCGCAGTTGCGCGCGGCCAGCCAGCGCCTGAACTAGCCGGGAATTCAGTCACCGTCGCCGGCCTCGATCCGTTCCCATTTTTCCAGCGCCTGCAGCAACAACTGGTCGATTTCGGCAAAGCGGGCATTCAGATGCTGCGCTTCCTCCGGCTGCTGCCGGTATAAATCAGGGTCGGCCAGGCGCGCCGTGATGGCTTTCTGTTCTTCCTCCAGCCGCGCAATCAAGTCCGGCAGTTGTTCCAGTTCGCGCTGCTCCTTGTAGCTGCGCTTCTTCGGCTTCGCAGGCACCGCCGCTGGTGCTGCCGCCGGCACCACCTTTTCCCGCGATTTTGGCAGCTGTTTTTGCGCCTCGCGCAGCGCCGCTTCAGCCTTGGTGCGTTCCCAGTCGGTGTAGCCGCCGACATATTCTTGCCAGATACCGTCGCCTTCGGCGGCAATGACTTGCGTGACGACATTGTCGAGGAAGGTACGGTCGTGGCTGACCAAAAACACCGTGCCGGCATAGTCCTCCAGCAATTCTTCCAATAATTCCAGCGCTTCAATGTCGAGATCGTTGGTCGGCTCGTCCAGCACCAGCACATTGGCCGGCTTGGCGAACAGACGCGCCAGCAGCAGCCGATTGCGCTCGCCGCCGGAGAGTGACTTGACCGGCGAGCGCGCGCGTTCCGGCGCGAACAGGAAGTCACCCAGATAGCTCATGACGTGCTTGCGCTGGCCGTTGATTTCGACCCAGTCGCTGCCCGGCGCGATGGTTTCCGCCAGGCTGGCTTCCTCATTCAACTGCGCGCGCATCTGGTCGAAATACGCCACTTGCAGCTTGGTGCCTTGGCGCACCGTCCCGCAGTCCGGCTGCTCGACGCCGAGGATCAGTTTGAGCAGGGTAGTCTTGCCGGCGCCGTTGGCCCCGATCAAGCCGACCTTGTCGCCGCGCAAAATCGTTGCGCTGAAATTCTTGACGATGGTTTTTTCGCCGTAGGATTTGCCGATTCCGGTCAACTCCGCGACGATCTTGCCGGAGCGTTCGCCGGCACCGACTTCGAGCTTCAACTGCCCCTGCAATTCGCGCCGCGCACTGCGCGTGCGGCGCAACTCTTCCAGCCGCCGCACCCGCCCTTCGTCCCGCGTGCGGCGCGCCTGCACCCCTTTGCGAATCCAGACTTCTTCCTGCGCCAGGAATTTGTCGAACTTGGCGTTCTCGGTTTCCTCGATCTCCAACTGCTCAGCCTTGCGCGTCTGATAGGCACTGAAATTGCCGGGAAACGACAGCAGCCGGCCGCGATCGAGCTCGAGAATGCGGGTCGCGACATTGTCCAGAAAACTGCGATCGTGGGTAATGAACAGCACGCTGCCCTTGTAGTCGCGCAACAAGCCTTCCAGCCACAGGATGGAGCCGAAATCGAGATGGTTGGTTGGCTCGTCCAGCAACAGCACATCCGGCGCACTCACCAGCGCGCATGCCAGCGCTACCCGCTTTTGCATGCCGCCCGACAGCTTGCCCATCACGCCATCCCGGCGCAGGTTGAGACGATCAAGCGTGGTCTCGACCTGGTTGTTCAAGCCCCAGGCGTTGGCCGCATCCAGCCGGCCCTGAATCACGTGCATGCGCTCCATGATGGCGTCGTCGTTGCCGTTGCCAAACTGCCCGGTCAGATGCTCGTATTCGGCCAGTAACGCCGGCATGTCGCCGAGGCCGGAAGCGACTGCATCAAATACCGACATCTCGGGGGCGAATACGGGCTCTTGCGCGACGTAGGCAATCTTCAAACCTTGCTGCATGACGAGCAAGCCGTCGTCCAGCTTTGCCTGGCCGGTCAGGATTTTCAGCAGCGACGATTTGCCACTACCGTTGCGACCGATCAGGCCAATGCGCTCGCCTGCCTCCAGCGAGAATTCAGCGCGGTCAAGCAAGGCCACATGGCCAAACGCAAGCTGGCCGTTGGTAAGGGAAATGACTGCCATAGAGAGAAAGAACGAGAGAGAAAGAGGAAAAACAGAATCTGCGGCCGCACCGACACGAGGCAGCCCGAGCACTGAATCAAACCCGCATTGTACCGGCCGCTGCTGCCAACGCATAAAGCCGGACCGGTGGTCGGCTATAATCACGCTCTTCAGATCGGGTCGGACAGGCCCGCTTCAAGCCCTCGCCATAGTTCAATGGATAGAACGGGGTCCTCCTAAGACTCAGATGCAGGTTCGATTCCTGCTGGCGGGACCACCAGCCGCCGCAACGCTGGAATTCGCTGTCACCCCCTTTACCGCATCAGATCCTCAGATCAATCATCCGGGTGTCACGCGCCAAAATTTGTAACCGTGGAAACAACTCTTACAGTATCGGGACAGCTAGTGCGCTGCGCACTGGCTACCATTTCAACACGATTTGCAACGGGCAGGTGCCGCCGTATGACTGTCGTTTGGCAACTTTCCGACCTTTTCCGGCTCTATCCCTTACCCGATCGTTTTCACCATACTTATAAGGAAGCGCCATGAACACTCGCACCATGCTCCGTACCACTGCCACCCTCACCGTTTTTGCCGCCGCTCTGGCGCTGACCGCGTGCGCCAGCCCTGGTTACGGTGTCGGCTCGCCCGCGGCCGCCACCTATCCGAGTGCGCCGCAGCCGGCCTATGCCAGTGGTTATGGGGTGGTGGATGCGATCGAAGTGACCAACGCACCGCAGGCTGGCATCGGTCCCGGCACCGTGATCGGCGGCATCGTCGGCGGCATCCTGGGTAATCAGGTCGGCGGTGGCACCGGCAATACAGTTGCCACGGTAGCGGGTGCGGTTGGCGGCGCGGTAGCTGGCAATCAAATCGAAAAACGCACCAATCAGCAAACCGCTTACAACGTGCGCCTGCGCATGAATGACCGCAGTTACCAGACAGTTACCCAGACCAGCATCGGTGATCTGCGCGTGGGCGATCGGGTGCGACTGGAAAACGGCCGCATATATCGCTACTGAGGCCTGACTTGCTTCGAACGGAAACCGCGCCGGCTTGTTTCAGGCTGATGGCGCTTGCGCATCCGGCTGATTGGCTGGCGCCGCCCTGCTGAAGCTGTCGAGCGCCATGCACGTTTGATAGATGCGCAGCAAGGTCGGCACGGCCGACAGGTCGCAGTGAGCCCGCTGGGCGTTGGCGATTTGTGGAATCAGGCAGCAGTCGGCCAAGGTTGGCGTGTTCCCGCAACAAAACTGGCCGACCCGTCGGGTCGGCTGCCAGCATGGTCTCCAGCGCCACCAGCCCTTGTTCACACCAGTGCCGGTACCAGGCATCCCTGGCATGCTGCTCCATCCCCATCTCGCGTTTCAAATAACGCAGCACACGCAGATTGTTGAGCGGATGGATATCACAGGCCACCGCCAGCGCAATGGCGCGCACATAGGCGCGGTCAGCTGCATTCGCCGGCAGCAGCGGCGGCTGCGGATGGGTTTCTTCCAGATACTCGATGATCGCCAGTGATTGCAGCAACGGCGCGCCGATCTGATCATCGATCAGGAGCGGCACCAGGCTGGCCGGATTCAATTGGTGGTAGGAGGCCGCATGCTGCTGACCGCCATTTTTCAATAGATCGACCGGAATCGTGTCGTAGGCGAGCCCCTTCAGATTCAGCGCAATGCGAACCCGGTAGGAAGCCGAGCTGAGGAAATAACCATACAGTTTCATCGCAGATCATCCATCCGATTGACGTCGTCGAAACCCCCGCTGAACCGGCTGCGGCGAGCGCGCTGCCGTCGTCAGCTCAAGCGGACCCGCAATTCACCCAGGCCGTCGATCGCGCCCTCCAGCAGATCCCCGCGTTGTACCGCGCCGACGCCAGCCGGCGTGCCGGTAAAAATCAGGTCTCCCGCCTGCAAGGCAAAATATTTTGATAAATGCTCGATGGTCTCGGCCACGCTCCAGATCAACTGGTCGATGCTGCCATGCTGACGCACTGCGCCGTTCACCTTGAGCGAGATGGCGGCATTGTCAGCCAGCTTGGCATCGGCGACCGGATAAATCGGACCAAGCGGCGCCGCATGGTCAAAGCCCTTGGCGGTACACCACGGGCGCCCGGCTTTCTTGGCTTCTGCTTGCAGGTCGCGGCGCGTCATATCAAGCCCGACGGCGTAGCCCCAGACGTGAGACAAGGCATCGGCTGCGGCAATATTTGCGCCGCCGCTGCCAAGTGCGACCACCAGTTCGATTTCATGATGCAAATCCTGGGTCATGTCGGGATATGGCATCGTACCGGTGGCGCCGGCGGCCACGCTCAACACTGCATCGGCTGGTTTCATGAAGAAGAAAGGAGCCTCGCGGCCAGTGCCACCCATTTCCTTCGCATGCTCGGCGTAGTTGCGGCCGACGCAATAAATGCGGTGTACCGGAAACTGGGCACTGCTGCCGACTACCGCGGCCAGCGCGGCGGGTGGTGGGGTAAAAACAAATTGCATCATGTGCTCCGGAAGTTTTATCGATTATGCCATCGTCGCCGATTGTCTCGCCAGCATCAGATCCATCCCGGCCCCGCGCCCGGCACAAAATCAGCCAGCAGCGCCAGTGAACCTTGACCGTTACGGCCTGTCCATTGGTGATACCGGCGGTCAGCGCGCCGGTGATCGTACCAGCTTCGGGAGTCGGAGAAATGTGGATACGCTTGCAGCGCCTGATCAGAATGCTAGGACGCGACGCGTTGGTATTGTGGTTCGCCTGCCGCCACCCGGCGACACCGCCGTTCGCCCGACTGGCGGCATTCATGCTGGCGTTGTATCTGGTCAACCCTTTCGATCTGATTCCCGACTGGCTACCGCTGCTCGGCTGGATCGATGACGCCACCCTGCTGGCGCTGATGCTACCGTTGTTGCTGCGGCTGATGCCGCCCGCAGTGCGCAGCGACGCACAGGATGCGGCGAGCCGCTTGCTGGAGAAATGGCGCTGGCGCCGTTCGGCGCCGCGCCCATGACGGGCGCAGCCATCAATGCGTCATTTCTCGCGCCGGACACTAATCCCGCCGATATAGGGAGTATTTTTTAATCTGTAGGGAATACGCCCGGAATTACCGCATTTTTCGGCATACTCCCGTATTTCAAGGGTAATTAACCTTCGCCCAGATAGGCTTCCTTGACCTTCGGATCATGCAGCATGTCTTCCGCATTGCCACTCATCGTCACCAAGCCGGAATCCATGACATAGCCGCGGTGCGCCGCTTCCAGCGCCAGCTTGGCGTTCTGTTCCACCAGCAGGATGGTTACGCCCTGGGCCGAGACGTTGCGCACCACCTCGAAGATTTTTTCCACCATGATCGGCGACAGACCCATCGAAGGCTCGTCCAGCAGCAGCAGCTTGGGGTGGCTCATCAGCGCTCGCGCCATCGCCAGCATTTGCTGTTCGCCGCCGGACAGGGTGCCAGCCATTTGCGAGGCGCGCTCCTTGAGACGCGGAAAGACGCCAAACCATTTTTCGACATCGGCCGCGATACCGGCCTTGTCGTTGCTGGTGTAGGCTCCCATCAGCAGGTTTTCATAGATGCTCATGCGGGTAAACACGCCGCGCCCTTCCGGCACCATGGCCAGATTCTGCTTGACCAGATCAAACGATTGCACACCCTTGATCGAATGGCCGTCATATTCCAGATGACCCTCGATCTTGCACTCCGGCAAAGTGCCGGTGATCGCCTTCAGCGTGGTGGTCTTGCCGGCGCCATTGGCACCAATCAACGTCACCAATTCACCGGTGCGCACTTCCAGATTGATGCCCTTGACGGCCTGGATACCACCGTAGGCAACCTTCAAGCCCGCGACCTTCAAAACGCATTCGGCCCGGGACGGTGTAGTACGCGCTGCCATCATTTGCTCAGCCATCAGTGGGCTCCTCCCAGATATGCTTCAATCACCGCGGGGTCTTTTTGCACCACGGACGGAATGCCCTGCGCAATCGGCTTACCGTAATCCAGTACCGTCATCTGGTCGCACAAGCCCATCACCAGTTTGACGTCATGCTCGATCAGCAGAATCGTGCGGCCTTCGTTCTTGATCTTGACCAGCAATTCGCGCAGGCCCAGTTTTTCGGTGGCATTCATGCCGGCCGCCGGTTCGTCCAGCGCCAGCAATTTTGGATCGGTTGCCAGCGCCCGCGCAATTTCGAGGCGGCGCTGGTCGCCATACGACAGATGGCGCGCGGTACGATTGGCGAATTGCCGAATGCCGACGAATTCCAGCAGTTCCAGCGCCCGGGCGCGGATTTCCGCTTCTTCCTGGCGTGCCGCCTTATGTCGCAGCACCGCGCCCAGCGGACCCTGGTGCGTGCGCACATGGCGCCCGACCATCACGTTTTCCAGTGCCGACATTTCATTGAACAGACGAATGTTCTGGAAAGTGCGGGCAATGCCGGCCTTGGCCACTTCATGCGGCGCCGACGGCGAATACGGCTCTCCACCGAGCTCGAAGGTGCCGCTATCGGCTTGATACAAGCCGGTGATGACGTTGAAGAAGGTCGTCTTGCCGGCGCCGTTAGGACCGATCAAGCCATAAATCTGCCCTTTCGGAATCTTCAGACTGACATTGGACAGCGCCTGCAGGCCGCCGAAGCGCTTGTTGACGCCAGCGATATTGAGAATGATTTGTTCGCTCATGAGGTCCTCTTAAGCAGCAACCACGCCGGTGGCCTTGGCCGGTTTGTCGACATCGGGATCTGGCCGATCTTCGTGCAGCGGCGCCGGCCACAGACCTGCCGGGCGGTACAGCACGATCATGACCATCGCCAGGCCATACAGCAGTTGGCGCAGCACTTCGGCGTCGATCAGCACCTTGCCGAACATCGCCATCTGCACCGGCGCCACCGTATGCCGCAGCACTTCCGGCAACGCCGCCAGGATAATTGCGCCCAGAATCACGCCGGGCACGTGGCCCATGCCGCCCAGCACCACCATCGCCAGCACCGCGATCGACTCCATCAACGAGAAGGATTCCGGCGATACGAAGCCCTGGAACGAGGCGAACATCGCGCCCGAGACGCCGCCGAACGAGGCTCCCATCGCAAACGCCAGCAGCTTGATGTTGCGGGTATTGATGCCCATCGCCTTGGCCGCGATTTCATCTTCGCGAATCGCCACCCAGGCGCGACCGAGACGCGAGTGTTGCAGCCGGATCGTGATAAAGACAATCGCGATGCACAACAGCAGGAACAGGTAGTAATAAGCGTTCACCGACGGCATCGTGAACCAGCCGAGATCCAGCGTGGCATTCGAACCGGGCTTGCCGGCCAGCGACACGCCGAAGATGCGGATCGGGTCGATCAGGTTGATCCCCTGCGGACCGTTGGTGATGTTAACCGGAGCGTTCAGGTTGTTCATGAAAATCCGGATGATCTCGCCAAAGCCGAGCGTGACGATCGCCAGATAGTCACCGCGCAGTTTCAGTACCGGCAAACCAAGCAGCATGCCGAACAGGGCCGTCAATGCGGCGCCCAGCGGCACGATGAACCAGACCGACAGATGGATGCCGTTCTGCGCAATCTCAGGGCCGAAAATCCACAGCAGCGCATTGCCGATCATCGGATATTGATTAACGAAGGATTCCAGCACCACCGCGAATTGCGGTGACGCCAGCAAGCCGGTCATGTAGGCGCCCAGCGCATAGAACGCAATATAGCCAAGGTCGAGCAGGCCGGCAAAGCCAACCACGATATTCAAGCCGAGCGCCAGCATGATGTAGAGCAGCGCGAAATCCATGATGCGTACCCACGAATTGCCGTATTGCGAGGCGAAGATCGGGAACAGCATGAACAGCACCAGCAGCGCCGCCAGACTGGCGTAGGTGCGGCGCGGGTGGTGCGTAACGTCGAAAAAATGAGCCATCAGTTTCTCCTCAAGCGCGATCGGCCACGCGTTCGCCCATGATTCCGGACGGCCGCAAGGTGAGAACGACGATCAACACGATGAATGCAAAAATATCCTGGTAGTTGCTGCCAAAGAAGCCGCCGGTCAGGTCACCGATATAGCCGGCGCCGAGACTCTCGATCAGGCCCAGCAGGATGCCGCCCAGCATGGCGCCGTAGATATTGCCGATGCCGCCCAGCACCGCCGCCGAGAACGCTTTCAGGCCGGGCACGAAACCCATCGCGAACTGTGCCGAGGAATAGTTGGCGCCCCACATGACGCCCGCCACTGCCGCCAGCGCGGCGCCGATCACGAAGGTCATGACGATGATGCGGTTCGAATCCACTCCCATCAGCCCGGCAATCCGCGGGTTTTCAGCGGTGGCGCGCATGGCCCGTCCCAACCTGGTCCGTTCGACCAGCAACACCAGGCCAATCATCGAGATCGCGGCCAGCACCAGCAGCATCACTTGCGTGGGCGAGATCAACGCGCCGCCGATATGGATCGGATCCGACGGCATGACTTGTGGAAACGGGATCGGGCTGCGACCCCAGATCATCATCGCGAACGTCTGCAGCAGGATCGAGACGCCGATCGCGGTAATCAGCGGCGCCAGCCGCGGTGCATTGCGCAGCGGCCGATAGGCAATGCGTTCGATGACGACGTTGACGATCACGCACACCGGAATCGCACCAAGAATGGCGATCAACAGCTTGACCACGCCGGGCAGGTCCGGCAGATAGATCTGGACGTATTTCAGTAGCGTCAAGGCGATCATCGCACCGATCATCAACACTTCGCCGTGCGCGAAGTTGATCAGGTTCAGTACGCCGTACACCATCGTGTAGCCGAGGGCGATCAGCGCATACATGCTGCCCAACACCATGCCATTGATGATTTGTTGGATAAAAGTATCCATAGTTTGCTAGCTCTCTATCTGGGTCGATTCAAATCGCTGAACGACTTCGCGGCGTCGCCGAATGTGCAACTGCAGCAAAATCATTCCTGATAATAAAAACGGCACCCGGGATGAATTTCGAGGGTGCCGCTCTTGGTGCGCGATGGTTATCCGAAAAAGCTGGCTGGAATAGCCGCGGGGCTGGGGAAGATGAAATGACTGCCCATGATGATGATCTCCTGTTCGTCTTTCGGTAAAAGAACGCTTTTATAATATTTTGACTTTGCCTTGTGCACAATCGCCAAAGTTGGGCGGCATTATACCCAACCCGGCACCTTGCGCAAGCGCATCGTTGCCACCAATCCACGCTGATGCAGGTCGCCCAAACCCAATATCCATGCGTGTTTTAGCGGTCCTGGCGCATTCTCGGCAAGCGGACATGATAGCGATTTCGTGTAAAAACTATCGATGGAATTTCACTCCATGTCCAGAATTTAATTCCGTATTTGACGCCCTCCGGACAATCCTTTCGGCATCGGGAACACCACGTGTTCCTCCGCACCTTGTAGGGTGCGTACATGATTCATGCCGCATTCGCGCAAGCGATCGACCACTGCCTGCACCAGGATTTCCGGCGCCGAGGCGCCGGCAGTGACGCCGATACGGGTTTTACCACGCAGCCACTCAGGATCGATCTGGCCGGCGTTATCCACCATGTAGGCCAGCGCGCCCTTTTTTTCTGCCACTTCACGCAGCCGGTTTGAATTGGAACTGTTCGGGCTGCCGACCACGATCACCACATCCACCTGGGGTGCCATCTCCTTCACCGCTTGCTGGCGGTTGGTGGTGGCATAGCAGATATCGCCCTTCTTCGGTTCAGCGATCAACGGGAAACGCCGCTTCAGCGCCGCGATCACGTCGGCTGCATCATCAATCGACAGCGTGGTCTGGGTGACATATGCCAGCAACGCCGGATCGCGCACCTGCAGTTGCTCGACATCGGCCACCGTCTCCACCAGATACATGCCGCCGTCGGCCTGGCCCATGGTGCCTTCCACTTCCGGATGGCCCTGATGGCCGACCATGACAATTTCGCGTCCGGCGCGCCGCATTTTGGCCACTTCCATGTGTACCTTGGTTACCAAAGGACAGGTGGCATCGAAGATTTTCAGGCCACGCGCCGCCGCTTCCTCCTGTACCGCGCGCGACACGCCATGCGCGGAAAAAATCACGATATTGCCACTCGGGACATCAGCCAGCTGCTCGATGAAAATCGCGCCGCGACTACGCAAATCGTTGACCACGTAAGCGTTGTGCACGATCTCGTGCCGCACGTATATCGGAGCGCCGAACTCGAGCAAGGCCCGCTCGACGATTTCGATGGCCCGGTCGACACCGGCACAAAAACCGCGCGGCTGCGCCAGCAGGATTTCCTTCTTGATCTGTTTTTCCATTTTTCCTATTCCTTGCTCAAACCACGCTGGCTACCAGGCGCGTCCCGCGCGGTCGCTTAAAGAATACCGATGATGCGCACTTCGAATTTCACGGTCTTCCCGGCCAGCGGATGGTTGAAATCAAACAGCGCGCTATCGGCGTCGATCTCGCGCAGGACTCCGGCGAATTGGTCGCCATTGGGTGCCTCGAACTCGACCAGATCGCCGATTTTGTACTCTTCGTCGCGATCGGAATGCCGCGCCAGAGTGGCGCGCGTCACGCGCTGTACCAGATCCGGATTGCGCGGTCCGAATGCCTGTGCGGGCGACAACTCAAAAATTTGATGCGCGCCTTCCGGCAGGCCAATCAGACACGCTTCGAGAAATGGCGCCAGCTGGCCCTGGCCGAACTGCAGCGTGGCCGGATTGCTGCCAAAGGTGGAAACCAGATCCTGACCGTCGGCGCTGGCCAGGCGGTAATGCAGGGTCAGGTAAGAGTCTTCAGTAACGACAACCGGTGTATTTGACATGGCACAAGAATGATGACGAGATGGCGTATTATCCCGGAAACCCAAGCCCGATGGGCGGCGCCACCGATCGTCTCGGGCAGGCATCGGCCGCAACGTCGAATCGCTTCGGTGATGCTCAACCAGCCCGCCCATCACGACTTGGTAGACGCTATGGCAATCACAGACTGGCCGCTTGAACAACGGCCCCGCGAACGCCTGATCCGACACGGCCCCGCAGCGCTTTCGCACGCCGAATTGCTGGCTGTGTTTCTACGGGTCGGCGTCGCCGGCAAAAGCGCTGTCGATCTGGCGCGCGACATGCTGACCCACTTCGGCTCATTGAACCGGCTGTTTTCAGCCTCACTGACCGATTTTTCCGCTCTCAACGGCTTGGGGCCGGCCAAGTTCGCGCAATTGCAGGCGGTACTGGAACTGGCGCGGCGCGCCTTGGCCGAGGAATTGGAGGCCGGCGTGCTGCTTGATTCACCGCAGGCCGTCAAGCAATTCCTGCGGCTGCTGCTGGCGCGCAAGGCGCATGAATCGTTTGCGGTATTGTTTCTGGATGTCAAAAACCAGCTCATCGCCGCTGAAGAACTGTTTCGCGGCACGCTGACCCACGCCAGCGTCTATCCGCGCGAAGTGGTCAAGGCCGCGCTGGCACATAACGCTGCTGCCATCATGCTGGCGCACAACCACCCGTCCGGCTCGCCGCAACCGAGCGCCGCCGACCATGCTTTGACCAGCACGCTGAAACAGGCGCTGGCATTGGTCGACATCCGCGTGCTGGACCATTTCATCGTGGCTGGCCACCAAGTCCACTCGTTTGCCGAGCACGGTCAATTGTGAGCGTAGTGGCGACAATCCAATTTTGTTAAATTAAAAATCGCAACAAGACACAATTGTTTTTCACAAGTCATTGAATAATCGCATATTTCTGTCTATACTCTCGCCTTTTCCAATGTCGGAAATATTCAAGGAGTAAACCATGGCACGTGTCTGCCAAGTCACCGGGAAAGGGCCGATGGTCGGCAATAATGTTTCCCATGCAAACAACAAGACCAAGCGTCGGTTTTTGCCGAACCTGCAAAATCGCCGCATTTTCGTCGAATCCGAAAACCGCTGGGTATCGCTGCGCCTATCCAACGCCGGCTTGCGCGTGATTGACAAGATCGGCATCGATGCTGTCCTGGCCGACATGCGCGCCCGCGGCGAGAAAGTCTGAATCTCCCTATCACTCTGATTTGTCGGGAGCGAGGTAGCACAGCGCTAGCCTGTATCCCGCAACTCAAAAAGACTAAGCGCCGGCGCTACTTCGCATCTGGCTGGCAAAACGTAAAGGAACCATCATGGCTAAATCCGGCCGCGACAAAATCAAGCTGGAATCGACCGCAGGCACCGGTCATTTCTACACCACCACCAAGAACAAGCGCACCACGCCTGAAAAAATGGAGATCATGAAATTCGATCCCAAGGCGCGCAAGCATGTGGCCTACAAGGAAACCAAGATCAAGTAAGTTGATCCGCTTGGCGCCCGCACACCCCGCACTGTGTTTCGTGCGGGGTTTTTATCACCTGATGGCGTCTCCATGTCGTGATGCTTGCCGGCTTCGGGTCTTGCCGGATGTCGCTGCGGCGGCTTTTTCAGGTGTGCGGTGCCGCTCAAATTCGGCGGACGAGCAACATCGGCAACAAAAATCGGTTATGATTTATCCGACTCCCCGCCGCATGACCTCTTGTCGCACCCCTCGAAACAGGTATTTTGGTTCGACATCCCCGCTGCTTGTTTTGTCGCAGCGACTTTGGTCACAAATACCGGCAACAGGCAGGAACGGCCATTTATTCCGGCGCTGACTAATTCCTTTTTCCTCTCTCAGAGAAAGCCATGAGCGAAAACATCAAATACATTTCAGATGCATCCTTTGAAACCGATGTCCTCAAATCGGACAAGCCAGTGCTGGTCGATTTCTGGGCGGAGTGGTGCGGCCCGTGCAAAATGATTGCGCCGATCCTGGAAGAAGTCGCGAAGGAATACGACGGCAAGCTGCAAATTGCCAAAATGGACGTGGACGCCAACCAGGCGGTTCCAGCCAAATTCGGCATTCGCGGCATCCCGACCCTGATCCTGTTCAAGAATGGCGTGCCGGCAGCGCAAAAAGTGGGCGCCCTGGCCAAGGGTCAACTGACTTCGTTCATCGACAGCAATCTTTAATTTTCATCGCGACGGTGCGCCCGCACCGTCGCGTTTTATTCGCTTTACCCACCGCAGTTCCCTCCCCCACCCATTTCGATCCCGTCCCGGGACACTCATATGCATTTATCTGAATTAAAGGCGCTACACGTCTCCGCACTACTGGACATGGCCATCGGTCTCGACATCGACAACGCGGCGCGGCTGCGCAAGCAGGAATTGATGTTCGCGATCCTGAAGAAACGCGCCAAGCAAGGCGAACAAATTTTCGGCGATGGCGCTCTGGAAGTGCTGCCCGACGGTTTCGGCTTCTTGCGCTCGCCCGATGCCAGCTACATGGCCTCGACCGATGACATCTACATTTCGCCATCGCAAATCCGCCGCTTCAACCTGCACACCGGCGACTCGATCGAAGGCGAAGTGCGCACCCCGAAAGACGGCGAACGCTACTTTGCGCTGGTCAAGGTGGACAAGGTCAACGGCGAATCGCCGGAGGCCTCGAAACACCGGATCATGTTTGAAAACCTGACGCCGCTGCATCCGACCGAGCCGCTCAAGCTGGAACGCGAGATGAACGGCCAGGAAAACATCACTGGCCGCATCATCGACATGCTGGCGCCGATCGGCAAGGGCCAGCGCGGCCTGCTGGTCGCATCGCCCAAATCCGGCAAGTCAGTGATCCTGCAGCACATCGCGCACGCGATTGCCGCTAATCACCCGGACGTCACCCTGATCGTGCTGCTGATCGACGAACGGCCGGAAGAAGTGACCGAAATGCAGCGCTCGGTGCGCGGCGAAGTGGTGGCCTCCACCTTCGATGAGCCGGCCACGCGCCACGTCCAGGTCGCCGAAATGGTGCTGGAAAAGGCCAAGCGCCTGGTCGAAATGAAAAAGGACGTGGTGATCCTGCTCGATTCGATCACGCGCCTGGCGCGCGCCTACAACACCGTGATTCCCGCGTCCGGCAAGGTGCTGACCGGCGGCGTCGACGCCAACGCGCTGCAACGGCCGAAGCGCTTCTTCGGCGCCGCCCGCAATATCGAGGAAGGCGGTTCGCTGACCATCATCGCGACCGCGCTGATCGAAACCGGCAGCCGCATGGACGACGTGATCTACGAGGAATTCAAGGGCACCGGCAACATGGAAGTGCACCTGGAACGGCGCTTGGCGGAAAAACGCGTTTTCCCCGCCATCAACCTGAACAAGTCCGGCACCCGCCGCGAAGAATTGCTGATCAAGCCGGACCAGCTGCAGAAAATCTGGATATTGCGCAAGCTGTTGTACAGCATGGATGAAATCGAAGCGATGGAATTCATCCTCGGCAAGATGAAGGAAACCAAGAACAATGCCGAATTCTTCGACATGATGCGACGCGGCGGCTAAGGCTTCGCCATCATGCCGCCAGCATCAGTCTGGCGAGCGTAATCAAGCAAGGGCGCAGCCAATCGGCTGCGCTTTTTTTCGGCCACCGGTGCGGTATTCAGGCTGGCAAAGTCAGGTCGAAGCGCACAGCCAGCAAGCGCATGATCGACGTAACAAGGATACAAACCATGAGCGCGGCGGTTTGCGGCATGCCGGCCAAGCCGAGCAGCAGATAAACCCAGCAACCGGCAAAGGCACAAGTCGCGTACAACTGGCCGCGCCGAAACACCAGCGGAATTTCGTTGCAGATGATGTCGCGCAAGACGCCGCCGAAGATACCGGTAATCACACCCATCATCACGCAAATGAACATCGGCATCTGCGCTTCCTGCGCCACCGAAGCCCCTGCCGCGCTGAACATGCCCAAACCCAGTGCATCCGCAAATATGATTGCCCGTTCGGCGCTCGATGAGCACAGATAATGCGAGAGCGGAATCACGACCAGGGCCAGGACGAAAATCAGCCAGATGTATTCCTGGTGCTGCACCCAGAAAAATGGCCGGCGGTCGAGCAAGATGTCGCGCAAGGTGCTGCCGCCGAAGGCGGTGATGAAGGCCACGGTAAATACGCCGATCAAATCCATTTGCTTGCGCCGGGCCTCGATGAAGCCGGAACTGGCAAAGGCCAGGATGCCGCCCGCTTCGATCGCCTGCAGTACCGTATTCATCCCTGCGCCAAGGCCGATTGTCACGTTATCCGCTCCTTTTTCGAGGCCGTCATATTAGCACCGGCCCCGATCGGGCTGCGTCTGCCGGTGGCAAGAACGGGTAATTACATTGTATAATCGCGGGTTCCGAATTTAACCCTAGGCAAGTGATCGGCAATCGGGTCAAGAAGCGTTGCGACCGACGAAGTGGCGATTGGCTACCCCACCATTTGAGGCAAGCATGAAAGAAGGCATACACCCGGATTACCGCGAAGTCGTGTTCCACGACCTCTCCTGCGATTTCAAATTCCTGACCCGCTCGACCATCCAGACGCGCGAGAAAACCGAATTCGAAGGCAAGGAATATCCGCTGGTCAAGATCGAGGTCTCGTCCGCATCGCACCCGTTCTACACCGGCAAGCACAAGATCGTCGATACCGCCGGTCGTGTGGAAAAATTCCGCCAAAAATTCGGCAAGGTCGGCTCCAAAACCCAGGTCGAAGAATAATTCCTGTGTTTGGTTCTCGAAAAAGGCAGCTACGGCTGCCTTTTTCATTTCCGGTAAACGGTATGCGGCGCGTTTTGCGGCACAATATCGCCCTGTTGACGACTGTCCGGCCACCACCATTCCAATGCCAATGAAGCCTGTTCGCCTGCCCGCTGCCGCGACGCGCGCACTGCCGCGCTGGGGGCTGTTCGCGCTCGGCCTTCTATATATTTTGCCCGGCCTGATCGGGCGCGACCCATGGAAGAGCGACGATGCCGCTGGCTTCGGCATCATGTGGAGCATGGCGCATGGCGGCCTGGATGACTGGCTGTGGCCGCATGTCGCCGGTCTCAAGATGTCGACCGAAGGACCGCTCGCCTACTGGATCGGCGCCCTCTGCATCAAGCTGTTCGGCTGGGTCCTGGGCGACGTGCTGGCGGCGCGGGTGGCGATTGTCGCGTTCTTCCTGCTCGGCTCGCTGTCGCTGTGGTACGCGACTTACTTGCTGGGCCGGCGCAGCGAAGCACAGCCATTGATCCTGGCGTTCGGCGGCCAGCCGGAAGCACGCGACTTCGGCCGCACACTGGCCGATGGCGCGTTCCTGATTTACCTCGGCTGCCTCGGACTCTTGTTACACAGCCACGAAGCCAATGCGATGGGCCTGCAAGTGTCGCTGGTGGCGTTTTCGCTGTTTGCCGCCGTGCGCTTGTTTGATGTGGACACAGCGGCTGACACGCCGCGCAGCGGGGCCCTGCTGGGCCTTGGATTCGGCGCCCTGATCCTGACGCGCGGCTGGGTGGTGCCATTCGGATTGTGGCTCGGTCTGTTGGTGCTGGCGGCGGTGCGCCAGCGCAACGTGCTACCCCGACTGCTGCTGATCACGGCGCCGCTGGCGCTATTGATTGGTGCCAGCTGGCCGCTCGCCAACCATGTGTTGCAGCCCTTCGGCGGCTCGCCATTTGCTCAATGGATGGCGTGGAACAGCAGGCAACTGAACTGGCCGTCGTGGGAGGCGCTGAGCTATCTGCTCAAGTACGAAATCTGGTTTGCCTGGCCGGCCTGGCCGTTTGCCGCGTGGGCGGTGTATGCATGGCGGCGCCAACATGCAGCCTTGCATATCTCGCTGCCGCTCAGTTTTTTCGGCGCCCTGACGATTCTCGGCTGGCTCAACGTCCATTCCGAAGAAGGAATCCTGCTGCCGCTATTGCCTCCGTTGGCGGTGCTGGCAGCCTTCGGCCTGCCGACCATGAAGCGCGGCGCGATCAATGCGGTCGACTGGTTTTCCGTGATGACGCTGACCGCCTGCGCCGGCTTCATCTGGATCGGCTGGATCGCCAAGGAAACCGGCTGGCCGGCGCAAATCGCCAGAAACGCATTCAAGCTGGCGCCCGGCTTCAAGCCTGAATTCAACCTGATCGCATTTGCCGCCGCCGCCGCCGCCAGTGCCGGCTGGATCCTGCTGGTGCACTGGCGCATTGCGCGCCGGCCAGCGGTGTTGTGGCGCGCGGTGGTGCTGTCGTCCGGCGGCGTCATTCTGTGCTGGCTGCTGCTGATGACCTTATGGCTGCCATGGATCAATTACGGCAAGAGCTACGCCGGCGTGGCCGAACAAATCCGGCTCAAGCTGCCGACCGGCGTGCAGTGCGTTGACTCCAATGTCGGCGCCTCGCAGCGGGCGTCGTTCGCCTACTTTGGCGGCGTGCCCTTCGCCACCACGGAAAACAGCCGCTGCGACTACCTGTTGCTGCAAAACCGCAACGATCAGCCCGATGATTCGGCGCTCTTGAAGCAATTCAGCGGCCAATGGAACTTGCTGTGGGAAGGCCACCGTCCATCGGACCGCGACGAGCGCTTCCGCCTGTACCAGCGAGCCGTCTCATAGTGGCCGACATGGATCATCAGGATCAATAGCATTGCGCGCTCCGTTGCAACATACCTTCCGGATTGCGGCGCTGGCCTGGCCGATTCTGATCGGGCAGTTGGCGGTGATCGCCAATGGCGTGATCGACACCGCGATGACCGCCCGCTTTTCGGCTACCGACCTGGCCGCGCTGGCGCTGGGTGCCTCGATCTATGTCAGTATCTTCGTCGGTCTGGGCGGCGTGCTGCAGGCGTTGGCGCCATCGGTCGGGCAGCTGTTCGGCGCCGGCCGCATGCGCGAAGTCGGCGACGAAATCAAGCAAGGCAGCTGGCTGGCTTTTTTCCTGTGCTGTGCCGGCGCGGTGGTGCTGCTGTTTCCGCAGCCATTCTTGGCGCTGGCGCAGGCTTCGCCTGAACTCACCGAGAAGGCCACTCTGTACCTGCAAATTTTGGCGCTGGCGCTACCGGCCACGCTCGGCTTCCGGATCTATAGCGCACTCAATACTGCAATCGCGCGGCCGACGATGGTCATGGTGATCCAGCTTGCCGGGCTGGCGCTGAAAGTACCGCTAAACGCGCTATTCATTTTCGGCGGCCTCGGACTGCCAGCCTTTGGCGGCCCCGGCGCCGCGATTGCCACCAGCGTCATCGCCTGGCTGATGCTGGCGGTGTGCTGGGCCATCCTGCGGCTGGCGCCCGGCTACCGCCGGTTCGGCCTGTTCGGCACCGGCTGGGTGGCGCCACGCTGGGCGGCGCAAAAACCGCTGTTGCTCTTGGGCGTGCCGATGGGACTCAGCTATCTGATCGAAGTCACCGCCTTCACTTTCATGGCGCTGTTCATCGCGCGGCTGGGCGAACTGGCGGTCGGCGGCCACCAGATCACCGCCAATTTCGCCACCGTCCTGTACATGCTGCCGCTGTCGATTGCCAGCGCTGCCGGCACGTTGGTGGCGCAGGCAATCGGCGCCCGCCGGTTTGACGAGGCGCGCCGCATCGGCAACGACGGCATCCGGCTGGCGGCATTGTCGTCGGCCGTGATCGGCATCATCGTCTGGCTTACCCGCGAATCGATCATCCGCGCCTATTCGCCCAATCCGGCGATCATCGCCGCCGCCTTGCCATTGTTTGCCTTCATTTCGTTCTATCAGTTATTCGATGCGGTGCAGATCACCACCGCCTTCATCCTGCGCGCCTACAAGATCGCGATCGTGCCGACCATCATTTACGCGCTGGCGCTGTGGGGCGTGGGCTTGGGCGGCGGCTACACGCTGGGCTTCAATCTGACTGGCCTGACGCCCGCTGCACTGCATGGCGCCGCCGGATTCTGGTTCGCCAACAGCGTGAGCATTGCTTTGGTAGCGGTTGGCCTGAGCTGGTATCTGCGCCGCATTCAGCGCGCATGGAAATAGCTCGCCTGAAAATCACCGCTTGCTGCGGCAGCTGCTGTAGCAACAAAACGAGAAGGTCTTACTGATTCGCCAGCGCCGTTACCACATACGTCAGCGCCTGGCTGCCGAATGCCGAATGCCGGATGTACGGACAACGGGAAAATCCGTAGGATCCGAATGGCAGAACATGCAAGGTCGAAGGAATGCGCCTGCTAGACGAGACCGCAGCACGGGCATGCCGCTTGCCGGAGCGTCGCCAGGAAAGGACTGGCGGTGCGCCGGGTACTATGGCCTGCAGGCTACCGCTTAACGGGTAATCGGCGGAGAAAGCGCGCCACCACCGCATTCAGACCATATACTCCATCAGCAAGAGACTGATCCCGCGCAGCAAATGGCAATTTATGACGCATACTCCATATCAGCATCGAACAACTGAGCATGGAAGCCTGTGCTAGATAGCAGGAAGGGCCGGAACGGCCCGCCTTCGAGGAGCAGGAAGATGACGCTAAAACTACGGCTGCCCGGGCGCGCAAGCACACCGCGTCGCGCCCATCAATGCAATATGATCTCGGCAGACGTGTTCATCAGCGTCTGGACGTCCGACTTCAGCTCGAACATCTGCTCCGCTTTTGCCAGTCGTACCAGGCTGCGCAACGCCTCCCGGTAGACGTGCCGCTCACGGGCGCTCGCCTGCTCTCCGCAAGTCACGTTGACCAAGTCTTCAATCATTTCTTCGGTGTGCTTATTGGCATTCATGGCTGTATCAAGGCAAGGCAATAGTGCGCAGTATCTATTATTTTCTACAGGCAAGTTTGCGCAAGATCAAATCATACGTCCAAAGCATATCGGATCGGAGCGTTCGCCCGCCGCCCGGCAGCAGGCTGCCGACCTCAGGGCGGCGACGGAAAATCTCAAACCTTCATCGGCAGAATCACCATCTGCAAACCGTCGAAATGCAGGCGCCGCTGGATCGCCAGCGCCGCCTGGTTGTGCAACAGCCGGGTGAACCAGTTGTCCTGCTCGAAAATCAGCTTGCTGGTGAAGAAAATCGAATTCGGATATTCCTTGCTGATCGACTCGCACAGCTTGGTCACCTCATTCACCGACGTCAGTGCCGAAGCCGAGGTAGGAGGCCGACGCCATGCCGTGGCTGTGGCAGAAATCGACGAAAAATTTGAGCGTCGCATTCGCCTCCACCCGCATCTGCTCGACCGCGCCTTCGCCGCCGTAGGCGTGCGAATCGACGGTGCGAGCATTGACGAACAGGAAATTCTTGAAGTGATGCGGGAACATGCGCTGCACCCAGAGCAGCGCATGCAAGCCGCCGCCGCGCGAACTGCCGACGATGAACACCGCGGTCTGCTGTTCCGGGTCCGGCGCCACCGGCCCGGCGTGGAGGCCGAATGGCTGGTTGGCGAACACCTGGTCGACCGAACGGATCGCCCCTTTGGTCTCGCGGTAATGGTTGCGGATATAAATGCACAAGGCCGACACGGCGCCAATGATGACCGCCGTGGCCCAGCCGCCTTCGGCCAATTTTTCGATCGACAGCACCAGCAGGATCGACACGCAAATCAGGAAGCCCAGCAGCGACAGCGCCAGGCGGCGCTTCCACGGCTCCGACTCCCTGCGCCGGCGCCACCAGTACAGGCACAGGCCGAACAGCGAAATGGCGAAGGTCAGGAAGACCGATACCGAATACAGCACGATCAACAGCGTGACGCTGCCGCCGGTCCAGAACAGGATCGCCAGCGCCGCGATGCCCATCAGCAGAATGCCGTTTTGCGTTACCAGCCGGGTCGACAGATAGCGGAATTTGTGCGGCACCCAGGAATCCGCCGCCATGTTCGACAGCACCGCCGGGCCGCCGAGAAAGCCGGTGTTGGCGGCCACGAACAGCAGGCCTGCTTCGAATGCCAGCACGATGCTGAGCGTGATCTGGCTCGAGACTTCGCCAAATCCCATGTGGTCGATGATAGCCTTGAAGGTGGAGGCGTTCAGGGTCTGGCCATCGACGTGCTTGGCATCCCACAGCATGTACAGCATGAAGATGCCGCCGGCGGTAAACGCCAGCGACAGCGCCATGTACATCATCGTGATCTTGCCGGTATGCACGCGCGGCTCTTTCAGGATGTTGACGTTGTTGGATACCGCTTCCAGGCCGGTATAGGTGCCGCCGCCCTGCGAATACGCCAGCAGCAGCATGCCGGCCACGCCGGCCCAGCCGATATTGCTGGCCAGATAGCTGGTCTCCGCCAGCGTCCCGGGAATCAGCGCCGGCAGGTTTTCGGCGTGCGCCACGATGCCATACACGATCAAGACCAGATGCGTGATCACGAAGCCGAGAAAAATCGGCAGCAGGACCTTGATCGCTTCCTTCAAGCCGCGCAGATTGAGCACGATCAGAATCGCGATGAATAACGCCTCGGCCCACAGCTTGTAATCCTGGAACCACAGTGGCAGCAGCGAAGCGATCGCATCGACCCCGGACGCCACCGAGATCGCCACCGTCAACACATAATCCAGGATCAGCGCGACAGCCGGAAATCAGGCCCATGTAGGGGCCGACCAGCTTGGTGGCGACGCGGTAGCCGCCGCCGCCGGTCGGAAACAGTTCGATCACCTGGTTGTAGGCCAGCGCGATGATGAACACCGTCAGCGCCGTCGCCACCGCCAGATACAAGCCAAGGTGGGTGTTATCGCCTAGCGCCCGGAAACTCTCTTCGGGGCCATACGACGACGACGACAAGCCATCCGCGCCCAGCCCGACCCAGGCCAGAAAGGCCACCAGCGCCAGCGAATGGCGCGTCTCGGATTTCAGGGGATCAAGCGCCTTGCCAAACAGGAGCTCGCGGATTTTTCCAAGTTTCATCAGAGCGCACCGCATCCAGGCGGTTCCGGTCAATCAGACCGGCGATGATACGCCTTTCCCCTGGTACACGATATCGCATTGACACCACGCTAGTTCTTGCGAGCGTAGGGCAAATCAGCGATAATGGCCGCGCGTTGCCGGGATGGCGGAACAGGTAGACGCACGGGACTCAAAATCCCGCGGTGGTGACACCGTGCCGGTTCGATTCCGGCTCCCGGCACCACTCTTCACGCGGCTTTCTGCCGCTGCCTATTTTTGCAGCAGTTCCGCAAATACCAGCCAGTTCCGCAATTCTGCGAGCAACGCTACACCGCCCCAATCATGTGCGCACGAATCACCAAATCGGAAACGATTTGAGGCTGCGCGCGCATTCTGTCCGGACCAGCGCTTGCTTTTTCGTCCCGCTTGAAGCCGCAGGCACTGCACTGCTCATCTCCTGGGAAGACACTGATCAACTGGTGGCTCGTCATTCCCGCGAACGCCGGAATCCATGTGAATCAGTACCTTACATGGCGCTCCTCTTTCGCAAGGACGACGCATTTCGATTTAATCAGTGTTTCCGTGGCAAGCAGACGATGTCAATCGCCTTTGTCGGTGTGCTGCAAGACCTGCAGGATATTCGCCGGTCCCACTGACGCATAGCCGCCCAGCCGTTTGAATTCATCCAGTTTTTTCGATTTCGCAACCTGGGCCGCAAGTTCGGCCGTGCTCGCGCCGGGGCGTTTGACCTGCGCCACCTCATCGCGCAACGCCACCAGGTAATCGCGCGTATCGGCGCGCATGCGCGCGATATTGCCGGCGGCGCCGCGGCCGGGGACGATCTGGGTCGGTCCCAGCCCCGCCAGGTTGTCAAAGGCGGCGATCCAATGGTCGAGCTGGCTGTCGGCCGTCAGTGCCGGCAGTACATCCGACTGCATGATGGCGCCGGCGAAGGCAATCTGATGGCGCGGCAGCCAGACGCCGATGGTGCCCGGACTCTGGCTCGGGCCGAAATACGACAGCTGCAAGGTGGTGTCGCTGAAACGGATTTCCTGCGTGTCGCCGGAAAAACCGCGCGGCAACGCCAGTTCGGTACCGGAAGCCTTTTCCTTCAGCAGTGCCTTCATCGCCTGCAACTGGCTGGTGCCGTGCGCTTCCATCAGCTTGCGCGCTTCTTCATGGGCGATGATCGGAATGCCGAGTTTCTTGAAGTAGCCATTGCCCAGCCAGCGCGCCGGTTCCGAGCCGGTGTTGATCACATATTTGATCGAGTTACTGGTGATTTTCTGAACCGCCCGGTCCAGCATCTGTGCCACCCGATACGACGGCCCGCTATCGATCACCGCCACACCCGCCGAAGTCACCACAAAGCCGATATTCGCGGTCAGCGCATCGTTGTCGTAGCTGGCCGGATTGGGGTCGGCGTACACCACGTACACGCCCGGCGCGATGCGCACCGGCGTCAATTGCGTCTCGGCGCCGTGCGCCGGCACCATCAGGCACAGCCAGCAAACGCCATACAGAATGCGCAGCGATCGGAAAAATTGTTTTGTAATCATTCTGGACTGGATATGGTTAATCAGCGCGAGGCCGGACGAAACCGGCGTCGCCCATTGCTTATACCCGATTGCCCGGAAACCCGCCGGTTTCTTGCATGATCTTGCGTGGCCGGCAGCAGCGCAGGCAATGAATATGGCAGCGGGCTGCGAGCCGGCCGGAACAGTTCTATCATGGAAGGAAATAACGGAGCAAAGCAATGACAAAAAAAATTGCGGCAGCCAATATCAAGCTCAAACGCGCGTATCACGCCGCCAGCGCCGCGGACGGCACGCGCATTCTAATCGACCGGCTGTGGCCGCGCGGCGTCAAGAAGGCCGATGCCGCCATTGAGCTCTGGGCCAAGGAACTGGCACCCAGTACCGAACTGCGCCAGTGGTTCGATCATGATCCCGAGCGCTGGGCCGAGTTCCGCCACCGCTACGCCGACGAAGTGCAGCAGCATCGCGCGCAGTTCGACTCATTGGGCGAGCTGGCGCGGCAAGGCGTGATCACGCTGGTATTCGCCGCCCATGATGAAGCGCACAACAACGCCGTCGTCATGCGCGACCTGCTGCTGGGTCGAAGCCCCGCCTGAGCGTGCCGGCCGCTTCGTTGATTGAAATCACGTGACAGCATGACAAGTTGCTTTTCCGACCGGATATAATTCGCGCCATGCGAGTTCCTTTCCAAATCAGACGGCTGCAGGTATGGCTTGCGTGTGTGGCGATTCTGCTCAACGCGCTGGCGCCGTCGATCTCGCACGCGCTCGATTCGTTGCAGGGCAAGAGCGCTGCCTGGGTCGAAATTTGCTCGATGGAGGGTAGCCGCTTCGTCACGCTGGCCACAGACCACGCGCCCTCGTCCGGCGATTCGACCACCAACCCGCAGCTCCAGGCCGCACAGCACTGCCCGTTTTGCGCCTCGCACGCCGGCGACCTTGCCTTGCCGGCGAGCGCCATGTCGGCGCTGATGCCCGATCCGGGCCCGGCTCTTCTCCCGCCTCTTTTCTACCACGCACCGCAGCCGCTGTTCTCCTGGACGGCGGCCAATCCGCGCGCGCCTCCCGCGCCGCTCTGATCGCCTCTGCTGTCCGACTGCCCGCATCAGCGTGCAGTGTTGATGCGCCCTGTGGCGCATCGAATCGGGCGCTGACGGCCACCTCCCCGGCACCATATAAATAGCGTGTGAAGAAAGACTGTCGTTCCCGCCACGCACGTCATGGAACACAGCCACCGATAGCCGTTTGGGCTGCTAACACGAATCAAGCAATTTTTATCAGGAACGCAATGCACACAATCGCTGCAACTCGCGGCTGCGAGTACATCCACCCAGTCGTCAAATTGGCCGGGCCCGTCATGCTTTCACTCCTGGCTCTCGCGGTGTCGGGCGCCTACGCCGAGGAACAGACGTTGCCGGCCATTACCGTGAGCGCCAAGCCGGCCGGCTCGGATACGTTGTTACCCATCGAGGAAGCCAGGGCGCGGCTTGAAACCGTCGCCGGCGGTGCCAATATCGTCGATGCCGATCAATACCGGGAAGGCCGGGTATCGACGCTCAGCGACGCCCTGCAATTTTCACCCGGCGTGTTTGTGGCTTCGCGTTTCGGCGCCGAAGAATCGCGGATGTCGATTCGCGGCTCGGGCCTGCAACGCACCTTCCATATGCGCGGCATCCAGATGCTGCAGGATGGCGTGCCGCTCAATCTGGCGGATGGCGCAGTGGATTTTCAGGCGGTCGAACCACTTTCCGCCCGTTATATCGAAGTCTATCGTGGCGCGAATGCCTTGCAGTTCGGCTCCACCACCTTGGGTGGGGCGGTCAATTTCGTCAGCCCCTCCGGACTGACCGCCGCCCCGGTGGCAGCGCGGGTGGAACTGGGCAGCTTTGGCTACAAGCGCGCCCAGGTCGCCACCGCAGGCAAGACCGACACGCTGGATTGGTTCATCGCCGGCTCCGAGTTTTACCAGGATGGATTCCGTGACCATGCGCGGCAAAATACGCAGCGCATTTCCGGCAACCTCGGCTTCCGGCTCAGCGATGCGGTCGAAACGCGCTTCTTCCTGAATGCGGTCAACACCAATTCGGAGTTGCCGGGTGCGCTGACCAAGGCGGAAATGAATGCCAATCCGCGACAGGACAGTCGGATCCCTTCACCATCAGCGGCGACCAGCACCGCGATTTCAAGCTGGTTCGGCTGTCGAACCTGAGCACGCTGCGCCTGGATGCCGAGCAGCGCGTGGAACTCGGCGCCTTCTATTCCTATAAATCCTTGTTCCATCCGATCTTCCAGGTACTGGAACAAAAATCGGACGACTATGGCGTCAATGCGCGTTTCATCAGCAACCGGCCGCTGGGTGGCCATAAAAACCAATTGATTGTCGGCGCGTCGCTGGCGGCAGGCACGCTGGCCGACGATCGCTTTGTGAACGCGCAGGGCCAGCCCGCGAGCACGCACGGCGCAGTCGCAACAGCGCTCGAACAATTACGCCGTCTTTGCCGAGAATCAGTATTATTTCTTGCCGGCCACCGCACTGGTGCTGGGGGCGCAGGCCGTCAGTTCGAAACGCAAGCTGGACGATCAATTACGGAACAACGGGGTCGATAGCAGCGTTGACCAAACCTTCCGTCATGTGTCGCCGAAACTCGGTGTGCTGCATCAGGTGAACGCCGATATCCAACTCTACGGCAACCTGAGCGGCAGTTATGAACCGCCGACATTTGGCGAATTGGCGGGAGGACCGAACATGACGCCGGTGGCGCGCAACGCGCCAACACCATCGAAATCGGCAGCCGCGGACTGGCCAGAACAAGCATGGGGCGACTCTGCGCTGGGACCTGTCGCTTTATCGCGCCGAACTGCAAAATGAACTGCTGGCATTGAACGATTCCAAATAACCAGTCCGCTCGGTACCGTCAACGCCGACAAGACCATCCATCAGGGCATTGAAGCCGGCCTCGAAGCCAACTTCGGTGCGGCGTGGACGCTGCGCGCCAATTACCTGCTGAACGACTTCCGCTTTGACGGCGATCGCAGCTATGGCAACAACCGGCTGGCCGGCGTGCCGCGCCAGGTCGTCACCGCCGAAGTGCTCTATAAGCTCGCCAACGGCATGTATTTCGGCCCGAATATCCGCGCTGCCTCCGCCACCTATGTCGATCACGCCAACAACTTGCAGGCGGCCGGCTACAGCGTTTTCGGCTTCAAATTCGGACAGCGCGTCAGCAAAAACCTGTCGTGGTTTGTCGATGCCCGGAACCTGGGCGATAAAATCTATGCGGCCACCACCGGTGTCATCGCCGATGCTGATGAGTCCGAAAGCCGGCCCGCAGTTTTATCCCGGTGAAGGACGCGCAGTGTATGCCGGAATTGAATTGACATACTAGGAAGTGGAAAGCCGTTCGTACTAACCTGCCAACGCAGTTGCGTGCTGCCGCGTTGTGCGGCCGGGCTATTTTCCCGTATTTTTTCAAAGGTGAATGACATGCTCGCATTTCACATTCAGCCGAGGCAACGGCGCATCGGGCTCGCGGCATCGCTGGCCGCTATTCCCGCGCTCGCGCATGTGACGCTGGCCAATCCGCAGGCGGCAGTTGGTAGCTATTACAAGGCGGTATTCAAGGTACCGCATGGCTGCAAGGGTTCGCCGACCGTCAAACTACGGATTCAGATTCCGGACGGCGTGATTGCGATCAAGCCGCAGCCCAAGGCCGGTTGGCAGATCGAGACCGTGACCGGCACCTACCACAAGGCGTATACGCTGCACGGCGCCCAGGTCACGTCGGGCGTGCGGGAAGTGTCGTGGAGCGGGAAGCTGCCGGACGCCTACTTTGACGAATTTGCATTCCAGGCCTATCTGACGCCGGACTTGCCTGCCGGTACGTCACTGAATTTTCCAGTCGTGCAGGAGTGTGAAAAAGGCGTGGAACGCTGGATCGACAGCAAGGAATCGTCACCCACTCCGGCACCACGCCTGCACTTGCTGCCCAAGCCGTAATTCTTGCCGCGCACCGGCGCCAAGGAGTCCCTCATGAGTCTTGCAGGCATGCGGCAGTGGCTGGCGGCTGGCAACACGATCAGGCTATGCCTGCGTGCGGCGGGCGCGTTGCTGCTGTTTGCGCTGCTCCAGCTGAGCGCGTCGCCGGTGTTCGCGCATGCCGCATTCATCGGTGCGCTGCCGGCCGACGGTGCCATGCTCGATAGTGTGCCGGCGGACGTCATGCTGCACTTTAACGAACCGGTGGCGCCCCTGGTTTTTCAGCTGGTGCTGCCGGATGGGTCGGTTCACCCGCTGCCCCACGTCGCCACGCAAGCAGACGGCCTCAAGGTCGAGCTGCCGCCGTCAACCGTCCGCGGCACCTTCCTGCTGAGCTGGCGGGTGGTGTCGGCGGACGGTCATCCGGTGGGCGGCACCCTCAGTTACTCGGTCGGCGTTCCATCCGCCGGCACCGCGGCAGCCGGTGCTGCTGCGTCACCGGCGCTTTCCTGGCCGCTGTTGGCCAGCATCTGGCTGACGCGCTTCGTGTTGTATGGCGCGCTGTTCATCGGTGTTGGCGGCAGCTTGTTCCGCGCCTTCGTGCTGCGATCGGCAACGCCACCGCCGCGCTGGCTCGACGGCGCGCTGGCAATCGGCCTGGCCATGTTGCCGCTTTGCCTGGGCCTGCAGGGCCTGGACGCGCTGGCGCTGCCATGGAGCGGATTGTGGTCGCCGCAAGCCTGGCAAGCCGCACTGGCAACCGCCTATGGCAGCACCATCATCTGGATGCTGGCCGCACTGCTGGTCGCTGTTGTCTGCAACCGCGCCAAGCCGCAGATCGCCCGGCCGGCCATCCTGCTGGCGCTGGTGGCGCTGGGCGCCGCGCTCGCCGCCAGCGGCCATGCCAGTTCCGCGCCGCCGGCATGGATCGCACGTCCCGCGGTATTCATTCACGCCGTCACGATCGCGGCCTGGGTCGGCTCGCTGGCGCCGCTGCTGGTGGTCTTGAAAGAAGGAACGGGAAACCTGGCCTTGCAGCGCTTTTCCCGCATCATTCCGTGGGTGCTGGCCATGTTGCTGGCCAGCGGCGTAACGCTGGCGCTGCTGCAGCTGGATGGCCTGCAGTCGCTGTGGCGCACCGGCTATGGCCGCATCCTGAGCGCCAAGCTGGTGCTGGTCTTGCTGTTGCTGGCGCTTGCCGCAGTCAACCGCTACCGCCTCACCGCACGTGTCCGGCTGGGCGATGCGCGGGCGCGGCAAGCGATGCGGCGCCTGATCAAAGCCGAATTGCTGTTGGTGCTGATGGTGCTGGCACTGGTGGCCACCTGGCGCTTCACGCCGCCGCCAAGAGCGTTGGTGCTGCCCTCGATCAGCGTTCACCTGCATGCTGACAAGGTCATGGCGGATCTATCGCTGACGATGCAGCATGACGATCGGCTCCGTGCGAACATCTACCTGCAAGACAGTGAGTTCAATCCATTGGCTGCGCAAGAAGTCACGCTGGAGTTCTCCAACCCGGCTTTAGGCATCCAGCCGCTGCAAAAAGAAGCGCGCCAGCAGACGGCCGGGGCGTGGCTGGTCGAACCGTTCGCGCTGCCCGCGACCGGCCGCTGGCACGTGCGAATTTATGTGCTGCTATCGGAATTCGAACGGATTGAACTGGACACGGATATCAAGATGCCAATCGCAAATGATACGGAGTATCGATGAATTTCCGTTTATTGGCGTCCGAAATTGATGCAATATAGATGGAGTATATGGCTCTGGGCAAGCGTTTCGTGCGGCGTCTGCGTGATGCGTCTGAGGTTCAATCGAAAATGTTCAATCCATGCCCTTCTCTCTCGATAATCTGCTGGTAGTCGGCATTTCCTCGCGCGCGCTGTTCGACCTCGAGGCCGAAGAAGCGATTTTCCGCA
The DNA here is from genome assembly GCA_963707665.1 of uncultured beta proteobacterium. Lineage (GTDB taxonomy): Bacteria > Pseudomonadota > Gammaproteobacteria > Burkholderiales > Burkholderiaceae_D > DATJCV01. The sequence continues at coordinate 150,378 of CAVPQU010000018.1, read as the reverse complement.
CGCAAGGGCTGGAGGCGTACCGGCAGCATCAGCTGCAGAATGAAAGCGCGATCCTGAAGCCGGGTGCCGGCTTCGCGCTGGTGCGCGCACTCTTGAAACTGAACCTGCTGACCGCCGACCAGCGACTGGTGGAAGTGGTGATCATGTCGCGCAATTCATCCGAAACCTCGCTGCGGATTTTCAATTCGATCGAGCACTACGGGCTCGACATCACGCGCGCGGCGCTGTCCGGCGGCGCCCTGCTGGCGCCGTACCTGCAAGCCTTCAACGTCAGCCTGTTCCTGTCGCTGCACGAAGACGACGTGCAGGCTGCGGTCGAGTCTGGCGTGGCGGCGGCGCTGCTGTATCAAAAGCCGGCCAATGCGCTGGCGGAGCTGGACCAGATCCGCATTGCCTTCGACGGCGACGCCGTGATCTTTTCGGATGAATCGGAACGCATCTTCCAGACCCAGGGGATGGAAGCGTTTGAACGGCACGAACGGGAAAATGCGCTGCAGCCGCTGCCGGCCGGCCCCTTCGCCCGGCTGCTGAAGGCGCTGTCCTTCATCCAGAAAAATTTCAAGTCGGCCGACGGACGGGCGGCGCCGATCCGCACCGCACTGGTCACCGCCCGTTCCTCGCCGGCGCATGAGCGCGTGATCCGCACCCTGCGCGCCTGGGACGTGGTGATCGACGAAACCTTTTTCATGGGCGGCGTCGCCAAATCCCAGGTGCTGGCGGCCTTCAAGCCGCACATGTTTTTCGATGACCAGCCGGGGCATTGCGCCGGCGCCGCGCCGCTGGTGCAGACCGGACGGGTGCCGGCGCAATATCTGTCGGCCGGCTCCGCCAGCGCTGGCGAACCCTAGCGCGAGCACGACAGGCATCGGGGATATCCACATACTCCCAATATCAAGGCATATTCCCGCATATAAAATGTCAGAAATATCAACATACTCCCGATTTTATATACGCGCAGAGTTGCTCATCGCTTCAGCCAGCGCCATCCTCGGTCGTTGAAGTTGCCGTTGCTTTGAAGTTGCTTTTGAAGTTGACGTGAATCCGCTTGGGACGCTGCCGTTTGTGCGGGGCAGAAAATGGATCAGAAACGAAACATGTCTGAGCGCAGCGAGTTGGTTTCGTTTCCCATTTTTTGTCGCTGCACAAACGGGAACCCGCAGGGCAGCGTCTGGCGGTCGCCTTTCTTTGCTTACTTTCTTTGGCGAGACAAAGAAAGTAAGTAGCCGCCGGGCTACCCCCGGCTAGTCACCACGAAGTGGCAACGCAATCAGCAAGCGATGAACGACACTAGGTTCCCGCCTAATCGCGGGAACGACAGGCTAAGAGTGGAATCGCCAACGCCGCCACAGCAACCAACGCGAGAAAATTCAGCCGCACAAACAAAAACCGCCCGCCCCCACTACAGAGACGAACGGTTAAAAAACCACGCCGTACCTCACCCAGGGCTAGCGCTCCGACACCGCATCCACCACGCACAGCGCCGTCAGGTTGACGATCCGGCGCACGGTCGCCGACGGCGTCAGGATGTGCACCGGCTTGGCGCAGCCGAGCAGCACCGGGCCGATCGCGATGCCGTGGCCAGATGCCGTTTTCAGCAGGTTGTAGGAAATGTTGGCAGCGTCGATGTTGGGCATCACCAGCAGGTTCGGCGTATCGGTCAGCGGCGAATCCGGCATGAAGCTTTTCAGCAGCTTGGAATCCAGCGCGGTATCGCCGTGCATCTCGCCATCGACTTCCAGCTCCGGCGCCTTGTCGCGAATGATGGCCAGCGCGGCGCGCATTTTTTGCGCCGACTCGCTGTTGCTGGAGCCGAAGTTCGAGTGCGACAGCAGCGCCGCGCGCGGCAAGAGGCCAAAGCGGCGCATTTCCTCGGCCGCCATGATGGTGATCTCGGCCAGTTGTTCGGCGCTCGGATTTTCGTTGACGTGGGTGTCCACCAGCACCACTTGCCGGTTGGGCAGGATCAATGCGTTCATCGCTGCATAGACGTTGACGCCTTCGCGCTTGCCCAGCACCTGATCGATGTAGTGCAGGTGCAGCGCGGTGCTGCCGAAGGTGCCGCAAATCATGCCGTCGGCTTCGCCCTTGTGGATCACCATCGCGCCGATCAGGGTCAGGCGGCGGCGCATCTCCAGCTTGGCGTACTGCTGCGTCACGCCCTTGCGCTTGGTCATCTCGAAGTAGGTCTGCCAATAGTCGCGGTAGCGCTCGTCGAATTCCGGATTGATGACTTCGAAGTCGACATCCGGTTTCAGGCGCAGGCCGAATTTGGCGATGCGCTGCTCGAGCACCAGCGGACGGCCAACCAGGATCGGCTTGGCCAGTCTTTCGTCGACCACCACCTGCACCGCACGCAAGACCCGCTCTTCCTCGCCCTCGGCGAAGACGATGCGCTTTTTCGCCGCCGGCGCTTTCTTGGCGATCTGGAACATCGGCCGCATGAAGGTGCCGCTGTGGTAGACGAATTGCTGCAAGCGTTCCTCGTATGCCGCCAGATCCTCGATCGGGCGGCTGGCCACGCCCGATTCATGGGCCGCCTTGGCGACCGCAGGGGCGATCTTCATCATCAGGCGCGGATCGAAGGGTTTCGGGATCAGGTATTCGGGCCCGAACGACAGATTGTCGATGCCATAGGTGCTGGCGACGATGTCCGACTGCTCGGCCTGCGCCAGCTCGGCGATCGCGTGCACCACCGCGATTTCCATCTCGCGCGTGATGGTGGTGGCGCCGCAATCGAGCGCGCCGCGGAAGATGTAAGGGAAGCAGAGAACATTGTTGACCTGGTTCGGGAAGTCGGAACGGCCGGTCGCCATCACGGCGTCGCTGCGCACCGCCTTCACCTCTTCCGGCAGGATTTCCGGGGTCGGGTTGGCCAGCGCCATGATCAGCGGCTTGTCGGCCATGGCTTTCACCATCTCCGGCTTCAGCACGCGGCCGGCCGACAGGCCGAGGAAAATATCGGCGCCCGGGATCACGTCGGCCAGCGTGCGCGCGCTGGTCTCCCGCGCGAAGCGTTCCTTTTCCGCGTCCATCAGCTCGACCCGGCCCTTGTAGACCACGCCGGCCAGGTCGGTGACGAAAATGTTTTCGATCGGAAAGCCGAGGTCGACGATCAGGCTCAGGCAGGCCAGCGCCGCCGCGCCGGCTCCGGAAACCACCAGCTTGCAGGTCTTGATATCCTTGCCGACCACCTTCAGGCCATTGAGGATCGCGGCGCCGACGATGATCGCGGTACCGTGCTGGTCGTCGTGGAAGACCGGAATCTTCATGCGCTCGCGCAGCTTGCGCTCGATGTAGAAACACTCGGGCGCCTTGATGTCTTCCAGATTGATGCCGCCGAAGGTCGGCTCCAGGGAGGCGATGATGTCGACCAGCTTGTCCGGGTCCAGCTCGTTGATTTCGATATCGAAGACATCGATGGCGGCGAATTTCTTGAACAGCACCGCCTTGCCCTCCATCACCGGCTTGGCTGCCAGCGGGCCGATGTGCCCGAGCCCGAGCACCGCGGTGCCGTTGGTCACCACCCCGACCAGGTTGCCGCGCGCGGTGTACTTGAAGGCATGGGCCGGTTCAGCGACGATTTCCTCGCAAGCCACGGCAACGCCTGGCGTATAGGCCAGCGCCAGATCGTGCTGGTTGATCAGTTGCTTGGTGGGGGTGACGCTGATCTTTCCGGGCACCGGAAATTCGTGATATTCGAGAGCGGCCTGGCGCAGTTTCAACCGAAGTTCTTCTTTTTGATCGATGTGGGAATCCATGCTTGCCGCCCTCTAGTCTGTAACGTGCGAAAACAGGTGATTTTATCAGAGCCGTTGCGCCAACTTACACCGAAAGCAGGGACTCGACTTATGCTTTCTGTGCATATGGGCAACCCATGCGGCGTGATTGACTGGGCGACGCCTGCCGTTTAGGACGCTCGCCTGACGCGCGGAAGCGCAAGGCGGATTCGGTACAATCGCGCCATGCTGTCCGAATTCGATTTGATTGCGCGCTATTTCACTCGCTCGCGCCCACTTGCGGGCACGACGCTGCTCGGCATCGGCGACGATTGCGCGCTGCTGGCGCCGGCACCCGGCATGACGCTGGCGATTTCCACCGACATGCTGGTCGAGGGGCGCCATTTCCTGGCGGCGGCCGAGCCGGCGAAACTGGGCCACAAATGCCTGGCGGTCAACCTGTCGGACCTGGCGGCAATGGGTGCGCGGCCGCTGGCCTTCACGCTGGCGCTGGCCTTGCCGCAGGCGCGCGCCGAATGGCTGGCGCCGTTCGCCGCCGGCCTGTTTGCGCTGGCCGACCAGCACCAGTGCGAGCTGATCGGCGGCGATACCACCAAGGGCCCGTTGACGATCTGCATCACCGTGTTCGGCGAACTGCCGGCGGGCCAGGCCTTGCGGCGCGATGCCGCCAAGGCTGGCGACGACCTCTGGGTGTCCGGCACGCTGGGCGATGCGCGCCTGGCGCTGGCCGGGTTGCGCGCCGAACTGGCGCTGGACGCCGACGCGCAACAAGCGGCCGAACAACGCATGCATTGCCCGACGCCGCGCGTCGCGCTGGGGCTGGGCTTGCGCGGCATTGCGCATGCCGCGATCGATATATCCGACGGCCTGGCCGGCGATCTGGCGCATATCCTGCAGCGCTCGCAGTGCGGCGCCACGCTCGACGTCGACGCCCTGCCGGCCGGCCCGATCCTGAGCACGCAAGCGCTGGCCCTGCGCCGCCAGTTCACGCTGGCCGGCGGCGACGATTACGAACTCTGCTTTACCGCGCCGCCTGCCCGCCGCGCTGCGGTGCTGGCGGCGGCACGAGATGCCGGCACGGCGGTCACGCGCGTGGGTCGCATCGAAGCCGCCGCCGGCTTGCGCCTGCGGGACGGCACCGGCGCTGCGCTCGAGCTGCACACCGATTCCTTCGACCACTTCAAGACACCATGACCACACTGGAACCCGGCCAGACCGCCCACGTCATCCGGCCCAGCGCCCGCTTCATGCTGGCGCATCCGGCCCATATCCTGGCACAAGGCTTCGGCAGCGGCCTGTCGCCGGTCATGCCCGGCACCATGGGCACGCTGTTCGCCTGGCTTTCCTACAACGTCCTGACGGTGCGCTGGCCTGCCCTCTTTACGCCGCTGAACTGGCTGCTCATCATCGCTGCCGGCTTCGTCATCGGCATCTGGGCTTGCGGCAAGACCGGACGCGACCTGGGCGTCGCCGATCACGGCAGCATGGTGTGGGATGAAATCATCGCCTTCTGGCTGGTGCTGGTCCTGATCAATCCGGCCGGCTTCGGTACCCAGCTGTGGGCTTTTTTCTGGTTCCGTTTGTTCGACATGGTGAAACCGCCGCCGATCGGCTATTTCGACCGCCATTTCAAGGGCGGCTTTGGCGTCATGTGGGACGATATCCTGGCCGCATTTTATGCGCTGCTGCTGTTTGCCTTATGGCGCAGCATCTGACGCCAATCATGAGGCGGCGCGCAGCGGATAGCGCGGTTCGGCTGCCGGATGCACAATGGCCCGGTGTTGCGGCCAGCGGCCACCTTTCCATCACGACCAGATCGGGAGACTTTGCATGGACGACATGATTGATTTGGCAACGCGCTGCGGCCGTGCCTTGCAGCAAAAAGGCTGGCTGCTGGCGACTGCGGAATCCTGCACCGGCGGCGGCGTGGCGCAGGCAGTTACCGAGATCGCCGGCTCGTCCGACTGGTTCGATTGCGGCTGGATCACCTATTCCACCGCTTCCAAGAGCGAATTGCTGGACGTTCCGGCCGCCTTGATCGCCCAGCATGGCGCGGTCAGCGAGGAAATCGCCGCGGCCATGGCCGAAGGCGCCTTGTCCAGCAGCAACGCCAGCGTCGCGCTGGCGGTCACCGGCATTGCCGGACCCGGCGGTGCGGTGCCCGGCAAGCCGGTCGGCACCGTCTGCTTTGGCTGGGCCAGCGCCGGCGCGACCCAGACCGAACGCCTGGTGTTTGCCGGCGACCGCCACGCGGTGCGCAGCCAGACCGTGGCGCACGCGCTGCGCGGCTTGCTGCGCTTTCTGGAAGCAGCCTGATGCTGGACCATTTCCGGCAGGAGCGGATCGAGGTCAACGGCGTCACGATCCATCTGCGGCACGGCGGCAGCGGGCCGCCCTTGCTGCTGCTGCATGGCTTTCCGCAAACCCATGTGATCTGGCACAAGCTGGCCGACGAATTGGCGCAGCAATACACGCTGGTGATGCCCGATTTGCGCGGCTACGGCGACTCGTCCAAGCCGCCCGGCCTGCCGGACCACGGCAATTATTCCAAGCGCGCGATGGCGCAAGACATGCTGGACGTGATGGCCGCGCTCGGCCACACCTCCTTCCTGCTGTGCGGCCATGACCGCGGCGGCCGCGTCGCCCATCGGCTGGCGCTGGACCATCCGGCCGCGGTGCGCAAGCTGATGCTGCTCGACATCGCGCCGACCCGCAGCATGTATGAACGCACCGACCAGGCCTTTGCCACCGCCTATTACCACTGGTTCTTCCTGATCCAGCCGGCACCGCTGCCGGAAACGCTGATCGGCAACAGCGCCACCTTTTTCCTGCGACAGCGTACTGGGTGGCTGGGGCTCGCACGGCGCCGGCCATATCGATGCCGCCGCCCTGGCCGAATACGAGCGCTGCTTTTGCACGCCGCGAGGCGATCCACGCCGCCTGCGAGGACTACCGCGCCGCCGCTGCGATCGACCTCGAGCATGACCGCGATCACGACACGCAGCAGGATCGCCTGTCCGACCCACGTGCTATGGGGCGATCAGGGCGTGGTCGGCCGCCTGTTCGAGCCGCTCGCCGACTGGCAGGCGAAATGCGCCCGGCCGGTGAGCGGCCGCGCCTTGCCGGCCGGACATTTCATTCCGGAGCAGGTGCCGCAGCTGCTGCTGGAGGAGATCGCGGGAATTCCTGACGATCTCCGACTGACTGGGCCTGCGGCGCCGATGGCGTCAGCCGCCGCGATAGCGGTTGATCGCGTTTTTGGTTTCCAGCCGCGACCCGCCGCGCCGCCTGCGCGAAATCCTCGGCTGCTTCCGGCTTCGCGTACAGGATCGCGCGCGAGGAATTGATCATCATGCCGGCGCCATTGCCCGTCTTGCCGGCGCCGACGGTCGCCGCAATATCGCCGCCCTGGGCGCCGATGCCCGGCACCAGCAGGGGCATGTCGCCGACGATGCTGCGCACTTGCGCCAGCTCGCCGGGGAAGGTGGCGCCGACCACCAGGCCGCACTGGCCGTTGGTGTTCCATTTTTCGGCGACCATTTGCGCCACATGCTGGTACAGCGGCTTGCCGTCCACGTTCAGGAACTGCAGGTCGGAGCCGCCCGGATTCGAAGTGCGGCACAGGATGATGGTGCCGCGTTCCTTCCACTCCAGGTACGGCGCCACCGAATCGAAACCCATGTAGGGGCTCAAGGTCACCGCATCGGCGCCATAGCGCTCGTAGGCTTCGCGCGCATATTGTTCGGCGGTGGCGCCGATGTCGCCGCGCTTGGCATCCAGCACCAGCGGCAGCTGCGGATAGTGTTGGCGCAGGTAAGCGCATAGCGCTTCCAGCTGGTCTTCGGCACGCGCGGCGGCGAAATACGCGATCTGCGGCTTGAAGGCGCAGGCATGCTCGGCGGTGGCGTCGATGATCGCCTTGCAGAAGGCATAGATGGCATCTGGCTGCCCCTGCAGCTGCGGTGGCAAGCGTGCCAGGTCCGGGTCCAGTCCGACGCATAGCAGGGAATCGTGCGCGCTCCAGGCGCTGGCTAATTTTTCGATGAAGGTCAAGGCAGGCTCTCGCGATCCGGATGTTTTCCTCTGCGCATTGTAACGCGCCATGCTATCTTCCCGGCATGGTTGCTCTCTCGCGCAAGGACTGGATTCTACTGATTTTGCTGACGCTGTCCTGGGGCGGCAACTGGCCGATCATGAAGATCGGCGTGCAGGATTTCCCGCCGATCACCTTCCGTGCGCTGAGCATGCTGGGCGGCGTGGCGGCCTTGGGCGTGGCCATCCGCATGCAGGGCTTGTCGCTGGCCATCCCGCGCGGGCAGCTGGGCACGCTCGTCACGCTGACCATCCCCAACATGGTGGTCTGGCATATCAGCATGATCCTCGCCGTCAAGCTGCTGTCGTCCGGGCGCGCGGCAATTCTCGGCTACACCATGCCGGTCTGGGCGGTGCTGTTCGGCCTGATTTTTTTCCGCGAACGGGTCACGCGCGTGGCCTGGGTCGGCGTCGCCTGCGCGCTGGCCGGCGCCATGCTGCTGCTGTCGAGCGAACTGGCGACGCTGGCCGGCCAACCGCTGGGCAGCCTGCTGGCACTGTTGGCCGCTGCCGGCTGGGGTTGCGGCACGGTACTGATGAAACGCGTCCGCATCGATATGCCAACCATCGTGCTCACCTTCTGGATGACGGCGCTGGCAGCCATCATCATTGGCATTAGTGCCGCGCTATACGAGCGCAACGCATGGCGCGCGCCAAATGCAACGGAATGGGCCGCGATTCTCTACAACGCGCTGATCGTGCTGGCTTTTTCGCAGATCCTCTGGTTCCGGCTGGCACGCACCCTGCCGCCGGTGGTGTCCAGCCTGTCGGTGATGATGATTCCGGTACTGGGAGTATTTCTGGGCGCCTGGCTGCTGAGCGAAACGCCGCACTGGCAGGATTATGCCGCCATGCTCTTGATCCTGGTGGCGATGAGCACGGTGTTGTTGAAACCGCGCGCGACCGCCCCTATATAAGTTTTCTGCTAACGCCGGATAATGGCGTGTCGGCCTGGCCAAGAACAATAACTTGAGGAAACAATCATGAAAAGATGGTCCGCACTTCTGGTTGGCATGCTGCTGCTGTCCCTGCTCGGCGGCTGCGGCTATAACCAGTTCCAAACCCAGGACGAAGCGATCAAGGCAGCCTGGAGCGAAGTGGTCAACCAGTACCAGCGGCGCGCCGACCTGGTGCCCAACCTGGTGAATACCGTCAAGGGCTATGCCACGCATGAAGAGGCGACGCTGGAAGCGGTGACGCGGGCGCGCGCCGCTGCCACCAGTTTTCAGATCACGCCGGAAGTGCTGAACGATCCGCAGGCTTTCCAGAAATTCCAGCAGGTGCAAGGGGAATTGTCGTCGGCGCTGTCGCGCTTGATGGCGGTTTCGGAAAACTACCCGCAACTGAAGGCGGACACGCTGTTCCGCGACCTGCAGTCGCAGCTGGAAGGCACCGAAAACCGCATCACGGTGGCGCGCCAGCGCTACATCGTGGCGGTCCAGCAATACAACGTGCTGGCGCGCAGCTTTCCGACCAACCTGACCGCCAGGATGTTCGACTACCAGGTCAAGCCGTCGTTTACGGTCGACAATGAAAGAGCGATCTCGACCGCACCTACCGTCAACTTCGGCAAGTAAGCCAAGCCGGCTACCGCTGCGAACACATGAAACCGTTGCGCATATTGCTGGGGTTGGCGCTGGCCTGGTGGCTGACGCTGGCCGGTGCGCAAGGCTTCGTGCCGGTGCCGCCGCTGTCGGCACACGTGATCGACCAGGTCGGCCTGCTGGATGCCAAGCAGCGCGCCACGCTGGAAGCGGTGCTGAGCGACTACGAACAGCGCAGCGGCAGCCAGATCGCGCTCTTGCTGATGTCCTCCACGGCGCCGGAGGCAATCGAGCAATACAGTATCCGCGTCGCCGACGCCTGGCGACTGGGACGCAAAGGCATCGACGATGGGGTGATCCTGATCGTCGCCAAGGACAATCCGTCGTCGCTGCGGCGGCTGCGCATCGAGGCCGGGCGCGGCGTGCAAGGCACGGTGACCGACGCCCAGTCGAAACGCATTTTGCAAGACGTGATCGCGCCGTATTTCCGCCAGAACGATTTTTATGGCGGCCTGACTGCCGGCGTCTCGGCGCTGACCGCACTGCTCGATCAGGAGCACTTGCCGGCGCCAGCCGGCCAGCATGCCGCGCAGAACGACGCCGGCTCCGCCTTCGATGCCCTGCTACCACTGCTGTTCTTCGCCTTCCTAGTGGTCGTCAGCCTCGTTTCGCGCGCGCGCGGCGGCCGCAATGCGCTCGACCATAACGGCTGGGGCACCGCGGCTGGCGTGATTCTGGGCAGCGCGCTCGGGCGCGGCGGCTTCGGCGGTGGTGGCGGTGGTGGCTTTTCCGGCGGCGGCGGTTTTTCCGGCGGTGGCGGCGGCTTTGACGGCGGCGGCGCCTCGGGAGACTGGTGATGAAAACCCTGCCGCGCATGCGCAAACATTTGTTGACCACCAAGGCCGCCGGCCGCCGCGCCTTTCCGGCCGCCACGCTGCAGGCGATCCAGGACACCATCGCCGACGGCGAGGCCCAGCATCGGGCCGAGATTCGGGTCATCATCGAAACCGCGCTGGCCGCCGCCGCCGTGCTGCGCGGGGTGCCGGCGCGCGAGCGCGCGCGCGAATTGTTTTCGCATTACCAGGTCTGGGATACCGAAGAAAATTGCGGCATCCTGGTGTACGTCAATCTCGCCGACCACAAGGTGGAAATCGTCGCCGACCGCACGGCATCGCGGCTGCTGAACGACGCCGAGTGGCAGGCAGTGTGCGCCACGATGACCAGCGGTTTTGCGCGTGGGGAATTTCACGCCAGCGCGGTGGCTGCGTTGCGCCAGCTGAACGCGCTGCTGAAGGTACGCTTCCCGGCCACCGGCCGGCGCGAAAACCAGTTGCCGGACCGGCCGATCGTTCTATAGCGGGGAGCTCTGGCCGCCCAACATACTCCCACCATGGCGGGTGAATTACGGGTAAGGAAAAAGAGAAATTTGCCTATACTCCCTATTTTCCACTCTAATTAGCCATTTTTCCCTGTCGTTCCCGCGAAGGCGGGAACCTAGTGGCGTTGTTCGCTTATTGAACCGGTTGCTACTTCGTGGTGACTTGCCGGGGGTAGCCCGGCAGCTACTTACTTTCTTTGTCTCGCCAAAGAAAGTAAGCAAAGAAAGGCGAGCACTGCTCCGCGCAAGATGCTGGCCTTCGGCTTCCCGTTTGTGCACCGCGAAAAATGGGAAACGAAACCAACTCGCTGCGCTCAGACATGTTTCGTTTCTGATCCATTTTCCGGGCCGCACCAAACGGCAGCGTCCCAAGCGGATTTCACGTCAAGTCAAAAAGCAACGGCAATTTCAAAGGCAACGGCAACTGTAAATTCACATCGATTTCAGCCTGTCACCCCTTTTCATACACCCACTGCAGCAGCGCATCCTGCGCCTTCTGCCCCTGTGCCGCATTCGGATGGTTGATGAAGCAGACCACCGCATAGCGCTTGCCGGACGCCGCCAGCACGTAGCCGGCCACCGCCCGCACATCCTTTAACGCCCCGGTCTTGATATGGGCGTTGCCGGCCACGGTCTGCGCCGCCAGGCGGCGGCGCATGGTGCCGTCGTAGCCGACCAGCGGCATCGAGGAGATGAATTCCGGCATCAGCGGCGACTGGTAGGCCGCCACCAGCATGCGGCCCATCGTCAGCGGCGCGATGCGTTCGCTGCGCGACAGGCCGGAACCGTTGTCGATCACCAGTTCATTGGCCTCGATGCCCTTGTTGGTCAGCCAGGTCTTGACCGCACGCGCGCCGCGTTCCGGGGTGGCCGGCAGCTTCAGGATATCGGCCGCCAGGCTCAGCAGCAACTGGCGCGCCATCACGTTGTTGCTGTACTTGTTGATGTCGCGGATCACTTCCGGCAAGGCAACCGATTCCCACGCCCCGACCAGGCGCGCGCCGGCCGGCACCAGCCCGCTTTTGACTTCGCCCCTGAGACTGCCGCCAAGTTCGCTCCAGAGCTGGCGGAATACCGCATCGAAATACTGGGTCGCGTTGATGCGGTATGGATTCAGGTACCAGGTCTTGTCGCCGCAGGAAGCCGGATAGCTGCCGCCGAAGCTGGCGCCATCGACTCCCACCGTTGCTTGCAGTTGGCTGCGCCAATCGTTGCAGGCGCCGGTCGCCAGCTTCGGCGCCGCCACCGGGTAGCCGGCTAGCGGCGGCTCGACCGCAACCCGCACCGATCCGCTGGCGGCGTCCGGCATGAAGCGAAAACCGAAGGTCTTGTAGTTCAGCAACAAGGCATCGGGGCCGACGTTGTACGGCTTGGACGGCTCGTCGTCAAACGCGCCGACATCGTGGAAACCGTCTTCGAACGCGCTGCGGTCCAGCACCAGGTTGCCGCGGATTTCGCGGATGCCGGCGGCGCGGATCTGGCGCAGGAACAGCCAGAATTTTTCGCTGACCAGCTTGGGGTCGCCGCCACCCTTGAGAATCAGGTCGCCCTGCAGCACGTCGCCATTCTGGCTGCCGTCCGCATAGGCTTCGGTTTTCCAGGTGAAGGTGGGACCGAGCAATTCCAGCGCGGCGTCGGTCGTCACCAGTTTCATGGTCGACGCCGGAACAAACGCCTGGCCGGCATTCGCCGCGGCCATCACTGTGCCGCGCGCGCCGGTTTCCTGCACGTAGACGCCGACCGCATCCGGCCCGATGCCGGCCGCCTGCAGCGCGCGCGTGACCACCGGCGGCAATTCATTGGCGCTTCGTGCCGGGCTTGCTACACTGGCACAGAGCAGAAATAACAATGCGGCGGTTTGGAGTATGTTCGGAATGTGCATGGTATCGACGAATAAAATCTGCGCTGCATTATCCCATGCGACAGGAGCCGTCCCTTGATGAAACCGCAGCCTACCGCACCCGCGAAAACACTAGATTCCAGCGAGCTGCTGGCGCTCGACAACCAGCTGTGCTTTGCGCTGTATTCCGCTTCGCTGGCGATGACCAAAACCTACAAGCCGCTGCTCGACAAGCTGGGGGTGACCTATCCGCAATACCTGGTGATGCTGGTGTTGTGGGAGCGCGACGATATGCTGGTGAAGGAAATCGGCGAACGCCTGTTCCTCGATTCCGGCACCCTGACGCCGCTGCTGAAGCGGCTGCAGGGCGCGGCGCTGATCGTGCGCACCCGCGATCAGGCCGACGAACGCCAGGTGCGCATCACGCTCAGCGCCAAAGGCAAAGCGCTGCAGCAACAGGCGCGCGACATCCCGCTGCAGGTTTTGTGCGCCAGCGGCCAGTCGCCCGCCGCGCTGCGCGATCTGCGACGCCAGTTGTCGCGCGTGCGCAACCAGTTGGTACAAAACCAGGATTGATGCTGCGCTGCCGGCGCGACGTCAGGCTTGCTGCGGCACCAGGACTTCACCGAAAAAGCCGAGTTGCAGGCTGGCCGCCACCCGCCGCGCCATGCGGATGAATTGCTCGGCATCGTCCGCCAGGAACAGTTCGTTCGCGGTCTGTTCGAACAAACCGAGCCAGCGTTCGAAATGCTCCGGTTCGATATCTTCCAGCGCCATGTGGGTGCCGTAGACGTTGCCGCGAAATTCGCGCGTACCCAGCACCACGGTCGACCAGAATTCGGTCAGCTTGTCCAGATGCGGTCCCCAGTCGTCGCCCAGGGCCAGGTAAAAAACCGGCCCCAGCAAATCGTCGTCGCGCACCTTGCCGTAAAACTGGTCGACCAGGTCGCGCACGCCAGCGCGCGTAATTTCTTGATGCTTCATCGTCGCTCCGCTTGAAAATTGAAACAAATCCCTTGTCTTGCTGACCTCAAGCCAGCCGCCGGCCGGAGTGGCGGCGCAACTGCCGCCACACCCACAGCACTGGCAGCGCCACCGACAGCAGGACCAGCCCCTGTCCCGCCAGCACCTGGTCGTCCAGCAGATAAAAATTGCACAGCCGGGTCGCATTGTCCTGGTACAGCAGGCCGGCGATCGCCATCATCCAAGCGATATTGCCGAGAAAAAACAATTGAATGACCCGGTTGGCGCGCTCCAGGCAATCCCTGGCAATCAGGCCACCGGCAAACAGCGAGGCGAACTTGGCCGCCTCGGCGCCCGGCGCCAGCAACACTTGGTCGATCGCTTTCGGGATCATCCAGTACGCCAGCAAAAAGCTGATCAGCAACAAGCCCGGCAAGCCGTGTTCGTCATATTGGCGCAAGCGCCGCAAGCCCGCTGCCAGCACGCCGGGAGCCGCCGCATGGCCGGCGCCAGCCATGGCGGCCGCGGCCAGCACGCCGGACAAAAAGATCGCCGGCATCTGCACCAGCATGTGCGACGCCATCGAACTCTCCAGCGCGTGCCGGCCGAGCGTGGCACCCGCCAGCAGCAGCATGCCGCCGGCTAGAAATAGCGCGCGGCGCACCTCCCACGGTGCCGGATACGTCGCCATCATAAGTGTCCCTCCACCGACGCCGGCCCCGCCAGCCTGTTCCGGGATGCCGCCAGCGCATAGTGAAGCGCCGCCTGTGGCGCATCGTAATCGACGATTTGTGCCAGCAAGCCATCCGCGCCGACGATATGGAAGGCGGCGTTGTGCTCGAATTCACCCAGTGGTGCCGGCACCACGACGATCCCGAACGCAGCCAGCAGCGCCTGGCGCTGCTGGCCATCGGGCACGGCGGCAAACTGCCAGACCTCTGGCTGCGCCTGCATCTGGCGGGCATACGCGGCCAGTTGCACGGCTTGATCGGCAGGATCAAAACTGATACTGAGCAGGCGTACACGGTGTGCCATGCCGCTGGCTTGCAGCTCGCGCTGCAACTGCTGGAACTCGCTGCCCATCACCGAACAGATGGTATTGCAGCGGGTGTAGATGAAATTGACGATGGTGATCCGGCCATCGCTGCGCAGCGCTTGTGCCAATGTCTGCGGGCCGCCGGCGGCGAACTCGATGATGGCCGGCGGCAGCGGCCGCGGCTGGCGCGCGATGGCCAACCGGCGCGCGGTTTCGGTGGTCAGCGCCTGAAAACCGTCGGTGCCCTGGTAGATGGCACCAAAGCCGGCGGCCAGTACCAGCAAGAGCGCAACGATGGTCTTCATGCGGCTCCTTGCGCCTCTACTTCAGCGGGTTCAGGTCGGCGTCGCCATTCCACGGCGTCGCCTGGGCTGCGCTGGCGACACGGGCTGCCTTCACCGTCGCCTCCTCCACCTTGCCGGCGCTGTTGCCGAAATTGCTGCGCACGTGTGTCAGCACTGCCGCGATCTCTGCATCGGAGAGCTTGTCCTTGAAGGCCGGCATGGCGCCGTTGAAGGGTTTGCCGGCCACCGTCAGGCTGCCGGTAATGCCGTGCAACAGTATCTTCGCCATCACCTCGTCCTTGCCATTGACCCATTCCGATTGCGCCAGCGGCGGAAAGACTCCGGGCAGGCCAAGGCCGGTAGCCTGATGGCAAGCCACGCACTGCGCTGCATAAATTTGCGCGCCGTCGACCGCGGCGCCAGCCACCGCGGTGCGCGCCATTAGATCGGCCGTAGTGCGGCTGTCGCCGAGTGTCAGGTCGTCGCCGGGATGGGAGAGAAGGATGTAGCCGATGGCCCACAAAAATACCCCGGCGACGATCGCGATCACGAGCTTTGGCACCGGCCGGTAGGTTTCATACGGTTCCGGCATTTCGCGCTTTTGCGCATCCAGTTGTTCCAGGTCTTGCGGCATGCTTGTTTCTCCGAGCGGGGTGGTGCGGCGCGCCGCTGGCCAGCGCCGCATGAATAGCGGCTACTTGACGGCGGCCGGCGCCGCAATAATCGGATAGGTATGGTCCAGTCCCAGCAGGTAAGTCACCAGATCCTGCACCTCCGGCTTGGCAATCACCACCTTGCCCGGCGGCGCATAGCCGGGCGGCAGGTTCACCACCCGATCGCCCTGCTCGGCCTTGTCCTTGACGTCAAACAGGTAAGGATAGGACGGCATGATGCTGCCCGGCGTATAGGCGCGCGGCTGGTACAGGTGGCCGAGCTGCCAATCGGCGCTGGGCTGGCGCGCGCCGATGTTGAACAGGTCGGGCCCGGTGCGCATGGTGCCCAGCAGGTGCGGCTTGTCGTAGTAGTAATCGGCCGCCACCGAGACCCGGCCCCAGCCGCGCTGCGCATCGGGCGCCTGCGCGGTATCGCGCGGCTGCTGCGAGTGGCAATACAGGCAGCCGTTCTTGATGTACTGATCGCGCCCGCGCAGCTGGGCGGAGGTGTACGGCTTCAGGCCGGCGGCCGGCTTCAGGTCGGACAGCTGCAGGTAGGGAATCACGACCAGCGCGGAAGTTGCCAGCGCCAGCGTGACCATGGCGCCACTCAATAACTTGATCTCGCTTTCCATGATCAGGCTCCCACCGGAACGGCCACGGGGGCAGCCGGCTTTTTATGGAACAGCGCCGCGCCGATGCGCTGCGGCCCGTGGCGAAACGCCATCGCAATAAAGTGGAAGGCAAATACCAGGTGGCCCAGCGTCATGATGGCGCCGCCGATGGACCTCGCTTTCAGGTACGGGATGGTGACATGGACCGAATCCATGAACGGCTTGCTGGCATCCAGCATCGCCAGGCCCTGCAGCCAGCCGCCGATCGACAAGCCGATGAAATAAATCGCAAAGCCGCCCACCACCAGCCAGAAATGCAGCGCGATCAGCTTCGGATACGGCCATTCCCACGCCATCACGCGCGGCATGATGAAGTACACCGCGCCGAACATCACCATCGAGACAAAGCCGTACAGGCCAAGGTGCGCATGGGCCACGGTGAAATGCGTGAAGTGCGCCACGGTACTGACGCTGCGCAGCGCCTCGAACGAACCCTCGAGCGAACTGAGCGTGTACATCATGCCGCCCAGCACGATGAAGCGCAGCGTCGGCGAATAAATCAGCGTCTTGAAATGGCCGCGCATGGTCAGGTGCTGGTTGACTGAAAACGCCAGCACCGGCACGATCATCATCATGCTCTGCACGATCGACAGCGTGATCAGCCAGCCCGGCACCGGGCCGCCGACCAGGTGGTGACCGCCGACCTGGCCATAGAAGAAAGCCAGTGCCCAGAAACCGAGCAACGACAGGTTGTACGACTGAATTGGGCGGCCAATGATCTTCGGCAGGAAGTAATACACCGACGCCAGCGCCATTGGGGTATAGAACAGGCCCAGCACGTTGTGGCCGAACCACCAGTTCATCGTGGCTTGCTCGACGCCGAAGTGCACGCCCGGGACTTTCGCGATCAGGTACAGGGTCGGGAACCAGAACAGCGCCGCACCCATGTACCAGATCGACACATACAGGTGCTTGACGCGCCGGTTGGCAAGGGTGAACACCAGCGGCAAGCCCACCAGCGCGCCGCCCATCACCAGCAGGATACTGACCTGCCACGGGATTTCCAGCCATTCCATGCCGTCGTTCAAGCCGACCGCGATGCATCCCAAGCCGGCAATCAGGCCGGCGTTCCACAGCATCGCGCCCAGGATGGCGAAGCGGCCGCCGACCAGGCCGGTCTTCAACAGGCGCGGCAGCACCCAGATGGCGACGCCGAAGGTGGCCATTGGCGCCCAGCCATAGGCGACGATATTCAAGTGAATCGTGCGGATGCGGCCGAAGGTAAGCCAGGCGTACTGGGTGAGAAAATCCGGCTCATGCAGCTTGATCGAGCTGATCAAGCCGGCCGACGAGGCCAGCACCAGCCACACGATCGCGCAGGACAGGAAGACGAAGGCGACGAACGCGGTCGAACGGTCGGCTTCGACCCGGTCCTTCAACTGCTGCGCCAGCACGGCGGCATCCACCGGCGCTCGCACCGGCCGCGGCGCCGCATCCACCATGCGCTGCAAACCGGAACGCTGCGCCGCGGTGGCAGCCGGCTCCTCCACCATGCCGATCTCTCCATCCGAAAAAATCACCTTGGCAGCTTCCGGATTCTCGTCAAACAGCTTCTTGCGCAGCGACCAGATAAAGACGAACAGGCCGGTAACCGACAGGACGAACGAAAACAACAGGATGGTGATGGTATCCATAGGATCTCAGCAATCAATTCCAAGACGATCGGGGCGTGGGCGCCGCGAAGCCGCAGCAAGCGCGCCGTTATAAAAGCCGCCGGCGCGAAGTCATAAAGGCCTCAATCCGGCACGCTACTTGCGGCAGCTAGCCGTCGCGGCCGTCGATACGGGCTTGCAGCAGATACGGCCCGTAGACCGCCAGATACAGCAGGAAGGCAGCGCTCCAGCAGACGGTGGAGGCCAGCAGCGCGTGCTCGCGCCACTGCGCCGGCGCCAGCGCCGCGCACAGGCGCGTCACGGCGCCCAGCTGGATCAGCACATACATCGTGGTTTCGGCGGTTCCGGCACGCAGCGGACGACCGGTATGACCGAGCGCGGTGCGCGTGACCATGCCGATAATCATGCCCGCCATCGCGCCCACCGTGAACGCATGAAACGCGGCGCTCACCGGAACCATGCCCAGAGCTGCCAGCGCCAGCAGGAAAAAGCCGGCCACGATCCAGGCGTACGACAGATGCAAAATCCACAGCAGCGGCACGCGCCAGGTGCGCCACGGCTTCCAGAACAGCAGGCGGATCGACAGCGAAACGCCGGTGGCTGCCGCCAGCGCCGCCATCAACGCCGGCGGCGGTCCCAGCAGCCACGAAGCGGTGCACAGCACGACCAGCGCGACGCTGACGCGATCGCGCCCGGCATGGATGAGCGGCACCACCTCGGGCAAGGTATTTTTGGTAAAAGTGGGAATCACGCGCGCGCCGATGATGGATACCAGCAGCACGATGATGAGGATCGCGCCCTCTACCGGCAGCGTCGGCGCTATGCTGATCGTGCCCAGCACGGCACAGTGATACAGCAGGTTGGTGGCAGTCAGCAAGGCCAGCAGCAGGATCAGAAACAGATTGCGCCGGTTGTTGGCGCGCCGCAGCACCAGATATAAGGGCAGCGCCGCCACCGGGATGAACAGGCCGTCGACCACCGCGGCAGTCAGCGGATCGGCCAACAGCATGGCGATGCGACCGGCGATCCAGAGTAGCGCCAGCAGCGCCAGCGGCGTTCCGCGCGCAGTCGGCAGGCCAGTCCACGCGCGCACCGCGGTATACAAGAAACCGATCACGATGGCCATCGCGAACCCGAACACCATTTCGTGCATGTGCCAGTACAAGCCGACGTTCGGCAAGCCCGGCAACCAGCCATAATAGCGGGCGATCCAGAGCGGAATGCCCAGTGCCGCGGCCAATACTCCGAGCAGGTAGAACGGCCGGAATCCCAGGCGCAGCAAGGGAGATCCAGCCTGCAACGGCTGATTCTCGGCAACGGGGACCGAAGTACTGGTGGACGCCATGGGAAATTCCGTTTTAAAGATATATGCGGAATGCTACAATTACCAAACGGAGAAAGCAAGGCTAAAACGGCAACAGATTCGCCAGCTACAACCGGCTGAAATGCCATGACGCAACCAGGAACAATCACCCAATGCGACTGACCACCTACACCGACTACACTTTGCGCGTCCTGATGTACCTGGGATTGCACCAGGAACGTTCGGCAACGATTCGAGAAATTGCCGACGCGTATGGCATTTCCAAAAACCATCTGATGAAGGTGGTGCATCACCTCGGCATGGCCGGCCTGGTCGAGACCGTGCGCGGACGCAACGGCGGCCTCAAACTCAAGATGCGTCCCGAAGAAATCAACCTGGGCGCCGTAATTCGCGGTAGCGAACCGGATTTTTTCATTGCCGAATGCTTCAATCCGGAGCACAACCTGTGCGTGCTGTCACCGAGCTGTGCATTGCAAGGCGTATTGCACAGTGCCACCAGTGCTTTTCTCGAGGTGCTGGACCGCAATACGCTAGCCGGTTTGCTCCAGCGCACCGGTCCGATTCCTCCTGCAGCCGAGATAAAGGCTGCACCAGTCCGCTTGCGCCGCGCCCGCAAACAGTCAGGCACTCGGCCAGGCACAACGCCAGAAGCTGGCTGAAGTCACGCGCATACCTCTCAACTCACCGCGACTGCATGATCAAGCATATAAATTGTACACAATTTAATTACGTGATACATTAATACCAGGCAATCAAAACAGCACGATTGCCGCTCCCAATCATCGACCGGAGGATTCCATGCAAGTCTTGTACACCACCAGTGCCACCGCCAGTGGCGGTCGCGACGGCCGCGCAGTATCCGCTGACCAGCAGCTTGAAGTCCAACTGGCCACACCTAAAGAGTTGGGGGGCGCCGGCGGCACTGGCACCAACCCGGAGCAATTGTTCGCCGCCGGCTACGCAGCCTGCTTTCTGTCGGCGCTGAAGCTGGTTGCCGGCAAGAGCGGAACCGCGCTGCCGGCCAATACTACGGTTACCGGCGAAGTCGGCATTGGCCCCAATGATCACGGTGGCTTCGGGCTGGCGGTCAGCTTGCGGGTGGCAGCACCCGACCTGGAACGGGCTCGCGCCGAAGCGCTGATCGCCAAGGCGCATGAAGTCTGTCCCTATTCGAATGCGACGCGCGGCAACATCGATGTGAAGCTGGCACTGGCTTGAAGAGGAAGCGGCTGGCGTGCCTGCGGCGCGCCAGCCCGATTTTCTCCCCATGCTTTTTGACGGCTTGCCGAGCCACTTGCCGGCAATCGTTCTGCGGAAAAACAGCCTGTTTCGCAGCACACGTCCTTATTTGACAGTGTCCGGCACGCTCGTTACCCTTGGTCTTCGAGCCACCGTCAACTTGTCCCCCTCATGATTCCGTTTCTTGCCGCACCCGAGTTGCGCGCCGCCTTGCCTTATCCGGCATTGATCGAAGCGCTGCGCGACGCCTTCCGCAGCAACATGCAAGCGCCGACCCGCCACGTGCATTCGCTGGCGCCAGCCGATTCGAACTCCCAGCCCGACAGCACCGTGCTGCTGCTGATGCCGGCCTGGCAACCCGCTGAAAAAATGGGCGTGAAGCTGGTCACGGTTGCCCCCGGCAATGCGGCCCAGGGCTTGCCGACCGTGCATTCGGTATTCATCCTGTTCGACGCCGCCAGCGGCGCGCCGCTGGCCTTGCTGGATGGCGAAGAACTCACCTTGCGCCGCACCGCAGCGGCGTCGGCGCTGGCCTCCGGCTATCTGTCACGCGCCGATAGCCGCACGCTGCTACTGGTCGGCAACGGCCAATTGGCGCCCTACCTGGCCGCTGCCCATTGCGCCGCGCGCCCACTCAAGCAAATCCGGGTATGGGGCCGCAACCCGGACAAGACCGCAACGGCGCTGCTGCAATTGCAGCAGCAGGGCTTGCCGCCGGACGTTGCCATCGAAGCGCTGGACGGCACTCCAGGCGCGCTCGAAGCCGCCGCGCGTACCGCCGACATCATCAGTTGCGCCACGACCAGCCGCGTGCCGCTGATCCTGGGCGACTGGCTGCAGCCCGGCACGCATCTCGATCTGGTGGGCGGCTTCAAGCCCGACATGCGCGAAACCGACGACCGCGTGATGCAGCGCGCCGCCATCTTCGTCGACACCTTTGCCGGCACCCTGGCCGAAGCCGGCGACCTGCTGCAGCCGATAGCCGCCGGTCACCTGCCACGCGATGCCATCCAGGCCGAGCTGGCCGACCTGGTCGGCGGCGGCCATCGCGGCCGCAGCGACGACGTCCAGATTACCGTCTTCAAATCGGTCGGCACCGGCATCGAAGACCTGGGCGCGGCCAATCTCGCCTGGTCGCAGCAGCGGCCGACTAAAGTTCCTTGACGCATCAGCACTGAACCTCGCCATGACACGGCGCTCTGGGAAAGCGATGCGCGGCTTCCCGCTCATCCATTTCCTGCGCTTTTTCAGCCACCAGTTTGCACATCTCCGGGAAATCGCCAGGGTCAATATCGTCGTTATAGCAATCGAGCCAAGTCAAATCGGACAAAAGACATGTTTTCTGAAAGCAATGTTGTCGTCATGTAGACTTCTATCCGCTTGGATTCATTTCATTTATTCAACAAGATTGAAATCTTGGCTTGATTCTTGGGAGGCAATATGGGCGAGTACCGAAAGCTATGGTGGACTTTGATAACGATTCTTGTCGTTACGTTTGCAATCCTGGGGTTCTCGGGGTCGGAAATATACAAGCACGCACCCCCGATACCGGAGCAGGTGGTTACGCCATCGAACCAGGTGTTGATGACCAAGGAAGGCATTCTCGACGGCCAAACCGCATGGCAAAGCACCGGCGGCATGCAAATCGGTTCGATCTGGGGGCATGGCGCCTATCAGGCGCCCGACTGGAGCGCCGACTGGCTGCACCGTGAACTGCTGGCCTGGCAAGATCTGGCCGCCCAGGAAAAATACGGCAAAGCCTCCTATCACGAACTGGATCAGGCAGCCAAGGCCGCGCTCGATCACGAACTGAAAAGCGAATACCGCCAGAACACCTTCAATCCGGAGACCGGCGTGGTGACGGTGTCGGAGCGGCGCGCCGCGGCGATGGCGCAAACCGCCGATTACTATCAGCGGCTCTATGGCGCCGCACCGGAGTTGCAGAAAACGCGCGACAACTACGCCATGAAGGAAGACACGCTGCCCGACGCGGCGCGACGTGCCGACCTGACCAAATTCTTCTTCTGGACCGCCTGGGCGGCATCCACCGAGCGGCCCGGAACCGTTGCCACCTATACCAACAACTGGCCGCCAGAGCCACTGGTTGGCAATTACCCGACCACCGAAAACGTTCTTTGGTCGCTGGCGTGCGTGGTCATCCTGATCGCCGGCATCGGCTTCCTGGTCCTGGGCTGGGCTTTTCTGCGCAAGCACGAGCCTGAGCCGGTGTCGCCGCAGCGCGATCCGCTGACGCTGGCCGGCCTGACTCCATCGCAGAAAGCGCTGGGCAAGTACCTGTTCGTTGTCATGGCGCTCTTTATCGCGCAGGTTTTCCTGGGCGGCTTCACTGCCCACTACACCATTGAAGGGCAGAAGTTCTACGGCATCGACGTCTCGCAATGGTTTCCGTATTCTCTGACCCGGACCTGGCACCTGCAACTGGCCATCTTCTGGATTGCTACCGCATTCTTGAGCGTGGGCCTGTTCCTGGCGCCGCTGATTAACGGCGGCAAAGACCCCAAGTATCAGAAGCTCGGCGTCGATATCTTGTTTGGCGCGTTGGTCGTGGTGGTGGCCGGCTCGCTGATCGGCAGCTTCCTGGCCATCAAGCACATCCTGCCCGCCAACTTGAGTTTCTGGCTGGGGCATCAGGGCTACGAATATTTGGATCTGGGCCGGATCTGGCAAATCGCCTTGTTCATCGGGGTCTTGTTCTGGCTGGGTCTGATGCTGCGCGCCTTCGTGCCGGCGCTGAAGCGCGGCGGCGACAAGAACCTGCTGGCCTTGCTGTGCACCTCGACCATCGCGATCGGCCTGTTCTATGGCGCCGGCCTGTTCTATGGCGAGCGCACCCACATCACGGTGATGGAGTATTGGCGCTGGTGGGTGGTGCACCTGTGGGTGGAGGGCATTTTCGAGGTGTTTGCAACCACCGCGCTGGCGTTTGTATTCTCCAGCATGGGCCTGGTGTCAAAGCGCATGGCGACCACCGCCAGCCTGGCGGCGGCCTCGTTGTTCATGGTGGGCGGCGTGCCCGGCACCTTTCACCATCTTTATTTTGCCGGCACGCCGACGCCGATCATGGCGATTGGCGCCGCCTTCAGCGCGCTGGAAGTGGTGCCCTTGATTCTGCTGGGTTACGAAGCTTGGGATCACTGGCGCCTGAAAGCGCGTGCGCCGTGGATGGAAGCGGTCAAATGGCCTCTGATGTGCTTTGTCGCGGTTGCGTTCTGGAACATGCTCGGCGCCGGCGTGTTCGGTTTCATGATTAACACCCCGCTCGCCTTGTTCTACCTGCAAGGCTTGAACACCACAGCAGTGCATTCCCATGCCGCTTTATTCGGAGTCTATGGCTTCCTGTCGCTCGGTTTTGTGCTGCTGGTCTTGCGCTATATCCGGCCCGGCCTGCAGTTCAGCGACCGGCTGATGCGCACCGGATTCTGGTGGCTGAACGCCGGCCTGGTGCTGATGATCGCCACCAGTCTGCTACCGGTTGGCCTGTTCCAGTTCGAGGCCAGCGTCGGCGTCGGCATGTGGCATGCCCGGGGTGCGGAATTCATGCAGCAGGATTTCTTGCAAACCCTGCGCTGGATTCGGACTTTCGGTGATGTCGTTTTCATCGTCGGCGCACTCGCCATCGCCTGGCAAGTGGTGATCGGCGTAGTTCAACCAGCAGCAAAGGCTGCGCGGTTCGATGATTTTGATGACATGGCGAAATCGTCGGCATAAATTCAACCCGGCAGGCCGCGCCGCGCGTTGAAAAGCGCGCGGCGCGACAAACCGGTTGCGCTTGTACCATCAGCACGCCAGCCCCGGCCGATAACGGCCGGGGCTTTTTTTGATTGAAGCCTGTTCGCAAGAAGACGCGGCAGCGCGCAGCGGTATCAAAACCAACCCAGCCCTTTCCCGTCCCACTTCAATGTGGCGGCGACAAATAGGAAAGGACGGAGGCAGTGCGCGAGCCTTACCGCACATCCGCTTTCCCTTCCACGCTCCGGCACTCCGCAACCCATTTCCTCAGCACATCGAAAGAGCAAAGATTGACCACCTGAACACCATCACGGCAACCAGCAAGGGCACCATCGATATAATCTTTTTGCTGACCAACGCCGGGCCCGATACCAACGATGGCCGGCATGCCTGCCGACCACCGCTCTGCACCCGGTGCGCGTCACCGGCCCACGTTAGCCCAGTTCCACCGGCACGAAGATCCTGGCGGCGTCGCGCTGCACCAGCAGCGCCACATGCTTGCCGGCCTTCTGCACCAGTTGCTGCAACTGCTCGGGTTTCGACACCGGGGTGCCATTCAAGGACACGATGACGTCGCCCGGCTGGATGCCGGCCTTGGCTGCGGCACCGCCGGCCGCTTCCACCAGCAAGCCGCCGGCAACCCCGGCCTGGCGTTGCTCATCCTTGGCTAGCGGCCGCACCGCCACGCCGAGCCGGCTTTGCTGCGGCTCGGTCGTCGTGTTTTTCGCCAGCGTGGTTTCCTTCATTTCGCCGATCGTGACTGCCAGTTCCTTCGGGGTGCCATTACGGATCACATCCATCGTCGCCACGGTGCCCGGTTTCATGGCCGCTACCTGCGTCGGCAGGTCGGCTGAGCGATTGATGTCGTGCCCCTGCATGCGCACGATGACGTCACCCGGCTGCAAGCCGGCACGCGCGGCCGGGACCATCCGGGTCAACGCTGGACACCAGCGCGCCCTGCAGTTTCTTCAGACCGAAGGAATCGGCCAGCGCCTGATCGACCTCCTGGATGCCGACTCCGAGTCGGCCGCGTGTGACCTTGCCGGAATGCACCAGTTGCTCCGAGACCTGCATCGCGACATTGATCGGAATCGCAAACGACAAGCCCTGGTAACCGCCGGTACGGCTGTAGATCTGCGAATTGATGCCGATCACCTGGCCCTTCAGGTTGAACAACGGACCGCCCGAATTGCCGGGATTGACCGCGGCATCGGTCTGGATGAACGGCACGTAGGTGTCGTCCGGCAGCGAGCGCGAGGTGGCGCTGACGATGCCGGCGGTGGCGGTGTTTTCAAAGCCGTACGGCGAGCCGATCGCCAGCACTGGTTCACCGACCTGGACCGTATTCGGGTCGCCCAGCTGCACTGTCGGCAGATTGCTGGTATCGATCTTGATCACTGCGATATCCGACTGCTTGTCGGCACCCAACACCTTGGCCTTGAATTCGCGCCGGTCGGTCAGCTTGACCATGACTTCGCGCGCGCCATCCACCACATGCGCATTGGTCAGAATCAAGCCGTCGGCGCGCACGATGAAGCCGGAGCCCTCGGCGCGCACCAACTGGTGGTCCTGGCCGCGTGGCCGTTGCGGCACGCCAAAGCGGCGGAAGAAATTGTAGAACGGATCGTTCGGGTCAAGTCCTGGCACGCCCTCCGAATCGTCGGCCGCCGGCGCTTGCGCGGCTTCGCCGGTGACGCTGATATTCACCACCGCCGGGCCGTAACGGGCGACGATGGTCGAGAAATCCGCCACCGGCGCAACGCTCACCGGGCCACTCGCGGCCGCTGGCGTGGCCGTCGTCAGCGCCGGCAGCGCCGCGTGTGCGCTCGCCATTCCGGGCAACTCGAGATGCGCATAGCCACCGGCCAATGCGGCAACAATCGATGCAGCGATGATGCTGCGGGTGAAAATTTTGCGACGCATGATGCACTCCTTTTATGTTGATCAAATTCCCATGGACGCTGGTAGCATACGAAGCAAAACTTAAACCGCACTTAAAGCCGCTGGCCGGACACGGCTGACATTCCGTCTCGGCAAAAGCGAGCGCAAAGCTGGTATCTTGTGCACCAATTCCCCACCGAGTCTTGCCATGCGCCCCTTACGGACCGTCATTCATACTCATCCGCGACTATTTGCCGG
The DNA here is from genome assembly GCA_963707665.1 of uncultured beta proteobacterium. GTDB lineage: Bacteria > Pseudomonadota > Gammaproteobacteria > Burkholderiales > Burkholderiaceae_D > DATJCV01. The sequence continues at coordinate 124,112 of CAVPQU010000018.1, read as the reverse complement.
CCTTGCGGTCGGAATCGCTGTCGGCTGGCTGGCTGCCGATACCGATCTGCTGCGGCGGGTGCTGCTGGGCTGGAATAGCGCAGTCTGGACTTACCTGTTGCTGATGGCGCTGCTGATGGTGCGGGCGCGACCGGCACAGGTGAAGGCGAGCGCCGAAAATGAAGATGAATCAGGCGCGATGGTACTGATGCTGGTCTGCGTGGCGGCGGTCGCCAGCCTGGTGGCGATCGTCTTCGAACTGGCCAACGCCGATCACCTGCAAGGCGGGCCGCCGCTGGCCCGTTATGCGTTCACCTTGCTCACCGTGACGGGTTCCTGGCTGTTGGTTGCAACCATTTTTACCCTGCACTACGCGCGCCATTTTTACCGTTCGCACACCAAGCCGCCGCTCCGTTTTCCGGAAGAAGAACACAATCCGGACTACTGGGACTTCCTGTATTTTTCGTTCACCATCGCAGTCGCTCTGCAAACCGCGGATGTGGCGGTGATGTCGCGCCCGATGCGCCGCATGGTGTTGCTGCAATCGGTACTGACCTTCATCTTCAACACCGCGATTCTGGGGCTGTCGATCAATATTGCCGCCGGTCTGGTCGGCGGCGATTCCTAGCGTGGCAGCGCGGCGCTACTGCCAGCCGTAGCGCCGCGCGTACCAGCCCTTCATGGCCTGGGTCACCAGCATGTAAGACAGCACGATCGCCAGCAGCCACGGGAAATAGGACAGCGGCAAGGACTGCATCCTGAAATACGGCGCCAGCGGCGACATCGGCAGCGCGACTCCGACTGTCATGATCGCCAGCGTCATGCCGATCAGCGGCCACGATGCCCGGCTTTGCAGGAACGGGATTTTTTGCGTGCGGATCATGTGCACGATCAGCGTTTGCGTCAGCAAGCCGACCACGAACCAGCCGGACTGGAACAGCGCCTGATGCGCCGGGCTGTTGGCGGCGAACACGAACCACATCAGCAGGAAGGTCGCCATATCGAAGATCGAGCTGATCGGGCCGAAATACACCATGAAGCGGCCGATCTCGCCGGGCCTCCAGCGCTGCGGCTGCTTCAGGAATTCGGCATCGACGTTATCGAACGGGATCGCGATCTGCGAAATGTCGTAAAGCAGGTTCTGCACCAGCAGCTGCAACGGCAGCATCGGCAAGAACGGCAAAAAGGCGCTGGCGATCAGCACCGAAAAGACGTTGCCGAAATTCGAGCTGGCGGTCATCTTGATGTACTTCAGCATGTTGGCGAAGGTCTTGCGCCCTTCCAGCACGCCCTCTTCCAGCACCATCAGGCTTTTTTCCAGCAGGATGATGTCGGCCGCCTCCTTGGCGATATCGACCGCACTATCGACCGAAATGCCGATGTCGGCGGCGCGCAATGCCGGCGCGTCGTTGATGCCGTCGCCCATGAAGCCGACCACGTGGCCCTTCTCGTGCAGCAGGCGCACGATGCGTTCCTTGTGTGCCGGACTCAGCTTGGCAAATACCGTGGTGGTCTCGGCCGCGGCCGACAGCTGGACGTCATCCATCTGCTCGACCGCCGCGCCGAGCACCATGCCCGCCACCGGCAAGCCGACCTCGCGGCAAATCTTGGCGGTGACCAGCTCGTTGTCGCCGGTCAGGATCTTGACCGTCACGCCATGCTCCTTCAAGGCTGCCAGTGCCGGCGCGGTGCTTTCCTTGGGCGGATCGAGAAAGGCGATATAGCCGATCAGCACCAGCTCGCGCTCGTCGGCGACGCCATACACTTCGCGCGTCGGCGGCAGATCACGCGCCGCCACCGCGATCACGCGCAAGCCCTCGGCGTTCAGGCTGGCGGTCGTCTGCAGTACCTGCGCCAGCAGCTCGGGCGTCAGCGGCACCGCCACGCCGTCCTTGCGCGCATAGGCACAGGCCGCCAGCACTTCTTCCACCGCACCCTTGCAGATCAGCTCGTGATGGTCTTCCCGCTCGCTGACCACCACCGACATGCGGCGCCGCACGAAATCGAAGGGAATCTCGTCCACCTTGCGATAGGCGGCGGCGACCCGCCGCTCGCGCTCCGGATCGCCGTAATTCAGCACCGCCACATCCAGCAGGTTCTTCAGGCCGGTCTGGTAGTAACTGTTCAGGTAGGCATAGTCCAGCACTTCGTCATCGGCGCGGCCAAAAATGTCGGTATGCCGCTCGAGGAAAATCCGGTCCTGCGTCAGCGTCCCGGTCTTGTCGGCGCACAGCACGTCCATCGCGCCGAAATTCTGGATCGCGTCCAGCCGTTTCACGATCACCTTCTTGCGCGACAGCGCCACTGCGCCCTTGGCCAGTGTCGAGGTGACGATCATCGGCAGCATTTCCGGCGTCAGGCCGACCGCGACCGACAGCGCGAACAGGAACGCCTCCAGCCAGTCGCCCTTGGTGAAGCCATTGATCAGCAAGACGATCGGCGCCATCACCAGCATGAAGCGGATCAACAGCCAGCTGACCCGGTTGACGCCGGCCTGGAACGCGTTCGGCGTACTGTCGGTGGCGATCACGCGCTCGGCCAGCGCGCCGAAGTAGGTCCGGTTGCCGGTCGTCACCACCACCGCAGTGGCGGCGCCGCTGATGACGTTGGTGCCCATGAAGCACAGGTTGTCCAGCTCCAGCGGATTGCTGTTGAAGGGACCGCGCTGCAGCGCGAATTTCTCGACCGGCAGCGACTCGCCGGTCATCGCCGCCTGGCTGACGAACAAGTCCTTGGCGGTCAGGATACGGACGTCGCCCGGGATCATGTCGCCTGCCGACAGCTGCACGATATCGCCCGGCACCAGCTCGCGGATCGGCAATTCCTGCTGCCGCCCGCTCTCGTTCGCCGACGGCAGGACCGGCGCCATCGCGGCTGCGTCCGAATCGACCGCAGGTGAACGCCATACGGTCGCGGTATTGCTGACCATTGCCTTCAGCTTGTCGGCCGCATTGTTGGAACGCGCCTCCTGGACGAAGCGCATCAGAGTGGACAGCACCACCATGCTGCCGATCACCACCGTGGCCTTCATGTCGCCGGTAAAGTACGACACCAGCGCCAGGACCGTCAGCAGCAGATTGAACGGATTTTTGTAGCACAGCCATAAATGCACCCACCATGGCAGCGGTTTTTCGTGCTCCACTTCGTTCAAACCGGCGCGCGCGCGGATCGCGTCCGCCTCGACAGCGCTTAAGCCAGCCATGCGGGTGCCGAGCGCCATCAGCAGTTCCGTCTCGGTTGATTGCGCAGCCTGCAGCAAGACGTGCGCCACGGACGGTGGCACATCCTTCGACACCGGCGAACGGCGTAGCGTATCCAGGCCGACAAAACGCCGGAAATGGCGCCGCATGCGGTGCGCGCGAATAAAGCCGACGAAATGCGCAGTCAACAGGTTCAGATTCACGGTAGTTTTTTCATCAATGAATCGATCGGCAACCGGGTGACTGCTGTCTTGAACGGCAGCCTCCCTTTTTACATGCGTAGCCTGAAGCGCTTGACGCCATTGCCCAAAAACACTGCCGTTGGCGCTAGCCAGCCCAAGGGCGGAACTGTCTGTTTCGCACGCACCTTCCCCTGTTGGTGGCTCCGGTCTGGCGCCGCCGGAGCCACAAGCAAGTCAAGCAGTTCATGGCACCAGCCTGCAAAATTAAAAAACCGGGAGTATGCCGTCTAAAGAACTGCTTTTAGCCTGAAATTAGCTATACATTCATGGAGTATATAAACAGTTCTTGCCCTGGTCAAAAGCACAATAGCGCCACCTAAGTGGCAAGGCTAAACGATAGTATCGCCATGGTCGATCAATTTTTATTGCACCGCAACTTCGCAGCATGCAGGCGTCGAGATGCAACCAACCATGTGCCACGGCATCGTATGGACACGCAGGTCGAGGTTGCCGGCAACCTAAACGCTCCCGTGGCTAGGTCCGACAATAATTATTCGTTATTGCACCCTTGAAAAGGAAGCTTGCCGTCCCTATACTTAGCACTCGTTAGGGAAGAGTGCTAATTCCTTTCCTGACCTTTCGATTTTTGCGGTGCGGCAAATCTTGCGAGCTTGCTGCGTTGTGGAATTTTTCTTGCAGCTCTTTGCCGCAAACTTATAACTAACTGAAATATAAGGAGTTTGTATGAACCTTCGTCCTTTGCACGATCGCGTCATCGTCAAGCGCCTCGACGAGGAAACCAAAACTGCGTCCGGCCTCGTCATCCCTGAAGCCGCTGCTGAAAAGCCGGATCAAGGCGAAGTCCTGGCTGTCGGCAACGGCAAAATCCTGGAAGACGGCAAAGTACGTCCGCTGGACGTCAAAGTCGGCGACCGCGTGCTGTTCGGCAAATATTCCGGACAAACCGTCAAGGTCGAAGGCGAAGAACTGCTCGTGATGCGCGAAGAAGACATCATGGCGATCGTTCAAAAGTGATGTGGATGTCCAAGCGCGCAGCGTTTGGAAATAGCCACGTCATCTCCGCGCAGGCGGAGATCCAATACGTTACGACGTCATCCAGTGACTTACGAACATTAAACGAATTTAAGGAGAACAACATGGCAGCTAAAGAAGTCATTTTTGGCGATTCCGCCCGTGCCCACATGGTCGAAGGCGTCAACATCCTGGCCAACGCGGTCAAGGTCACCCTCGGCCCGAAAGGCCGCAACGTCGTGCTGGATCGCTCGTTCGGCGCCCCGACCATCACCAAGGACGGTGTGTCGGTCGCCAAGGAAATCGAACTGAAAGACAAGTTCGAGAACATGGGCGCGCAAATGGTGAAGGAAGTCGCTTCCAAGACCTCCGACAACGCCGGCGACGGCACCACCACCGCCACCGTGCTGGCACAAGCGATCGTGCGCGAAGGCATGAAGTTCGTTGCCGCCGGCATGAACCCGATGGATCTGAAGCGCGGCATCGACAAGGCTGTTACGGCCACCGTCGAAGAGCTGAAAAAAATCTCCAAGCCCTGCACCACCAACGAAGGAAATCGCCCAAGTCGGTTCGATCTCGGCCAACAGCGACAGCTCGATCGGCGACCGTATCGCCGAAGCGATGGAAAAAGTCGGCAAGGAAGGCGTGATCACCGTCGAAGACGGCAAGTCGCTGAACGACGAACTCGACGTCGTCGAAGGCATGCAGTTCGACCGCGGCTACCTGTCGCCGTACTTCATCAACAACCCGGACAAGCAAGTCGCCGATCCTGGAAAATCCGTTCGTGCTGCTGTGCGACAAGAAGATCTCGAACATCCGTGACCTGCTGCCGGTGCTGGAACAAGTCGCCAAAGCCGGCCGTCCGCTGCTGATCATCGCTGAAGACATCGAAGGCGAAGCACTGGCAACCCTGGTGGTCAACAACATCCGCGGCATCCTGAAGACCTGTGCCGTCAAGGCTCCTGGCTTCGGCGACCGTCGCAAAGCGATGCTGGAAGACATCGCGATCCTGACCGGCGGTCAAGTGATCGCCGAAGAAGTCGGCCTGACGCTGGAAAAAGTCACGCTGGAAGAACTGGGCCAAGCCAAGCGCATCGAAGTCGGCAAGGAAAACACCATCATCATCGACGGTGCCGGCGAAGCTGCGGCGATCGAAGCCCGCGTCAAGCAAGTCCGCGTGCAAATCGAAGAAGCGACCTCCGACTACGACCGTGAAAAACTGCAGGAACGCGTGGCCAAGCTGGCTGGCGGCGTGGCGGTGATCAAGGTTGGCGCTGCCACCGAAGTCGAAATGAAAGAGAAGAAAGCCCGCGTTGAAGACGCACTGCACGCAACCCGCGCTGCAGTGGAAGAAGGCATCGTGCCTGGCGGCGGCGTTGCGCTGTTGCGCGCTCGTGCCAACCTGAAAGTCAAGGGCGACAACGTCGGATCAGGAAGCCGGCATCAAGATCGTCCTGCGCGCGATGGAAGAGCCGCTGCGCATGATCGTGCAAAACGCCGGTGAAGAAGCGTCGGTCGTGGTGGCCAAAGTGTTGGAAGGCAAAGGCAACTTCGGTTACAACGCCGCCAACGATACCTACGGCGACATGGTCGAAATGGGCGTTCTGGATCCGACCAAGGTGACGCGTTCGGCATTGCAAAACGCCGCTTCGATCGCCTCGCTGATGCTGACCACCGATTGCATGGTTGCCGAAGTGCCGGAAGACAAGGCAGCCGGCGGTGGTATGGGCGGCATGGGTGGTATGGGTGGCATGGGCGGTATGGGTGGCATGGACGGCATGATGTAAGAACCGTCAGCAAGCACTCCGCTTCTGATCAAAAGCCCGCAAGGTTCGCGCCTTGCGGGCTTTTTTGATTGGTCACGGACAAACAGCGGTCGCCGGCACTATGGCGGCCCAAACGGCCGGCTACAAGTGCCCGGCAAAAGCTCCCTCTGTTGACCCAAGCTTCCCCGGTTGGAGAGCGTGCAAAACGCCCGGCGGCGCGCGCACGTCATGCATCCATCCGCGTGCTGGCATCCACCTCGCTCGCCGGCGCGCCGTGCTCCGGCAGGCTGACATAGATCAAGACCCCCAGGATCGCCATGTAGAACTTGAAGGCGGCATCCTGCCCGTTCCAGGTATCGGACTGCCACATCAGGAACCACTCGCCGCCGACCGCCATGAAGCCGAAGAACCAGACCAGGAAGCCGCAGGTGGCGCCATACACCACCCATTTTTTCGCCGCCTCGAACTGCGCCGCCGAGCCGTGGCGCCTCTTCAGCATGCCTGCCGCGCCCAGCAGCAGGCACAGGCCGGTCAGCCCCTCGCCGGCGATGATGAGCCAATAAGCGGCGTGCCAGAGCGCGGGCACCTGCACCGCGCGCGTCATCAGCTGGTTGCCGGGGAAGGTGGTGTCCATGGACAGCACGTGCCGGACGAAGCCGAAGTTGGACTGGTAATCGACGATGTTGTTGAAAGTCACCAGGAGGGCGAAAGCGGCCAGGCTCAGTACCATGGCAATCTTGGAATAACGGATATGCATTCTGCATCCTGCTGGTTGTTGCCAAATTCTTACTTTATACCAACTATGGCTTGAACCAAATCGGCACCAACGCGCAAAGTGCTGATGCTCCCGGAAAAATGCCAGGTGCGTACTTTACGGCTGCTGATTCTGCGTCGCCGCGCGCACCAACTGAATCGCCGGTGCCACGATGCTCTGCAGATCGTTAACGCAGTCGCGCTCGATCGCATCGAGCACCAATTCGTGGATGCCACCGACCACCGCCAGCGCCAACTCACGGGTCAGTGGCGCCTTGCGTTTGGATTTGCCGCGCTCGCCATTGACGATTTTCAGCATGAAACCCGTGATCACTTCATTCATCCGGCGTCGGGCTGCCAGCCCTTCTGCTCCGAGCCCAAGAATTTCGACGAACAGGGTACGCAGCAAAACGGGATTTTGCGACAGGCCGTTCAGATATGCTGACATCGCGTTTTCGACCTGCACCTGCCAGTCGCGCTGCGGATCGATGGCCTCGCGCAAGGTCTTCAGCGCCTTCAGGCTCGCCGCTTCATAGAGCGCGATCAGGCACTCGGCTTTGGTCGCGAAGTGTTCGTAAAAAGTGCGCCGGGATACTGCAGCTTCGCGCACGATGTGCGTGATGGTGGTGTCGGCATAGCCATTGGCGGCAAGCGCACGCGCCATTCCTTCCATCAAGCGTCGACGGTAGGCACTCTCTTCTGCTACTTGCGGTGTCTGTGGCATGTCAGGCGAAGGACATTCTGGTAGGCGTGGTACTTGACAGTACCATATGTTCATACCAATATGGCCTCACCGGTACGCGATCGTACCGGGGTTTGAAGTTTGAAGGAGAGGATCCGATGGCGGAACTCGTAGTCCGGCGCTTACTGATTGATCTCGAAGCACCGTTTGCGCGTCACTGGTGCGGTGGCGACGCGTTTCGCACTGCGTTCTTCAATGCGCTCTCAATGAGCTTCCCGGTGGGAGAGCAATTTTTCATTGATTCCGTGCGCAATGGCTTCAAGGCACTGCCTGCCGAAAAGCAGGCGGAATTCAAGGCAGAGGTGCAGGGATTCATCGGCCAGGAAGCAACCCATCGCCGCATTCACGCACTATTCAATGGCCATCTCGAACGTCAAGGCCTGGTCAACCACTGGGCGCCGCGTGCACAAGCACGCTTGAAAAAACTCGAAGGCAGCGAGCCGCGCCACGCACTCGCCATTACAGCAGCCAATGAACACTTCACTGCCATTTTTGCCGATTGGATACTAGCGAATCCCGGCTGGCTCGCTAGTGATGAGCCGCGCTTGCAAACCATGTGGCTGTGGCACAGCGCGGAAGAGTCCGAGCACAAGTGCACCGCTTTCGACCTGTATCAAGCCTTGGGCGGCAGCCACGAATGGCGCAGTCTCTGGATGCGACGCGTCACCCTGATCTTCCTTGGCGATACCTTGCGACAAACCATCAACAACCTGCAGCGCGACAAGATGTTGTGGCGCTGGCGCACCTGGCAAAGCGGCACCCGCTTCCTGTTTGGCAAGCACGGCCTGATTCGCCACGCCTACCGGCCCTGGCGCAAATATTATTTGCCCGATTTCCATCCCAGTCAGCAGCCCAGCATGCTCGCGCAACGCTGGCTCACCGAAAACGCGCAGGCATACTCTCTGGTGGGAACCTAGGAACCACCGCCATTATCGCCAGGAGCTCATATCATGGAACCCCGTATCAGTCTGATCACGCTCGGCGTCGCCGACCTCGAGCGCGCCACCCGCTTCTACCAGGATGGCCTGCAGCTGCCGCGGCTGAAGACGCCGCCTTCGGTCACCTTCTTCGAGATGGGCCGCACCTGGCTGGCCTTGTGGCCGCGCGAGAGCCTGGCGGCCGACGCCGGTGTGCCGGCCGCCGGCTCCGGCTTCGCCGGTTTTTCACTGGCGCACAATGTGCGCTCGCCGGCGGAAGTGGACGCCCTACTGGCGCATGTCAGCCGGTACGGCGCGGCTGTGGTCAAGGCCGGGCAGGCCACCGACTGGGGCGGCTATTCGGGCTATTTCACCGATCCCGACGGCTTCCTGTGGGAAGTGGCGCACAACCCGGATTTTCCACATGTGTGAGGCCAGCTGGTGCCGGCCGTGCGACCTTGCCGCCGAGGCGCCATGAGCCTGTTCGCCGCCAAGACCCTGGCGCTGTTCATCCTCACGGCGCTGGCTGAAATCGTCGGCTGCTATCTGCCCTGGCTCTGGCTGCGGCAAGGCGCTTCGGCCTGGCTGCTGCTGCCGGCGGCCATGGCGCTGGCGCTATTCGCCTGGCTGCTGACCTTGCATCCGGCGGCGGCCGGCCGCGTGTATGCGGCGTATGGCGGCGTCTACGTGGCGGTAGCGCTACTGTGGCTGTGGGCGGTGGACGGCGTGCGGCCGTCGTGGTGGGACGTGCTCGGGGTCGGCGTCACGCTGGCGGGGATGGCGATCATCATGCTGGCGCCGCGCCCCGGCTGAGTGCGCGCTTCAGCGCCAGTCCGGCTTGCGCTTGTCGATGAAGGCCTGCACGCCTTCCAGCGCCGACTCGTCCATCATGTTGCAGGCCATGGTCTGGCCGGCCAGCTGGTAGGCGCTAGCGATGCCCATTTCCAGCTGCTGGTAGAACAGCTGCTTGCCGAGCGCCACCGCGACCGCCGGCTTGGCGACGATGGCCGCGGCCAGCTTGGCGACTTCGGCGTCGAGCTGCCCGGCCGCCACCACGCGATTGACCAGGCCGCGCTGGCGCGCGGTGTCGGCATCGATGAAGTCGCCGGTCAACAGCATTTCCATCGCTTCCTTGCGGCCGATGTTGCGCGACAGGCCGACCGCCGGCGTCGCGCAGAACAGGCCGACGTTGATGCCGGACACCGCGAATTGCGCCTCGCTGGCGGCCACCGCCAGATCGCACATCGCCACCAGCTGGCAACCGGCGGCGGTGGCAATCCCTTGCACGCGTGCGATCACCGGCTGCGGCAATTTCTGGATCGTCAGCATCAGCTTGCTGCACTGGTTGAACAGCGCCTTGTAATACTCGACCGACGGGCCGCAGCCGTCATCGCCGCCGGCGCGCATCTGCTTCAGGTCATGGCCGGCGCAAAAGGCGCGGCCGGCGGCAGCCAGCACCACCACCCGCACGCTGTCGTCACCGGCCAGCGCATCCAGTTCGGCTTGCAGTGCGTCCAGCATCTGTTCCGACAGCGCATTGAATTTGTCGCCGCGATTCAGGGTCAGCGTGACGACGCCGCCGGCCTGGGATTTCAGCACGTAAGGGATGTCGGGAACGGGAGCGGAGGCGGCGGAGGCTGGCATGGCGTGTCCTGTGGTCAGTATCGGTATGGCGTCAAAAATAGCGTCTGGCGGCGCCCCTGGACGGACGCCGGCTCGGCCGGCTTTGGTCGCCGCTGCGTATCATATACTCCCATCATAAGCGGCCTATCTCGGGCGTATAATGGTAGTTTTTACAACATACTCCCTATTCGTCCGTAACGGCGGTGGTCTCCGGCGGCACTGCGGCGGCCAGCAGTTCGGCGCGCGACTGCGGCGTTTCCAGGCTGATCCGGCCCAGCGCGCCGCTGCGGTAATCCAGCAGCAGCGTATGCGCCGCCTTTTCCAGGTCGGCAGCGCCACCCTTCAGGCGATAGCCGCGCCGCTGGGCGACGCCTTCGACCACCGCCACGCCATCCATGCCCTCGGTCTTAAAGCCGTAGCGCGCCGCCAGCAGCTGCGGATAACGCCGCAGCAGCAGGTCGGCCAGGAAGGTGGCGACCTCTTCCTCGATCAAGGCATTGCTGCCGACCGCGTGGCTGGCGGCCAGCATCAGGCCATCGCTCGGATGCTCGATCTTCGGCCACAGCATGCCGGGCGTGTCGATCAGCGCCATGTTGTTGCCCAGATACAGCCGCTGCTGCGCCTTGGTCACGGCCGGCTCGTCGCCGACCTTGGCCACGCGCTTCTTCAGCAGCGCATTCATCAGCGTCGATTTGCCGACGTTGGGGATGCCCATGATCATCATGCGCAGCGGCTTCAGGGCGGTGCCGCGATGCGGCGCCAGCGACAGGCACAGCTTCGGGAATTCGGGCGACGTCGGACGGCTTCTTGCAGGACAGCGCCACCGCCTGCACGTTCTTTTGCGCGTTGTAGTAGGCCAGCCAGGCTTGCGTCGCGGCCGGGTCGGCCAGGTCGCTCTTGTTCAGGACCTTCAGGCACGGACGCTGGCGGAACTGGCGCAGTTCTTCGATCATCGGATTGCAGCTGGCTTGCGGCAGGCGCGCATCCAGCACTTCGATAATCATGTCGGTCTTTTCCATGGATTCCGCCGCTTTCTTGCGGGCGGCGTTCATGTGACCGGGGAACCATTGTATGGACATGCGAGTTCTGCTGTGACGGATTCAAACCGCTATTTTACGGACTTGCGGCCAGCACGCCCCCTCCTCCGTGTTGGGTGCTCTCAGATCTCGATCGCCAGTCGCCGCAAGAGCAGGCTCATCAGCCAATAAGCCAAAGCCGTTAGCCCGATTCCCAACGCCAGGCTGAGCCAGAACCCCCAGCCCAGCCGGAGGAACCAGGGCAAGAGCACAAACAGGATCAGCGACGGCAGCACCAGCCAAAAAATGCCGGACGACAGCGCCGCCACTTTTTCGACCGAATGCGTGTCCCGGTAGAGCCAAATGAAGGCCAAGAGCGAGGTGATCGGCAGCGAAGCCAGCAAGGCGCCAAGTAGACTGCTGCGCTTGGCCAGCTCGGAGATCGCCACGATCAGGATGGCGGAAACAACAACCTTGATCGCGTAGTACAGCACCGTCCGGCCTTGCGCGTCAGACGTCGATTGCGGCCACCGAGCCGGCGCGCTGGCGCAGCTCGAATTTCTGGATCTTGCCGGTCGAGGTCTTCGGCAATTCGGAAAACACGATCGCGCGCGGCACCTTGAAGCCGGCCAGGTGCTGCTTGCAATGGGCGATGATCTCTTGCTCGCTGACCGTGGCGCCGGGCCGCAGCTCGATGAAGGCGCATGGCGTCTCGCCCCACTTCTCGCTCGGCATCGCCACCACGGCCGCCGCCATCACCGCCGGATGGCGGTACAGCACATCTTCCACCTCGATGCTGGAAATGTTTTCGCCGCCGGAAATGATGATGTCCTTGCTGCGGTCCTTGATCTTGATGTAGCCGTCCGGCTGGATCACGGCCAGGTCGCCCGAATGGAACCAGCCGCCGGCGAAGGCTTCCTGCGTCGCGCCCTCGTTCTTCAGGTAGCCCTTCATCACGATATTGCCGCGGAACATGATCTCGCCAATCGTCTCGCCATCCGCCGGTACCGGTTGCATAGTCTCCGGGTCCATCACCGTCACCGCATCCTCCAGCGGATAGCGCACGCCCTGGCGCGCATTCAGCCGCGCCCGCTCGCCGATGTCGGCCGCTTCCCACTCCTGCTGCTTTTCGCACACCACCGCCGGCCCGTAGACTTCAGTCAGGCCGTACACATGGGTCAGGTCGAAGCCGAGCTGTTCCATGCCCTCGATCATCGCCGCCGGCGGCGCCGCGCCGGCCACCATCGCCGCCACCTTGTGCGAAACGCCTTCGCGCAATTCGGCGGGCGCGTTCAGGATCAGGCTCTGCACGATCGGCGCGCCGCAGTAATGCGTGACCTTGTGCTCGCGGATCGCATTCCAGATCGCTGCCGCCTCGACCCGGCGCAGGCAGACGTTGACGCCGGCCTGCGCCGCCACCGTCCACGGAAAACACCAGCCGTTGCAATGGAACATCGGCAGGGTCCACAGGTAAACTGGGTGGCGCGGCATCGACCACACCATCACGTTCGACACCGCGTTCAGGTAGGCGCCGCGATGGTGGACCACCACCCCTTTCGGGTTGCCGGTGGTGCCCGAAGTGTAGTTGAGGCCGATCGCATTCCATTCGTCGGACGGATTGCTCCAGACGAACTCCGGATCGCCCTGCGCCAGGAATTCCTCGTATTCGATGCTGCCGATGCGCGCGCCGGGGCCATCATATTCGGGATCGTCGACATCGATCACCAGAATCTCCTGCTGGAGCATGGCCAGCGCCGCCTGCGCCGTCGTCGAAAACTCACGGTCGACGATCAGCACGCGCGCAGCCCCGTGCTGCAGCATGAAGGCCACCGAGTTCAGCATCCAGCCGCGTATTCAGCGTATTCAATACCGCGCCGGTCATCGGCACGCCGAAATGGGCGTCGATCATCGGCGGCGTGTTGGGCAGCATCACTGCCACCGTGTCGCCTGCGCCCACGCCATGCCGTGCCAGCGCCGACGCCAGTCGTCGTGCGCGCTGGTAGGCTTGCAACCAGGTCAGCCGCAGCGCGCCGTGGATCACCGCCAGCCGCTGCGGCGATACCGCGGCGGCGCGCTCGATGAAGGTCAATGGGGTCAGCGGCGTGTAGTTGGCCTGATTTTGGTCGAGCCCGATGTCGTATGGATTCATGGCAATGTCGATAGCGTGAACGAAGCGAATGAAGTGTAATCCCGATTCTGCTGCAAGGCCCGGTGCCGGCCCATGATTTGCGTGACAGGTGATGTTGACCGTGGTTGACCGTGCCCGCGCTGCTTCAGCCCAGCTGCGCCAGCACTTTCAGATGTGCCACCACGCTGCGCCCCAGCGCCGACAGGTTGTAGCCTCCTTCCAGGCAACTGACGATGCGGCCCTGCGCGTGTTCTTGCGCGACCGCCATCACCTGTTCGGTGATCCAGGCGTAATCCGCCTCCGTCAGTTTCATCTGCGCCATCTCATCTTCGCAATGGGCATCGAAACCGGCCGAGATGAAAATCATTTGCGGCCGCTGCGCGTGCAGCGCCGGCAGCCATCTCTCCTGTACCACTTGCCGTACCGCCGCGCCGTCGCTGTATGCGGGCAGCGGCACATTGATCGCATTCGCCCGATGTTGGTCGGCGCCGCTGTAGGGATAAAACGGATGCTGGAAAAAACTCACCATCAAGACGCGCGGTTCAGCGGCAAAGCTTTCATCGGTACCATTGCCGTGATGCACATCGAAATCGACGATCGCTACCCGCTCCAGCCCATGCACCTCGAGTGCATGGCGGGCGGCGATGGCGACGTTGTTGAACAGGCAGAAGCCCATTGGCATTGACGGTCGCGCATGATGCCCGGGCGGGCGAGTCGCGCAAAAGGCGTTATCGATCTCGCCAGCCAGCACCGCGTCGGTGGCCGCCACCGCGGCGCCGGCCGCATGCAGCGCCGCCTGCCAGCTATGCGGGTTCAGCGACGTATCGCCATCCAGCGGGTAGTAGCCCGCTTGCGGCAGGTTGTCGCGCACCAGGCCGATGGCGCTATCGCTATGCACGCGCCGGATGTCGGCCAGCGCCGCCGCCGGCGCCTCGCGCCACTCCAGGTAGGCGTCGATGCGGCTGGCAATCAACTGATCTTCGATTGCCTGCAGCCGCTGCGGCGACTCCGGGTGCCAGGATCCCATTTCATGGCGGCTGCATTCCGGGTGGGTGTAGACAGCAGTGGTCATGGCGCGCATTCCGGGCCGGCGCCATATGCGGCGCCGGCAAGGGTTTCTCGAATAGAATTCCAGTAGTGTAAACGTAATAACGCATCGCCAAATGGTAATTCGGCCAGCCATCGGCCGCGGCCGTTTTGCCCCGATCATCTTCAGGCGCCGCCCTCCATCCGCACGCCTGCCTTACGGAAAAATTTCATGTTCAGTAAAGTTCACGCCGCCGCCCGGCAAGTCAGTCAAATCGTGGTCGGCAAGGAACTGCAGATTCGCCAGGCGCTGGTCTGCCTGCTGGCCGGCGGCCATCTGCTGATCGAGGACGTGCCGGGCGTCGGCAAGACCACGCTGGCGCATGCGCTGGCCATCACGCTCGGCCTGCGTTTCAACCGCGTGCAGTTCACCAGTGATCTGCTGCCGGCCGACGTAGTCGGCATCTCGATCTTCGAGCGCGAGAAAAATGCCTTCGTGTTCCACCCCGGCCCGGTCTTCACGCAAGTGCTGCTGGCCGATGAAATCAACCGCGCCACGCCAAAGACGCAGTCGGCGCTGCTGGAGGCGATGGAAGAACGGCAGGTCACGGCCGACGGCATCACGCGCGATCTGCCGCAGCCGTTCTTCGTGATCGCGACCCAGAATCCGAGCCATCAGGTTGGCACCTTCCAGCTGCCGGAGTCGCAACTGGACCGCTTTCTGATGTGCCTGACCCTGGGCTACCCGGACGCCGCCGCCGAGCGCGCGCTACTGGAGGGCGAAGACCGGCGTGCGCTGCTGAAAACCCTGCCGGCGCTGATGCAGCCGGCCGAGCTGCTGGCGGCACGCGCGGCGCTGGCGCAGATCCACACCGCGCCGGCGCTGATCGATTACGTGCAGGCGCTGGCGCAAGCCTCGCGCAGCAGCCCGTTGTTTGCCGAAGGCCTGAGCCCGCGCGCGGCGATCGCGCTGTTGCAGGCGGCGCGCGCCTGGGCCGCGCTGGAAGGGCGCGACCATGTGATTCCGGAAGACGTGCAGGCGGTGCTGGTACCGGTCGCCGCGCACCGGCTGCGGCCGCTGAAGGCAACCGGCGGCAGCGCGCTCGGCAGCCGCGACCTGGTGCTGCAATGGATGCAATCGGTTGCCGTCTGAGTCGCCTGCCATGCTGACCGGGATGCGCCGCTGGCTGGACGGCTGGCTGTTTCAACTGCGCGAGGCCGAGCCGGGCGAGGTGTTCCTGCATCAGCGGCGCGTGTTCGTGCTGCCGTCGCGGGCCGGCTTGGCTTTTCTGTTGCTGCTGGCGATCCTGCTGATCGGCGCCATCAACTATTCGCTCAGCCTCGGCTTCGCGCTGACCTTCGTGCTGGCCGCCTGCGGCGTGGTCGATATCTACCTGAGCTTTCGCAACCTGGCGTATCTGCATCTGGCGCCGGGCCGCACAACGCCCGTATTTGCCGGCGAAGAGGCGCAGTTCGAACTGCTGCTGATCAACCGCAGCCAGCACGACCGCCATGCGCTCTGGCTCGACTTCGTCGGTAATGGCAATGGCGATGGCTTGCCGTCGCCGGCGCATGCGGCCGACGTTGCGGCCGGGGCCAGCCAGTCGCTTACGCTTTCCGCACCAGCTCACCAACGGGGCTGGCAGCCGGCGCCGCGCGTACGCCTGCAAACCCGCTTCCCGCTGGGATTGGTGCGCGCCTGGGCTTACTGGCAACCGGACGTGGCAGTGCTGGTCTATCCGCAACCGGAAACGAATGCGCCGCCGCTGCCGCTCGCCGGGCAGTCGTGGCAAGACGGCCAGGGCAGCGCCGGCCATGATGATTTCGCCGGCGTGCGCGGCTATCGCCCGGGCGACCCGATCAAGCATCTGGCCTGGCGCCAGATCGCCAGGCTCGATCCGGCGCTGGGCGGAGCGCTGGTCACCAAGCAGTTTGACGGCGGCGCCGCCAGCGAGCTCAGTCTCGATTTCGCCGCATTGCCACCGACGCTGGAGCTGGAACGCAAGCTGTCGCGCCTGACGCGCTGGGTGCTGGAAGCAGACACGCGCCAACTGGCCTACGCGTTTCGTCTGGGCTCACTCGCCTTGCCGGCGGCCAGTGGCGCCGCCCAGCGCGAGGCGTGCCTGCGCGCGCTGGCCTTGTACCGGGAAGCGGCATGAGAATGCCGAACCACCTGCGCGCCATCTTGCAAGCGCCGCTGCGATCCGGCCCGCTGTCGCGCGACAAGGCCGATACCCTGCTGCTGTTGTGCGCCTGCCTGCTGGTGCTGGCACCGCACAGCAGCCACCTGCCGTGGTGGACCAGCCTGCTGTGCGGGCTGCTGCTGCTGTGGCGCGGCTGGCTCACCGCGCACGGCAAGCGCATGCCGTCGCACTGGCTGCTGCTGCCGCTGGCGGCGCTCGCCATGCTGGGCGTGTACGCGCATTACAAGACGCTGCTCGGGCGCGACGCCGGGGTCGCCATGCTGGTGCTGCTGCTGGCCTTCAAGCTGCTGGAAATGCGTGCCCGGCGCGACCTGTTCGTGGTGCTGTTCCTCGCGTTGTTCCTGCTGCTGACCAATTTTTTCTATTCGCAGACGATGGTCACTGCGCTCTGGATGCTGGCCGCGCTGATCGCCATCCTGACCACCCAGATCACGTTTCAATACACCGGCAGCGTGCCGCCGCTGGCGCGCCGCCTGCGCCTGGGTGCCAGCGTGTTGGCGATGGCGGCGCCGCTGGCGCTGCTGCTGTTCATGCTGTTCCCGCGCATCCCGGGGCCGCTGTGGGGCTTGCCCGGCGACGCCCAGGCCGGCCGCAGCGGTTTGTCGAACCGGATGGAGCCGGGTGCGATCTCGCGCCTCGCGCTATCAGACGACATTGCCTTTCGTGCCCGCTTCATCGATCCGCCGCCCGCCATGCCGCAGCGCTATTGGCGTGGCCCGGTACTGGGGCAGTACGACGGCCGCAGCTGGAGCGAATCGCAACCGCTGCTGCACGTCGATCAGCCGCTGCTGTTCCGTTCGCACGGTGCGCCGCTGCGTTATCAGGTGACGCTGGAGCCGCACGGCCAGCGCTGGCTGTTTGCGCTGGAAATGCCGCTGGCGGCGCCACAGCTGGCTGGCAATCCAGCCCGCATCAGCAACGACCGCCAACTGCTGGTGGCGCGGCCGGTCAGCCAGCGGGTGCGCTATGACGCCGTCTCGTATGCCGATTTCCAGCTGGAGCCGATCGAATCGCCGCTCCTGCTGCAAGCCTGGCTGCAATTGCCGCCCGGGCGCAACCCGCGCACGCTCGAATTCGCGCAGCATCTGCGCCGCCAGCACGGCGACGATGCGCAACTGGTGCAAGCGGTATTGAACTATTTCCGCAGCGAACCCTTCCGCTACACGCTGAACCCGCCGCTGCTGGGCGCCGACAGCGTCGATGAATTCCTGTTTTCCAGCCGCGCCGGCTTTTGCGAGCACTACGCCGGCGCCTTCGTGGTGCTGATGCGCGCGCTCGACATCCCGGCGCGGGTGGTGACGGGCTATCAGGGCGGCGAGCTCAACCCGGTGGACGGCTACCTGACGGTGCGCCAATCGGACGCCCACGCCTGGGCGGAAGTCTGGATCGATGGCCGCGGCTGGACCCGGGTCGATCCGACTGCCGCGGTGGCGCCCAGCCGCATCGAGATCAACCTGGCCGGCGCCCTGCCGCGCCCGCTGCTGGGAGAATTGATCGGCGGCCTGATGCAGTTCGACGGCACCGCGCATTCCTGGCTGACACACTGGCAAAAACTGCGCGCCAACTGGGATGCGGTCAACAATGCCTGGAACCAGTGGGTACTGAACTACAGTGCCGATACCCAGAAAGACCTGCTGCAGTCGCTCGGCTTTGCCGACCCCGACTGGCGCACCCTGTCCCAATTGCTGGTGCTGGCGGCCGGCGCGCTGCTGGCCCTGATGCTGCTGCCGCCACTGCTGCGCCGGCGCCGGATCGACGCTGCCGATGCGCTATACTCGGCGCTGTCCCGGCGCATGGCACGGCACGGCTTGGCACGCACCATGCACGAAGGGCCGCGCGCGTACGGCCAGCGCCTGGCGGCTGCGCAGTCACCGTTGTCGCCCGCCAGCAAGCTGGCCGCGATACGCTTCCTGCAGCTGTTTGAAACCCTGCGTTATGGCGCGGGCAGTCATGCCGCCGCCCATGCCCGCCGCCAGGACGCCAGGCGCACCGCCATCCTGTCCCGACTCAAGGCCCTGCTCGCACAATGCCGATGAAAATGATTGATTCATGCACCCGCCCACTGGCCGTGGTCGCGCTGTGCGCCGCGCTCGCCGCCTGCAGCGGCCTGAACGCCCGCAATGTCGCCCACAACACACGCCGGCGCAGACGGCAAGCAAGAGCATGCCAGCCGGCGGTGAATTCGCCGACCTCGCGCGCTGGCCGCACGTGGCGCAATTCATCGAACGCATGGCACAACACGACGGCTTCGAGCCGGTCGAACTGCAGCGCCTGTTCGGCAAAGTGCAGCGCCTGGATACGGTGATTCAGCTGATCAAGCCGGCGCCGCCGAGCAGGCCGAAAGACTGGCGTGCCTACCGCGCCCGCTTTGTCGAGCCGGTGCGCATCAACGCCGGCGTGCGCTTCTGGAATCAATATTCCGACAAGCTGGCGCAAGCCGAGGCGCAATACGGCGTGCCGGCCGAAATCATCGTCGCCATCCTTGGCGTGGAAACCATATACGGCCGCCATACCGGCAATTTCCGCGTGCTGGACGCAATCGCCACGCTGGCCTTCGATTACCCCGACACGCCGAACCGCGTAACGCGCATGGCCTACTTCCAGGGCGAACTGGAAAATACGCTGCTGTTCGCGCGACAAGCTGGCATCGACCCGTTTTCGCTGCTCGGCTCCTATGCTGGCGCGGTCGGCTGGCCGCAATTCATGCCGGGCAGCATCCTCAAGTACGCGATCGATTTCGATGGCGACGGCCGCATAGACCTGCGCAATTCACCGGCCGACGCGATCGGCAGCATCGCCAATTTCCTGGCGCAACATGGCTGGCAGCCCGGCGCGCCGCTGGTCTTTCCGGCCAGCGTCGCGACCGACGGCCCGCGCGACTGGGAATCGTTTATCGGCCAGGGCTTGAAAGCCAGCTACAGCCCCGAACAGCTGCGGGCCGGCGGCGTGACCCCGGGCATCGAACCGCTGCCGGAGATGCGCTACGGCCTGGTGGACTTGCAAAACGGCGACCAGCCGACCGAATACTGGCTCGGCGCCGATAATTTCTTTGTCATCACACAATACAACCGCAGCTACTTCTACGCGATGTCGGTGATCGACCTGAGCCGCGCCATTCGCGCCATTCGTAACCACTGAAGTGGCATGGCGCTTGGCGCATAGGCATATACTCCCAATGTCTATAGCGAAATACGGGCGTAAAATGGCAGTATTTACAACATACTCCCGTATCAGACTGATTACTTTCTAACGACTCCGGGAAGCGCTTCCTTGCAGCACCGTCAGATCCACCTGCACCGCCTCGCGCTCGGTGCGCATCCAGATCTGCCCGTCCTCGATCGTGCATTGCAACTGCATCGTGCGCTGCGCCAGTCGCGCCAACTGTTGCGCCACCGGCGCCGCCAGCGCCAGTACCGTCAGGTTGCGGGCGCGCTCCACTTTTGGTCCGACCTGGCCCCACCATAGCGCGCTGGTGCTGCCATAGCACAGCACCACGACTTGCGCGGCACGGCCACAGGCTTTCAGGATGCGCTTCTCGTCCGGCTGGCCAACCTCGATCCAGAGTTCTACCGCGCCGGTCAGATCGCGTCGCCACAAGTCGGGTTCCGCCACATCCGACAAGCCCTTGCCGAACGCCAGCGCGGCATCCGCATGGCGGGCGAAGGCCAGCAGGCGCACCATCATGCGCTCATCGGTTTCCGACGGATGACGGGCGATGGTCAGCGCATGTTCCTGGTAATAATGCCGATCCATGTCGGCGACCTGCAGGTCTACCTTGAAAATGGTTGCCTTGAGAGCCATGAGCAGTGTGTTGGTGAGAGGGGTAAAAGTGCGGGGCCGAAGGATAGCAAAGTTTCGCGGCGACGACCGCTGCCGTTGCCGGCGCCCTTGCATTTGCGCCAAGCCATCGCATATAGCAACGACTAGCCATCTAACCGGAACCCTGCGAGCTTATGCCCAACCCCGCTTCTGCACCAAGCAGCGAACACGTGATTGCCGCCACCCGCCGCTGGCTGGAGCAGGCGGTGATCGGCCTCAACCTCTGCCCCTTCGCCAAGGCGGTGCACGTCAAGGACCAGATTCGCTACCGCGTTAGCGCCGCCGACAGCGTCGACGCCTTGCTGCCGGTTTTGGTGGAAGAATTGCAGACGCTGGCCGCAGCCGACCCCGCCCTCATCGACACCACGCTCTTGATCCATCCGCAAGTGCTGGGCGACTTTCTCGATTACAACGATTTTCTCGACCTGGCGGATGCCGCGCTGGACCAGTTGGGGCTCGCCGGCGAAATCCAGATCGCCAGTTTTCACCCGCATTACCAGTTCGCCGGAAGCCGGCCCGACGATCTGGACAACTACACCAATCGGGCACCGTATCCGATGCTGCACCTGCTGCGCGAAGAAAGCGTCGCGCGCGCAGTCGCATCTTTTCCCGACGCCGCCGACATTTTCGAAAAAAACATCGCGACGCTGCGTGCGCTTGGCCACGAGGCGCTGCATCGCCACGGATTTTCAGCACCGCAAGACACCGCGATCGACACGGACTCCGACTCATCCCCCGGCACGTTCAAATCATAGCAGCAGAACGAGCCACATCCCGCATTCGTTTTTGTGCGAAAATATTGTTTTTTAGATGCAATTGAGTGTTTTTGCTAGATGATAGATCGTTTTTTTGGCATCACCAAGCCTTGCCGAATGCGTACGCGGCGCACGCATCAATTCAAATCGAATTGAATATTTGCAACCTATTGCTACAACCACCATCCAATTTAACTTGAACAACGGATCGTGAGATGGAAAGCCTTTGAAATGCCTTCGATTTATTGCAAAAAATCAACATTAAGTTTGTTTTTTTTATATAATCTGATTACAGATTGCAACTTTTTTGAAAGAAATGCGTTCTAAGATCGACAATATGAACTGAATTCTCCGTATTTTGCCAAATCAACATTCCTATGACAAATTTACAACCATCATGAATACGACCCCAAACGACACCCCAGCCACGAGTAACAAACTGGAAGACCAGGTTGCTTACGATCCGAACCATCTTCTGGACTCGCTAATCGAAAAACTCGGCCTGAAAAACGATGCCGCGTTGTCGCGTGCCCTTGAAGTCGCGCCACCCGTGATCAGCAAAATCCGTCATCGCCGCTTGCCGGTAGGCGCCTCGCTGCTGATCAGAATGCATGAAGTGAGCGACTTGAGCATCCGCGACTTGCGCATCTTGATGGGCGATCGCCGCGAAAAATTCCGTATCAGCGACAAGCAGTTCAAGCCGAAACCAGCCGAGGCCAAGCCTCAGCAATAAACGCGGCTCAGGTTCCTGCTCAGGCAGGAAAAATCCCGGTTGACAGGTATCGATCGCCGCGGTCGCAGACCACAAACACGATCGTTGCGTTTTCAACCGTTTGCGCCACGCGCAGCGCGACGCAACATGCACCTGCCGCGGAAATCCCACCAAAAATTCCCTCTTCCGCGGCCAGCCGACGCGCCATGTGTTCAGCGTCGGCCTGGCTCACCGTTTCCAGTTGATCGACCCGCTGTTTTTCGTAAATCTTCGGCAAATAGGCTTCCGGCCATTTGCGAATGCCAGGAATCTGCGACCCTTCCGACGGCTCGGCGCCGATGATCCGAATCTCCGGATTGCGCTCCTTCAGATAGCGCGAAACGCCCATGATGGTGCCGGTGGTGCCCATGGCACTGACGAAATGGGTGATCGTGCCATCCGTGTCGCGCCAGATCTCCGGGCCGGTGGTTTCATAATGCGCGCGCGAGTTATCGGGATTGGCAAACTGGTCGAGGATTCTGCCGTCTCCGTCTTTTTGCATTTTTTCAGCCAGGTCGCGCGCATATTCCATGCCGCCTGTCTTCGGCGTCAGGATAATCTTGGCGCCATAGGCAACCATGCTCTGGCGCCGTTCCGCGCTCAGATTTTCCGGCATCAGCAAAACCATCTTGTAGCCGCGCACCGCCGCTGCCATGGCCAGCGCAATGCCGGTATTACCGCTGGTGGCTTCAATCAAGGTATCGCCAGGCTTGATCTCGCCGCGTTCTTCGGCGCCCTTGATCATCGCCAGCGCCGGCCGATCCTTGACCGAACCGGCCGGATTGTTCCCTTCCATTTTGGCCAGGATGATGTTGTTGCGCGCCGCACCCGCCTCGCCAACGATGTGTTTGAGTTGCACCAGCGGCGTATTGCCGATGGTATCTTCGATAGTCATGTAGCGCATAGTGACACTGTGTCCGATTACAAAACGACTATTCTAATCCGAGACGCCAGCAGGCGTATGACGTGGGTCCGAGGCACACGCCAATAAAAAAGCCCCGTAAGCACGGGGCTGGGCCGGTGAAAAGCGTGATTATTTCTTCGGCTCGGTCTTGGCTGCATCGGCTTTCTTCGCCTTGTCCATGCCTGACGTGGCAGCTTTTGGTTCAGAGCCGGATTTTTTCATATCCGCCTTGGCCGCCGCTGGTGAATTCGGCTTGGATTGACCGTTGATGGTCAAGCCAGCCTGGGACAAATTAGTTGAATTTTTATCGCCGACTCCTTTGACGCGCCTTGCAAAGTCGGCCCAATCCTTGAAATCACCACCCTTCTTGCGCTCGTCGATAATACTTTTCGACATGGCAGGGCCAATGCCCTTGAGGCCGTCCAGGGCAGCTTGATCTGCCTTGTTGGCATCCACCTGAGCGAACGCAAATCCCATCGTGACAACCAACGCAACAATCGCTAGCAACAGTTTTCTCAACATGAGGCTCTCCGATCGATTAACCATCTTTGCAGGGGAAGCGCAGGGTGAATGCGCTTATTCGCATGAACGCGTGGTCCACCGTGCAGTGGAACCGAGCCAGTGTAGTTCGGATTTATCCAATAAACAATTCTTCCCTGCTGACGACCGAGGCACCCAGTTTGCCCACCACAATGCCGCCGGCGCGGTTGGCCAAGGCCACCGCATCCGCCAGTTCCATACCGGCAGCCAGCATCACCGCCAGCGTGGCGATCACGGTGTCGCCCGCGCCGGAAACGTCATACACTTCGCGCGCCATGGCCGGGATATGTAACACATCCTCTGCGGTATACAGCGACATGCCTTCCTCCGAGCGCGTCAGCAACAGTGCCTCCAGCCCGAGCGACTGGCGCAATTGCTGCGCCTTGGCGGTCAGGTCCGCCTCGCTTCTCCAGCTACCGACCGCCTGTTTCAGTTCGCCTCTGTTTGGCGTCAGGATCGAGGCGCCGGCGTAGATCGAGAAATCCTCGCCTTTCGGATCCACCAGTATCCGGATGCCGGCCTTTCTCGCCGCAGCAATCATTTCCGCCGCATTGGCCAAGCTCCCCTTGGCGTAATCCGACAAGACGACCAGATCGTATTGCGGCAACAATGCATTGAACTGAGTCAATTTGTCGCGCTAGCACCACGCTGCCTGGCGCGTCTTCAAAATCGATCCGCAGCAACTGCTGTTGCCGCCCAATGACGCGCAATTTGATGATGGTCGACACGGCTAGCGTCGCGTTGCAGATGGCTACGAATCTTCGAGCCGGACAACAGACCGTCCACCGCATCCCCGGCTTCGTCCGCGCCGACAATGCCGAGCAGACCGGTTTGCACGCCCAGAGCCGCGACATTGCGTGCAACGTTGGCGGCGCCCCCGAGCCGCTCTTCACGCTTCTCGACTCGTACCACCGGTACCGGCGCCTCTGGCGAAATGCGATTGACTGCGCCAAACCAGTACCGATCCAGCATCACATCGCCCGCCACCAGGATGCGTGCGTGCTCCAGCGCAGCCGGGAATCGGCGGCCTCATGTGCGCGTCAGCACCGAACGCCCGATGCCGTGATACTCGAAACCGGCATGCGCCATCACCTCCGGCGCGAACAGATTGCGCCCATCAAAAATAACCGGCGCTTTCAGGCGCGCCCGCACCTGGTCGAAGTCCGGACTGCGGAAGGCTTTCCATTCGGTCACGATAGCCAGCGCATCAGCGTCCTGCAAAGCATCCATCGGGCTGTCGGCGAATCGAATCCGCGCCAGCGCCGAAGCAGAACCGGCCAGATCGAGCGCCAACACCCGCCTCGCCTCCGTCATCGCCACCGGGTCGTACACCGCGACCGTCGCACCGCGTTCGATCAATTCGAGCAACAATACGCGCGAGGAGGCCTCCCGCATATCGTCCGTATTCGGCTTGAAAGCCAGCCCCCATAGCGCAAAATGCCGCCCCGCCAAGTCTTGTCCGAAACGCGCAACGATTTTCTTGCCGAGGATATGTTTCTGCCGATCGTTGACAGCCTCCACCGCATGCAAAATCAGCAAATCCTGGCCATGGTCGCGCGCGGTGCGCGCCAGCGCCTGCACGTCCTTCGGGAAGCATGAACCGCCATAGCCACAACCCGCATACAGAAAACTGCGCCCGATGCGCGGATCGGAACCGATGCCGTGCCGTACCGCTTCGATATCGACGCCCACCTGGTCAGCCAGATTGGCCAACTCATTCATGAATGAAATACGGGTAGCCAGCATGGCATTCGCCGCATATTTCGTGAACTCCGCCGAGCGCACGTCCATCCAGAAGGTGCGCTCGTGGTTACGATTGAATGGCGTATAGAGCTGCGTCATCAGCGCCCGCGCCTGCTGGCCTTCGGCAGTCGAATCGCAGCCGATGACGATGCGGTCGGGTCGCATGAAGTCTTCCACCGCCGCCCCTTCCTTCAGGAATTCCGGATTGGAAACCACTGAAAACGGCGTCGCCGCATGCTGCACGCCACGCGCACCCAATTCAGCCTGGATCGCCGCGCGCACCTTATCGGCGGTACCGACCGGCACCGTCGATTTGTCGACGATCACCGTGAATTGCGTCATGTGACGACCGATATTGCGTGCTGCCGCCAGTACATATTGCAGGTCGGCCGAGCCATCCTCATCCGGTGGCGTGCCGACCGCGATGAACTGGATTTCGCCGTGTGCCACGCTGGCGGCCACGTCCGTGGAAAACTCGAGCCGGCCGGCGGCCCGATTGCGCTCAACGATTTCCCCCAAGCCCGGCTCATGGATCGGGATGCCTCCACTGTTCAAGAGGTCGATTTTGGTCTGATCAAGATCGAGGCAAAAGACGTGGTTGCCAAGCTCGGCCAGGCACGCGCCAGTCACGAGACCGACGTAACCGGTGCCAATAATAGTTATTTTCATGGTGGTATTTGATAGTGTGGCGCGGTGGGCAAAGGATCAAGCGACGCCGCGCATTAAAATTCAATTCATGACATTCAGTTCTTCAGTGCGCCGCGGCGGATACGTTTCCCACTGGCTGCAACCGGGACATTGCCAATAGAACTGACGCGCCTTGAAGCCGCAATGGCTGCACTGGTAGCGTGCCAGTTTCTGGGTGTAGCCGTGCACCAGGTTTTTGACCAGCGATAACTCCGGGCGCACTTCAGGACGGGCCTCCATCAAGCGCGCCTCCAGCAGTTTGTCCAGTCCGAGCAAGGTTGGCGTGCGGCGCAGCTCATCGCTGACCAGTCGGTTGGCCGCATCGACTCCTTCCAGTTCCAGAACGGCCTTGAATACAACCTCCAGCAAATCGATGGAGGGCGCCTCGGCCAGATAGGATTTCAGCAGATTCAAGCCTTCGTGGGCACGCTCGACCGCGCGATAGCCATCCATCAGACGCTGTGCCACCAATGCCACATGCGGCACACTTTGCTGCTCGACCCGACGCCAGACTAGCAAGGCGCCTTCGATATCGCCTTGTGCGAGGTGCACGTCGCCCAGCAGCAGCGTCGCGCGCACATTCTTGCGATCCGCCGCCAGTGCCTTTTCCAGCCATGCAGTCGCGGCGTCCACATGCGTATGCACCAGTTCGTCTTGCGCCAGTTCGCAGTAGAACTGGGCAATTTCGCGCTGACGGCTACCGGCACCCGATTCCTGCAAGCCGCGTGCCGCCTCAATGGCACGCGGCCATTCCTTTTCGCGCTGGTAAATTTCCAGCAATGCGCGCCGCGCCTGGGCGCTGTACGGGGTATCGACCAACAGGTTAAACGACTCTTCGGCGCGATCCAATAGACCGGCTTTCAGATAATCCTGTCCCAGTTCGTACTGCGCATGCACCTGGTGTTCCTGGATCAGGTCGGGCCGGGCCAACAGATTCTGATGCACCCGGATCGCCCGTTCGGTTTCGCCGCGGCGGCGGAACAAGTTGCCAAGCGCAAAGTGCAGCTCCACCGTTTCCGGATCAAGCTGGACGACTTCGATGAAGGCGTCGATCGCCTTGTCGGGCTGTTCGTTCAGTAAAAAATTCAAGCCCTTGAAATAGCCGCGCGGCAAACTGCGCGACTCCGACAACAACTGATTGATATCGACGCGCGCCGCAATCCAACCCAGCGCGAAAAACACCGGAATGCCAAGTAACCACCAGATTTCAAATTCCATACCGGATCAACAGGAGAGGCAAGATGGCGGGATCAACATCGACGGTGCCATCGTTATGGGTTCGCGACCGTATCGGCTGGCGCCGGATAAGCGTGCGCCAGATGCTGCGCATCCGCCTCTTTTTGCAGGACAGCGATCTGTTTTTTCTGACGTGACAACTGACGCCGATGGCGAAACAAGGTCGGCATCATCGCCAACACGCCCAGCACCGCGCCGCAGACGAAGAAAACCAGCAATACCAGGACCAGTGGACCCCTGGTTTCGTAGCCGAAGAAAAACCTCAGCGTGACCTCATCCTTGTTGATCAGAGCGAAGCCGAAGAACACGATAAAGATCAGCACCGCAACAATTCTGGCAATCATTTTCATGGCGCAGTTCCTTATTGGTCGTTGGCGAGACAAACGAAATTGTACGTGAAACCAACACAATGAAGGCTAACTTGCATCGCAAGCCACGTAGCTTGCTGTGCGGCCAGCCCTAAAAAAAACGGCATCCGCAGATGCCGTTTTTATAATAACAATCGTGGGACAGGGTGTTTTTACGGTATACGCCGCTCCAACACTCCAAGGAAATTACAGGGCACAGATGAGAAAACGCATCCCGCCATGACGACTAGTCTTCCTTGATCGGTTGCCCAACCATCGCATCGACCCGCTCACGCAGCTCCTTGCCTGGCTTGAAATGCGGCACCCGTTTTTCGGGCACCATCACCTTTTCACCGGACTTCGGATTACGACCAATGCGCGGCGGTCGGCTATTCAACGAAAAGCTGCCGAAACCGCGAATTTCGATGCGCTGGCCAGTAGCCAGCGCATCGGTCATCGCATCGAGGATGGTCTTGACCGCATAATCCGCATCCTTGGTTACCAATTGCGGGTAACGTTCTGCGAGACGAGCGATCAACTCCGACTTTGTCATGGGCAGTGTCGCCCCTTAGTTCTTGTTGTCGAGCTTGGCTTTCAGCAACGCGCCGAGACTGGTGGTGCCGGATGCGGCATTGGAGTCGGCAGCCATCTTATTCATGGCTTCCTGCGTTTCGACGTTGTCTTTCGCCTTGATCGACAATTGAATGCCGCGTGCCTTGCGATCGATATTCAAGACCAGCGCTTCGACGGTATCGCCGACTTTCAGGTGCGTGCCGGCATCTTCCACACGATCGCGCGAGATCTCGGAAGCACGCAGATAGCCTTCGACTTCATCCGACAACTGGATCACGGCGCCCTTCGGCTCGACCGACTTGACGGTACCGGTGACGACCGCGCCCTTGTCGTTCATCGCAGCGAAGTTGTTGAACGGGTCGCCTTCGAGCTGCTTGACGCCCAGCGAAACGCGCTCGCGCTCGACATCGATGGCCAGCACGATGGCTTCCAGCTCGTCGCCCTTCTTGAACTTGCGCACGGCTTCTTCGCCGGCTTCGGTCCAGGACAGGTCGGACAGATGCACCAAGCCGTCGATATTGCCGGACAGGCCGATGAACACGCCGAAGTCGGTAATCGACTTGATCGCGCCCTTGACCTTGTCGCCCTTCTTGTGGGTGACCGCGAAGTCGTCCCACGGATTGGCCTTGCACTGCTTCATGCCGAGGCTGATGCGGCGACGCTCTTCGTCGATTTCCAGAACCATGACTTCGACTTCGTCGCCCAGCTGCACGACCTTGTTCGGCGCCACGTTCTTGTTGGTCCAGTCCATTTCGGACACGTGCACCAGGCCTTCGATGCCTTGCTCGACTTCGACGAACGCGCCGTAGTCGGTCAGGTTGGTGACCTTGCCGAACAGGCGCGTGCCTTGCGGGTAGCGACGCGAGAGGCCGGTCCACGGATCGTCGCCCAGTTGCTTGACGCCCAGCGAAACGCGGTTTTTCTCTTGATCGTACTTGAGCACCTTGGCCGTGATTTCCTGGCCGACCGACAGCACTTCCGACGGATGACGCACGCGACGCCATGCCAGGTCGGTGATGTGCAGCAGGCCGTCGATGCCACCCAGGTCGACGAATGCGCCGTAGTCGGTGATGTTCTTGACGACGCCGTTGACGATGGTGCCTTCCTTCAGGGTTTCCATCAGCTTGGCGCGCTCTTCGCCCATCGACGCTTCCACCACCGCGCGGCGCGACAGCACCACGTTGTTGCGCTTGCGGTCGAGCTTGATGACCTTGAATTCGAGGGTCTTGCCTTCGTACGGCGTGGTGTCCTTGACCGGACGGGTATCCACCAGCGAACCCGGCAGGAACGCGCGGATGCCGTTGGTCAGCACGGTCAGGCCGCCCTTGACCTTGCCGTTGACGGTGCCGGTGACGATTTCGCCCGACTCCATCGCTTTTTCGAGCGACAGCCAGGAAGCGAGACGCTTGGCCTTGTCGCGCGACAGGATGGTGTCGCCGAAGCCGTTTTCCAGCGATTCGATCGCGACCGAAATGAAGTCGCCGACGTTGACTTCGAGTTCGCCATTGTCGTTCTTGAATTCCTCGATCGGAATGAAAGCTTCCGATTTCAGGCCGGCGTTGACGATCACGAAGTTGTGGTCGAAGCGAACGACTTCCGCCGAAATCACTTCGCCGGAACGCATGTCCTGGCGTGTCAGCGATTCTTCAAAAAGAGCGGCAAAACTTTCCATACCAACGGCAGTTTCTTGGGTGGTGGCTACAGTAGACATAAGATAAAAGTGTGGGGTTGGCCAATATCGATGCGGATTCAGAATATCCAGATCGCAACGATTACTGGGTTAGGTTCATCAACGCCCGGCCAGACCTTGCATCCGACCAGACAACACAGACAACAAAAGCACTACAAGAACAAGCAGCAATTCAGTCAGCGCTACCGGTCCGTCTCAGCGTACCAACCGAGTATCCGTTCAACCGCCTGATCCGCAGTCATATCGGAAGTATCGAGAAGATACGCCCCATGCGCTGGCTTCAGCGGCGCGACCGAGCGACTTGAATCGCGCTCATCCCGCTCTGCCAAATCCTTTGAAAGGTCTTGCATACTAGCAGAAAAACCCTTGTCAATCAATTGCTTATAACGGCGGTCGGCACGCGCGGCGACACTTGCGGTGAGGAATATCTTGAGCCTTGCATCGGGGAAAATGACACTACCCATATCGCGCCCATCCGCCACCAAACCGGGGGCCACGCGAAAACCCAGTTGCAAGCCGCGCAGTGCCTGCCGTACCGCCGGCAACGAGGCAATGCGCGAGGCGGCGTTCCCCACCACTTCGGCCCGGATCGCGTCGGTCACGTCATCGTCCCCCAACCAGATCCGATCGGCGACGAAGCGACACGGCAAACCTGCGGCCAGCGCAGCCAGTGCCGCTTGATCGTCCAGTGTCAGCTCGTCGCGTAACGCCGACCAGGCAACCAGGCGATACAGCGCCCCGGAGTCAAGATAATGAAAGCCGAGGAGCTGCGCCACTTTTTGCGCGACCGTGCCTTTTCCGGAAGCGGTCGGGCCGTCAATCGTGATGACGGGGATGGATGAGGGTGACATCAAATATTCTAAAGTACGTAGCGATTCGAAGGGAGTATATGGAAAAACGCGGTCTTTCCGCATATAAAATAGCGTAAGTCAAAAAATACTCCAGACGATGTTGGATTTATTAAAATAACTCTTGTCGGCAAATCTGGGCAAAAGCGCTGAAGTATTCGGGAAAGGTCTTGGCCACGCAACCGGGATCATTGATACGCAACGGAACCCCTTTGCGCGCCGCGCCGTCCAGCGTCGCCAGCGAAAAGCACATCGCCATCCGATGGTCGTCATAGGTATCGATGCGGGCGGCGCGCAGCGCTGCTGGTGGCGTAATGCGCAAGTAATCCGCACCTTCTTCCACTAGCGCTCCGAGCTTGCGCAGTTCGGTTGCCATCGCCGCGATGCGGTCGGTTTCCTTGACGCGCCAGCTGCCGATATTGCGCAAGACGCTGGTGCCATTCGCATACAGAGCCGCCACCGCCAGCGTCATCGCAGCGTCCGGAATGTGATTGAAATCGGCATCGATCGCCCTCAGCACACCGTTCGATTCGGCTTCAATCCAGTTTGCGCCGAGACGCACTGTTGCGCCCATTTGCTGCAGCGCTTCGACAAAGCGCACATCACCCTGGATACTATTGGCACCGACGCCCTCCACTCGCACCGGGCCGCCGGCAATGGCGCCGGCCGCCAGAAAATACGAGGCGGAAGAGGCGTCGCCCTCGACATGAATCACGCCCGGACTACGGTAACGCTGGCCAGCGGCCACCGTAAACGCTTGCCAGCCGTCGCGCTCGACCGTGACGCCGAAACGCTGCATCAGGTTTAGAGTGATTTCGATATAGGGCCTGGAAATCAGCTCGCCGATGACTTCCACCGTCACCGCATCCGATTTCGCCAGCAACGGCGCCGCCATCAAGAGCGCCGTCAGAAATTGACTTGAGACATTACCGCGCACCCGCAAGCGTTGTCCATTGAGCTTGCCGCGCCGAATGTGGAGTGGCGGATAGCCGGCAACGCCGGTATAGGCAATCCGCGTTCCAACCGCGTTCAGGGCATCCACCAAATCGCCGATTGGGCGTTCATGCATGCGCGCCACGCCGTGCAGCGTATAGTCACCGCCGATTACTGCCAGCGCGGCGACCAACGGCCGAATCGCGGTGCCCGCATTGCCCATGAACAGATCGGCCTGATGCACCGGAAAAACACCGTCTACTCCCTGTACCGTGTATTGCCTGCTGGAATCGACTTGCTGCCATTGGACGCCGAGCTTTTGCAAAGCCAGCAACATCACCAATGTGTCATCGGATGCCAGCAAATCCATGATTTGCGTGGTGCCCTGCGCCAGCGCTGCCAGTAGCAGCGTACGGTTGGAGATGCTCTTCGAACCGGGCAATGTTACCGTGCCGCGCGCGCGCGGCGCCGGCAGCAAGTCAAGATAAGCGGGAGCGTGGCTTTTCATCAGTCACCGCCTTCAGTGGATTGTTGCTCCGCAGTTTCAATCGCGCGTATCCAATCATGTCGGGCGCGCTGCGCATTGCCGTACACCGCCTCAATTCCGGCGCCATCGCCCAGCACGAGCAATTCGCGCAGGCGTCCTAATTGCGCCAGGTAGGCATCCAGTTCGCGCAGCAGCGTTGACTGGTTGGCCAGCGTTATGTCGCGCCACATTTCCGGCGACGACCCGGCAATCCGCGTGAAATCGCGAAAACCACTGGCCGCATACTGAAATAAGGTATTTGCCTCTGGTCTTTGCGCCAATTCGTCGACCAGCGCATACGCCAGCAAATGCGGCAAATGACTGACAGCAGCAAACACCTGATCATGCTGTTCCGGAGCCAGTTGGTGAATAATGGCGCCGCACTGACGCCACGCCTCTGCCACCAACGCAACCGCGGCAGGGGGATTTTCCGCCAACGGCGTCAGGATCGCCTTCTTGCCTACATACAAATTGACAATGGCAGCATCAGGGCCGTTCAATTCGCGTCCCGCGATCGGATGGCCCGGCACGAATTGCGCAATCTTGGCGCCGAGCGCACGTCGTGCTGCCGCCACCACGTCGCTTTTGGTGCTGCCGGCATCGGTAACAACCGTATGCGGTTCCAGATGCGGTTCGATCTGACGCAGGATGACTTCGGTCTGGGCCACGGGCGCGGCGATCAGGACCAAGTCAGCATCGGCTATGGCGCCAGCTACGGAAGTACTGGCAAGGTCGATGATGCCGAGTTCCAGTGCACGCGCCAAGGGCGCGCAGTTCGGCCAACGCCGACTATTTGCCCGGCCGCACCGGCCCGGCGCAGCGCCATGGCAAATGAGCCGCCAATCAGGCCGACGCCGAAAATTACGATTTTTTTTAACACGGGTGAGCGCTCAAAATAAGTTTAGCAGCCGCCTTCGCCCGCCAAGGCTGTCAGGACAACGCCTTTTCCAGCGCCGCGATGCAGACTGCATTCTCTTGCGGCAAGCCGATCGAGATCCGCAGCCATTGTGGCAAGCCATAATTGCCGACCGGGCGCACGATCACCCCCTGCTTCAGCAAGGCCAGATTGACACGGGCACCGGCGCCATCGTCGTTCCCCACCTTCACCAGCACGAAATTGCCGCAGGACGGCACATACTGCAAACCGAGAGCATCAAAGGCCTGAGTCAGTTGCTGGTACCCCTCGCGATTCATGTCGGCGCTCTTTTGCAGGAATGCCCGGTCGTTCAAGGCGGCAATCGCCGCCGCCTGGGCCAGCGAATTGACATTGAACGGCTGCCGGATGCGATTCAGCAAATCAGTCACCGCCGGCTGCGCAATGCCGAAACCGACGCGCAAGCCCGCCAGCCCATAGGCCTTGGAAAAGGTGCGCGAGACCAGCAAGTTTGGATAAGTGCGCACCCACGACGTCGATTCATACTGCAGTTCGGGTGCCAGATACTCGTTGTAAGCTTCGTCCAGCACCACCACGACATGCGGCGGCACAATTTTCAGGAACGCTTCGATTTCCGTAGCTGGAAGAAAAGTCCCAGTGGGATTGTTCGGGTTGGCGATAAAAATCAGCCGAGTATCGGCTTCGATCGCTTGCGCCATTGCCGCCAGATCGTGACCATAGTCTTTTGCCGGCACCACGATCGCCCGCGCGCCAATCGCTTGTGTTGCCAAGGCATACACCGCGAACGAGTAGTCCGCATAGATCGTCGACTGGCCGGGCTGGACGAACGCATGCGCGGCCAGTTCGAGGATGTCGTTGCTGCCGTTGCCGAGCGTGATCCAGTCTTGTGGGACGCCGTACTTCGCACTGATCGCGGCCTTCAATTCGAATCCGTTGGCGTCCGGATAACGGCCGATATCGGCAGCCGCGTCCAGCATGGCGCACCGCGCGGAGTCAGGCATGCCAAGCGGATTTTCATTGGAAGCGAGCTTCACAATTTCTGCCGCATCAAGTCCGAACTCGCGCGCCACTTCGGCAATTGGTTTGCCGCCCTGATAGGGGGCAATGGCACGCACATATTCGGGTCCGAACGGAATCGACATGATGAAATTCCAGAAAAAATTTAAAAAAACCGCTCGAAAATCGCGGTGCGTTGCGCGTATCGGGATTACAGGCTGACCGGATATGATCCCAGCAGCTTGAAGAATGCAGCATTTTCCTTCAATTCCGCCAGCGCCCGCGCCACCTTGTCGTTTTGCGCATGGCCTTCGATATCGACGTAGAAATAGTATTCCCACGCGCCCATGCGCGCCGGCCGCGATTCAAAACGCGTCATCGACACGCCATGTGTGGCCAGCGGCGCCAACAGGTTGTATACCGCACCGGCCTTGTTTGGCACCGATAACACCAGCGAAGTCTGATCGCGCTCGCTGGGCGCGGTCTGCAGACGGCCGATGACCGCGAAGCGCGTCCGGTTATGCGGGTCGTCCTGCACATGCGCATTGACCACCTGCAAATCGTATTGTCGTCCCGCGAGTTCGCCGGCGATCGCAGCGACTGCCGGATTTTCGCCGGCCAGGCGCGCCGCTTCCCCATTGGACGCGACCGCCAACCGCCGCAGGTTCGGATAGTGCTGGTTCAGCCAGGCCTGGCATTGCGCCAGTGCCTGCGAATGCGCACAGACACGATCCACGCCCTGCATCGAGCCGCTTTGCGTCATCAGACTGTGATGCACCGGAATCGACACTTCGCCGCTGATCGTCAGTGTCGTCTGCAGCAGCAAATCAAGGGTCCGGTTGACCGCGCCCTCCGCCGAATTTTCAACCGGCACCACGCCGAATTCAGCGGTCCCGGCCTCGGTCGCGCGAAACACTTCGTCGATCGATCCGCACGGGTGGGCATCGACGGTATGCCCAAACTGCCGATAGACCGCCTGCTCGCTGAAGGTGCCGGCCGGCCCCAGGAACGCGATCGTCACACGCCGTTCCAGTGCCCGACAGGCGGACATGATTTCCCGGAAAATGATTTGCACGTCAACGCCGGTCAGGGGCCCAGGATTGCGTTGTGCCACGCTGCGCAGCACCTGAACCTCGCGCTCCGGCCGATAGATCGGTGCATCGGTTTCAACCTTGACATGCCCGACCTCTTGCGCCAAACGCGCACGACGGTTCAGCAAATCAAGGAGTTGCATGTCCACTGCGTCGATCTGCGCACGCAAGGGTTTGATTTTATCGTCACTCATGGAAATCGTAGATAAAAGCCTGGAAAATGGTCAAGGTGCGCACAAATCAGGCCCTCGTTTTTTCGAATTCCCGCAGATAGGCAATCAACGCCTGCACGCCTGCTATCGGCATGGCGTTGTATATCGAGGCACGCATGCCACCCACCGATTTGTGTCCCTTCAGTTGCAGCAAGCCACGCTCCCGGGCGCCCGCAAGAAAAGCATCGTTCAGCGCGTCATCCGCCAGGAAGAACGGGACATTCATGCGCGAACGGCACTCCCTGGCCACACGCGTACCATAAAAATCGCTGGAATCCAGATAGTCATACAACAACCGGGATTTCTCGATATTGCATTGCTCCATTGCGGCCACCCCGCCCTGGCGCTTCAACCACTGAAATACCAGTCCGGCAATATAGATCGCGTAAGTTGGCGGCGTGTTGTACATCGAATGGTTGTCGGCTACCAGCTTCCAGTCGAATACCGATGGGCAGATCGATAACGCATGGCCGATCAGATCATCGCGCACGATTGCCAGCGTCAAGCCAGCCGGACCGATGTTTTTTTGTGCACCGCCATAGATCACGCCGTATTTCGCCACATCGACCGTCCGCGACAGGATGTGCGACGACATGTCGGCCACCAGCGGGGCGCCATTGGTCTGCGCTTCTACCTCCGGCGTGAACTGATATTCGACGCCACCGATCGTCTCATTGGTACACAAATGCACATAAGCAGGGGCGGTCGACAGCTTCCAATCGGCACGCTCCGGAATCGTCGTGTAGCCAGTGTCTTTCGACGACGCCGCCACATTTACCGTGCCATATTTTGCCGCTTCCTTCATTGACTTGATCGACCATGAGCCGGTAACGACGAAATCGATCACGGCCGGCTGCGTTCCCCGCCCCAGCAAATTCATCGGGATCACGGCGTTTTCGCCAATGCCGCCACCTTGCAGGAAGAGAATCCGGTAGTTATCCGGCACCGCCAACAGTTCGCGCAAGTCCGCTTCGGCGGCTTCGATAATGGATATAAACTCCTTGCCGCGATGACTCATTTCCATCACGGACATGCCACTGCCATGCCAGTCCAGCATTTCGTCTGCAGCTTGGCGCAACACCTCTTTCGGCAATACCGCCGGGCCAGCGGAAAAATTGTAAATCTGCGCCATTACTCCTCCAGCTCGCCGCGCTCTTCCTCGACATCCGATTCCATCAGCCGCTGAAGCCCGGAAAGCATAGTGCCGTCCTCCACCGCAATCAGAGTTACTCCCTGCGTGGCGCGACCCATCTCGCGGATTTCGGCAACACGGGTGCGAATCAGTACGCCACCGGTCGTGATCAGCATAATTTCGTCGCGCTCTTCCACCAGCGTGGCGGCCACCACCTTGCCGTTACGCTCACTGGTCTGGATTGCGATCATGCCCTTGGTACCTCGGCCGTGACGCGTGTATTCGGCTATCGGCGTACGCTTGCCAAAACCATTTTGAGTAGCCGTCAGTACGGACTGCCGTTCGTCGCTGTTTTCCGCCACCAGCATGGCAATTACACACTGCCCTTCCTCCAGGTTCATGCCGCGCACGCCGCGCGCGGTACGACCCATCGGCCGCACATCGTTTTCGTCAAAGCGCACGGCCTTGCCGGCATCCGAAAACAGCATCACGTCTTGCCGACCATCAGTCAGCGCCGCGCCGATCAGGAAATCGCCTTCATCCAGGTCGACCGCGATGATGCCGGCCTTGCGTGGATTTCTGAAGTCGGAGAGCGAAGTCTTCTTGACGGTGCCCAGGCTGGTCGCCATGAACACATAATGATCTTCCGGGAAGCTGCGGTTTTCGCCGGAAAGCGGCAGGATAACCGTGATTTTTTCGTCGTCTTGCAGTGGGAACATGTTGACGATCGGCCGCCCGCGGGAGTTGCGCGAGCCTTGCGGCACTTCCCAGACCTTGAGCCAGTACAGCCGGCCACGATCGCTAAAACACAAGATGTAGTCATGGGTATTGGCAATGAACAACTGGTCGATCCAGTCGTCCTCCTTCGTCGCGGTGGCCTGCTTGCCGCGGCCGCCGCGCTTTTGCGCGCGATATTCCGAGATCGGCTGCGACTTCATGTAGCCGGTGTGCGACAACGTGACCACCATATCCTGCGGCGTAATCAGGTCTTCGGTTCCGAGATCGGTTGGATTCAGTTCGATCTGTGAACGGCGCACGTCCTTGTTGCCTTCGCCGTATTCGTTTTTGGCGGCCGTGAGTTCGTCGGTAATGATTGCCGTCACGCGTGCCGGCTTGGCCAGGATGTCGAGCAGATCGGCGATCTGCGCCATCACATCCTTGTATTCGTTGACGATCTTGTCTTGTTCCAGTCCGGTCAGGCGCTGCAGGCGCATTTGCAGAATTTCCTGCGCCTGATCATCGGACAGTTTATATAGTCCGTCGCTTTGCATGCCGTAACGAGTCGGCAAGTTCTCCGGCCGGAAGGCTTCGATGCCGCCCGCATTGTCGGCGCCGGTGCGGGCCAGCATCTCGCGCACCAACGCGGAATCCCAGGCGCGTGCCATCAATTCCGCCTTGGCCACCGGCGGCGTCGGCGCAGCCTTGATGATCGCGATGAAATCGTCGATATTGGCCAGCGCCACCGCCAGGCCTTCCAGCACGTGGCCGCGTTCGCGCGCCTTGCGCAACTCGAACACGGTGCGGCGGGTGACCACTTCGCGCCGGTGCGCCAGGAAGCATTCCAGCATCTGCTTCAAGTTGAGCAGGCGCGGCTGGCCATCGACCAGCGCCACCATATTCATGCCGAAGGTGTCCTGCAACTGGGTTTGCTTGTACAGGTTGTTCAGCACCACTTCCGGCACTTCACCGCGCTTGAGTTCGATTACCACGCGCATGCCGGATTTGTCGGATTCGTCGCGGATGTCGGAAATGCCGTCGAGCTTCTTGTCGCGCACCAGTTCGGCAATCCGTTCCAGCAGCGACTTCTTATTCACCTGGTACGGCAACTCGTCGATGATGATGGCACTGCGATGTTCCTTGCCGAATTCCTCGAAATGCGTCTTGGCCCGCATGACGACGCGGCCGCGGCCGGTGCGGTAGCCGTCGCGCACGCCGGAGACGCCGTAGATGATGCCGCCGGTCGGAAAATCCGGCGCCGGAATGATTTCGATCAGCTCGTCAATCGAGCAGTCGGCATTGCGCAATACGTGCAAGGCGCCGTCGACCACTTCGGTAATGTTATGCGGCGGAATATTGGTCGCCATGCCGACGGCAATACCCGAAGAACCATTAATCAGCAGGTTGGGAATCCGGGTCGGCAACACCGACGGCTCTTTTTCCTTGCCGTCATAGTTGGGAACGAAATCAACGGTTTCCTTTTCAATGTCGGCCAGCAGTTCCGCCGCGATCTTGTCGAGGCGGCACTCGGTGTAACGCATCGCCGCCGCACTGTCGCCATCAACCGAGCCGAAGTTGCCCTGACCGTCCACCAAGGTGTAGCGCAGCGAAAAATCCTGCGCCATCCGCACCAATGTGTCGTAAATCGACGCGTCGCCATGCGGGTGGTATTTACCCATGGTTTCACCGACCACGCGTGCGCATTTGACGTAGGGCCGGTTCCAGACATTGTTCATTTCGTGCATCGCGAACAATACCCGGCGATGCACCGGCTTAAGACCGTCCCGTCACGTCCGGCAGCGCGCGCCCGACGATCACGCTCATCGCATAATCGAGATAGCTCTTGCGCATCTCTTCTTCGAGCGAAATCGGAATGGTTTCTTTAGCGAATTGATCCATAGGGGAGTCGGTCCATCAATTTAGATAAGCACAGATATGCCGCCAACGCAGTAACTCGCATGGCTTCAAAACCATTGATTTTAACATGCGACCCGGTGCTTCCCTGACCTCGCCGGCTCGAGGTACGCATTGTGATGGGCACGGACGCTGGCGCTTACCTTTGAAAAAATATGCTTAAATGCGGCCTTGAATTGACACGCATCAACTGGATAGAGAAGCCCACATGTTGAACAAACTTATCGTCGGATTGACACTTGGTTGCGCCAGTACGACTCTGCTGGCACAAACCGCCGGCGCCCAGCTCCCATCCGCATCCGGCGGCTATGCCCAGGACGCGAGCGGCGCCGTGATGAAAAGCGGCGATGGCCTGTGCTGGCGCTCCGGCTCTTGGACGCCGGATGCTGCCGTCACCGGCTGCGACGGCGCGCTGGTACCACCGATCGTCGCCAAGCCGATTGCGCCCGCAATCGCAACCACGCCGGTGGAGATGGCGCCGAGCACCCATGTCGGCACCGGTCGCACGTTGCGATTTCACGGTGACGCTGCAAGGTAATCTGTTTTTTGGATTCAACAAGGCAACTTTGTCGACAGCAGCCAAAAGCCAGATCGATGACGATGTACTGAACAGGTTGGGCACGTGCGCCATCGACACTATTCTGGTTACCGGCCATGCCGATCGTTTAGGGACTGCGGAATATAACGAAAAGCTATCGACGCAGCGCGCGAACACCGTTGCCTCCTATCTGAAGAACAAAGGAATCGCGACTGCCATTGAAACCCGCGGCCTAGGGGCGACCCAACCGGTAAAAACCTGCAACGACAAGCTGAATCACAAAAATTTGACCGAGTGCCTGGCGCCAAACCGGCGCGTAATAATTGATGTCCGCGGAATCGCCAAATAAGCAACATTCTTGTTGTTTGTCAAACATTTATGACTCATATCTACTCGCCTGATCGATAGCCCTCCTATACTTCGTTGTTGAAATACAACAAAGAAGAAAAAACGTTGCTTGGCCGATTTGACAACCTTCGCCCCATGAACATGCCTGTGGCAAAATGGGAATTAAGTTCATTGCATGTGAACAATTCTTCGCATGTGAGGGTCTGAACCAGTGGTAACATCCATTTTCAATGTCGTACATTTTGAACATTTGATTTGTTGCGCAGTTAATCTGCGGATATCTCACCCGAGAGGAGAAACATGAATAAATTAGCAAAACTCGTCTTCGCTGCGACCGCAGTCGTCACGTTGTCTGCATCTGCGCAGGAAAACATTCAAGCAAAAACACCAAACAGTGCCTACGTGCAAGATAGCCGTGGCGTAATCGTTCGCGATCCGTTTGGCCTGTGCTGGCATTCCGGCTATTGGACACCGGCTGACTCGGTTCCAGGTTGCGATGGTGAAATTGTTAAAGCTGCCGCGCCGGCCGCCGCCCCAGCGCCTGCACCAGCCCCTGCACCTGCCCCAGCTGCTCCGGCACCGACCTCGGAAAAAGTAACGTTTGCTGCCGATGCTTTCTTTGATTTTGACAAATCAGTCTTGAAAGCGGACGGCAAAGCCAAGCTTGATGACCTGACCTCCAAATTGCAAGGCATGAATCTGGAAGTGATCATTGCGGTTGGCCATACCGACTCGGTCGGCACCGACGCCTACAACCAGAAGCTGTCGGTGCGCCGCGCTGAAGCTGTGAAAGCCTATCTGGTATCGAAAGGCATTGAGGCAAACCGCGTTTATACCGAGGGC
The DNA here is from genome assembly GCA_963707665.1 of uncultured beta proteobacterium. Classification (GTDB taxonomy): domain Bacteria; phylum Pseudomonadota; class Gammaproteobacteria; order Burkholderiales; family Burkholderiaceae_D; genus DATJCV01. The sequence goes on along the minus strand of CAVPQU010000018.1, from coordinate 83,506 downwards.
AAAGGCGAGAAACAACCGGTCGCCAGCAACAAAACTGCTCAAGGCCGCGCCCAAAACCGTCGCGTTGAAATCGAAGTCGTTGGTACGCGCACCAAGTAATTCGCTGGTTCAGTACAAACCCCGCTGCGGCGGGGTTTTTTTATGCCCTTCTTATGTCTATCAGCCACCGTTGGTTGGCATACTTTCCGGTATCATTATCAGCATGAATGCCGACCCCGTAGAACTGCAAAAATTCAGTGCCTTGGCACATCGCTGGTGGGACCCTGAGTCCGAATTTCGACCGCTGCACGAAATCAATCCGTTGCGCCTGGGCTGGATTCATGCACAGAGCCCTGTTACAGGAAAAACCGTGCTGGACGTCGGCTGCGGCGGCGGGATTCTGGCGGAATCGATGGCGCGCCTAGGAGCCAAGGTCAAGGGAATTGATCTCTCCGACAAAGCATTGAAAGTTGCCGAACTGCATGGCCTTGAATCCGGCATTGACGTTGATTATGAAAGCATCGCCGCCGAGGAGTTAGCCGTGCGTGAACCGGCCGCCTACGACATCGTCACCTGCATGGAGATGCTGGAACACGTGCCTGATCCCGCGGCCGTCGTGCAAGCATGCGCCACGCTGGTGAAACCTGGCGGCCAAGTATTTTTTTCCACGCTTAACCGCAATCCCAAGTCATACCTGTTCGCCGTGATCGGAGCCGAGTATCTGCTCCAACTGCTGCCAAAAGGAACGCACGACTACGCCAAGTTCATTACCCCGGCCGAACTGGCAGGGTTTGCCCGCAATACCGGCTTGCTCGTCAACCATATGAGAGGCATGAGCTACAACCCGTTGACGCGCGCCTATTCACTGAATCAGGACACCAGCGTCAACTACCTGGTTTCCTGTACCCGTCCGGCATGAATTTCGTGCAGCTGATCGACGGCGTTTGCACGCCGAATTTGCGCACGGAAGCGCCATGGGGTTGACCATACCAAGCGCCATCCTGTTTGACCTCGATGGCACCCTCGCCGATACCGCACCCGACCTTGCAGCCGCAGTCAACCGGCTGCGCACAGATCGCGGGCTGGCGCCAACACCCTACCCATTGTTGCGCCCGTTCGCCTCGGCCGGCGCGCGCGGCCTGATCGGCGCTGCCTTCCAGCTGCAGCCGACTGACGCCGGGTACGAAGAATTACGCATCGCCTTTCTCGATATTTACGAAGCGGATCTGGTCAAGGACAGCCGGCTGTTCGACGGTATTGATCTGTTTGCTGGCGGAACTCGAGGAAATATCGCTTGCATGGGGGATCGTCACCAACAAGGCGGCCCGATTTACCGAGCCACTCATCCCGCGCATCGGCCTGCAACAAGCCGCCTGCATCATTTCCGGCGACACGACAGCGCATCCGAAGCCGCACCCCGCCCCATTGCTGGAAGCCGCGAGTCGCCTGCAACTGGCACCTGGCGACTGCTGGTACGTCGGTGACGACTTGCGGGATATTCAGGCGGGCCGTGCCGCAGGAATGCCAACCATTGCCGCCGCCTGGGGCTACTGCGGCGCTGTGGAACCCGCTTCATGGGGGGCCGATGCGATCGCACTGACGCCGCTGGATCTCCTGCAAAAAATACGCGCACAATTCCGGCCGGACAATTTTCTTCGGGCTGAGGTCTAAAAACGATGTGGGTACTGCCCTTCCCGGATTTGATGGATAAACAACGTTGATCGCCTCTTGAATCCAGCCGGTCCGTACCTATCTGCTACACTGTGGTACAGGTCATCTTTGGGGGCGACCTGGTTTCGACAGGGGTTGCAAAGCAGCGCAGGGCATACCGAGGGCTGGTCACCTCGTAAATACAACCGGAAAAGTAATAACTGCAAACGATAACTCGTACGCACTAGCCGCTTAATAACCGGTTAGCTCCACAGCGTCTCGTCCCTGGGGCGTGCTGGCAACAGCGGTGGAGTCATTCACAGGGAATCGCGTTACGCCGGGTCACTTGGCATAGCGTTAAACAAAAGGTGACTCGTCTTGCCGAAGCGTGCACGTCCGCGTCGTCCGGATTAAATCAAATGGCAGTGCTAAGTATGTAGAACTGTCTGTAGAGTACTCTTGGACGCGGGTTCGATTCCCGCCGCCTCCACCATTACTAAAGCCCCAACCAATCTCGGTTGGGGCTTTTTTGTTTCAGCCCCGCCCGCCTCATCCTCCGCGTTATGGCGTGCGGCGCGGTCGAGTGGCGGCTTTTGTTTGGCGCGCATTCCATGAGAAACTGAAATGCTTGGGCAGCGTGGTGCTGGCCGTCGAATAAAAACCAATATGAATGCTCCACGTCCGATTCGAGTACTGCTGGTGGGTGCCACCGGCGCTGTCGGCAGCAAGGTGCTGACGGCGGCGCTGGCCGACCCGCGTGTTGCGCAAGTTATCGCACCGACCCGGCGCCCGTTGCCGGCGAACGCCAAATTACAGAATCCGGTAGTCGATTTCGCGCATTTACCGGCCAAGGCAAGCTGGTGGCAGGCGGACGCGGTGATCTGCACCTTGGGCACGACCATCAAGCTGGCCGGCTCGCAAGCGGCCTTTGCCTTCGTGGACCGCGACTTGCCGATCCAGGTTGCGCAGCTTGCGCATGCCAACGGCGCCAGTTGCTACGCATTGAATTCATCGCTCGGAGCAAGCCTCAACGGAAATTTCTACCTGCGCACCAAGGCGCAAGCCGAAGCCGGGATTCGCGCGGTCGGCTATCGCAGTTACACCATCGTGCGACCGTCCCTGATCGATGCGGAACGACAACAGCAGCGGCGCGCCGAAGCGCTGGCGCTGGCCGCCGCGCATGTTTTCCGGCCGCTGATCCCGCGCCGCTACCGGCCGGTGCAGGCCGAGCGCATTGCCCATGCCTTGCTGGAAGCGGTACTGATGGCGCGCAGCGGTGAGCATGTGCTGGAATCGGAACAGTTGCAGGACTGAGTCGCATCGTATTGGGCACCATGTCGACCCAGGCATGCCGAAAACGAGCAAGGATCTTCCGGCCTGGCAGTTATTCAATAGGAGTATATTGAAATAACTATTATTTCATGAGCGCAATTAGCCATCTATTAATGGAGTATATTTGATCATCCGCGCACCATCAGTTTTCTCGGCGTGGGTGGGCATAAAAAAAGCGCAGCATTTCCCGGCTGGCGCAAGGACCACGCGGATCGGTATACGAACCCTCGGCGCTGCCGCCCGACCAGGCGTGGCCGGCGCCATGCACCAGCCATTGCTCCGCCAGCGCCTGCCCATCGGGGCCGTAATGAATCGTGCGCGTGTATGAACGGCCGTTTGGCACCCGGCCATGTTCGACACCAACTTCGGCGCCATCGGCAGCGCGCGCCGTTGCCAGGCATTGCGCCACGACCTGCGTGCCATTGCGCGGATGGACGGTAGCATCGCGCTCACCATGAAACACGATCACCGGCATCGCCTGCGGAAATGGCGCCGCTTCCCCGGCGACCGAGGCGTGGCCGGCGTGGCCATTTTTCATCGCCGCCAGCGCCGACGGCAAGTCGTGCGCCGCACCATAGGGCAAGCCGGAATGGATGCCAACGGCGGCGTACAACTCGGGGTAAGTGGCGGCCATCACCGCCGCCATGGCGCCACCTGCCGAGAGGCCGGCGAGATACACCCGCTGCGGGTCGATGTTGTAGTCGAGCATGATCTCGCGCGTCATGCCGGCAATCAGCGACGGCTCGCCGCGCCCGCGCCGCTGGTCGCGTTGCCGGAACCAATTCCAGCAATTCGATTTGTTCGCGCCGTGGGCCTGGGCCGGATACAGCACCAGGCAATGCTCTTGTTCGGCCAGCGCATTCATCGCGGTGCCAGCGGCAAAATCGTCCGGGTTTTGTTGGCACCCATGCAGCATCACGACCAGCGGCCGCGGCGCATCGTCGGCACTGCTGGGCACGTACAGCTTGTAGGCACGCGTCCCGGCCGGATTGGTGTACGAGCCGGCGATGAAGCGGCCTGTGTCGACAGTGGCAGCGGCAGTTGCACCGGCAGTTGCGGCGGGCGCATCGTGCGCCCACGCCGGTGGCGGATTAATGTCGATCAGAGGCGCCGCTTGCGGCGTCACCACGGGCGCGGGCGCAGCATCCACGCCCGCCAGCGCGCGCTGGATGGCGGCGGTAGCAGCGCCAGGGCCGGCGCTTTGCAACAACTGGGTTGCATCGCGCATCTGCGCGATAAAACTTTCATTGATTTTCATGCTGTCCCTTCCGTAACAAGTACGCTTAACGAATCCGGCCGGCCAATGCTGCCTTGACCGCCGGGCTGGCTTGCAGGGCGCCCAGCACCGTCACCGACTCGATCGTGGCCAACGCCAGTTCCGGCGTGACGTCGGCGGCGATGCTGGCCAACCCCAATACCTGGATGTGCAATGTCTGGCCGGCGTCGTGCACTGCCTGCAAATCGGCCCGTGAATAGTGATGCAAGCCCAGCACCAGGCTCTTGCGCGCCACGCTTTGCCGAATGACGTCGCCGTGCAACTGCAACTGGTTGCGCACCGCGGTGCGAATCAGATCCGTGCGGTTGGAATAAAACCCTTCCTGCACCAGCAAATCGATCTGGCCAAGATCAATCAAGCCGAGATTGATCGTGACTTTTTCGCTGTCGGCGCACTTCCCTGGAGTACGCTGAATCCTGCCTTTTGGTCCCTTTGCCATCTGTCCCCTCGTCACATTTCATCCATATAACATCCATACACCATCCATATGGAGTATGGATTAAAAAATTCAAGATTGCTTTGTCCCCGCAGTTACGCTGCAAAGCGCGCCATCCATTTCTGTTAAAATTTCTGAAGAAATAAATATATGATATTATTTCTATAGAAAATCCGGAGCCGCCATGCCTGCAACCTCATCCCACAGCATCACCCAGCCGCAAGCAGCCACTGTGCTGAGCAAGGCGGTGGCGCGTGCTGCCGAACGGCTGGGGGTTTCACGCGCGCAACTGGCGCGGGTGCTGGGCGTCAGCGCGGCTACCATCACACGCCTGTACAGCGGCGCCTACCTGCTGGAGCACAACCGCAAGGAATGGGAATTCGCACTGCTGTTCGTGCGCCTCTTCCGCTCGCTGGATTCGATCGTCGGCAACGAAGCCAGCGCGCGCATCTGGCTGAACAGCGAAAACCATGGCTTGAACGGCCGTCCGCTGGATCTGATTGCCAATACCGAAGGATTGGTACGTGTCGTCCAATACCTGGACGCCTCCCGCGCTCGCGTCTAGCGCGCACCACTGGCAAGGCGCCGTCTGGCGCATGGTGGAAGCGCAGCATGTCGCGTCCACCATGAAACTGGTGGATGGCCGCGACGAGCAGGATGTGCTCGAAATGCTGCTGGAAAGCAGCAAGCCGGCCGCACCGGCCGACGCCCGCACGCTCGATTACCTGCTCCTCACACCGTTTCGCTATCACCCCTTGCGCGGCGGCTCGCGCTTTCGCGCCATGACCGACCCCGGCGTCTTCTACGGCGCCGAATCGGTGCGTACCGCGAGTGCCGAACTGGGCTACTGGCGCTGGAAATTCTTGCAGGACGCAGTCGACCTGGAGCGACTGGAGCCGGTGGCGCACACTGCCTTTCAGGTCGATGTCGCCACCCTGCGGTCGATTTGCGCACGCCACCTTTCGATACCGATGGCCAGGCGTGGCGGCACCCGAGCGACTATGGCGCAACCCAGGCGCTTGCCAGAGTCGCGCGCGCCGCCGGTATCGGCGGCATTATTTACCAATCGGTGCGCGACCCGCAGCCGGCCTGGTGTATGGCGCTGCTGACGCCGCAGGCATTCGCCAGAACCAAACCGCAGGCGGCGATGCAAACCTGGTGGCTGGCGGTGCATCAAGATCAGGTAATCTGGCGCCGCAATAGCAAGTCCATGACGTTTTCCTGCGCCGCATGGCAAGTAGAGCGGCCATCAGACCAGGAAAAGGAGCGCAAGAATGAAGCGTAGCCGACGAATAGCCGTCTGACTGGCGTGCCTGCCCATCTTGCTGCTGCTGTTGCCGGCACCCGCCGCCCAAGCGCAAAAATCTTGAGCGCCAATCTGTGTAGCCACCGGCCCACGCGCACGCACGACATCTATGTTTCACATACTCCAATTATCCATACATCAATTACGGCCATAAAATGGCAATTTATATAACATACTCCCGCTTTTAAAATAGCCACCGGGGACTACAGGCATTCAAACCGGGACACCGGCCGAATTCATGCATGACAAACCGGCCGCCGCCGGCAACAAAAAGGCCCGCACAGAGCGGGCCTCGATTCGTTACCGCCAACCGGACTTAATGGCCGGAGTTGGCGTCCACCCCGCCCGCCGCATGGAACACTTCCGGATTTTCCGGGCCGGTCACGTGCAGGAAGCCGGCCAAGCCTTTTTCCAGCCGCGACAAGGCGTGATCCACCAGGATGTACCTGCCCGGCACTTCGACCTTGAACTCGACCATCGTCGCCCCGCCCGGCGCCACGCTGGTGGTTTGCACGTTATGCAGCGGCGGCGACGTCAGGTCGGCCTGGTTATACACGCGGTCGAATACTTCGCCGATCACGTGGAAACTGGAGGTCAGGTTGGGGCCGCCGACGCCGAAGAACATGCGCACCGTCTCACCCACCTTGGCTTCCATCTTGTGGGTCTTGGTCAAGCCATTCATGGTGCCGTTGAAGGCCAGGTGTTCCGGCTGTTTCGCGCAACAGCTTCTCCAGCGAAAATTCCTGCTCGCCTTGCGCGCCGTGCTTCTGCACCGTGTAGAACTCGCCCTGCATCACGTAAAACTCGTGATCGACCTTCGGCAAGCCGCCTTCCGGCTCGACCAGGATCATGCCGTACATGCCGTTGGCGATGTGCTGCGCCACCATCGGCGTCGCGCAGTGGTACACGAACAGGCCGGGATTGATCGCCTTGAAGGTAAAGCTCTTGCTGGTGCCGGGCGCCGCCTGGGTCACCGCCGCGCCGCCGCCGGGGCCGGTCACCGCATGGAAGTCCACCGAGTGAATCATGTGGCTATCCTTGGCGTTGGCCATGTTGACGGTGACGGTATCGCCGACCCGCACGCGGATGAACGGGCCTGGCACCTTGTTGTTGAAGGTCCAGTATTTATACGTGGTGCCGTCGGCCAACTCGCCGATCACTTCGGTCGTCTCCAGATCGACCGTGACTTTTTGCGGACCACGCTTGCCGACCGGCGTGCCGACTTCCATCGGGCTGCGCGACACCTCGGCAATATTCGACGGCGCCTTGGCCACCACGTCACCGACGATCAGCTTGCCGAACATGCCGGCCGCCACGTGCCCGGGCAGCGAGCAGATGTACTGGAATTCGCCGGCCTTGTTGGCGCGAAACACCACGGTGGTGCTGGAACCCTTTTCATTCAATTTGTTGGAGGCGGTATTGAAATCCGGGATCGTGATGTCGTGCTGAGCACCGTCGCCATTCACCAGGTTGATCTGTACCACCGCACCTTCGGCCACCCGCAGTTCGGGATTGATCTTGCCCTTGATGGCGCCGGCTTCGCCGATGAATACCAGCTTGCCGTCGGCGATATCGGTGCGCAGCGTGAAGATGACGTCGGCCACCGGCTTGACGTCGCTGCTGACCGCGCCACGTGCAGCCGCAGCATAGACCGGGCTCAGGCTAGCCATGCCGAGGACGACACATGCGATGGCCTGGACAATCAGTTTCCGTTTCATTACTTTCTCCTTTAAAAAATCAGAATGCCTAAGGTCTTTCGTTAATTCTTGTCGCTTGGAAACAGCATAGCGGGCACGAACGATTTTTAAATTGATGCGAATTAAGTTTTACTGCGTCGCAGCAATCCCTCTCTTTGGCCACGACGTGGCCTGTTGCTGGTGTCGGCTGCCGAGTTGGCGCATGGCCTGGGCCGGCGCAGCTGCCCGCTCTCGGCGCTCGCGATGAGGTAGAGTTGCCGCAAACCGCCCGCGCGGTCGGCAGCGAGCGGGCTGCAACGCATGGTTCAACCCACGGAGTGCAAATGAAGCGCGAAAACCACCTGTCCGTCGCCCGCCGGGGGCGGCATTTGCTGCGGGTTCTGATGCGGCTGGCATTCGCCGCCAGCCTGCTTGCATCGGCGGCATTCGCCATCGCCCAACCAGCGCCGCTGATGCTGGCCAATGTCTATCGCGCAGGCGTGCCGCTGGCGGATTACTGGGTCAGCGAGAAACTGGATGGTGTGCGCGGCTACTGGGACGGCGAAAAACTGTGGACCCGCGGCGGCGAGCCGATTTTCACGCCGCCGTGGTTTACCGCCGGCTGGCCCGCGGTCGCGTTGGATGGCGAATTGTGGGCCGGGCGCGGCCAGTTCGCGCACGCGGTCTCGACCGTGCGCCAGCGGCAGCCGGATGATGCGGCCTGGCGCCGCATGCGCTTCATGGTGTTTGACTTGCCCACGCACGGCGGCAGCTTCGACCAGCGCTGGCCGGCGCTACAGCAGCAGCTGGCCGCGCCGGTGTCGCCCTGGCTGGCACCGGTGCGGCAATTCCGCGTACGCGACCATGCGGCGCTGCAAACCCTGTTGCGCAAGACGGTGCGCGACGGCGGCGAAGGCTTGATGCTGCATCGTGGCGCTTCGCTGTACCGGGGGCTGCGCAGCGACGATTTGCTGAAGGTGAAAACCCATGACGACGCCGAAGCGCGGGTGGTGGCGCATCTGCCTGGGCAAGGAAAATACCAAGGCCTGGTGGGCGCCCTGCTGGTGGAAACCGCCGATGGCCGCCGCTTTCGGCTCGGCAGCGGTTTGTCCGAGGCCGACCGGCGCGCGCCACCGCCGATCGGTGCCTGGGTCACTTATCGCTTTCGCGGCTTGAATCCGGGTGGGTTGCCGCGCTTCGCCAGCTATCTGCGGCTACGGCCAGACATGCCCGCCGTGCCATAGACAGCAGACGGCGCCTTCTTTCACGCAGCCGGCAACCCGGCGCCAGCTGCGGTAATATTCCTCCTTCCGGCTCCAGCTGCAGCCCGGCCAAACCAGGTGAACAACCTGTTTTTACTGCGCCGGCATCATGGCGAAAATGTTCGGTTTTGGCTGGACACCCCCTCAAACACCGCTTGTTGCAACAATCGCGGGATGGCTGCGTCCGCATCAACTCTCTTTTTTCCAGGAAACACCACCATGCATATCGAAGAATCCGTCAAACTCGACTTCAAGGACGTGTTGATCCGTCCCAAGCGCTCGACTTTGACCTCGCGCTCGCAAGTCGATATCCGGCGCGAATTCGTCTTCCACAATTCCGGTCGCAAGTACCATGGGATTCCAATCATCGGCGCCAACATGGATACCACCGGCACCACCGAAATGGCGCTGGCGCTGGGTGAGCATGGCTTGTCGACCGCCCTGCACAAGCACTACACGGAAGCGGAGCTGGTGGCTTTTTTCCAGGCCCTGCAACAAAGCGAGCGCGCCGCATCGACTGCCTTTTACTCGATGGGCATCAGCAAGGCGGATTACGAAAAATTCACCGCGGTGATGGCGCGCGCCGAGGGCGCGATCGAATACGTCTGCATTGACGTTGCCAATGGCTATACCGAAGGGTTCATCAACTTCGTCAAGAAAGTGCGCGCCGCCTATCCCGCGCTGACCATCATGGCTGGCAACGTCGTCACCGGCGACATCACCGAGGAACTGATCCTGGCGGGCGCCGATATCGTCAAGGTCGGCATCGGCCCCGGATCGGTGTGCACCACGCGCAAGATGACCGGCGTCGGCTATCCGCAGCTGTCGGCGGTGATCGAATGCGCCGACGCTGCGCACGGTTTGGGCGGCCAGATCTGCGCCGACGGCGGCTGCGCGGTACCGGGCGACCTGGCCAAGGCGTTTGGCGGCGGCGCCGACTTCATCATGCTGGGCGGCATGCTGGCCGGCCATGCAGAGTGCGCCGGGGAACTGGTCGAACGCGATGGCAAGCAGTACAAGGCGTTCTACGGCATGAGCAGCCGTGCCGCGATGGAAAAATACGCCGGCGGCGTAGCCCACTACCGCGCCTCGGAAGGCAAGGAAGTGCTGGTCGAGTATCGCGGCCCGGTGGCCGACACGCTGCAGGACATCCTGGGCGGAGTGCGCTCGGCCTGCACCTACGTCGGCGCCCACAAGCTGAAGGAACTGACCAAGCGCACCACCTTCGTGCGCGTGACCCAGCAGTTGAACGAAGTGTTCGGCAAGTCGTAGGCGCGGCGCAGAGCAAGATGGCCTCAGACCAGAATGCTTCGGCGGTGGACCCGCAGCTGGCGCCACCGCCACTTTCCACCTCGCGCGATTCACGGCTACGGCTGTTTTACGCGCTATGGCCGGATGCCGCCACGCGCGCCGCCCTGGCCGCATTGCAGAACGGCATCGGCGGCCGGCCGACGCCGGCCGACAACCTGCACCTGACGCTGGCCTTCCTCGGCCAGCAACCGGATGCCATCCTGCCACTACTGCGGACGGTGCTGGCGAGCCTGTCGGCCGCTCCCTTGCCGCTCACCCTGAATCACAGCGGCTATTTCCCTCGTCAGCGCCTGGCCTGGATCGGCCCCGAGCCGGCTCCGGCGGCGCTGCTGGAATTGCAACAGCAACTGACCCGGACACTGGCGCAGCACTTGCCGCACTACCAGATGGCAGAACGCTTCCTGCCACACGTCACGCTGGCGCGCAAGGTGGCTGCCGCAGTGCCCGCACCCGTCGCCTCCGTCGCATGGCGTAGCAGCCAGATCGCGCTGGTCAGCTCGGTCACGCTGGCGCAAGGGGCACGTTATGAAGTGCTGGCTGCCCGCGTGCTTGACGGATCGTCTTGACGAAGCAGCCGGTCAGCCCGCGCCAGCATAGTGAAACTGCGGTTAGCCTCTGTTTGCCGTCTGTCGCAAAAATAACTCCAAGCCGATTAACTGATTAACTTTGCCTCGACGAAAAAAAAGCGGCCGCAGCCGCTTTTCGTTCCATTTCCAGTTCCACTGATTACTTGTAGATCATCACCGGCTCGTTCATCGGCGCTGGCGCCTGTTCCCGGCTCATGCCGCTGCCCTGATACACCGATACCGGCCGCGCACCGCGCCCGCCGAATTGCGACATCAGTTCGGTATAGGCCGCCTCCGCCAGGCTTTTCGAAGTTTCCGAAATCACCTTGCCGCGGTTCAGCACCACCCGGTCGCCGGCGCGCGTCAATATCTTGGTGTCCTGCCCCGAGCCGCTGGCGCTGAAGGCGGCTTTCACTTCATAGGTCTTGGTGTTGATCAGACTGAAATCCGCCACCAGGTCCAGCGTCAGGTTGGCGGTTACCGAGGAGCCAATCGCCAGCGGCATGCTCTCCTGGCGGAACGCGATATTGCTGACGGTACCGAACAGCACATAGTCCGCGCCCGGGAAATAACCTTGCTTGATACGGCCGATGATGTCGTAGATTTTTTCGGTCGGCGCACCCACATACGGCCGCGCCTGCACCAGCCGCACGCCGCCGCCCTTCAGTAGTGCACCTTTCAGGTCGGCAGTGTAATTACGCAGTTCGCCGCGGTCGATATAGGTGTAGGTGCCTTCGGCTGCGTAGTAGTTGCTTTCCTGCCTGGCATCGACACTGCCGCGGCTGGAATAGCTGCGGTCGGTTTCGCGTTCGCTGCCGCTGGCCTTCAGGCTGCTCTTGCTGCTGGCGGACACCACGCGAAAATATTCGCTGACCGTTTCCTGGTAGGTCAGGTCGGTGACCGCGATTTTCGGTTCGGCCGCTTGCGCGCCGCCGAGGACGACGGCCAGCATGAAGCCGGCCAGCCCTTGCACTTGGTTGAACATGATGGATTCCTGAGCGAAATTAAGGGAATGACGCAGTGGAAAACCGCTTATTGGCGCGAGGTCTTGCGGATTTCTTTTTCATCCTGCCATTCGATCGAGCCTTCCTCGACGTCATACACCTTCAGCGTCATCTTGTAGAACACGTCCTTGGTGTTGGCGTTTTGCTTGACGATCGAGACGATTTCGCCCTCCAGCGTGTATTTGGCGGCGCTCATGTTGCCGATCTTGGCCTTGCCGGCGGTCTTGTACAGGCCGCTCTGGTTTTGCCGCTGCAATTCATCCACGCCCGACTGCATTTCGTCGTTGCTGCGCACGAACTTGACCTTGCGGCTTTTCACCAGCGCGGTCTGGATCGTATTCATGATCGACTTGGTGTCGATGTACTCACTGGTCTTGTTGCGTACCGGCGCCAGCGTCATGGTCGGGCGGCCGGACAACAGCGGATCTTCCAGCAGCGAGCCGATCATTTTTTCGGCGATCATCTGTAGGTCGGTGGAACCGAATTCATTGGTCACGGTTTCGACCGCCTTGCTGTCGCCATAGCTCACCTGGCGCGCAAAGCTGACCGTTGGCTGCGACAGGGTAGTCGGGCAGCCAGTCAGGATCAGGCTGGCAGCCGCCACGGCGCACAGGCCGATCAGATTAGAGGGGATGAATTTCATTGCTCGCTCCCAAAATGGTAATTTGCCAAATACTCGTACCGGCGGCGCTTCAGCGCGCTTCGGAACTCATTTCGATTCTGAAATCGGTGGCTTGCGGACCATAGGCAGTGCCCTTGATGAAGTGGGTCTGCTTGCCAAGGAACACCAGCGGCTTCCAGACCTCGCCGTCACCCACCTGCATGCCACCGCTGTCGGTCCAGCGGAAGCGGTAGTACAGGCGCAAGTCGCGGGTATCGGTGTTGGTCATTTCGGCCTGCACCACCAGCACGTCGTTACGTCGCTGGGAACGCAGATCGATCACCTGCAAACCTTGCAGCTCGCCACGCACGATCAGTCGGGAGGCGATGCCTTCGGACACCGCCGGTGGCGCCGGCTGGGCATTTGCGCAGGACACCAGGGCTGCCAAGCTGACCGTGATGAGCAAACGCTGGGCTGTTTTTTGCATGAAAAACCTCACATCAGAAGCCGGCGCGCAGGCCGGCGTGGGCTAAAGAGGGTGAGCGTGAAGCGGGTTATTGCGCCGGCTTTTTGACTGCCGGACGGCGCACCGGCCTGGCTTTCACTACTTTTTTCTCAGGCTCGGCTACCTGCTCTGCCACGCCAGCGTTACCGAAATGGACCGGCTTGCCGAAATAGGTCCTGGTTTTGAACACCCGCACCGGCACCACCATGTAGCGGCCTTGCACCGCCAGTTTCTGGCCTTCCTCGGCCACACCGGGAATGCGTACGTCATACTCGCCAGGCGGCACCAGCGAGCGCGCCACGAACACGCGTCCCGGCAGGCTGCGCCACATGCGATCGTCGGCATCAGAATCGGTGGCCGCGACCACGATGTTGGCCATCAATCCGGCCAGCGGCCCGAGTTGGCGATTTACTTGATCCTGCACCAGGCCCTTGCCGATCGCGCGCACCGCGGTACGCATCTGCATGCCGGGCAATTCGTCCTTCAGCGCCTTGCGCGCCATCACATTGAAGTCGGCAATCAGGTCCGCGCGTGCCGTCAGCGAGCCTAGCTGCACTTGCTCGATCACCAGCGCCTCAGGATCGGGATGAATGACTGGGAAGGAAAGCGGCACCATGATCAGGCCGCTGGGAGTGGGCACCGGGAACGTCACCTTCTGCGACTTGCGTGCCGGCGCGTGACCGGCTTCAATCACGAACAGGACGTCGGTCACGCCTTTCTGGCGGCGAAAGCTGGTGCGCTGATCAAGCCCGCGCAAGCCTTCTTCCAGTACGGCCCGGTTCGGGCGCAACTCGATCGCCTTACGGTAGCCAGGCGCAGCCAGGCTTGGCTCGTTCAAGGCTTCATAGACGTAGCCGGCCATGTAGTGGCTGAGCGCATTCTGGAAACCGTTTTTCAATTCCAGTACTTCCGGATCGTTCAGCGTCTCGACCGGGTAGCCGTTCAATTCCTTGGCATTGGTGGCGACACCCTTTTCCTTCGCCTCTTTTTCCGCCTCGGCGGTTTCCTTGGCGCGGAATTCGGCAATCACTGCTTCCCGCTCGTGGGTACGCTTGATATCGACGCGCGCGGTATCGAGGTCGCCCAAGCCAACCCGATTCATTGCCATGCGCGTGGTCAGCATCACTTTTTCATAATCCTGCCCTTCGTAGGTGCGGCTGCTGTCTCCCAGCAACACCGCCCCTACCTGCTGACCGATCAGCTTGGCGGGGTCGTTTTTGGCGACCAGTTCCCACTCCTTGACCTTGGTATCGGCCACCTCAAACGCGGCGAGGCTATCCTGGTAGCGGGAACCGACCCGCAGCAATTCGCCTTTTTCCAGATGCAGCAACAAATCGTTCTTGTTTTCACCCTGCGTCTGCGCTTCCAGCTTGGCGATGGCTTGGTCGAGCTGCCCCTGCGAAGTGGCAGTCAGGCTGGAGGACAGTTTGCTGTCATGGCTGGGACCAGTGGCGCACGCGGCCAAGGTCAACACTGCGGCGGCAACAAGGTAGAGGCGCATGTATAGTCGTCTGGATGAGGGATCGAGCCAGGTGGCGATGCCACTTGGTACAATTGCAACACGGCAAGTGTAGCATCGGTTCTGTTAAAAAGAACGATCCCTACGCTGGAAAATTGAACTATTTATCGAGCCAATCGTCTAATGCGCGGAAAAAATCCGGCAGCATCGAATGCGATTCATTGCGCAAGCCATGGTCGGCACGCGGATAGGTAATCAGGGTCAGATTTTGTTTGCCGTGCGCGGCAAACAAGTCGCGCAAATACCAGGCGGACTCGATTGGCAGCGCGGCGTCGGCCTCGCCCATACCAACCAATAGTGGAATGTGCAGCTGCAACAAGCTTTGCTGATGCGGTAGAGCCTGCAATTCCTTCCAGTAGCGCCAGCTGCGCCCAAATAGCCGCTGCACGTGGTCGTCGCCGCTGACCGGCGCCGCCTCCAACGACGCCAGCGCAGCCAACTGGTCGGCAAACCCGTGCTTTTCCGCCTGTAGCCGGTAGGCTGCCAGCGGTGCCATGCCACCATTGCCGAGCAGCACCGCGTGCGTCACCTCCGGCAGGCGTCGCGCCAGTGCGGGCACGATGTCGGCGCCCTTCCGAAATTCCGAGCAGAACCACGCGTCGCGGCCACGTGCCGGTGCGTGCGGCCGTCGCCAATTGCACGCGAATGAACTCTTCCTGATCGGCCAGCCAGCGTTGCGCGTGATCGGCGTCGATGAAATCGTCGCTGCAGCCGGCCAGCCGGCCCCAGGTCCGTTCTTCGATGAAGCGCTTGTGCAGCACGAAGATACGCAGCGCACCGGAGCGACCGTCGAGACCGTCGAAATACTGCGGCAGGAAATATTTCATGCTGGTGCAATCGGAGCCGGCAAGCACGAACAGATAGGTTGTGATGGCCGGCGCGCTGGCGGCTGCCGGCAACTGCTGCACACTTTTATCGAAGGAAAAATAGATCGCGTGGCCGCCATCGCCGAACTGAAACTCCTGCGCCGGCAAGGCTCGCGCCGAGTAGGTGTGCTGCAGTCCACTCCAGTATGCGCAGCCATGGCACAACAGGAGTGCCGACAAGGCTAGCAGCCGGGCAGTACAGGCAGCTGCGGCCGCGGCTTTCATCCGCCAGACGGGAGTCGCTTCAAGAGCCGGCCGCCAGCACAGCAGCCGGCGCTGCGCTCTCCACATCAGCTAAGGTCTGTTGTGCCAGCTTGCGCAGCACATGCGCAGCGGCCACCAGGCCGAAGCTGGCGGTAACGGCGACGCTGGAGCCGAAGCCGGCGCAATTCAGGCCACTGACGCCGCCGACTTCGCAGGCATCATCGTCTGCTGGCCAGCGCAAGGGTTCGGTCGAAAATACCGCCTCGATGCCGAAGCTGTTGCGGTCGCCGCGCGGAAAACCGTGCTGCGCGCGCAGGCGCTTGCGCACCTTCGCCAGCAGCGGCTCCTGTTCGGTCTTCGACAGGTCGCGAATCGCGATCCGGGTTGGGTCGATCTGGCCGCCAGCGCCGCCGATGGTGAGCAGCGCGATATGCTGCGCACGGCAGTGGGCGATCACGGCGGTCTTGGCCGCCACGTCATCGATCGCATCGATCACGTAGTCGTACTGCTGCGCGCCCAGCATCTGGGCGACGTTTTCCGGCGTCACAAAATCCTCGACCTCGGTTACCAGGCAAGCCGGATTGATCTGCGCGATGCGCCGCGTCAGCGCGCTGACCTTGGCCATGCCAAGCGTATCGGTGAGCGCGTGGATCTGGCGGTTAACGTTGGATTCAGCCAGGTTGTCGAGGTCGATCATCGTGATCCGCCCAATCGCCGAACGCGCCAACGCTTCCACCACCCAGGAACCGACACCGCCGACGCCGATCACGCACACATGGGCGCCGGCAAAACGCGTTACCGCAGCGCGGCCGTACAGGCGGGCGACGCCGGCAAAGCGGCGCTCCAGGTCGGCCCGGTCGAGGTTGATGTCGGTAATGGCTTGCATGGCGTCATTTTACCGGACGGAAACCGCTGCCCTCGCAGGGAGATCGATTCTTGTTAAAATCAATACGCAGGTACCTGCGACGCGTCATTCGACCATTCCTGGCGAGTGTTACGCACATGCCATACACGAGGAATTCATGAGTAGCGCATTCTTGGAAGCGGCGCCCGGCTTCGACCAGCCGATTGCGATGCTGAAGCATTGCCACGATCGCATTCGGCGGCAGATCGGCATCATGCAGCGACTCAATCCGCATCTGCAAAAAAACGGCGCAAATGCTGAGGCACAACAAGCCGCGCATGCGGTATTGCGCTACTTTAGCGAAGCTGCGCCAAACCACCACGCCGACGAGGAAATCGATTTGCTGCCCGCCTTGCAAGCCACCGCGAATGGCGAGGACGCCGAGGCCTTGCGCCAACTGTTACCAGAAATCTTGCAGGAGCATCAGAAAATGGACGCGTTGTGGAATCGGCTGGCGCCGCCGCTGACCGAGATCGCGGCCGGCCGCGCCACCCCACTGCCCGATAGCGTGCTGGGGCCGTTCGCCGACATGTATTTGGCGCACATGGTGAAGGAGGAAACCGTGATTGCGCCGATGGCCAGGCGGATCCTGGATACGGCGCAAATCGCCAGCATCGGCGCGGCCATGCGGATCCGGCGCGGGATTGCAGCATGACCTCCTCCAGGGCATCCTTGGCCGCGCTGCGGCTGGATTACAGCCGCGCCGAATTGACGGAACAGGAGGCGGCGCCGGACCCGATTTCCCAGTTCGCACTGTGGTTCGAACAGGCCCGCAAGGCGGATATTCCAGAGCCGAACGCGATGAGCCTGGCGACGGTCGGGGTCGATGGCCGGCCGTCCTCGCGCATCGTGCTGATCAAGCAGTTCGACGCCGACGGCTTCGTCTGGTTTACCAACTACGCCAGCCGCAAGGGCCGCGATCTGGAGCACAATCCGTACGCGGCGCTGCTGTTTCATTGGATCGAACTGGAACGCCAGGTACGGATCGAGGGCCGGGTCGAAAGAATTGCGGCAGCCGACAGCGACGCCTATTTCGACAGCCGGCCATTGCCGAGCCGGCTGGGGGCGATCGCTTCCAGGCAGAGCGCGCCGGTGGCGAGCCGCGAATTGCTGGAGCAGCATTTCGCACAAGTACAGCAAGAATACGGCGAGCACCCAGCCCGCCCGACGCACTGGGGCGGCTACCGGCTGCGCCCGACCCGCGTCGAATTCTGGCAGGGGCGACAGTCGCGCCTGCATGATCGCCTTGTGTATACAGCAGGGGCGGCACAAGGAGAATGGCAGCGTACGCGCCTGCAGCCCTGAACCGGGCCAGGCATCGGCAGCATTGATTCGCATTCACGGAGGACAACATCGTGTTTTGGGAAAAAAAGCTGGAGCAGTGGATTGCTCAAATTCGACGCACCTCTGCGCTGCCGCTGCGGCTGCAACTCTGGAACGGGCGCCAGTTTGATTTCGGCGAGCATGCGCCCAGCGTCACGGTACGCGTGCCGCGCGCCTCGGCGCTGAGCTATTTGCTGACGCCCTCGCTCTCCAATCTCGGTACCGCCTATGTCGAAGGCAAGATCGAGGTCGAAGGCCGGATCAATGAAATTATTGCGGTCGGCAACGCGCTGGCGGCGCATTCGCTGAAAGCCGAAGGCCGCTTCGCACGGCTCGGGCGTCGCACCCGCCACAGCAAGGAAAAGGACGCGGAAGCAATCCGCTATCACTACGACGTTTCCAACGCCTTCTACCAATTGTGGCTGGACCCGGCCATGGTGTATTCCTGCGCCTATTTCGAGAATGGCGACGAAGACCTGGCCCTGGCGCAGCAACAGAAAATCGACCACATCCTGACCAAGATCCAGTTGCGCCCAAACCAGACTCTGCTCGACATCGGCTGTGGCTGGGGCGCGCTGGTGCTGCGCGCAGCGCAGCAATACGGCGCCAAATGCGTCGGCATCACGCTTTCCGAAAAACAGTACGAACTAGCCACCGAACGCGTGGCGCGCGCCGGCCTCGCCGAGCGCGTTGAAATCCGCCTACAGGATTACCGCGAAGTGTCCGGTACCTTCGACCGCATCACCAGCGTCGGCATGTTCGAACATGTCGGCCTGAACAATCTGCCGATGTATTTTTCGCGCATGCGCGAGATGCTGGCCGCGGACGGCCTGGCAATGAACCATGGCATCACCACTACGGACCCGGGAAACGGCGAATCGCCGTTCGGTGGCGGTGAATTCATTGAAAAATACGTGTTTCCGCATGGCGAGCTGCCACACATCAGCCTGGTGCTGAAAACCATGCAGGAAAACGGGCTGGAGGCCTTCGACATCGAAAACCTGCGCCGTCATTACGCCCGCACCTGCAGCCTTTGGGCCGAGAATTTCGAACGCGCGGCCGATGCCATCAAACAGGTGGTGGACGACCGGCACTTCCGCATCTGGCGCGTATACCTGGCTGGTTGCGCGTATGCCTTCGAGCAGGACTGGGTGGCGCTGCATCAAGTGGTCTGCACCCACGCCGGACGCGCGGCCTCGACCTTGCCGTGGTCACGCCGCTACATGTACCAGCGCCCGCCGCAGCCACTCACTCCAGCCTGATCTGCGCCGCATAGTCGCGCAGACGCTCGATGCCCGGGTCCTTGCGCGGCCAGGTCAAGCCGACGCCATCATCGTGATAGCGCGGCAAGACGTGCAGATGCAGATGCGGTACGGTTTGCCAGCCAGCCGGCTTGTTGGCCTGCAGGATGGTCATGCCATCCGGCTCGAACGCAGCTTGCACCGCGCGCGCAATCCGGCGCGCCGCGCGCATCATCGCCGCTGCCGATTCTTCGTCGGCATCCATCAGGGTTTCATACGCAATTTTGGTGGCGACCAGCACATGCCCGGGATTGACCTGGCCAGCATCCATGAAGGCGAATACGTGCTGGTCTTCATAGACCTTGACGCATGGCAGTTCGCCGCGAATGATCTTTTCAAATACGGTCGTCATCGACATCTCCGCAATACAAACAATGGCAGCGCGCCGCGCTAGGCGTGCAAGCGGTCGGCAAACCTCTTGCGGAACTTGGCCACCTTGGGCGCCACCACGAAGGCGCAATAGCCTTGCAACGGGTTCTGCCGATAATAATTCTGGTGGTATTTTTCGGCCGGGTAATAGGCCACCAGCGGCGCCAGTTCGGTCACGATCGGCGCATCCCAGACATTCGCCATTTCCGCGATCACGTGGCGTGCCGTTTCCTGCTGGGCTGCGTCATGATAGAAAATCACCGAGCGATATTGGCTGCCGATGTCGTTGCCCTGGCGATTTGGCGTGGTCGGATCATGGATCGTGAAGAAAATTTCCAGCAGTTCACGATAACTGACCTGGTCCGGATCAAAGCTCAGGCGCACCACCTCGGCGTGGCCGGTGCCACCGTCGCATACCTGCTCGTAGCTCGGGTTGGCGACGTGGCCGCCGCTATATCCCGACTCGATCGCCTGGACCCCTTTCAATTCCTGATATACCGCTTCCAGGCACCAGAAGCAGCCGCCACCCAGAGTTGCTGTTGCGCTTGCCATGATCCGCCTCCATTGTGATTATCGAGATAACTGTAACGCAAACCGCATCCGCTTGCGTCGTGCCTTGGCGCCGGTTCGCCAGCCAAACGGATTTTCGGCATAATGATCAATTTCCCGGGTCCATTGATGTATATTCGTTCGCCACGCGCGCCACTGCAGACTTTCGACCGGCGCCAGTTCCGCGATGCGTTATCCCAGTTCGCCACTGGCGTAACGATCATTACCACGCGTCTGGGCGATGGCAGCTTCCTTGGCTTGACCGCCAGTTCCTTCAACTCGGTCTCGCTCGACCCGCCGCTGGTGCTCTGGAGCCTGGATCGCCGCTCCGGCAGTCTGCCCGTATTTACCAGCAACTCGCATTACGTGATCAACATCCTGGCCGGCAACCAGCTTGCGCTGGCCGAGCGCTTCGCGCAGCGCATCGAGAACCGCTTCGACGGCGTGGCGTTCGAGCTCTCGCCGACCGGCCTGCCGATACTGACCGGCGCCGCTGCCTGGCTGGAATGCCACAACCGCAGCCGCTATCCGGAAGGCGACCACGTGATCTTCGTCGGCGAAGTCGAACACTGCGAAGCCAACCCGCAACCGGCGCTGGTGTTTCATGGCGGCCGCCTGGTCACGACCGTGGCACCCTGAGCGCGACGCCTTTCGCCACGAGCAAACCGGCATCGCGGCGATTCTGAAACCTTCCCCGGCCTGCCGCTCACCTATATACTCCATGTATTAATGGTCAATATCCGGCGTATTATGGCCAATTTTTCAATATACTCCACCATTTAACGAAAAACCGGCCAACTACATGGCCGGCTTTCCTTTTCCCTGCGCAAACCTTCAGAAGCTATATGCAATTCCCAAGGTGTACACCACCGGGCGGAAGTTGATGGTGGTCTTGCGCTGAATGCTGCCGGTCGTTGCCGTCAGGTCGGATTTGACTCGCACCGCCACGATCGTTCCTACTATTGACCAACGCTCGTCGATCTTGTATCCGGCGCCGACTTGCGCCGCCGGTCCCCACGAATCGCTCAGTTCGACCTTGGTCGGGCCACCTGACGCGAGATTGCCGGAAGCGGTCGAGGCAGCATCGTAAAACCGCGTGTAGTTGATGCCGAGACCAATAAACGGCCGGAACCTGCTTTCCGGCGGCCCGAAGTTGTAGTTGACGAACAAGGTCGGGCCGGCCTGCTTGACTTTCGTGATCACGCCGAATGGCGCCAGCGTGCCAACGCCGTAAGTGTCGTGAGTGGGTGCGATGCCGGATTCAAGATCCAGCTCCCAGTGATCGTCCAGCCGGCGGATGTACGAAATCATCAGCGTAGTGGCGTCGCCGATCGAAATTCCGGCCGGCTGCGGCGTCAAGAACGCCGGACCGTTGCTGGACAGATTGTCGGCTTGCGAATGGATGGTGAGCTGGGCGACGCCGACTTTGATCGTATTTTGCTGGGGGTACGCGGCAAGCGATGCGAGCCCGAGCGTGGCGCCAAGGGTGATTTGCACGAATTTCATCAGAGTCCCCTTTTAGCTGGCCGCCAGCACCGACTGCAAAAAGCCGCGGGCGGCGGCGCCGCAGAACGGCGGCACCAGCGAGCCGTGATACGCGGTCGTAACCGCAGCGGCTGGATCGGCGCCGGCCGCGACCGCCGCCTGGATCGTCGCGGACACCGCTTGTGCAAAGCCGAGCTTGGCAGCCGCATACGGATCACCGGCGCCGGCAGGTGCCGAATCGACGTCGAGCACTTGCAGCGCGGCAGCAGGCATGCCGTTGGCCGTGAAAAAACCAGCGGTGGCCAGGGTACTGCTCCAGAATACGGTCGGATCGTTGTGACCGCCGCACAGCAGTACCGGCACATTCGGCACGTAGGTTCGCAGATCGTTCTTCACGCCAGCCTTGCGAAAACCATTTGCCGGCGTGCAGTTCAGCGGTGCCTGCGCCGTTGCCGCCGGATTGGCCAGGTTGTCGCACGGATGCTGCTGCAAATCCACCAAATAGAGAGTGCGAAAACTGGTCTTGACCAGATTGTTGGGACCGAAACTGCCCGGAATGATCGGCGCTTGTGGCTGCGAATCCGCCGCGAACAGCGCCAACTGCGGCAGCTTGCCGGACGAGAAGATCGTGCCCGGAGTGTCGCTCGGCAACAGCGTTTCGATGCCGGTGGCGTATTGGGCCTCATAGATATCGCTCGGGCTTTGATATAAATTGCCATAGGCTTTTTGCCAGCTGGTGGTAATCAGCGGCAGGAAGATCGTGCTGCCCAGGTTCGGCGTGCCGCCGACCACGATATCGTCCAGCAATGACATCGCGTAAGGACCGGACTGGCCGGCCAGCGCCGTGACCGTAAACTCGGAGGCATAGGTGGTTTGCATCGCGCGCTGGGTTGCCATAGCGACGTGGCCGCCTTGCGAATAACCAGTGATCACCAGCTTGCCGGAATCCTGTGCCTTGATGGTGGAGAACGCCTTGCGTGCCGCGCGCAGCGCATCCACCATGTCGTTCGCGGATTGTTCGGCGTTCAGGTACGGGGTGTAGCCGCAATTGCGAAGTCGCATAGCCGGCGTAGTTCGGCGCCACCACGATGAAGCCTTGCGCAGCGTACAGCGCGGCCAGCAGCGAGGCTTCCGGATTTTTGTCCAGCTGCGCCATATTGAAATTTTTGTCGATGGCGGTGCCATGCGCATACAGCAACACCGGGCGCGGGCCGCTGCACGCCGGATCGGCGCCGGATGGCACCATGATGGCGCCGGTGGCGTCGGTCGCCTCGCCGGCGCCACCGACCGTGCCGTATTTCATGTAATAAGTCGAGATCGCGCATTTCGGCACACCGGTCACCTGGGTAATGCCGGGCTGGCCCGCCTCCAGCTCTTGCGCGAACAGAGCCGGAGCCAGCGACGGCTGGAAGCTGCCATCCGGCTGCGGAACCGGCACCAGGTTCGGCGGATTCGCCTCCAGCGAGCCACGTGCCAGGCTGTTGTCGATCACCGGACCGTCGCTGCCGCCGCCGCTGCAACCAGCCAGGAGCACGCCAACCAGCACGATCAATGCGAATGTGCACGAACGCATCGCTACCTCCCTTGGTGTTTTTCAACAAGGGAACTGGCGTTCCGCTTGTTAGCAAGGAGTATGCGATGCGACGGATCACGCCATTTGGCAAAATGGCAATGACATGATCTTGCGCAACTTCCACGCGCACACATGATGTGCATGCGCTGATTCTGGGCCGGGCGCGACTCGGGATTGCGGCGGGCTGAGGTATGCCGCCTGGATTGTCGGGCGAGAACGGGTGCTGACCTAGAATGGAACAGATACTCTCATTAATGGTCATCATTCTCGCTTATGAAATGCAATTTTTTACAACATACCCCTAGCATAATTAAAAAAACCGGCCAGATTCAGGCCGGTTTTTTAATTTTTCCTTACCTCAACAGTAATGCACGATTCTTACCGCGCACTGCGGTGACAAATGCTGTTCAAAGCAGTGCTTCGAACACGCCGCGCGCGGCGGCGCCGCAGAACGGCGGCACTAGGCCGCCGTGGTAAGCGGTGAATACAGCTTGCTCTCCTGCCAGCCCGCCACCGGCAGCAGCCTTGGTCATCGCTACCAGAACGGCGAAGCCGTCTTTAACGTCGTCAAACTGATCGCCCGTCGTGGCAGAAGCAACGTCCAGCAAGGTCAGCATGCCGCCCGGCATGCCTTGGTCGAGGAAATACCCTGCGGTCACTTCGGAACTGGCCCAGAACACGGTTGGATCGCCCTTGCCGCCGCACAGCAGCACCGGCACCGTCGGCGTGTAATTGCGCAAATCGTTCTTTAGCCCCGCTTTGCGGAAAGGATGGGCCGGGGTGCAGGTCGCCGGGTTAGGATTCGCCACACAGGGGTTGGCCATCATATCCGCCAGATAGGCAGTGCGGAAACTGCTTTTGATCAAGTTGTTGGCGCCAAAGCCAAAGCCCGGCAGCCAGTGGATCTGCGGATCTTCAGCGGCGAACAAGGCGGTCTGCGGCAATTTGCCGGCGGTAAAGAGCTTGTCATAGGTATTCAGCGTGGCACTCGGCAACAGCGAATCGATCCCGGTGGCGTATAGCACTTCATACATGTCGCTCGGGCTCGAATAGAGAGTGCCATTGGATTGTTTTTGCCAGCTGGCGCTGATCATCGGGAAGAAGATCGTCGCCCCCACGTTCGGCTTGCCGCCGAATGCGATATCGCCCAGCAAGGACATCGCATACGGGCCCGATTGGCCGGCCAGCGCCGTCACCGTGAATTCGGACGCATAAGTCTGTTGCATGGCGCGCTGGGTCGCCATCGCCACGTGGCCGCCTTGCGAATAGCCGGTGATGAAGAGCTTGTCCGAGGCCGTAGTGCCGATCTTGGAGAACGCCGTGCGCGCCGCGCGCAGGCCGTCAACCATGTCGTTGGCTGATTGCTCAGCATCCAGATAGGGGTGATAGCTCAGTTTCGAGCCGTTATAGCCGGCGTAATTCGGCGCCACCACGATGAAACCCTGAGCCGCATACAAGCCGGCCTGCAGCGCTGCTTCCGTATTGGTGGCCAGGTCGGCCATGTTGTAGTTCTTGTCGATGGTAGTGCCGTGCGCATACAGCAGCACCGGGCGCGCGCCGCTGCAGGCCGGATCGGCACCGGACGGCACCATGATGGCGCCGGTGGCGTCGGTTGCTTCCTTGGCGCCGCCGACAGTGCCGTATTTCATGTTGTAGGTGGTGACCGTGCATTTCGGTACGCCGGTGACCGGAGTCATGCCGGCCGCATCCAACGCGGTCTTGAGTTGAACGGTCGTCAGCGCAAGGACTTGAGGCGGTGGATTGACCTCCAGCGCGCCGCGCGCCAGCTCGGCGGGTGGCGCTGGTGCTGTGCCATTGCTTCCGCCGCAAGCGGCCAGAACCGCGCCGGCCAGCACCATCAATGCAAATTGATATGAACGCATTACTATCTCCTTTGGAATTTTTCTAAACAAAAAGAACGATCGCTCTATTTGTTAGCCCGGAGTATGCGTGGATTCACTTTGCTTGCCAAGTGGACAATTCAGCTGGCGAATGGGTTTTCAGATGAAATTCCTCAGGATGCCGAGGGAATCGTGGGCGGCTCGACGCAGGCGGTCGTTGACACCCCGCCATTCCGGCCCGTTTGGCGGCGCTTCCACCAACATCAGTTCGGCGCCCGCCTGGTCCATCGTGCGCAGCGCGGCATACAGCGCATGCGCATAGCTGTCCGGCTCGGCGGCCAAACGCACGCTGGCGCTGGCGGCCGGCAGATCCGAGTAGTGGATCAGTGCCACGCGGCGGCCGGCATGGAGCAGGCGGTTCAATGCGGCGGCCAATTCATCACCGTGCAATAGCGCCACTGGCGTGCGCGGCGCGTAGTGCGCCTCCAGCGTGCCGGAAGCGCGCGGCGCGGCGGCGTCCGGTAAGCCGGGCTGGCGGCCGAGCACGGCGGCGATCTGGTCGGCGCTGATGTGGCCCGGGCGCAGCAGCACCGGGCCGTGGCTAGCGAGGCGCGACAGGTCGAGAATCGTCGATTCGATGCCGACCGCGCTGGCACCGCCGTCCAGCACGCAATTCAGCACGCCGTGCCCGATCGCCGGCTGCGGCGCACCGAATTCGTCGCGCACATGTTGCGCGGTGGTCGGGCTGACGCGGCCGAACTTGTTGGCCGATGGCGCGGCAAGGCCGCCGCGCCCGCTGCGGAAAGCGCGCAGCAAGGCTTGCGCCACCGGGTGCGACGGACAGCGCAGCGCGATCGAGTCCTGGCCGCCGGAAACCGCGTCGGGAATCCGCGCGGCACGCTTCAGGATCAGCGACAGCGGCCCCGGCCAGAAGGCGTCGATCAGATTGCGGGCCGCAGTCGGCATCGATTCAATCCAGTAGCCGGGATCCGCGCCCGGCGCCAGATGAACGATCACCGGATGGTTGGCCGGCCGGCCCTTGGCGGCATAGATGCTGGCCACCGCCGCCGGGTTTTCGGCGTCGGCGCCAAGCCCGTACACGGTTTCGGTCGGAAAGGCGACCAGACCGCCCGCTTCCAGCAACTGCGCGGCGCACTGGATTTCGCTGGCACTAGGATTCATCGGTGGACGTGTCGCAAAAAAATCGGCCAGCCGATCAGGCAAACACTTCGGCATCGGTCAGCAGGCTGGCCGCGGCGTCCTTGGCGGACACCAGTGGCGCCGTCGTCAGCGGCCACTCGATGCCGATGGCCGGATCGTCCCAGCGAATGCCGCGCTCGTGCTCGGGCGCCCAGTAATCGGTGGTCTTGTACAGGAACTCGGCAGCTTCGCTGGTGACCACGAAGCCATGCGCAAAACCGGGAGGAATCCATAACTGGCGCCGGTTTTCGGCCGACAGCGTGACGCCGGCCCACTGGCCAAAGGTCGCCGAACTTCGGCGCAGATCGACGGCGACATCGAACACTTCGCCGGCGATCACCCGCACCAGCTTGCCCTGCGGCTGGCGGATCTGATAGTGCAGGCCGCGCAACACATTTTGCGCGGACCTGGAATGATTATCCTGCACGAAGTTTGCCGCGATCCCGGTCAGTTCCTGGAAGCGGCGCTGGTTGAAGCTTTCATAGAAAAAACCGCGGGCGTCGCCAAACACCTGGGGTTCGAGAATCAGCACGCCCGGAATGCGGGTTTCAACCAGTTTCATTCAAATCGCCTCGTTTTCACGCTTTGCAGCAGGTAAGCATATTGTCGTCATGCACGCACGCTAGCCGTATTGCTGTTCCACCCACTTCAAATAATCGCCGGACTGCACGTCGCGCACCCAGTCCTGATGTGCCAGATACCACGCGCACGGTCTTGGCGATGCCGCTGGCGAAGGTCTCGGCCGGCTTCCAGCCGAGTTCTTGCTCGATCTTGCGGGCGTCGATTGCATAGCGACGGTCGTGGCCGGGGCGGTCGGTGACATAGGTGATCTGCTGGCGGTAAGAGCTGGCGCCAGATGCACCGTCTTTGGGCGCCTGGCGGTCCAGCATGTCGCACAGCGTGTGCACGACCTCAAGGTTGGTCATTTCATTCCAGCCGCCGATATTGTAAGTCTGCCCGGTGCGCCCGGCGGCCAGCACGCAACGGATGGCGGCGCAGTGATCGCCAACATACAGCCAGTCGCGCACCTGCTGGCCGTCGCCGTAGATCGGCAACGGCCTGCCGCCAGCGCGTTGGCGATGACCAGCGGAATCAGCTTTTCCGGGAAATGGTAGGGGCCGTAATTGTTGGAGCAATTGGTGGTCAGCGTCGGCAAGCCATAGGTGTGATGGTAGGCGCGTACCAGATGATCGGCGGCGGCCTTCGAGGCCGAATACGGGCTGTTCGGCGCATAGGCGGTGGTTTCTGAAAACGGCGCATCCTCGGGCCCGAGCGTGCCATACACTTCGTCGGTCGAGACATGCAGGAAACGGAAGGCGTCGCGCTCCGCGCCTGCCAGGCTGCTCCAGTACGCGCGCGCCGCCTCCAGCAGGCTGAAGGTACCGTTGATGTTGGTGTTGATGAATTCGCCGGGACCGAGGATCGAGCGGTCGACGTGGCTTTCGGCGGCAAAATGCACGATCGCGCGCGGCCGGTGCGTCGCCAGCAGTGCCGCCACCTTGCCGGTATCGCCGATGTCGGCCTGCACGAAGATGTGGCGGCGGTCGCCGCGCAGGCTGGCCAGGTTGGCAAGGTTGCCGGCGTAGGTCAGCTTGTCGTAGTTGATGACCGGTTCGTCGCTATCCGCCAGCCAGTCGAGTACGAAGTTGGAGCCGATGAATCCGGCGCCGCCGGTGACGAATATCATGTTGCGTTCCTGTTCCGGATACGAATGGAAAAACTGTCATTTTAAAGGAAACCACTGCTTGCACCGCCCAATTGGCGGTATCGCACATGTACGCGACGCGCCGACTACAATGGCGCCATCATTGATTTCCGACGAAATAGCCTGCGATGCCCACCTACGCAATCGGCGACCTGCAGGGTTGCCACGCCAGCCTGCAAGCCCTGCTGCAACGCATCGATGCAGTCGATGCCGGAGCCGCCCTCTGGTTCACCGGCGATATCGTCAACCGCGGCCCGGACTCGCTGGCCAGCCTGCGTCTGGTGCGCTCACTGGGCGCGCGTGCGCGCGTGGTATTGGGCAACCACGACCTGCATCTGCTGGCGGTCGCACATGGCATCCGATCCTTGCATCGCTCGGATACGATTGCCGACATTCTGGCGGCGCCGGATTGCGACGAACTGCTGGACTGGCTGCGGCAACAACCGCTGGCGCATTTTGCCGACGGCCATTTGCTGGTACATGCCGGCGTGCTGCCGCAATGGAGCGCGCCGCAAACCATGACGCTGGCGCACGAAGTCGAACACGTTTTGCGCGGACCCGGCTGGGTCGATTTCCTGCGCGCCATGTATGGCAACACGCCGCCGCGCTGGGATGATGCGCTGCGCGGCAACGAGCGCCTGCGCTGCGTGGTCAACGGCTTGACCCGGGTGCGCTTTTGCAGTGTCGACGGCGACATGGATTTCGCGGCGAAACAAGGCCTGGACTCGGCGCCGCCCGGCTACCTGCCGTGGTTCGAGGTGCCGCAACGGTGCAGCGCCGACGTCACGGTGGTCTTCGGTCACTGGTCGGCGCTCGGCTTGATGCTGCGTCCGAACCTGATGGCGCTGGATAGCGGCTGCGTCTGGGGCGGCCAACTGAGTGCGGTGCGGCTGCACGACCGCGCACTATTGCAAGTGGAGTGCCCGCAATACCAGCCGATCACAAAAACCGGGCTTTCGGCGTGAAGCAGCGCAGCCACAACCGCTCTGCGAGCTTGCTCGATCAGCACTAAAACGATCGATTGCATCCAAGGCTGCCAGCACCTAGAAATCAGGGTACCAGTCCCTAGCCGCGCGGCCAGATGCGGCGCTATGCGAAACATCGCCGGAAATCATCTTTTCCGGCACATGCACGTTACGATCAAGCGACGGCAACAGCAGCGCAGTCGCGCTCGAAAGCGACACGACCACCGACGATGGTGGCCCGTACCTGGCCGCTCAACTCATAACCGAGCAGCGGCGTATGCTTGCCCTGGCTGGCGAGTGCCGCCGGATTCACCTCCCAGCGCGCGACAGGATCGAACAGACATAGATCGGCGGCACTGCCCACCGCCAACTGACCGCATGCAAGGCCGGCCACGCGTGCCGCGTCGGACGTGATCTTGGCCACTGCGCGGGCAATCCCCGGCTCTGTGCCAGCTGCACGTGTGGAGCCCGGTTCTTCGGCCCACTTCAATGCCAGTGACAGCAGCAACTCAAGCCCGGTGGCACCCGGCGACGCCTCACCGAATGGGCGCAATTTTTCATCATCATCGACCGGCGTATGGTCTGAGCAGATGGCGTCGATGGTGCCGTCCGCCAGCCCCTGGCGAATCGCGTCGCGATCGCGCTGGGTGCGCAAGGGTGGCGTCAGGCGCGCGTTGGAATCGAAATAGCCGACATCCATATCGCATAAATGAATATGGTGGGCACCGACGTCGCAGGTAACCGGCAGGCCCTCTTTCTTGGCCGCGCGCACCAGTTCGACCCCGGCCGCCGACGAGATGCGGCACACGTGCACGCGCGCGCCGGAGGCGCGCACCAACTCGAAAATAGTGTGCAGTGCAATCGTTTCCGCCATCACCGGCACCCCCGACAAGCCAAGCCGCGACGCTACCGGCCCGCTGTGGGCGATGCCACGCCTGCCCAGATGCGGGTCCTGTGGCCGCAGCCACACGGTGTAGCCAAAACTCTGCGCATACTGCAGCGCCGACAGCAACACGGTGGTATCCAGAATCGGATGCTCCGCCTGCGCGAAACCGATGCAGCCAGCTTCCGCCAGTTCCGCCATTTCAGTCAGCGCCTGCCCCTTCAGTCCGACTGTCAGCGCCCCTAGCGGATACACATGCGCCTGGTTCAGCGTCTTGGCACGATGCTTCAGCATTTCCACCAGGCCCGGTTCGTCCAGCACCGGGTCCGTGTCGGGCGGGCACACCAGGCTGGTGACACCGCCCTGCATCGCGGCCTGCAGCTCGGATTCCAGCGTCGCCTTGTATTCATACCCCGGCTCGCGCAGGCGTACGCTCAAATCCACCAGTCCGGGCGCCACGATCAAGCCGCTGGCGTCGATGGTGCGGGCGGCGACGAAACCGGCCGGCGCGGCACCGATCGCCGCTACCTTGCCGGCGGCGAGATACAGATCGGTATGAGCATCAATACCGTTGGCGGGGTCGATCAAGCGGCCGTTTTTAATGTGGATTTTCATTTCAGTTTAATTTGTGGAGGACAGAGCAGCTCGACGCGTGCGCGTCTCACCCACTCCATCCGACAATGATTTTAATTTCCCGCCACGATGCTCATCACCGCCATCCGCACCGCGATCCCGAACGTCACCTGCGGCAAGATCACCGCCTGCGCGCCGTCCGCCACTGCCGAATCGATCTCGACTCCACGGTTCATCGGGCCCGGATGCATCACGATCGCGTCCGGCTTGGCCAGCGCCAGACGTTCCTGCGTCAGGCCATAGCTCTTGAAATATTCCTGCGCCGACGGCAACAGCGCGCCGCTCATGCGCTCGTTTTGCAAACGCAGCATGATGATGACATCGACGCCCTTCAGTCCCTCATTGATATCGGTGAACACGCGCACGCCCATCTGTTCCATGCCGTTCGGCAGCAGCGTGCGCGGGGCGATCACGCGTACTTCCGGCACGCCCAGCGTAGTCAGGCCGTGAATGTCGGAACGCGCCACGCGGCTGTGCAGGATATCGCCGACGATCGCCACCGTCAGGTTGGAAAAATCCTTCTTGTAGTGGCGAATCGTATACATGTCCAGCAAGCCCTGGGTTGGGTGCGCATGGCGGCCGTCGCCGGCATTGACCACGTGCACATGCGCTTGCCGGGTGTCGTTCAGGTGCTTGGCGATCAGGTACGGTGCGCCGGATTCGGCATGGCGCACCACGAACATGTCGGCGTGCATCGCTGCCAGGTTATCGATGGTGTCGAGCAGCGATTCGCCCTTGCTGGCGCTGGAAGCCGAGATGTTGAGATTGATGACGTCCGCCGACAGGCGCTTGGAGGCGATTTCGAAAGTGGTGCGGGTGCGTGTCGAATTTTCAAAGAATAGATTGAACACGCTCTTGCCGCGCATCAACGGCACCTTCTTCACTTCGCGGTCGCCCAGACCGACAAACGACTCGGCGGTATCCAGGATGCGCGTCACGATCGCCCGCGGCAAACCTTCGATCGTCAATAAATGCTGTAATTCACCGTCTTTATTCAGTTGCGGGTTATGCATGGGTCACCGTAAAGGAGAAACGGCCGTCGGCGGCACGTTGCAGGACCAATTGTTGCGCTGGCCCTTCGAGGGTAATCGTGGCGGAGACGAAATCGGCGGCAATCGGCAGTTCGCGTTCGCCGCGATCGACCAATGCCGCCAGCATGATCCTGGCCGGCCGGCCGTAGTCAAACAGTTCGTTGATCGCCGCACGCGTGGTACGGCCGGTGTACAGCACATCGTCCACCAGCAGAATGGTGGCGCCTTCGACATCGAACGGAATTTGCGTCGGCTTGACTTCCGCCGGCAAGCCCTTTTCCGCGTAGTCGTCGCGGTAGAACGAGACGTCGATAAAGCCGAGCCGTTCGTTCAGTTGCAATGCCGCCGCCAGCCGTTCCGCCAGCCAGGCGCCACCAGAACGGATGCCGACGATGGCAAGATTATCTGCTTGCGCCAGGCTGGATTGCACCTGGCTCAGGAGTTGTGTGTAAAGCTGTTCGGCATCGAGTTCAGGATTGGGCATGATCATCGAAATATTGTTGCAAAATGATGGCGGCAGCCTCGGCGTCAATACGCTCGCCGCGCCGCTGCGCCAGTATCGCCGATGAGTAGCGCTCGTCTACCAGCAGCACCGGCAGCCTGAAACGCCCCTGCAGCTGGTTGGCGAAACGGCGGCAACGCTCGCTCATCGCATGCGGCGCGCCGTCGGGATGCAGCGGCAGGCCGACGATGCAGCGCGCCGGCTGCCACTCGGCCAGCAAGGCTGCAATCGCGGCGAATTTATCAGTGTTGGTGGCGGCTTCGATGATGGTCAGCGGTTGCGCCTGTTGCAGCAGCGAGTTGCCAATCGCGACGCCAATCCGCTTCAGGCCGAAATCAAAGCCGAGCACTGTTTCCACAACGTTGGAAAGTCCTGGCTCAGGCACGCCCCGACTCGGCGGTCAGCATTACCGGGTCAATCCCCAGCAGCCGCAGCGCAGCGTTAAAGCGTTCACTCACGGGTAGCTCGAAAATGATGGCGGGATCGGCGGGTACCGTCAGCCAGCCGTTGCGCCCCAACTCTTCTTCCAGTTGACCGGCGCTCCAGCCGGAACAACCCAGGCTGACCAGCATGCGCGGCGGCCCGTCGCCGTGCGCCACCGCTTCCAGCACATCCTTCGAGGTGGTCAAGGCGACTTCCGTACTGACTTCGAGAGTCGAGGAAAACTGCCGTACCGGCGAATGCAACACGAAGCCACGCTCAACTTGCACCGGGCCACCAAACATCACTGGCTCGGGCGGCGGCGAGCGGTCGTTCGGCGCGATTTCCAGCTTCAGGTCGATGCGCTCGAACAGCACGTCCATCGTCATGTCGGTCGGCTTGTTGATGACCACGCCGAGCGCACCGTTGGCATTGTGCTCGCATAAATAAACCACGCTGCCGCCAAAGATGGGGTCGAGCATGGCAGGCATCGCAATCAGGAAATGATCGGTCAGATTCAGCACCGCGTCGGCGGCAGCTTCGGGGTCGACAGCGGACGCTGGCGCGGCCCTGGATGCGCCGGATGCGGCGGTGCGCTTGCGGGGGTCGGGTTGCTTGGGCATGGCGGTATTTTAGCAGTTTTACATGGCGTTACCTGGCGCTGGCGCCGCTGCCGGTGGTGGCCAGCCAGCCGACCAGAAATTGCCTGACAACGCCATATACTCCATATACATCACCTAATTATCACGCTTGCAATATACGAAATTTCAATATACTCCAACATATTAGCTGGATGACATGGAACGCTGTCAAGCGTTTTTTTGTCGCTCCGACAGAGGCGGGAATCGAGCGTCCTTGGTCCGGTCGCGCCGCGATGTCCTCAAGTCGAACTTCAAAACGCTGCAGAGTTCCCGCTTACCCTGAACGGAATGAGCAAGAGGACAGGCGCCTATCCAAAATAATGAATGATCTTGGGGTCGTACCCGGCCGTCGACGACAAGGAGCAGCAGACAGCGGGGAGAGAACCGCCGGGAGCGCCAGGCAGCGCCCCCGGGGTAGATTAGACCAGCGAGGTCCGCGTCTGGATGAAGCCGTTGATGGCAGTCAGCAAGTCTTCTTCCCGGTACGGCTTACCGAGATATTCGTTGACCCCCAGTTCGAGCGCGTAATTGCGGTGCTTGGCGGCGGTACGCGAAGTGATCATGATGATCGGGATATGTCGGGTACGCTCGTCGCCGCGCACGTTGCGAGTCAAGTCGAAGCCATCCATGCGCGGCATTTCAATGTCGACCAGCATCACGTCCGGGGTGATCGCCTGCAACTGTTGCAGCGCGTCGACGCCGTCCTTGGCCAGTACCACCTGGAACCCTTCGCGCGACAGCAAGCGCTGGGTGACGCGTCGCACCGTCAGCGAGTCATCGACCACCATCACGATGTTCTGGGTGCGCAATCCTGCCACCGGCTGCGAAACCGGCGCCGCCGGCACCGCCGGGCTCATTTCGGCCACCGCTCCCATCGAATGACTATCGTCGGCCGGCAACATGCGCGGTGCACGTGCACTTTCCTGCGCCACACGTAGCGCCAGCGGTACCGGATTCAGGATCATGACGATCTCACCGGAACCCAGCACGGTGGCGCCGGCTATGCCGATCAGACGTGCCAATTGCGGCCCGATGTTCTTGACCACCACCTCGCGGTTACCGACGATTTCGTCGACGTGGACCGCCACCCGCTCATTGCCGCTCTTCAGGATCAGTAGCGGCGAATACTGCTGCGACACCGGGGTGGCGCTGGTGTCGCCCAGCAACGCCGACAGGTAATGCAGCGGCACCCGCGCGCCTTGCCAGATCACCGCGCCATCGTTGTAGGCACTGGCCAGCGCATTGGCTTTCAATTGCTGCACCTGCTCCACCAGCACCGACGGCACTGCGTAGCTCTTGCCGCCGGTGGACAGCAGGACCACTTGGGTAACGGCCAGCGTCAACGGCAGGTGAACCGTGAATTGGGCGCCGTTGCCAGGTTGCGAACTGACTTCAATGCGGCCACCCAGACTGGCCGCTTCGGAGCGCACCACATCCATGCCGATGCCGCGCCCGGCCAGCTCGGTGACTTCGCTGGCAGTAGAAAATCCGGGACTGAAAATCAGGTCGGTGACTTCGGCGTCCGACACGTCGCGCGCATCGCTCAACAAACCGACCGCCTGTGCCTTGTCGCGAATGCGGGACAGATCCAGGCCATGCCCGTCGTCGGAGAACTGGATCACGACTTCGTTGCCTTCCTGGCGGATCTCGACCCGCAGTTCGCCAGTTTCGCTCTTGCCCGCCGCCCGCCGCGCTTCACGTGACTCGATGCCGTGTACGATCGCGTTGCGCAACAGGTGTTCGAACGGGCCGGCCATTTTCTCCAGGACGCTGCGATCGACTTCCACCGCACTGCCGCGAATATCCAGGCTGACCCGCTTGTCCACCTCCTTCGAGGCTTGTCGCGTGACCCGGTACAGGCGTTCCGAAATACTGGCGAACTGCACCATCCGTACCCGCATCAGATCTTGCTGCAAATCGCGCGTCAGGCGCGCCTGCAAGTCGAGGCCTGTATTCGCGCCTTCCACCGTTCGTGCGAGGTTTTGCTGCACCGAGGCAACGTCGTTGACGCTCTCGGCCATCATGCGCGTCAGTTCCTGCAAGCGGGTGAAGCGGTCGAATTCGAGCGGGTCGAATTCGCGGTCGCCGCTTTGCGTCATGCGCGAGGCAATTTGCGTTTCCGCCTGCATTTCGATTTCGCGCAATTGCGAGCGCAGGCGATCGACGTTCTCGGTCAGTTCCGACAAGGATTGCTGCAAGGTACCGACTTCGGTTTCCAATCTAGAACGAGAGATCGAGACCTCACCGGCCTGATTCACCAATCGGTCCAGAATATCGGCACGCACCCGTACCAAGGGCGTCGCCGGTGCCGCGACCGCCGGACTCGAGCCGGGCGCGGGAGGAATCGTGCCCAGCGCCGCCGTTGCTGCCGGCATCAACTGCGGCAAGACCACCGGTTGCGAGCCCGACGCATCGGCCGGCACATCTTGGAGTGATGCCTGCGCCGCCCACTGCGGGTTTTGCAAGGTCTCGAACAGGTGCAATCCATAATCGTGACGTGCCAGCAAGTCGTCCAGCGCGGCCGCGGTCGCCACGCCAGCATAGGTGATCTGCTCGATGCGGGTTTCCATTTCGTGCAAATGCTGGCCCAGCCCCATGGCCCCAGCCATCCGTGCGCTACCCTTCAAGGTATGCAGGAAACGCAGGATCGGCGCTGCTACCGACGCGTCCGCCGGGCTCTGTTGCCACAGCCGCAATGCGCGTCCCATCTGTGGCAACAGATCGCGCCCTTCTTCGATAAAGACCGGCAACAGATCGGCATCCAGATCATCCTTGAGTACCAGCGCCGGATCCAGCGCTTCCTGTTCCGGACGTCCGACAGCCGGCAACTTCTTCCACTGCCGACACGCGCGGCACCATGGCCTCGCCATTTTCGGCACGGCGCCTCTGGCGTGCTCGGCAAGTCCGGTACTTCCTCGATTACATCGAGTGGCGTTTCAGAAAGCTCCCCTTGCGCGGTGATTTCACGCAGCATTTGATCCAGGAGCGCGACCTTCCCTGGCTCGTGCGCCGGCATGTCGCCCAGTGCGAACTGCTGCAACATATGTCTGAGGCATGCCACGCAATCTTCCAGACTGTCGAACTGCGCCGCCGCCAGCGCGACTGGCTGGCGTGACAAACGCATCAATATCAATTCCAACGCGTGCGCAACTTCCTGCAATGGCGTGAAACCGACGGTGGCCGAACTACCGGCCAGAGAATGCGCGGCATGCACCGACTCGATAACGACACGGCGCTGCGGTTCGTGGCGCCATTCGGCAAAATCATTGGACAGCTGGCGCACCAACTGATCGGCTTCGGCCAGATAAATATTATGCAGCGGCACGCTGATTTCGAGATCGCCGATGCGCTTGATGCCATCGTCGTACGCCGTCGCAGCAGCCGGGCCGCCGGTAAATGGCAGCACCGTGCCAACCTCCGGCTCCTTCGCTTGCTGCAGCGGTGCCGGCTCGCCAGCCGGTGTATCCACCGCCGGTACTTGCCCAAAGGCGGCCAGCTCGGCATCCGACAACTGAATTTCTTCTGCCTGCTGGAGTTCCGCCGGCAGCTCAATCTCCGCTTCAAGCTCGACCGCCGCCGGCTCGGCTGATAGCGTTGCCAGCGACTCGGTGTCATCCGGCGCTGCCGGCAAAATTTCTACTGCACTCGGCCCGGATTGGACGTCGGTACCAGGCTCGGGCGCCGCATCGAGTTGGAATTCACCGCCCGCTCGTACCCGACCGGCCGCATCCGCCAAGCCTTGGGGTGAACGACTCGATACGCCATCGGTCTTGATTTCGAGGACCCATGCCTCCAGCACCTCGGCCGCATGCTCCAACAAGGCGCCGAGCGCCGGCGTGCCGTGGCGCCCTTCAGACAGCCACAGATTCAATACCTGCTCGATACTCCACGCCGCTTCGCCAAATACATTCAGACCAACCATCCGGCTGCTGCCCTTGAGGGTATGGAAGGAGCGGCGCAACGTCGTCAGGTGATCCTGGTTATGCGATTCGGCGCGCAAGGCCGGAACGGTATCCTTGATACAGGCCAGTACCTCGTCGGCTTCAAGCAGAAAAATCTCGAGTAACTCGGCATCCACCGCTTCGCTGCTGGCCGGCGTCGCGTTGGTCACCAGCGCTGCAGGCATCGGCTCCGCCACGGTCGTGGCGTCCACGACACCGGAGACGGTATCCGCCGATTCGGCGAAATCCGGTTGCTGCAACAGATCGATCGCTGTTTGTGCCCGCTCGTTGGCGTCCGGATTGTCCACCAGGGTGGCGACATCGCGGACCTGCTCCAGGGATTTTTTCAATTCATCCTGCAGCTCAGGGTTGTGCGGCTGCATCGACAGCGATAGTGCGAGACCGGCGGAGTGCTGCTGATGCCGGGAAAGTTCCTGTTCAGTGGTAGTGGAATCCGCCGTCTCGTCGAACTCCGGCGGCAGCAATTCATTTTGGGATCGTGCTGGCGCGGCGTGATGTTTTTCCAGCAGGCTTGCGCGGAACATGCCTTCGTCCGCATCAAACGAAAAGCGCTTGATGGCATCCTCGGAATGGACTTGCAGTGTCTCGATGAAAAAACTGAGCGCTCCGACGTTCTGTGCAACATGCCGAAACGCCCGCGCCTGCACGTCCGGCGCTACAGCCTCGCTTTCAGCTTCGGCACCCGCACCGGCTGGCGCAAACGCCTGCACTGCAGCACGCATATGCTGCACCGCACGCCGTGCATCGTCCTGATCCAGGACCGTCAGCGCGCCCTCGATCTGATGCAGCACCTGATCGATCGGTGCCAGTACGCTGCCATCGGCGGGATCATTGAAATAGGCATCCAGCGTTTTCTCGACCTGGCGCAGGCTGGTCAACATTTCGCCGGCCAGCGCCGTCATGGTCTGGCGCTGTTGCGCTTCGCGCGACATGTCATTTAGCCATTGCGCCGAGTCGGCCGGCACCTCGCCGGCCACCACCGACAGCAGACGCGAGGTCAGCGCTTCGGCACGCGCCGGAAAATCCTCCGGCAAGCGGCTGATATTGTTCAGCGCGTTTTCGACGAACAGCAGACTGGTCGCCATTTCCAGGCCCAGACCATCGCCCGGCCGCGCATGCGCAGCCGGGCGCGCGATGCCATTCAGTTCGCGCAGCAATCGGGATAGCGGCGCTGAATTCAACCTGGTGCCCGCCTCGGTCAGCTCCTTCATTTCCAGTTCGAAAGCAGTAGCCAAGCCACCGTCACCGCCGGCAATCCGGCTCCAGATATTTTTTGCCTGGTTCAGCTTTTCCTTGGCCAGCACCAGGGAGTCCAGATCGATCTGCCCGTACCGCAACTTGCCATAGTCGTGCGGCACCAAGCCGTCGAGCTGCCAAGCGCTGCGTACCTGCAAGGTGCGCGGTGATGGATGCTCCACACTGGCGAGAAAAAACAGCGCATCACGCAATACCCGTTCTGTGATCCCGGTCGCACCTTCGCTGAGACGCCGCAATTGCAGATTGATGCGGGCGAACAGTTGCTTGACATACAGTTCAGCGGCAACCTGGCCGCTGGCGACCGCTTCCGAAAAAGCGTGCATTACCCACCAGAATCCGCGCGCCTGCTGACCATTTTGCGCATTTTCCACTTGCGCGATGATCTTTGCCATGGCGATCGCATTACGTGGATCGCCGTCGCTGTCTGAATTTTTCAGAAACGGCAACAGTATCTTTTCGAAACGTACTCGCAGCACGCCATAGTCGACCGGACTGCCGGTCTCCTGCCGCACCGGCAGTTGCGGACGTATCGTCAGGTCGGGGAAAAACAGATCGGCCGGATGTACCCGCTCGGCACCACGCGCCTCCAGCAGGGCTTTGTAATACGGGAACAGGCGTACCGGCTGGTGTGATTCGCCGGACAATAACTCTTCCAGATATTCGACCAGCGCCTGGCAGCCATTCTGGATTGCCTGCGCAATATCGGCCGTCAGCACCAGTTGCCCTGAAATCAGGCGATCGAACAAATCCTCGATGGTTTCGGTGACAATCGCCACCCCATCGACATCGACAATCTGGAGCGCGCCGTGTGTCTGATGTAGCCAGGCTCTTGCATGTCGCAATGAAGTTGCCTGGCTTTCGAAATCCTGGGTCAGCGCTTCGCTCAACGCAACTTTCGAATGCGCCAACGCTTCGCGGATTTCGCCCATCACCCAGGACAATGGCCCGGCATCGAAATTGTTACGGGCACCCTGCGGCAATGCGGAAAAATCGGTGGTCATGACTACCTCGCGGTTTCTGAGCTAGTGCGCCGCTGCCTGGCATCGGCCATTACGCTCACGCACGATGCAGCGGCGCAAGCGGAACGGACGGGTAGCGGAAAGCGGGTATCAAGCAGCGACACGGAAGCGGGAGACCGAATTCTTGAGCTCTTCCGCCAGTTTGGACAGCTCCCGAATCGACCGTGCGGTTTGCTGCGTACCCTCTTGCGTTTTTTCAGTCACCACGAGGATGCCCTGGATATTCTGCGCCACGCCGTTGGCTGAGGTCGCCTGCTGCTCAGTGGCGGCAGAAATGCCCTGAATCAGTTCCGCCAGTCGGTTCGACACTCGCCGGATATCGGACAAGGCAGCACCGGCCGCGTCCGACAGTTTTGCCCCCTCGACCACACCCTGCGTCGATTTTTCCATGGCCGCAACCGCGTCGTGGGTATCGGTCTGAATCGTGCGCACCAGCGCGCCGATCTGCTTGGTTGCCTCGCCTGAGCGTTCCGCCAGCCGCTGCACCTCCTCCGCCACGACCGAGAAGCCGCGCCCCGCTTCGCCGGCCGATGCGGCCTGGATGGCGGCGTTCAGCGCCAGCACGTTGGTCTGTTCGGTAATGTCGGAAATCAGTTCGGTGATCTCGCCGATCTCCTGCGATGACTCGCCCAGGCGCTTGATGCGCTTGGACGTTTCCTGAATCTGCTCGCGAATTTCGTTCATGCCCTTGATCGCGTTTTCCACTGCCGTCGCCCCCTGCTCGGCTGCCGTCACCGACTGCCGCGCCACGTCGGCCGATTCGTTGGCCGATTTCGACACATCGGTAATCTGCAACGCCATATCGAGTACCGCGCGACCGGTTTCCTGAATGTCGCGGGATTGCTTTTGCGACGCCGCCAGCAATTCGGTGGAAATATCCTGCGCCTGGTTGGAGGCGGACGTCACTTGTTCCGCCGTCACAGTGACCCGGCCCACCAGGCCACGCAATTCCTCGACCGTGTAGTTGACCGAATCGGCGATGGCACCGGTGATGTCCTCTGACACCGTGGCTTGAATCGTCAAGTCGCCATCCGCCACTTCCTGCAATTCGTTCATCAAGCGCAAAATAGCGGTCTGGTTCTGTTCGTTGGCGCGCATTGCCTCTTCTTCCTGCTTCTGGGCTTGCAGCCGCTGCACATCCGCTTCCTGGCGACGGGAATCGGCGTCGCGAGTGCGATTCCGACTGTCCTGCAGCAGCACCACCGCAATTCCGGCCGCCGCCAGCAACGCCATCAGCGCTGCACCTAACATCGCCCAGAACGACCAGGTCAGTGAATCCTGTTCTGCCCGATAGGTTTTCTGCAAAGCGGTCAAGCGCTGTTTCAGCGCTTCATTTTCGGTAAAGATCAATTGCTCGGACTGTTTGGCGGCAATGAAGTTTTGCAGGTTGCCGAGAATGGTCGCCACCGACTCCTGGTATTCGCTGAAGGCCTTCTGCAGCTCGGTCAGTTTGTCGCGCGTTTCCTGATCGGTAGTAGCCGACAGCCGCAGGATATCGCTGCCGTTCAGGAAGCCTTCCGTGATATCCCGAAATGTATTGGTATCCTTGCCCAACAAAAATGCCGTTTCCGGATTCACACCTTCCGAGGTCAGGAACTCGTTGGCGCTGCGTCCCAGACGCTGGGTCAGCATCACCAACTGGCCAGCAGCCGCAAGTTCGCGCGGCGTGGCGCCACGCTGACCCTTGAGGGTGGCGATCTGTTCGGTCAGCTCGAGCAGGGTTGGCGACAGCTCATTCAATTTTTGCAGCGTCGTACCGAAACCGGTGAGCTCTTTGCGCAATTTCAGAATAGTCTCCGCCGCCTTGTCGGAACCGGCCCATACTTTCTGGGTATCGCGCAGCATCGCTGCCATCGTGTCGTCGGCCGGAGCAATTTCGCGCCCCTGGTAATTGCCACCACGAGTCAGAATCAGCAGGTCCTGATTAAATTCCTTGCGACTTTCGGATAATTGCTTGAACGCTTCGAGGTTGCCCTGAATCGCGTTCGGGGTCGCCTTGCCAAGCCGCTGCGAGTGCATCAGCGCATCGCCGGCAATCTGCGTCTGGGTCGAAGTGAGGATCGAGTTGTTGGCGTTCATCCAGACCAGGAATGCTCCCACGGCCAGCGAGCCGCCCAGCAAGACCAGCAGGAAGCGAACCTGTTGCTGGAGCGGCAGGTGGCCGATCAGCGGCAACCGCAAATCACCGCTGCGCTCCAACACGTCGCCGATGAAAGTGGCATCGGGATTGGTTTCGGCGGAATATGGGGATTGCGTAGTCGTCGGTTCAGCAGCGGCGACTAGTGGCCCGGCGGCCAACTCCGCTTCCGGCGTCATCGTTGCATCACCCGTCTTCGCAGGTTCTTCCTTATTGCGCTTGGAAATAAACGGTAGTTTGAACGCCATTACTGAGTCTCCTGATTCCGAATTTGGAGTTTTTCGCTACATTGCGAGAAACCTATAAGCCAACATGCAAAAACCGGGGGTCCTGTACTATCAAAGACAAGTCGAGCTGAGTCCAGATTCGGGATTCTCGGTCGATATACTGGCGCGCCGACCACGGTGTGGCGTCGACCGCCAAGTCGGTGTGCAACTGCATCTCGCTGAGATTGTGCAGCCCCATCACGCGCGACACCAGCAATGCGCTATTGAAGGACAGGCCGGCGGCGAAAGCGACAACCCGGCTTTGCTTGTCGATCGTTGACAAGCCAAAGCCCTGAAACCGTGCCAGGTCAATCACGCTGGTCAGGCTGCCGCGAATATTCGCCAAACCCAAGTACCAATCCTGTGTCAACGGTACTTTGGTGACAGAGCCCACCGAAACAATCTCACCCACTTGTTGCAGATCAAGCAGGCAATGCATCTGACCGATCATGACACCCAACTGGCTGACGCTGGTATCGGAACCGCTGCGCGCGGCCTGCATACGCTCGAGCAATTGCGACTGGAATTCGCGCAGGCGAGTACGGCGTGCGCCCACATCCGACTTCTTGACGGCGGGCTCTAACCGATTGTCGGAGATAGTTTCGGTCATGGGCAGCTGGTTATCCAAGTGCGGCGATTTTCGACAGTAGTTCCTGCGGATCGATCGGCTTGACGATATAGTCGCGCGCGCCTTGGCGCAGACCCCAGATACGGTCTGTTTCCTGTCCTTTGCTGGTGCAAATGATGATCGGAATATCCTGGGTTTCGGGGTCGCGCGTGATCGATCGCGTGACCTGGAATCCGTTCTGGCCAGGCATGACAATATCCATCAGTATCAATTGCGGCTTGTCAGCCTTGATTTTCAGCAACGCATCCTCGCCATTTTCAGCAGTCGATACCGAGAATCCGTTTTTGACGAGTACATCGGTGAGGAAATAGCGCTCGGTAGGAGAATCGTCCACCACCAGAATTTTTTGTATGGCCATCTTTAACCCTTGTTTCAGTAGTTTTTATATGTGGACATTGCCGGCAGCGACAGGCGCCGCGTGTTCACGCACGGCTCGCAACAGGCTGTCCTTGGTGAATGGCTTGGTCAGGTACTCATCGGAACCGACCATCGCACCGCGCGCGCGGTCGAACAGTCCGTCTTTGGAGGACAGCATGATGACCGGCGTGGCATGGAATTTGACGCTCTTCTTAATCAACGCGCAGGTTTGATAACCATCCAGCCTGGGCATCAGGATGTCGCAAAAAATCAGCGCCGGCTTGTGGTCAGAGACTTTCGCCAGTGCATCGAAGCCGTCGTCCGCCAACACCACCTGATAACCAGCCTGACTCAAAAATATCTCCGCCGAGCGCCGGATGGTGCTGCTATCGTCGATCACCATGATCTTCAGGCTGGAATGTTCTACCGTTGCTGTCATCGCGTGGTCCCGGCTTAAACTGGCTCAATATATGTCCCAACTGTAACAAAAATCAAGATGCTTTTACACAAGCTTGCTTTTTGGACACACAGCATACGTGTTTTTATTGCCAGGCAATGCGTTTTTTACAACAAAACGCGAGCCTGATGTCAGAGCCGGATCATTTCGAAGTCTTCCTTGCGCGCACCGCATTCCGGACAAGTCCAATTCATCGGCACCTCGGACCAGCACGTGCCCGGCGCTATTCCATCCTCGGGGTAACCCGCCGCTTCGTCATAAACCCAGCCACAAATCACACACATCCAGGTCTGCCATTCCCCCTTCGGCGCCCTGCTTTCCGCTTCGCTCATGCCCACGACTGCCCGCCCTTCGATCAAGTAAAATGCGAAGTCGGATATCTTAATCTACCGACTGTGCAAAACCAAACCTCGCCGCTCGCCCTTACCTTCAATATTGCCGATCCGGTCGGCGCCATCGGCATCCAAGCCGATCTGGCATCATTCGCCGCAATGGGGGTGCATGGCTTGTCGGTCATCACCTCGATCCTGATCGGCGACACCGCACGCGTCGAGGATAGCCAGGTGATCGACGCCGACTGGGTCGCCGACCAGGCCAGGGTCGTCTTGGAGGATATGCCGGTAGCGGCATTCAAGGTCGGCGTGGTCGGCAGCGTCGAAAATGTCTCCGCGATCGCCGAAGTGGTGTCCGACTATCCGGACATCCCGCTGGTGCTTGATCCCTTCAGCTCGGCCTTGCCTGAGCACGGCCCGGAACAGGACGACTTGCTGGCCGCCACCCACGAACTGCTGATCCCG
This sequence comes from uncultured beta proteobacterium, assembly GCA_963707665.1. Lineage (GTDB taxonomy): Bacteria > Pseudomonadota > Gammaproteobacteria > Burkholderiales > Burkholderiaceae_D > DATJCV01. The sequence goes on along the minus strand of CAVPQU010000018.1, from coordinate 39,808 downwards.
CAAGCCACCGTGTTGCTGCTGTCGGCGGTCGAATTGGCGCACCTGGCGGAAACCTGGCGCGAAGCGTCGGCCGAGGACACCATGGCGGTGGATGCCATGCGATTGATCGAATCGGGTTGCGAATACGTGTTCGTCACCGGCACCCGCGGCGACCTGCATGAAGTCGTCAATACGCTATTCAATGAGGGCGGCGTGGTACGCCAGGATACCTGGCAACGCGTATCGGGTTCGTACGGCGGCGCCGGTACTACCTTGTCGGCTACCATCGCCGGCATGCTGGCCAATGGCCTGGATGTCCCGGAAGCGATAGCCGAAGCGCAGGAATTCACGCTTGCCGCCATCAATCACGCACAACGGCTCGGCATGGGGAAACTGGTGCTGGACCGCTATTTCTGGGCCCGCGAACCTGGTCTCGAACCCGGGCCCGACCATTAACCTTTTCCGGATTGCCATGAATTCCAGTATCGAATCCCGCAACGACACCCTGTTCCAGCGGGCCCAGCTCACCACGCCGGGCGGCGTCAATTCCCCGGTGCGCGCCTTCCGTTCGGTCGGCGGCACGCCGCGCTTCATCACCCGCGCCGAAGGGCCGTATTTCTGGGATGAGGACGAACGCCGCTATATCGACTATATCGGCTCCTGGGGCCCGGCGATCGTCGGCCACGCCCATCCGGCCGTGGTCCAGGCGGTGCAGGAAGCGGCCGCGCGCGGCTTGAGTTTCGGCGCCCCGACCCTGGGCGAAATCGAAATGGCGGAAGAAATCTGCCGCCTGGTGCCGTCGATCGAGCAGGTGCGTCTGGTGTCGTCCGGCACCGAGGCCACCATGAGCGCCCTGCGGCTGGCGCGCGGCGCCACCGGCCGCGACAAGATCGTCAAGTTCGAAGGCTGCTACCACGGCCACGCCGATTCGCTGCTGGTGAAAGCCGGCAGCGGCCTGTTGACCTTCGGCAATCCGACCTCGGCCGGCGTGCCCGAGGATTTCGTCAAGCATACGCTGGTGCTCGACTACAACGACACGCAGCAGCTGGAAGACACCTTCCAGGCGCTCGGCGACCAGATCGCCTGCGTCATCGTCGAACCGATCGCCGGCAACATGAACTTGGTGCGCGCCACGCCGGAATTCCTGCAGACCATGCGCCGCCTGTGCACCCAGCACGGAGCGGTGCTGATCCTGGACGAGGTGATGTCGGGCTTCCGCGTCGCGCTCGGCGGCGCGCAATCGCTATACGGCATCACGCCGGACCTGACGGCGCTCGGCAAGATCATCGGCGGCGGCCTGCCGGTGGCGGCCTTCGGCGGCCGCGCCGACCTGATGAAATACATGGCGCCGCTGGGGCCGGTGTACCAGGCCGGCACGCTGTCCGGCAATCCGGTGGCGGTGGCCGCCGGCATGAGCACGCTGAAACTGATCCAGGCGCCCGGCTTCCACGCGGCGCTGGAAGCGCAGACCGCGAAACTGGTGCGCGGCCTGGCCGACGCCGCACGCGAAGCCGGCATCGCCTTCTGCGCCGATTCGGTGGGCGGCATGTTCGGCCTGTATTTCGCCGACGCCATCCCGACCAGCTATGCGGCGATGATGAGGTGCGACAAGGACCGCTTCAATGCCTTTTTCCATGCCATGCTGGAAGCCGGCGTCTACCTGGCGCCGTCGGCGTTCGAAGCCGGTTTCGTTTCGGCGCAGCATGACGACGCCGTGATCGAGGCCACGCTGGCGGCGGCGCGCGCGGCCTTTCGCGGCCTGGCGTAAGGGCATGCGCGTGGCGGCCCCGCCCGCCACGCCTCAGATATTCTTGAACACCGCCTGCAGCCATTCGATGAACAGCTCCACCTCGGGCCGCTCGCGCGCCTGGCGCTCGTACACCACGTAGTAGGCGTGCGGCGGCGTCGTCAGCCGCACGTCGAACAGCGGCACCACCTGCCCGCCCTCGATCAATTCGCGCGCGAAATGCTGGCGCGTCAGGCCGACGCCGTGGCCGTGCCGCACCGCTTCCAGCAGCAAGCCCAGGTCGTCCACGCGCAAGCCGGTCATCGGCTCTGGCCAGTCCAGCCCTGCCGCCTCGAACCACGGCTGCCAGGGCTCCAGCGCCGAGCGCAGCAGCGTCGCCCGCTGCAGGTCGGCCGGCGTCTGGAGTCCGCCGATCTGCTCCAGGTAAGCTGGACTGGCGACCACGAACGCCGGTTCCACGAACAGCTTTTCGGTGACGATATCCGGGTAGTTGCCGGCGCCGAAGCGCACTTCGACGTCGGACTCCGACAGCGAGAGGTCGTACAGCGGCACCGACAGGAAGATCTCGACCGCGATGTCCGGATGGCGGCGCGTGAACTCGGCCAGGCGCGGCACGAACAGACAGCGCGCAAAGGTCGGCGTCAGCGTCACCTTGACCCGCGGCTGGGCCGAGGCGGCGCGGCGCGGGATCGGGAAATCGGTCAGCGCCTGCAAGGCGGCGCGCACCACATCGAGATAGCGGCGGCCGAACTCGGACAGCGTGATGGCGCGGCCGTCGCGATGGAACAGGCGCTCGCCGACGAACTCTTCCAGCAGGCGGATGCGGTGCGACAGCGCCGACGGCGTGATGCACAGTTCGTCGGCCGCCAGCGCGAAGGAAGCGTGGCGCGCCACCGCTTCGAACGCCGACAGCGCGTGCACCGGCGGCAGGCGGGTGGTGATCGAGGGCTTTTTGTAGGTATTGATGGCGCTGTCCCGACATTTACCAGCGGACGATCTTGCCCGGATTCAGGATGTTGTTCGGATCCAGCGCATGCTTGAGCGCGCGCATGGCGTCGATCGCATTCTCGCCATGCTCCTGCACCAGGAAATCCATCTTGTGCAAGCCGACCCCGTGTTCGCCGGTGCAGGTGCCGTCCATCGCCAGCGCGCGCGTCACCATGCGCGCATTGACCGCTTCAGCTTTGGCAAGCTCGACGGCGTCGTGCGGATCGACCAGCATCTGCACGTGGAAATTGCCGTCGCCGACGTGACCGATGATCGAATGCACGATGCCTTCACGCTCGCAATCGGCCTTGGTCTCGAGCATGCATTCGGCCAGGCGCGAAATCGGCACGCAGCAGTCGGTCGAGATCGCGCGCGCGCCGGGACGCAGCTGCAGCAGCGCGAAATAGGCGTTGTGACGCGCCGCCCATAGCCGCGAACGGTCCTCGGGCCGGGTCGCCCATTCGAAGCCGGTGGCGTGATGCTCGGCGACGATCTCCTGCACCGTCTGCGCCTGCTCGGCGACGCCGGCATCACTCCCGTGGAATTCGAACAGCAGCAGCGGCTGCTCCGGCAGGCTCAGCTTGTCGTGGGCATTGATCGCGCGCACGCCGTTCTCGTCGAGGAATTCGACGCGCGCCACCGGCACGCCGAGCTGGATGGTCTGGATCACCGCATTCACCGCGTCGGCCGCGCTCGGGAACGAGCAGACCGCGGCGGAAATCGCTTCCGGCTGCGGATACAGCCTGACCGTGACTTCGGTGATGATGCCGAGCGTGCCTTCGCTGCCGACGAACAGCCGGGTCAGGTCGTAGCCGGCCGAGGATTTCTTGGCGCGCGTGCCGGTTTTCAGGATGCGGCCGTCGGCCGCCACCACCGTCAGCGCCAGGGTGTTTTCGCGCATGGTGCCGTAGCGCACGGCGTTGGTGCCGGAGGCGCGCGTGGCCGCCATGCCGCCCAGCGAGGCGTCGGCGCCCGGATCGATCGGGAAGAACAGGCCGCTGTCCTTGATTTCCTGGTTCAGCTGCTTGCGCGTGACGCCGGCCTGCACGGTCGCCGTCAAGTCTTCGGCGTGCACCGCCAGCACCCGGTTCATCTGCGACAGGTCGATCGTGACGCCGCCGTGCAGCGCCAGCACATGGCCTTCGAGCGAGCTGCCGGCGCCGAAGGCGATCACCGGCACCGCGTGGCTGTTGCACAGCGCGACCGTGGCGGCGACCTCTTCGGTGGTATGGGCGAACACCACCGCGTCCGGCAGCATCGGGTCGTACGAGGATTCGTCGCGGCCGTGGTGCGCGCGGATAGCCTGGCTGAGCGACAGCCGTTCGCCGAATAGGTCCGCCAGCGCCGCCAGCAAGCCGGGCGGCAACGGCTTCTTCAATACATCTTGCTGCAATATCTGACTCATGACTGATCTCCCATGGCTGGATTCTACTCTGGCCGCTGGCCAGCAAAGCGGCCGGTGCCGGGGCGGCCGGCACACTGGCCGGCTTTTGTCGTATGCTGGACCGATCATCCATCCACACTCAATCAAATATGGGCAATCGGCTCTCAAAAATCACGACTCGCACCGGCGACGACGGCAGCACCGGCTTGGGCGACGGCAGCCGCACCGGCAAGGACAGCGCGCGCATCCACGCAATTGGCGAAGTGGATGAATTGAATTCCCAGCTTGGCGTGCTGCTGTGCGAAGACTTGCCGGCGGCGCTACGCGACGCCTTGATCACGATCCAGCACGACCTGTTCGATCTCGGCGGTGAATTGTGCATTCCGGGCTGGGAGGCAATCGACAACCGCCACGTCACCCGGCTGGACGGCTGGATCGAGCAATACAACCGCGACCTGCCCGCGTTGCGCGAATTCGTGTTGCCGGGCGGCTGCCGCGCCGCCGCGCTGGCGCATGTCTGCCGCACCGTCTGCCGCCGTGCGGAGCGCAGCGTGGTGGCGCTAACAGCAACCCAGGCTGTGCGCGCAGGACCGCGCCAATACCTCAACCGCCTGTCGGATCTGCTGTTCGTCTGGTCGCGGGTGCTAAATGCCGCAGCGGATCAGGCGGATGTGCTGTGGCAGAAAAATCGACTTCGTGATGGATGATCCTCTGACTCACACGAGGTTCGGCATTGGTTGTGATCGATCCCGACAACCGCCCCGGCTCAGTCAGAGTTTCCCGACCGGCTGCATTTCCAGCCAGGCGGTGCCGCTCACGGGCTTGCCGTCCAGCGTGCCGGTGACGTTGCTCAGGCCTTCATAGACGAAGCGCCCCATGGCTTTCACCTCTTGCTCGTTCCAATCCATGGTGATGGTCAGGTCCGCCGGCCGGGCGCCCCCGAGGATGACTTTGTACTTGGTGTAATAACTGGCGTTGGAAGCGGGGCTGGTCCATTCGCTGCCGGCCACCGGCAGAATCTGGATGTCTTGCATGTTCCAGCGATATTCGGGTTCCAGCACGCCGTTGGCGTTTTTGGCGGCGTCGCCGCTGAACAACGAACTGATGTGGTACTCACCATGGAGCTTGGTACCGACCTGGGTGGTCATGATGGCGCGTTCCTTGTCGTCATCGCCCTTGATCTGCATGATGAAGAACGACCAGGTCGAGTCCTTGATGACGTTGATGGCGGCATCATCAAAAGTTTGATACACCACGTCCATCCACAACAGGCCGCCCGTGCCCTGGGCCGTGACAGTTCCGCTGTACTTGACCGTGTAATTGATTACCTTGAGATACGGTGCCGAGTAATAGTAGGAACCCTGCCCGGTGAGCGGGTCTTGCGTGGCCGCCAGATACCGTTCGACCGAACCGCCAAATTGATGGTTGATGGCTTGCCGCTGCGCCGGCAGCAGCCAGTTGGGCAGGAAGGCGTTGGCGCCAAAGCCTTCGCTGACGAAGCCCATGCTGTCTTCCACCAGAACGTCGGTGATCATCGGCTTGCCTTCAACATCCTGACCGTCAGAAGTGATCTGGTAACGCGCGCCTTTTTGGCCGAAAGTGCCGGAGACCAGTCGCGCCCGGGTTTGATTCTGAGGCGTGAGGGAACCGGCCGGATTGTCCGCCGTGAAGCTCACATCCCACGGCTGATGCTGAAACGAAATCTGGTTCGCGATGCCCGCAACACCGACCACCCCGCCCAGGCGAAAGCCCTGGATATCACGGGTTCCGACACCGACGGCGGCTGCGATCGTCGGAAAACGCGTCGTGATCGTCTCGCTCGGGTCGATCGATTGATTCAGCCGCTGAACCAGGCTGAAATAGGCCATGCGGTTGTTGCTGTCATCGCCCAGATAGCCGAAAAAGCAGTAAGCCTGCAGCGATATGCCGGGTTGGTCATACGACAGGAATCTTTCCAGACCGGCCGGGCTTTGGGCTTGCATCAGGCGGGTGTTGTCGGCGTAATACAGATTGGCCAGATCGAGATTGTCGATCACCAGCTGATTGTCGCCAGGCTGCAGCTGAACGGCCTTGAGCGTGGTGCCCAGCAAGGCATCGCCGTTGGCCATGAAAGCGGAACTGCGCACCTGGTAAGCGCCGGCGCGCGGCACCGAAAAGCTGGTTTGTACCGACTGGCTACCGGGCGTGACTTCGACCTTGGAAAGATCCAGCGGCTTGCCGTTCTGATCCAACAATTCAACCTGGAATTTCTTGATGCCGTTGGCCAGCAGTTGCACACTCTGGTGCGCATCATCGGTCGCTTTGGGCAGGGTATTGAGCACCACGGCCAAGGAAGCGGGGCTGCCGCCGCCGCAACCGGCCAGCAGGCTCGTCAAAAAAACAGCACCGACCAGCCATCGTTTCATCCAGGTTGAATTTGTCATGTGATTTTTAATTTTGTTTTAGGCAATACCAAGGCCTATCGGCTGATTCACCGACTTCTGAAGGCGATGTCGAAAAATCCGGGAAGTGATCTATGCCTGGTAATGAAAATCGCGTGGTGAAAATCGCGGCGGGGGCGCCGCTCCCACAAAGTCGGTGGACGTACGGGGGTTCAGTGATTCACCACCAGCCGCAATTCACCGCCAAAGCGTTGCCGGATCGAGGCCAGGATACCGTCGGCATCCAGGCCATGCAGCGCCAACAGGTGCGCCTGATCACCGTGGTCGATGAATTGATCCGGTAGGCCCAGAATCAAGAGCGGCACGGTGGCTGCGGTGTGGCCGGCGGCGCTCAGGGCTTCCGCCACCGCACTGCCGGCGCCGCCTTGGGTCGTGCCTTCTTCGACCGTCACCAGGGCCGAGTGGCTGCGCGCCAATTCCAGTACCAGTTCGACATCCAGCGGTTTGACGAAGCGCATGTCGACCACCGTGGCATTCAGTTGCTCGGCGGCGACCAGGGCGGGCGCCAGCACGGTGCCAAACGCGAGGATGGCTACCCCCTGCCCTTGACGCCGCACTTGCCCTTTGCCGAGCGGCAGCGGCGTCAGCGCGGGATCGATCTCGGCGCCGACGCCGGCGCCGCGCGGATAGCGCACCGCCGCCGGCCCCGGGTATTGGAACGCGGTGGACAGCAGCTGGCGGCATTCGTTTTCGTCCGAAGGCGCGCCATCACCACCATGTTGGGAATGCAGCGCAAAAAGGCGATGTCGTAATTGCCGGCGTGGGTGGCGCCATCGGCGCCGACCAGGCCGGCGCGATCCAGCGCGAAAGGTGACGTCCAGATTTTGCAGCGCGACGTCGTGGATCAGTTGATCGTAGGCGCGCTGCAGGAAGGTCGAATAGATCGCCACCACCGGCTTCAGCCCTTCGCAGGCAAGGCCGGCGGCGAAAGTCACCGCGTGCTGCTCGGCGATGCCGACATCGTAATAGCGCTGCGGAAAGCGTTGTTCGAATTCGACCATGCCCGAGCCTTCGCGCATCGCCGGCGTGATGCCGACCAGGCGCGGATCGGCCGCCGCCATGTCGCACAGCCAGTCGCCGAATACCTGCGTGTAGGTGATCTTGCTGCTCGTCGGCCGGCTGGATGCCTTCGGCCGGATTGAACTTGCCGGGGCCGTGGTACAGCACCGGATCGGCTTCGGCCAGCTTGTAGCCCTGGCCCTTCTTGGTGACCACGTGCAGGAACTGCGGCCCTTTCAGGTTCTTCATGTTTCTGCAGCGTCGGGATCAGCGATTCCAGATCGTGGCCGTCGATCGGGCCGATATAGTTGAAGCCGAACTGCTCGAACATGGTGCCGGGCACGACCATGCCCTTGGCATGTTCTTCCAGCCGCTTGGCCAGCTCCAGCACCGGCGCCGGCAAGCACCGATTTGCCGACGTTCTTGGCCTTGGCATAAAACTGGCCCGACATCAGGCGCGCCAGATAGCGGTTCAGCGCGCCGACCGGCGGCGAGATCGACATGTCGTTGTCGTTCAGGATCACCAGCAGGTTGATGTCGTGATGCACGCCGGCGTTGTTCAGCGCCTCGAACGCCATGCCGGCCGTCATCGCGCCGTCGCCGATCACGGCCACCGCATGCCGGTTCTCGCCCTTGATTTTGGCCGCCAGCGCCATGCCGAGCGCGGCCGAAATCGAGGTCGAGGAATGGGCGGTGCCGAAGGCGTCGTATTCGCTTTCGCAACGGCGCGGAAAGCCGGAAATGCCGTTCAACTGGCGCAGCGTATGCATGCGCTCGCGCCGTCCGGTCAGGATCTTGTGCGGATAGGTCTGGTGGCCGACATCCCAGACGATGCGGTCGTAGCGGCGTATTGAACACGTAATGCAGCGCGATGGTCAGTTCCACCGTGCCCAGGTTGGACGACAGGTGGCCGCCGGTTTTCGACACCGAATCCAGCACGAAGGCGCGCAACTCGTCGGCCAGCGGCTTCAGCTGGGCGCGCGGCAGGCGGCGTACATCGGCCGGTTCGTTTATGTGCTTGAGCAGTTCCATATCAGGACCAATTTGCTTGTCAGTGCGGAAAAGCGCAGGCAGTCAAGCCTTGCGCTGCACGATCAGATCGGCCAGTGCACGCAGGTGACGCGCTTTTCCATCGAAATGTGCGAGCGCCCGGTGGGCGTCCTCACGCAGTTTTTCTGCCAGGGCGCTGGATTGCTCCAGACCCAGAATCGAGACATAGGTCGGCTTGTTGTCAGCCGCATCCTTGCCCGCCGTTTTACCCAGCGTTGCCGCATCCGCGGTCGCATCCAGCACGTCGTCCACCACCTGGAACGCCAAACCGATCGCGTTCGCATAAGCATTCAGCGCCGCGGTATCGGCCTCCATGCCGGCCGCCGACCAGGCATTGCCGCACCATGCGCCGAGCAGCACCGAGGCGCGCAGCAACGCGCCAGTCTTCAATCGATGCATTTGTTCCAACTGCGCCAGCGACAGGTCGAGGCCGACGCTCTCGAGGTCAATCGCCTGCCCGCCGCACATGCCGTTTGCCCCGGCTGCCTGCGCCAGCAGCCGCAGCATCGCCAGTTGCCGCGCCGGATCGGCGATATCCGCCGCCGCCAGCACCACGAACGCCTGCGCCTGCAGCGCATCGCCGACCAGCAGCGCGGTCGCCTCGTCATACTGCCGGTGCACGGTCGGCTTGCCGCGCCGCAGCGCATCGTCATCCATGCAAGGCATGTCGTCATGCACCAGCGAATAGGCATGGATCATTTCCACCGCCGCCGCGCAATGCGCCAGCGCGGCGGGCGCTGCCTCAAACAATTCGCCGGCAGCGAACACCAGCAGCGGCCGCACCCGCTTGCCGCCGTCCAGCACCGCATAACGCATCGCCTGCCGCAGGCGCAGCGGCGCGCCCGCTGCTTCTGGCAACAAGCTGGACAGCGACTCTTCCATACTGGCCTGGACTTGCGCCATCCAGTCGCCGAAGGCCGGACCGGACGCCATGCATGCCGTCATCCGCCGTTCTCGCCAGTGGTATCGGCAACGGCAAATGGCTTCAGCATCTCGCCTTCCAGGATCTTGACCTGCCCTTCGACTTTTTCCAGTTGCTGCGCGCAATAGCGCACCAACTCGGCGCCGCGCTGGTACGCCGCGACCGAGGCTTCCAGCGCCAGCTCGCCGGCTTCCATGCGTGCAATCAACTGCTCCAGCTCCGCCATCGCCAGTTCAAACGTGGCGGGCAAATCGACCGGGACGGGTTTTTTGGCCATAACGAATCAGAATCGAAGTGTAGCCCGTCATTTTAGAGCAAACCACCTGATCTGGTTCGATTGGCATGGGTCGACATACGCCGCCGGCCACCGCCAATAAGGGAACGCGAACCCTGCGGCGCCGGTTTCCAGCGGCCATCGCGGCGACGCGCCGAGCCTCCGTGCGCAGAGTTTGAGCAAAAGGGCTAAGGTATAATCTTCGGTTCCGTTCAAAATTTCCTATTCAATGCGATTGAACCTGGTTTTTGCGATTCTGGCTCTCTTTTGTTGCTGCAAATGAATTTGGGGGTGAGGATGTCCGATCTGGCTGGCATCGACAAACTGGCGCGTTCCAATGCGCAACTTCCGGTCCACGTCTACTTTGATGACACCTTGCTGGCGCACGAGCTGGAGCAATTGTTTCAGCCGGGACCACGCTATGTCGGCCACCAGTTGATGGTCCCCAACGAAGGCGACTTCAGCACGCTGGCATGGGAAAACGAAGGGCGCATGCTGGTGCGCAATCGGAACGGCATCGACTTGCTGTCCAACGTTTGCCGTCACCGGCAGGCCAAGATGCTGAATGGGCGCGGCAATAGCCGCAACATCGTCTGCCCGTTGCACCGCTGGACTTACGACCTGGACGGCACGCTGATCGGGGCTCCGCATTTTAGCGAAACACCATGCCTGAACCTGCCGTCGACGCCGCTGCAAAACTGGAACGGCTTGCTGTTCGAACAGAACGGCGTCGACGTCCGGCAAAAGCTGGCGCAACTCTCGGTATCCAAGGACCTCGATTTCGACGGCTACCTGTACGACCACACCGAAATCCACCAGTGCGACTACAACTGGAAAACCTTCATCGAAGTCTATCTGGAGGATTACCACGTCGAGCCGTTCCATCCCGGCCTCGGCAGCTTCGTCAATTGCGCCGAATTGCGCTGGGAATTCGGCGCCGACTACAGCGTGCAAACGGTCGGCGTCAAGCACGGTCTGGCCCGCGCCGGCTCGGCGCAGTATCGTGCATGGCAGGAACAGTTGCTGAAGTTTCGCGGCGGCACGGCGCCGCAGCATGGGGCGATCTGGCTGACGCTGTTTCCCAACATCATGGTCGAGTGGTATCCGCACGTGCTGGTCGTGTCCACCTTGTGGCCGCAAGGCCCGCAAAAAACCACCAACGTGGTCGAGTTCTATTATCCGGAAGAAGTGGCGCTGTTCGAGCGCGAACTGATCACCGCCGAGCGCAACGCCTACATGGAAACCTGCATCGAGGACGATGAAATCGCACTGCGCATGGATGCCGGCCGGCGCATCCTGATGGAGCGCGGCGAAAACGAGGTTGGTCCGTACCAGTCGCCGATGGAAGACGGCATGCAGCACTTCCACGAGTGGTATCGCGCGCGGATTGTGGTGTAGCACGCCACTATCCGCAGATTAGGGAGTATAGCAAAAATTGCAGCAATTCCGCAGGCTCTGTAACCGCCTTTAAAAATACCCCAGTCAGTATAAAGCAAATCCTCCGCTCTCAGGCGCGGCCTTTCTCTGTCATTTTTCATTTCCTTCATGCAATCACTCTGGATGCTGGTCGCCAGTTTCGTGTTCGCGGCCATGGGCGTATGCGTCAAACTGGCCGCCGATTATTTTTCCACTTCTGAAATCGTCATGGTTCGCGGCGTCATCGGCATGCTGTTCATCTACGGCCTGATGTGGCTGCGTGGCGGCACGCTGAAGACGCCGCTGGCCTGGCATCATCTGTGGCGCGGTGCGGTCGGCGTCACCGCCCTGTGGCTGTGGTTTTACTCGATTGCCTTGCTGCCGCTGGCCACCGCAGTCACGCTCAACTACATGTCGCCGATCTGGATCGCCGCCATCCTGTTTGCGGTTGGCTGGTGGCGCCGCAAGAATCGCTTCGACTGGCGCCTGGTGCTGGCGATTGGCCTGAGCTTCGCCGGCGTCACGCTGCTGTTGCGCCCGGCAATGCAGGCCGATCAATGGTTCGGCGGCCTGCTGGCGCTGGCCTCCGGCATGCTGGCGGCGCTGGCTTACCTCGAAGTGCGGCGCCTGGGACAGATGGGTGAGCCGGAATACCGGGTGGTGTTTTATTTCTCCATGACCAGCGCCGTAGCTGGCCTGTTCGGAACGCTGTTCATCGAAACGCGCACCGGCTGGCACATGCCGGGCGCGACCGGTATCGCGCTGTTGCTGGCGATTGGCCTCACCGCCGTTACCGCGCAGATGGCGATGACGCGCGCTTACCGCCTCGGCAATACGCTATTGACCGCCAACCTGCAATACACCGGCATCGTCTTCTCCAGCATCTGGGGTGTGCTGATCTGGCACGACGCGCCGGGCTGGCTGGGCTGGCTCGGGATCGCCGCAATCCTGGTCAGCGGCATGGCCGCCACGTACTACAATGCCCGCAATATCCAGGCAACGCTGGCTGCCGCACCGGCAGCCAGCCGTTCCTCAAACTTGCAGAAGCCACCAATGACCGTCTACACCACGCTGATTGCCGCCGCCGAACTGGCGCCGCATCTGTCCGATCCCAACTGGGTCGTGCTCGATTGCCGGCACGACCTCGCCAATCCGGACGCCGGGCGCGCCGCCTGGGCCGCCGGCCATCTGCCAGGTGCGCAATTCGCGCACTTGGACCACGACCTGTCCGACCTGGCGCCAGCCGCCGACGGCACATTCCGCGGCCGCCATCCGCTGCCGCAGCGCGCAGCCCTGCTGGAAACCCTGCGTGCCTGGGGCGTCAACGATACATCGCAAGTCGTGGCCTATGACGCCCATGGCGGCATGTTTGCGGCGCGCCTGTGGTGGCTGCTGCGCTGGCTCGGCCATGCACCAGTGGCGGTCCTGGATGGCGGCCTGAACGCATGGCAAAACGCGCAGGGAGCGCTCACCAGCGCGCTCCCGGCCGCGCGTGCACGCGGCAATCTACAGGCGCGGCCGACGCTGGGAGCCACTGTCAGCGCCGACGAGGTACTGGCCAACCTGGCGAGCGGCACACGCACCGTGGTCGACGCCCGCGCACCAGACCGTTTCCGCGGCGAGAACGAGACGCTGGACGCCGTCGGCGGCCACATCCCGGGCGCGCGCAACCGCTTCTTCAAGGACAACCTGCAAGCTGACGGCCGCTTCAAGGAAGCGGCGCAACTGCGGACCGAATTCGGCGCATTGATCGCCGCGCCCGCCGCCGCCATCATGCAATGCGGCTCCGGCGTCACCGCTTGCCACAACCTGCTGGCACTGGAAATTGCCGGCTTGCCGGGCGCCGCGCTGTATCCCGGCTCGTGGAGCGAATGGTGTGCCGACCCGGCGCGGCCGGTGGCGCGCGGCGCGCAGTAACGACGGCAGCCCGCCCTCTCCTGAAAATGCGCATCAGGCCGGGCTCCGGTCCACTTTTACCCTGCCAACAGCGCCCCTCATCGCTGCCAGATAAAAGCCAAGCGACGCCAGCGAAAAGAATAACAACAGCCCGAGAATGGGATACGGCGAACGGTCACCGAAACGGTCCAGCAATATGCCGGCCGGCGACCAGGATGCATCAGGAAAATGCACCGAACACCAGCTCCGCACGCCAGCCCGTTACGCTCTAGATTTCCGGCACCAAGATGGCGAACGCGCAATACAAGCTGCCCCACAAACAATCTGGGTGAGGCCGAACAAGGCGATGGTTTTTACGCGCTGGCGGCGAGTCTTCATGAAATCAACTGGCATATCGATTGGACCGCCGATTCCGCGCAGAAATGGTAAATGCCGCGGACTGCTTGCTGGTCAATCATCCGTTGCCCGGCTTAGCCGGCGCATACAGCGGTGGCTAGGCGCTGCGCGACAACGGCGCTTGCCTACACCTACGACACACAGCATTCTGGCGCACGCAGCCGCTACTGCCGCGGCAATGGCGCCTGCTCGCTAATGCCGTCGACGTGTGCTGCAGTGGTCGGATCGCGCCCCATCTCGATCAATCCGCGCGTCAAGCCGTCCTCGCCTTGCGGCGTCACGCCGTCCGGCACGGATGGCCCGGGGTTGTCCGGGCTGGCATCGACCGCATCGGCCGCCACCTGCTCGGGTGGATCGATCCATTCTTCCGGCATGGTTTCCAGCGGCGCGGGTGCCGCTTTCGGCGGCGATGCAAAGCGCGCCTTGGCGTCGATCAACTTGCCTTTCAGCGCGCCACGGAAAAAATCGCCAACCACCAAACCCGCGTTGTGCCCGCCCTGGCCCCAGTAACTGCTGCGCATCGTGATGCGGGCATCGTTGAAACCGACCCACGAGCCGGCTACCAGGTTCGGGTGCATCAGGATGAACCAGCCGTCGGTATTGTTTTGCGTGGTGCCGGTCTTGCCGGCGAGGTCAGCCTGCAAACCGAAGCGTGCGCGCACCGCGCTACCGGTGCCCAGGCTGATCACGCCGCGCATGATGTCGGTCAGCTCGATCGCCGCCGGCGCGCTCATCGCGCGCTTCGGCTGGCTGGAAAATTGCGCCAGCACACGGCCCTTGCGGTCGGTGATGCTGCGGATGAATACCGGCTGCCGGTACTGGCCCTGGTCGGCGAGCGTCGCATAGGCAGACACCATTTCCAGCAAGGTCACCGGGCTGGTACCAAGCACCAGCGACGGCACCGATTCCAATTTGCTGCGGTTGACGCCAAGCGCGCGCGCCAGACTGATGATGGCGGGCAGGCCGACATCCTGCATCACCTGCGCGGTGATCGTGTTCTTCGAGTAAATCAAGCCCTGGCGCAGGCTCATCGGGCCGCCGCTGGAGCCCGACATGTCGGTCGGTTGCCACACCGTGCCGTCGGCGGCGACGATCTTCATCGGCGCATCCTGATAAGTCCGCTCGGGACTGAAGCCTTTTTCCAGCGCGGCGCCGTAGACGATCGGCTTGAAGGTCGAGCCGGGCTGGCGCTCGGCCTGCGCCACGTGATCGAACTGGTCGCGCTGGAAGTCGCGGCTGCCAACCCAGGCGCGGATTTCTCCGCTGGTCGGATCGAGCGCGACGAAACCGGTTTCGAGCCGGGTCTTGGCCGCGTGCAGGCGCGCGATGAAGTCGCGGTCGGCCTTCAGCGCCGCCAGCGCCTGCGGCTCGCTCTGCCCGCCTTCCAGCGCTTTTTTGTATTCCGGCGTATCACGAATGAAGGCGTCGGCCAGCTCGGGGTGCGCTTTCCAGAAATACTTGAACGGCTCTATCCGCTGCCGCATTTGCGCATAGGTGGCCGGCGAGCCGGAAATCAGGCCGGCCGAATTCACGCCCCATTCGACATCGGCGATGTTTTGCAGCGCCGCCAGTTGCCGCGTTACGGCCTGCGTCGCCGCCTCCTGCAAGGATGAGTCGAGCGTGGTCTGCACCGTCAGGCCGTCGGCGTACAGGTCGTAGTCGTTGCGGTCGGCCCAATCGATCAGCCATTTACGAGTCCACGCGGCGAAATGACCGGCGCTGCCACCGGGACCGACCTGGCGGCTGAAATGCACCCGCAGCGGCTTGCGCTGCAATTTCTTGAATTCGGCCTCCGTCAGCTTGCCGCGCTTGACCATCTGCCCCAGCACCACGTTGCGCCGCTTGACCGCGCGCTCGGGGTTGACCACCGGGTTGTAGTACGACGTCCCCTTCAGCATGCCAACCAGGGTTGCGCTTTCCAGTAAATTCAGCTCCGCGGCGGACTTGTCGAAATAGGTGCGCGCGGCCAGTTCGATGCCGAACACGTTGTACAGGAACGGCACGGTATTCAGATAGGTTTCCAAAATCTCGCGCTTGCTGTAGGTGCGTTCGATGTTGAAGGCAGTGAGGATTTCCTTGACCTTGCGGTTCAGGTTGCGTGAGCGGCCGATTTCATCCGGAAACAGATTGCGCGCCAGTTGCTGGGTGATGGTGGAGCCGCCCTGGGTATCGCCACGCGCGGTGTGCACGATGGCTGCTGCTGTACCGCGAAAATCGACGCCATGATGCTGGTAGAAACGATGATCCTCAGTGGCGATCAGCGCCTCGATCACGTAGGGTGAAATTTGCTCCAGTGTGACCCGTTCGCGCTGCTGCTGGGCGAAGCTGTCGAGCAGCTTGCCGTCGCTCGCCAGGATTTGCGTGGGTTGCGCGACCCGCGCCTGGCGCAGGTCGCCGATGGTCGGCATGCTGACAATCAGGAAACCGATATACGCCAGCACCAGTAGCGTCAGCACGCCGCCGATACGACCGCCGCGCGCCAGCCGGCGCCCGGTACTCGAGCGACTCAGGAAACGATCGAAGCGCATGATCATGCGCGCTTTGAAACTGCGGCGGCCGGAGTGCCCTGCCTGTTGTGAAAGCTGCTGATTCATATGGACGATGCGGGTGGCGCAAATGGGTCAGACGCGCGCCGGCAGATTGCCATGACAGCAATGCACAGCGGCGCGCTCAGCCGTGATGCGCGTGATGGGTCAGGAAGAATACCACCACCACGCCCACGCCAATCAGCAGCACTTGCGGAATCGTCTCGCGCAGCGTGGCGCGGCGCTGCATCTGCGGCATCAAATCCGAGACCGCGATATAGATGAAGCCGGACGAAGCCACTACCAGCACATACGGAATCCATTGCATGCCGCGCGCCAGCGTGAAATAGCCGAGAATGCCGCCGACCACCGCCATCAGGCTACAAATCAGGTTGTAGGCATAGGCGCGCGTGCGCGAAAAACCGGCATTCAAGAGCACGATAAAATCGCCGATCTCCTGTGGAATTTCGTGCGCGATGATGGCCAGGCCGGTAATGATGCCAAGCTTGGGATCGGCCAGGAAGGCGGCGGCGATCAGGATGCCGTCGGTGAAGTTGTGCAGGCCGTCACCGATCAGGATCATCCAGCCGGCCTTGCCGGCTTCGTGCCGGTCGTGGCCGTGCCCATGGTGATGGCCATCGCCTTCATAATGATGTGAATGGCGCAGGATCGCGAATTTTTCGAGCAAAAAGAAACCCAGCAGCCCGGCCAGCAAGGTGGCGAACAGGGCATGGGCATCGGCATCCGATTCGAAGGCTTCCGGCAGCGCGTGCAAGAGCGAAGTCGCCAGCAGGATGCCGACCGACAGGCTGACCATGCGCTCGACCATTTTCGACAGCAGCGAAAACGAAAACAGCGCGGCGGCGCTGATGCTGAAAACCCCAGAAATGGTGGTAGCGAGCAGAATCGAAACGAGCGTGGAGTTAATTTTGAATTCCTGGAAAGCGCAAATACATGCAACAAGGTTGCAAATTAAAACACAGCTGGCGCTTTTCAGCAATTTTTACTGCCACAGGCCGCTTTCATGTCATCGCGGTTGGGCACCAGTCGACAGCCCTCAACACGGCGATCAGCGCGAGCCGCTACAGCAATGGCAATTGGGCCACGCCGCAAACAATCAGTGAGGTGGTGTCGCCACAACGTGCGGCAGTCGTCGCCGACGATGCCGGCAACGTCACGGCCGCGTGGATTCAACATACCGGCGCCTATTACGGCGTCCGCGCCAGCCGCTACAGCAACGGCACCTGGAGTACTCCGGTTACGGTGGCCGGCGCCAATTCGAACGCCTTCCGCGCCGGAGCTGAACGTGGACATCGCCGGCAACGTGAGCGCCGTCTGGGGCGAGGATGATGGAACCACCAGGAAGATCGTCAGCAATCGCTATCTCAACGGCATGTGGGGCGCAACGCCTGTCACCCACGCCAGTACAACCAATCAAGCCGCCTTCAACCAATGGCGCGCAGCCACGGATGGCAGCGGTACCGTCACCATCGTCTGGAATCAGCAAATGAATCCGGCACCGCCTTCCTTCGTGTTCACGATCAACGTCAATCGGCTGCAATAAGCTTGCCGGTCTTGCCAGCCATCCATGCATCGCACAGATTGGCGGGCTGGCAAGAAACTCGCAACGGCCTGCACCGCGCCGCGCAACGCAACGCAACGCCGGCATGGTGCATTCACGCTCAAGCCACGCCGTGCGCCTTGAACCATGCCAGCGCCCGGCGCCAGCCGTCCTTGGCATCGGCCTCGACATAGCTCGGCCGGTAATCGGCATGGAAGGCATGGCCGGCATCCGGATAGACCACGAACTCCGAACCGTTGCCGGCCTGGGCCAGCGCCGCCTTCATTTTTTCGACGGTATCGAGCGGAATGCCGTTGTCCTTGCCGCCGTACAGTCCGAGCACCGGGGTTTTCAAGGCTCGGCACGATATCCAGCGGATGCTGCGGCGCCAGCGCCGTCTTGTCGCCGACCAGGCGGCCGTACCAGGCGACGCCGGCCTTGACCTTCGGGTTGTGCGCACTGTACAGCCAGGTGATGCGGCCACCCCAGCAGAAGCCGGTGATGCCGAGCTTGTCGGTATTGCCGCCATTGGCCTTGGCCCAGGCGACGCAGGCATCCAGGTCGCCCATCACTTGCGCGTCCGGCACCTTGGCGATGATGTTTTTCATCAGCTCGGGAATCGACGGTGCATGGTGCGCGTCACCCTGCCGCACGAACAGCTCCGGTGCCAGCGCCATATAGCCCTGCTTGGCGAAGCGGCGCGCGACATCAGCGACGTACTGGTGCACGCCAAAGATTTCCGACACCACCAGGATCACCGGAAAATCCTTGCCTTGCGCCGGCTGGGCACGATACATGGGAACGCTCTGGCCACCGATGGTGAGCGTCACTTCACCGGCGGTCAAGCCCACGGTATCGGTGGTGATCACGTTTTGCGCCTGCACCGGCAGCACCGCAGCGGCAAAGCCGGTGCCGAGCGCGACCTTGATGAAATCGCGACGACCGACCTCGCCGGACAAGGTGGTTCTGGTGAGGCTATCGAGTTCTTCCGTGAATTGCGTCATGGTCATGTTCCTATGAAAATAGCGTGAAAATCATCGGCCTGGCATACCCATCACCGCCACTTGGGCAACAGGCCTCATGTCTGACGGCACTATGCCAGAATTTAGTGCGCCTTATCCCAATTGGCGCCGACTCCGACTTCGGCGATCAGCGGCACCCGCAAGTCGGCCACTCCGGCCATCAGGCGCGGCAACTCGGTACGCACCCGCTCCAGTTCAGCCGCCGGCACTTCCAGCACCAATTCATCGTGCACCTGCATCACCATCCGCGACTGCAAACCGTCTTTCTCGATCCAGTCCTGCACCGCGATCATCGCCAGCTTGATCAGGTCGGCCGCCGTGCCCTGCATCGGCGCATTGATCGCGGCGCGCTCGGCGCCCTGGCGGCGCGGGCCATTCGGCGAATTGATCTCGGGCAGCCACAGGCGGCGGCCGAACACGGTTTCGACATAGCCCTGTGCCTTGGCCTTGGCGCGGGTGTCGGCCATGTATTGGGCGACGCCGGCAAAGCGCGCGAAGTATTTTTCGATGTACATCTGCGCCGCGGCACGTTCGATCCCGAGATTGGCGGCCAACCCGAATGCGCTCATGCCGTACATCAGGCCGAAGTTGATCACCTTGGCGTAACGCCGCTGCTCGCTGCTGACGTCGGCCGGTCGCCACGCCGAAGATTTCGGCGGCAGTGGCGCGATGGATGTCGATGCCGTCGGCAAAGGCGCGCAGCATGTTGGGGTCGCCCGAAATGTGGGCCATGATGCGCAACTCGATCTGCGAATAGTCGGCCGACACGATGCTGCTTCCGGCCGGCGCAATAAAGGCTTCGCGGATGCGGCGCCCCTCGGCAGTGCGGATCGGGATGTTTTGCAGGTTCGGGTCGTTCGACGCCAGCCGGCCGGTGACCGCGACCGCTTGCGCATAGTTCGTATGGACTCGGCCAGTGACGGCATTGACCATTTTTGGCAGCTTGTCGGTGTAGGTCGATTTCAGTTTCGACAGGCCACGATAGTCGAGCAGGATTTTCGGCAGTGGATAATCCTCGGCCAGCTTTTGCAAGACCTCTTCGTCGGTCGAGGGCGAGCCGGATGGCGTTTTTTTCACCACCGGCAGCTTGCAGCTTGTCGAAGAAGATCTCGCCGATCTGCTTCGGCGAATTCAGGTTGAACGGCTGCCCCGCCAGTTCATACGCCTGCTGCTCGATCTCCAGCATGCGCCGTCCCAGTTCGGCCGATTGTGCCGCCAGCAGCGCGGCGTCGATCAGCACGCCATTGCGCTCGATTTTCTGCAGCACCACCGCCGTCGGCAATTCGATGTTCTGGTAAATGGTGCGCAGGCCGTCATTTTCAGCCACATGCGGCCACATTACCTGGTGCAGCTGCAGCGTGATGTCGGCATCCTCCGCCGCGTACTCGGTGGCACGCTCGATGTCGACCGCGTCGAAGCAGATCTGGCCGACGCCCTTGCCGCACACTTCCTCGAAGGTGGTGGTCTTGCGGTTCAGGTGACGCAGCGCCAGGTTGTCCATGTCGTGCCGCTTGTGCGATTCGAACACATACGACTGCAGCAGCGTGTCGTGCACGATGCCGCGCAACTGCACGCCGTGATTGGCAAGAATATGGCTGTCATATTTCAGGTTTTGGCCGAGCTTCGGTTTGGCCGGATTTTCCAGCCAGGGCCGCAGGCGTTCCAGTACCACCTCGCGCGACAGCTGTTCGGGCGCGCCCGGATAGTGGTGCGCCAACGGAATGTAGGCTGCCACCCCCACTTCGCAGCTCAGCGAAAGGCCGACCAGCTGCGCCGTCATCGGATCGAGCGAGGTGGTCTCAGTGTCGATTGAAGTCAACTCCGCCCGTTCGATGCGCTCGATCCATTGCTCCAGCTGGGCCATGCTCAGCACGGTTTCGTACTGTGCGGCCACCGCTTCGGTGTTGGCGAACAGGCCGCCCTGTGGATCGGCGCCCGACGCCAGCGGCACTGCTTCCTTCTTGGCGTTGCTGTTTCCCTTGCCGTTGCCGCCGGCAGTGCCGCCGCCGCTTAGATCACGCAGCCAGGTCTTGAAGCCGTGGCGCTGGAAGAAGGCAATCATGGCGTCGCGATCCTCCGGCTGGTGCGTCAGCGAGGCGGCGATCGACTGCATATGCGCACTCAGATCGCAATCGGTCTTGACGGTGACCAATACCTTCGCCTGCGGCAGCCAGTCGAGCGCCGACCGCAGATTGGCACCGACCGCGCCGCCGATCGCATCGGCGTTGGCGATCACGCCGTCCAGAGAGCCGTATTGCCCCAGCCACTTGACCGCCGTCTTGGGACCGACTTTCGGCACACCGGGCACGTTGTCAACCGTATCGCCGACCAGCGTCAGGTAATCGACGATGCGTTCCGGCGGCACGCCGAACTTGGCGATCACGCCGGCGCGATCCAGCGTTTCATTGTTCATCGTATTGACCAGCGTGACCTGTTCGTTGACCAGTTGCGCCAGATCCTTGTCTCCGGTCGAGATCACCGTCTGCATGCCGTGCGCCGCTGCCTGCACCGCCAGGGTGCCGATCACGTCGTCGGCTTCGATGCCATCCACCATCAGGATTGGCCAACCCATCGCTCGCACCGCTTCGTGGATCGGTTCGATCTGCAGCGCCAGGTCCTCCGGCATCGATTTGCGCTGCGCCTTGTATTCGGCGTACAGGTCGTCGCGGAAGGTCTTGCCTTTGGCGTCGAAGACGCAGGCCATGTATGCTGCCTCGTAGTCCTGGCGCAGGCGGCGCAGCATCGCGATGATGCCGTACATGGCGCCGGTCGGTGCGCCGTCCGGACTACGCAGGTCGGGCAGCGCGTGAAATGCCCGGTACAGGTAACTGGAACCATCAACGAGCAACAAGGTTTTTTGCATATGGAAATCAACGGAAAGAGTGTGCCGCGACTGCGGCAAGTGACCGACGTCGAACGCGCTACCTCCAAGAAGGCGCGCGAGTCGTGGAACATGTTAACGATTATGGCAGAGTTTATCGAGTCGACCGAACGCCTGTCCGAGCTGCGGCCGGCGGTGTCGATCTTCGGTTCGGCCCGCACCGCCAAGGACGATCCGTACTACGCGCTTGGCATCGATATCGCGCGCCGCATGTCGGATGCCGGCTTCGCCGTGATCTCCGGCGGCGGCCCCGGCATCATGGAAGCCGCCAACAAGGGCGCGTTCGAAGGCCGCTCGCCATCGGTCGGCCTGAACATCGAACTGCCGCACGAGCAGACCAGCAATGCCTGGCAGGATATCTCGCTGTCGTTCCGGCACTTTTTCGCGCGCAAGGTCGCATTCGTCAAATACGCGGATGCCTACATCGTGCTGCCGGGCGGCTTCGGCACGCTGGATGAGCTGACCGAAGTGCTGGTGCTGATGCAGACCGGCAAATCGCGCCGGATTCCGGTGATCCTGGTCGGCACCGAATTCTGGGGCGGCCTGGTGCAGTGGATGCGGCAGACGCTGGTAGGCGCCGGCATGATCGCGGCGCAGGACATGGAACTGTTCAAGGTGATCGACGAGCCGGTCAATATCCTGAACGCGATCGTCGATTTCTATCAGGAACCGTCGCTGCTGACGCCCGAAGATGGCCGTCACACCGGCGCCTTTCTTTGATCTGGATGGCAGTGCATGGCGGCCGGTTTGCTACAATGACCATTCTCCCATCTCAGGTTTTTTCAGACGACCCGCGACCATGACGCACACCTTGCCCACCCTCCGCTTCTGGCCCATCGTCATTGTGTGCATGGCCGCCTATGCCGTGCCGCAACTGGCCAGCGCCCAGCAAGCAGCCAACCCGGCGCCACCGCCGCCGCAAACGCAGCCCTTGAACGAAGGCGAAGCGCCGTCCATCACGATTCGCAAACCGGGCGTGGAGGAGCAACCGATCACGCAAAAAAAACAACAGGGCAAGGTAACCGAGGTCAAGGTGCAAAGCGGCGGCAGCACCTACTATCTCAAGCCGAATGAGCAGTCCGGCAGTACACTGCCCGGCGACGTCGAGAGCAAGTCGATGCGCGGCTCGCAGTGGCAAGTACTGGAATTCGACATGAAGCCGCAAAAAGACCAGAAACAGGTGGACCAGGTGCCGGATGCGCCGCAACCAGCCGCCAAATGATGTACGCGTGACTCTGGTACGGAGTCACTGTCGCCCCTTGCGGATGCCCACTTTTTTTCTTTTTTCACATGGCAGTATTTACTCCGGTCAGCCTGGCTGACCTCAGTGACTGGATCACTCAGTTCCCTCTCGGAAAAGCGCTCGACATCCGCGGCATTGCCTCCGGCATCGAAAACAGCAATTTCTTCATCACCACCGAGCGCGGCGACTATGTCCTCACCATTTTCGAAAAGCTCGGCTTCGAACAGCTGCCGTTTTACCTGGAACTGATGCGGCACCTGGCCGCACGCGACGTGCTGGTGCCGGCGCCGGTGGCCAACCATCAGGGTGCGATCCTGAACACGCTGCATGGCAAGCCGGCGGCGATCGTCAGCAAACTGGAAGGCCACCACCTGAGCGACCCGGCGCCGCAGCATTGCGCCGAAGTCGGCGCGATGCTGGCCAGGATGCACCTGGCGGCACAGGATTTTCCGCTCTATCAGCCGAATCTGCGCGGCCTGGCCTGGTGGCACGAAACGCTGCCGGCGGTGCTGCCTTACCTGGACCAGGAACGGCAAGCGCTGCTGCGTTCGGAAATCGACTTCCAGGAAGCCTTCGCCGCCACCAGCGTGTATCGTGCCTTGCCCAACGGGCCGGTGCATGCCGACCTGTTTCGCAACAACGTGATGTTCGACGGCGCTCGCCTGACCGGATTCTTCGATTTCTATTTCGCCGGCTGCGACACCTGGCTGTTTGATCTGGCGGTCACCGTCAACGACTGGTGCATCGACCTCGACAGCGGTGCGCTCGACTTGCCGCGGCTGCAGGCGATGCTGGCCGCCTATCATGCAGTGCGGCCATTTACCGCTGCGGAACAGGAAGCCTGGCAGCCGATGCTGCGCGCCGGCGCGCTGCGTTTCTGGCTGTCGCGCTTATACGATTTTTATTTGCCGCGCGACGCCGAAATGCTGACGCCGCACGACCCTGGCCACTTCGAGCGTATCCTGCGGCAGCGCGTGGCGCGCCCGGTGCCGCCGCTTTACTGATCATCAGGCATGGAAAAATTACCCGCAAAATCCGGCTGGCTTTGGGTCAAGGAAGGCTTTGCGCTATTTCGCAAACAGCCGGCCGAGATGTCGACGCTGTTCATGGCCTATATGTTCCTGATGCTGGTGGTCGGCCTGGTGCCGCTGCTGGGACAGGTGCTGCCGCTGTTCCTGGTGCCGATCTTTTCGATTGGCTTTTTGCAGGCCTGCGCCAACATCGAACGCGGCCAGCGGGTCTTTCCGAATCTGCTGCTGACCGGCTTTCGTTCGCCGGCCAGAAACCGCTTGCTGCAACTGGGCGTGCTGTATCTGCTGGCGGCAATCCTGGCGGTTGCCGTCTCCAGCATCATCGACGGCGGCGTATTCTGGCAAGCCATGAGCGGCCAGCGCGGGCTGGAAGCCGAGACCGTGCGCGATTCCAATATGGTGCTGGCGATGCTGTTTGCCGCCACCGTCTATACGCCGGCGGCGATGGCCTTCTGGTACGCGGCGCCGCTGATCGCATGGCAGGAAATGGGCGTCGCCAAGGCGATCTTCTACAGCTTCTTCGCGGTCCGGCGCCAAGGCCGGGCATTCCTGGTCTACGGCCTGGCCTGGGTCGCGCTCGGCGTCTTTCTGCCGGTACTCGCCAGCCTGGTGACCGCGCTGCTGTTCGAAAAGGCGATCATCACGGTGATGGTGCTGTTGCCGCTGTCGATCGTGCTGACGGTGGTCATGTACTGCTCGTTCTATCCGACCTATACCCATGTATTCGGCAAGCCGGATCCAGCGCCGGCTGCATAAACTGCATCTCCCGCATACTCCTGCTCTATATAGCGATTTACGGGCGTGATACGGTCGAAATTGCATCATACTCCCATGCGACATGTACAGCCCTGAATCTGAAATGGATCTGCCTCAGGTCTGAAGCTGTCCACGCAGCGCGACGATGCGCCGGTAGGCCTCTTCAATCTGTTGCCGGCGCAGTCGGCCGTCGGCCAGCGCGCGCTGCACGATCGCGATCACTTTTTGTGGAATGTCGTACTGCGGCTGGAAATCCGGCACACCTTGGGCCGCTGCCGGGTTGTTGGAAAACACCAGGATGTCGTGCCCGGCATTGATCGCGCGCACCACGATCTCATCCAGCGCGTAGTACTGCAGGATCGCGCCCATGCACAGGTCGTCGGTGATCACGGCGCCGTCGAAGCCGTCCTGGATGCGCAACTGCGACGGGATATAGGCGGGCGACAAGGTGATCGGGTGGTCGGCGTCATAGTGGCGATCGACCAGGTGCGCACTCATGATGGCACCGGCCATGCCGGTCCGGATCAGTTCCTGAAACGGAATCCGCTCGCGCGCCTGCCAGGTGTGGGTGATATCGACCATGCCGTGATGACTGTCGAGCGTGGCCAGTCCATGGCCGGGATAGTGCTTGAGCGAGGTCAGCACGCCAGCGGCGCGGTGGGCGCTGATGAAGGCTTCGGCATAGCGCACCACGGTGGCCGGATCGTCGGAAAAACTGCGCTGCAACTGGCCGATCACCGGCGACACCGGTTGCGGCGCACCGCGCAGATCGACCACTGGCCCCATGTTCAGCGTGAAACCGGCATCGGCGATCATGGTGGCCATCGTCCGGTATGTCTGGTATGCCTGCAGTGGCGTTTGCATGGCCGCCACCTGTTCATGCGATGGCGTATCGGCAAAGCCATTGGCAGCGCGCAAGCGCTGCACCAGGCCGCCTTCCTGATCCAGCGCGCTCAAGAACGGCAGTTGCACTGGGTTGGCGGCATGGAACGCCGCATTCAAGCGGCGCGTCTGCTCCGGGTTGTCGATGTTGTAGCGATACCAGGCGACGCCGCCCAGCAAGCCTTGTTCGATATGCCGCAGCGCCAGCTGCACCGCCGGATCATCGCTTCCGGTGCCGGCAAAACCCATCATCACCATCTGGCCGATTTTCTGCTCCAGCGTCAGCTGGGCCGGCGCCAGCCGGCCATCCGTACTGCCGCCGCACGCGGCCAGCAGCGCTGCCAGCACATACCGCGGCCGCCGTTTTCAGAAGTGATGCAGTTCTCATGCGCTGCCCGCCCTGTGTCTTGAAAGCACACGATTATCGCCGAGGCTGCGACTTTCTCCGCAACTCGACTGGCGCCTCAACTTCCATCCAATCCTGCCGTTACAGGGTGTTGCGCAAAACCACGCCACATGACGCCATTGCCACAGGCGACACGCAGCACTGTCGGTTTGCCCCTGGCCCGAATCCGAATCCGAATTCGAATCCAACATTCCATCATTACAGGACTCCTGCATGCGTCTCAACACTCCGGTCACCAACATGGAATACCAGTTGACGGCCGACCAGCACATCGTCTCCGCCACTGACCTCGACGGCAATATCACCTACGTCAACCCCAGCTTCATCGAAGCCAGCGAATTCAGCGAACAGGAATTGCTGGGCCAGCCGCAAAACATCGTCCGTCATCCGGACATGCCGGTGGAAGCGTTCGCCGATCTGTGGAGCACGCTGAAAACCGGCATCCCCTGGACCGGCGTCATCAAGAATCGGCGCAAAGGCGGCGGCTTTTACTGGGTGCTGGCGAACGTCACGCCCATCAAGGACAATGGCCGCACGGTCGGCTACATGTCGGTGCGCACCAAGCCGAGCGCAGCGCAGATCGAGGCGGCCGGCGACGCCTATCGCCGGCTGCGCGAAGGACGTGCCGCCGGCATCGCGTTGCGCCAGGGCAGCGTGATCCGGACCGGGCTGGCCAGCCGGCTGGGGCGGCTGCGCGAGCTCTCGCTGGGGCGGCGACTGGGGATCGGCATGGGCGCCATGAGCGTGCTGCCGCTGGCGCTGGGCGGCGTCAGCTTGTCGGCGCTGGGGGGAATCAACTCGACTCCAGGCGTTTTGATCGGGCTCCTGACCGCACTCGGCGTGGTGCTGGCTGGCGTGCTGTGGGCGGCGCTGCACGCGGCGGTGGTCGCGCCCTTACGGCAAGCAACCGAGGTCGCGCGCGCAATCGCCGCGGGTGATCTGACCACCCGCTTCGGCTCCAGCCGGCGCGACGAATCGGGACAATTGATGACCGCCTTGCAGCAGATGAACGTCAATCTGGCGGCGATCGTCGGCGACGTGCGGGCCAACGTCGACACGATTCGCCAAGGCACCCATGAAATCGCGACCGGCAACATGGATTTGTCGGGCCGCACCGAAGCGCAGGCCTCGAGCCTGCAAGAAACCGCGGCCAGCATGGAACAGCTGTCCGCCACCGTGAAGCAGAACGCGGCCAGTGCCAGCGAAGCCAACCAGCTGGTCAACTCGGCCTCCGTGGTCGCGCTGGCAGGCGGCGACGTCGTGACCAAGGTCGGCACCACGATGAGCGAGATCAGCACCTCGGCCAAGAAAATCGTCGACATCATCGGCCTGATCGACGGCATCGCCTTCCAGACCAATATCCTGGCGCTGAATGCCGCGGTGGAAGCGGCGCGGGCCGGCGAGCAGGGGCGCGGCTTCGCAGTGGTGGCGGCCGAAGTACGGCACCTGGCACAACGCTCGGCCGCCGCCGCCAAGGAAATCAAGGCCCTGATCGACGATTCGGTAGATAAAGTGGAAATCGGCAATCAGCTGGTGGTCGAAGCGACCCGCACCATGAACGACATCGTCAGCTCGGTGCAACAGGTGACCGGCATCGTCGGCGAAATCAGCGTCGCCAGTAACGAGCAGAGTCTGGGCATCGGCCAGGTCAATACCGCCGTCGCCCACATGGATGACGTCACCCAGCAGAACGCAGCGCTGGTGGAGCAGGCGGCCGATGCCGCCATCACCCTGGAGCAGCAGGCGATCAAACTGTCGCAGGCGGTCGGCGTGTTCAAGCTGGCGGCGGTGCATGCCCGTGCCAGGAGAACCGCACCGCGCGCAAGCGCCGGCCATCGCGCGTGAACCCAAGCCGAGGCGTCAGGCAGACAATCTGATCGGGCTCCAGCCCTCGTGTTCAAGATGGCTGCCGCCCTTGTTCACGGTCGACGCCACCTTGGCTACGCGCGCCGCGCGCTCAACCATGAAGATGCGGCGCCACCTTCTCGAGCTTGGCGATACTCAAATCCAGCAGCTTCATGCCATGCCGGCCGAAGTTGATATGCGCGCGGGCGCTGCCGCTGCCGCCTTCAATATTCACAATCACGCCTTCACCGAATTTCTGGTGCAGCACCGTTTCGCCGATCCGCCAGCCGATGTCCTTCTTGCTGAAATTATGGGCGATGGCGTTGTGGGCAGCATCGACGCCGGCTGCGGCTTTCTGATCCCAGGCCGCTTTCGGCGCATGGCCGAACCAGTTGTGCTGCACGCGCGGCGTCAGCCATTTCAGTGCCTCGTCCGGCAGCTCATCGAAGAAGCGTGATTTCGTGTTGTAGCGGGTCTGGCCGTGCAGCATGCGGGTTTGCGAAAAACTGATGTACAGCCGTCGCTTGGCGCGCGTGATGGCGACATACATCAGGCGCCGTTCTTCCTCGATGCCGTCCGCTTCCTGCTGCGAATTGTCATGCGGGAACAGGCCTTCTTCCAGCCCGGTGATGAAGACCGCGTCGAACTCCAGGCCCTTGGCCGAATGCACCGTCATCAGCTGCAGCGCATCCTGTCCGGCCTGCGCCTGATTGTCGCCGGCTTCCAGCGACGCGTGCGACAGGAAAGCCGACAGCGGCGACATCACCGCCGGCAATGGCGCGTCGGCATCCAGGATTTCGACGCCGCCATTGGCGCCGGTCAGGGCGGGGCCGGCCGGAGTCGGGCTCTGCGGGCCAAGATGGGCCGGCGCATCGTGAGCGAAGCCTTCTTCCGACACGAACAGCGTCGCCGCATTCACCAGCTGCTCCAGGTTTTCCAGACGGTCGGCGCCTTCGCGCTCGTTGCGATAGTGTTCCAGCAGGCCGCTGGCGTCGAGCACGACCTGCACCATTTCCGGCAGCGGCAGTTGCTGCGTCTCGAAACGTGCCGCTTCGATCAGCTTGATGAAAGCGCCCAGCGTCGATCCGGCCTTGCCGCTGACATAGGGCACCGCTGCATATAAGGAAATACCGTATTGGCGCGCCGCATCCTGCAACTGCTCCAGCGAACGGGCGCCGATGCCGCGCGTCGGAAAATTCACCACCCGCAGGAAGGCCGAATCGTTATGCAGGTTGTCCATCAACTGCAGATAGGCGATCGCATGCTTGACTTCGGCGCGCTCGAAGAAGCGCTGGCCGCCATACACACGATACGGGATGCCAGCCGAAAACAGCGCGTGCTCGATAACCCGCGATTGCGCATTGGAACGGTACAGCACCGCGATCTCGCTCCTGGCGGCGCCGTCGCGGATCAGGTTTTTCACTTCCTCGATCAGCCACTGCGCTTCCTGCAAGTCGCTGCTGGCCTCGTAAATCCGCACCGGCTCGCCATGCCCGGCGTCGGTGCGCAGGTTCTTGCCGAGGCGGCGATTGTTGTGAGCAATCAGCGTGTTGGCGGAATCCAGGATATGGCCGTGCGAGCGGTAGTTCTGCTCCAGCTTGATCAGGTTCTCGACCCTGAATTCGCGCTCGAAAGCCGCCATGTTGCCGACATTGGCGCCGCGAAACGCGTAGATGCTCTGGTCATCGTCGCCGACGGCGAATATGGCGCCCGGGTGATCGCCACCCTGGCCCGCCAACAGCTTCAGCCACTTGTACTGCAGGTCGTTGGTGTCCTGGAATTCATCGACCAGGATGTGCCGGAAGCGCGCCTGGTAATGCTCGCGCAATGGCTGATTGCGGCTCAACAACTCATAGGCGCGCAGCAACAGTTCGGCAAAATCCACCACGCCCTCGCGCTGGCACTGGCTGTCGTACAAGTCGTACAGCTCGACGAACCTGCGGTTGTAGTCGTCATTGGCTTCGACCGCGCTGGCACGCAAACCCTGATCCTTGGCGCTATTGATGAAAAACATCAGGTTGCGTGCCGGATATTTTTCGTCGTCGACATTATTCGCTTTTAGCAGCCGTTTGATGAACGACAGCTGGTCTTGCGAGTCCAGTATTTGAAAGGTTTGCGGCAAACCGGCATCGCGATGGTGGGCACGCAGCAGGCGGTTGCACAAGCCGTGGAAGGTGCCGATCCACAGGCCGCGGGTACTGATTGGCAACATCGCCGAAAGCCGCGCCAGCATTTCCTTGGCGGCCTTGTTGGTAAACGTCACTGCCAGGATGCCGGCTGGGGATACTTGCCCGGTCTGGATCAGCCAGGCGATGCGGGTGGTCAGAACCCGGGTCTTGCCGGAACCGGCGCCGGCCAGGATCAGTGCCGCTTGTGGTGGCAGGGTAACGGCGGCCAGTTGTTCCGGATTGAGATTGTGAAGGAGATTTTGCATCGTCCGATTATAAGCCGGGCGATCACCCCAACGCCGCGGCCGCGTACTGCATGCGGTGCAACAATATGTTGCATTTAGGCATCGCTTGGCCAGCTTGAAATAAGTACAATCAATCCCGAAGCAGTCTTATGGGCAACCCATGATATAGGCGGTCGGCAAGGCTAAGCAGGATCAATGCGTCCTGACACTTTTTGCCGCACGCTCAAGCGCAGTGAAGCTCATTGCCACTCGGGACCATCATGCTGAATATTGTTGACCACGCCCTCTCCACGCTCGCGCGTCCGTGGCTTGTGACGCTGATTTTGCTCGTCGTCGCCCTGATTGGCACCCTCGATTACCTGACGGGCTTCAAGCTTTCCTTTGCGATCTTTTATTTTGTACCGATCGCCGTTGCCACCTGGTATCTCGGCAAACAGGAAGGCCGCAACACTGCCTTGCTGTCATTCTTCCTGTCGGTCACGGCCGGCCTGTTCAATGCTGGCGACGTGACGGAAACCCAGGCCATTGTGCTGTGGAACGGCTTGACGCCGCTGGCACTGTTCCTGATCATCGTCGCGCTGCTGCACAAGCTGCGCATGCGGCTGGAGCTGGAGCAGCGGCTGGCGCGCACCGATCACCTGACAGGCTGCCTCAACGCGCGTGCCTTCATGCCGATGCTGCAATACCATTTCGACCTGGCCAGCCGCGACCACCAGCCGATCACGCTGGCTTACGTCGACCTCGACGACTTCAAGTCGGTCAACGACACGCAAGGCCACCACGAAGGCGACCGCGTGCTCAAACTGGTCTCCCGTGTCTGGCATGAATCGTGCCGCCGCACCGACTTGATCGCGCGGCTGGGCGGCGACGAATTCTGCATATTGTTTCCGAATACCGATCAGAAGGCGGCCGCCAACATTATCACCAAGGCGCGCCAGGCATTGACGGCCGCGTTCCAGTCCGAACACGTCAATGTCACCTGCAGCATCGGCGCCCTCACTTTCCCGACCGAAATGCTGACTACCAGGGAAGCGATCAAGGCCGCCGACATGCTGATGTACCGGGCCAAGAGCCAAGGCAAAAACAGCACGGTGTTTTCCGTGTTCGGCATCGACGCCGACTCGGAAATCATGGGCGCGGTGGCGAACGGACGGCGGACTTCACGCTAGACCACCGACTGGTGACACGGGCCGGGGCCGGCTCGCGGATCGATGGCAAGCATATACTGCCACTATAGACGTCGAATATCGCCGGTTAAATATGATAAATTTTCCTATACTGCTGCATTTGTTGGAATTTTGACGAAAAACTGGCACGCAGGAAAACCGTCCCGGATTTTTAGCCACCGCCCGCGCTTGCCTGCTACCGGCACGCCATCAATAATCACGGACAATGACGGTCCGTCACTGACCGCCATTCTTTGCCGATGCGCTATCCGCCACGACTTTCCGCCGTACTGCGGCGCGGCCTGCTCGGCCTTGGCTTCGCGCTGCTGCTCGGCGCCTGCCAGTCGCCGCCGCTACACGCTGCCGATACCAATCCCTGCAGCCAGAACCGGCAGCTTCAACTACGGCACCTGTTCCGACTGATGGAAGAACGGCTGGCCGTGGCGCCGCTGGTGGCGCGCAGCAAATGGAATTCCGGAGCGCCGATCGACGACCCGGCACGGGAGCGAAAAATCCTGGAGGACGTCGCGCAAAGCGCGCTACAAGGCGGCTTGGAACCGGCACTGGCCGTGGCATTTTTCCAGGCACAATTCGAGGCCGGCAAGCTGCTCCAACGTCAATTGCATCAGCAATGGCGCGCGCAACATCAGGCGCCGTTTACCGATGTGCCGGATCTGGGACGCAGCGTGCGGCCGGTGCTGGACCGGCTGACGCCGCAACTGATTGCCGCCTTGAGCGCCTTGCAGCCGTTGCGCCAGCCCGGGGCCGACGCCTGCCTGCTGCGAAACGGCGGCAATGCCGCAGCGCGCCGTCGACGCCGAAGTGTGGGCAACGGCGCTGCAGCCGCTGCTGGCAGCAGAGGCACGCCAGCCGGACTTATAACGGGCTGGATAAAAACCGCGTCAGGCAGCGAATAGCGCGTCGAATGCGCGCGCAGCCGCCTGCGGGCTCCGGCGCCAGATAAACGCTGGTGATCGCCGCCACCATGTCGGCGCCGGCCGCCACCAGCGGCGCGGCGTTGTCCGCCGTCATGCCGCCGATCACCACCGCCGGCAGCGGGATTTCGGCCTTCGCCGCATTGATGATGGCGAGCGGCGTGGTCACCGGATATTTCTTGACGCGCGACGGATAAAAGCCGCCGAAGGCGACATAGCTGGCGCCGGCCCGATGCGCGTCGCGCGCCAGCTGCAGCTCGCCGTAGCAGGAAGCGCCGACGATCTTGTGCCGCGCCCAGCCGCGCCCGCACCTCGGCCACCGCGGCGTCGGTGCCGCCGACGTGCACGCCGTCCGCATCCAGCGCTTCGCACAGCTCGACGAAATCGTTGATGATCAGGGGCCGCCGGTAGCGCCGGCACAGCGCCAGCACGGCCGCCGCCTGCTCCTGCCGCAGGTCGGCGCCGGCGCTCTTGTGGCGGTACTGCACCAGCGCCGCGCCGCCCTGCAGCGCGCGCTCGGTGACCGCCAGCAGTCTTTCGGTGTCGTCCCAGTCGGGCGTGACCAGATACAAGCCCTTCATGACGTCCTTCATGCGGCCTCCTTCAGAAACGGCGCGGTGCGGTTGGGGAAGCGCTGGCCCGGCGCCAGCGCGTAGGAATCGCGCCAGCGCCTGCTGGCAATAGGCCTGCGCCTGCGCCACCGCCGCCTGCATGCGCTGGCCCTGCGCCAGCAGCGCCGCGACGGCCGCCGCCAGCGTGCAGCCGCTGCCGTGAAATTCGCCGGCCAGGCGCGGCCAGCTCCAGGATTCCCGGCTGCCGTCGGCGCCGTACAGCCGGTTGACGACCACTTCGCGCTCCGGCCCGTGGCCGCCCTTCAGCAGCACGTGGGCGCAGCCGCGCGCCAGCAGCATCCGGCCCTGCTCTTCGGCATCCGGTGGCGCCGTCGCACAAGCGCTGCGCCTCGATCCGGTTCGGCGTGATGACCGACGCCAGCGCGAACAGCGGCGCGATCGCCGCGATCGGCTCCTCCAGCGACAGTGCATCGCCGCCGTTGTTGGCCAGCACCGGATCGAACACCACCGGCAGCTCCGGCTGGCGCGCGCGCAAGCCATGGATCATCTCGGCGATCACTTCGGCATTGGCGCGGTTGCCGACCATGCCGAGCTTGACGGCGTCGATGCGGAAACGGTCGATCAGCACTTGCGCCTGCTGCCGCACCAGTTCCGGCGGCAGCGGATGCACGCCGAACACGCGTTCGTTGTCCTGCACCGTCAGCACGGTCGGCACCGAAAACGGATGCGCGCCGAGCGCCGCAATCGCCGTGATGTCGGCCTGCATGCCGGCGCCGCCGCTGGGATCGGAGCCGGAAAATACCAGTACGCTGGGCGGCGCCTGATGGGCGAAGCTCATTGCACCCGCCCCGCCATCGGCGACGACGGCGAAGCGGCGAATTTCCTTGGAATGCGTCCCGCCAGATAGGCCTCGCGCCCGGCCTCGACCGCCAGCCGCATGGCGCGCGCCATGCGCACCGGATCGCGCGCGCCGGCGATCGCGGTGTTCATCAGCACGCCGTCGCAGCCGAGCTCCATCGCGATCGCCGCATCCGAGGCGGTGCCGACGCCGGCGTCGACCAGCACCGGCACCTTCGCCTGCTCGATGATCAGCGACAGGTTCCACGGATTCAGGATGCCCATGCCGGAGCCGATCAGCGAAGCCAGCGGCATCACCGCGACGCAGCCGATGTCTTCCAGCATGCGCGCCTGGATCGGATCGTCGCTGCAATAGACCATGACGTCGAAGCCGTCCTTGACCAGCGTCTCCGCCGCCTTCAGGGTTTCCGGCATGTTCGGGAACAGCGTCTTTTCGTCGCCCAGCACTTCGAGCTTGACCAGCTTGTGGCCGTTCAGCAGTTCGCGCGCCAGCTGCAGCGTGTACACCGCGTCCTGGGCGTTGTAGCAGCCGGCGGTGTTGGGCAGGATCGTGT
Source organism: uncultured beta proteobacterium (assembly GCA_963707665.1). Lineage (GTDB taxonomy): Bacteria > Pseudomonadota > Gammaproteobacteria > Burkholderiales > Burkholderiaceae_D > DATJCV01. The sequence goes on along the minus strand of CAVPQU010000018.1, from coordinate 5,667 downwards.
AGCGCGACGGCGGCACCGCGTCCGAGCAGGCTCGGCGCGTTCGGGTCCTGGCCGATGTTGACGCGGCGGATCGCGACCGTGATGATCTCGGCGCCGGCGGCTTCGGTCGCGGCGCGCGTTTCATCGAGGTCGCGGTACTTGCCGCTGCCGACCAGCAGGCGCGAGCGGTAGGTTTTGCCGGCGATGGTCAGGCCATCGGACGGGCTGTTTGTATGCGAGTTACTCATTCAAGTTCTCCTGTATTTCTCGGTCCTTGCACATGGCGGGTTTGGCGACCCTCACCTCGCCGCTTGCAAGCGGCTCGGATTCACGCGGCGCAAGGCATGCCTTGCGCAACCCCGCGTTCAGCCGCCGCCGATCGCACGCACGATGTCGACCCGGTCACGCGGCTGCAATGCCCGTTCCGCCCACCGCTGGCGCGGCACCACTTCGCGGTTGACGGCGACCGCCATGCCCTTGCCGGCCAGTTCCAGCGCGTCGACCAGCTCCTGCAGATTGTGCGGCGGCGCCACCGCGTGCGGCGCGCCGTTCAATTCGATTTCGATCATTGTCATTTCAAGGCTCACTGCTTGCGATAAATCTCGGCGCCGCTCTTCACGAACTCGACCGCCTTCACTTCCATGCCCTGCTTCAGCGCCGCGATCTCGGAAATGCCTTGCTGCGGCCGCGTATTCGCGCACGTCCTGCGTGATCTTCATCGAGCAGAAATGCGGCCCGCACATCGAGCAGAAATGCGCCACCTTGGCCGAATCCTTCGGCAGCGTCTCGTCGTGGAATTCGCGCGCCTTGTCCGGATCGAGGCCGAGGTTGAACTGGTCTTCCCAGCGGAATTCGAAGCGCGCCTTCGACAGCGCGTTGTCGCGGATCTGCGCGCCCGGATGGCCCTTGGCCAGGTCGGCGGCGTGCGCGGCGATCTTGTAGGTGATGATGCCGTCCTTGACGTCGTCCTTGTTCGGCAGGCCCAGGTGCTCCTTCGGCGTCACGTAGCAGAGCATCGCCGTGCCGTACCAGCCGATCATCGCCGCGCCGATGCCGGAGGTGATGTGGTCGTAGCCGGGCGCGATGTCGGTGGTCAGCGGCCCGAGCGTGTAGAACGGCGCTTCGTCGCACTGCTCCAGCTGCAGGTCCATGTTTTCCTTGATCAGCTGCATCGGCACGTGGCCGGGGCCTTCGATCATCACCTGCACGTCGTGCTTCCAGGCGATCTGCGTCAGTTCGCCGAGCGTCTTCAGTTCGCCCAGTTGCGCTTCGTCGTTGGCGTCGTAGATCGAGCCGGGACGCAGGCCGTCGCCGAGCGAGAAGGAGACGTCGTAGGCCTTCATGATTTCGCAGATGTCTTCGAAGTGCTTGTACAGGAAGCGATTCCTTGTGATGCGCGAGGCACCACTTGGCCATGATCGAGCCGCCGCGCGAGACGATGCCGGTCATGCGCTTGGCCGTCAGCGGCACGTAGCGCAGCAGCACGCCGGCGTGGATCGTGAAGTAATCGACGCCCTGCTCGGCCTGCTCGATCAGCGTGTCGCGGAAGATTTCCCAGGTCAGGTCTTCGGCCTTGCCGTTGACCTTTTCCAGCGCCTGGTAGATCGGCACCGTGCCGATCGGCACCGGCGAATTGCGGATGATCCATTCGCGCGTTTCGTGGATGTGCTTGCCGGTCGACAGATCCATCACCGTGTCGCCGCCCCAGCGGATCGCCCAGGTCATCTTGTCGACTTCCTCGCCGATCGACGACGTCACCGCCGAGTTGCCGATGTTGGCGTTGATCTTCACCAGGAAGTTGCGGCCGATGATCATCGGCTCGATTTCCGGGTGGTTGATGTTGGCCGGGATGATGGCGCGGCCGCGCGCCACTTCCTCGCGCACGAATTCGGGCGTGATCGCTTCGGCGTCGGGATGCGCGGCGCCGAACGACTGGCCCGGATGCTGGCGGCCCATCAGTCTCGGCCAGCTTTTCGCCGCATCGGGCCGGAGGCTCTTCAGGCTCTTCCAGGTATTCGCGCGCGGCGCATGGTTTTCGCGGATCGCGATGTATTCCATCTCCGGCGTGATGATGCCTTGCCGCGCGTAGTGCATCTGCGTGACGTTCTTGCCGGCCATGGCGCGGCGCGGCGTGCGGTGCAGGTTGAAGCGCAGTTCGGCCAGTTGCGGATCGGTCAGGCGCTCGAGGCCGTAGTGCGACGATGGGCCCGGCAGATTCTTCGGTGTCGCCGCGTTCCAGGATCCACGGCAGGCGCGGCGTGGCCAGGCCGGAACGGATGTCGATCTTGACGTCGGGATCGGTGTACGGGCCCGGAAGTGTCGTAGACGTAGATCGGCGGATTCTTTTCGGCGCCGAACGAGGTCGGCGGTATCGGACTGGGTGATTTCGCGCATCGGCACGCGGATATCGGGGCGCGAGCCCGTGACGTAGATCTTGCGCGAATTCGGCAAGGGCTGGATGGCGGCCTCGTCGACGATGGCGGTGGCGGACAGAAATTTCGGATTGGCATTCATGGTGGCTCCTTTGCGTGGTGTCGCAATGACACGGCGGCGGCTAAAGAGCCAGCAAAGGAGTTTTGGAGCAGATCGGCGGCAGTTGCACGAATGGCGGAATGACTGCAGCCCTGATTCTCTCAAGCTTCCCTTCGCTGGCATTACCCAGATCAGGTTCGGAGGGTTTTTCTCACCCGGTTGCCCGCACTCCGTTTCCGGTTTGCAAGCAGCCAGGACCCCTAGCGTGTGTTGCGCGGCGAAGCGCGGCAACGAGAACCATTATAGCCGCCATGCCGGCCGAAGTCAGCGAGGGCCTCCCTTATAATGTTCGGTTTCGTCTCAACACAAAGTCCACCATGGAATTAGCCAAGTCTTTCGAGCCCGCCGACATTGAACAATTCTGGCGCACCGAATGGGAACAGCGCGGTTACTTCACCGCCACCACCGACCCCGGCAAGCCCGTCGTTCAGCATCCAGCTGCCGCCGCCGAACGTGACCGGCACCCTGCACATGGGGCATGCGTTCAACCAGACCATCATGGATGGCCTGACCCGCTACTACCGCATGCGCGGCTTCAACACGGCCTGGATTCCGGGCACCGACCACGCCGGCATCGCGACCCAGATCGTGGTCGAACGCCAGCTCGACGCGCAAAAGATTTCGCGCCACGACCTCGGCCGCGAAAAGTTCGTCGAAAAAGTCTGGGAATGGAAAGAAAAATCCGGCTACACCATCACCGGCCAGATGCGCCGCCTGGGCGCCTCGACCGACTGGAGCCGCGAATACTTCACGATGGACGAGCCGCGCTTCGAAGGCCGTGACCGAAGTGTTCGTGCGCCTGTTCGAGCAGGGCCTGATCTACCGCGGCAAGCGCCTGGTCAACTGGGACCCGGTGCTGGGCACCGCGGTGTCCGACCTCGAAGTGGTGTCGGAAGAAGAAGACGGCTCGATGTGGTACATCCGCTACCCGCTGGCCGATGGCAGCGGCCACCTGACGGTCGCCACCACCCGCCCGGAAACCATGCTGGGCGACGTCGCCGTGGCGGTCGACCCGACCGACGAGCGCTACACGCACCTGGTCGGCAAGATGCTCAAGCTGCCGCTGACCGGCCGCGAAATCCCGGTCATCGCCGACGACTACGTCGACAAGGAATTCGGCACCGGCTGCGTGAAGATCACGCCGGCGCACGACTTCAACGACTACGCGGTGGGCCAGCGCCACAAGCTGGCGCATGATCAGCATCCTGACGCTGGACGCCAAGATCAACGACAACGCGCCCGAGACAATACCGCGGCCTGGACCGCTTCGCCGCGCGCAAGCAGATCGTCGCCGACCTCGACGCGCAGGGCTTGCTGGAAGCAGGTCAAGCCGCACAAGCTGATGGTGCCGCGCGGCGACCGCACCGGCGTCGTCATCGAGCCGATGCTGACCGACCAGTGGTTCGTCGCGATGAGCAAGCCGGCGCCGGAAGGCACGCCTTCCCCGGGCAAGTCGATCGCCGAAGTCGCGCTGGAAAAAGTCGCGAACGGCGAGATCAAGTTCGTCCCGGAAAACTGGACCACCACCTACAACCAGTGGCTCAACAACATCCAGGACTGGTGCATCTCGCGCCAGCTGTGGTGGGGCCACCGGATCCCGGCCTGGTACGACGACGACGGCAATATCTACGTCGCGCGCAGCGAAGACGAAGCCAAGGCGCAAGGCCGGCGCACGGCGGTTACCAGGCGCGCTGCAGCGCGACGACGACGTGCTCGACACCTGGTTCTCGTCGGCGCTGGTGCCGTTCTCGACGCTCGGCTGGCCGGAAGAGACGCCGGACTACGCAGATGTTCCTGCCGTCGTCGGTGCTGGTGACCGGCTTCGACATCATCTTCTTCTGGGTGGCGCGCATGGTCATGATGACCACGCACTTCACCGGCAAGGTGCCGTTCGAGACCGTCTACGTGCACGGCCTGGTGCGCGACGCCGAACGGCCAGAAGATGTCCAAGTCGAAGGGCAACACGCTCGACCCGATCGACCTGATCGACGGCATCGACGTCGAAGCGCTGGTCGCCAAGCGCACCACCGGCCTGATGAATCCGAAGCACGCCGACGAAGATCGCCAAGGCCACGCGCAAGGAATTCCCGGACGGGCATCCCGGCCTTCGGCACCGACGCGGTGCGCTTCACGATGGCCAGCTACGCCTCGCTGGGCCGCAACATCAACTTCGACCTGGGCCGCTGCGAGGGCTACCGCAACTTCTGCAACAAGCTGTGGAACGCGACCCGCTTCGTGCTGATGAACACCGAAGGCAAGGATTGCGGCTCGAGGCGCCGGGCGATGCGCGCCGACGCTACCGATTCTCGCAGGCCGACCGCTGGATCATCTCGCTGCTGCAGCGCACCGAGCAGGAAGTGGCCAAGGGCTTCGACGACTACCGCTTCGACAACATCGCCTCCGCCATCTACAAGTTCGTCTGGGACGAGTACTGCGACTGGTACCTGGAAGTGGCCAAGGTGCAGGTCCAGCACGGCAGCGAGGCGCAGCAGCGCGCCACCCGCCACACCCTGCTGCGCGTGCTGGAAGTGGTGCTGCGCCTGGCGCACCCGATCATTCCGTTCGTCACCGAAGCAGCTGTGGCAGACCGTCGCGCCGCTGGCCGGCGCACGCTGAAAGCCGACGGCGACACGATCATGCTGCAGCCCTACCCGGTCGCGCAACCGGCACAGATCGACGAGCAGGCCGAAGCCTGGATGGCGCAGCTGAAGGCGCTGACCGACGCCTCCCGCAACCTGCGCGGCGAAATGCAGCTGTCGCCGTCGCTGCGCGTGCCGCTGATCGTCGAAGCCGGCCAGCGCCGAACAGCAGGCGCGGCTGCAAGTCTTCGCGCCCTACCTGCAGGCGCTGGGCAAGCTGTCGGAAGTGCAGATCGTCGACGCGCTGCCGGAGTCGCCGGCGGCGGTGTCGATCGTCGGCACCACCAAGCTGATGCTGCAAGGTCGAGATCGACGTCGCCGCCGAGCGCGAGCGCCTGGCAAGGAAATCGCGCGCTCGAAGGCGAGATCGCCAAGGCCACCGCCAAGCTGGGCAACGAAAGCTTCGTCGCCCGCGCGCCGGCGCCGGTGGTGGCGCAGGAAAAGGAGCGCCTGGCGAATTTCTCGGCGACGCTGGAGAAACTGCGCGAGCAGTTGGCCAAGCTGCAAGATCATTAAT
>CAVPQU010000017.1:0-10794 GCA_963707665.1 uncultured beta proteobacterium | reverse complement strand
ATCGGGCCGGCGCCGTCGGACACGGCGATTGGCATGGCCGCCTAGGCCGGGTTCGGGGGCAAGAGGGCACGCCTTTGTAGCGGACTGGGCGTTGCAAGGCATGCTCGAATCGCAATGGCCATGTTCGGCACACGAAGCATGTCCAGCTTCCGCCATAAACGGTCACAAATCTCAGACGCTGAATTCCAATGTTTCTCCGTCTTCGGGAATCCGCAGCCGTTCTCCGACTCCTGCGCGCGCGGCTGCGGCGCGCAATCCCGTTCGCGTTACCGGGCAATGACTGAGCGCTTCCAGATGGTTGGCGACCACCGTGCCTGTCACCGTCTGTGTGACCTCGATCACTTCGTTGACGCCCATGATGATTTCGTGCCCAAGGTCAAATTTGGCTCCGCCGGCGGGAACCAGCGAGATTTGCGGCTGCTGCCGCTGCAGGAATTCACGCACCGTCTGCGTAAGAATCGTGTCGCCCGACAGATACAGGCTTGGTTCCCCCGGCATTTCAATGAAGTAGCCGACGCCATGCTCCATTAACAGACCGATCGCGCCTTTGCCATGCGTGCAAGGCACGGTCCTGATCTGCCCGCCCAGAAACGCTTGGGGTTCCAGGTGATTCTCCGGTAGCGGGATGGTCTTCAGGCCGCGTTCATGAAGATAGCCTGCATCATGCGGCGTGCAAATGACCGGAATCTGCCGCTCGCGCAGCCACTGCTTTCCCAGGCGGTCGAGATGATCGAAGTGTCCCTTTTGGCAGTGCGTGATCAGGCAATGCGTCACCGTTTCGAGGGTCGACTCGCTCACGGCCGGCAAGTCAACGACCGGATTGCGCTGGCGTTGGCCGAGCAATTTCAGGGGCGGCAGGGCGTCTTTGGGCGCCAGCATCGGATCAATCAGGATCCGGTAGTTGCCGATTTCAAGAACCGCCGTCGCATTGCGTAGCTGCGTGATTTTCATGAGGACTCCTTCTTGATGAGAAGGCTCATTGTCCGATTTCGACGCTCCACTTAAAATGGCAGGAACTGACATTAAACATTCATTTTCTGCCATGCCGCAAACGACTCCTTTTCGTATCGGTTTACTCCTGTATCCCAAATGCATGCCGGCCGGCTTGTTCGCCTTCGCGGATCTTTTGCATGCGGCGAACCGGCGCGCCGGCGCGCGTCTTTTCGAGCCGCTGTTCGTAGCCGAGCAAGCAGGCCATGTCGAATGCGCTCATGGCCAATCGCTGGAAGCCGTGGCCGCGATTCAGGGCGCCCGCCTTGACGCGATACTGGTGCCCGGATTCTGGGCCGAGTCCTCGCAGCAGATAGCCGACGCCCTGGGCCGGAATGCGGATGTAATCGCAGTGCTGGGCGGCCTTCAGAAAAGCGTCATGCTGTGGAGTTACTGCACCGGCGTCTGCCTGATCGCCCCCAGCGGCAGGCTAAACGGACAAAAAGCGACGGTGACATGGTGGTTGGGCGACTTGATGCGGGAGCGCCATCCGAAAATCATTTGGCAAACCGAACGCACCAGTATTTTCAATCCGCGTACCGCAACCGCATCGGGGGTGAACGGCTATCTGCCGATCGCCCAGGCATTCATCGAGGAGCGCCTCAGTATGGAAGCCTATCGCGACCTGACGAAACTCATGGTCTTGCCGCGCCCGGAGCGGACCCACCTTGCCTTTCAAACGATGAATCTGGTCGAACAACCGGATCGGCTGCTGCGCAAGCTGTATGCCGTCACCGAACAAATCCCGGCGGCCGAAGTGACGGTGCGCCGCTTGGCGGAGGAGTTGCATACGACCGAACGGACGCTGGCCAGGAAAGTCGCCGCCGTCACAGGATTAACGGTGGCAAGCTATTTGCGACGGATCAAGCTAAATCAGGCCAGCGAGCGCCTGATCCACTCCAGCGTACCGGCCAATACCATCAGCGCCGAACTCGGCTTCAGCAGCGACTCCAGCATGCGGCGCATGTTCAAGGAACTGACGGCGCTGACTCCAGCGGAATATCGCCAGGCATTTGGACGTCCTTGAAGATCTCCAAGGCAGCGCCTCGGGGCCGAATCGAGACCCATGCAATATCACCGCGTCGAGCTGATCGGCACGGCCGGCAGTTGGGCGGCACAGGAAAACAGGGGTCTACAAAAACAGAGATAGACGCCGATGCGGACCATGCAAAGCGCAGAAGAGCAGGGTGCGAAAGCGGGGCGCGTCATCCACGCCGGGACTCTCATGACGCGCAAGGACTGGCTACATCGTTGCTGAATTTAAAACGGCCATTTTTGCCTGCAACGCTTATTTACAGTCATCATATACTCCCATGACTGGCAGTCAATTTCGCCGGACAAACGGTAGCTTATTCAATATACTCCGGCCATAAAGAATTTCGACCTAGAGAATGGCTCGAAGACATAGCCGTTGCGGGATATCCCATCACGGCTTGGCGAATCCTGTCGGCGCTCAACGTTTCCGGCCTGGCGCCAATACCGTCGGCAGCGCCTTCGGCCAGCGTTTCCGGATAATCCAGGCTGTAGTGCAGCCCGCGGCTTTCGTGGCGCGTCAGCGCGCTGTTGACGATCAGCGAAGCGACGTCGACCAGGTTGCGCAATTCCAGCAAGTCGCGCGTGATGCGGAAATTGGCGTAGTACTCGTCGATCTCTTCCTTCAGCAGGCCGATCCGGTGCTGGGCGCGCTCCAGCCGCTTGGTGGTGCGCACGATGCCGACGTAATTCCACATGAAGCGGCGCAGCTCGTCCCAGTTGTGCGCGATGACCACTTCCTCATCGGCGTCGGTGACGCGGCTTTCGTCCCAGGCCGGCAGCGCGATCGGCTTTTTGTTTCGGCTGCTGTTCGATGTACTGGGCGGCGGCGCGGCCGAAGACCAGGCATTCCAGCAGCGAGTTGCTGGCCAGCCGGTTGGCGCCGTGCAGGCCGGTGTACGGCGCTTTCGCCGACCGCATACAGGCCCGGTAAATCGGTGCGGCCCGACGAGGTCGGTGACCACGCCGCCGCAGGTGAAATGCACTGCCGGCACCACCGGGATCGGCTGCTTGCGTGATGTCGATGCCGAGTTCCAGGCAGCGCGGCATAGATGGTGGGGAAATGTTCTTTTAAGAATTCCGGTCGACTGATGGCTGATATCGAGGTCGACGTGATCCAGCCCGCGTTTCTTCATCTCGAAGTCGATCGCGCGCGCCACGACGTCGCGCGGCGCCAGTTCGGCGCGCTCGTCGTGCGCCGGCATGAAGCGGGTGCCGGCGGCGGCACCGGCTTCGGCCGGCAGCTTCAGCAGGCCGCCTTCGCCGCGCACCGCCTCGCTGATCAGGAAGGACTTGGCATACGGGTGGTACAGGCAGGTCGGGTGGAACTGGATGAATTCCATGTTCGGCGACGCGGCAGCCGGCGCGCCAGGCCATCGCGATGCCGTCGCCGGTCGCGGTGTCGGGATTGGTGGTGTACAGGTAGACCTTGCCGGCGCCGCCGGTGGCCAGCACCGTGTGGTCGGCGGCGACGGTCAGCACCTTGCCGGTCTTGACGTTCTGCACGATACAGGCCGAGGCAGCGCTGGCCGGTGACCGACTTTCGGCGTCGAGCTTGGCCGAGGTGATGAGGTCGATCGCGTAATGGTGTTCCAGCAGCGTGATGTTCGGATGGCGCGCGCACCTTCTGTTCCAGCGTCACCTGCACCGCGTGGCCGGTGGCGTCGGCGGCGTGGATGATGCGGCGCTGGCTGTGGCCGCCTTCGCGGGTCAGGTGGAAGCCCAGTTCGGCGCTGGCGTCGCGGGTGAACGGCACGCCTTGCTCGATCAGCCATTCGATCGCTTCGCGGCCGTGTTCGACGATGAAGCGGGTGGCGCTTTCGTCGCACAGGCCGGCGCCGGCGACCAGCGTGTCCGCGATGTGCTGCTCGACGACTGTCGTCGGAGTCGAGCACGGCGGCAATGCCGCCCTGCGCCCAGTTGCTGGCGCCGTCGAGCAGCGAGCGTTTGGAAATGAGCGCAACTTGATGGGTTTGGGCAAGATGCAGGGCGACCGACAGGCCGGCCAGTCCGCTGCCGACGATGGCGACGTCAAATTTCATGAGATGGATTCTTTCGGGGGAGTTGCCGTAACTATATTCGATTTGCATCGTGCCGTTTTCAGGCTGTGCTGTGGCAAGGCTATGATAATCTGCCACGCATTCATCATTTTCCACTATATAAAAATCCATGAAAAAAATCCTGAAGGGAGTCGGAGCCGCCCTACTTGTGATGATGGTGGCGTTGATCGCGGTCTTTCTCTGGTATCGCAGCGCCAGCCAGCCGCAAATCGACGGCAAGCTGCAACTGGTGGGTCCGGGCGCGGCAATCGACATCGTGCGCGACGCGCAAGGCGTGCCGCACATCTATGCGCAATCCGCGGCCGATGCCTACTTCGGACTGGGCTTTGCGCACGCACAGGATCGCCTGTGGCAAATGGAGTTGAACCGGCGGATTCCGGCTGGCACGATGGCGGAAATCCTCGGGCCGGCGGCCGCCGATACCGACCGCTTCCTGCGCACGCTCGGTGTGCAGCGCAACGCCGAAGCGATCCTGCAAAACCTGGCGCCGGACGCGCGCGCCGCGCTGGAGGCCTACGCCAAGGGCGTGAACGCCTACCTGGCCAACCGCAAGGGGCCGCTGCCGCCGGAATTCCTGCTGTCTGGCGCGCCGGCACCAGCGCCGTGGCAGCCGGTGGATTCGATCGGCTGGCAAACCATGATGGCATGGGACCTGGGCGCCAACTGGACCCAGGAACTGCTGCGCATGCGGCTGGCGCAACGGCTGCCGCTGGAGCGCATCAACCAGTTCATGCCGCCGTATCCGGGCGATGCGCCATTGCCGACACAGGATTACACCAAGCTGTATAGCCAGCTGGCGGGCACCACGCAGCAACTGGAAAAAGTCGCGGCGATCGCGCCACCGTCGTATATCGACGGCATGGGTTCCAACAACTGGGTGGTGGACGGGGCTCGCACCGAAAGCGGCAAGCCACTGCTGGCGAATGATCCGCATCTGGGCCTGTCGGCGCCGGCGCTCTGGTATTTCGCCCATCTGTCGGCGCCCGGCCTGAATGTGATCGGCGCCACGTTGCCCGGCTTGCCGGCGGTGGTGCTGGGGCGCAACGACCGCATTGCCTGGGGTTTCACCAATACCGGGCCGGACGTGCAGGATCTGTTCATCGAACGCATCAATCCAGCCGATCCGAAGCAGTATCAGACGCCGGACGGCTGGGCGGATTTCAAGATTCGCAGCGAAATCATCAAGGTCAAGGGCCAGCCGGATGTGACGCTGGAGGTGAGGGAAAGCCGGCATGGGCCGATCATCAGTGGTGCGCTGCCGTTTGCCGACCGTGCACCGGTGGATGCCAAAACCCATGTCATCGCCTTTGCCTGGACCGCGCTGCGGCCGGACGACCTGACGCTGCAGGCCGGGGTGCGCATGAACCATGCGAACAACTGGCAAGATTTCGTGGCCAGTGCGCGCGACTTCGCTTCGCCGCAACAGAACATGGTGTATGCAGACATCGACGGCAATATCGGCTTCATCGCACCGGGTCGGGTACCGATCCGCAAGGCGGAAAACGACTTGCACGGACTGGCGCCGGCGCCCGGCTGGGACGCGCGCTACGACTGGGCTGGTTTCATTCCGTTTGAATCGTTACCGCACCAGTTCAACCCGGCCAGCCATCAGGTGATCACGGCCAATGAAAAAATTGTCGCACCCGATTACCCGTATTTCCTGACCAGCGAATGGCATCTGCCATATCGTGCCGACCGCATCGCGGAACTGATGGCGGCGACGCCGAAGCACAGCTTGGACAGCTTTGGGGCGATCCAGAAAGACGTGCTGTCGCTGGCGGCGCGCGAAGTGCTGCCGCTGTTGCTGCGCACCCAGCCGGCCTCGGAACGTGCCAAGAGCGCGCTGGCGGCGCTGTCCAAATGGGATGGCAGCATGGGCGTGGCGCAGTCCGAGCCGTTGATCCTGAACGCCTGGCTGCGCGAATTGTCGCGCCGCATGTTCGCCGATGAGCTGGGAGAGGCAATGATGCAGGACTTCTGGTCACTGCGGAATATGCAGCAGCCGCTGGCCGATATCCTGAAAAACCCGCAGCAACTGGGCGCCTGGTGCGGCGATGCGCGCCAGCCGCTGCCGGCCGAACAGGCGCTGCCGCTATGCGCCAAGCTGCTCTCAGACTCGCTGGAAGCGACGCTGGACGATTTGCAGCGCCGCTATGGCGATCCGGGGAAATGGCGCTGGGGCGATGCGCATGAAGCGCGCTCCGAGCACCGGCCGTTTGGCAAGGTGCCGCTGCTGGCCAAGGTATTCGATGTCCGTGTTCCCTCGCCCGGCGACAACTATACGGTCGACGTGGGGCGCTACAACCTGAGTGATGAAAAGGAGCCATTCACCAACCGCCACGCGCCGAGCCTGCGCGCACTGTACGACCTGGCCGATCCGGAAAAATCGCGCTTTATCCATTCGACCGGGCAATCCGGCAATGTGCTGTCGCCGCTGTATCGCAACTTCAGCCAGCGCTGGGCCGAGGTCGCCTACCTGCCCATGCAGATGCAGCGGCCGTCGGTGGAAAAAGACCAGTTGGGAACACTGACGCTGGAGCCGCGCTGAGGAGACTCGGCATGAGTTCGGGACGGCGAACGGCTTGATAGCGTATCGCGTTGCCGGTCGTTCCCGCGTGCCTTAGTCGGGAGCCCAGTGTCGTTGCTTGGCGGCGAAACGCCGCGCGCGGTCAGGTTTGCGCTTACCGGCGCGGGAACGACCGATAAGATATGGCGGCGGCAAATGGTACACGATGCTCGAGCAGGATTTTTGTAAATTCGGGAGTATATTGTAAAAACATCCATTTCATAGGCGAAAATTCTAGCTGACATGTGGAGTATGTGAGCAGGCAGGAAGTGCGTGAAGTCTTCCGCACTGATTACGAACCAAACTGGGCGTGCCTTCGGCGTCGCTTCCCAGAGAGGGTGCCGTGATAAAAAGGTGTCGGGAGTGAGGTGTTGAAACCGTGACTGCCAAAGTCTGCAATCGGCCAGGGGTGGACCTTCAGGCGTTAATGACCGAACGCCGCTTTAGACGTGGCCTGCCTCGCGTTTTCAAGAGAAATCAATGCGAGGTTTGCAAGGGCGTATTTCGGTGTTCATGAGCAGCTAGTTCGGCGCGATGACTAGCCAGATCGGTGGCCATGACCAATGTGGTGAGAAATAGCGTGCGAAAAACAAATGATAGGGATAACGCTCCGCTGCAACCGGTTGTTAGGCCGCCCTCACTGACGCACATAGCGCAAGTGTGTGGCGGCTGGACCATCAAGAACCCTGTCAATGCGAAACTGCGGCCCGGGCTCGCGCAGGTTCTCGAAGAGACGCCGCCCGCCGCCGAACAACACGGGTGCCAAGGCGATTTCCAGCTCGTCGACGACACCCAGGTTCAGGTACTGCTGGATCACATCCGCTCCACCCGCGATACGAATATCACGACTGCCTGCGGATTCCCGAGCCAGCTCCAGGGCACGCTCCGGCCCGTCATTGATGAAGTAAAAGGTCGTCCCGCCGGGGCGCACCCAGGGTTCGCGTTTCTCATGGGTAAGAACGTATACCGGTGTGTGAAACGGAGCCTCCTCTGGCCAGGCGCGCTCGCCTTGGTCGAACATTCGCTTGCCCATGATGTTGGCACCGATGCGCTCCGTGGTGCTGCGAACCAGGTCATTGACCGGGCCGGTCTCTCCCCCTGGTCCGAACTTGAGGTTCTCGCGGAAGTACTGTTGATTGATGATCCAGGCCATCAGCGCACCCCACTTGGCGCCCCAGTTCTTGTACTCAGGCGTGTCCCAATTCTCCATGGTCATTCCTTCCGGTGCCATGTAGCCATCGAGGCTAAGTCCAATGTTGACGAATACTTTGCTCATGATTCTCCTCTCGCATGTTCGGATGTCGGCCTAACTTGTTATAAATCGCAAAATACCAATTTAACATGGCGGGCTGGTTACCTTTTCGGCTCATACCGCATCGCCACTGCCCCCGAACGGAACTTCACTCGGCTCACGAGCTTCAAGTCGACGTACTTCGATAACCCTGCGAACAACGTCTCGGACCATGGCCCACTAGCCGGGGCTGTACGACAAACTCAACCTCATCAATCAATCCCAGTTCCGTCAACGCCATCGGGAGCATGAGACCGCCCGTCAAGAGTCCGTTACGAGATCTGGCCGCGCGCCGCGTTCCTGCGTATACTGCCCGGCATGCTACGCATCGACAATCTCAGCAAGCGCTATGGCGACCACCGTCTATTCCAGGAGCTGACTCATACGTTCCCGCCCGGGTGTGTGGCGCTATGCGAAGAAGACAGCACCGGCAAATCCAGCTTGCTGGGCATCATCGCGGGCGTGATCGCGCCGGATGCGGGCGACGTCTGGGTCGACGGGTATTCGCTCATCCAAACGCCCCTGCAAGCCAAGGCCCGCATGGCCTATGTGCCCGACAATTGCTTGGCGTTTCCCCTGCAGACCGGGCGTGGATTGCTCGAGCAAGTCGCCTCGGAAAAGAACACAACGCTCGACGATGACGTGCTCGATCTGGCATACAAACTGGGGCTGGAACCGCATCTGGATAAGCGCTTCGAACAGATGTCGACGGGTACGCGCCGCAAGGTCTTCCTGACGGCCGCCGCCTTGGGTGAGCCGGCCGTCGTCATCGCGGACGGCCCCAGCAACGGGCTAGACGCGCAGGCTCGCGCCGTGCTGGCCGAACAATTCAAGATCTGGTCCCGAGATCGGGTCGTGCTGTTCGCCAGTCACGACCCCGCACTGGTGCAGGCCTGCGGAGCCAGTGCCATCAATATTGCCGCACTGCGCTAAGAGCGGCGCTGCTGTAGTGCGACACTCAGTCTGGGCATTTACAGCGAAGATACCGAGGGTTCAACTTAGAGTAGTCGAACGGCAAAATTCAATCTTACATCGGTGTTCGCGCCTTTTCTCGAACCGCTTCGGGTGGCGGTGACGGTCGGCTGCGGACATCGTTGATAGACTTCGAGCGGCCAGAAGCTGTCCGTCGAACATAGTTGAGAAAAAGTGCGCTTCAGAATGGGGAGCGGTCATTCCATCGATTTTTGTAACAGGCCGCAGCTATCCGTCAGCGGTTATAGAGCTTTCCCAAAATTACCAGAACCAGCAACCACTTTGTCCATTTGCGGCCTGGTCAGTTTGACCAAAACGGCCATGGCACTAGCTGACGCTACGGAGGCTGCCAGCACTGCGAGGGAAATTATCCGGGATTTCATAAGACGTAGGCGCGACGAGAAGGGGAACAAGAAGCAGCACGGTGGACGTGCCTGTCACTGGGTTGTCGAGCGTACGCATACCGGGCGGCACCGGTTTCGTCAGCCGCGAGTGCAATGGGAAAAGCGTTAAGACCGCTATCTCGCCATGCTGCACTTCGCCTGCGCGCTCATCACCTGGCGTTCGACCCTATCGAAATAGCCTTTTAATGCTTCATGGCTTAACTTTGAGGCTTCAGCAGCACTCCGAACAATCCCTTTTGATTAAATCTTCGCAGGTCAGGTCGAATTGGTTCCGCTTCTGCGACCAACTTCTCACATTTAATCTGCTTGCTAAATTCACCAAATGCCCAGTTCAAATCAATATCGTCAACAATAAGGGCACCACCCGGTCGCACCGCCTTCCACGCTAAGCGCATCTCGAACAGCATGTTGGTCGAGGAGTGTTCACTGTCATGTACGAAGATGCCGATAGGCCCGATTTCCTGTAACAAGTGAGGTAAGTGTTGGCGGCTCGATCCAAGGATGAGGGTCCAGTTCGTGCGATCAATCACGGCAGCACCGATTTCATGGTGCTTTTCGGGTGAGCCGGGCGGTGGAAGGTCAATACTCCAGAGATGTCCTCCACGCATACTGAGCGCCTCAAGAATGAATCGGCTGGTCACTCCGTGTGCCACACCGGTCTCGACCACCTTGGTCGCCTTTAGTCGGCGCACCAAGCACCATATAGCCTGAATAAATGCAGGATCGCCATCGTTCCAAAAAAAATAGCTTTCCGGCCCTGGACGAATTCCCTGTTCTTCCAAGCGTGTCAAAACCGATGGCCATAGTTGTTCTGTCTGCCTGCAGTCATCGTCAGTCAATCCGATTCGAATACGCCAGTCATGATCAAGCGGATACATACGCATACGCCAATCGCGATGCTTCCAACGATCAATAAAGTACCGGCGTGATTCCACGGGGTCATGTATTGTCCACCGCAAGAATGCCCAAGCTTCCATGGGATTCTGCATTGCTATTTGTAAGACGGATAGAGGACGCATTGCTGACTTCCAGATGTATCGGATCGTAGTAATCAGACCTTATTTCATCTGTAAAAAGAATGCTACGTCCACATGGCAGGAAAGGGAAACCAGCACAATTCCGCGTAGCGACAGAGATTTAAGATAGATCAAGGTTGCCTAAAAGTTACTGCCACATCGAAGAAGAAATGCCAGCGGCGGTATGCGGCCCGAAATAGGCATCACGACTGCAACCAGAGGATGTACGGCACTCCGATGCTTAGCCGCCACCATGCCCTGTCGGCGCAGAATCGCCGTTTCCACAAATGCCGGTATGCCTGCTTTTGGCGATGCAACAGACGTTTGAAAGCTCTGAGCGTCTGGCTGATGCGGGTCGGTTGCGGACTCTTCCCCGACCATGGGAGCAGGTGTCGAACAGTTGAATCCGAATACCCATAAAAAAGCCGCCGGCAACTCGCCGACGGCTTTTTTTCTGCCCGCC